>JBFONR010000004.1:0-379397 GCA_040779365.1 Colwelliaceae bacterium MEBiC 14330
CAGTTGCGCCGATGGTAGTGTGGGAGTTCCCATGTGAGAGTAGGACATTGCTAAACTTCTAATTCGTTCGAAAGAACATGAAAAGCCCGATGCGAAAGCGTCGGGCTTTTTGCTTTCTGGCTTGCTGATTTCTGATTGAAGCGTAGTTACGCCGATGCTAGTGTGACTGATGTTAGGATAAGCCGATGTGAGAGTGGGACATTGCTAAACTACTATTCGAGCAAAGCCCGATGTAAAAGCGTCGGGCTTTTTGCTTTCAGATTGGGATGGCCATAATTAATATCAATTCAAGCAAGATCCACTGCTGGCTATGTAGTTATTTAATGATGAGAAAATCATTGTAATTGTTCAGAATATTTTACTTTAACTTGTTTGTATAATATTTTGTCTATGTCTTATGCATAGCCATTTCACCTAAGCCATGCTAATGTTTTCGTACTATTCAAACTAACTTCAAGAGTAATAGGTAGCTTATGCTGAATTTTATTAATCGCTCGATTATGCGTCAATTAGTCATTGGTATTTCTGGCTCAGTGGCACTATTACTTATCATTGTTTCATATTTCGTTCTATCTAATGTGAGTGACAATACTCGCATTCAGATCACTAGCTCGATTGAAGGAATTGTTAACTTACAATCCAGTGAAGTTAGGAATTTCTTCGAGGCCAAAGGGCAAATAGTGCATAGTGTTTTTGCTAGCCCTCAAGTTATTGATTGGTTTTCAAATTATGATGAACGATTGTCAGATATAGAAGATAATATACAATATCAACAAGTTACCGAGTTTTTTAAATATTTTTCGACACAAGATTCCGCTATAAAAAGTGTTTTTTTTGGTAGTGCCAATACTTATGAATATTTTGACTTAAATGGTCGTTATACCAATGCAGATTATTTTACCAATAAAAGACCATGGTGGGATTATGGTTTAAAGCAAGGACAAATGTATGTTACCGATCCCGCTGTAGATAATAATGATGGTTCCATTTCAGCAACGGTTACAGGGCCATATTATTTACCTGATGGTAGGTTATTAGGTATTGGCGGCATTGATATTTTAATTTCAACCATTGGTCAAGATTTGCTTTCTAAAATTAAATATAAAGGTGAGGGTGAAGCTTTTCTAATGACAAATTCAGGTAAGTTAGTATTTTTTCCTGGTTTTAATGACAACTTTCAACCTGGCGATTTAATGCAGGAAATTGATACTAAGTTTGGCGAAACTTCTGGCTTTACTCAGTTACAACAACAAGTGTTAAACAATAGCTCCGGGAATGCCACTATTAATTGGCAGGGGGAAACATACCAAGTTGCTTTTAATCAAGTAAGTAGTGATTACCCTAAATTCAATTGGGTGCTTGGGTTTATGGTGCCAGAAAAATTGATTGCCGAACCTGTCACCAAAGCTTTTTGGTCATCAAGTTTCATCGTATTAGCTATTATTATCCTGATTGCATTGGTTGTTTATTTAATTCTCTTGCCTTTGATTAAACGTATTAACCATTTGCATGATACGATGCATGACATTGCAGATGGTGATGGCGATTTAACCAAGCGTATAGAGCCAATTAAAAATGATGAAATTGGCAAGCTTGTAGTTGAGTTCAATGTTTTTATCGACAAGATTCAAGCGCTGGTCAAAGAGACGGTAGTTATTACTGAAGAAGTTGGTCAATCAACAGTTACTGCTTCTTCGATTAGTCAGCAAACTTCTGAAATTATTGAAGAACAAAAAGAAGAAATTGACATGGTGGCTACTTCCGCTAATGAATTAGCGCACAATAGTAGTGAAATATCACATAATGCTAATTTATCAAAAGAGCTGGCTAATGGTGCGGAGTCTCAGGTTGCTCAGGGTGCTTCGGTTGTTAATCAGGCAACTATAGGTATCAGTCAATTGGCAGAAAATATTAGCTCTGCTGCGATAGTTGTCAATAAATTAAAAGAAGATAGTCAAAGCATTGGTGAAGTATTAGATGTTATTCGTGGTATTGCTGAGCAAACCAACTTGCTGGCATTAAATGCAGCGATTGAGGCTGCGCGAGCAGGAGAGCAAGGACGTGGCTTTGCTGTTGTTGCGGATGAAGTCAGAACATTAGCATCGCGGACACAAGAATCTACTGCAAGCATTGAAAGCATCATCGATGAATTGCAATCTTCTGCCTCTAAAGCTGTAACTGTTATGGAGCGTAGCCAAACTGAGGCACAAACTAGTGTCGGTTTGACTGAAGAAGTGCAAGGAGTATTAACTGAAATTACTGCAGTTATTACAGATATTCAAAGTCAAACGCAAGAAATTGCTTTGTCTGTCAATCAACAATCAGCTGTTGCAGAAGAAGTTTCCAAAAATATTGAAAATGTTCGTACACTGACCGATGATACAGTAAAAGGGGCTGCAGAAATGAGTGATGGTCTACATGGCTTGCAGACCTACTCAGATAACTTAACTTCAGTTGTTAAGCAATTTAAAGTCTAGTAACTAAAATCACGATTAAAAACTTAAGTAGGCAGCTTTGTGGTTGCCATTTATTTCTTATTTATTAAGGCTTTTGATTAATCAGCTTGCCTGTCTACTTTTCAACTGAAAATATCACTTTGTTCAGTTATGGCTTAGTGAAGTTACTTTGCTCATTAATTTTTTAAAGTCTTTGCTGTGTCGATCTTCTTTATGGCAAACACTTAATAAATCATCAATGAAGTGCATCAATGCGCGTTGCTCTATTTTCTGTATTTTTTCTTGTTGAGTAGACGTTAACATTTGATAGCTAGTTGCCGCACCAAAATCACCGAAGATAATATTACCTTGGCAATCAAATAATGTGTTGTGGGCATATAAATCACCATGACAAACTTTATTTTTATGTAGGTGATTAAACACATCGGTCATTTGATTAACAATATGGCTGATTGTTTTAATAGGTAAAGAAAAGCCCTGAGGAAAAGTATCTCGAGTGCAACTCTTAAAGCAAGGAGGTAAACCAAGGTTTTTAAAATGCTCAGGAATTAAATTCATAATTAACGCTAGTTGCTGCTCTTCTTTAACCAGTGCTATTGATTGTACGATAATTGGCGTGATGTCCTACTTGCAAGCAGGCTTGCAATTCATCGGCAGGATAACCGTCGCTGGTCATTTCACCTTTAAAAATTTTTACTGCAATGTTATCAGGGAACCTTGTTTGTGGACTTTTCCAATGGGCTTTAAAAATAACCCCTGAAGCACCTTCACCAAGCACTTGCTCAAGGGTATAAGCTGTTGATGCTATTTCAGGAACAGACGTTTTTACGCAATTATTAACCTCTGTAACTTTCGAAAACTCATTGCCCGCAAAAGCAAACCATGCCAATTTTGGTAGATTTAATAGTTGCTCTGGGCACTTGCTTAAATGATTAGCAGAAATACGAATAAGTTCAAGGTTATGCGCATTAACCATAGTCGCGGGTAAACTGGTTAAGCGATTACCAGCTAGGGCAAGTTTTTGTAATCTCGGGCGTTGACCTAAGCTATCTGGTAAGGTGGAAATTTTGTTGTCTGTTAAAATTAACCAACGTAATCTTGCTGGTAGTGAGCTCTCACTAACGTATTTAATGTGATTAGATTTAAAACCAACCATCTCTAATTCAGGCATACTGCCTAATATGTCGGGTAATTGTTCAAATTTATTTTGAGAGGCAAAGAATATTTTCAACTTAGTTAATCGGATAAATTCTTCAGGTAAAGAAGATAAGGCATTATTAGATAAGTCGAGTACTTCTAAGCTATCAGCTAGGGTAAGAATTTCTATTGGGAATTCAGTTAAGTGTTCAGCAAGTTTTAGCTGTTTGATACCGTGAAGATCGCCTGAGCGAAGTTGAGCAAGCGTGTGCAAAATAACCTATCCGTTAATCAAGTAAAAACGGCGCTAGTGTACTGTAATTATCGTAAAATTGCTTGAATTAATATGTATGGAAGATAGTCAAGGATAAAGAAAAAACACCTAGCCTCGATAAAGAAACTAGGTGAAAAGTGCAGGAAGTTAATTAACCAACTTTTAGCTTAAAAAGTTTCCACGTCCCTGTGAGCAAGTTGGTTAATTGAATACAACATATATCCTTATTGTTGCCAAACAGCAGAAGTGCCTGGTTCTTCACCTCTTGTCCACCAAGCCGCAGTATAAGTTACTCCGTTGTATGTTACTTGATCACCACTGTTGTAAACTAAATCAGCTCGCCAAGCTCTAATAGTACCATCATCAGGAATGACTTCTTGCCATACGTCACTTACGTCAGGTTGTTGACCTTGGGTCCACCATTTAGCTTTATACTCAACACCATTATAGATAACGGTATCACCAGTATTATAAACTTTAGAGCTATCCCAAGTCGTATCGCCACCTGAGGCTTTGTTGGTTACCGTAACAGTGAAGCTTTGTGTCGTAACATTGCTGCCATCGCTAACATCAACACTTACGGTATAACTTGTATCGGCATCAACTTCATCTGCTGTTAACGTGACGTTCGCATCAGCACCAGAAAGTGTTAAACCAAAAGGTACATTCCAAGAGAAAGTAAGAGGATCATTTTCTGCGTCACTGGCATTAACCGTAATGTTTGTTTGCGTATTTTCTTCAATAGAAACATCCGCAATCATGTCAACTACTGGTGCAGTGTTGCCAGTATTTGGCGCGACTACTGTTAAGGTGGTTGATTTACTTACACTGGCTTTACCATCAGAGACAGTAAGCGTTAATTGGTAATTAGTATTTTGCGTAACGTTAGTGCCGGTAACTGCAACCGAACTACTATTGGTAACTGTTGCATTTAAAGCACTATCGACAGACCAGCTATAGGTTAATGGATCATTGTCTGCATCAGTTGCCGTAGCTGCAATAGTCAGTGTTTGGCCAGCATCAACTGAGAAACTGTTAGCTAAACTAATAACAGGCTTCTTATTGATAGGACCAACATTATCAAGTAAACCTTCATGCATTGCGTTTAGAATATCGCCATTATCTGCATCAATTTCCCAAGCAAATAAGCCACCTAAACCATTAGCATTAACATATTGGCCTTTGGCTCTTACTGAACGAGGACTATCATAGGTTACTAAGGTACCAGACTGTCTGTTCCAAACATATGCGGCATCAGCTAATTCATCATAGCCAACTTCAAAACCATTGACACCAGTGCCAGCACTACCAACCATATATTGTGCTAACCCTTTATAGTCAATGATGCCATCTTCCCAAACACCTTGTGCTGTAGAGCCTTTAAGCTTGCCAGTGCCTTCAGCGGTCATTGGATTGTCTGCAATAGTAGTATTTTCTGGCATTACTCCTTCCCAACCACGGCCATACATAGCAGCACCAATGACAATTTGTTTAGACGGGACACCTTGAGCTAATAATAAATCTACAGCATTACTTAGCGTGTAAGCGGGACCTTTGCGTGGCACACCGTTATCGTCTAAGCCTGTGCCATTACATTCATCAACACTAATATGGCTACCACAGTTTAAACCTGTTTGATGGCCAGTAACATTGCTCCAGCCGCCAAAGAAATCATAAGTCATGGCAAAAATGTAATCCATAAATTGTGCCGCTTGTGCGTAATCGACATCTTGAATCTTATCGTAGCCAGAGCCTATTGCTGAGGTTAATTCATATTCACGACCTGTTTCAGCCTCTAGTTCATCTAACATGGCACGTAATTCTTGCATTAGTGCAATATACGCTGGACCATCATTAACGGTATCACCAAGTCTACTACCAGCAGCACCATCACCACCTGGGAATTCCCAATCGATGTCGACACCGTCATAGAATTTCCACGTTTTAAGGAAGGTTTTCATTGATGCAACAAAAGTATCGCGGTTTGTTTTGTTGGTAAAACCATAGAATGGATCAGATAAAGTCCAACCCCCCACAGATGGGAGTATTTTTAGATCGGGATTACGCTGTTTCAATGCCATTAATTGCGCATAAGTTCCGCGGATTGGATCTTTAGAATCTATTCCTGGTAGTGCTTTTTGAATCGCTGCCCATGGGTCATGAATAACGACTTCGTAATCGGCTGAGCCAGCACAAGCTTTTTCTAAGGCTCGCCAGCTATTACCATTTTCTATTTCTTTTAATGATTCATTATCACCACAAATTGGAATAAAACCGTAAAGTAAATGAGTGAGGTTATCTGCTGGAATTTGGCTAACATCGTAAGCGCGTCCATAAATACCCCATTCAACAAAGTAAGCACCAACGACGTTTTCTGTTTGAGTTGGGTATGTTTTATTGTTTGGATCGATATTCATAGCCAGCGGATCTAAATGACCACCGTCGGTATCAGCAATAATGATTTCTTTTTGCGCGCTGGTCGCACAATCAGAGCCATCACATAACTCAATGGTTAATTGATGACGACCTGATTTGTCATACGGAAAGTTAATAACCCCTGATTTTGTTCCGGCTGCTAATGAACCTTCATTGACAAGCATGTTGTCGAAATAGACCTTATAGTTATCGCCACCTGTACCACTCCAGGAATTCCATTTGATTGAAATATCGACAACCTCTTTAGCGGTTACAAGATCTTTATAAGAGCCTTGCCCCTCTAGATCAATCTCAACAAAAGAATAATTTTGTGGAGCCCAATCTATGCTTGGTGCAGCAGGAGCTGCTTGAGCATAGTGAGATGACAGTGCGGCACTTATTGCACATGCTGTGAGTAGTTTTTTATACATATCTGCCTCGTATTGTAATAATGCTAGTTACCTAGCGGGTTTATTGTGTAGTTATTGTTTTATTGTGTTTACTGTTGTTGCCAGACATTGCTAACATCTGGTTGTTCGCCTTGAGTCCACCATTTGGCTTGATAAATTACCCCTTGATAACTGACGACTGAGCCTTGGCTATATTCATTTTGTGGATTCCAAATTGCAGTACCATCATCTGTCGATGACTCAAGTTGCCAGGCACTACTGCTATTTGGTGTTTGGTTCTTATTCCACCATTTGGCGGAATAAATTTTGCTTTGATAACTAACTTTATCCCCTGATGAATAAGCGATATTGCTATCCCACGGTGGTATGGTTGGGTCAATTACGGCATTGATAACGGTTACGGTGAAACTTTTTGAAGTGGTTAATTCACCATCAGAGACAGCAATACTCAAGGTAAAATCAGTGTCTTCTTCAACGGTTGGTGCAGTGATAGTAATATTGGCATCGGAGCCGCTGTAGCTAATAGCAGTAGGTATTTGCCATGTATAATTAAGGGTCGACTGTTGATCATCAAAGGCATGCACATGAATTGCTTGTGATGAGGATTCCTCCATGACAACGCTGTCAATATCGCGCACTATTGGGGCGGTATTAACGGGAGCATCTTGGATGCTTAAAGCGAAAGTGTATTCTCTATCTGAGAGGTAAGTAACATTACTAAGTAAATTATTACTATCAAAAACTATATTGCCTTCAACATCCTTAATACCAATATTGATTATATTTGCATAATTAAGGTTTAACGACTGTGCCAAGTCACTGGCCCATGTGGCTTGATTTGTTTCGGTGATCGCTAATTGTTGGTTTATTATCTCTTGACCGGTGGCGTTAAAAGCACGGAAATTTACCCTTTCACCTATGCTGGCATTTTGACCTTGCTTTAAATAAAAACCGGCGTTAAACCAAGACTCTACTGGCGAGTTATCTCGGACGATGGTGATGTCACTACAGTTATAAAAACCTTCCCCAGCTGCATCATTACGTTGCCAACGAGTATAGAGAATTGCATCACCAACGCGGTCAGCAGGTAAATTGACATCCATTTCATAATAGCGATTACCATCAGCCGCTTTAATAAAATCAATATTGCCATGTGATTGCACTAAACTAATATCTTGCCATGTCAATGGCATGGTGCTGCCGTCATAGCCAGCATTACTTAAAAAGAATTGCCAGTAGCCTGGGTTATGCGGTGTTGCTGCGAAAAATTTGATCTTAATATCGCCATTGGCATTAGGTCTGACTTCTGTGCGTTGCCAATATGGAGATGGTAAGTCAATACCTCTTTTATTTACATCACCACCTGCACACAAGGTTCCATTAGGGATGTTTGCTTTGACAGATTCCAAATCATTGTAATTACTTGTATTCTTTGAGAACTCGGGGGCTTGTACAAACTGGAAATGCCCTGATTCTAAATAAGCGGCTCGACAGGCGGCATTAGGGATGTTTGAACCATCTTCAGGCCACCAATAGCCTTGTTGTAATTCACAAAAGGCTTGCCTCGCCATTGGGCTATACATATAGCCATGTGCAGACGCTTGTTGATTAACACCCAATAAGGTACTAGCAAGTGCTAATGTTAAGGCTGTTGTGGTAACTTTAAATTGAATTTTAGGCATAATGCTCTCCTTACGATAAATACCGAAGTATTATTCGCTACTAATAGTTAAATAATATGTGAACTTAATTTAGGTTAAATATTGAGCTGCATGAAAGGTCTCCATACCACGAAATAAATAACCTGATGAAGGTGATACAATAGTAACTAAGTCATGTTTACTTGCGGCTTCAGCTGCTTTATCTAGATCTTCATACAGTGGTTTCATCAATACTTGCTTAGAAGCGTTTAAGTGTATGTGGCGCGTATTGGAAACAATGAAATCATCAGGGTGACCGTAAATTTTCATAGATGAAGCATACTGATAATTGAAGTTTACATCTGATATTTGGTATAAATCTTGAGCTCGACAAGCATGATGACCTCTTTGACCACCTCTATCAGTGGCAGAGTATTCAAAAGTAATATCATCAGCGAACAGTACCTGACTCGGCACTGTCACCATTAAGCTAGCTACAGGAGCTTCATTCATTGGTGTATCTGTTGGTTTTATCGCAATTGACAAGGCTTCATTGCTTGTTTTTTGGTTTTTATCATCAAAAGCAATGGCTTTAATACCATGGTTTCTACCCACAGCAGAGCAAACAAATTGATTAGGGCGATCAGTCATCAGTGCTAATTTTGTTGTCGCTAAATACAAGTTAACTTTGGTAATACTTCGGTCTTCGTCATGGATTTTTTTATAAAAGACAGCGCTGTCATTTTTGATTAAAGATGAACGCCCTCGTGATGGGGTTATAGATATCGTAGGTGAGATATTAACAATGACACCTTCAGAGTTTCTAGGGTTTTGCCATTGGCCAGAATCGTTAACTGGGTTGGTTTGATTCGAGCAATTTGCTTTAAAAGCTTGTTCTGGCAACTTAAGCAGCTGACCTGCTAAAGGTGTTTGTTCTTTTTGCCAGGCTTGTGCATTGCCGCGATTATAACATGTCGCAAAAGTAGCATGACTTAGCAAAGCAATAGATATTGTTGCTAATTTAAAGGCGTTATTTATTGTTATTATTCTATTCATGACAGCGATTATTTTACTTATTATTCACATTTTTTTTATTTTTGTTATTTAAAAGTAACATATAAAATGTAAAGGTCAATCTGTTGCTATTGGCAGGCAAAAAAGCAGTAGTACAATTATTGAGCTGTTTTATTTCTTATTATTCAGTTGCTTATGTGTTTTATTTTGATGTTTTAAAAAAAATGTTTTTAACTACTTTTAATTAAGTAACATTATTGTTATCGGTTTGTTAATTCTTTGGTGTGTTTGACTGGGCGGGGGCTGTGGCTAAAAAAATAAGAGTATTTCTTTTTGTTATATCATATTCCTTTTAAATCTCTTTCTGGTTGGTATTTCATGGGGGAATACGTATTCATTAATCATGATAGTAGATTGTAATCGGTAGCAAATTTTTTACTAAGATGTTGCAAGATAATAAACGGAAGTTGGACTTTTTATCATCATTCATGCTTTTTTATCGCTGAATAAATTTAATTTTACCCATTATATTTCAATAGGTTAATTTAAAATAATGTTTGCGCTAGGTCAATGTTAGAAAATTTTATCAATATCAGCATATAAATCATTGAGACAGATTCTGACTAGAATTGAGTATTGTTAAGGTTATTTTTGTAAAAGTTTTATTGATGCTTAGGGTGTAATTTTAAGTAATCGCACCAAACAGAAAAATGCGTATGATTAAAGCGAACATCTGTTGCAGTGAACCATGAAGAGCTTTGGAGTGCTTTTAAATGGAATAATAATTTATGGCCATCGATTGCAACATGGCAGATCAAATTTTCCATGGTGTTATTGCTCACTTGAATTTGTGCTAATTTATTGATGTTACGCTGATTTTTTATCGTTATCTTAGGCATGGCTAAGACATTGCTTGTTAATAATAAGGTGAAAATAATAACAATGATTTTGAGCATAATGCTATTTATTTAATTAAATGAGTAAATAATATTAAGTTTAGCATTGAAAGCGGATGAAGTGTCTCCATAACTTATAACAACGCAGTAATTTATTCTTATTTTAGAAGTTCGATTACAATATTATGAATATGCCCAAAGAGGCATTAACAAGAGATATAATCATGGCTAATTTCGTACCTGTTAGACAAGAACAACATCAAAACCTTAAACTGGCTAGCAAGCGTGATCTTGCGCATATTGCAGATCAGCATATTGTTCCTATTACCGCAGCAGAGTATGCACAGGCATCTTCAAGCTTCCCAATTGTTTTGGTGAAAAACCCTGATTCGCCGCGTTACCGCAGTGTTGTAATGTTAGGGCTTGAATCAGGTGAAAACTTATATTATCAAGATTCAAAATGGAGTGGTCTATCTTTACCACAGGGTGCGGGTATGGTGCCATTTGCTTTAGGGCTTGATCCAGATAAAGAAAATACTTTAACAGCATGTATAGATCTAGATAGTGCTTTTGTCGGTGAAGAGCAAGATCTGGCTTTATTTGAAGGTGACGGTAAAGAGTCTGAGCTATTAACTAATGTGCAAAATTCTTTAGGTCGTTTATATGAAAATGAAAAAATGACTGAAAACTTTATTAAAGAGCTTGAAGATAACGCTTTATTACAAGAGCTGGAGCTGCATGTTGACCTAGCTAATGGTGAAAAGAAAAAGTTAACCGGTGTTTTTACTGTTAATGAAGAAAAAGTAAAATCTTTAGCCGATGATAAGGTATTAGATTTCCATAAACGTGGTTTATTCGTGCCTATATATGCAATGCTAGGCTCCTTAGGCCAAATTAATCGTCTAGTTCAACTGCGCAATCTAAGTGAAGGCGTTAAAATTTCAGGTATTCAAATTGCACCTTTAGCCAAACAAGAAGCACAAGAAGAGGTAGCAGAAAGTTAATAATCAGTTTTATGATTTAACTTGCTGGTAGCAGAAAATAAAAGAGCCTCACGGCTCTTTTTTTATTATTTTTTATAAAAAAAAATGGATTTCCATATTCCTGTGCTGTTATACCTGTGATAGTTTAAAGGGACTAGTGATTTATAATAACGAGAATAATATGGTCGATAAGAATAAACTCTCTAAGGATATCGAAGAGCAAATACAAAGCTTGGCGAGTGATGTTTATATTCAAGTAGAAGAAAAGTTAACTAGTTTAATAACTGCTGCAGTAAAAGCAGAGATTACTAATAGCACCGACCAAAAAACTGGTAAACCTTCAGAACAAGAAAAAAAATTATCAACAGAAATTGCTGCATTAAAGCAATCATTGGCGGAAAAGCAAGCTGATGAAGAAACAATGAAGCAAAACTTTCAAGTTGAGTTAACGCAAAATACCATTAACTTTACAGAAACTGTTGAGCGTTTAGAAAAAGAACTCGCTAGTGCTAAACAACAAAGCACGAAACAGCAAGATGAAAAACAAACTAATGCTCAAAAATTAGAAGAAAAATTGCTTGAAACAGAGCAAAAGTTAAATGATAGAACCCACGAAATTGATGGCTTAAATGGCCGTATTATGGTGTTAACTGAGCAAGAGCAGAGTTTAACCAAACAACTAGAGCAAGCAGTAAAGCAGGTTGATGTGGTCGCTGCGAAACAAGCAGAATCAGCCAAGGCAATTAAAGCAGAAGCGGAAGTCGCGGCCAAGCAGAAAATTGATGCCATGACAGAGAAGCTAAAGCTTGCTCAGGATGAAGTGAATAATGTTAAAGCGGAGGCTGAAAAAAATAGTGATAAAGCTTCACAAGCCTTACAGGAAAAAGTGACCCAGTTAACCGAACAAATTACTAAAGAGCAGGATAGCAAAGCAGAACTTCAACAGCAGTTAAGCACGTTACAAAAAGACTTTGATACAGAAAAAGATAAAAACACTACGTTTGAACAACAAGAAAAAGCTCTACAAGCTGATATCACTAAGCTAAAAGAGCAGCAAAGCGAGCAAGTGCAGAGCCATCAGAAAGCGATAGCTGAATTGAATGAAAAGGCCGCAGCGGCAGAGCAAAAACAGCTTGATGAGATAAAAGCAATTAATTTGACCAATCAAGAAGCGAAACAATTACAAGAAACCGCGCAGCAAAAAATTATTGAATTAGAGAAAGCTAATCAAGAGTTAGTTAAGCAAGTTGAAATAGAAAAAAGTGATGTAAAACTCTATCAACAAGAAGTGGCTGTTTTAAATGAGCAAGTTAAAGTAGCTCAAGAAGGACAAGAAAATATTTTGCAACGTTTCAATAGTAATCGTGACAAGCAAGAACAAGAAAATAATAAAGTCAGAGAAACTATTAAGTTTCTGCGTGATGAAAATCATGAGCTGACAACTGCTAATGAAACTCAGGCTGCGGAATTTAAAGAGCAGATTAACCAATTAGAGCATAAGTTAACTGAGTATCGCCTGAAGTTTGAATATGCACAAAAACAGCTAACCACTTAGCTCTTTGATATTGCTGCCTATAATGTGCTAATTCTTATACAGCTTAGTTATAGTAACACTAGGCCTATTCGCATTTTGAATAGGCTTGGGTATAATCCAGTTATTTATTGCAACTGAGTATCTATCTAAGTGGCTATCCACCTTCCTTTTGCCAAGCTAAGTCATTGGCAACAAATTGCTTTTTCTGCAGCGTTACTAGAACGCATGCTACCTAATTATCAAATGTTTAGTGACAGCGCTGCTTTTGGAAATACAAAAATCTTGCGTAATCAACTGGATATTATTTGGCAATGGCTAGCTAATCGTAATGCGGTTAAAGTAAATATTGATGCGCAATTATTAAAATTAGAATCTGAAACGCCCGATCCGCAAGCTTTTGACTTTTTTGGCGTCTTTCCGGCCTTAGATGTATGTATGGCTTTAAATGCCTTATGGCAATTAATACAAAGTAAACCGGCAAAAAAAGGCAAAGCACTAGATATTGAGGATATTAAAAGTATAAGTCGTTTATCGCAAAATAGTGTTAGTTATTATGTCGAATTGCTCTTGCTTGAAGAGTTTGGTGATCCAGTATCAGATGAGTTTGTTATTACTACTAAACAAATCAATGAGCATCCTTTGATGCAATGGGAAAAAGCTACTCAAAATGAATTATTCGATTTTTTGCAGTTTGCTGCTGAAGATAAGCGTAGTTGTCAACTAGCTAAGCAAATGAGTTTATCAGAAGGTTTGTCTAATTTAGGTATAGAAATTACCTAGTCGTTCTTTTCGCTAAAAGAATCATCCTGTAGGAAAATATATGAAATTAATCAATAAGGCATTATTGTCACTGGCTTTGTTTTTATCTGTTATTGCTTTTGTGAATGCGAGCAACGTGACAGAAAAAAATAAAAAAATCGAACAAGCTATTGCTCAAACAATGACGACTTTTCAGGTTCCTGGTGTTGCTGTGGCTATTGTTAAGGATAATAACGTCGTGATGAGTCAAGGCTTCGGTGTTATAGAACACGGCAAGTCTGCCCAAGTCACGTCAGATACACTGTTTGGTATTGCTTCGAATACTAAAGCAATGACTGCGGCAATTTTGGCTAGTTTAGTTGACGAAGGTAAATTGACTTGGCAAACCAAAGTTATTGATATCATTCCTGAATTTCAAATGCCTGATGCCTATGTAACTCGAGAATTTACCATTATTGATTTGTTAGCCCATAACTCTGGTTTAGGTCTAGGTGCAGGTGATTTAATGATCTGGCCTCATACTACGCTTACTAATGCAGACATCATCAAAGGTTTAAAATTTTTACCTGAAGTGTCAAGTTTTCGCAGTGAGTTTGCTTACGATAATCTGATGTATGTTATTGCCGGTGAAGTGATAGTCAGAATTACAGGCAAATCATGGCAAACAGTGATTAAAGAACGTATTTTTACCCCACTTGGTATGGATAATACTCGTGCTACCTTCTCATTAATTGAACAAGAAAATAAAAATGTTGCTAGAGCTCATGTACCGCTTAAAGGCAAGCTCAATGTTGTCGGCGGTAACTTTTTAGAAAAATTTTCTTCAGCCGGTTCAGTGGCATCCAGTGTAAATGATATGAGTTTATGGTTAAAAGCTCAGCTGAATCAAGGCGCTTATGGTGAGCCAAATGATGAAAATTCGCCGAGAATTTTTTCTGCAGAGCAAAGTAAAGCAATGTGGCAAGCCCGGACATTGTTACCGGTATCAGACAGCGCAACGGCACAAGATAAAACCCACTTTTCAGCTTATGGATTAGGCTGGTTTATGAAAGATTATCATGGCGTAAAGTTGCTTCATCATAGTGGTGGTATTTTAGGTATGGTGTCAAAAGTTGTTTTAGTGCCTGAGCAAGCGTTAGCTATGGTAATTTTAACCAATCAACAATCAGGTTATGCGTTTAATGCCATTTATCACCAAATTTTAAATGAGTATTTGGAATTACCAGAAAAAAATTGGATAGACCATTTCCATAAAAAACAAAAAGACAGCTTGGACAAAGAAGCAGAACGGTTAGCCAAAGTTGCTACCACTGTTGATAAAAATGCAGCACATTCTTTGCCATTGCAAGGTTATGCACATACTTATATTGATAATTGGTACGGTGAAATTCTTATTACTTACAAAAATAATAAATTGCATATGCAGTTTGCTAATACCGCGCAATTAAAAGGTACGCTTGAACATTATCAACATAATACTTTTATTGTTCGTTGGCATGATCGTACTTTAGAGGCAGATGCTTTTGTTAATTTTAATCTCGATGAAGCCGGTGAAATTAGTTACGCTACCATGAAAGCAGTTTCAAGAGCGACTGATTTTAGCTTTGATTTTCATGATTTAAAATTATTACCTAATAAATAATCTTTCATTGCTTAGATAATATAAAGGAGTGCCCTAGCATTCCTTTTGTTTATTAAGATAACGCCACTTGCTTTTCTTAGCGTAGAAACTGAGTTTTGGCTTGTCGTTTATGTCTGACATTTGCTAAATCAAGCATGTTATGTTCTTGGCAAACTTTTACCTTAGCGCCTTCGTGATTTAATAACCAAAGTTTGCGTTCAAGCCCTCCTGCATAACCCGTTAATGCACCATTACTGGCTACTACCCGATGACATGGAACAATGATTGAAATCGGATTACGGCCATTTGCACCTCCAACCGCTTGTGAAGCTTTTGGTTTATCTAACATTTTAGCTATTTCCCCATAGGAGCTAAGTTCACCAAAAGCTATCTTACTCAAGCAGTGCCAAACTGATTTTTGAAATGGCGTACCTTGAGGGTCTAATGGCACAGTAAATTGCTGGCGTTCACCTGCAAAATATTCAGTCAGTTGCTGCTTACCCAGAGTAGTAATGCTATTACGATAACTTTTTAATGGTTTATGTTTTGAAGGCTTATCGCCACAAAAAATAGCTTGGCTAATGCCTTGCTCAGTAGCCATGAACTCAAATAAACCTAGTGGTGTATCAAGGTAATCGATAAACATTATAATTGTTTCCATAATTGAAAGGTTAAATAGCTTTGCCATGGCGAGGCTTGGCTGGCATCAAATGTCTTAGCGCTATCAGCGAGTGCTTTTTTTATACCTAAATCATCAGCAAGGAATATATCAGGGTGACTCAAACCGCGCATTTGTGCATAGGCTATAGTCCAAGGTCCAATGCCTTTTAATGCGAACCATTGCTTGGCATCATTAGGTTCATCACTATTTAAGTAATGTTGAGCAAGGTTACGCAGCGTCTGCTTTCTGGTGTTAGGAATTTTGAGAAAGTTAAGATCACTCTTGAGTATTTCCTGTGGCGTTGGAAATAACAATTTACCGCAGTTTGTTGTTTGACCAAGGGAGCAAACTAAGTTTTCTACTAACCCTCGCGCAGCAGCGATAGAAACTTGCTGGCCCAATATGGCTCTAATTCCTGCTTCAAACATACTCCAAATGCCCGGTAGGCGAAGGCCATTGCTGATGGGAAAGTTAAGCAGCTTAGATTTATTTAAATCATGCTCAACAACTTGCATATCTACATCGAGATCTAATATTCGCTTGATATTATTGGTGACTGATTGCAGTTGCTTAATATCATCAATGTTTATACTGACGTTGAATAAGTTTTTGTCGGCAAGATGATGAGCAGTAAATGTCCCTTGGCTACCGTGCCAATGAAAAGTTCGTCCATAGCTATTCTTATCACACCACTCCATTTGGTTAATGGCCCTTTGGCTTAAAGTGCGCTGCATTGCATACCAGTCAAATGGTGGGCGGTAAGATAACTTTAGCTTTAGGTGACTAATGCTTGCTGGTGTTTTTCGCATGGAAGAAGGGGTTAGCTTCAGTTGTGCTTTAAAGCAGTCATTAAAACGGCGCACACTGCCAAAGCCACTTGCCAGCGCAACCTGGTTTATGGGTAAGCTGGTTTGATGCAATAATTGTTTGGCAAATAAACACTGTTGATATAAGGCATATGTTTTCGGTGAAACCCCTAAGTTTTTAGAAAATAATTGTCGTAAATAGCTATCACTAATACCTAAGCGTTGTGCTAGTGTTCGTAAAGATGAGCCCTGTAATGCCCCTTCATTAATTAACTTAATCGCTCTACTTAGCGTGGTATTGATGCCCTGCCATGCTGGCGAGCCTGGCGCGCTATCTGGTCGACAGCGCAAACAGGGACGAAAACCAGCTTGAGCGCATTCTATCGCTGTTTCAAAGTATTGAACATTTTCTTCTTTTGGCGGAGGCACTGGGCATATAGTACGGCAGTAGATGCCTGTTGTTTTCACTGCCGTGAAAAAACGCCCATCAAATCGAGGGTCGCGAGATAATCTTGCTTTTTGGCATATGTTAGGATGGAGCATCTATTTATTTGTTAAGACTAATCAGAAAATACCTACTCACTATAACTCAATAAATTTGCATCGTTAGCCAGAATCGTCACTGAAAGTTAAATTAACTTGATTGAAGAAAACCAGCGGCAAATTATTGTTGATATTGATAAAGTTGATAGACCACTTGGCCGGCGACCTTTTCTTTTAGTAAACGCCAGTTAGCAGGTATTACTTGAGTACTTTCAGCCTCCATTTCGACATAAATGAGCGCTTCATCAAGCAAGCCATAGTTATTTAATAATTGCGCTGATTGCTCTACTAATTTTTTCCTAAAAGGCGGGTCGAGAAAAACCAAATCAAAGGCTTGATGATTATTATCGCGTTGCTCTATTTTAATGGCACTGGTACGAAGAAAATTGAGCGCGTCATCCTGATAAATTGTAATATTATCAGCTTTTATTAGCGATTTATTCGCTTGAAGCTGCTTAGCTGCTGCCTTATTTAATTCGATTAAGGTAACATGTGCAGCTCCGCGGGACATGGCTTCAAAACCCAAGCTACCAGAGCCGGCAAAGCAATCTAAGCAGTTGGCTTGATGTATATAAGGCATTAACCAGTTAAAGACTGTTTCTTTTACTCTATCTGTTGTTGGTCTTAAGCCTTGAGCCATCAGGACTGGTAATTTACGACCTTTATGTTTACCCGCAATAATACGAATTTGTCCAGCACTTTTACCTTGCCCTCTGGCTGTTAATAACTTTTTATTTGTTGGTTTTGCTTGTTTCATATCACTGACAATTTTTATTTTAAGTGCTAGTATAGCGGCAATTTTATCCTTGTTTGGTTGTTATACCAAGTGGCAAATGCATTAATCCACTGAGTTGTAGCGCAAACAAATTCACGCTGAAAGTTATTAGGTAGCAAAAAGTGTCAAAGAAAAAAGGTATGTTTGGTTGGTTAGGTTTTGGCCAAAAAGAGCAACAAAACACTGAAGAAGTTCATGCAGACAACCCTGCTGTCGATAAGGCTGAGCAAGTTGACAGCCAGCATTTAACTGATGAACATTTACCTGAGCAGGCTTGTGCTAATACTGCACATGATGATGAAGTCATCTCAGCTAATATATCTGAAACTGATAAGTCAGATGTTGAGGCAGAACTGACGCCCGCTGAAAGTGCACTTGCAGACGTTGACGCAATTGAACCTTCTATCAGTAATACAGCAAATAAGGTAGAGCAACCCCTTGCACAGCCGCCTAACGGTAACAGTGAGCAAGAAAAAAAGCATGCTTCAGAATTAACGGCCGTTGACGTCATCACTGACAAGGCTGAAAAGAAAGCCGGTTTTTTTGCAAGGTTAAAACAAGGCCTAACAAAAACTCGTCAAAATCTGGGTGGCGGTTTAATTGATTTATTTCGCGGAAAACATATAGATGATGAACTCTTTGAAGAGTTAGAAACGCACTTGTTGATGGCTGATGTGGGCGTAGAAACCACCATGAAAATTATTGATTCACTGACACAAAGTGCTAGCCGTAAACAATTAAAAGATGCCTCTGCTTTATATGATTTACTGAAAATTGAATTAAAGAAAGTTATTGAAGAGGTAAGCCAACCGCTAATTATCCCTGCTGAAGAAGGGCCTTTTGTCATTCTTATGGTTGGGGTGAATGGTGTTGGTAAAACCACGACTATTGGTAAGTTAGCTAAACAATTTCAAGCCGATGGTAAATCAGTCATGCTTGCTGCTGGCGATACTTTTAGAGCAGCAGCTGTTGAGCAATTACAAGTATGGGGTGAACGCAATGACATTCCTGTTATTGCTCAGCATACTGGTGCTGATAGTGCTTCTGTTATCTTCGATGCAATTAGTGCTGCGAAGGCGCGTAATATAGATGTCATCATTGCAGATACTGCGGGGCGCTTGCAAAATAAAGCGCACTTAATGGAAGAGTTGAAAAAAGTTGTGCGAGTTATGAAAAAGCTTGATGTTAATGCACCACATGAGGTGATGTTGACTATAGATGCGGGTACCGGGCAAAACGCTTTGAGCCAGACAAAGCTATTTGATGAAGCGGTTGGCTTAACTGGCTTAACTATTACTAAATTAGATGGTACTGCCAAAGGTGGGGTAGTTTTTGCTGTTGCTGACAAGCATAACATCCCAATTCGTTATTTAGGCGTTGGTGAAGGTATTAATGATTTAAGGCCATTTGTTGGCGAAGATTTTATCGAAGCGCTTTTTAGTAAGTAATAGCAAGAGTTATGCTACATCGCTTTAATTTACTTGTAAGTGGATATAGGCATTTTAAAGCGGTTTGAGTCCTCAGGGAATTGTGCTAAGTTATCTTGCTAACACCCGTAATAATATAAAAATAACATGATTAATTTCAATAAGGTAAATAAAACCTATCCAGGTGGATTTCTGGCACTCAAACAGGTTAGTTTTAACTTAGCAAGTGGTGAAATGGCATTTTTAACCGGTCATTCTGGTGCTGGTAAAAGTACTTTATTGAAATTAATTTCACTGATGGAAAAGCCTAGTTCTGGCAGTATCCAAGTTAATCATACTGAATTATCTGATATTCAATATAAGCAAGTGCCTTATGTTCGCCGCGGTATTGGTATGATTTTTCAAAACCATAACTTACTGAAAGACAGAACAGTGTTTGACAATGTTGCACTGCCGCTAATCATCGAAGGTGTCAGTCATAAAGAAATTAGAAAACGGGTTGAAACAGCATTAGAGAAAGTTCATTTGAGTGCCAAGCTCAAGTGTTTTCCGCATATGCTTTCTGGTGGTGAACAACAGCGTGTTGGTATTGCGCGAGCTATTGTTAATAAGCCTCCTATTTTATTGGCGGATGAGCCAACTGGTAATTTAGATCCTAAATTATCTTTAGATATTATTGGTTTATTTGAAGAGTTTAATGCTGCCGGGGTCACGGTTTTAATCGCTACTCATGACCTGGGGCTAATTGCACGAATGAAATATCGGACATTAACGCTTAAAGAAGGCACTATGATTAATGATGGTATTGTCGATGGTCTGCAAGCTCAGGGGGCAGATGATGAGTAATGTTCATGACAGTGGCTTAAAGTCTCGCTCTAGTTGGTTTATGCGAATCATGACCTTACCTATCAGGCATGTGCAACAGGCGGTTGGTAGTTTGGGAAATTTATGGCGAACACCCTTTACAACCAGCATGACTATCTTTGTTTTAGGGATTAGTTTAGCCTTGCCGGCGACATTACACCTTTTCGTAAAAAATGCAGAAAAAGTAAGTGAACAGTGGGATAGCGCTTCGCAGATTACTTTATTTTTAAAATTGTCGACAAGTGAAAAAAGTGCGCAAAATTTAATTAAGCGGATTAGTTTATATAATGAGGTCGCTGAAGTACGTTATATTTCAGCAGCACAGGCATTAAAAGAATTTAAAATAATGTCTGGCTTTGGCCAGTCGTTGGAATATTTAGATAAAAACCCACTACCCGCAACATTACTGGTTACTCCAACCCAAAGGGCGAGCCAAGCTCAGGCCGCCAATGCGTTATTGGCAAAATTAAATAAAGAACGAGAAGTCGAACAAGGAAAGTTAGATATAGAATGGTTAACCCGCTTAGAGGCTATGGCGCGTTTAATTGAAGATATTGTCTTAGGTGTCGCGCTATTACTCTGTTTATCAGTTGTTCTTATTGTTGGTAATACCATACGTTTGGCTATTTTGAATGAAAAAGATGCCATTGCAATAATGAAGTTAGTTGGTGCGACGGATAGCTTTATCCAAAGACCTTTTTTATATGCTGGCATATGGTATGGCATTTTTGGTGGATTACTTTCATGTATTGCTGTTACTTTGTTGGCTTGGTATCTGGGGTATGCGATTAATGACTTGAGCCAACTTTATCAAAGTAACTTTCAATTACAGGGCTTAGCTGCTAGCGAAGCATGTATGTTAATCATTTTTGCCATTGTACTAGCTTTAGTTGGCAGCTATATATCAGTGAGTCAGCATATTAAAGCGATAGAGCCAAATGCCGACTAACTAATTGTTTATTTGTAAATTTATTTTCCAATATGAAAGTCGCTTACAATTAATAACATTTTATTCATAAAAAAATTGTAAGATCGTCTTGTGTTGCCCTGTCTATTGAGCTAGTGTTCGTATCTCGCTATCGCAAAGAACATGAAATTATGTTACAATCGCGAGCGAAAATGAGAGAAAAGGAGAGTGTTATGAATCAAAATATGCAACTTACCGTACCACAAAGTGGTAGTATTGAAGCCTACGTGCAAACAGCGTATAGCATTCCTATGCTTTCGGCTGAAAAAGAGCATGATCTTGCCACTCGTCTCTATAATGAAAATGATTTACAAGCGGCACAAGAGTTAATTATGTCGCATTTACGCTTTGTTATTCATGTTGCTAAAGGCTATGCTGGTTATGGTTTACCACAGGCTGATTTAGTACAAGAAGGTAATGTTGGTTTAATGAAAGCTGTTAAACGTTTTAACCCTGAAGTGGGTGTGCGTTTGGTTTCTTTTGCTGTGCATTGGATTAAAGCGGAAATTCATGAATATGTATTGAAAAATTGGCGTATTGTAAAAGTTGCTACCACTAAAGCACAACGTAAACTATTTTTTAATCTACGTAAAAATAAAAAGCGTTTAGGCTGGTTTAGCACTGAAGAAGTAAATACTGTTGCAGAAAGCCTTGGTGTATCAACCAAAGACGTGATAGAAATGGAATCTCGTATGAGTAACCATGATCAAGCGTTCGAACTGTCAAAAGATGATGATGAGCACGAAGGTGCTGGTAACTTCTCTCCAGCACAATATTTGGAAGATAAGCAGTCAGATTTAGCAATTGAAGTTGAAAATGATAATTGGGAAAGCCATGCTAACCAGAAATTATCAACAGCGTTAGTCTCTCTTGATGATCGTAGCCAAGATATTATTAAGACACGTTGGTTAGATGAAGATAAATCAACTCTGCAAGAGTTAGCCAATAAATATCAAATATCAGCTGAGCGGGTTAGACAGCTTGAAAAAAATGCTTTATCTAAATTAAAAAGTACAATGGTTTTTGATTAATTTTAATCAAGAGCTTTACTGTGAAAAGCCGACGTTAAGTCGGTTTTTTTGTACTCGTCCTCTAGTAGCATTTCAAGTAATAGCGACCATCAATTTTAACTGTTAACAAATCAAAGCAAATAACCGATAGTACCGCTTTAAATACGGCAGAACTCTCTCTGATATTGAAACAATATTTTTCATTAACGATTTTAGCTAGAAAGGCAGGTATAAACAGTCTGTACTTTTACTGAGTGAGTTAACAGAAAAATAAATGTTGTTTTAGCACATCATTTATTTATTCATTCACTGCTTTTACTCGTTTCTAAAAGTGATTTGGGTATATAATGTTAGCATTGAAGGTATTGGCTAGCTCATAACTAGCCAAGTGGTTTTAAATAGCAGGAGTTAAGTTAATATGGGTGGTATAGGAATTTGGCAGTTATTAATTATTGCCGTCATTGTAGTGTTATTATTTGGTACCAAAAAATTGCGTAACTTAGGTGGAGATTTAGGTTCAGCGATAAAAGGTTTTAAAAATGCAATCGGTGATGATAATAAAGAGCAAAACACTCAAGCTGAAAAAAGCAGTGTTGAACAAAGCGCTGATAATCTAGCTGATAACTCATCGACACCTTCTGAAGATATTAGCGAAAAAGTTAAGACTAAAAACACCGATCAGGTGTAACATATGTTCGATATTGGCTTTTGGGAGTTAATTCTTATTGCAATTATTAGCTTGGTGATTTTGGGTCCTGAGCGTTTACCTGTTGCAATACGTACGGTACGTAGTTGGCTTGCGGGAATTCGTAAGTTTAGTGATACTGTGAAAACAGAGTTAACTGAAGAATTAAGAGTGCATGAACTTCACACTAATTTAAAAAAAGCAGAACAGAGTAATTTACAAAATTTAAGCCCTGAGGTTTCCGAGTCTTTAAAAACATTGCAAGAAGCTGCGGCTTCGGTTTCAGAGCCTTTTAAAAAGCTTGAAACAGAGTCAATGGATTCATTAAATGCCGCCTCGTCAACATCATCACCAGGTACTAAGCATGAAAATGAACAGTTTGATAAGGTTGATGTTAATAGCGATACTGATACCACCGAAGACTTAGCGCAAAAGATAGTAAGTACGGTCGATAAAAAAAATATAAAATCACAATCATGAGTAATGACCCAACAGTAAGTCTTAGCCTTTTTGATCACTTATTAGAGCTACGTAACAGATTATTACGCTCAGTATTAGGTGTATTAGTTGTTTTTTGTTGCTTAGTATATTTTGCTCAAGATATTTATCAATATGTAGCTCAACCGCTACTAGCGACTATGCCTGTTGGCTCACAAATGATAGCAACAGAGGTCGCTTCACCATTTTTTGCTCCTTTTAAATTAACTTTAGTGTTATCTGTATTTATTGCCATGCCATTTATATTGTACCAAGTGTGGTCATTTGTTGCGCCTGGCTTATATAGTAATGAGAAACGTTTAATTGCGCCTTTGATGCTTGGTTCTACCATACTATTTTATAGCGGTATCACCTTTGCTTATTTTATTGTTTTCCCTGTTATCTTTGCTTTTTTCACTTCTGTAGCGCCAGAAGGCGTTGTGATTGCAACCGATATTAGTAGTTATCTTGATTTTATCTTAAAGTTATTTTTTGCTTTTGGCGCTGCATTTGAAATACCAATAGCTATCATTTTGATGTGCTGGACAGGTATAACAACGCCTGACAGCTTACGAGAGAAACGACCCTATGTTGTTGTCGCCGCCTTTGTTATTGGTATGTTATTAACGCCACCTGATATTATCTCGCAAACTATGCTAGCGGTGCCAATGTTAATCTTGTTTGAAGCAGGTATTATTATTGCTTCGCTTTATCATAAAGATGATGAAGGCGAATCATGTAATGTTAAGGAAAATCACTAATGAATTTTGTAGTAAAATTAACTTGTTGTGTCATTTTTAGTCTATTTTTAATAATCCCTCCGAGTGAAGCTAAAAAACTTAGTCTTGTTGAGCAGGTCAGCACTTGTAGTCAAATAACCAGCAATGAGGCACGCCTTAGTTGTTTTGATAAGCTTACCACTAATACTGGGCAAGTTACTCAAGCGATAGAAACCTCTGTTCAGCAAGCTAATCAATTGTCAACTCAACAAATTGATGCTTTTGCTAAGGAGCAGGTTAAGTTAGATAAGGCTGAGCAGGCGCAGGAGTTAACCAGTATATCTGCTACTGTTGCAACACTTAGTAAAACAGTTCATGGACAATGGAAAATGACTTTTGAAAATGGACAAAAGTGGCTACAAAAAGATAGTACTAAACTTAGCTTGAAGGTTGGTCAACAAGTCGTTATTTCCAAAGGTGCGCTTGGTGTCATATTCCTTCAAAAAGCAAATGGCAATAAACGCATTAAAGTCAAAAGGCTAAAATAGAGCGAATAAAGTGACAGAATATGGCCTAATAGACATTGGCGTTAATTTAACCAATAAGCGCTTTGATAAAGATCGTAATGACGTTATTCGACGTGCTCAAATGCATGGCCTCACTAAATTTTTAATTACAGGTACTTGCGTTGAAGAAAGTAAAAAGGCATTAGCCTTGTGTAAACACTTTCAAGATGAATTCCCCAATTATTTATATTGCACGGCTGGTGTGCACCCACATGATGCCGATAATGTATCTTCAGGCTATCTAGCACAACTTAAACAGCTAGCTAAAAATAACCATGTCAAAGCAATAGGAGAATGTGGTTTAGATTTTAATCGCAACTTTTCTACTCCAGCTAATCAACAAAGGGTTTTTCGTGAGCAAGTTGCTTTAGCTGCCGAGTTACAAAAGCCATTGTTTTTACACCAAAGAGACGCTTTTATCCCTTGGTATGAAACCCTATTACCTTACGTTGATAAATTACCTGCTATGGTAGCACACTGTTTTACTGGCTCACGTGATGAACTAAAACAGTGCCTCAAAGCAGATATGTATATAGGTATCACTGGTTGGATTTGTGATGAACGTCGAGGTCAAGAGTTAAGGGATATCGTTAGTTTAATACCCTTAAATAGATTATTGATTGAAACAGATGCGCCTTACTTAACGCCAAGGACAATTAAACCAAAACCTAAAAGTAGCCGTAATGAACCAAGTTACTTATCATATGTTGTCAAGGAAATTGCTACAATTACAGGCCTTGACCATGATGAGATTGCTTGTCAAACTAGTCTTAACGCTAACAGAGTGTTTAATTTTACCACAATAAAAGAACCTTTATAAATGAAGTTATCGGTTATGCTTAGATTTGTAGTCTGCTCATCTTTTTTGATGAACTTTACACCTGCAGCTAAGGCTATGACGGAAAAATCAGTAGAGCATTTATGTTTTGGTATGGGGCTTTTGTTAGGTTGGTTATTAGCGGTTGTGATCGCTTTATATTTAAACAGGCATTATCGACAAAAATATCAGCAAATGTCAGTCGATTTGCAAGAAGCTAAAAGCAATACCCAAATTGCTGAAAAGGCGATACAAACTTTGTCTAAAGAGCAGCAAGATAGCCAAGATTTACTCGAAGAAAGAGTCCAAGAACGTACCTTAGAGCTTAATATTGCCTTACAAGAACTAGAGAGTGCCAATCAAGAACTTGAACGTAAAAACGTACTCGATGAATTAACGGGTCTTCATAATCGTCGATTTTACGATCAAAAAATATTGGCTGAATATCGCCGAAGTCGACGTAATTTAACAGCACTTAGCCTTATACTCATTGATATAGACCACTTTAAATCCGTCAATGATAATTATGGTCATTTGGCGGGTGATCAAAGCCTCATTTGGTTAGCTAACTATATAAAACAAAGCTTAAAACGCAGTGCTGATAAAGCATTTCGTTATGGTGGTGAAGAGTTTTGCTTACTATTACCGAATACTGATGGTGAAGGCGCACTGCTTGTTGCTGAGCAGTTACGTAAACGGGTCAGTGAAAAAGCCTTTAATTTTGAAGGAATAGAAATTCCATTAACGATTAGTTGCGGTATATGTACTTACCAACAGCAGATCGATATTGGTCCTGAACAAATTTTTTCTGCTGCCGATGCTGCCTTGTATCAAGCGAAGCATAACGGTCGCAATCAAAGCAACCAGCATACTTTTACAGATTAATTTTAGGAAACTTTATGAACTACAACGCTAACTCTGCTTTTGGGCAATTCCCGGCACGTCGTATGCGTCGAATGCGCGTTGATGACCATACTCGTCGGTTAATGGCAGAATCACAGTTAACGGTAAATGATCTAATTTATCCAGTTTTTGTCCTTGAAGGTAAAGGTCAACGTCAAATTATTGAGTCAATGCCAGGTATTGAACGAAAAAGCATTGATTTATTATTAGAAGAAGCTCAAGAATTGGTCGACTTGGGCATTCCCGCTATTGCGTTATTTCCGGTCACCCCAAGTGATAAAAAGTCATTAATCGCAGAAGAAGCATATAACCCAGAGGGGTTAGCACAACGTACTGTACGCGCCCTTAAAGCTAAATTTCCCGAGCTAGCGGTAATAACTGATGTTGCCTTAGATCCGTTCACTACACACGGTCAAGACGGTATTTTAAGTGAAAGTGATGATAACAAAGCAGGTGCTAAAGGCTATGTGCTTAATGACGTCACCAAAGAAGTGTTAGTTAAGCAAGCCCTTTCTCATGCCCAAGCAGGTGCCGATATCGTTGCTCCCTCTGATATGATGGATGGCCGAGTTGCTGCTATTAGAGAAAGCTTAGAAACAAATGGCTTTGTTAATACTAAAATACTCGCTTACTCAGCAAAGTATGCTTCTAATTATTATGGACCCTTTCGTGATGCGGTTGGCTCTGCCGGTAATATTAAAGGTGGCAACAAACATACTTATCAAATGGATCCTGCTAACAGTAATGAAGCCTTACATGAGGTAGCACAAGACATCGCTGAAGGTGCAGATATGGTTATGGTAAAACCAGGCATGCCATATTTAGATATAGTTCGTCGGGTAAAAGATACCTTTGAAGTACCGACCTATGCTTACCAAGTAAGTGGTGAATATGCGATGCACATGGCGGCAATTCAAAATGGTTGGTTAGCCAAAAAGCCTTGTATCATGGAAGGTTTATTAGCTTTTAAGCGAGCTGGGGCCGATGGCATTTTAACCTATTTTGCTAAACAAGTTGCCAGATGGATTAAAGAAGACCTAAGAAGTTAAGGCTGTCTTATTCACAAGCGCGATTCATTCGTGCTGGTTGTTTAAGCTATTGCTGCTTGAGGTACTAATTCAAATAATAAACCTTCACGCAATGCGCCGTTAGAAAGTTGCAGTGTTTGTATGTTCAAGGATTTGAACAGCGCTATTAAAATGCTTAAGCCACTGGCAAGTACTGCTTTGCGGTCAGCTCTCAAACCAGCAATGTCTATATTAGCTATAGTTTTACAAGCAATTAAGTTTTGTTGAATTTCTAGAAGAAAAGCTAAGGTAATAATTTTCTCTTGTTGTCGCTGGTTAAGGATTTCAATCATTGCTTGCATAGTACCTGAGCTACCGACAGCACTTTGCCAGCCAATTTTAATGAACTCTTCACTTACTGTAGCAATAACTTTTTCGGCCGCGTTAATACATTGATAGAAATTAGTTTGTGTTAATAGCCCATCAGCAAAATAGCGGCTAAGAAAACTAACACAGCCAATATCTAAACTAACTAACTTTTTAGCTTTACTATCTTCGCCCACAATGATTTCAGTGCTTGCACCACCAATATCAAGAACTAGCCGTTTAGTGTTAGTTTGTTGCGGCTTAACCGCACAAGTGTGAGCTACGCCAGCATAGATAGTTTGTGCCTCTTGTTCTCCAGTTAGCAAGCTAATATTTTTAGGTAATATTTTATTAGCGGCTTGTAAAAAAACATCATTATTTTTCGCAATGCGTAATGCCGCCGTAGCAACAATAAGGATATTGTCGTTTGGAATACTGGCAAGGTGCTTAGCAAAAACGGCTAAACAATTAAGACCGCGTGATATTGCCTCATCGGTAAGGTTTAACTCTGTATCTAATCCAGCAGCTAAGCGAACTTTTTCTTTAACTTTATTGACGGTAACGAGTGAGGAAAGTTGTTGAGTAGTGGTTAACTGAGTGATGAGTAAGTGAAAACTATTAGAGCCTAAATCAACCACAGCATAATGTTTATCATCATACTGTGGTATTGCTTGATCTTGGCTCGATAATTGATTCAATGGTTAGAATATCCAATAATATTAGCTACGGTTACCGCGATTATTATTCCCGCCACGATTTCCTTGCCGATTATTTGAACGGTTACCTTGTCTGGTACCACCTGTTCTACCAGCATTTGATCTATGACGACGTTGACGAGGTTTTGGTTTCGGTAAGTCAGTTAATAACGCATCATGATCATATTTAGTAACGGGTAGCTCATGCTCAATATAAGTTTCAATCGCGGGTAAATTAAATACATATTGTTCACAAGCTAAGCTAATAGCGTGGCCAGTAGCACCTGCACGACCTGTTCGGCCGATGCGATGGACATAGTCTTCACAGTCATCGGGTAAGTCATAGTTGAAAACATGTGTAACACTAGGGATATGTAAACCGCGCGCTGCTACATCCGTTGCCACAAGAATGTCCACTTTGCCTTGTGCAAACTGTTCTAATATCTTATTACGTTTTTTCTGCGGCACATCGCCGGTTAAAAGGCCTACACGTAGTTTATCGGCCGTTAAATGGTCATAGACTTTTTCACAAACATGTTTAGTATTGGCAAAGATAATTGCCTTTTCAGGCCAGTCCTCTTCAATGAGTGTTTGTAATAAAGGCATTTTATCTTCGTTAGAAGGGTAAAAAAGTTCTTCACTGATTCGAGTATTAGTCTTTTGTTCTGGAGCAACTTCAACACTAGTTGGCTCATTCATATGGTCAAAAGCGAGTTCTTTTACTCTAAAAGATAAGGTTGCCGAAAATAGCATGCTCAGGCGCTCTGTTGCGGCAGGCATTTTATTAAACATATAGCGAATATCTTTAATAAATCCTAAGTCGAACATTCTATCAGCTTCATCAAGAACTATTACCTCGATGTTGTTAAGGTTATAAACACCTTGCTTCATGTAATCGATTAATCGACCACAGGTACCGATAAGAATATCAACCCCAGCTTCTAATTCTAGGCGTTGACTTTCATAACCTTCGCCCCCATATACAACACCAAGGCGTAATCCAGTACTTTTTGCCATTTCAATAGCATCCTTGTGAATTTGTATTGCAAGTTCACGTGTAGGTGCCATGATGAGTGCGCGAGGCTGATTATGTGTTGGTGCTTCTTTTTGAAGCAAATGGTGAAAAGTAGCGGCTAAAAAGGCAATAGTTTTACCTTCACCTGTTTGTGCTTGGCCTGCAATATCAGTGCCTTGCAATAGAACGGGTAAAGATTTCGCCTGAATAGACGTGCAATATGTGAAGCCCATGGCTTCTAATCCGGTCACTACTTGCGGGGCAAGATTTAGGTCAGCGAATTTAGTTTCTGTTAAGTGTGTTTTTTTCATGGCGCTAGCTTAACATTTTTGTTAGCAAAATAGTTGCTTAATAATTAATTATTTAAAACTTAGTGTTTAATTTATAACAATGTCGTATAAAACGGTATTGGAAAAGCACTGAATCACGGTATAATTACAACAAAGGCGGTTTCGCCATAACAACGGAGAATATAATGAGCGATAAAATTGTTCAGCTAACTGATGATAGTTTTGAAGCAGATGTGTTAAAAGCATCGGGTTTAGTGTTGGTTGATTTTTGGGCTGAATGGTGTGGCCCATGTAAGATGATAGCCCCAGTTCTTGATGATATTGCCACTGAATACGATGGCAAAGTCACTGTTGGTAAGTTAAATATTGACCAAAACTCTGCGACACCACCAAAATATGGTGTGCGCGGTATTCCAACATTATTATTATTTAAAGACGGTGAAATTGCCGACACCAAAGTTGGCGCATTATCAAAGACTCAATTAAAAGAGTTTTTAGATAAAAATTTATAAAGAATATGAGTAAAAGCCTGAAAATTTCAGGCTTTTTGTTTTTAATTGAAAAAAATCTTCACTGATCATTTTATTCAGACTTTACCTAATCTAAATTTAGTGCTAGATTTACCATCTGAGTACAAAATAACATCTCTTTATCTCTATTCTTATTGTAATAAAAACATTTAACAAACATTTGTGCAGGCAATCGCCGAAGGCATAATCACTTAAAATAGTTTAAGAAACCCCCTATGAACCTTACCGAACTTAAAGAAAAATCCATTAATGAACTGGTTAAGCTTGCCGAGTCAATGAAGCTTGAAAACTTAGCTAGAACCCGTAAGCAAGATATAATTTTTGCTATTTTAAAAGCGCATGCTGAAGGTGACAATGATATTTTTGGCGGTGGTGTTTTAGAAATTTTACAAGATGGTTTTGGCTTTTTACGCTCAGCTGATTCTTCATACCTAGCCGGTCCAGATGATATATACGTATCACCTAGCCAAATTCGCCGTTTTAGCATGCGAACTGGGGATACTATCCAAGGTAAGATCCGTTCACCTAAAAAAGGTGAGCGTTACTTTGCCTTATTAAAGGTTACTGAAGTTAACTTTGACCGACCAGAAAACTCTCGTAATAAGATTTTGTTTGAAAACTTAACGCCTATTCATCCTACAGACCGTGTATCGATGGAGCGTGGTAATGGTTCAACTGAAGATATTACCGCACGAGTTTTAGATTTAGCGTCTCCTATTGGTAAAGGACAACGTGGTTTAATTGTTGCTCCACCCAAAGCCGGTAAAACATTATTATTACAAAACATTGCGCAAAGTATTGCTTATAATCACCCAGAAGCTGAATTGATGGTATTACTGATTGATGAGCGTCCGGAAGAAGTAACAGAAATGCAACGCCTAGTAAACGGTGAGGTTGTTGCTTCCACTTTTGATGAACCTGCAAGTCGTCATGTGCAAGTGGCAGAGATGGTGATTGAAAAGGCTAAGCGTTTAGTTGAGCATAAAAAAGACGTGGTGATTTTATTGGATTCAATCACACGTTTAGCACGTGCATACAACACGGTAATTCCTTCATCCGGTAAGATTCTAACCGGTGGTGTTGATGCTAACGCTTTACATCGCCCAAAACGTTTCTTTGGTGCTGCGCGTAATATTGAAGAGGGTGGTAGCTTAACTATCATCGCAACCGCGCTTGTAGAAACAGGCTCTAAAATGGACGAAGTTATTTACGAAGAATTTAAAGGCACAGGTAATATGGAATTACACTTGTCTCGTAAGATTTCTGAAAAACGTGTTTTCCCTGCCATTAATATTAACCGTAGTGGTACTCGTCGTGAAGAACTCATCACCAAGCCTGATGAATTACAAAAAATGTGGGTTTTACGTAAGGTTGTTCATGAAATGGATGAGATCGGCGCTATCGAATTTTTGATTGATAAATTAGCAATGACTAAAACAAATGATGAATTCTTTGATTCAATGAAACGTAAGTAATAGCTTAGAAATTGGTTAATGCATCATTTTCATGAATGAAAACCAGTCTTCTTGACTGGTTTTTTTATTTTATCTATCTCCTATTAATAATTAGTAACTTATATGAAATATAATGATTTAAGAGACTTTATTAGTCAGCTTGAAAAAGTAGGCCAGCTAAAGCGTATTAGCCAGCCTATTTCAATTCATTTAGCCATGACTGAAATTAGTGATAGAACACTAAGAGCAAGAGGCCCGGCATTACTTTTTGAAAATGCAGTTTCAGAAAATGGTGAACCTTATGGTATGCAAGTACTTACTAATCTTTTCGGTACTCCTGATCGCGTGGCGTTAGCGATGGGGCAAGAAGACGTTGGTGCTTTGCGCGATGTTGGCAAGTTATTGGCCATGTTAAAAGAGCCAGAGCCACCAAAAGGGTTTAGAGATGCTATAAGTAAAATACCTGTTTATAAACAGGTATTAAATATGCCCGTTAAAGTGATTAAAAAGCCGCTGTGCCAACAAATTGTTTTGTCGGGTGATGAAGTTGATTTAACAAATCTTCCTATCCAAAAGTGTTGGCCGGGTGATGTCGCACCCTTGATTACTTGGGGGTTAACGGTAACCAGAGGACCTCATAAAGAGCGTCAAAATCTAGGTATTTATCGTCAGCAGGTATTGGGTAAAAATAAATTGATTATGCGTTGGCTGTCTCATCGCGGCGGCGCGCTTGATTTTCAAGAGTTTAAGAAAGAAAATCCCGGAGAAAAATACCCGGTTTCCATTGCTTTGGGCGCTGATCCTGCGACAATTTTAGGTGCGGTTACGCCGGTACCCGATACGCTATCTGAATATGCTTTTGCTGGTTTGTTACGCGGTGCAAAAACCGAGGTAACTAAATCAATTAGTAATGATTTAGAAGTACCAGCAACGGCAGAAATTATTTTAGAGGGCTATATCGCGCCTGATGAAATGGCACCAGAAGGGCCATACGGTGATCATACTGGTTATTATAATGAAGTAGATGACTTTCCGGTAATGACAGTAACACATATAACCATGCGTAAAGAGGCTATTTACCATAGTACATATACCGGCAGACCACCTGATGAACCAGCAATTTTAGGTGTGGCACTAAACGAGGTGTTTGTACCTATTTTACAAAAGCAATTCCCTGAAATACAAGACTTTTATTTACCCCCAGAGGGCTGCTCTTATCGTTTGGCGGTTGTGACAATTAAGAAGCAATATGCCGGTCATGCTAAACGTGTGATGATGGGGGTTTGGTCTTTCTTAAGACAATTTATGTACACTAAGTTTGTTATAGTATGTGATGACGATGTCAACGCCCGAAATTGGGAAGATGTCATTTGGGCAATGACTACCCGAATGGATCCGAGTCGAGATACCGTATTAATTGAAAATACACCAATAGACTACCTTGATTTCGCTTCACCTGTTTCAGGTTTAGGCTCTAAAATGGGGCTCGATGCCACTAATAAGTGGCCCGGCGAAACTGATCGCGAATGGGGGGAGCCTATTGAAATGACTCAAGAAATTAAAGATCAGGTTGATGATCTATGGGATGAGTTAGATATTGTTTAGCGAAAGCTAGATAAAAACTCAGCTTAAATTAAATAAAAGGTTATAAAAATGAAGACAGTAAGTTGTCAAATAGAGTCGTTAACGTCCTTAACGTCACATGTTTATAAAGTACTCTTAAAGCCAAGTGAGAAAGTTGAGTTTATTGCCGGTCAATACTTAAACTTTGTTATGAGTGACGAAGACAAGCGGCCATTCTCTATTGCGAGTTCACCTAATAGTGCGTTAATTGAGTTACAAATCGGTGCTTTTGTTGCTGATAGTTATCCAATGCAAGTGATTGAACGTATCAAAGCGAGTCAAGAAAGTGGACAAGCCATTACCATTGAAATCCCCCTTGGTAATGCTCAATTACGTACCGAAAGTGAACGTCCGCTTCTCTTGTTAGCGGGTGGGACAGGTTTCTCGTATATTAAATCAATGTTTGAGTATTTAGCTGAACAAAAGTCACAACGCCAAGTTATTGTATATTGGGGCTTACGTGAGCAAGCTGCAGTTTATGAATTAGAAAAAACCGCGCAAACTATTGCTAAATTACCGCATGCTAAGTTCATTCCTGTTGTTGAAAATGCTGATGCTAATTGGCAAGGAAAGACCGGGTTAGTTCATCAGGCCGTTATGCAAGATATAGCCAGTTTAAAGGCCTATGATATTTACTTGGCGGGTCGTTTTGATATGGTCGGTGTAATTCGTACTGACTTTGTTGAGCATGGCGCAGTATTAGAACATATGTATGCAGATGCCTTTGCTTATATTTAACGAAATTAGCTTATTTTAAGCCCATCTTTACGCGAGTAACGATGGGCTTTTTTATTCTGCAGAAATTAATTGATGAAAAGCTTAAACAGGCAGAGTCATGATTGGCCAGAAGAATTATGATAAAAACTCAGCTAGTTAAATCATTATAGACCCAAAATAGTGAGTAAGCTTTTGCAGATATGGTTTACCAGTTGCTATCAGAGATAATCTGTGTTGCCTGTTGATGGTATTTTGGTAGATGCAAGACTGATTGGGTATCGGCATTTAATTGGCCCCACCTACGCAAAAAACCGCCTATTGGCATATCAGCTCTTATTGGAAACTCAAAATTACTTTCTGAATATATTTTTTGTGCTTGTTTGGTGGTTAAAAACTCAATAAATTTAATCGCATTTTCGATATTTTTTGCTGAACGGGTTAACGCGGCACCACTAATATTTACATGACTGGCAACTTTTGAACTTTGCGGTAATATCATGCCAAGTTTCTGATAAACTTCACGATCTCCTTGTTTATCACTTTTTGACATAATGCCGTAGTAATAACTGTTGGCGATCGCTATATCACATTCACCTCTAGCAGCTTTTCTCATTTGATCTCTATCATTACCATTTGGTCGCATGGCTAAATTGTTACTGAACTTCTTTACCCAGTTTTCTGTCCAGTTTTGACCATAGCGGTAGAGAAAACTTGCCACCATAGTGCGATTATAAAAATGCTTACCAGTTCTGCTACAAATCTTTCCGCGCCAACGTTCATCTAAAAGTGATTCATAACTGGGTAATAGTTCTGGGTTCACCCTGTCTTTAGCATAAAAAATAGCTCTTACTCGAAGTGAAAGTGTAAACCAAAAATTTTCAGGATCACGTAAATTCTCAGGGACATTATTAATCAAAAATATCGAGTTAATAGGCTTAATGAGGTTTAGTTGTTTCGCTTTATCTAATCTTGCTGAGCCAACAGTAAGTAAAACATCAGCAAAACTATTATCACCGTCTTCGATTAGGCGTTGCATTAATTTGTCAGCTTTACCACTCACTACATTGACTTTAATATCTGTTTTTTCAGTGAATTCATTAATTAATGGCTCAATTAGCTCTGCTTGACGGAAGGAGTATACATTAACAGTACGCTGCTTTGCCTCGCTTTTAGCGAGATGTATAACATTGAAAAGTAAAATAAATAGTAAAGTCAGTTTTGCCACAAGGTATCCTGAAGAAATAGTACAATAATGCTAATGAGAATCGTTTGCATTTAAGCATATTTAGGTTATCATGTACAGTGTTGATTTAGTTAATATTCGATAAGTAAAGACTATAACTCTTTAAGTTTTTACCTCGTTAGCTAGAGGATAGTAAGCAATATTATTGCTCAAGGTTATTTTGTGGATTTTTTAAAATTTTCAATAAAAACTGTGCGTTTTTTTTGGCAACGTTATTCGGGTATAGCTTTACTGTGGCTATTAGGGGTAATACTGGCTTATGGCGCATTCTATACTGTTAATTATTATGAAGAGCAGCATAGCCATCAGCAATTTCAAGCAAGTTTTAAAGATAAGGTAACCAGCTTAACGCAAGCAATTTCAACAATTAATAAGGTATTTTTAGCGACAAAAAGCTTACTGGATATTAAACCTGAATTGAATCAACAAGATTTTGCTCAATTAGTGACTAGAGATTTTTTACAAAATACCGGTATGCTTGGTGTGCAATGGGCTCCTGCCGTCGATGATGACAAGGTTATTGCGTTTGAAAAACAAGTACGCGCTAGCGGTATTTTTGATTACCAGTTAAGGCATATGGGCAATTCATCAGAAAACTGTCCAGATTTAATATCCCATACTAAGTATCCGGTTTTATTTGCCCAACCAGCGGATTTAATCGGTCATGAACTGGGCTTACAGCTAAATACGAACTGTGCGATTGCTGCCAGTATGGAGAAAGCGTTGCAAACGGGCAGTATCAGTACGGCTAATTTTAATAGCGAACAAGATGAGCTAGGTTTTAGGTTGTTATTACCTATTTTCAATCAAGGTATTGTTCATCCAAACCATTTGCGTGGTTACCTCGTTGGTATTGTCATGACTAATCAGTTAATTGATACCTTGTGGGGGGATTTAACCAATTCAAAAAATTATCAAATATCAATTTTTACGAGTAATGATAAAAGCCAAAAAATATATGACTCACAATGGCGGACTGACTGTATCATAGGATGTTATTTACCTGCAGATAAATCTATGTTGCAGGCAACTATTCCCTTTGCTAATCAATTATGGACGATAGAATTTAGTAAATTTGGCTTCGAATCTCACGGTCAATACTATAGTTATGCTATTGCCATATTTATTCTAATCCTTACCTTAGGCTTGAGTATCTATTTATGGATGTATATTAACCGGGTCAGTTGGGCGAATATACTGGTTAAGGAGCAAACGCAATCACTTCAGCACCAAGCTAGTCACGATGACTTAACACAACTATTAAATAAACAAACGTTAAGTCATAAACTTGCCGAATTACTTGAACAGCAAACAAGCGAAAATGACGCAGGCTTTAGTTTATTATTTATTGATTTAGATCACTTTAAAAAGGTCAATGATACCAAGGGGCATTTAGTAGGCGATAAATTACTTCAGCAAGTTGCGCAACGCTTGCAGCAAACAGCTCGGTTTGATGATTTATTATTTCGCTTTGGTGGCGATGAATTTGCGGTGCTGTTAAAGAATAGTTTTTGTCAGGCTACTGTTAGCTTAGTAGCTAAGCGTATTTTAAAGCGTTTAGAGCATGCTTATATGATTGACGGTAAAAAATACCGTATTGGCGCCAGTATTGGCGTTTCTATTAGTAATAATATCGATACTAGCGCTCATGAGGTTATTCGAAATGCTGATATTGCCATGTATGAAGCTAAACGACGTGGTCGCGGGCAAGTGACTTTTTTCCAAGCAGATATGTATCAACGTTTAATGCACAAACAAGATATTGAAGATGAGCTTGCAGATGCTATTAATTCCAATCAACTGAGTTTGTATTTACAACCAATACATGAACACCAGAATTTAAAGGGTTTTGAAGCGCTAAGTCGTTGGTATCATCCAGACAAAGGGATGATTTTTCCAGATGAATTTATTGCTGTAGCAGAAGAAACTGGGCTGATTCATTTATTGGGTAAATGGTTGATTGATGGGGCTTGCAAACAGTTGGCGGTATGGTTAGCAAGGTATGGAGAACAAAATTGCCCTTACATTAGTATAAATATTTCACCAATACAGTTATCACAAGGTGAAGTAGTCGAACAAATTTCTAAAGCGTTAAGTCATTATAAAGTACCTGGTAGCTTATTAGCGGTTGAGCTGACTGAATCGGCGCTGATAGATAATAAAGCCATAGTGAAAAAGAACTTAGCAAGTTTGCAAAATCTAGATGTCAGGATATTTTTAGATGATTTCGGTACCGGCTTTTCATCGCTATCATTACTGCGAGACTTCCCTATTGATGTCTTAAAAATTGATCGAAGTTTTGTTTTTGATATAGCAACTAATCAAGTCGAACAAGATTCTAGAAATTTATTTAAGGCTATGATAAACATGGCAAAAGCGTTAAATATGCAAGTAGTTGCTGAAGGCGTTGAAGACTTACCTACCCTAAACTGGCTTAAAGAGGCAGGTTGTCATTTAATGCAGGGCTATTACTTCTCAAAACCGATGGCAGAAAAAGAACTCGATTGCTATTTAGCTAGAGAAGAATGCTTAGGTTTAATTATGCCTGATGACAATATTGAATGCTTAGCTGTAGATAATTCAGTTTCCACTAATAAGGCAGAGGCTTATTGCCCAGCAATACTTTTACCACAATAAAAATTTTGTATTTTCACTAATGTTTGCTGTTAATTAGAGCGCACCGTAAATTCTATAAAGAATTGCTTAAGAACATCAATTATTCGGTTACTTTTTCATTTTCTCTTATTTATATAACTGATTGTTTAAGTATCGTTTGATTAATTAACGGTTAAAGCTCAACAAGTATACAGGTATGTGTTAACCTGTCGGTGAATTTATGAACAGATGGATATTGTAATGATAGTGTGGCTCAAACACTTTTTATTATTAGATAGGAACATAGAAAGCCACTCTTACCGTCGAGAAGTTACCGGTAGATTTATTGTATTGTTATCTTTCATCATTTTGTTTACCTTGATGACTGGCAATTTGATTTATAAAAATATGCCGGTTTTCTATGTAAACCTGGTGATGCTAGCAATTTTAGCTGCTGTGTTTATACTTCCCAGAAGGTTGCGCAAGTATGATGCTCACTTTATCTTGCACTTTATGGCTGCTGGCATTTTATCTGTGGTCTACTTCAATCAAGGTCAAGAATACACCCCTATTTGGTCATTCCTTTATATGTTTTTGGTCATGTCCTTACATGGCTACAAACAAGGCATAAAAATTTGTGCAATTTTTCTCGTGATGATATTTGCTTTGCTCGCAAGCTTTACTAATTCCACGGTGACCATGATCGAATTAATTCGCTTTGTCATGGTATCGGTTTTTACTTTATTGTTTACTTATCTTGCCGAAATGTTAATTTCTAGAAGCTTTGAAAAATTTATCATCACTAAAACTAAACTAGAAGAATTAACGAAAACCGATGCACTGACAGGGTTATATAACCGTCGTCATTTTGACGAAATATTATCGCAACAAATGAGTATTGCTCAGCGTAGTGATGAACTACTCGCTCTGGTTGTAATCGATATTGATCATTTTAAAAAGCATAATGATAATTATGGTCACCCTGCGGGCGATCTTGCCTTAGTTGCGCTTGCGAACCTATTAACAACTAAAATGAAACGTGCGACCGATAGGGTATTTCGTCTAGGCGGTGAAGAGTTTGCCTTGATATATCAGGCCAATAATGTACAAAATGCTTGGTTACTGATCGAAGAGATAAGATTAGCTGTTGAAAAATTACATAAAGACTCTGAACTGGCTGATAAAATTACTGTTTCAGCAGGATTACTGGTTATTGACGCCAAACAAAGACTTGATGCGAATCAGGCTTATGAAATCGCTGATGAGTTACTTTATCAAGCCAAAGAGTCTGGTCGAAATAAAGTGGTTATGTCTGTTGAAAAAGCGCTTAATAGTTTGCTATCTAACTTAAAATCGATTTAATCGCTAGATTAACATAACGAAATATAGCAGCACAATTTACTATGCTTTTTCTAGTTTGTTAACGTCTTTTAATTCAAGAAAAATTTTGCATCCATAACTGCGATACGCCCAGTTATATAAATCTCTGTTACCGGGTAAATTCTTAAGCTGACATCAGATAAACTGAATCATGCTTTATGCTGTTTATCCGTGGCAAACTCTGTTGCTAAAAACGGTAAAAACTCTTCGGTGACCATAGATAAGCTTTTGTTTTCTAAAAATAGCGCACAGACTTTAAAATTGAGTGGTGGATCAAACGAGGCGATAGCCATATTATCGGCTAGGTTCCCTTGTGCGGTAAAGCGATCTACGACACAAATTCCAGCACCTTGGCTGACTAATCTTGCGGCAATAAAGTAGGTTTGTACTTTAATCAACGACTTCAAAGTAACATTGTCTTGCATCATTCTAGACCAGAGAAGATCGCCCAGTGGGCCACTATCACTGATATCTATATATTCAAAATCTTCCACTTGGTTTAATGATAGCTTTGTGGGGCAATCAGGAAAACTTGATTTAGGATAGACAATGACAAGCTCTGATTGTGCTAATTCAATTGACGAAATACCGGGCATATTATTAGGTTCAAATAATATTGCTAGATCACATTTATGCTCTAATAAGCTTTGCATGACAGCTTCGTTATGCACCGTTTGCACATTAAAGTTAACTTGTTGGTGCGCTTGGTGATACTTGGCAATGGCACTTGGAATGACATCAAACCCTAATGCAGGTGTAACACCAATACTGATCTGACCATACTCAGATTTATTGATATTTTCGGCGGTATTTTTTATTGCGCGCATTTGTTGATAAATTTTATCAACTTCATCGAAAAGCATTTCTGCTTCGTCTGTTGGGATTAAACGACCTTTTACGCGCTTGAACAAATCAAAACCCAGCTGCATTTCTGCATGAGACAATACTTTGCTAACTGAAGGCTGGGAAACGTGGAGTATTTTAGCTGCGTTAGTTATTGAACCTGTTGTGTAAATAGCATGAAAAATCTCGATATGTCTTAAGCGCATTGTGCATCCCTAGTTATCAAAAGATAATGCCTAATATAATCGGTTAACTTGTTGTTTACCGATACATAATAGCTGTAATATAACATAAGGTTATAGGATAGAATTAAATTAATAAAGCTTTGAATACACATTCAGACACTTAACTCAGTCGATTCGTAACTCAATGTTGGCTGATAATGCAATACAAGAGCCATAGCCTGCTGAAAAGTTTAATTTACTACGAACGGTAAACTTAAATATAACTGAATCACTAAGGCATTGGTGATATCGATGAAAAACGCTCCCACGAGTGGTACAACAAGGAATGCTTGAGGCGATGGGCCGTAACGAGCAACAAGAGATTCCATATTAGCAACAGCGGTTGGTGTTGCGCCTAAACCAAAACCACAATGACCACCCGCGATAATCGCTGCGTTATAATTTTTTCCCATCACTCTAAATGTTATAAAATAAGCAAACATCATCAACATTATGGTTTGTATAAGAATGATGATAAACATAGGGCCAGCTAGATTGACCAACTCCCATACTTTCAATGACATTAATGCTAAAGCCAAGAAAATGGAAAGCGACATGGTACCCCATAGATCAATACAGGCCCTGCTAATGGTGTAGCGTTTAGATAATTCACATAAGTTGGTGGCTAATACGCCAAATAACAGTGGCATCAAAAAAGCGGGTAATACAATCTCTGCAGCTTTTAAGTTAAGATAAACGACTTGCCCGATCGCCATGCAAATCAAAATAATGAATAAAGTTTCCATCATTTTTTTAGGGGTAACTAAGTCATGATCATCAGGGTTAAAGGTTACGGTATCATCAAGCTCTTCATGGAACTCATCAGCTTTAAGCTGGTGGCGTTTAATCAGCCTTTTACTCACTGGCCCACCCACTAAACCACCTAAAACTAAGCCCATTGTTGCGGCAGCCATGGCTAGCTCAAAGACCCCAGTATGCATATTATATTCATTAATAAATAAGTCTGCATAAGTTGCACCATTACCGTGTCCCCCTGATAAGGTGACTGAGCCGCCAATAAGACCCATTAAAGGATCCATACCTGTGGCTATCGCAAGGGAAACGCCAATAGCATTTTGGAATAATAGAAAGACTGTGGCGAGAGCCAAAAATAAGACTACTTTAGGACCACCTTTAAGTAATAAAGAGTAACTAGCACCCAAACCAACAGTGGTGAAAAATACTGTCATTAGTGGGTTTTTAAAACTCATGTCAAAATGAAAATGGCTATCAAAAAAAGTATGGGCTATAGCGGCAAGTAATGAAAAAATAATGCCGCCGACAACTGGTTCTGGGATATTATTGTTACGTAAAAAAGCTACTTTGCTGTTACAAAAATAACCTGAAAAAAGAATAATTAACGCGACGACAAGTGTCTCTAATACACCGACATTTATTTCCATGGCTAAACTCTCTTTATTTTTATCACTTCAAAAAAAAACTGACTTTCGAGGTGTTGAGAAAAGGATTTATTGACTTAAAGCTTTTGTGGCAGTTTATATTGTATCTGACACTTAATGCATAACTATTAACTGTCATAAAGCTACTTACATTTTATTTAGTACATCTTCAAGGGATTCTGCAGCACGAATACAATCAAAGTTTAGCGTATCATCATTTCCGCTGATAGTATAAATAGCAACTCTAGGTAAGCTATTGTAATCAAAGTGATTAGAAAAATAATAACCGCCAGTATCATGCACCATGACAAAATCATTGACCTCAAGCTTTGGTAAAGCTTGATTAACACAGATAAGATCGCCAGCAAAACAACAAGGGCCGGCAACATCTGTCATGACGACTTCGCAGTTTTGTGGGGTTTTTTCTTCGCCGCGAGTTGTATAACCAGTAACACGTATCGGCCATGAGTTAGGTAAGAAAGCAGTGCGAGTTAGAATTTGAGCACCAGCATGCGTTGTCGCAATATGACGGCCACCTGAATTTTTTGTGTATTCTACTCGGGTTATGATCGAACCATTTTTTGCGACAATGGCACGGCCAAACTCGGTTTTAACTTGATATTTTCCGTTGAATAATAACGGGACTTCAGCTTTTAAGAGCTCAGCATAGTCTTGAAAACTGGGTTTTATTTCATCGGAACTAAAATTAACTGGCAAGCCACCACCAATATCTAGCCGGGTGACTTGTTGACTGCCAATATATTCATTTATTTGCTCTGCCAGCTCGGTAATAACTTTTATACCGTTCGCCATTAAGCCTAACTCACAACCTTGAGAGCCGGTGTGGGTATGAATGCTCTTTAACCATGGTCGTGCTTGGTAAATTTCTATCAATCTTTGTCTATTATCGTTATCAGCTAAAGGATAGCCAAATTTTGATGTTGTCGTGGCAGTACTGGTGGAGCCAATCTTACCTGCCCCAATTTGGGGGTTGACCCGAAAACCAATAATAGATGTAGTATTGGGAAAATCTTGCATCAATCTATCAACACGCGCTAATTCTTGTAAATTATCAATATTGATAGCAATGCCATGCTCGATACATACACGCAAATCTTGTTGTGTTTTTGCCGGTGAATCGAAAATAATTTCTTCAGCTTGATAACCCGCAGCACGGGCAATCATCAACTCACCAGGGCTAGCTACTTCGGCACCCATGCCATATTCACGTAGAGGTGTTAATACTTTAACTAAGGCATTAGCTTTTACGGCAAAGGTATGGAAAAAATTTTCTGGGAAAGCTTGGTAAACATCATCAACAGTTTTTTTAAGGGCATCTAAATCCATAATGCCAATGGCCGTTAAGTCTTGATCTATGATCTTTGCCTGGATGGCACTGGCAATAATATTTTGTTTTCTGCTCATGTTGGTATCTTATTTTTGATGATGGACATTTTGTTACTCAAAGGCTATGTCAGATAAATTATTACTTATGACAGAAGCGGTAACTCTCATTCAATACCTTTAAGATAATGTAACACGATGCAAAGGGGTAATAGTTAATGTTGCGGTGGCGATAACTTTGGGTTATGTCTTCTGGGGTTGCGCGAAGCAAAAAGGTGGAAAGACGATCAAAAATTGTCTTACAACATTGGGTTATACCTTAAACAATAAAATGAATTTGTCTGCCTAAATGCTACTCGCTAGGCTTTTGTTTATAACATTATCTCTTTTGTGATAAAGGCTATCGCAGAGATATTTATTAAAATAAATGAAGGTTAATTACTGTGACTGTCGCCACCGAACTAGAACTGCGCCACTATATCAATGATCATTACGCTAAAGAAAATCTTGTCGCTTTTGAACGATTTTCTGCGCAGTTATTTCATCGTTTGCATAGTGATGATTTGCAAATACTATCTACACAACAGCGTTATCAAATGGCGTTATCTTTATGGCAATCTTTTTCATGTCGTGCCGTTAATGAAAATAAAGTGGTGATTGAAAATCAAGCTAACCAAGGTGTGTTAGCTGATACTGCGGTATTGCATATTATCACTGACGATAAAGCCTTCTTGGTTGATTCTATTTCTGCGTTAATTATCGCTCAAGGTTACAAGATTAACCTCTTTTTACATCCTGTGATCAATCGCTTGCAAATTAATGATTTTCTCACAGAGTCAAATCAAGTAGGCGATGAATCGGTATTGTATATTGAGCTGGCTAATCAACTCGACCCCATAGAAATTGGCGGCCTTGTTGAAAAAATACAGTGTTTACTCGCTCAAATTACCAAGGTAACAACAGACTGGCCCTTGATGACGGCGAAAAGTCAAAATATCAATCATTACCATAATCCGTTGGCGAATGTCGATGAAAGTAAATCATTTTTATCTTGGCTATGCCATGATAATTTTGTCTTCTTGGGTTACTGCTCCTTTGAGGTAAGTCAGGCGTTTAACTATCAATTGGGACAGTATAATTATGGGGTTTTTCGAGGGCATAGTACTAATGATGTTCACCAGGATGGAGAATTAATACCCAGCTGTAATGAGTTTAGTACTTTTATCGATTCAGATGTCTCATTAATGGTCAGTAAGTCAAACGTTAAGTCGACCATTCACCGCAGTGATTATCTGGACTTGATCAATGTAAAGGAGTTTTCAACGCAAGGAGAGCTTATTGCAATTCATCAATTTATTGGCTTATTTACGCAAGTTGCTAATAACGTAAACCCTAAGAAAATTCCTTTTTTAAGTCATAAGCTTGAACTAGTACTCGACAATATGGCGTTAAAGCACGACAGTCATGATTATCGTAATTTTGTTCATATTCTTGCCTCTTTGCCAAAAAGAGAATTGTATGAAAGTAGTCTTGAACAGTTATCTCTTTTAGTGAGAGATATACACAACCTTAATGTGAGAAGTAAGCCTGGAACTTTTATCAGAGAAAGTGAGTATAATCAGCAAGTCTCAGTATTGGTCTTTGTCTGCAAAGATGCTTTTTCTACGGATTTACGTGACGAAATAGAAGCGGAATTGTCTGCAGCATATCAAGGCAGCATTTTATCACGTCGCTCAATGCTCAACGATAATTATCTTGCACAATGGTATTTTATCGTTGAAAAGTCAGTATCATTGACTCATAGCATTGATGTCGGGCAATTAATCAGCAATATTGAATGTAAAACACAAAGCTGGACCGACAATTTACAGAAAAAAATTATCCAATTGTGGGACGGTCAATACGCCAGTGAATTAAACACTAAATATAGCCATGCCTTTTGTAAAAGTTATCGCGAACACTTCTCAGTGAAACAGGCAATAAGTGCAATTCCCCATTTAGAAAAACTTAATAAAAATAGTCCTTTTCAGTTTCAAATCCAACCTGATTCATCTGAAAAAAAGAATACACTGTTATTAAATATATATACTTATGAGCAAGGCATAGCCTTGAGCGACTCTATACCTATTTTAGAGAATTTTGACTTTAGGCCTGTAGATGAGTTCAGCTTTAAAGTGAGTTTATCAAAGCAACAGCCCGCGATAAATAATTTATATAGTTACAGTTTAGAATACCCCAATAGTGACTTGGATATTAGTGCCATTAAAGAAAACCTTGAGCAAGCACTATCACAAGTGTGGCTTGGGTTAATAGAAAATGACGGATATAACAAGTTGTTACTTTCAGCTAATCTTGATATTAGACAAATTGTAATTATTAGAGCCTATGGTAAATATTTACGTCAGCTGGGCTTAGGTTATTCAGAAGAATACTTCCAACAAGCCTTAATCAGCTATCCGGAAATTGTACACGGCCTGATTGACTTATTTGAGTCTAGGTTTGCGTTAAATCAGAAAAGTATTAGTGAACGTGACCTGGTTACAGCAGCAACTAAAGAACAGCTATTACAAGCATTAAGTACGGTTAATAAAATAGATCATGACAGGATTTTGCGTAATTTCATTGCAGCTATTTCGGCGACAGTGCGCACTAATTTTTATCAGCGCGCTGCAAACGGCGAATCAAAAAGCTATTGTTCCTTTAAAATACGTAGTAATGAGATAGATGATGCACCACAACCTAGACCATACGTGGAAACTTTTGTTTATTCTCCACGTGTAGAGGGTGTTCATTTGCGCTTTGGTTTAGTATCACGTGGAGGTTTACGTTGGTCCGACAGACAAGAAGATTTTAGAACGGAAATATTGGGATTGGTTAAAGCACAGCAAGTTAAAAATGTTGTGATTGTACCGCAGGGCGCAAAGGGGGGCTTTGTGCCTAAGCAACTCAAAGTGCATGGTACCAGAGAAGAAATTACTGCCGAGGCAATTGCTTGTTATAAAATTTTTATATCAGCGTTATTAGACCTTACGGATAACAATACCTCATTGGGCATTGATAAACCAAAAGAGGTGATATGTTTTGATGGTGATGATAGTTATTTAGTGGTTGCCGCTGATAAGGGCACGGCAACTTTTTCAGATATCGCCAATGGCCTGGCAAATGATTATAATTTTTGGTTAGGAGATGCTTTTGCATCAGGTGGTAGTGTTGGTTATGATCATAAAAAAATGGGCATAACGGCTAAAGGTGCTTGGATTTCGGTACAAAGACACTTTAAAGAGGTTGGCGTTGATGTACAAAATGATGAGATAACCGCCATCGGTGTTGGCGATATGTCAGGCGATGTTTTTGGTAACGGTATGTTGTCATCTGACACCATTAAATTAGTTGCCGCTTTTGATCATCGAGATATTTTTATCGATCCACAGCCCAATGCTAGTGAAAGTTATCAAGAGCGCTATCGACTTTATCACTTAGCAAGATCATCATGGCAAGACTACGATAAAACGAAACTGTCAGCAGGAGGTGGAGTTTTTAGCCGTTCTTTAAAGCATATAGTATTAACGACACAAATGAAGCGTGTGTTAAATATTGCAGAGCAAACAACAAAGCTATCGCCTGATGAGTTAATTAGCCATATATTAAAAGCACAGGTCGATTTGCTTTGGTTTGGCGGAATTGGAACCTATGTCAAAGCCATTAATGAAACCAACATTGATGTTGGCGATAAGGCAAATGATTTTCTACGCATAAACGCGAATGAATTGCACTGTCGTGTGGTTGGAGAAGGTGGAAATTTAGGTTGTACTCAACTAGCCCGAATTGAATTTTCAAAAGCTGGCGGGAAAATTAATACCGATGCAGTTGATAATTCAGCAGGCGTTAATTGCTCTGACAATGAAGTTAACATTAAAATATTACTGAATGGTTTAGTTGCTCAAGGTAAAATGACTAAGACCGAGCGTGATGTATTGTTAGAGAAAATGACCAATGATGTCGGTGCCATGGTATTAGGAAATAACTATTACCAGGCTCAAGCGTTAAGTATTGATGAGGCTAATAGTCAGTTCCATTTCGATAGTTTTACCCGCTTAACTCAATATCTTGTCAATAATGCCGAGTTAGACCGTGAATTAGAGTTCTTGCCTGATGATGAAGAGTTACAAGCAAGGCAAAATGCACAGCAAGGTTTAACAAGGCCTGAACTTGCGGTATTAATGGCTTATTCGAAAATGCATGTTCACAATGCGTTATTAGAAGAACAACAACTTATCACAGACAATTACTTTACCAAATATCTATTATCCGCTTTTCCTGAAGTGTTGGCACAAAATTATCATCAAGCGATTATAAGCCATCCTTTAGCTAAGCAAATTATTGCCACAAGTATCGCCAATGAGATTTTTAACCGTGGCGGTATTCATGCGGTACGAGAACAAACAGGCGCAACTATAGCTGAAATTGTTAAAGCATTCTTTATTGCTAAAGAGGTTTTCTGTTTAGATGATATTTGGCATGAAATAGAATCATTAACAGTGAGTGTTTCGGCACAAGTGCAAATTAAATTGATGATTGAGGTACAACGCTTTTATCGATTAATGGCTATTTGGTTTATCAAGCATGAGCATGCTCAAGAAAGTATTGAGGTAATTGTGCAGAGGTATTCTCCCGGAATAAGTAGGCTACAAAAACTCAATGATGAGCAAATCACCCTACCTTTTTCTCCGGTAGATGACACTTTATATCAACTAGAAAGTAGCACCGATGAGCTGGTTATTGTCGATAAAATACATCAATTAAAAGTATCTAGTGTGGTTTTTTGTGACATTATCAAAACAGCCCAAGAGTTAAATTTATCTGTCGATGAGGTAGTACCCTGTTATTGTCAGGTCAGTCAATTAGTAGGCTTATCTTGGCTAATTGAGCAAACGGATAAAGTTGTCACTAAAGATCATTGGTCAAGACTAGCACGTTTTAGCCTGTTACTCGATTTACTGGATTTCCGCGCAAAGCTTGTGGTTGCCATTGTTAAGAGTAACTCGAAAGTGACAGCACAAAGGGCAATTGAAGCTTGGGCAGATAATCAATCTTCAGAGCTTAATCGTGTTATCAGCGTTGTTGCAGAAATAAAAGCGGCAGGTAGGGTAAGCATTGATAAGCTATTCTTTGCTAACCGACAAATAGCTGCGCTATTGAATTAATTCTAGTCAATGAATGTGATCACTGTCTTTGAGCGCTCTATAAGGTATTAGTAAGTCATTACCAGTCTGTAAGGTCTGCTGATGGCTTATAGCCTATAAGCGTTATCACTAATTGCTGATGAGTTGAGTTGCTAACAAAAGCTTTTTTGTCAGTAAAAAATAGCTAAAATTAAAAAAATAAATGCCAGACAAGTATCTTCTCTAGGTATTGGATTGTTAGTATCAATATTTCCCTTATACTTGAATGCTAAATACCTCAAAAATTGATTCCATCGCTAAATATTCTCATGACAAAGCTACTACTATTATTTAAATACTAGTGACAGTATTGCTAGGTATTTATTGTGTTTTCGGCTTTATAGAGCTGGCGTCATTTTTATATTTATTGTCTCAAAAGAAGAGATATAAGCATGCCGATTTCGAGCTTTCTATAACCTTAGGTTATGGGTTGGTAATAAACCTTCAATTGTTAAAAATTGCATTTAAGTTCAAGGTTAATGTGAATTAAATGAAACTAAATGATCAGACAACGATTAAGTCTGACTAATTATAAAGCAAGCGAAATTACAATGGTGAATATCATGAAAGATAGAGCAATATTCAGTTCAAAATTATCACACTTGAGTTTATGTGTGTTAACCGCATTAACACCTCAAGTTGCCTTTGCCGCTGAAGAAGCAGTTAAAGAGGAAGAAGTTGAACGTATTTCTGTTATTGGTAGTAATATCAAACGTGCCACAGATGTGAGTACTCTGCCAGTAACCACTTTGACTGCAGAGGATATTGAAAATACTGGAGCCATGAGTGGTGATGACTTAATTCGCTCTATCCCACAAATGGGGGCAGTCAATTTTGGTGCTTCGACAGGTAATGGCGGTGTTAATGATGCGCGTGGTGATGTTGGTTCAATTAACTTACGTGGAGTTGGCTCAGGAAATACCTTGACCTTATTAAACGGTCGTCGTTTGGTAAACCATCCTGGTACGCAATCAGAAAATTTTGTACCAGTGACGACGGTTAATACCAATACTTTACCTGTTTCAGGGTTACGTTCTTTAGAAGTTCTACGTGATGGCGCTGCGGCAATTTATGGCTCTGATGCTGTTGCCGGTGTGGTTAATTATGCATTAAACACTGATTTTGAAGGCTCTAGAGTCGATTTGAAATATGGCCAGTCTCAAGGTACTTCGCTTGATGAGTTAACCTTTAACTATCTAACAGGATTAGAGTTTAACGGTGGTAAAACGCATTTCACTGGTTCACTTACCGGTTTTAAACGAAATGGCATGATGGCATCAGAACGAGCGTATTCAGCCAGTCACGATTTACGTGAATACCCGACGTTACCAGAGGCATTTATTGGTGATACGCAATTAGATAATAGAAGTACTAGTACACCCTGGGGTGAATTTAGCTCTTCTAGTTTGAAAACCTTTCATCTTCAGCCTGATACTATGTCTGGCTGTGTTGATTCATCACTAGCGTTAGAGGGGGTTTGTGTTGATAAAGGCAGTACAGGTCGAGATATTCGCTTTGACCGAGGCACAACAAGATCGTTAGTATCAGATGTAAAGAGATTCAACTTTTATGGTCATCTAACTCATGAATTATCTGATGATGTAGAGTTCTTCTCTGAAGCAATTTTCTATAGCGCTAAAGCGGAGCGTACTCGTGAGCAAACGCACAATTTAACAGCGCAACGCTTTAAAATCTCAGCAGATGCAGCATATAACCCTTTTGACGAAGAAATTACCCTGCGCAAATATCGCCCAATAAATACCGGCGTACGCAATGTTGAAGTTGATGACACAAGTTATAGAGTCTTAGCTGGTTTGCGCGGATACTACGGCGATTGGGAATGGGAAAGTGCAGCATTTTACAGTGCAGCTGAAACAAATGATATGGCTAATCGCGTTCAGGCGAGTGCTTTTCAAAAAGCAATAAACAGCACGGACAAAAGCACAGCTTATAATGTCTTCGCCGGTGGTGATATAAATAACCCAAACACCACAGGAAATATTCCACTGGTATCACAAGATATTCTTAATCAGTTTATGGTTGATGTGCATCGTGACTCTAAAACGAGTCTTGCTTCTATTGATTTTCAAGCAAGTAATAGTGAAATATTTACAGTACCAGCTGGTGACGCCGGACTTGCCTTAGGTGTTGAGTTTCGACGTGAAGGTTTTGAGGATGATCGAGATCCATTATTAGATGGTAGTACACCTTTTGTCGATGCTATTACTGGCGAAACTTTATCACCGAGTGATGTCATGGGTAGTAGCCCAACGGAAGATTCAAAAGCAAGTCGAAATGTTGCCTCTGCTTTTGCTGAGCTTATCGTACCGATCATTGATTCGGGCGACCAATATGCAGAAATCCAGCTTGCCGCACGTTATGAGAACTTTTCTGATGTGGGTAGTGCTTTAAAACCAAAAATTGCAGCATTCTATCAGCCGACTAACTGGCTAAGTATAAGAGCATCTTATGCAGGTGGTTTTAGAGCGCCAGGTTTGGCACAAACTACAGCAACAGCAGTACGCAGTAACACTTTATATGACCCAGTACTAGATGACAGTTATGCTGTGATCGATATTCGTAAGCCCAGCGATAATTTAGCGCCAGAGGATGATGTTAATACCTCTGTTGGCATAATATTAGAGCCAACTGATGACTTAACGCTAAATGTCGATTTTTGGAAGTTAGAACAAGAGAATTTGGTCGGTATATTATCAGGTAATTCACATTTACTTTATGATTCTTTGTTACGTAGTCAAGGGTCAAGTAATCCGGCAGTCATTCGTGATTCGGATACTCAAGAAGTTGTTCAAATAAATAATATGTATGAGAATTTGGATAAGCGTGAAATATCAGGCATTGATATTGGCTTGATTTATGACTTTGAAACCTCATTTGGCGATTTTGAATTTACCGCTAATGCTGCTCATTTAAGTAAATTTGAGCAAGTGGCCGATCCCATTTCAGCACAGTTAGTTGCCGCGCAAGAAGCAGGCAATCCCGCCGTACCTGAAGATAGAACTATTGCAAATGTTGGTGATTTAATTAAACAGAACGGAAACCCAGAATGGCAAGCTAGAGCAGCAATCAATTGGAAGTTGAATAAGTGGGGGCTGGGTATTAGTGCTAAGTACACCAGTGACTTAGAAGATACAAGTACCACAGCGACTGTGGATGATGAGGTGCTTAACCTTCCTGTTGATAGTTATACAACGGTTAATGTTTATGGCTCTTATAAGTTTGCTGACGGTAACATGTTAGAAGGTATGAAGGTGAGACTTGGCGTACGCAATATCTTTGATGAAGAGCCGCCACTAGCAGATGAGCTTGCTCATGGTTATTTTGGCTCAATTCACAGTAACCGCGGTCGTTACCTTTACATGTCATTGAGTAAATCGTTCTAAGTGCACCATGGTATTTAGTAAAACTTAAAATAATATGGCTCAGTGTGCTCACAGTGGGCCATATTTTCTTCCTTTCAAGTTATTAAGATAAAATTATGAAAAACTTATTGCTAACTTGCACATTTTTACTTGTAAGTGCCTTATTGGCAGCTTGTTCATCAACTCAGATAGAACAAAGTGATAATGCGCAAGCATGTAGTAGCGGTAGTGTACGTATTACTGCCGACTTTTCTGCTGCCCGCATGGATGAATGCACACGTATTAAAGATAATGAATATTTAATTACCTTGGTTCCTGAGAACACACCGATAAACTCAAGTCCTTGGTATGCTTTTAAAATAATAGCAGAGCAAGCAACCAAGATAACCATTACGATGAAAGTCCGTGGTGATGAACATAGGTATCCGCCTAAAGTTAGTTACAATGGTGGTGCGTGGCAATTGCAGAAGTATAAAATTAAGGGAAAACGCTTAATTATGAATATTGTCGCTTCGCCTGAGCCAATATTGATTGCTGCGCAGGAAATTATTAATAACCAGTACTATGTTGATTGGGCAGAAAAACTCACATTCAATCAAGGGATTAGTCACAGCCTTCTAGGGAAGTCTACCCAGGGTCGGCCAATTTATAAAATAGAGCACAAAAACCCCAATACCAAAGATTGGTTAGTTGTACTAGGCAGACAACACCCGCCAGAAATTACTGGCGCATTGGCGTTATTTTCGTTTGTTGAAACGCTATTATCAACAAACGCGTTGAGTCAGCGTTATCTAGATAAATATAATGTATTGGTGATCCCAAATATTAACCCCGATGGTGTCCATGCTGGAAATTGGCGTAGTAATGCCAATGGTATTGATTTAAATCGAGATTGGAATGAGCTTACCCAAGTAGAAACACGCCTTATCAATAATTATTTGCAACACCTCGTTGCCCAAGGACAAAAGATAAAATTTGCCGTCGATTTTCATTCGACAAAAAGTGATGTTTTTTATACGATGCCAGTCGATTATGGTGTTGAGCAGCCTTATCTAGTTGAACATTGGTTAGCTGACTTAAACCGCTTCATGCCCCATTTTAAGGTTAAGATTAAGCCGGGTAATACCCCTGGTTTAGGTGTCTCAAAGCAATATTTTGCGGATCAATTTGGTATCCACGCCGTAACTTATGAAATGGGTGATAATACCGATCGCGGTAAAATAAAACGTATCGCTGTTAACGCTGCTAATTTATTGATGACAAATATGTTATCGAATACTAATCACCATAAAGCGTAATCATTTATTCTTAGTGTGCTTGATAAAGATTTAGTGTTAGCGGCGATGAGTTTAAATATTCTAGTGGCTTGTTCTGTGGATACAAACCACGCAGAAAAATCAAGATGTTGTGTCAGTCAAGCACAAGCTAGTTCATCAGGAAATACCATAGCTACTGTTGATTTATTGATTAAAAATGGCCGTGTTGACACGGGAGAAGACACTAAGGAGCAATTTGTGATGAGATTATTTGCGGTATTTACCCTACAGGCAGATATAGGGTTGCTGCAACTCAGGTAGTTGATGTCAATGAAAAAATTATTAGTCCAGGTTTGATTGACCCCCACACCCATAATCTAGCTAAATTATTAAGCAAAATAAAAATCATAACTTAAATTATTTAACTCAAGGTGTAACCACCGTGGTCAATGGTAACGATGGTGGTGTTCCAGTTGATATCCCAGCCATGGTAAATAAACTCAATACTAATTATGATTCAACCTTGGGTGGTGACTTCTTCCGATGGTAACAATGGTCATCCGAGGAAATATGCTAGTTTTCCAAGAAAATATCAGCGTTATGTTGTTGATAGAAAACATTAATTATCGCTGAGTTTATTAATAGAAGTTCCGCTCAAACAGCAAATATTCTCGGCTTAGATGATCGTGAACGGTTAAAACAAGATTTTATGCAATTAAGGCTTGTGCATGAGCAAAAAGCTAAATATTTAAGCAAATATATTAATTGTTATCTATCAGCTAGCAATTAATTATAACCGAGAACATAGCTTTCTGTTGCTTCATCACTAATAGAAAAATAACGAATTAGTGGTGCCTGTGTACTTTCGTCTTTAGGGCATTTTTCTATCATCGAAGATGGTAATTCTTCAGTTATTTCTTGAATTACTGCAATGTTATCGTTTTTTTTCATTATCCTATTCCTAGCTTATAAATGTGAATTATTAGTGACAATAAACTCATCATCTATGCTTTTAGAGCATAATAAAATGATTAAAATTTGCTTTACTCATAAATAGTGGTTATACCGACTAATCGGCGAGTTCTAGCTCAAGTTAAACACTCGTTTGAAGCTTTCGCTGAGCAATTTTACCTTTTTAACTTCTCTAGGTGACTTTTTGCTGACTAAAGATAAATTAAATTCATAGGTTCGGCTGCTGGGTTTTATGATACGAATCTCTCCTTGATTTAATTCTTTTTGAATAAAACTTTGTGGCATATAACCAATATATCTACCAGATAAGATCATGGTTTTTCGAGTATCAAACTGATATGACTTTGCATTAAGATTTAACTTATGAAGTTGTTCTTTCCCTAAGATATCGATATCAATACCAGGGTGAATTGCTGATACTTCAGCCAAGTCTTTTACTGAGATATCACTATCAGTTTGATTAAAAAACGGATGCTCTTTAGCACAACATAAATAAATAGGCTCAGTTGAGAGGGCTTGATAAGTTAACCCTTCGACTTGTTGGTAACTAGGAAATAAGCCAAGATGTGCTTTATCTTTTAATAATTGCTTTTCAATATTCGAAATGGAATCACCATCCAAAACAATATGTAAATTAGGCGAACTATCGTGAACTTGTTGAATCACTTGCGCCAATTTTTGCTGCTTACTGGTATCTAATTGATCAGCGCATAAGATGACTAGCTCACCACTTAACTCTTTGCCAAGTGTACCTACTAACAAGGAAAAATCATTGAGAGAATCAAATAGTTCAATGACAGCACGATAAACTGTTTGTCCATCTTCGGTTAACGAGAACCCTCCTCTGCCTCTTAAACAGAGTTTAAGTTTCATTCGAGCTTCTAAGTTAGACATATGAACACTAATCGTTGATCGAGTAATACCTAGAGCAACTTCAGCGGCTGCAAAGCCACCATGCTCAACCACAGAGGTAAAAATACGTAATAAACGTAAGTCATACTCAGTTGTGGGTTTTGGAATGATAGATGTTTTATTCATTATTTAGTTAACGTCCTATACTTAAGATAAGTTTGGCTCAGTAAACAATTTTTTAGATAAAGTTTGCTTTGAATTAGATAAAAGTCACTAGCTAGCCAGGAATCATCAAAGTTATCTTTTATATTTCATATCGTGAATAGTCTTGAAAACACGGTTAGCTTACTTAGTTTTACAATGCTCAAACTAAAGGTTTAATGTTTTGTATTTAACCTGAGTTTCTTTTGGGTTTCAATAGCGATAATTAATTATAAAAATTTTGGAGTTTTACCATGTACGGTTTAGCAGATACACAATTGATCAAAACATTTTCCTATATCAACGGCAGTTGGCATAGCAGTCAAACAAGTTTTACCGTCACTAATCCTGTTGATAATAGCGAAATCGTGAAAGTAAGTAATGCAGGTGTCGTTGAAACTGAATTGGCGGTTATAGCGGCAAAAGATGCCTTAGTGATGTGGTCTGAAAAGCCGGCAAATGAACGCGCTAAATTACTGCGAGTTTGGTTTGATTTAATGATGCAGCACCAAGATGACTTAGCAAGAATATTAACGTTAGAGCAAGGTAAGCCATTAGCTGAAGCCAAAGGTGAAATTGCCTATGGTGCCTCCTTTATTGAGTGGTTTGCAGAGGAAGGCAAGCGTGTTTATGGCGATACTATTCCTGCGCCGTCGAATGATAAACGCCTTGTTGTGATAAAGCAGCCTGTTGGTGTTGTCGCTTCGATTACACCATGGAATTTCCCTAATGCAATGATAGCGCGAAAAGCGGCGGCAGCATTGGCAGCGGGTTGTACTTTTGTCGTTCGACCTGCAACACAAACACCGTTATCAGCATTAGCAATGGCTGAGCTTGCCGAGCGCGCTGGTATTCCCGCGGGGGTATTTAATGTCGTTGTTGGTGACGATGCTCGGGGTATGGGCCAAGTACTTACCCAACACCCAGATGTGGCTAAATTTACTTTTACCGGTTCAACAGGTGTTGGCAAATCTTTATTGCAACAGTGTGCGACGTCAGTAAAAAAAGTTTCGATGGAATTAGGCGGTAATGCACCCTTTATTGTTTTTAATGATGCTGATATTGATGCTGCAGTTCAAGGTGCTATGGCTTCAAAGTATCGTAATGCCGGACAGACATGCGTTTGTACCAACCGTATTTTTGTTCAACAAGGGGTAGTGAAAGACTTTACCAAAAAATTTGTTAAAGCAGTGTCGGAGCTGGTTATTGGCGATGGCTTAACCGAAGGTGTCAATATTGGTCCGATGATTTCAGCTACCGCCGTTGCTGATGTTGATAACTTAGTTAGGGACTCCATTAATGCCGGTGCTTCATTAATTTGTGGTGGTAAGCAGGATGAAGCAGGAGAAAACTACTATCAACCGACTATTTTAACCGATGTCACTAATGATATGCCTATTGCAGCTAATGAGATTTTTGGCCCAGTATCACCGATTATTGCTTTTGACAACGAAGATGAAGTACTAGCGATGGCCAATGCGACTGACTATGGCTTAGCGGCTTATTTTTATTCTCGAGATATTGGTCGTATTTGGCGTGTGTCGCAAGGGTTAGAATTTGGCATGGTCGGTATTAATGAAGGCATTATTTCAAATGCAGTTGCCCCTTTTGGTGGTATCAAACAATCGGGTAATGGCCGTGAAGGTTCAAAGTATGGTTTAGATGACTATTTAGAAATTAAATACTTATGTATGGGTGGACTCGATAAATAATTGTTCCTGATAAAAACCATCTAAAACAAGATGAGATAACAGCGCTTTTGCCATGATGAAAATAAGCAGAGCGCATAAAGGTACGATGTTAGTAGCTGTGCATAAAAGCGTCAAAATAGCTTCCAACAATTTTACTAACAAGTTATGCGAAATAAATTAAACATAATAGGTAAATAAAATGACAAATTCAGAATTGCAAACGAGAAAAACGCAAGTGATCGCTCGCGGTCAGGGCAATGTTTATCCGGTATATGTTGAGCGTGCTGAAAATTCAGAAATTTGGGATGTTGAGGGTAAGCGGTATATAGATTTTGGTACTGGTATTGCGGTGTGTAATACCGGTCATAGTCACCCCAAAGTAGTGGCAGCAGTAAAAGCGCAATTGGATAAGTTTAGCCATACCTGTGTTATGGTTAATCCATACGAAGTTGCGGTTGAGCTGGCGGAAAAGTTAGTCGATATCGCACCGGGCAACTCGACTAAAAAAGCGATATTTGTCTCAACGGGGGCAGAAGCGGTAGAAAATTGTGTAAAAATAGCGCGTGCCCATACAGGGCGCCGTGGCGTTATTGCTTTTAATGGTGGTTTTCATGGTCGCACCAATTTGACTATGGCATTAACAGGTAAAATTACGCCCTATAAACATTTATTTGGCCCATTCCCAGGTGATATTTTTCATGCTCCTTTTCCCATTGCTTGTCACGACATTAGTGTTGAGCAATCTTTAAAAGCACTTGAAAATTTGTTTAAAGTTGATATTGCACCGACGGATGTCGCCGCTATCATTGTAGAGCCAATTCAAGGGGAGGGCGGGTTTTACCAAGCACCGAAAGAATTTTTACAAGCATTACGCAAAATATGTGACCAACATGGCATTGTCTTAATTGCCGATGAAATTCAAACCGGCTTTGCACGCACCGGAAAAATGTTTAACTTTGAATACGCAGATGTTGAGCCTGATCTCATTACTATGGCTAAAGGTATTGCTGGCGGATTTCCACTTGCGGCGGTTGTTGGTAAAGCAGACATTATCGATGCCCCATTACCCGGCGGGTTAGGCGGCACTTATGGTGGTTCGCCAGTGGCCTGTGCTGCAGCTTTAGCCGTATTAGAGGTGATTGAAGAAGAGAACTTAATTGCCCGGGCTAATCAGATTGGCGCCATCTTTAATGAGCAACTATCGGCTTTGCAAAAGCAATACCCTCATTTAATTTTAGATGTGCGAAATAAAGGCGCAATGATTGCGTTAGAGTTAATTTGTGATGGCGATGCTGAGCAGCCAAATACTGCGTTAACTCAAGCGATTATTGCTAACGCTGCAGAATATGGTTTAGTGCTATTAGCTTGTGGTTTTTATGGTAATGTCATTCGCTTTTTGCCAGCCTTAACCATCACTGATGAGCTAGCTCATCAAGGCTTAAGTGATTTTACTCGCTTATTTGAAAGTTTGGTTAAATAACAAGTTTATAATATAAATAGCGGGTTTATGCTCGCTATTTAGCTTATTTACTGCTGTTTAATAAGCTTGCTGATAAAGCCAGTAGCTATAGTTTATTACCTTGGGTTATGCCTTACTTATAAATTGGAATGCACTGCTTTTGGGTTGATTGTATATACTCGATTACAGCGAATCTGGTGAACACCTTTTCAACTCAATCTTTGGAATTTATATGCGACAGTTTATTGCCCTTGTTCTCTTATTAACTTCAATTGGCGTGATGACAAATGTTAATGCCAGTAATGATCTTAGTATTAAAGGTCGATTACTTGATGAGTCGGGTCAGCCGTTAAGTGATGTCCAGGTAAGTGTTAATAAGCAGACCGTGTTAAGCAATGAACAGGGAAAATTTGTCCTCCCTGTTATCAGGCACGATGTATATCACCTGAACCTTGACAAAAAAGGCTATTTTCCTAGTGTACAAACCTTTAGTCATTTTGAATTATTTGCTAAATCAGTCAACAATAAACAGGCTGTCATTGCCGATATAACTTTAGTAGCAAAAGCTAAAAAACGTGTCATGTTAGCTTTTGGTGGTGATGTCATGATGGGGCGCAGATATTATAAGCCTTATTTTGGTGATGCCGTGCTAATTGACAACAATAATAAGCTTGATGGTAGCAAAGCCATTGTTGAAAATATTAAGCCTTATATGAGTATTGCCGACTATGCCGCGGTTAATCTAGAAACGCAAATTGCCGATGAGAAACCGACCCAGCGGGCACCTAAATCAGTGACTTTTTATTCTCAACCTGAAGCACTTGATGCCCTATCTTGGGCAGGTATCGATTATGTTTCATTGGGCAATAATCATACCTATGATTATCTCGACTCGGGCTTAGAATCCACCTTAAGGTTTTTAAAACAAAGTCCACTAGGTTTTTCAGGTGCAGGCTTTAGCGAACAACAAGCGCTAAAGGCGCATCAAGAAACTATTAAAGAAACGGAATTTTCTATGTTGGCTTATGTTGGCTGGGAGGGTAACCCTAAGCAGAAACAAACAGCAAATGAGAAACATGGCGGCGCCGCTTATGGTTCAATGAGCAATATTATTAATTCTGTTAGTCAAGAGGTTAGTCAAGACCGAGTAGCTATTGTGCAATATCATGGTAGTCAGGAATATGCTCATAGTCCAACTGGCGTTACCGAGCAAAGGTTAAAAACAGCCTTGGATAACGGCGCCGCGCTTGCCATAGCTCACCATCCTCATGTCACACAAGGCTTAGAATTATATGACAATAAGTTAATAGCCTACTCCATGGGTAACTTTATTTTTGATCAGAACTTTAGTGCTACGCAACACAGTTTTATTTTGTATGTCTGGTTAGATGATGGCAAATTTCATCGAGCAGAAATTGTTCCTCTATACGTGAAAGGATACAAGCCGACACCTGCCACAGGCATGCATCGTTATACCGTCATGAAACGTTTAACTGAATTATCAAAAATACGAAATACAATGATAACTCGCTCAGGTGGTCATGGGGTAATTACAGCTTATAATAAACCTGAGCAAGCCAAACCGGTAAAAAATATGCTAACACTGCAACAAGGCAGTAAATCAACAAGTTTATATCACTTGCCTTGGCATCAACAAATTAGCCAAGTAATACTACCTAGTAAGCAATTAACATATCGCTTTGGCACTAACTTGGTTAATGGTAGCGATTTTGAAAGTTTCTCAACATTTGATAGCCCAGAGCGTGGCTGGCTTTTTGATAGAGAGTTAGTAAAAATAAATACACATGGTGCTAGTGGGCATGCAAGTATTGGTATTAACCTTGAGCAAGATGAAGCAACTGTATTTGGTTTACAGAGTTTTAAGCGGGTATTCTCTGCAAGTCGGCCGATAACGATTAACGCTAATTATCAAAGCGATAATGCGATCAGAATAAAGTATTACTGGCAAGGTAGAAAAAGAAAGCAAAAACTTTTTGAAGCATTTAAAAACAGCCCTAAACATCTCATTAAAACGGTTGAATTGGCTGGCGGAAAAAATTGGCAAGCTGTTGAAGTGGACTTTAATTCACCGAGGATTGGCTACAAAAGTTATCGAGTACTGGTTGAAATTGAGCGAGTTGATGGCAATAAGGGACAAGTAAATATTGATGATTTTGCCGTAATCGAATGGCATAGTGCTTTTAGCAAGCAAGCTAAAGCAGAATTCTTTACTATTGATAGCAGCCAACCAGCCTATATCGGCTTAAATCAGGCAAGTGATGAAGCCATTATAGTGATTTCACAATAAATGATGAAAGCGTGACAATAAAAAAGCTAGCACTGAGATAGAGTGCTAGCTTTTTTGTTTAAAATAACTTAACCGAGTTATCGCGTTGGAATATTCGCTAATACCGCGACTAATAATTGCCAATACTGCTCAACACTAGCAATTTCAATTTTTTCATCTGGTGAGTGAGGGAATTTAATTGTCGGTCCAATAGAGACCATATCCATATCAGGGTAAGAGGTTTTAAATAAACCACACTCAAGGCCAGCATGAATAACCATTACTGCGGGGACTTTATCAAATAGTGCTTGATAAGTATCTCGCACTGTTTGCATGATTGCGGATTCAGGATTAGGCTTCCAACCTGGGTAAGCACCCGAAAAGTTAATCTTGGCTCCTGCTAACTCAAAAACAGACTGTACACTACGTTGAGTTTCTAATCGTCCATCATCATGCAAACTACGAATCAGTACCATGGCATTAAGCTTGTTGCCTCGAGTATTGATTACACCTAAGTTTAACGATGTTTCTACTACGCCTTCGATATCATCACTCATGCGTTGAACGCCATTAGGACATGCGTTCAGTGCGCGTAAAATTGTAGCTTGAGTTGCGTGAGTCCAACATTGTTCAAAATCTTCAGGGGAAATAAGCAGCATATCTATATCCGTTTCGATAGCCGCTAAGTTGCTTTTTATCGTCGCTAAATATTCAGTTAAAGCCGCTTTAAGTGCTACTACTTGCGCTTTTGCAACGACAAAGCTGGCATTAGCTTCACGCGGAATAGCATTGCGTAAGCTACCCCCGTTAAGCTCGGTTAAACGTAGGTCAAATTCATTACTGGCTTCAAGTAAAAAGCGCACTAATAATTTATTTGCATTAGCACGGCCAGTATGAATATCAACACCTGAATGACCTCCTTTTAAACCTGATATAGATAAATTAAACGCTTGAAAATCAGCGGGTACCTCTTCAAAGCTTAATGGGAAGTTAGCATTACCATCGATGCCTCCAGCACAACCCATATACACTTCACCTTCTTGTTCAGAATCAGTATTAATTAAAATGTCACCGTCTAACCAGCCCGCTTCAAGACCAAAGGCTCCACTCATACCGGCTTCTTCATCAATGGTTATTAATACTTCTAAGGGACCATGAGGTATCTCGTCACTAGCGAGTACCGCGAGTGCAGATGCTAAACCAACACCATTATCAGCACCTAATGTGGTACCCTCTGCAGTGACCCAATCACCTGATTCGATGATATAGGGTTTTATCGGATCGAGGAGAAAATCATGCTCAGTATCATTATTTTTTTGCGGCACCATATCCATGTGGGCTTGTAAAATTACCCCTTGACGGTTTTCCATACCGCTAGTTGCTGGCTTTTTAATAAATAAGTTGCCAACCGCATCTTCTTTAATGATTAAACCGAGCTCTGTAGCCCATTCTTGAATCCATAACGAAATCTTTTGCTCATGTTTTGATGGGTGTGGGATACTGCAAATTTTTTCAAATAATTGCCATAAGCTGGCAGGTTTTAACTGTGAGAGAGTACTCATAGGTTTCCTCGAAAATCTAGTATTAAATTGCTGTAAATAAGAGGTATTGATAACGCAATTTAGCGCTCAGATGATTGCTAGAAGATTGTTATTATTGATCAGCCATTAAAAATTGCCATTGTTCACTAAAGTCACTACTGGGTTTTTTTGCATACCCTGAACGAACATATTGGCTCATTTTGCCTTCAGCAAATGATACTAATAGGCTAGCTAAAGCTGCTTCACTGATAGGAAAGGTTTTACCTTCGCGTAGTTTGCGCTCACGCAATACTTGTTTAAATTGTGACTCTAGTTTTTCAAAAAACTGATGCACTCTATTGCGAAGGCGTTCATTTTCACCCATCAAAGCATCACCTGCTAGAATTCTACACATCCCAGGGTTACGTTCTGCAAAAACCAAAAGCACATGTAAAATATGATGACAACGAACCAGAGTTTCTTTGTGATCAGCTAGAATTAAATTGATTCGAGAGAAAATAGACTCTTCGATAAAATCAATTAAACCTTCAAACATCCGTGCTTTAGAGGGAAAGTGGCGATATAAAGCCGCTTCTGAAAAACCTACTTCTGCTGCTAATTTTGCCGTGGTGATACGCTGTCCTGGACAGTTTTCTAGCATTAATGCTAAGCATTCTAAGATTTGATGTTTACGGTTTGGCTTTTGGTTTTTACTTTGTGTGGCAACCATATAAAAATATTCTCTGTTGTTATTTTTTATCTAAGCTAAGGGCTTTTAGCCATTATTTAGCTCATTTAAAGTGCTTATTTTTCTGTAATTTTTGCTAGATAATACTGATTAATTAATGAGACTAACTGCTTAGCAACAATTTGTTTATTTGCTAAAGGAATGTCTATTTTATCGATAGCACTAAAGAGCGTTAACGCATTATCATCACTATTAAAACCTTGCCCTGCTTTAGCCACATCATTGGCCGCGATTAGGTCTAAATTTTTACGCATTAATTTACCACGAGCATAGTGTTCAACGTTCTGCGTTTCCGCAGCAAAACCGACAATAAAGGGCTTTTGTTTTAACTTAGCAATATCGGCAACAATATCGTGGTTCTTAACCAAGGCGAGCTGCATATGCTCATTATCTTTTTTAATTTTTTCTTTGGCAATATCCGCAACGCGGTAATCTGCAACCGCTGCACAGGCAACAAAGGTTGTTGCCTGGCTAACATGCATTAAAGCTTGTTGGTGCATTTGTTCGGCGCTGGTGACCTCAATAACTTTACACCCTATTGGGGCAGTAATATTCACTGGCCCAGAAATTAACGTCACTTTTGCACCAGCACGTATTGCTGCATGGGCAATGGCGTAGCCCATTTTACCAGAGCTATGGTTAGAAATATAACGCACCGGATCTATTGCTTCGCGAGTTGGTCCGGCTGTTATCACCCAATGTTGCCCTTGCAGATATTTATCAACAAAAAAATCACTGCTTAAAGTCACCAGTTCATCAACATCTAACATACGGCCTAAGCCAACATCACCACAAGCTTGTTCACCAGCACCCGGGCCCCAAATATGAACGCCCCAATTTTGCAATGTTTTAATATTTGCTTGGGTGGCTTTGGCATGCCACATTTGCTGATTCATTGCTGGCGCAATGGCAATGGGAGCACTTGTAGCTAAACATAATGTTGATAATAAATCATTGGCCATGCCTGTTGCGATACGCGCGATAATATCGGCAGTGGCTGGGGCGATGAATATTAAATCAGCCCATTTTGCTAACTCGATATGACCCATTGCAAGCTCAGCTTGACTATCAAGTAAACTTTCTGAAACATGGTTTCCTGATACAGCCTGCAATGTCAGAGGCGTGATAAAAGCTTTTGCGCCATCTGTCATCACTACCCGAACATCTGCACCATGATCTTTTAATCTACGCACTAACTCAGGAGTTTTATATGCGGCTATGCCACCAGTGATACCTAATACTATTTTTTTGTCCTGAAGAATTTGCATAAGCTGCTAATCTTAAAGTAAACAATAATGACAACAAGATAACATTTATTGCCTTTATTTAAAAATAGCTGTTGCTAAATAAAGGCAGTTATTAATGTTGAAAAGTTGTGAAATGTAAAGCAAGGATGCACAGATGTCGAAACAGTTAAGTTTACAAGAATCTTGTTTAAATGCGTTGCCAGCAAAACAGACGGTATTAAAAGACTGGCCTAAAAAAGAAAGACCGCGCGAAAAATTAATACATGCTGGCCCTGCAAGTTTAAGTGATGCTGAACTGTTAGCTATTTTCTTAAGAACGGGAGTGAAAGGTTGTCATGTGGTCGAGTTAGCAAGGCAGTTGCTTGTGAGTTTTGGTAGTCTTAGCGCTATTTTTTCCGCTAGCCAGCAGGATTTCTGTGCCAAAAATGGCTTGGGAGTAGCTAAGTACGTGCAGTTGCAAGCCTGTCTAGAAATGTCAAAGCGCTATTTAGCTGAAGCGTTAAACCAGCAAGGTTGTCAATTAACCTCATCCCAAGCAACTTGTGATTATTTAATCAGTGAATTACGCTCAGAAAAGCGAGAAATATTTGCGGTACTTTTTTTGGATAGTCAGCACCAAGTCATTACTTTTGAGCGCTTATTTTTTGGCACGATCGATGCTGCTGCGGTCTATCCTAGGGTGGTGGTCGAGCAAGCGATAAAACATCATGCCGCCGCGGTGATACTCAGCCATAATCACCCTTCTGGGTTTGCCCAAGCAAGCCGAGCGGACAAAGAGATCACCGCTAAATTATTACAGGCGCTACAGTTAATTGATGTCAGGGTGTTAGATCATATTATTATTGCAGGTAACCACTATTATTCGTTTGCCGAACATGGAGACATAACTATTTGAATAGCTATATCGCTGATAATTTGCGAAAAACATCAAAGGCAATTACTTTTAAAAGAGTCGTTTTAGTAAATATTATAAAATAAGGGTCATAGTATGTCAGACAATGGTGGTGAATGGGTTGAGCGCCGTAGATCGTTTCGTTTAGATATGGAAAAAGAGCTAGTTGATATTGCTTGGACAGATGAAAACGGTCAAGAGCATACGAGGAAAATTGCCTGTTTAGACTTTGCTCGTGGAGGTTTGAAATTAGATTGTGATGTACCTTTACTGATAAATACTGCTGTGACAATAGTATTTAAAGCTGCAAGCAATACTAATCAAAAATTATACGGTCAGGTACTAAGGTGTATCAAACAAGATAATGGTTGGTATGAGGTTGCTGTCAGGTTCAATAATGATAATTAGCAGGTTATAACCTTGAACTAACAGCAACTTTCTAAAATTGAACTACAATTAGCTCGGTTAGGTGTTAATTATATCGCGGTAAAGGATGGTAAAAAAGATGATGATATTAGTGGGTGGCGAAAAAGGGGGGAGTGGCAAAAGTTGCCTAGCCCAAAATTTAGCAGTTTATTTCGCCAGAAATAAGAAAGCAATTGTGTTAATGGTTGATTGTGACCCTCAGCGTACAACCTCTGACTGGATACAAGCTAGAAATAGCGATCCATCATTACCGACGATAAATTGTATACAGCTGTATGGTAAAATCCGTAATGACTTATTGAGTTTAGTTCAGCATTATGACTATGTTATCGTTGATTGCGGTGGGCAAGATAATTTAGCATTAAGGGCCGCTATGTCCGTTGCAGATCATGTCATTATACCGTTAAGACCAAAGAGACGAGATTTAAAAACAGTACCGCACATGGAAGATATGCTCAGTACTTGTAAAATGGTTAACCCTAAAATGCTAGCCTCCTTTGTTATTACACAATGTCCCTCACTACCAAATCAGGCGAGAAGAATCTTAGAGGCGAAAGATGTTTGTAGCTCCTATGGAATCAACGTATTAGATGGCGTAACCTATAATAGAAATGTTTATGATGATAGTGAAGAGCAAGGCTCTTCGGTTATTGAAATAGATCCTACCGGCAAAGCTGCACAAGAGATGATGGCTATTGCCGAAGAGTTGTTGGCAATGGAGCCGGATAATTCCCATGAGTTTAACTGATCTAAAGAAAGGTAAGGCCAGTAAGGCAAAAAAGAAGCGCTTCACGGTAGATGAGTTTATCTCTGATGCTGAAAATTATGCCAAAGGTACTCCTAATATAGTGAGTGGCCTAAGTCCTGAAGATAAACAGCAAAAAATAAACCTTAAACAAGCGATAAGTGAAGCGAAGCGCTATGTTGAGCTAAGTGAAATAGAACATCAACAGGCTCAAAGCATTAAAGTTGGCGCCAGAGTTAAAAAAGACAAACCGTTTCGTCGAGCTACCTTTACTTTGAGTGAAGAAGCTATTGAGCAGCTTCATATTCTTTCTGAAGGAACCGACTTAGCTAAATCTCACATCTTACGTATTTTGATCGATGAGTTATGTCATAAAGAGCAAAATGAGCAATTACGCAAGCTCTTGCAATCAAGTGTTGATTAAATTGCACTAGTTTTGTTGACTTTTTATTCATGAAAGAGTCAATATTTAACCTAATACTTGCCTTGATGGTGATTTTTTTATGTGCCGTTTACTTGTAATACTATGAAATACAATATTAAATCGTCTTTTTTCAGTATTTTTTTATAAAGGCTAGTATTAGTTATTCAGTTTCTCTATAATATGCCACCTTTTTCAGGATCCTGAGGCGACGGTCTTGGGGAAATATAGCTCGAGCTGAAATTAATTTTGGAGTGACTCAAATGTCTAAAGTTTGCCAAGTAACAGGCAAGAAGCCAGTCGTAGGGAACAATCGTTCTCACGCAAGAAACGCGACTCGTCGTCGTTTTTTACCTAACCTTCAATCTCACCGTTTTTGGGTTGAGAGTGAAAATCGTTTCGTTAAATTACGTTTAACTCCGAAAGGAATGCGTATTATCGATAAAAAAGGTATTGATGTTGTATTAGCAGACATCCGTGCCCGTGGCGAAAAAGTTTAAAAACTTTTCTAGGAGAATATTATGCGTGATAAAATTCGTTTAGTTTCTAGTGCCGGTACTGGTCATTTTTATACTACAGATAAGAATAAAAAGACTATGCCTGAGAAAATGGAAATCAAAAAATTTGATCCCAAAGCTCGTAAGCACGTGATGTACAAAGAAGCTAAAATTAAGTAATTAATTTTATTTCAAATGAAAAACCCGGTTTACCGGGTTTTTTTATACCTAAAATATAATGTTGCTGTAATTTTTTATCAGCGCTAATGAATCCCTTGTATTATTCCTCTCAATAAATTGGCGCACTTGAGGCAATAATACACGCCATTTACTAAAAATTTCAGTATGATAATGCTATGTGTTTATTTGGACTCGTGTTATGAAACTTTCTCGAACAGGCTGGAATAATGTTATTATTTTTTCAGTGATGATTATTATTTTAGTCATAAATGCTAGCAATGATAAACTCTTTCCTAAAGAAGAAAATGACAATAAAGCAGAGCAATTAATCCTTCCCGAAAATAGTGTCATATTGACATTAACCATTAATTTATCGGCAGAGCTACAACTATTATTTGAGCGAGTAGGTCGTACTTGGCAATTAACAACTAAAGGCCTGGTCGTTGACAAAACCAGCCAGCAAATTGAACAGTTGATGTTCTCTTGGCAGCAAAGTCGTGGTTTAATACAGGCGGCCGATATAATCATCGATAATACTCAAGGTATAAGGGTAGATATTGCCTTAGCAGGTCAAGAACAGCTGTACACTTTTACTTTATATCCGCTTGCCGATCAATTATTAATATACCAGCATCAGCAAGCACAATGGTTAGCATTGCCAACGTCATTAACACAGCAATTATTACCTATTAATTTATAATCGTATTGATTTTAGCCACAGTTTATACAAGAAGATATCATGCCAGAATTACCTGAAGTCGAAGTGTGCCGCTTGGGCATAACGCCACATATTATTTCTCAGCAAGTTACTAAGGTGATTGTGCGTGATAAGCGTTTACGTTGGCCTATTCCTGATGAAATTAATGCGGTTAGTGGTTTACAGGTGCTTGCTGTCGATAGAAGATCAAAATACCTCTTACTGCGTTTTTCTCGCGGTACTTTGTTATTGCATCTGGGTATGTCTGGTACGGTGCGCGTCATTGAGAAATCAACGCCAATTGCTAAACATGATCATTTTGATTTAGTTTTTGCTAATGATAAAGCACTACGCTTAAATGATCCCAGACGTTTTGGCGCAGTGTTATGGTTTGAAAATCATCAGGATGAACTTGGCCTCTTGAGTAAATTAGGTCCCGAACCGTTAAGTGATGCTTTTAACCAAGGTTACTTATTTAAAAAAGCTAAAAATAGAAAAGTCCCCATTAAAACCTTTTTGATGAACAACCATATTGTCGTCGGTGTTGGTAATATCTATGCCAATGAAGCACTGTTTCAAGCCGGTATTTTACCAACGGCTAAAGTTAGTGAAATCAGTGAGCAGCGACTTAATAACTTAACTGAAATTATTAAAAAAGTATTAAGCGCCGCAATTAGGCAAGGAGGCACGACACTCAAAGACTTTACCCAAGCAGATGGACGTCCTGGCTATTTTGCCCAATCTTTACTGGTCTATGGACGAGCTGGGCAAGAATGCTTAACTTGCCAAACAATATTACAGGAGATTAGGCAGTCTAATCGAAGTTCGGTATTCTGTCCGCGCTGTCAACAAGATTAATCAATGCCGTTAATGGCATTAACTTTTTTCAAGCGCGGCCTTTACTACAGGGTGGACAAATTGACTGACATCACCTTGGTGAAGGGCAACTTCCTTAACTAAGGTAGATGATATAAATGAGTTTTCTTCAGCAGGGGTTAAAAATACACTTTCTAAATCTGGAGATAAACGTCGATTCATATTGGCAAGTTGAAACTCATATTCAAAGTCTGATACTGCCCGTAAACCACGAATGAGCACTTTAGCTTGATGTTCTTTAGCAAAGTCTACAAGTAAGCCACTAAAGCCTACTACTGTTACATTGGTTAGGTCTTTAGTGACTTGCTCAATCATAGCGACACGGTGATTGAGATCAAAGCGTGGCTTTTTACTGGGGCTAGCAGCAACCCCTATAATTACTTCACTAAATAGTTTACTGGCTCTTACAATTAAATCGCTGTGGCCATTGGTCACAGGGTCAAAAGTACCAGGGTAGATTGCTTTTATTGTCATGTCTTACTGTAGATGTTTAGCGTTGGTTATAGATTATTGTAATGGTAGAAGTCACAAAGTGACAAGTATTTATACGCGCATTAGTGAAGTTGATTTATCTGTAATCAATAAAAAATTACTAAATAATCACAAAAATTTAAAAAAAGCTTAAAGTATTTACTCAAAACACTTTATATGTACTGAATTTTGATAGTATTATTGAGCCAGTTTTAATCAAATCAAATCAAATAAGAAGTTGCTACATGAAAACTCGTGATAAGATAATCCAAGCCAGTATTAAGTTATTTAATGAGCAAGGAGAGAGAAATGTCACAACTAACCATATTGCTGCGCACCTAGGGATTAGTCCTGGTAATTTGTATTATCATTTTCGTAATAAAGAAGACATTATTTTATCGATTTACGAAGAGTATGCACGTAGTTTATTACTGGAAACTTTATCTAAGGTTTCAGCGGAAGCTAAGCCGCTCGATTCTCTTGTTTTGTATCTGGATTCTGTTTTTCATACCACGATGAAATTCCGTTTCTTTTATAGTAATTTACCTGTTTTACTGGATAAAGATCCAAGCCTTAGAGAAAAGTATGTTGAAGTGCAGCAATCTATTTCCGAGCGTGTCAGTCAATTACTGCTGTTATTAAGAGCGGCTGATATTATCGATTTTCCCGATGATAGCTTGGCAGACATTGTCAGTATTCTACGCCTCATTAATACTTTTTGGGTCAGCTTTTATCAGACGCAAACTATCGTCAATGAAGTCAATGACTCAGTGTTTTATCAAGGTGTCTTGAAAATCTTAGTTATTCTTCGCCCTTACACTAAAGAGCATGCTATGAGTCAATTAAATGATGCCTGTGAATTATATCAGCAAAGATATCAAGATGCGCTTGGTGCAATAGAATAATCTAACTGATTAAGCTGTCAATTCGAACTGAAAATTTTCAGGCTTCTCGTAACCTTGGCTGATAGTAAAGTAAAACTTTTCTATCCGTTGAGCTCGTTGTATAACTTCATACGATTGCGTAGTCTGATTTATATTAAGTTCTTGTTTTTCATTAAGGTAGTTGCTTGCTTCTGAACTGGGCGAAATTGCCTGCTGAGCAGATAAGGTTTGCGAAATAAGGGCATCAAAGTCATCGCTTGCTTTATTTCGCTCATCTTCATTTAGCGATGACTGATTTTCAACACTTACGCTATTATTAACCGGTGCAGTTTGTTTTGAATTTTCACTTTCTTGTAACAACAATTCTGACTGTGCCGCAAGTATTTTTTGCGTAGCAGTAGCGGCAACACGGATATCTTGGCTAGACGGGTTGACAGGAGCTAGAGCTGCGGCATGAACTTTTTGCATCTTAACTATGGTTGCTTTAGGGTCACCCGCTACAATGCTTAAATCTACTGGTACTTCTCCCTCAACAGCATATTTTCTTCCGTCCGGTCCAACTTCAAAGTTATAAGTGGGTAAACCCGTTGTTGAACCGCCAACAGTTGCATGCGCTAATTCATGACTTCTGACTTCTCGGTCTCTTTTCTTTAATTGACTGATAATTTTTTCGTCAATACGTGCTTGTTTTTCAGCGTCTCGCTCAGCTTCTACAGTATTATCTTTAGCAGTTTGTTGTTGATTATTTTCTTGTTCCTGTTGAGAGTTCTGTTTTTGCTGTTGTTGTTGATTTTCTTGCTCTGAAATAGCGCTAATATCTTGTTCAGCTTGCTTTTTTAAATTGGTAAAATCAACTTGTTCATTGGTTTGAGCAGGTGTGCGAGCACGTTCTTTATCTGAGGCAACCGCTTTTTCAGCTGCCGATGCATTAATAGCAGCAACTTGAGTAATAATTTCACGTTGATGATTCTCACGACGCAAGGTTTCTGTAGGCTGGTTAACTACTGTAGCAAGTGGTATGTGTGTTGCGTGAGGGGTTATATTCATGTGAAAAATTGAGCGCTTGAAAAGAAGTTAACCACTGATATTTTAAGCAGTAACGTCAAGTAAAGTGCCTAACGCATCATCTGCACTCTTAATAACCTCAGTTGATGCTTTTGCTTGAAATTCGGCCACTTTAAGATTGACAATTGACTGATTCAAATCAGGTATTTGGTTAGTATTAGCTTGGTTATTCATTTTATTGGTTTCTTGAGCGTTGCTGGCAATGTTTTCTTGCTCAGTGGTAAGTGCGGTACTCGCCACAATATCTTCGGCAGCTTGGTTAGCTGTTTCTCTCGCTTTTTGGAAACCTTGTACGCCCGAATTAAATGCTGATGATATCTCCATTAGGGTGCCTTTATTGTCAGTCGTCATCTTGTTTAATTATTAATCAGTTTGTGCGAAAAGTAAAGTGTTTGAAGATGTAAGCATTTAGCTCTTTAGCGTATTTATTAGTGATTGAATTGCCCATCTAACCATCGGATTAATACTTGGTAAAAGTCATCGAGGTGTGAGATGAATGGTGCATGCGAAGCTTGATGGAATGTATATTTTTCACTTGCTGGAGCTAATTGATTAACGTGCTCTATAACGGCCTTAGGCACTAAGCTATCGTTGTTACCATATAAGCGCAAAAACGGCTGGTTAACTTCTGATAACTTTGTGCGCAGATCACATTGGCTTAATAATGTTAAAGCATCCGTTAAGGTTTTTTCATTGGGTAGGGAATGAGCCATAACTAATTGCGATATTTGTTTTAGATCTCGTCTTATCTGTGGACTACCCATGGCTTGTATTTTCAAAAAGCCATTTATTGTTTTAACAGTATCTTGTGATAATTGTTGATGAAAGCTATGTAATACAGTTGGTTTTATTCCGGGCCAATGGTCTTCTACCTGCTCTACGAAAAATGGGCTGCTAGCAACTGAAATTAAAGCTCGAACTTTATCAGGGTAGGTTAATGACATTTGAGTGGCAATTAAACCACCTAAAGACCAGCCTAAATAGATTGCTGGCTGGCTGATAGTTTGTGCTATATGATGACAAATATTTTCTAAACTATAAGGTTCAATTTCAACCGTCGAGTTACTGCCAAAACCAGGTAAATCAACTGTTATAAGCTGATATCTAGTATTGTGGTGTTTATTAAATAGCTCTATTAGAGGTTGCCATACCCCTGAGTTTAATCCCCAACCATGAAGGAATACCAGAGGGATAACATCTTGAGTTACTTCACTTACTAAGGGATAGCTGGTAAATGTTAACGGTTCTGCCATGCTTACTACTGCATAATAAAATAATGCGCTAGTTTATATCATATTAAGTGATAGCAAAAGGAGGGTTATATGGCAGGGTCGCAGATAGTAAAACAATGTGTAAATTTAATCACTAAACTACTCAATGGTGTTAGCTGTTGCGATTTATGTGCTTCAAAGCTATTTAACCAAGATGATGAGCGACAAGTTAGCTCAAAGGTAGTAGCGCAATCACTTGTTTGTCATTATTGCTTAGATGATTTACCTTATTTCAAACAGGATATTATTAACGGTAACTTATTGAATTGGCCTGCCGTTTATCACGCATTGCCTAATATCCACTTTGACCGATTATTCGCTTTATCTCCTTATATTTACCCATTTGATCACTGGATGACACAATTAAAATATTCTGGACGTTTTGAGCTGGCAAAGTTATTTGCCGTGCTATTAGTGGAGCAGTGGCAAAATATAAACAAGCACTGCGGTTCTATCCCCGTAGATCTTGTTGTGCCTGTCCCCCTTCATATCAAAAAATGGCAATTGCGTGGCTTTAACCAAGCTCATCTCATTGCTAAACCCTTTGCCAAGTTACTGACATTGCCCTATGACGATAAACTATTGCAGCGAGTCAAGCACAGTGACAGTCAGATAGGAAAAACAGGCAGTCAACGACGCAAGAACTTAAGAAATGCTTTTCAGATGAATGCACATAGCCTCAATAATATCAAGCATGTCGTCTTGATTGATGATGTGGTCACCACCGGCAGTACTGCGAGCGAAGTCAGTAAGGTATTAAAAAGCTCGGGTATTGTAACCGTCACTTTAGTAACGGTTTGTCTCGCTTTACCAACAACGAATAACTAAAAATGTTAACTTAATAAGCGTTTAGCTTTTGTTATAAGGCGCAGAGAATGTTTTACTAAAGAATAAACTATTAGCAAGTAATTTAGCACTGCCATGCCAATATCCTCGAAAGGCTAGTACCTCTGTTGTTGCAATGACTCTACCTCGACCGACATTGTGTGCAATGACCGCAGCATTATGCGCAAGGCGGTTTTCTAGATTTTTGTCGGTATAGCCGCTTAGCAACGGCGACGGGGTATACTTTGCTACAGTTACAAAAGGTGTTAGTGGTTGTTCCATAATTAAATTACTGTTGCGAAATAAGGGTAGTGACTTGTCTTGAAAACCATAAACTAATGGATGGCTGGTATCTAAGTTAACTTCAAAAATGGCGCCGGCAATACGTTTTCTACTGGCCAGTGCCGTTTTATCTTTATAGCTCAGATTTTGCTTATCATATAATTGATCAATTTGCTCTTTGGTGACAAACCGCGCCCGTAAAATTTCTGCTTTGGCTAGCCATTGCGCAGCACGTTTTTGCGCAATGATAGTACCGCCTTGCTTAACCCACTGGGTTAATTGTTTAATTGTATGCTCTGATACGTGGCGATAATTGCCATCAACAAGAATTATATGACTATAGCTTGATAAGTCGATTCGACTTAACTTGTTATGATCAATGATGGATGTCGCTATGTTTAAGGTTTCATCAAGATAAAAACGAACCTCGCCTGCTTCATATTGAGAAATGCCCATGCCTCCTAATAAGAGGGTTTTGACTTGGTTAATTGGTTTGATTGACGGGCTACCAAGATCAATGCCGTGCATTGTTAAACCCGTGCTAATGGCATTGAGCTCTATACCAACCTCATTGCTGGCTGCAATTACTTGCTCAAGCCAACCCTCTGTGGTTTGAATACCGGCTGGAATAACAATACTGCCAGGAGGAAAATATTTACTTTGTCCATTAACAAGACTCGAGAAAGTCTTAGTGGCTACTCTTGCTTTAATATTTTGATTTAAAAGCTGATTCAGTAACTTAGGAGCTAAAAAGTGATGCCATTCAAAAAGGTAAGCGTATGCCGAGCTAAGCTTGTTATTTTTGATAGTTTTCTGGGGCTTTGACCAAGCCTGTTGCGCTAGTTTTAACCCTCTTGTCCTATTTATTTTAACCGTTTCGATATTCATTGCTAGTGGCATAGTCCAGCCTGAAACATCATAAAAGGTATTGTCGTTAAAATTGGTTTGCTGGTTAAATAATGCTTGGATCAAACGAAATTGTGGTTGTGATAAGGGTAAGTAATAACTGGTATTTTTGGCATACAGTTTACCTTTATATTTAAAATCACTTAACAGGGGATAAACCTTGATGTGATGTTGAGCTAGTTTATCTAAAAAGGCATTTAGGCGATAATTATCTTGGCTTTCATGTAATATATAGCCACTGTGTTCTTCATTTTTTGCCAACTTCTGACTTTGTAAATAAAAGTTATGGCGGTATTGTTTTAATTGGTCGCGATTGGCCCAAGCGCCTTGAATAGTCGAGAGTGAAGTGGTGACCTGGTTCTCAATACTGTATTGTAAAGTCAGTAACCCGTTAATTGTTTCTTGCTGCATACCCCGTGAGCTCGCTTGCTCGAATAAAATACCAATACTGCCATTAATGTCTGGGTAGGTTGAGCCTTTGCCGTAGTAAAAATCATCAAAACTTTCTTCACTGTAGTAAAGCCGTTGTTTTTTATCTAAGGCATCGGCATGAAATGAAGCTAATTTAGCGGTTAAATCAATATTCTGTTTGGGTGTCAGTGGATGTGTACGACTTTTAATACCTGGTTGGAAAAAATAGCTGTTGTTGTGCCCCATCTCATGGAAATCACCAACAACATTAGGTTGGTATTGGTGATAATATTTTAATCTATGCTGGCTTTCTTGTTGGGACAGCAATAACCAATCGCGATTTAAATCAAACCAAAAGTGGTTGGTGCGTCCGGTAACCCAGTTTTGATGGTGTTCAATATGGTTAACGTCACTATTATCCGTTGAGTTGCGATAAGTATTTACCCAATTAACAAAGCGATCCATACCATCTGGATTCATACTGGGTTCTATGACGATTATAGTATTACTTAATAATTCGCTAATTTTATCTTCTGTGCTGGCAGCTAAATAATAGGCTATTACCATGGCTGCATTGGCGCCGCTTATTTCATCGCCATGGACACTGTAACCTAACCAAAGTACTAAGGGTTCTTTGGTGGTATCATTACTCGGAACATTTTGTGTCTGCTTGAGAAGGTCTCGCTTAGTTAAAATATCAGATAAATTGGCTAAATTTTCTGGACTAGAAATGGTGACCAGCAGTTGCTCTCTGTGCTGAACAGTTTTACCCATAGCAGTAATATTTACCCGCTTAGTCGTCTCAGCTAATTGATAAAAGTAGCGACGTAGTTGATCGTATCGAACATGATGTTGGCCAATTTCAAAGCCTAAGGTCTCACTGGGCTGGGGAATACTTGTATTATATTGAATGTTTTCAGGCAAATAATCTTGAACTGGCATTGCATTAAGATGAAATGAAATAAGTAAGGTATAAGCTAAAATTAAAGTTCGGGTGACTAACATCTATATGGCCTCTTTTTTTGACTGCTCTAAAGTATCAAACAAAAGCGTAAAAATCATTAGCACATCAGCAAATAGCAGAGTAAAATAGCCATACTTGAGTAAAATAGTCAGGTACTTTTTATGCTAACGAGATGGTTCGTTAAGCTTATAAAAAACCTGAAAGCAAAGAGAGCTAAAATAATGATCAGTATTTCAGAAAGTGCTCAAAAGCATTTTGTCAATTTACTTTCGCAACAAGCTGAAGGTACACATATTCGTGTTTTTGTTGTAAATCCTGGTACTACAAAAGCAGAATGTGGGGTTTCTTATTGTCCACCTGATGCGGTTGAACCTGATGATCTAGAATTACCCTATGATGGTTTTTCAGCCATGATTGATGCTGACAGTAAACCTTTTTTAGAAGAAGCTGAAATTGACTTTACTACTGATCAAATGGGCTCACAGTTAACCCTAAAAGCACCCAATGCGAAATTACGTAAAGTGGCTGATGATGCGCCTTTATTTGATCGTGTGCATTACTTTTTACAGGCGGAGGTAAACCCACAGTTAGCAGGACATGGTGGTGAATGTACCTTAGTAGAGATTACTGAAGACGGTTATGCGGTATTACAATTTGGTGGTGGCTGTAATGGTTGTGCACAAATTGATGTTACGGTGAAAGATGGCATTGAAAAACAATTGGTTGAATTATTACCGGGTGAAATTAATGGTGTGAAAGATGCTACTGAACATGAGCGTGGTGATCATTCATATTATTAAGCCTTAGCTAGCAAACATTTTTGTGAATAACTTTTTAGAAAAAATAGGTCAAAATCCACAGCATAGCTTAACAGTGTTTCTTCGTGGGCTTGGCCTTTTTATTATTGGCTTGGTGTTTGTCGCAATAGGTTACTTTTATCAGTTTTGGTGGCAAATTATTGGCATAATACTTCTTTGCTTTGCCTGCTTAGTGTCGGCTTGGGGCTACTTAGGAATATTTATAAACCGTTGGCTTAATATTCGCTATCGGATTAAAAACAACTCAAAGTATCATCATTAAATGATCACACTCATTAATTTTATTAAACACCATTGGCTGATTATTAGTCTCGTGCTTATGGCTATCATTGCCACTTTATCCTTATGGCCTGCTGACCAATTACCTCAAGTACCTGGCAGTGATAAAAGTCACCATTTTATTTCTTATGGCGCGTTAATTTTTCCTATCGCACTACGTAAGCCAAAATATTGCTCATGGGTTGTCTTAGGCTTTGCTATGTTTAGTGGGGTAATTGAATTAATTCAGCCTTATGTTAATCGCTATGGTGAATGGCTCGATATGGGCGCTAATATTGCCGGTTTAATGTTTGGCTGGCTAGCTGCCAATATCTTGCTTTATTTCTATGCTGATAATACTGTCAATACAGCTAAATAGCTAAATAGCTAAATTCTAGCTGCTCTGTATTGTAATTTAGCGACATTTTTTTACGTAACGCTAATTCGATGCTAATGAAAGTGCCAAGCTAGAGTTAACCCCTGGCGAAGGTGATGCATGAGAAGGCAGGCCATCAGTAATTATTTTCATAAGCTTGCAATGAAAACCACACTGGAAAAATCAGCGTATGTTGCAATACTCATGCTATTTCTCATGATCTTTGCCTGCATGAATTTAAGATAAATGTCATGGAATAAAGATTACCAACAACAGCTCAGTAATATATTGTTGAGCGCAATGGCTACTTTTTAAACAAAAAGAACTAAAGTGCTAGTGGTTGTTTGTAAAAGGCGTTATTTTATCTACTCATCTTTTTAGGGGGAATGCTATGAAATACTTATTACAGAGTCTTTTTTCAATTGCATTATTATGCAGTATTGCTTTGCCTAGTGATGCCGCTGTTATTCTTCAATATCATCATGTTAGTGATGAAACGCCAGCCAGTACCAGCATTTCACCAAAGCAATTTGAAGTACATTTAAAATACCTTAAAGATAATGGCTTTAACGTTGTACCATTATCTATATTAATTGATGCAATTAAAGCTCAAAAAGCGCTACCTGATAAAAGTGTCGCCATTACCTTTGATGACGCATATACCGATGTTTTAACTTATGCAAAACCAATTTTAGATAAGTTTTCTTATCCTTATACAATTTTTGTCAATCCAGGCATTATTGACCAAAATAAAGGAAAAAAAACCTCACATTATTTGTCATGGGCAGATTTAAAAACTATGGCTGATGAAGGGGCTATTATAGCAAACCATGGCTATGGACATGATTCCATGGCTCGAATTCCCGATGGTTTAACACAAGAGCAATGGTTTGATAAACAAACTGAATCGTTATTAAAAGCGGAAAAAATTATCAAAGAGCATACTGGTCAAAGCTGGCGCTATTTTGCCTACCCTTATGGTGAGTATGGCGTGGCAGCTCAGGCATGGGCTAAGCAAAATGGCTTTGTTGCTTTTTCTCAACAATCCGGGGCGATTGACTTAACGACAGATTTAACAAGTATACCGCGTTTTCCCGCCTCTAAACCTTACGATAGAATTTCAGGTTTACGTGACAAACTCAATTCTTTAGCTTTTAATATCCAGTTAACGGGGGACAATGCGGCAATAATTTTTAAATATAAACAAGCTAAAAGTGTGACTTTTGAAATAGAAACTGGCGATTTTTATAAGTCAGGATTAAATTGTTATGTCTCAGGGTTGGGTAAACAAAAGATAACATGGCATAGCGATGATAGTTTTAGCATTACCTTTAATAAAGATTTACCTGTAGGGCGTGTCCGTGCTAATTGTACCGCTGCAAGTATCAGTAAACCGGGGCGTTATTACTGGTATTCCAAACCTTGGATTATCCTAAAGGAAGATGGTAGTTGGTATCCCCTTTAAAATAAAACTTCACGCTTTACTATTTGGAAACAATATTTTCGATGCTAGGGGGTATATAAGGCGACTATTTTTTCATAGTCGCTGACGAGTTTATCATTATCGATACTTGGTAATTCGCCAACTTTTTGTTCCGGTTTAAAAATTGCTTCAATCTCTCCCGCTGGGTTAATTAAGACTAATGAGGCACTATGGTCAACCCAATAACTCTCTTCTTCCTCTTTATTAGTAATTGCATACATCAGCCCTAAATTACGAGAAAAAGGGAAAAGTACATCATGCTCTGCTCTCAATGCTTTAAAATTACTATTAAAGTAGGCGATATATTGCGCTAACTTTTCTTGGGTATCTCTTTTAGGGTCAACGGTTACTAACAATATTTGGCTGTTATTTGCGATGGCCGTCAAGTCGTCGTAAATAAAATTTAAATTTTGTAAGGTGGTTGGGCAAATATCAGGGCAGGAGGTATAACCAAAAAAGATTAATGACCATTTACCTTGTAATTTTGCATTATTAAAAGGTTGGCCGTCTTCATCTGTTAAGTTGAAGGCTGATACTTCTCTGGCTTGCTGATAATGCAGGGCATATTCTGGTTTTGGTAACTCTTTCACCTGACTAATTAAATGAAAGCCAACGGCACCAGCGCTGATAGATAGTAGCGCAATGATAGCGTAAAAGTATTTATTCATAATTCCCTACTGTCGCATGTCAAGTGGATGTTTAATTTATTGGTAACCAATAGTGGTCAAGTAGTAATACGATGAAAAGCAGCATTAGGTGCACTATTGAAAATTTAAATGTTGCCATTGCCGTATCTTTCTTAGCATTAAATTTAAGTTGCCAAGCATAACGGAAAAAGATCAAATTAAGACTACAGGCCCCCAATAAATATAACCAGTTACTCATACCCACTAAATACGGTAACAAGCAAACTACAAAAAGTAATACGGTATATAGCAAAATTTGTGTTTTGGTGAAACTTACTCCATGAGTAACGGGTAACATAGGAATGTTAACTTTAGCATAATCATTTTTTCGATGAATGGCTAAAGCCCAGAAATGCGGAGGTGTCCAAGTAAAAATTATCAGTACTAGCAGTAGCGCGTTAGGCGCTATTTCATTGGTCATTGCCGTCCAACCAAGTAAGGGAGGAATGGCACCTGCTAAGCCACCAATGGTGATATTTTGCGGTGTGGCACGTTTTAAATACAAAGTATAAATAAAGCTATAACCTACCAGCCCGGCTAAGGTTAAAAAAGCGGTAAGTGGATTGACTAAGGTGTATAGCATGACGAAACCTATCAAAGCCAAACTTGCAGCAAAAATAATGGCATTTTTTACGCTAATTTTCCCTTCAGGTAATGGCCTATTATGTGTTCTACCCATGACACTATCGATTTCTTCATCAACGATATGATTGATGGCTGCAGCGGCTGAAGAAAGTAAGGCGATGCCTGACATTGCAGGCAGTAATATTTGCCAGGGTAATGCTCCCGGTACCGACAAACTCATACCCACTAAGGCTGTTAACACTAACAATGCAACGACTTTAGGTTTGGTTATGTCATAATAAGCACGCCAACTCGCAAAAATATTAGTTGGTTTAACTTGATGTTTTTTTGTAGAAAACTCTGGCGGAATTATTTGGGTAATCGTTTTATCAATGGCTTTATTCATTGACAACCTCCTCAGGGTTTTGTCTTAATTTATATGTTAAGGTGATTAAACTTAACATTAAAAAAGCGGCAACTAAGTTATGTGCTACAGCAATGTTAAGTGGTAGTGAAAACCAAATATTACTGACACCTAAAGCCAGTTGAATGACTAATAAACTGAATAAAATAATGGCTGTGCGTTTAATCACTAATGTTCGAGCCTTTAAAAACACTATAGTCGCTAACCAAGTTATAAAAATAGCGGTTACTATAGCGCCAAGGCGATGAGTAACATGTATGGTTACCCTTTCATTATGCTCAAGGTGACCAAATTCATAACTATCTCTATCTGGTGGAATGATGTCGAAAGAATTGTTAAAGGTTAAGTTAGAGAACCAATCTCCCTGACATATGGGTAATTCAATACAACTCATCGCGGCATAGTTTGATGAAGTCCAACCGCCCAGTGCAATTTGCGCCGTTAAAATGACAACCCCAAGCAATGAAAGGCGACTGTATTTCTTAGATTGCCCAATGGTAGAACTTGTTTTTTGGTTATTTTTACTGTGATGCTTAATACGTAAATGTAATAAAAACAATAAACAGAGTGTGCTAAAGCCACCTAATAAATGAGCCATGACGATAATAGGCATTAACTTTAAGGTGACTGTCCACATACCAAGTGCGGCCTGAAAGGTAACTAGCGCTAAGATGATTAAGGGTAAGATAAGTGGATACTTTATATTGGTAGTATTGGATAGACGTAATTTAATTGACAGAAAAGCGATTATTGCAATCAGTATACCCAATGCCCCGGCAAAGTATCTATGTATCATTTCATTCCATGCTTTCTCTGCTTCAAATGGTCTTTCTGGGAAAGCTTTTTCGGCGGCAGCTATTTGCTGACTGGTTTGAGGCACATCAATTAGGCCATAACAGCCCGGCCAATCAGGGCAGCCTAAGCCGGCATGAGTCAAGCGGGTATAGGCACCTAACCCTATAACAAAAATAGCTAGCCAGATACCTGTTAACACTAAGCGATGAAGGTTTTTCGCTGGTTTTTCTTGCTCAGTCATATGTTTAGCCTACCTTTGAGTATTTTAAAAGCTTTTTCATATCGGCAATGATAGCCTTACCAAGCAGCGCTTGTTGTTGTGCCTGTTCAGGATGTTGATGACTGAGAATGATATTGCCTAGTGGATCTGCAATAAGTATTTGTGGCGTAATAAGTAAGTGATTCATTTGCGGCGTTAATTGTACTCGTTGCCACTGGCTCTTACTGAGTTGTTTGCTTTGCTCGGCTGAAAATATATTTTTTGTTAATAATACCGGCGTTACTCTTGGCATGTCCTTGCCCAGCACTACGTAGCTATTGTGGACAATTTCAATACTTTCTAAGCAGAGTTTGTTGCAAATATCCGGTAACCTGTAGATGATTAGCCATTGATTGTTTAGACCCTCATCACTAAGTCCTAGGTCATTTAGGGTAAAAGGTTGTGTTAATAATGTGCCTTGATTAGTGACCGCAGTGTTTAACCATTCTTTTTCCAATGCTAATTTGGCTAATATTACCGGGAGTATAAAAACACTTAATAACAGTAGGAAACTGCGACGACTTTTATGTGTTTGATTATTTTGATTACTTAAGGTTTTAGTCATGCTTGCATCTAATGGGTTGATAGATTTAGCCATATTTTACCGCCTTATTTTTATGCTCGTCATGTGGGCCATCAGCTTCATCAGCCGTTGATTGACATACCTTGTTATTGGAGTTGTCTGATTTATTCAATCGTAAGCAAATCATTAAAATCAACCAAGCGAGCGCTAAAGCCGCCCACTGAAAGGCATAACCAAAATGTTTTTCAGCAGGCATAACTATTGGTTGCCAATTCTTTTTATAACCTAAGGGGTCTTGGCTATCTAGGTAGACAATAAATGGTAGTAGGGACATCTTGGTCAACGAGGAAAATTTATCAATTTCAATTTGTTGAACGCGTAATGGCCAACTAAATTGGGAGAAATCCTGCTCTGTTAGCATGATACCAGGCTCGATTAAGCGGACATGTCCTCGGAACGTATGAAGACCTTTTACCGCTGTTATATCAGGTAGCTCACTGCGATTAGTTGAGCCTTGAACCCAACCTAAATTGACTAGTACAGCATAATTAGCTGTTTGTACTACTTGTAACACGCGATAACCCAAAGCGCCTTTTTCTACTTGGTTATCTAATAAAAACACCTTATTGTCATCAAATTTACCGGTAATGCTGACGGGAAAGTCATTAATACTGCCTGTAGTGTTAAAATGTTGCTGTCTTGAGAATTGCATTACTTGAGGTAAGGTTAACGGTTCTTGATGACTAAGTTGTGAGATACGAGCTGCGCGTTGCTCCTTGTCAAGGCCACGATTGTATTGCCAGAGTGATAAGTTAATTAACAATGAAAAAACGACAAGCGTAAACCCTATCCAGAGGATATTATTCATGAATCTTTTACGCTTATCGATATACGGCAAAACCCATCCCTATAGAATATATACAAATACAAATAACATCACCCAAACAACATCAACAAAGTGCCAATACCAACTCGCGGCTTGAAAGGCAAAATGATTTTCTGGAGTAAAGTGTCCTTTTAAAACCCTTAGCCACATCACAATTAACATAATACAACCCAAGGTTACGTGCATACCGTGAAAGCCTGTTAGCAAATAAAAGCTGTTACCATACACACCGCTAGTTAGAAACAAGCGCATTTCTTCAGAATAGCCATGGGCATATTCCTGAATTTGGAAATACATAAAAGTGATACCAAGGATGATGGTTAAACCTAACCAGGCTTTTATCGCACCTCGATTATTTTTGAGTAAAGCACTATGAGCAAAATGTGCGGTAATGGAGGAAGTAAGTAGTAATACGGTATTTAACAGCGGTAATCCATACCAGCCCATTGCCGTCGTTGTAGTACCGTCTGGGGTTTTCAGTAAAGGCCACTGCGCGATGAAATCAGGCCAAAGTACAGCACCCGTTTCGACATTATTGCCTGCGCCACCAAGCCAAGGCACAGAGAAGACCCGTAAATAAAATAAAGCGCCAAAAAATGCAGCAAAAAACATGACTTCAGAGAAAATAAACCAACCCATACCTTGTTTAAAAGAGTTATCCATTTGATGAGAATATTTACCGGTTAGCGATTCGTTAATAACATCTCTGAACCAGCCTACTAACATATAGAGCACCAGCGCGATGCCCAAAAGTAATAAATAACCACCGTAACCACTTTCTTCGTTGGCTAAATCAGTAACGTAAGAGCCAGCACCAAAGGCAATCATAAATAGCGCAATTGCGCCGACTATTGGCCAGTGACTTTGGCTGGGTACATAATAACTTTCATAGGTTTTGTTCGTCATTTTCTATCCCTTTTCGTAAGCTTTATGACGATTTCTCAGTTACGTCATACAAGGTATAAGATAAAGTTAACGTGTTAATCTCTTTAGGAATCGCTAAATCAACATAAAATTGCAATGGCATTTCAATGTCTTCAAAAGATTTTAACGGTTGATGGTTAAAGCAAAAACATTCAATTTTGTGGAAGTAATTAGCCGCTAGGCCAGGAGATACCGAAGGTACAGCTTGCCCAACAATGTCATGTCTCGCATCGTTTTTTGCATAAAACGAAACCATCTTCATTTCACCGGGGTGAACTTCCATTTCATTGATGATCGGCTCAAATTGCCAAGGTATTCCTTTGGCATTTCGGGTGATGAACTGTACTTTAACTGTACGTGATTTGTCTATTGACCCCGCCTTGTAGGTCGCGGCAGAGGTATTTGTTTTTCCATTTAACCCGGTTATATCGCAAAAAACATCGTACAGCGGTACTAGAGCAAAACCAAAGCCAAACATCAGAAAAACTACTAGCAGCAGCTTTTTAACTGTTTTAGCATTGTTGTTAATCTCTGGCTCGATCTTATTCATCACTATTAATGCCTGTGTTGATCTGCGTAGTCGATATCTTTTTGCGGTGGTGGGGTACTAAAAGTATGGTAAGGAGCAGGGCTTGCAACTGTCCACTCTAATCCAATAGCACCATCCCAAGGTTTAGCTGGCGCTTTTTCTCCACCACGAATGCATTTGATCACTACGACTAAGAAAATTAATTGCGACAAACCAAAGGCAAACCCCCCAATACTGACCCACTTATTAAAATCAGCGAACTGCAATGCATAATCCGGAATTCTACGCGGCATACCGGCTAAACCTAAAAAGTGCATCGGAAAAAACAGTAAATTGACCGAAATTAATGAACACCAGAAATGCCATTTGCTCAAGGTGTCGTTATACATATGCCCAGTCCATTTGGGTAGCCAGAAATAAGCACCTGCATAAAGAGAAAATAAGGAACCGGTTACTAAGACATAATGAAAATGAGCAACAACAAAGTAAGTATCATGATATTGGAAATCCACCGGTGTCATGGCAAGCATCAGGCCAGAGAAACCACCAATGGTAAATAAAATAACAAAGGCAATAGAAAATAACATGGGTGTTTCAAAGCTTAAAGAGCCACGCCACATGGTCGCGACCCAGTTAAAGACTTTTACGCCTGTAGGTACGGCAATTAGCATAGTGCAATACATAAAGAATAACTCGCCAAAAAGCGGCATGCCGGTAGTGAACATGTGATGGGCCCAGACAATAAAAGATAACAAGGCTATCGAAGAGGTTGCATATACCATCGAGCTATAACCAAATAAGCGTTTTCGCGAAAATGCAGGGATAGTGGTCGAGACAATACCAAAAGCAGGTAAAATCATAATATAGACTTCTGGGTGACCAAAAAACCAAAATATATGCTGGAACAATACCGGATCACCGCCACCTGCAGCATCAAAGAAGCTAGTTCCGAAGTAGGTATCAGTTAGCAGCATGGTAACCACACCAGCAAGGACAGGCATGACGGCAATTAATAGGTAAGCCGTTATGAAAAAGGTCCATACAAACAAGGGCATTTTCATATAAGTCATACCTGGAGCGCGCATATTCATGATAGTCACGACAATATTAATAGCGCCCATGATGGAAGATATACCCATAATATGAACGGCAAATACAAAAAAGGCAGTACTCCCATTAGAGTAGGTTGTTGATAATGGAGCATAAAAAGTCCAGCCAAAATTAGGTGCACCACTTTCCATAAAAAATGAGCCCAATAAAATTGCAAACGCAAAAGGGAGAATCCAAAAGCTCCAGTTATTCATTCGAGGTAAAGCCATATCTGGCGCACCGACCATCATAGGTAACATCCAGTTTGCAAAACCGGTAAAGGCTGGCATTATGGCGCCAAAGACCATGATTAATCCATGCACTGTCGTTAACTGATTAAAAAAGTCGGGTTCAACAAGTTGTAAACCTGGCTGAAATAACTCAGCGCGAATGACCATGGCTAGCGCACCACCCGTCAAAAACATGATAAAAGCAAACCACAAATATAAAGTACCAATATCTTTATGATTGGTGGTATACAACCAGCGTTTTATACCAGTCATTTTATGATCATCATGGTGCTCGTCGTGCGAATCTTGTGTGATAACATCTGTAGTCATTTCATTTCTCCCTACTTCGCACTAACAGCATCAACAGCTGAAGGTTGTACTAAATCACCAGTATTATTACCCCAAGCATTTCGCTCATAGGTGACAACAGCGGCGATTTCAGTTTTGGTTAATTGATTGGCATATGCAGCCATGGCGGCATTCTTTTTACTGCCGTTAAGGACAATATCTATGTGTGTGTCAATATCGCCTAAAGCGATAGCACTGCCTTTTAATGCAGGGAATGCAGGGGGTAAACCTGCACCTGTTGGTTGATGGCAGGCAACACAGGCTTTCATGTATACTTCTTCGCCCATTACCATTAATTCTTCTAGGTTATAGATTTTCGTTAAATCTTCCATTGGCGTACTTTCAGTGATCGCCTCAGTTGCTTTATCAGTAATGGTTTCAAACGCTACAGCCGTGCTAGAGGGTTGTGTGTCGCCTTCGAAAGCGGAGTCGTCAGTCGTTGTCTTTGCAACAGATGATTGAACATCAAAGGCTTGAACTAAATCGCCAGTATCATTTCCCCAAGCATTACGCTCATAGGTAACAACGGCGGCAATTTCTTTTAAGCTTAATTGTTTGCCATAACCTTGCATACCTGTTCCGGCTTTGCCGTGAAAAACAATATCTATATGACCTGCTATACTGCCTGTCGTCGCAATTGGGCTAGCTTTTAAAGCCGGGAAGGCGGGTGGTAAACCTAAACCTGAAGGTTGATGACATGCGGCACAATGAGCAGTATAAGTTGTTTCACCTAGCTGCATTAGTTCATCCATTGACATTGAGGCACTTAATGATGCTTTTTCAGCTGCTGCTGCGTCGGCAATAAGCTGATGTTGTTCTTTAAGCCAGATGCCATAATCTTGTTCAGATTTGACTTCAACGACCACTGGCATAAAACCATGATCTTTACCACAAAGCTCAGCACATTGACCGCGATAGATACCAGGCTCATCGACTTTCGTCCATGCCTCGTTAATAAACCCTGGATTGGCATCTTGCTTCACAGCAAAGGCAGGAACCCACCAAGAATGGATAACATCATCAGAGGTAATTAAAAAACGGACTTTTTTATTAGCCGGTATAACGAGCGGTTTATCAACTTCTAGCAGATAATTTTCACCTTTAGTGGCGCCATTACCTTGTTGATTTTCGTATTGTTCACGCGGTGTAGAAAGTACAGAGTAATATTCGATACCTTGATCAAAGTATTTGTAATGCCATTTCCATTGTGAGCCAGTAATTTGAATGGTTACATCTGAATTGCTATTGTCTTCCATGGCAATCAGTGTATGTGTTGCTGGAACAGCCATAGCGATTAATATCACAATAGGGATTGCTGTCCATAAGACTTCAACTTTGGTACTCTCATGAAAATCAGCAGGCTTAACTCCTTTAGATTTACGATGAAAGGCGATTGACCAGAACATAGCGCCAAAAACAATTATACCAATGACAGTACAAATATAGAGTACCAGCATATGTAAATCATATACTTCTCTGCTAACGGCAGTGACCCCTTGAGTCAGGTTTAACTGTGTTTCTGCGAAAACTGAACCGGACATTAGGCTTATCAACACTAGCCAAGGTAGCTTATGTTTACCCACACGACTCTCCTTCTTCTAATTAAAGAAAACAGATGTGCAGCGATTTACTACATAACTCACTGAACTGAATATCTGTCGTAGTTTTAGTTATTATTATTTTTATCAACCAATAAGAGCTCGGTAACATCATGTTATCGCTTTGAGCACGAGTCATGACCAATTTTCCCAGAGGTCTGGTTAATTATTGACGTGAATTAGTAATCTGGCATAACACTCAGCTGAGATTGACAGGATTAGCGCATTGACGTCTTTTTATTCTTTTTATGTTCAATTTTTGTGCGTTATTGTTATTAGAATTACGCTAAAAATTTATCTAGGTCAATTGTTTTATAGTTAATAAATTTAAAAAAAGCCATTAAATTCAATGGAGTAATAGCTCTAATTTGTTTGTAGGCATTACTAGTGGGGGCTTGTATATTTTATTGAAGGGTAAAATTTTTTAGGGAGTAAAAAAGACTTTTTTCGCTGTCAAAGGGGAAAAGGCCATCAACATCACACCGAGTTAACTTTGGCGAGGTGAAATTATGACGGCGATTTTATTTACTTTAAAATGTTAGTAAATTACATCCAGCTTTCGCTTCGAATTATGCCTACTGCAATTCCTTCAATATTAAATGCTTGGCTAGCTAGATCTACTTTGATCGGATCAAAAGCTTGGTTCTCAGCGTGTAAATAAACAATATTGCCGTCACGTTTAAATCGTTTGACCGTCACATCATCTTCAACTCGGGCAACCACAACTTGACCATTTTTTACATCAGTTGTTTGATGAACAGCGAGTAAGTCACCATCCATAATGCCGATATCTTTCATACTTTCACCATTGACCCGCAATAGGTAATCTGCTGCTGGATGAAATAAATTACCATCCATTTTATAGTGATCTTCGACATGCTCTGCCGCTAAAATAGGTTCACCTGCGGCAACACGACCAATTAACGGTAAACCTTCTTCTTCTTCGGTGTACTCTCCTACTAATCGGATTCCTCGAGAAGTTCCGGCAAGCATTTCAATATAACCTTTTTTAGCTAATGCTTTTAAATGTTCTTCGGCGGCATTGGCTGATTTAAAGCCAAAAAATTTGGCAATTTCAGCGCGTGTCGGAGGCATACCAGTTTCTTGGATTTTTTCTTTAATTAAATCATAAATTTGTTGCTGGCGTTTAGTGAGTGAGGGTAATTCGGTTGTTGCATCTATCATAATTTTAGCCTGTAAATTTACACAGTGTCACTGGTAGTATATACAGGATTGAACTAAAGGCAAGTTTATATGTTAGCTTCGCTATGAGTTTGATACTTTCTTTATTATATTAAAGTTATGTTGCTATATTATTTTTGTAGATTTAATAATTAGTGTTACTTGTCAGTGTATTTAAAAAAACTCTACCCTTTAAAAATTAATAAGTTAACATACCAAGAAGGCAAGGAATGGACTGAGTTAATTTAATAAATATAATGCGTTATAGATTTAATGATTTTGAGTTTGATAGTACGAGTTTAGTACTCAAAAAAAAGTGGCGAGCTTTTGTCTATTCGTCACAATGAAGCTAAATTACTTAAGTTATTAGTTGAACATGCTGATACTGTCTTTAGCAAAGAAGATATTTTATCTCATGTTTGGCACGACAAGGTTGTATCAGAGCAGGCTGTTTTTCAAAATATTAGTCATTTAAGGGGTCTTTTTGGTAACCAAGCTATTAAAACCTTTTCAAAACGGGGTTATCAATGGCAGCTAAAGCTTGATAAAACTGTGCTTGAGGCTAACGAGACTGCAAACACTAGAAGTCCTATTAACTTATCGCAACAATTAAGTACTTCATCAAATGCGAAAAAAAAACTTCATTGGCTACTCATTGCTTTAACCAGTTTAGTACTCTGTATCGTTGTCGTTATGCACTTTTTAAATTCAGCTGCTGGTAAAGACAAAAGCGAAATTATTAACATTGCCTTCGTCCCAATAACTGATCAGCAAGCAGTGAAGACGTTTATACTAAAAGATAATGAACACTTTAATTTCACTGAATTGTCTCAGTTCAATACAGCCTCTTTTCAGGCCTCAGCTGAGCTAGAGTATCCGCTTTTAGCTGATAAGCACCCAGTAATTTTGTCAGGCTCTATGCGTAGCTATGACAATAAAACTTATCTTGATTTCATATTAAAAGGCCGATTTGCCAGTTGGCAAGGGCAAATATCTGACATAAATCAACAAACTGTTTTTGAACAACTGCAATTACATTTACGTCATCCTGTTATTTATCATTTATTGAATAAAGCTCAACAGCCAGATCTCAAACAAGCCAATTTATCTATAGCTCACCAGCAGTCACCAGATGACCTTATCATTTTGGAGCAATTAATCAGTTCTTATATACAGTTGGGAGAGCTGGAGAAAGCGATGGTGATGGCTAATAAACTGGAAAATAATGCAACCTTTGACAAAAAAGCTGAATATATAGGTAAAGCATTGCTACTGCAAAGTGAAATTTTGACTAAAAAAGAGCTTTATGACTTGAGTGCCGATAAGCTTAAAGCAGCAATAAAGCAATTTGAGCTAGTTAATGATTTTAAACAGCAAGCAGATGCATGGTTTGCCCAGTCATGGATAGCTCATAATTTAGAAAATTATCACGCTATTAAAACGAGCCTACTCAAGTCAGCACAATTAGCTGTTGATGTGAAAGATACGCAACGCGAATTAAGTGCTTTAACTTATCTATCTGTATTAGCACATAAACACTACCAAGAAGATGATAAATATCTTTATTTAAGGCTAGCCGAGCAGAAGATGGAGGCTTATCAGTTACCAAGTTATCATTTTGCTATAGTGCCTTATCACTATGCTATTTTTGCCAAAAGTAAACAAGATAAAGAACCTCATTTAAAACAGGTACTAGAGCTGACTAGCTTGATCCCTGATTTTTGGGCTGCGCAAAATAGCCGAAAACAATTAATGCAGTTTTATTTGAGTGAAAATCGCATGAGCGATGCCAAAGCTCTTATCGTAGATCTTCATACAAATAATGCTCAAAACACTTACTTAAAGACACTATTAGCGCAAGCACAAAAAAATGAATTAGCATTTGTTGGTTATGCTCAAACTACCTTTGAACAAGCAGAATTAGCGGGTGATTCTTTGCTCAGTTTGGATATGGCATTACTTATATGCAGTAGCAAGAACAGCCAAGTAAATTATAGTTTTTATTGCCAATATATCAATGAAAAGGGTAGCGACTATTGGCGTCGTAACAATAAAGAAAAGTTATTATCATTGCAGTTATAAACGGTAGTAAACTTAAATTCAGGCCACAATATTGCGGCCTTTTTGGGGCATAGGAAAATAATAGTTTACTCTTGTTTAAGATTTATCCAATTAAGTTTCCAATTCTCATCAATAGATTTTAATGTTAGCTTGTGCTTACCTTTTATAAGATAAATAACAGGCCCTAGCTGAGTTTTCCAGTCATTGTAACCACCGGTTTCAGTTACCTGTGCTTTGCTTAGTTCCTTACCATTGACTAAGACAATAAAACCTTTGGTATTTCTGGGATCTGCGACACGGTAACTTAAACTATAATTTCCAGATTTTGCAACGTTAAGCTTGTATTCTATTATCGATTTTTTACTGATACCTCCTCGACCTGTTATGTTAAATTTACCATCAACATCAGAAGTTCTTCCTATACTTGCTCCATGAATTTCAATAGCGGATTCAGCTTCTATCCTACCAGGTGCATGTACCCATGACGCTTTTGTTTCGACGATGTTACTGTAGTCACTTTGCTGATGATGTCTTACTGCAACTACTGTATATTCGTACTTGTGGCTATCCATATTTGCGTCTTTAAAGGTTGTTTCAACTAAGTTAGCAGCTAACAACTTAAAAGGTGTGCCAATTGCTTCATTTCGATAAACACGGTAGCTCTCTATATCAGCTTGCTTACTCTTATCCCAGTAAAGAGTGACAAGATCATTTTCTTGTATTAGTGATAAATTGCTTACTTTATCAGGGTAAGGCAACATAGCATCTCGTTTAAGTTTTTCAGTACGTTGAGCTATTTTTAGTTCCCTGAGAAATTGTTGAGTGTTGTCTGATAGTGCAGGGGGAGGGCCATCAAGTGCAATTCTAAACCCCTCTACTGCACCTACAAAGTCTTCTGCCAGCAAACCTCTTTGACTAACAGGGAAGGTATTCCAATGCCAGCTTCCTCCTCGTGCTACACGATATTTGCAAATGTTATCAATCCAAGGTTCGCCATTGCTGTGAGCACCTTTGTAGTCATCTTTGTAGCAATCAGCAATAAACTCGACCACGTTACTGAGCATGTCATGTAAGCCAAAGGGATTAGGTTTATACATCCCGACGATACTGGCATAAGCAGAGTGGTCAACACAGTTTGATTTACCATTAAAGAAGTTTACATAACTGGTGCTTGAATCTCGTTGTAGGATATTTTCACCTGTTAAATCAGCAGTGTTTTCATACTCGCAGACTAAAGTTTGCGTTTGGTCATCACCAAAATAATGCTTGCTACTCGTACCTGATCGAGCAGCATATTCCCACTCTGCTTCACTGGGTAAACGGTATGGACGACCTGTTTTTTCTGCTAGCCATTGCGTATAAGCGTTAGCAGCTTGCCAACCAATACAATTTACCGGTTGAAAATCATTGCTATTGAGAGAATTATTTTCCCAAGTACCATCAGTTTTACCGTAATTAAACCAACCATTTAGTTGATGTATACATTGAGATGGCATTTTATACCCAGACTCTTCTATAAATTGACGAAACTCTTTAACGGTGACTTCATATTTACCGAGACTGAACTGAGCTAATGTCACTTTATGTATAGGTTGTGCATCTTCTTCATCAATATCACCCATTTCAAAATGACCCGCAGGAATGTTAACCATCAAGGGCTCTATTAGACTACTAGTAGGCTCTACTGCATAAAGAATGTGACTTTGTATAGATAAAAATAAGGGAACGATTAGTTTAGTAAATTTCATTTGCTTTCCTTTTTAAAGAGAGTATCAGCATGAAAAAAAGAGCATGAAAAATCTTATAAAAAAACTAATTAATAATGAAAATAGAAAAATCCTAGATTAATTTATCAGGATAAAGCTCATTAATAATGATAGGTGGTCATTTTTACGCTAAATGAATCTAACGAGTGGCTAGCATCTAAAGTGAACATTTAAGGTTAAAATCCTCGTGGGATCTAGACTCAACCCCCATTTTCAAAGTAGTGCTTATTAAATTTTCGTAAGTTGAATAATAATTAAGTTTTCCCCTGTTATGTGGATTTCATCTTGTGTCTTTTCAACTTTGACCAAATGACCAACAGGTAACTGTAAACTTTGTTGTTTGCTCTGAATTTTGGTTTCGTCAGTTAAACTGTAAACAAAAGCAACTGTCTTAACTGTTGGGGTAAAAGAAAGTTTTTTGCTACCTTTGAAACTATCAACCTGGGCATTATAGCTTTGCTGATTAGTGATAACATTGAAGTCTTTGATAGCACCGTTAATTAAACTACCATAAGTTTTATTACCGCCATCAAAATGAGCGATGTCTAATAAGTTTGTTAACTTGTCAATATCACCATTACCATGATCTAATATTAGTCCTGAGCCGTCAATGAGCACTAAATTACGTTGATAACCTGAAAAGTTAGAAAATTCACCATCATTAACGACACTGGCAATACTTAATCGCCAATCAAAGTTAGCTAAGTTTCCGCCATTATTGATCGCTAGTTCAGTTGTATGACCTAAACCATTTTTCCACGGGATAGTGTTAAATGTTTCAGGGGATAATATTGTTAACATTATTATGTAGCTCGATAATTTTTCAGTTCATATTACCTCGCTTGTCTACTGAGGCAATGGTTATTTCTGTTTTAATGTAATGTTGAGCTAGTGGCGGCGTTTGCAAATTGGTCGCGAATATCACCAAGACATTATTAAGATAAACGTAATAGCACTTGCTATGCTGTTAATGCTCACGTTAGAATCACAGTGTACTTAACTTTTATTTAAATATTAGGTTAAGCACAACACTTGTCGGAGTGCCAAAGGCTGAGATCGCGTAAGCGGGATCCGTAAAACCTGATCAGATTAATATCTGCGTAGGGAACAAGAGAGAGTTATTTTTGTTATACAAGTTGTTAAACTTGCTATTTAAAATACTCTTTTTGCCTCTTCTTTAACGGAATAAGTTAAAGAGACTCCGCCTATTTTTATTCTTGCTTTGCTGCAGAAAAACAAAAACAAGGTGCGACCATGAGCGACCAAGCTATAAACGATGAAACTAAGAAGCCTCAAACACGACGTGAAAAGCGCGAAGCGGCTGCTGCGTTTTTAAAAAATGTTTCAGATCAATCTTTTCCAAACTCAAAAAAAATATATGTACCGGGTAAAATTCACGATATTAAAGTCGGTATGCGCGAGATAACCTTAACTGATACTTTAGTTAGTGGGAGTAAAGACAATCCTGTCTATGAAAAGAATGAGCCTTTATGTGTTTATGATACCTCAGGTTTTTATACTGATGAAGATGTCGATATTGATGTACATAAAGGTATTCCTCGTTTACGGGAGAGTTGGATTGATGCGCGTGGCGATGTGGAGTTTTTAGCGTCTAATAGCTCTTTATATGCCCAGCAACGCTTAGCTGATGAAGGTGTTGATCATATCCGTTTTGAGCATTTACCTAAAATGCGTATCGCGAAAAAAGGCAAGAATGTTACGCAAATGCATTACGCCAAGCAGGGCATCATCACCCCTGAAATGGAATATATTGCGATTCGTGAAAACCTTAAGCGTGAGCAAGTGAAAGATGAAATTTTATTGCAACAACATAAAGGGCAGTCGTTTGGCGCCAGTATTCCTGAGCAGATTACTCCTGAGTTTGTTCGTGATGAAGTGGCTCGAGGTCGCGCGATAATCCCAGTCAATATCAATCACCCTGAATGTGAGCCAATGATTATTGGTCGCAATTTTTTAATCAAAGTTAACGCTAATATTGGTAATTCTGCGGTTACCTCAAGCATTGAAGAAGAGGTGGAAAAGTTAGTCTGGTCAGCAAAATGGGGTGCTGATACGGTCATGGATTTATCTACCGGTCGTAACATTCATGAAACCCGTGAATGGATCATGCGTAACTCACCTGTACCCATTGGTACGGTACCAATTTATCAAGCGCTAGAAAAAGTTAACGGTATTGCCGAAGACTTAACTTGGGAAATATTTCGCGATACGCTCATTGAGCAAGCAGAGCAAGGGGTGGATTATTTTACTATTCACGCTGGTGTTTTGCTGCGTTATGTACCTATGACCGCTAAACGGGTTACTGGTATTGTTTCGCGAGGTGGTTCAATTATGGCTAAATGGTGTTTAGCCCATCATAAAGAGAACTTCTTATACACTCACTTTGAAGATATCTGTGAAATCCTCAAGCAATATGATGTTTCTTTCTCTTTAGGTGATGGTTTAAGACCCGGCTCAGTAGCTGATGCAAACGATGAAGCACAATTTGCTGAATTACACACCTTAGGTGAATTAACCAAAATTGCTTGGCAGCATGACGTACAAACCATCATTGAAGGTCCGGGCCACGTACCTCTTCATATGATTAAAGAAAATATGGAAGAGCAAATAGAGCATTGTGGTGAAGCTCCTTTTTATACTTTAGGCCCACTCACCACAGATATTGCGCCAGGTTATGATCATATTACCTCGGGAATTGGCGCGGCTAATATTGGCTGGTACGGTTGTGCCATGCTTTGTTACGTTACGCCAAAAGAGCATTTAGGCTTGCCCAATAAAGAAGATGTCAAAGAAGGCTTAATCACTTATAAAATTGCCGCCCATGCCGGTGACTTAGCCAAAGGTCATCCTGGCGCTCAAATTCGTGATAATGCCATGAGTAAAGCTCGCTTTGAGTTTCGTTGGTACGATCAATTTAATATTGGTTTAGATCCCGAAACAGCACGTGCTTATCATGACGAAACCTTACCGCAAGAGTCAGGTAAAGTAGCGCACTTTTGTTCAATGTGTGGTCCAAAGTTCTGTTCGATGAAGATCTCGCAAGAAGTTAGAGATTATGCTGCTGATCTTGATCAAAATGCGATCAAAATCCAATTGCTTGATGAGACGGTAACCTTGACTTCTGATGCCGCTATTGAACAAGCGATGCAAGAAAAATCTGCTGAATTTAAAGCGACAGGTAGTGAAATCTACCAATTAGCTGATTAGTTTTATTATGTCACCCCTGAGTTAGAGACTAGGGGGTGACAATAACAACATCTTAGGCAGGTGAACATGAAAATTGCCATTGTGGGAGCAGGATTGATGGGGCGTTTATTGGCGCTATTTTTACTGCGAGGTGAGCAGAAAATAGCAAGTCAATATAGCTCAAAAATAACTGAAAAATTGGATATTTCCCTATTTGATAAAGACACTAAGTCAGCGAAAAACAGTGCTGCCTATGCCGCTGCAGGTTTGTTAACGCCTTTAGGCGAATCACTGCACTGTGAGGCTAATATTGTTGAGATGGGCTTTGCTGGACTAAAGCTCTGGCCGGAGATACTTGATAGTCTAGAAGAACATACTTATTTTCAGCAAGCCGGTGCTATTATGGTAAGCCATGAACAAGACAAGGGCGATTATCAGCGTTTTGTTCGGCATCTACAAAATAATTACTCAGCACACCAGCTGCAATTATTGAATCGTTCTGAATTGCTTGCACTTGAACCCGAAATTGGCCGAAGCTTTAATCAAGGTTTATATCTTCCTCAAGAAGGGCAAGTAGGTAATCGCAGGTTATTAGTCGCGCTGCGCAAACAACTTGAAAAAGAGGCTGCTAAGGCGATTGAAGCAACGGAGAAAACCAATACACTCAACTGGTTGTATAATTGTCATGTGGTTGAAATTGACAATAACGAGCAACAAAGTAAGGTCAGCTATCTTACTAACGGCAGTAAACAAAGTCAGCAGTTTGACCTGGTAATTGATTGTCGTGGTACTGGTGCGACGGTTAAAAACAGTGGTAAAGAAAGTCAACCACTAAGCGATTTACGCTCAGTTAGAGGTGAAATTTTTCAGCTCTTTGCCCCTGATGTCAATATCAGCCGGCCCGTAAGGCTGATGCATCCTAGGTATCAATTGTATATTGCGCCAAAAACTAAAGGTTTTTATGTGGTTGGTGCCACTGAAATTGAGAGTGATGATGACTCAGCCATGACGGTGCGCTCTGCGATGGAACTATTAAGTGCTGCTTATAGTGTGCACCCAGGCTTTGCTGAAGCAAATATTCGTCAACACACCAGCCAATGTCGACCGGCTTTTAGTGATAATCAAGCTAAGATTATTGTGCAAAATTCTCTCATACAGGTTAATGGCTTATTTCGTCATGGTTTTTTGATAGCCCCTGTGGTGCTAAAACAAACGCTGGCTGTTATTGCTAATCAGATAAATGATAGTGCAATGACATTGCCTTATGAGGAATTATTACCAGTAATGATCAAACAAGCGACAAGCGAAAAAGAATTATCTTATGACTATTCATATTAATGGAAAAGCCTATTCATTAGGCAGCGAAACACACATCAGTATTAGTTCCGCTCTACTAATGCACTTTGTTGAACTGCAAAAAAGTACCTTTGCCGTGGCACTTAACGGTGAGTTTGTGGGTAAAACAGAGTATGAGACGACCCTAGTCAAAAACGGTGATAGTGTCGATATTCTACAACCGATTCAGGGGGGGTAAGCGATGACACTTAATATCTATGGGCAACAATTAGCTAGCCGTTTGCTCATTGGCAGCGCGTTATATCCGTCACCTCAAATAATGAAGCAGGCTATTTTAGCCAGTGGCTCGCAGGTTGTCACTTTATCGTTAAAACGCCAGAATCCTGCCGAGCAATCAGGTCAACAAATTTGGCAATATTTGCAGGAAATCATTAGCGAAACCAAAGGCTATTTACTACCGAATACCGCGGGCTGTAAAACAGCGAAAGAGGCGATAACGTTAGCTAAAATGAGTCGAGAAATATTTCAAACTGACTGGCTTAAGTTAGAGGTAATTGGCGATGATTATAATCTACAGCCCGATCCTATTGAATTACTAAAAGCCACGGAAATTCTGGTCGCTGATGGTTTTAAAGTCTTACCTTATTGCACTGATGATCTCGTGCTCTGTCAACGTTTATATGATTTAGGTTGTCAAGTAATCATGCCGTGGGCATCTCCGATTGGTACCGGTAAAGGGCTGATGAACCCTTATAACTTAGAAACGATAAGGTTACGTTTGCCAGATGCAACGCTGATTTTAGATGCTGGTATAGGTAAACCTTCAGATGCATGTCTGGCCATGGAAATGGGATACGACGGGATATTATTAAATAGTGCTGTTGCATTAGCGGATAATCCAATATTAATGGCCAAGGCGTTTAGCCAAGCTTTACAAGCAGGTGAACAGGGCTATGTTGCTGGTGTTATGGAGCAAAGACAAACTGCTCATCCTTCAACACCGACGCTTGATACGCCATTTTGGCATCAAAATTAACTTGTTAGGTTTGTAATGCCGAAAATATATCAAAATCGTCATTGATGGGGGTCGGCTAGGTACTATTTCGTTGTAATTTGAAGTCACAACGTCAAATAATTTATTTTATTGTTATAGCATTAGAAGCAGAGTGAAGTCATGACAGAAAAAAATATTAAAAAACCAATTGTTTGGACTGTCTCTGGCAGTGATTGCTCTGGCGGTGCGGGTATTGCGGCTGATATTAAAACTGGGCATGCCCTAGGGGTTGAAGTTTGCCATTTCATTACTGCCAATACCGTACAAAACTCTTCGCAATTAGTGTCGGTTAACCCAGTAGCAATTGATATTTTACAACAGCAATTTGAGGTACTGTTTGCTGATAAGACGCCAGCAATTATCAAAATAGGTTTAGTGGCTAATATTGAACAAGTAATATGGTTGCGGCAAGTCATAGCACAAGTGAAAAAGGCTAACAGCAATTTATTGGTGGTTTATGATCCTGTTGGTCAGGCAAGTGTTGGTGGTAGCTTTAGTACTTTTTCCCTAGAGCAACTGAGCCCTTTATTACAGCAAGTTGATGTTGTTACGCCAAACTTGATGGAGGCACAAAACTTAGCGCAACGCACAACAGAGCATTCTAGTGAGCGCCTTGCTAAGAAAATATATCAAAATTTCTCAATTACTAGCATCATTATTAAAGGTGGCCATAGCCATGAGCATGATGAGCTCGCGATAGATTATTGTTATCATCAACTGAATCAATTAAGTGAAGCGAAACAGGATAATCAAGAAAAGCTACATCAAGCGATTAGTTACCAATTAGCTTCACCTCGCATTGACACACATTATAGTCATGGTGGAGGCTGTAGTTATGCTAGTGCCCTTGCTGCCTTTCTTGCTTTAGGCTATTTGATGCGCGATGCTTTTACTCAAACCAAGGCCTTTATAAATCAAGGCTTAGCCGAATCGCAAGCAATTAGTAGCAAACAACAACATCATTATTATGGCGCTTTTGAGCAGTCTTTAACCCCTTTAAAAGCTGAGTACTTTCCCCAAGTTGTTGGTGAACTCAGTATGAGATATCAAAAGCTAGTAGCTTTTAAATCATTGGAGTTAAAAGGTAAAAAGCTTGGCTTATATCCGGTTATTGACTCGCTTTATTGGTTAAAGCGTTTGCTACCACTTGGTTTAGAAATTATTCAACTGAGAGTGAAAAATGTTACTGATATAGAGTTAGAACAAATAATTATTGAAGCGATCACCTTAGCTAAAGAGTACAACACCCGTCTTTTTATCAATGATTATTGGCAACTTGCGATAAAACATGGGGCTTATGGCGTGCATATTGGTCAAGAAGATTTACAAGATGCAGACCTAAGTGCCATTGAGCAAGCCGGTTTGCGTCTAGGTATTAGTACACATGGGTGTTATGAGTTTTTATTGGCGCAACAATTACAGCCTTCTTATTTAGCGATTGGGGCCATTTTTGCAACAAAAACCAAAGATATGACAGGTCAAATCCAAGGATTAGCAAATTTAACGCAAGTGCTCAGCTTAAGACCAGCCGATAAAAGTAAACAAATTCCGGTTGTTGCCATTGGTGGTATTGGTCTTGAAAGTGCTGAAATAGTTGCTGTCACTGGGGTAGAAAGTATTGCCGTGGTTACCGCGGTGACTGAAGCTGAAAGTTCACATAATATCTCACCTGAGCAAGCTGTTGCGGCATTAACAGCGATAGTGTTAAAGGCAAGTTAGGCTCTTCAAGGTTGATATTGCTTAAAGTATATCTTCTATCTTGCAGTGCACCTTAGGTTATTGTGCTAATTTGGCGAGCTGTTCAAGGTATTTTATATCAGTTTTCAACGTGTTAATTGTTTTTTAATTTGTTAAGCTCAGGGTATGGCTAAGCATGATATGAATGAGACAATGGCAACTGAACAACCCCCTTTATTCTCTAACCAAACACTATTAATTACTGATATACCCAGCATTGAGCGGCTTGAACACCAGCCGCTAGCCGCTAGTTATGCTCGTTCGAATCGTATTATTAGTTTTTCAATCATGCTAATTTTTGTCATGCTTGCACTGTTTGTAAAGTATCAAACTTTTTTTGAAATCAGTATTGTTAATAAAGCAATGCTCTTAAATACACTTTGGCTTATTTCAGCTTTTATCGCGTTGTTTGGCTTTTATAAATCTTTCGCTGATGTTAAGAAGTTTTTTGCGCTTCGTCAGCAAGATATAAGCTTCAGCTCGGGACTGATTTTTAAAAAAACTGTTAGCCAGCCCATTTTAAGAATACAACATGTTGAATTAAAACGTGGGCCTATCGAGAGAAAGATTGGCTTAGCCTCATTGCAAGTATTTAGTGCGGGCGGTGCAATGCATACCTTTGAAATCCCAGGGCTAAAACTTGATGATGCCGAGTCTATCCGGCAGTTTATTTTAACTCATAAAGATGCAAATCATCATGGATAGTCAGCAAGAGTTATTGAGTGAGCAAGATGGTCACGCAGCCAATCCATCGAGTGAACTCAAACAATGGCAAAGAATATCGCCGATAGCGATAGTCTATTTTACTGTGAAATTTATTTATGGTTTGGTCGGTAATGTGGTTTATATCGCCCCGGCTATCTTAATCGGCTATAAAGAGGTGCTAGCCAATCCACATATTTGGTTACCGGTGAGTTTAGCCGCTGTATGCTTACTTCTTTTAGCGACATTTTTAAGCTTTTATTTCTTTCAATACCGTTTAACTAATGAGCATATTGAGATCCGCTCTGGTGTCTTTGCCAAAAAATATATTAATTTGCCTTTCACCCGTATTCAAAATGTCAAACTTGAACAGCCTATTTATTATCGTCCCTTTGGTTTTACCTGTCTACAGCTTGATACTGCGGGCTCTGCGAAACAAGAAGCGAAGGTCGTTGCTTTAAAGATAGATTTTGCTGAGCGAGTGAAAAAGAAAATTCTTGCGGCTCATAAAAGTCAGTCAACGCTAGAGGATGAAGTGGGGTTAACCACTGCAAAAATAAGCCCACAAAGTCATGATGAAGTGTTGCTAAATGAACGGTCATTAAAAGATTTGATCATTCACGGGGTAACCAATAATCGCACCTGGATTTTTCTTGGTGTACTTGCGCCATTTTTTGACAATATAGCAAACTATATCGTTATATTTTTTAATGATTTAGGTATTGATATAGAAAAACTATTAACCTTTGCAGATAAGCCCTGGTGGCAAATAGGTCTATATGCCTTAACACTCACCTTTTTGTGTATGTTAGTTGTCGCGTTATTTTCAATCGCCGGCTCAATTGTTAGCTTTTATGGTTATAGCCTAACTAAAGTTGCCGATCGCTATATTAGGCGTAGTGGTTTATTTACCAAGCATGAAGTAACTATGCGTTTAGCACGTTTACAAATGGTCGTTAGACAGCAAGATTGGCTAGACGTATTACTTAATCGCATTAATCTAAAATTTGAGCAAAGTAATGCCAACATGCAAAATATACAGCCGGGTGCTCATCACAATAAAATCATTGTACCGTCAGTCAAGCCAGATGAATGCCAAGCATTAATTGATGATGTTTATCCACAAAATAAGATGATGAATTTGAGCTACCAAAGGATAAGTAAACACTTTTTACTGAGAAATGTTGTTTATATTCTATTACCCATTTTTTCTATTCTTGTCAGCGTATTCACTGTGTTAGAAAAAAACGATGTACTCGCCTTTATTGTGCCATTGTTTTGTGTACTTGTCTTGATGACTTATTGCCGTTGGCGACGCTGGGGCTATGCTGTTGATAGTCATTTTATTTATATTCGAAAAGGTATGTTTGGTGTCGACTATTATTGTTTCCCTAGATATAAAGTTCAGCAAACAAGCTTTCTACAAAGTTGGTTTTTAGCGCGCAAAAAATTAGCCAGTATTCGTTTTGTGTTAGCTTCTGGGGCGCAAGATATCCCTTTTATTCCACAGAGTATTGCTTATCAATTAATTAATGATGCTTTATTTGAAGTCGAGAGTAGTCGAAAATCGTGGATGTAACTTTTATAAACCATTCAGCTCGGTAAAGCAATTGCTTAGCTATGTGATAAGCAATGCAATGATTACTGATACTAGTGATTCAGCTTTGTTGACGAAAATTATTATAAGCATCTTTTGGGACACTAGACAGTTATAGAAAAACAATAAGTTGTCTAAATGATAGCTGCTTGTTTTGTAACCATAAAATTGCCAGCTATACTGTAAATCATAATGAATTTAATAAAACCATTAAAACGCAGAACATTAAACAACAAACTTGGAGTGTTATTATGATTGAGCTAAAAATACAAGCAGTTGGCAATGGTATTGGTGTTGAACTTCCTAAAGAAGTGATACAACAATTACAAACCAGTGAAGGAGAAAGTATTTTTTTAGAACATATGTTTGATGGCAGCTACTGTTTAAGTAAGCATGATGAAAAATCTGTTGAACAAATGATGCTGATTGATGGTGAAATGCACGAGGAAGACTCCTAGTAGTTGTTATGAATAATAGATACAAAAAAGTATGTAATGAGTCAAAATAAGCTGTTGCGTTACCGACAAAGCTCTGTTGAGGCTATTTTTTCAAAAGAAACAGAGCTCATTACTCAAATTCAAGCAGGAGAGCTTAAGCAGTGCCTACTGCTATGGCAAGTCAAACAACCAACCTTGGTTTTACCCGCAGGAAAGAAATGGTCTCAATCTGAAGCGTTAATTGATAAACTTTCGCTAGCACAATGGCTAGTGAACACTCGAAAAACAGGTGGTGCGCCGGTGCCACAATGTCCAGGCGTGATCAACTTATCGCACATTTATCTTTGGTCTAGTGATAGCCCTTATTCAATCACTCAAGCCTATGAAAACTTATGCTCAGTTTTACAGCAGTTTTTTCAGCAATTTAATTTGGCAAGTCAAGCACATGCTACACAGTTTTCTTATTGTGACGGTGACTATAACCTCAATATTAATGGTAAAAAAATAGTGGGCACGGCTCAGCGAGTCATTCTGAAAAAAGGCGGAGGTAAAATAGTATTAGCGCAAGCATTTATTTTAATTGATGTCATACTTGAACAGTTAGTTTACCCGGTTAACTTATGTTATCAAGTTGCTGATAAAGCAGAGCAAGTAAAAGCAGAAGTTCACACCACTTTATTTGACAATACTGATAAACGTCCTAGCGTTGATGAATTATACCAGTTGTTATCTCAAGCCTTTATTGACAGTAAACTTTATTAGGGGCTGTTGATCTTTCAGGGTTAATATTTATTCAATTTAAAACGGATTTAATCGCGGCGCAAGGTTTGTATCATAGTCATTCTATTAAAAAAGCGAGCAACAATGAGTAAATTTGTTTTAAATGAACCCTAAAGGGCAGTACTTGTTTGAAATTTATACAACGTTATCGTATGTTCGAGTAGCCAGCTACACGTCACATACTCTGCCTTGTCTAAATACCAAACAAGTTGCTGTAAACTAATCTCGAAAGATCAACAGCCCCTAGTAAATGGTCCATAAACCTAATGAACTAAGTTAAGCTACCAGGTTTTTAAAAGTGCCTCTGCATCGGGTTTTTCAGGAAAATTTTGCTCACTATCTACCGCTTCTATTAAGTATTTTTTTGCTTCAACTTTTCTTAATAAAGCATCAAGTGTCACTGCTGTATGATATTTAACTTCGGCATTATCAAAGTCTTTAGTAAGTGCTATTCTAAATAGGGCAATGGCTTGTTGGTATTGACCAAGACGACTTTTAATCCAAGCTAAGGTATCAATAATAGCAACATTCTCCGGCAAGTAACGATAAGCTTGCTCAGCATATTGCTTGGCTTTTGCTGAGTTACCCAAGGCAAATTGAACACTTGCGGCATTGTTGAGTAAAATTGGTAAAGAGCCATGCTGTGCAATTAATTGCTCATAGTCGTCAGCAGATTGTTGTAACTTGTTAGCGCCTTTGAAGCTATCAGCCAGCGCTATTGCCACTAACATATCATCAGGGTATTTTTGCAACCAGTTTTGCAGCGGCTTAATGGCGCTGCTTTGTTGGTTAATAAGTTTATAGCTGCGATATAAGCCAAGAATTGCTTGTTTTTGGTCTGATTCTTTTAGGGCTTGTTTATAAAACTTAATAGCTTGTTTACTGTCTGATAACGCTAAATATAAATCGCCTTTAAGCACAGCCGCCAAACTACGACTTTTACTAATATCGGCAATGGATGAGATTAGGCTAAGTGCAAATGCTTCATCTTTATTTTTAATGACAAGGTTTACTAAACCAATGTAAGCAGGTAAAAATGTATCATCTGCTATGATGGCCTTTTTATAAGACTTAAGCGCACCGTCACTATCTTTAGCTGCTAATTGCGCTTTAGCTAGGCTAATATATGCTTTTGCTTTATGACGAGATTTCTCTACATAATCTCGTAAGGCTAATACTGCTTGATGATGTTTATTTTGTTGCTGATATAGCTTGGCAATAGCTAACAATGCTTGCGCATCTTTGGGGTTTTGACCAATATATTGATCGACTAGATCGATCGCTTGGTCTAATTTTTGTTGTTTAGTTAAAATACGGCTTAACTTTGATACTACGTAAAAATTGTTTGGATCTTGGGCGTAAGATTTTTGGATCCATGTCAAAGCATTATCAAGGTCTTTTTTAAATAAATAACTATCAGATATTTCAGTCATTAATAAAATGTTATTTTCAAATTCCAATAACTTCTCTTGTAGAAAACTCAATGCTTTATCATAGTTTCCGGTAATATTATCCATACGCGCTAAGTGCACCATAGCGATAAGATTATTATCACTTAACCGTAGTGCTTGCTCAAATGAACTTCTGGCATGCTTAAGCTGACCATCTAAGCCATAAACCATGCCCAAACGTTGTTGAAAAAAGCTATTTTGTGGAAACTCTTTCGTTAACGCCTTGGCTATTTTTATTGCGGCATCATATTGTTTAGTATTTTGGTATGCATCGACTAGTAATAATTTGATTTGCGTACCATTAATCATATTATCTTTAATTGCTAAAAGTGCTTCTATTGCTGCCTGATAATCACCCGACTGCATTTTACTGCGCGCTAAATTACTGATACCGACGGTTGAGTTAGGGTAACTATCGACGACTTTTTCAAAATAAAATTGTGCTTTAGCGCTGTCTTCTAATGCTAAGTAAGTTAAACCAAGCAGGGTGAGAATATCGGGGTTACCAGGACGTGCGACATTGGTTTTAGTTAAAAGGTGACGTGCAGAATCTAACTCATTTTGTTGGAGTTCAATGGTAGCAATCATACGAACAGTATCAATATCATATTCAGCATAATTTAAATAATAGCTTAAGTACCTATGGGCATCATTTAAATTGCCGAATTGAAAATTGGTTAATCCCGCTAAAAAATAATAATCGGGAGTGTTTTTCATAATCTCCGGCGGAACTGCTGCTAGTGTCGCGATAACTTCGGTTAACTTTTTTTCGCCAGAATTATCTGTTGCTGAGTGACTCGGCAAGCTGGCATTAATAATTGCTTTGAGATAGCCAGCTCTTGGCTCGTTAGGTATTTCACTTAGGATGAAATCAACATGAGGTATTGCTTGTTGATACTGTTTTAATTCAAGATGAAGCATTGCTTTAGTTAGGCGAGCAGATAAATGCTTTTCATCAATTTTCAGTGCCTCATCGATGGCGACTAAAGCGCCTTTACGATCACCCAAACGGTGCAATATTTTCGATTTTAATATCCAACCATTAATAAATGGTTTGACGCTAGTAAGCGATAAGTTAATGAAATCAAGCGCTTCATTAAATTTTGCTTCTTGAAGCGCTATTTGCGCTCGACCTAACAGCGCCAACTGATTCTTTGCTTTTATAGTTAAAACCGCACTAAAAGCTTTATCGGCTAATTTATATTGCTTTTTACCTATATAAGCTTGCCCTCTGATAAGTAATAACTCAGTCTCAATTTGTGCATTACGTTGGCCAAGTTTTGCGATTGTTAATGCCTCATCATATTTGCCCTGTAAAACATAAGCCTGCCCATAGAGGGTTATTAACCGATCATTATCTACATGACCTGCTCTTGCTTTGTCTAATTCAACCTCTGCAGCTAAACCATTGCCTTGGATAATCAGAATTTGTGCCATTAAAACACGTGATGGCATATGAGAAGGGTTTTCTTGAATGATATTTTTTAAATGGATAATGGCGCGGTTAAGTTCTTCATTATGAAAAGCTATTAGGGCTTTTTCATAAGCGGCATCAAGGTTTTCATCTGCCAATATAATCGGCGAGATAAAGGTGAGAGACAGAAGCATTGCAACTAAGCTATTTCGTATTTTCATATTGTACCGCTCTCAATGGAGTATTTTTCGATGATTAGTTCACCCAATGACTTATTTTTTGATTAGATAAATGACTGCAAATAACTTAAAGGAAATAAATTAGCAAAATAGTAACATTGATAGCAACTTAGATGATAAGTTTTTATTTGTAATTCATATTGAAAACTTTTTTGTATGTCAGTATTTTTTACAATTGTAAAAAATAAATCATGATTGCTGAGCAAAATCATGCTGAAGCTGTTGTTAAATAGCGACATTTATTTACTGGTATAGTAATTGCTCAATGTATAGGAATTTGTGGTGTTTTTACTATAAAAAGTAGATAGGCCTGTATTTCACTCTATAAAAGATGATGTATAGATATGATGACTATAATGAAAAGTGTCCTTAAAATTTTAGCGACTAGCGTTTTGCTTTCATCTGTGAATTCCTTTGCTGCTGACTTTCTTGTTGATACAACAATTGAAGATTCAAATTATGATGCTGTCGGTGGCTGGAAGTATGAAGTTGATAAAATGAATGTTCAATGGGCTAACGATGGTTTGCTCACAGTGGATATATATACCAATTTTGTCGACTATAATAATCAATATGGAACTGGGCATGGTAATGGTAAGATTGTGCTAGGTGATTTACTTATTGGTACTGATGGTGCTAATTCGGCGTATGATTATGCTTTTGTGTTATCTAATGCAGATAGACAAGAAGATAAATATTACGAACAAAGTCACTGGGATAATATTGGTAGCTTAACTGAAATTAGCTCTACTATAACATCTAAAGAGTACCATAATTACTCAAGCTCTGTGCAACAAGGGCAGATTATGGCAGGCAACCAGATTGGTCAAAGTTACCAAAGCGCCTGGTCTGTTGATAGACAAAATACTGGCCCAAATCGTGATAACTACGATTTAATTAGCTTTAGTTTTAATGTCAATGGCATTGATGCCTTTCAAAATGCTTCACAATTAGCCTTTAGTTGGGCAATGTCATGCGCTAACGATGTTGTTGATGGCATTGTCAATGTTAATCGAGCGACAAGTGTACCAGAGCCTACAACATTGCTGCTTGTGTTATTGGCGCTTGCCTTTATTGTTAAAGCCCGCCACCAGCACAGTAAGACTTTTTTCGGCTAAAAGGTAATTTGACAGGTAACTATTGATAAAACGACCTAAGGGTCGTTTTTTTGTTTAGCTGATGCTGATGTTATTATTTACTATATGCATTTACCTTTAATAAGAGTCTTTTGACCACAGTAGCATTATAATGGTGGATATAATTGACCAGGGTATGTTGCTGTTATGCCAACATCATAAGTATTATCATAAAAAAACTCATAATCGTTTTTTTGATGGATGTTAGCTAAGCTATTTACAGAATTACTAGTAAAAAAGTTCGAAAAACAAAGTAATGAAAGCTGTCATAGTAAGGCTTCTTATGAAAAGATAACGAGGCTTTGTTATAACAACACAGTAAAAAGTTATTTTTTTGCCCTTTGCTCTTCGAAAATTAGTCCGACACCAGTAAAATAGGTTTAACGAAATTTTTTACGCTGCAATTCAATGAACAAAAGTACCCCATTGTATCAACCGGTTCTCAACTCAAATGCAAAAGTTGCTATTATTGGCGGTGGTGTTGCCGGCTCTACTATAGCACTGCGTTTTGCAGAGCTTGGTTTAGATACCACTATCATAGAAAAGGGACCAAGTCTTGTTAACGGGCCACCGATTTGTCATTTACATGCCGGTGGTAATCTATATCGTGAAATTTCCGATGAACAATGCCTGACCTTGTTAAAACAATCAATTGATACGGTTAAGGTCTATCCACATGGCGTTAACAGACGGCCAACCATATTTGCTTTGCCTAAAACGGATAATGGTCAGCCAAGTGATTTATTACCTCGGTTAAAAAAACTTAGGGCAAAATATAAAGCATTGGTTGAACAAGATACTAGTAATAAAGTACTGGGTGAGCCAGAAAACTATTTTAAATTTTATTCTAAAGCTGAGCTTGAGAATTTGGCGAAATTACCTATCCCCAGCAGTGCTCAACATGACACTGATTGGTTAATTTGCTTCGCCAAATACGTTGATTTAAGTTTACTCAAATTTCCGGTATTAATGGTGCAAGAGTATGGCTTGTCTGCTTTTCGTTTTGCTGCAATTGCTAGTTTAGCCATTGAACAGTTACCAAGCTGTCATGTAAAAAACAATCAACAGGTGGTTGCTATTAGGAAAAACACCGCTAGTTCAACTTGGCAAGTTTCGACAAAAGAACAACAAAGTCAGGCAATTAAATCCTATGAATTTGATTATGTCATCAATGCATGTGGTTTTAAGAGCGGTGAAATTGATGACATGCTCAAGTCTAAAAGACAACGCATGGTCGAGTTTAAAGCCGCTTATGTTGCTTATTGGCCAGAGTGTCAAGGGATCTGGCCTGAAATAGTGTTTTATGGCGAGCGAGGAACACCCCAGGGTATGGCTCAGTTAACCCCTTATCCAAACGGCTACTTTCAATTGCATGGTATGACTCAAGATATTACCTTATTTAAACAAGGTCTTGTTTCAAGTTGTCCTAATAGTGCCCAGCCTAAGTTAGCACAGCGCTTTGTAGATAAAATTAATCACCAGTGGCCAGCTTCGCTGGTTAATAATAGAACTATGGGCTCAATAGAACACCTTGCCAAGTTTATTCCAAGCTTTAAAGCTGCTCAAACAGCGAGCAAGCCTCTATTTGGTGCACAGCAAATACCTGGATATGACGCCGACTTACGGGCTGCCGATGTCTCTTTTGCCGGGACGAATTACGCACGTGCTGAAATTGTTAAAGCGTCATCGGCTTTAGCAGCGGCCGATGAAATTCTTAAAAACCTTGTTCAATCAGGTTTAATATTAGCTGAGCAGTTAGGTAATAAAATAACAGAACATTATTTTCCTGTTAGTCAACAGTTCAGCGCTCAAGCTGTGACTGAACGTGCTATCACGTTAACTAAACAACGTAATTACCCAATAGCGTTGGCAAAAAACTTTTAAGTGGAAATTATCGCTTTAACGCGGCAATGAGCTCAGCGAAAGTATCAAAACACCATTGCGGTTGATAGTTTTGTATGTCTTCACCGTAGTTATACCCATATGTTAAGCCAACAGAGCTTATGTTTGCCGCCTTGGCGGCTAAAATGTCATTCTTAGAGTCTCCAATCATAACGCATTGCTCTGCTAAAACATTAAGTTGCGCTAGGGCATAATATAATTGTGCTGGATCTGGCTTTTTGTTAACTAAGGTATCGCCAGATATGACTATATCGAATAGTTCGTCAATGCCCAACTCAACAAGAATAGGTAATGTAAAAACCTCAATTTTATTGGTAATAATTGCTAGACGAAAGCCAGCGTTTTTCAAAAGGGATAAGCCTTCTTTTACGTCATCATACAATCTTGAATTGATGCATAAACAATTTTGATAATGTTGTAAAAAGATAGAAAGTGCATCATTAACCAGTGCCGGTTGTAGCGACTCATGTTCTATTAATGAAGCCGATAAGGCATGTTCAACTAACACTTTGGCTCCTGTGCCTATCCAGCGACGAATAATTTTTTCATCGTATTGAGCTTTATTGAGATCTTTTAATGTTCTATTTAGTGCTAAAGCAAGATCAGGCGCACTATCTACAAGCGTGCCATCTAGGTCGAACAGCAGCACATTTTTTTCATTTAGTTTCACAATTATCTCAGTGATTACTAGTTTAATCGATGAGGTATTCTAACATCTCAGGATCGGATAACCAGTGCCGCATGTTATCGAACATGTTTCATTAAGCTATTCTTTTATTTTTGATGCTTATAAAATTAAAATAATTGACATTAGCACAACAAGAAAGTCGACATTGCTTGCTCTTAGTAAATTTTTGTCGTGTGAACTTAATCACTAGCCAAATAATTGTGTCGATATTAAAAAAGAAATTTGCATAACTTTAACGAAATCAGCGGGTAAATCCCGCGTAGATTGATGGTTGCAGCAAGCTATATTAAAGAGCAGCGATGGTTAGTTTAGTATTTATTCTAAGGTATTTATTTCCCGGTGAGCGAACGCTTGTTTGTCGAAATTTAATGGCTTGTTAAAAAAGTGATCAGGCTTGTTGATTTTGTCAATGTGATACTATAACATCCGTGCAAATTGTTATGTTATCACATGTAAGTGTAAGGTTATTGATGAATAAATTCACATTACTCGCTAGTGCTATTGCCATGGCGACTGCTACTTCTCAAGTGCACGCAGAAAAAATTACTGGTCAAGTGGTTAATGAAAAAGGTCAAGTCGTTAGTGATGCGGTTGTGAAGATTATGGGCACAAATAGCATTACCAAAACCGATGAGTTAGGGGCATTTTCTTTAACGGTTAAGCCAGGGGACTATGAATTACATATCACTGCGCTTAATTATGTTCATAAGAATGTCAATGTCGCTGTTGCTAACAAACAAAACCAACAAGTAGATATTGCCTTAGATAAGTCAGCTATTGAAATTATTGATGTTAGCGCGACACCTTTTCATAGCTCTAATATTGAGTCGGCTCTGCCAGTCACTGTATTACATGGTGAAACATTAAGAATGCGACAAGCTAATACGCTTGGTGATACATTGGCAAAGGAAGTGGGAGTTCATAGTAATTTCCATGGTGGTGTTGCTTCAACGCCAATTATTCGCGGTTTAGATGGCCCAAGAGTGTTGGTTACTCAAAATGGTTTAGATGCGGGTGATGCTTCGCGAGTTGGTCCTGACCATGCGGTATCAACAGACTCTTCAACCAGCGAACGTATAGAAGTTTTACGTGGTCCTGCAACATTATTCTATGGTAGTGGCGCAATTGGTGGTGTAGTTAATGTTGTTGACGACAGAGTACCAACCAATACAGAAACTAAAGGTGAGTGGTTAGCACAAACAAATAGTGGTGATGGCCAAGAACAAGTATCAGGTAGCGTTAATAGCGCTATTGAAAATTTTGCCTTTCATGCTGATGGTTTTTGGCGTGAATCTGAAAATTACAGTATTCCTGAAAAAGACGGTGTTGATGAAGTAGCAAACTCTGCCTCAGAATCGAGCGGCTTTACTCTAGGTACCAGCTATATATTAGATCAGGGCTTTATTGGCGCTTCATATCAAAACTTAACCCAGGAATATGGTATTCCTGGTCATAGCCATGGCGATGAAAATATACCTGTTTTTGCTGACTTAACCCAAGAACGTTTTCAACTGCTGAGTGAATTACATCTAGATAACCGCTTAATCAAGTCACTTAATACTAAATTTGCCTACACAGATTATCAGCATGAAGAAATAGAGATGGGTATACCAGGTACCACCTTTAGTAATGAATCATTGGAAGCTCGAGTAGAGCTTTTGCATCAAGATTTTTGGGACTGGCGCGGTGGTATTAGCTTACATTATAAAACAAGTGACTTCGCTGCCGTTGGTGAAGAAGCCTTTACGCCGCCTTCGACAACCGACTCAATTGCGCTAGCATGGATGGAAGAACGTCACTTTGGCGATTTTTTATTTCAAGTAGGTGCGCGGATTGAGCATACTGAAATTACGGCTAATAATGTCAGACTACCTGAAATTGAATTCATGGAGCACCACGATGAGCATGAACACGAGCATGAACATGAGCATGGTGATCACGATGACCATGACGATCACGACGACCATGATGGCCATCATGATGAAGTAATACGAAACTTTGCCGTAACGCATAAGTTTATGCCAGTCAGCTTGTCAACCGGTATCGTCTGGGATTTTACCGACGGTTATAATTTAGGTTTATCGTTATCTCGCTCTCAACGTGCGCCGTCTTCAGCAGAATTATTATCATTCGGTCCTCACATTGGCACAAGTACCTATGAAGTAGGGGCATTATTTAAAACCTATGAAGATGATGAGCATGGTACAACGATTGATTTAACGGATGAAGATATTGATATGGAAACTTCCAACAATATCGACTTAAGTTTACGTAAATTTAAAGGTGACTTTGGATTCATTGTCAATGTGTTCTATAACCAAATTGATGATTATTATTACCAGGAAAATACTGGTTTATCGGCCAGCGACGGTCATGATCATGGCTCACACGGTGGTCATGAAGGTCATGATAGTCATGAAGGTCACGATGATCATGGCGATCACGGTGACCATGATGATCACGGAGACCATGATGATCATGAAGGTCATGATGAACATACTTTACCGCTTTATATTTTTACCGCACAAGACGTTGAATTGTATGGTATGGAAGCACAATTCACATGGCAAGCAACCGATAATTTTACTTGGAAAGTGCAAGGTGACCTTATTCGTGCTCGCTTAACTTCGGGTGAAGAGTTACCTCGGACACCACCAGCGCGATTAGCGACAGAGTTTAGCTATCAGGGTGACAGCATCTCTGCTGATTTATTTATTAGTAAAACATTTGAACAAAATAATATTGCTGTGAATGAAACAAGTACTGACGGGTATTTAATGGTTGATGCCAACATCAATTATCACTTTAATTTTGCTAATCAAGCATTGGCACTATACCTCAAAGGCACCAATTTAACCGACGAATATGCCAATGTGCATACCTCGTTCTTAAAAGATTTAACCCCGTTAGCTGGTAGATCTTTTGCCCTTGGTATAAGAGGCTCATTCTAAAAACTGTAATATTGATAGAAAAAATTGATGAGAAAAGCGAAATAATTTTTACAAGGATTATTATGAATACCAATTTATTATCTAATGTAGTGCTGTTCAGTGCTGCCTTTTTATTGGTCGGTTGTAACTCGAACGAAACAACAATAGTCGAGAAAGAGCCGACCATCATTGAGGGAGACCACGATGATGAGCATGATCATGACGGCGAGCACGACCATGACGGTGAACATGACCATGATGGTGAACACGACCACGATGGTGAACACGACCACGATGGTGAGCACGACCACGACGGTGAACACGACCATGACGGTGAGCTCAGTAGTGGACGTCTAGCGATAGCTGAGCTAGATCAGCCAGTGATACGTATTTTTGACTTAGAAGATAATACTTTACTTGAAACGGTAAATTTAACCAACCCAGCTTCTGCTGTATATGCAAGCCCTGAAAATCGTTATGCGGTTGCTGTTCAACAAGAGCAAGGTAGGGTTGAGTTTGTTGATGGTGGTTTATGGCAAGAGCTACATGATGATCACTACGATCAACATAGTGATACGCCCGTGCTATTAAGTTATAGCATTCAAGGCGTAAAACCAGCCCAATATGCACCACGTGGTGAGTATGCAGCATTATTTTTTAATGGTGATGCCGATACTATGGAAAATGCCTCACTTACTTTATTCAGTGATGAGAGTATTGCTGATGAACAGCTAATAGCAGAACATGACTTTGATACCTATATGCAAGGCACCGCTGAGGTGCGCGGTGAATTTGTTTTAACCACATTACGCCAAGCTGATGCTGAAAGTAGTTTACCAGATCAAGTTGCTGTATTTGAATTACATGATGATCACTTACATCAAGAACAAGTTTTGGATGTTGCTTGCCCAGAGCTCGAAGGTAGTTTCCAAAATGAAGATCACATTCTGTTTGCTTGCAATGATGGTATTTTAGCTATTGAGCAGGATGGCTCTACCTTCACAGCGAGTAAAATCCCTTATCCAGCAGACATAGAGAGTGACCGAATTTCCCTTATCACAGGGAGTGAGCACAGCACAACAATGCTGGGTTTAACACCGCGTGGCATTTTTATTATTGACCCTGTTGCTAGTAGTATTAGTCACTTTGAACGTAGCGCTGAAGAAAATGCCTATCCCCCTCGTTATGCTTTTGATGCACATCACGAGCACCTATTATTGTTAGATAGCAATGGTGCATTAAATGCCTATAGTGCAGAAGATGACTGGGAATTAGAGCAAACAATTCCAGTATTTGAAGCACTTGCTGATGATGATCGCCCATTAATCATTAGTTGTAAGGCGCATGAACATGTTTATATTATTCATGAACAAGAAGTAACTAAAGTCGATTTACATGATGGTGAAGTTGTCGGTCATTTTGATTTAGATTTCATCCCTAGTAATGCTGCTTGGTTAGGTGTTGCTGCTGAAGCAGAGCACGAGCACGAACATGAATAATCAGCAGCTATTCAAATAAAATACCCGCAGTATGCTTTATATTTAGCCACATTTTATGTGGCTTTTTCATTTTATAACGCTAAGTAAAGCCATGACTGATAATTATTTAGCTTAAGGCTTTATCTAGCCCTCTAGACTTTTCCTACAAAATGTCAGGCATTCACTCGGGACTGTTGATCTTTCGAGATTACTTTTACAGCAACTTGTTTGGTATTTAGACAAGGCAGAGTATGTGACGTGTAGCAGGCTACTCGAACATACGATAACCTAGTATAAATTTCAAACAAGTGCTGCCCTTTAGGGTTCATTTAAAACAAATTTACTCATTGTTGCTCGCTTTTTTAATAGAATGACTATGATACAAAACTTGCGCCGCGATTAAATCCGTTTTAATTTGAATAAATTTTAACCCTGAAAGAGCAAAAGCCCCTAACATCAATAGCAACCACTTATGCTTGCTTTATCGGTTTTGCTTGCTTAAAGTCATTGGGGCTTTTTATGACGCACTTATTATTGAAATCAAGGTAGCACTTTTTGGAATTTGCTAGTTTAACTTATGAAATTGCGATGTTTTTATTTATTGTCGCTATAGTAGCAGGCTTTCTTGATACCTTAGCAGGTGGCGGTGGTCTGCTGACTTTACCTGCGTTAATGATGAGTGGTTTATCGCCCCTTGCGGCATTGGCAACCAATAAGTTGCAATCAAGTATGGGAACCGCGACAGCAACCGTGATGATGCTAAGAAATAAGAGGGTGCGTTGGCAACAGGTTAACTATCTAATGCTGTCAGCATTTATTGGCTCTGCACTAGGAACGTTATTTATTCAATTTGTCAATGCAAAGACACTGACCATTATTATCCCGATTGTTATCGCTGGTATCGGCATTTACTTTTTACTAATGCCTGTCGTTGATGAAAAAAATAAATCAGCAAAAGTGTCTGCTAGTTGTTATAGAAATGCTGTAGTACCGATTATTGGCGCTTATGATGGTATCTTTGGTCCAGGCACGGGATCTTTTTTCACCTTAGCAGGCAGAGCGCTTCGCGCCCAGCACTTTCTTGAAGCAACGGCAATCGCCAAAACATTAAATTTCTCGACAAATATTGCTTCCTTAATTGTTTTCCTTTTTGCAGGCCATGTTATCTGGTTGGCCGGTTTAATTATGGTGGTAGGTCAATTTCTTGGTGCATGGTTGGGGTCACATTGTCTATTTAAAATACCTGTAAAATACTTGCGATATCTCGTCGTTTTTATGTGTTTCGCTATGTTAGTTAAATACATCACTAGTTAGTTTGACTTAGATAAAATAAACCGCTTAGGAATTTCACACAGCATCTGAACATATTTTAATAGTAACTATTTCAAATCTAAATGAGATCGATTATCATTCGTATTGTTAGTCGGTATTACTCGATTAGCTATCGAGTAATAATTATTATTTTTACATGGAATTTAACTATGAGTTTTGTTGTTGCGTTAAGAAATTTATTATTAAAAGTGCTATATCGAATGTTTAGACCACTGATTTTTTTAATGGACCCTGAACAGGCACATTACCGGTTAAAGAAGCTTGGTGTTTTTTTAGGTAGTAATGTACTAACTCGTCTAATAACAAGTTTACTATTTAATTACTCTGACAAAAGTTTAAATACTCGAGTTGATGGTGTCAGTTATCGAAATCCAATTGGTTTATCTGCTGGCTTTGATAAAGATGGCGAGCTGACTAAAGTTTATCCATCACTAGGGTTTGGCTTAGCTGAACTCGGTTCATTTACCGGGGAAGTTTGTCCGGGAAATCCAGGAAAAAGACTTTTTAGAATGATTAAATCAAAGGCAATTGTCGTATGGTATGGTTTAAATAATCAAGGGGCAGAGAAAATAGCTAAGCGTTTAGCTAATGTTAACTTTGGTAAACTGCGGGTCGGGATTAATGCCGCAAAATCAAATGTTACACCAGAGTTTGACTTGCAAGAATCGATTCGTGATTACTTAAAAACGATGACCTTATTCAAGGATGTTGGGGATTACTTTACTATTAACATTAGTTGTCCAAATACCCAAGACGGCGAACCATTTGTTGACGCAACTAACCTTAATGCCTTATTAACGGCAGTAAACGAAAATATTCGGCCAATTACTGATAAGCCAATTTATGTTAAGTTAGCTGCTGATATGACGCTTTCAGAGATTGATACAATTATTGATGGTTGTCTTGAGCATAATATTGATGGTGTTGTTTTAACCAATCTTGCTAAGCCTGATGTTAATACTGAACATATAGTAGCAGAATATCCAGCTAACCTTGGATTATTGCCTAAAGGTAAAGGTGCAATGAGTGGGCTACCATTGCAGCGAATTTCAACTAATGTTATTCGTCATGTTTATCGCAAAACACGTGGCCAATTAACCATTATTGGTGTTGGTGGTATTTTTTCAGCGAAAGATGCCTATGAAAAGATTACTTCAGGCGCTAATTTATGTCATATGATAACGACCATGATTTTTGATGGCCCACAAAATATTAGTGAAATAAACCGTGGTTTAGTAAAGTTACTTAAAGCAGATGGTTTTACTTCAATTGAACAAGCGGTGGGCTCTCGAAACCCATTACCTATACAGGCAAGTGAAGTGGTAAATGCATTAAATAATAGAGAGGTCGCATAATGTTTGAGAAAATTGTTGCTCAGCTACCTAGTGAAATTTGTCGAGAATTTCGTTTAGCATTGGACTGCGGTTATTGGGGATCAGGTTTGGCATTAACAAAAGAGCAACGACGCATTTGCGAGCAGGCACTGTTCTATCATGAAAGTAACAACACAGCAGTCGACCACTAATACGGGTTAAAACCTCGAAAGGCAGCAACAGCACCAATGAGTTCACCGTCATTAAATACATGGGGAGAGCTATATTTTATTGAAAACTGTTGTTGTCTCTTCGTCAGTAGCTCTGTAGCCGAGCAACCAGCCATATAGTTAGCCGCAGGTTAGGCAAGACAGCATTTACTAATATCAAGCAATAAATAGTTATTGAGCTGAATAACTGAGTTTATTTGCATCTGACGTTGTTGCATCAGTTGGGTTTTCATCTGCTATTTGTTGATCAAATAGCTTAGCAGACACTAACCAGCAACATAATGCTAAGCATAATAAACAAGCTTGTACAATTAAGACATCATAATGCTGATTGGCTAACATTGCAGCTATCCCTTTGGAGACAAGCAGCCAGTCTAGTATTGGGGTTGCTGCTAAAGTCAACGCCGTCAATTTTAACAACAATGCCGAAAACTTGCTTTGGTTTTTGATAAACAGCGATATAATCAAAGCACTGAATAAAGTAGCAAAGAAAATTTGACTAATTAAATCACTACGGCTCAGCATGTCTAAAGGTAAAGTTCGAGCGCAAATAAAGCCAACGCCTGTGGCAAAAATGGTGCCGATAAAGCCACCTGTTGTCATGGCTTTTACCAGTTGTAAACCTAGTTGATTTTGCTTTTCACGGCGTAACTTAGCTTTTTTATCTAGCCACATCAGATTACCAGTTAAAATGATATAACAGGTACCAATACCTAAAATAAAGAATAAAACACGCAGTGAATAGCCAGCGAAATTACCAAAATGTAAGCTAGCAATTACTGATAAACCACCGCGTAAATTGTTATCATAATTATCCTTGGTTAAATATAACTCGCGGCCAGATTGAATATGATAGGTCACTTCTTTTTGAGTTGAGAATTTACTGTCATCATGGCCTCTAAAAGTTACCGAGGCACTCTCATCACCGAAGTGATCTATGCTTAATCGCGTAATATTGACTTGACCCAAAGACTTTTTAGCTGTTGTTAATAAGTCATTGATGCCTGTTACGGGTAAATCAACATTGGTTTCATCTTGGTGCACGTCAACAACACCTGCAGCGGCAAATAACTTACTCTGATCACCACCGTATAAAAGTAATGCATAAGAAATTTGATAAATAATAAGTAAATTAAAAACTAAGCCAGTGAAGGCATACATAATATGGAAAGGTAAGCCCATGACACCAATAATATTATGGGCATCAAGCCATTTATCCTTTTTACCCTCTTTTCTGTACTGAAAAAACTTACTAAATATCTTGCGCCAATGAATGACTACACCACTAATTAAAGCAACAAAGAAAAATAGCGTAATAATACCAACAAAATATAAGCCGACTTCGGGAATGTGTAAATCAATATGTAATCGATATAAGAAGTTTCCCCAATTAAAACCATCACCATGACCAACGATATCGCCGTTAGCAGAGAGTAATAAGTTTCGATCAATATGTTCACCATCAACCGATAGCTCTTCAAAGTAGGTATTGGTTATTGGATGGTCTTTCGTTGGAAAGTCGATAACAAAGTAACCATGGTCATATACTTTATAATTTTGCGCTATCTTGGTGATAATTTCATCGACATTGAACGCCTCGATATTCTTATCGCTTGAAAAGTGTGGGTTAGTTTCCCAAGCAATAATGTTGTCGCGAAACAAACTTAATGAACCAGCAAAAAATACGATAAATAAAATAGTAGAAATAATTAAACCAACCCAAGCATGGGCGTTGGTAATTGCTTTTAACGCGTCTTTTTTCATGATTGGTTACCTTAGCGCCAATAACAGTGAGTTTAATAATGCTGAGGGTAAAAATACCCAAAATAGTGTCAACCATGCCTTTTTACTTTCGGTAAAAGAGTAGGCCCAAACTTGAATACCTACCCAAATAGGAAAGGCTAATAGCAAGCCGATAAGTAGCATGCTGTCTTCTTGAATAGGCAAGGTTAGATTCAAGTTTAATATCACTGAAATTGAGATAAGTAAGCCAAAAATAAGACCTGCAAACGTTCTTGACCACATCAGCCTTGTCCTCCTAAAACTATTGGTAAGAAGGTAAATAATAAAGCGACTACACAAACAATAATGCTACTAACGCAAAAGTAAAATTTTCTATAAGCACTGATTAAGGTCACCAAGGGCAGAAAGCAACAAACCAATGCTAAGCCTGTTATCCATGCCGATGGCGTTGGCAATGCTTTAAACAGAATACTTTGCATTATGATTAACAGTATAAAGGCTGATAATATCGTAGGTTTAATCGCTAAAGGTCGATTAAATAATAGTTGTCGTTTACTGGAACCATAGATGAGGCAACATGCAAACCAGGCTGGTATAAAGCTTAAAAACATAAGTTTACAAATCTTAATAAAGATGAGAATAGTTGTTATTTGTATTATATGGTAGTGATTATAGAACTTTTATGCAATAGTTTTGCTTGCTTATTAAGCAATAAAATCGTTGTGCGGATTATAATGCTAAATGGGTAAAGTTATGCTGTTAAGCTTGCTTATCTGACTTGGTGAATTTATGACTATAGATTCAGTTTAGTGTTAAAACTATAATTTATAGTCATTTAATAAGGGGCGAGTTAACCTTAATTACTGCTTTTGGCATGAAAAGCCGCCAATTCTTTTTTTGCTAAAAAATTATCCATTGTCGAACGTAATAATTTATAGAGCAAAATGGAACCATCAATTTCTTCTTTACGATTAGTTAAACTTTCAATATTTAAGCCTAGTGGTAAATCATAAGGGCGAACCGCATCTAATATTTGTTGCAGACTATTTACACAGTTTTGAATTGATTCATGCAATGGGTTTTCTGCATTAAGAATGCGTAAGCTGGTTGCTTCAGGTACATTAACCCCTAACCACTCAATAAATTCTAAGGTCTTTTTACTACCACAGGGTGAAAAAGTTAAGATTAAACGCTGTGGTTTTAAGTTCTGCTTTTTGCATTCAATAGCATAGCGTGTCAGTAAATCTATGGTTGCTTGTGGATTATAAATAGCTTGTGAAATAAAAAAACTACAGCCTTGTTGGTGCTTAGAAATTAACCGTTGATGTTCATCTTTTTTACTCGAATGTCGCTCTGCAATAGTGACCCCGCCAATGAAAAAATTATGCGGATTATCTACTAAGGTCTTATAAGCTTGTGCAAGTGGTAAGGAGATATTATTATTTTTTGACGGACTACCAACCAAAACAACGTCTTTGACACCATAATCTTGCCAAGCTTCATTTGCCCATTGATTGAAGTCGTCACTATTTGATTGCACAACACTTTTGTAGGTAATGACTGGTCTGGTTGACTTTTTATTCAATAATGATGAATAGAGCCTAGTATCATGAGTAGATTTAAATGGAAAAGGTCTCGGTTTACTGATACGAGAGTTTTCATCTTGGATGTCGTACACAATCAAACCATCAAGGTCAATATCACTGACACGATCAAGTAGCTTATCGGCGATCTCCGTCACTTTATCAAGTGGGGTATCACTTTTAGGTGGCGTAGTGCCAATAAAGTAGACACCTCGATTGATATCATTGTATCTGGTTTGTAGCTCTGATTGCGTAGTCAAAATAGTCCTTATTGTATACTTTAGATGTTTGGGCGTTTAGATGGCTATATGTTCGTGCAATTCACTGCTTTTGTCAACCGCAGACTGATATATAAATTGAAAAATTATTCAGTTGATAAAGAAAGTTGTCAGTAAAAGATAGCGGCTTGAACTTCAGCTTGGATAGCTGTTAAACAAGAAAAGTATTCGCGCTAGCATAAAAAACGTCAATTATTCTTATATATAAATAGATATTCATAAATATTCAGCTAGTTATTTTAAAAAGAATAACTAAGAATGATCTGAGTTGCTCAGTGATATAGAGATCGGTATGATTTTCAGTTCACATAGCGATGTACAAAGCTGCCGGCGCTTTGGTATTTACCATTACCTAATATAAATGATAGCTAATTGTTATCACTATCTACTCAGATAAAACAAAGGAGTATCCATGTCATTACCAAAGACATTAGGCGAACAGTTTAAGAAATTACGTGCTGAGAAAGGTTTAAGTCAACCAGAGCTAGCAGAGCTTGCTGGGATTGAGCAGTCCTATTTATCAAAGCTTGAGAATGATAAATCACTGCCTTCAAGTGAGGTATTAAGGAAGCTTATCAGCGCATTCAACTTAACGCTGGCTGAACTTATCGCGCCATTAGATGAGCGCTACATCAAGAATAACCTATCAGCGATTAACGATGTTGAGCAGTTATTGCAACAAGCAAGTACAAAAGAGTTAAATCGGCAACGACGCATGCTTTATATAGCCAGTGCCTTTATCGTGCTCGCGGTTACTTTGTTTTATATTGGTTACACTAAGCAAGTTTTTAATGAAACCCTTTATGAATATCGCTCTGATGGCGTGATTTTACCGGGAGAGCCTAGCGATATTTTTTCGACATGGCCAAGGCTGATCGATGTTAAAGACCGTAATGAAAAAGACGAGCAAAGGCGCCAGTTGGGCATTGTGATGGCGCAGCGTAGTGATGTTTTAGTTAAGTTAATAGCTGAAAATAAAGGATATTATTTTGTCGAAACTGTTGAGGGCGGTAGTCGTTTGTTTAAAAAGTCAAAACATGACAAACCGATTAAGGTCCCTAGAGCTATAAATGCCTGGCTACAAGTATTGGCAGTGTTGTTGTTTGCTAGTGGTATCATGGGTTTTATTTTAGAGCGAAAGTTTTATGGCGGCTCCCGATAATTATCATTAAAAAATGCAATACTGCCAGCCATTAACGCTGATAGTATTGCATATCTAATTATTATGGTTAGATGCTAAAGACTTTGTTTACAGGTAAGTCTCTAATACGGGTTTTACTGGCATGGTAGATAGCATTGGTAATACTCGGTACAACCGGCGGAACACCCGGTTCACCAATGCCGCCCGGGGGAGCATTAGAGTCTACAATATGAACAAACAACTCAGGCATTTGATTAAGCCGAGCGACGGGATAATCATGGAAATTACTTTGCTGAACTTGGCCATCGACCACCGAAATCTCATTCATTAATGCTATTGATAAGCCGAAGATCATCGCACCTTCCATTTGTGCTTTAACCCTATCCGGTGTTACGACGATGCCACAATCGACAGCGGTATGCATGGCTAGCACTTTAACTTTATTATTGCTAACTTCAACTTTACTGGCGGCAGCGACAAAAGAGCCGAAGCTACGCAAAAAGCTGATGCCCCAGCCTTGATTATCAGGCAGTTTCTCATCAACATTGGCTTTGTCACTAATTAAGTTAATGAGATCCTTCATTCGTTTGGTATCAATAGGGTGTGCGTTTAAATCTAAATTATAGTTTGAGTAATTAAAACCGTATTTTTTCGGATCAACATGACGATCATCGCCTAGTAGGTTAAGCCACATTTGTCTAGTCGTCAGCTTGGCTTTTACCGCCAGTTCGTCGACGAAGGAACCCAGAGCAAAACCGTTGTTTATACAAGCAACCGAACGAACCCAGCCAGGTCTAACGAAAGAATCAACCGCGTGTTTCTCAATGCTCAAGTTATTTAAGGCAAAAGGGATATCACCAAAACCTAAGGCTAATTGGTTGTCACTGGGTGTTTTAGCATTGGTATTCCAAAGCCAACTGATTGGCGGGTATGCATTACGACTGATCCAATGATCAGCACTGCCATTTTTGGTCAGTTCTGCTTTGCAGTAGTTTGCCGAAATAGAATGATAAAAGCCATGCTGGGTATCATCTTCTCGACTCCAGATAACCTTGACTGGGCGTTTACTTGCTTTAGCTAATTCTACCGCTTCGACGATAAAATCTGCTTTTGATTTACGGCCAAAAGCGCCACCCATTAAGGTGACATTAAGCTCGATATTGTCTAGTTCATTTTTGCTTAAGCCTAACTCGCGCGCGACGTTTCGTTGCGCCCATTGCGGGTTTTGAGTGCCTGCCCAGATGGTACATTTGTTACCCTCTACTACAGCGGTCGCGGCAGGTGTTTCCATAGAAGCATGATGAATGTAAGGCACAGTATAGGTAGCTTCAACGGTGTTTTCCTCATGGTATTGATGGTTATAGACATTACCTTTTAGCGCAACTTTTTCTCCTTTAGTTTGCACTTGTAGAGCAAGCTTTTTACTAAACTCTTTACTGTTATGACTTTGTTTGTCGCCATGTAACCATTTTATTTTCAGTCGTTTCCTGCCTTCAAGAGCTGCCCAAGTATTATTGGCTAATACCGCGACACCTGATAAAGGGTTTATGGTTAATGGCAGAGGTCTTTCTTTGAGTTGAATAACATCGACCACACCTTTTATCTTTAGCGCTTGTGTGGCATCAAAAGATGCCACTTTACCGCCGACAACAGGGGGTCTTACTATGGTGGCAATAAGCATATTAGGTAATTGAATGTCTTGGGCATAGGTTGCTTTACCTGCGACAATATCATCAAGATCGACAAGCTCAACGTCCTTACCAATCAGTGAAAAATCGGCATTATTTTTAAGTTTCACCTTGTCATTCTCAGGCGGTGTCAGTTTTGCCGCATGGCTTGCAAGCTCACCAAAACTAATCTTTTCACCTGTTGCTGTATGAACAACAAAGTGCTGCTGGGCTTTTACTGCATTGAGTTCTACTTGCCATATATTGGCCGCAGCTTGTTCTAACATATGACGGGCAACGGCACCGATTTGACGAATACTGGTAAAATGATTTCTAATTGACGCTGACCCCCCTGTTCCTTGCGAACCATATTTGGTATCCGCTTTTGCTTGCACTACATTGACTTGTTGCCAATTTGCTTCAAGCTCTTCGGCGATAATTTGTGGTACGCTGGTTCGAATGCCTTGACCCATTTCACTGCGATGACAAACTAAAGTTACTGTGGAATCGTTAGCAATGCTAACGAAGAAGTTGAGTTGATGAAATGTTGATTTTAATGATGTTTTAGCATGAGCTAAGGGGAGCTTGATCCCTAAAACGAAGCTACCACTGGCAATCCCGACTGCTTTTAAGAAGCCACGACGACTGACATTTTCAATTGCTTTCATCGGTTATGCTCCTTGCTTTTCATTCGATAATTGGCGGACATTGTCTATTGATATGCCAGCAACATTATTTGTTGATTTCTCTGCGGCAGACTTAATCGCGGCTTTTATGCGCTTGTAGGTGCCACAGCGACAAATGTTACCTTGCATATGTTCAATGATTTGTTCATCAGAAGGTTGGGGTATTGCTTTAAGTAAGGCATCAGCACTCATCATTTGCCCACTTTGGCAATAACCACATTGAGGTACTTTAAACTCACGCCAAGCCAGCTGAACAGCACTTTCACCTATTTGACCTGCTGTATTAGTTAAGCCCTCTATGGTGGTAACTTCTTGTTCCGCTATCGCTGATATCGGCAGTACACAAGAACGCATCGCTTTACCATTAACTTGTACGGTACAAGCGCCACATTGCCCTGCGCCACAACCAAATTTGGTACCGGTGAGTTTTAATTCATCTCGCAATGCATAGAGTAATGGCATTTGCGGGTCGACATCGAGTTTGATAACTTTTTGATTAAGGGTTATTTTGATCATACTGACTCCAGGTTTGACAGTGTGAAGTTGCTTGATTTAAAGAGTTTTGTAGTATTTGTTGAACCTGATCCAAGTTCTCGACAGTATCTACATCAGATTTTGCTAGCACATTGGCTACCGCCTCAACGTGCACCGCATATTGTTTTAATAGTTCTCCTGCGCCTTTATCGCCTCGCAAGTCAGTTAGTTTTGCGAAGAACTGCTGAGGGAAAATAGCTGGCGCCATTAATTGACCGTCACAAGAGGTGGCAATTATTTTATTAGGGTTATACCGGCATTGCGCTAAAAGCCTGTGATAATGCTCGCTAGTTATCAAGGCATGGTCAGCCAAGGCAATCAATATATGGCTGCTTTGTGCTTGAATGCTAAACACGGATTCAGCCAAACTATAGCCCATACCACCTGTCCAATGGGTACTTGCAATAACTGAGGTATATGACGGTAAAACTGATTGGATGGCGTTTTTATTGGCGCCTAAAGTGACAAATATCTTATTGACTTCTGGCTCGGTCAATGCGGGGGATAGTTGCTCAATTATATGGGTAATAAGTGGTTTATTATTAAGGTTTGCAAGTTGTTTTATGGTTGAACAAGCCGATCTATCTGAACATGATTGCGCAAATCGCTGTCCTTTGCCTGCTGCGAGTAAAATAATATTAACTTGCATGATCAATAACTTGCTGAAAGTTTTTCAGAGATTGACTTTGGTAGTACCCCAGTGGCTTCCCTGATGCCTTCTCTATTGCCGCATGCGCTTGTGACAACATTGATAAAGCAATCGATTCAGGTAACTCCCCACCTAAGTCAAAACCTATCGGATTAGCTAATTTATCGGGAAGTTCATTGGGGCTTAATTGCGCTTTTTCCATGACTTGATCGGTACGATGTTGCGGCCCTAGCAAACCTAGATAGCTGATATCAGCAAAACAATGTTGAGCGTGAATCAATCGCAAAGCGTGCGCATCAAGTGCAACATTATGATGCATTACAATCACAGCATCTGCTTTAGGTAATTGTAAGCTCTGCTCTAATAGTTCATAGGAGTGATTTATAATCCTGTCTGCTTCTCTAAAATAGGCGGGTCTAGCATAACTGGTGCGACTATCGACTAAACAGATATACCAGCCTAATGTATGTGCTAGTTTTACTAAGGGTTGTGCATCTACCCCGCCACCAAAAATAACGAGGGCAGGTGCGGGTTTGATTGTTATTAAAGGCTCTAATGACTGTTCGGGCTGAGATAAGACCTTATTACCTGTTGATGTGGCAAAGGTATCTATATAATAAAAACAGGGGTTACGATTATCTAAGTGGCTTTTTAAGGTCAGTAAATCTAAATAGTTATTTTCATGAGTAATTGGTTGCAATAAGACCTTAACTAAACCACCGCAACCAATGCCTAGTTGCCAAGCAATATCGTTATCATCTTGCATGTCATAACAAACACTAAGTTGAGTGCCCATTTGCCAACATTTTTGTGCTTGGCGCCTTAAGTCTGCTTCAAGACAACCACCACTTAGCAAGCCATAGCTCTTGCCTAAGCTGTTGATGAGCATCATGGCACCAGCTTTTCGATAAGAAGACCTTTGGGTTTCTATGATGCTTGCAAGTACCCACTGGCAAGCATCTTTTTCAGGTAGCCACTGGGTCAATAAAGCTTGGAGGCGATTATTCATTAATTACTTATGTTAACTTAAATAATGATTGGATTAACATAAATGAGAATTCGTCCAAGTTAAAGCGCTTAAGCTAATTAAAATGTAAGTAATTAATTAATGTTTTTACTCTATTTTTTACTCTATCACTTTAGCGGCCTGACCCAAGGTTATTTTAGGTTGCCATTCCAACCAATCGCTATCAAGTTCTTGATGCAAAACAAAGCTGACCGGCAGTTTTGCTTGCGCAGCACTTTGCGTTGTTGTTATTTCTGGTGTCGCAAATGCTATACCTCCAGCAATTAAGGTCTCTACTGATTCCGAATCAATATTTACACCAGAAAAAATACCTGCCTCAATATGAAGACCACTGGTATTCCAAAATTTACTTTCTTTACTAACTAGAGGAGCATAGCGATTAGCGATATTAATAAAAACGTTAACTTGCTCTGCTGTTGGCGATAAGTCAATACCAATGACTTTACCTACTTTAATCTGACGGTATAAAACAGGGTTGCCAACACGCACTGAGCCGAGTCGGGAAGTGGTCAACTTGATATTAAGACCATAAGCTAATTTCTCCACCGTAGGGGGTAGCTCTAGTGCGGTAAATTCAGTTTGTTTTTGTTCATTGTGCTCATGGGATGGCAATAAGCCAATAAAGGCGCCTTCGAGTAATGAGGAGACATTTTTTGAACCGACTAAACCAATTTCAGGGACTATCTTCCAAAACTTGGTGCCACGGGTTGCATATTGACTACCCGCTTCATTCAATAAAATTAATGCCGTTACGCCAACTTTATTTTCGTTAAAGATTAAACGTTCAATTGCGCCCATGGTTTGTTCTTGGTAAATGACTTTAGTATTTGTTTTTAAACCTGAAATATCATTGAAATGAATACTAATACTTTGACCTGCTTGTTTAGCATGCTCTTCATGTTTAAATAAAGTAAAGCTGGCTAACTCTTCAATATCACTAGCAGAACCCACTGAGTTCTCAGGGTTATAAAAACTGATACCACCACGTAAAATAGCATCTAGCGATTCTGTTTTCACCACAAAGTCGCTAAGGCTACCAGAAATACTAATTCCGCCCGCATTATAAAAACGAGTATTACTTTTTAATAAATCTTTATGTTCTTCATCAATGGTAATATTGACTTTTATGACATCGTCAATTTTGTCTAAGCTGACATTATCAACTTGTCCGATAGCAATGCCTCGGTAACTAATGGCACTACCTGGTGTCGCCATACTGGCATGTTCGGTGACTAGGGTAAGTTGTAAACCTGGAGCACTGGCCAATTTAATAGGCGCCTTACTGTACAAGTTAAACTGGCTTTTAGTGGCTTCGCTTTGACCCAGGTTAAAGGTAATATAAGCACCACCAAGCAATGCTTCTGTATCTGAAGAGCCTGATAGACTAAGACTTGGCTCAACCAGATAAAATTGTGTATCGGCTTTTAATATATATTCATACTCAGGTAATAAACCTAAGGTAATTTGTTGGTGATCTCCTAGATTTATTACTTGATGAATAGCGCCAATTTCCTTACCTCTAAATAAAATTCGCGTATTGTCACTGATGTTTTCATTCAAAGAGGTTGTTAAGGTAAAACTGACTTTTTGTTCTGCCAATTTACGATTAGCATAGAGCGAAAAACTGTCACCATTAATGACATAATTGCTTTGCACTTGATGGTTATCAAAGTTAATAAAAGCAATACCGCCGGTTAATATACTTTGTAAAGATTGTGCTTGAATATCAACACCACGCAAGCTGGCTGATACTTTTACACCAGAGTTATTATAAAAGCGACTGCTCTTATTCACGTAATGACTAAACTCTGGTAAGACATGAATATGTATTAAATGACGCTCTGGCGCTGTCGTTTCTATGGCTTGGACATTACCGACAACTTGCTGTTTGTAGTATATATTACTGCCAATTTGTAACGAGCTACGATCGTTGCTTGTTAACATTAAATGTAAGCCAGGCTCACTGTATTGATAGGGCGGTTTTGCATTAAATACTTTAAATTTGTTACGCGCTTTACCTTCTAACGACGGCCTTATACTAATGTAAGTGCCCGTTAATAACGTTTTTGCATTGGAAACACCAGTCAAACTTATTTGTGGAGAAACAATATAAAACTGAGACTGTTCAGTTAAGTAAGGAACAACTCTAGGGTTTACTTTGGCGATGGCGGTAATTTTTCTGCTAACCGGGTCGATCTTGCTAAAAGACTCAATAACCCCTATGGTTAAGCCCTGATACAATATCGCGGCATTATGATCAATGCCTGAATTCCAATCTAAAGTGAGTTCCACTTCATGACCCATTTCGGCGGACTGAAAATCAGGATGTAGGGTAAATGTTTGACCGTTTGTCGCCGGAGGCAATTCGGCTTGATAGCTTAAAGTATCAACAGAAATTCCTCCTGCGATGATAGACGCTAACGAATCAGTATTGACTTTGACACCACTAGAAAGCGAGGCAGTAACTTGCACGCCACTGGTGTTATAAAATAATGAGTTTTGCTTTACTAAATGGGCATATTCAGGCTCGATGAAGATATTGATAGCAATTTTTTTGCTACTTTCAATGTACTGATAGCCAGTGACATAACCAATCGGAATTTGTTTAAAGCTTATTGGTGAGTTTGCACTGATTGAACCCAGTACATCGGTATGTAAGGTTAGATGTAAGCCTGGCGTCGACATATCTAAGGCAGGTGCTTCTGTTAAGGCGACAAAGTGATCTTGGCTTTCTGCCATCTCATCAGTGTCTGGCATAATATTAATATAACTACCAGAAATTAAGGTATCTAACCCGGAAACACCTTGTAATGATATATCAGCACTGACTAACCAAAAGCGGGTATTTTGTGTGAGATAGTCGGTAAAACTTTGAGAAATCTCAACCTCAGCAATCACGCGTTGTAAGTCAGCAGAGGGCACAACTTTCTTAACTAAACCTGTCACCAAACCTTTATAACGTACCTCAGTTTTATTGGGCACTATGCCAGAGCCATTTTCAAACTCTATGGTAATAAAAGTGCCTCGCTCTGAAATAACTTTTACTGTCAGCCATAAGCCAAAAATTAGTGCAATAAAGGGTACAAACCAGATGATAGAAATACCCTGTCGAGGCACAATTTCGGCTTGAATATTAGGTTTATTTTGATTGTTTTCTGAGCCAGCAATGTCTTTTTTATTGGGCATTGTTATCCTTTCTCTTTTGGTAACGTTCTGGGTAAGTTATTGTTAATCTATTTGATAACTCAGCTTTGTCAGTATCTATATGTTGATTTTTATCCCACAATAAACGGGGGTCAAAGCTATTGGCTGCAAACATGGTAAACACTACGGTTATGGTAAAGTAATTAATTGCCGGGCCAGCAGCAACTGAGGTAACAAAACCCAGCTCTACAACTGCGACCATCAAAGCAACTACAAATACATCGAGCATTGACCAAGGCCCTAAAAACTCAAGTATATGATACATTTTACTATTTTTATCAGGCTTTAACCGTATGCCGGTATGCGCTTTATAAACTAACACAAATAAACCAATAATTTTTATTAACGGGACAATGATACTGGCGGTAAAGATAATAATGGCAATAGGGTATAAACCATGGCTAACAAACTCACCAATGCCTGATAAAATACTCGCCTCACGGCCAATACCAAATTGATATACGATCATAATTGGATATAAGTTTGCAGGAATGAAAGCTAATAAGGCAGCAATATTCCAAGCTAAGGTATATTGTAGACTATTATTTTTACGATGATAAAATTTGCCATGACAACGGCTACATTGCTGTGGCTCTGCAGTTAAGACATTGAGTTTGTGACATTTGGGACATAATGCCAGGCCATTATCTTTTGCAGTTTTTATCATCACAACTCCGTGGAAAAGTACGTTCTAATTTATCCCAAATATAATCTTGGTCAAGTGCTATGGCAGCCATGGTGGAACAGATAAGCCAGAGGATAAATGAGAATAAACCAAGATTGACCGATAGCTCAGTATCGTCGATCAACTTATACATAGAAACCACAATGCCTAACATAAAGACATTAAGCATAGCCCAATGGTCAAGGTGATGATATGCACGAAAAAACACTAGCAATGATGGATTTAACTTATTGAATTTAAAGCAGTAAGAGAGGTAAAGCGCACCAACAAGGCGAACCATAGGTACCGCAATAGCAAACAGAAAAACCAGGCAAGCGATCATGAAAAAACCGCGATCGATCAAAACCAAAATACAATCAAATAAGGAGGCTTGATGAAATTGACCTGCCAAAGTTACCCCCATAATGGGCAGTAATATTGCAGGTAACATAAAAATTAAGCCTGCCAACGACCAATTAAAGCTTCGCTCAATAGAGTCGACCTTGCGCTCTATTAAGGTGCTACCACAACGACTACACTTAGCTATTTGGCCTTGCTTTAATTGCGGCTTGTCATATAAAGCATCACATTGCTGACAAGCGACAAAATGTGATGGGTTAATTTTATTGCTCATCTCTAAATAAGTTTTTTTATAAAGTCCAGAAAAAAAAAGCAGCGATAAACGCTGCTTTTGTTAGTCATTCATTAAGCAACCATGCTTTCATTATTTTAATGAAGAAATATATTGTGCCACTGCATCAATGTCGGCATCAGATAATTTAATGGCGATATTACGCATCATGCCGTTGTTATCATTATTTCGGCTACCGTTACGGAAGCTAGCAAGTTGTGTTTTCAAGTAATCTTTGCTTTGTCCAGCAAGGCTTGGAAAGCCAGCTTGTTTCATACCTTTACCGTTAACACCGTGACACGCTATACACGCAGCGATACCATTTGCTGCATCGCCACCAAAGTATAACTTTTTGCCTGCAAGGTCTGTTTCACCTGTACCTGGCTTGGCTGTTTGCACTGCAAAGAAGGCTGCTAAGTCATGCATATCTTCAGGTGATAATGCTGCCGCCATGCCCGCCATGACATCATTTTTACGTACACCTGATTTAAATTCTGCAAGTTGTTTAGCGATATATGTAGCACTTTGCCCTGCAAGACTTGGGTACATAGGTACCAAGCTATTACCATCAGCACCATGACAAGCTGCACAGGTTGCTGCTTTAGTTTTTCCTGCAGCAACATCACCGGGATATAATGCAGCTGCTGGTGTAGAAGCAACAATGTCAACATTGCCGGCAACGGGTACGCTTGCTGGCGCAGCATCTGAACCTGTGTCTGAACTTGCTGCGGCAGCTGCTTGCTCAATTGAATTAGGTAAGCTAGCAAAATATGCTGCAATATCAGCCATATCTTGTTCAGATAAATTAGCTGCCATTGGAGCCATCATAGCATTAGCACGCGCACCTGATTTAAAATCTTTTAATTGCTGAATAATGTAAGCATCATTTTGCCCGGCAAGGTTAGGAAACATCGGGCTAGCACTAACACCGGTAGGACCATGACAGGCACTACAAGCTGCAGATTTTTCTTTGCCTGCGTTCACGTCGGCTGCTTGTACAGCCCCTATAGAACCTAAGGCTATAAATAGCGAAAAGATAATTTTTTTCATTGAGTTGCTCTCTGCTTGTCATTAATTTAATAGCTGTTTGACTAATACCAATTGGACCATTTGATATAAAATAATCACTAATCAATTAAATATGATAAAAAAGTATGATAGTTCTATCGACATTTTACACGAATATTAGCCCTGTGTAACAGTTGTGAAGAAAAATCCTCGAAAAAAATAGCCAGTTTCACCGTTTTGTACTTTTTTTTAATAATAAAACTGATAGAAAAAAGCTATAATGTTGAAAATTTTTTAATGAGTTAAGCCCTTGTCTTCTACAAAGATACATTTAAGCAAAGCCACCTTTACCATCAGCGCCCCAGATATTCGCCGATTACCCAATGACTCCGGGATTGAAGTTGCCTTCGCTGGTCGTTCTAATGCCGGTAAGTCTAGTGCTTTGAATACGTTAACCAATCAACGAGGTTTAGCGCGCATTAGTAAAACCCCGGGTCGAACGCAACTTATTAATGTTTTTGAAGTTGCACAAAACAGGCGTTTGGTTGATTTACCTGGTTATGGTTTTGCTAAAGTGCCCTTAGAAATGAAGAAAAAGTGGCAAAAAGCATTAGGTGAATACCTTGAGAAACGTGAGGCGTTAAAAGGTTTAGTGGTCTTAATGGATATTCGTCACCCGCTTAAGGATTTAGATCTAGATTTAATCCACTGGGCTGTTGATAGTGATTTACCTGTTTTAGTATTGCTGACTAAATGTGATAAGTTGTCTCAAGGTAAGCGTAGTGCACAAGTTTTGGCTGTTAAAAAGGCATTATCATCGTTAGAAGCTGATATTAAAGTACACGCATTTTCATCATTAAAACGCACGGGAGCAGAGCAAGCAGATACTATTATCTGTGATTGGCTTGCCCAAGACACGGATGAAGGTGAAGCTGAACAAGCTAGCCAATAAAACCTATGGCTGTTCAGGCCATCCAAAGGAGAACGCCAGATGTGTTCTCCCTTCTTTGTCGCTCAAACGCACTGAGCCATTAAGATAATTGCTTAAATTGCAACTGGACTAAACGTTGATATAGCTGACAGCTTTTTAATAGCGAATCATGGTTACCCACTTGCACTAATTTACCTTGTGCTAATACGGCGATTTCATCGGCATGTTTTATGGTAGAGAGGCGGTGAGCAATAATGATTGTTGTCCGATCACGCATTAACTCTTTTAGTGCTTGCTGTACATGGTGTTCACTTTCACTATCTAAGGCACTGGTTGCTTCATCCAATAATAAAATAGATGGGTCTTTTAGAATAGCTCTAGCGATTGCAATACGTTGTCGTTGACCGCCAGACAGTCTCACTCCTCGCTCACCGAGAAAACTATGATAGCCTTCAGGCAGATTTTCAATGAACTCATGCGCATGGGCTTTTTTAGCAGCGCTAATTACCTCCTCATCGCTCGCTTCTGGTTTGCCATAGCGAATATTGTGAAAGACATCACTACTAAATAAAGCCGGTTGTTGAGGCACTAATGCCATTTGTTGGCGAAGTTCTTTGGGATCTAGCTGGCGAATATCTACTCCACCGAGGGTAATACGCCCTTTTTGTGGATCATAAAAGCGTTGCAACAATTCAAATAAGGTTGATTTACCAGCACCTGAAGGACCGACTAAGGCCAATACCTGACCTTGTTTTACCATTAAATTAAGTGCTTGGGTCGCGGTTTGATCGGGTCTTGAAGGGTAATGAAAGCTAACCGATTCAAAAAATATTTCAGCGGTAAGACCATTAGCAGGTGTTGTATTTTCACTCGGCGGTAAAATATGACTGTTAACTTGCAATATCTCCACCAAACGCTCGGTTGCACCAGCGGCTCGTTGCAACTCTCCTAGCACTTCTGAAATAGTTGCCAATGAAGAAGCTACTAAAATAGCATAAAAAACAAAGGCACCTAAATCACCACCGCTCATATTGCCTTGTATAACATCACTGCCGCCTACCCACAACATGCCTGTTATGGCACCAAATACAATAACGATGACACCGGCAATTAACGTCGCCCTTTGTTTGATACGACGACGACCAATTAGAAAAGATTTTTCTACTTCCTTGGCAAAAGACTGCCTTTCATGCTGCTCATGAGTATAACTTTGTACGGTTTTAATCTGCTCAATAGCCTCACCCGCATAGCTACCGACATCAGCCATGGAATCTTGACTTTTTCGCGAGAGTTTCCTTACTTTTCGACCGTAAAATAATATCGGCACTAAAATAAAGGGCACGGATAATAAAACAATAAACGTTAATTTAATATTGGTCGCGAATAACATCACGACAGCACCCACTAGCATTAATACATTGCGAATTGCCATCGAAAAAGAAGAGCCAATGATACTTTGTAATAATGTCGTATCCGTGGTGATACGTGACATAATATCGCCACTGCCATTGGTTTCAAAATAACTGGGATGCAAGCTAATTATATGATTAAAAACGGCTAAGCGAATGTCAGCGCTTACTCGCTCGCCTAACCAAGAAACTAAATAAAAACGAGAAAAAGTACCACAAGCAATCAGCAGGGTTATGGCTAAGATAAAAAAAACAGCATGCTGTAACTGTTGCAAGGATTGTTGTGCAAAGCCCTCATCAATTAACATTCGTACACCCTGACCAACCGATAACATTAACGCTGCAGTAAAAATAAGTGCAAAAAAGGCTGCAAATATTTGGGTTTTGTATGGTCGGATAAATTGCATGAGTTCTAATAAGATTGTTATTTTCTTATTTGACAAAGAGGCGCTTTTTTCTGGTGTTGTCAGGGGATTGGTTGAAGAAGATTCTGACATAACGTTTTTTAATTCCTACTTTTTATTATATGAAAGCATGGTTGCTATATTGATTATTGCAGTCAATAGTGATTTTTCCTAACTAAAACGGCTTGTTAGTTTATTTGACGACTATGTTAAAAATCTATTAAAGAGTATGTAAGAGCAAGTAACCTTAGTTACGCTATATTGCAAGCTAAGTGATGATAAGTTGATTTAGCTTGATAAAAACAACCTTGGGTAGCAGTTATATTGAATTTAAAACAGAAAAAAGCCGATGACATTTTCTTAACAACATAATAAGAAGTGCATCGGCATATTAGCTTATGGGGAAGCTATAAAAATTATTACAATAAGTGTTCGCTTAAGAACAAGCTTACTATAGAGTAAGAACTCTACTCTTGTAAAGTGTTTTTTAGAATACTTGCTCTATTTTTTAAAGCCATTTTTGGCATATATGCGTTTAATCAATTAACTTTGTCATCTTACTGAGCCGTTGCCGTAATAAACTCAATTAAGCTTGATTTTTAAGTGACTGATAAATAATAAATAGTGGCTTTTGTTGACTTGGATATTACTGAAGCTTCTTAGTAATACCCAAAACGTTGCTATACTAAATCATTTTAGGTTCATAAGTGACTGAAAGTATGACACATTGATATGAACTAAATGAATATTATGGTGCGGATATTACGGTCAAGTATCCATAACAAGCTGTCAGTTTATTTGGAATATTACTCAGTTATGGATGATGTATCTGAGCAATTTAAGCCTGTCCAGAAACGGTTTTACATTATTTTGCCTATTGACAGGGCGTTATGTGCTAAGAGGAACTATGCCTAAATTTTTTAAGTTTGTTTTGTTGGCTATTCCCATTTTAGGTTTAGGCTTACTTAATAGCATTTGGGATCGTAACAGTCCTGTTCGGTTCTCAGCAAAAGGAAGTGTTGCTCTTATTGAGTGGGAATCTAGAAATCATGGTGTTCCTAGAATTGAAATCAAATTAAAAAATGGAAAGTTAAAACGCTTCTCAAGCTCTAGAATAATTTTAAACCCCTCTTTAATTAAGTTAGGTGATTCATTTGAAAAGGTTACGGATTCAAAAGTTTGTTTAATAAACAATAAAGAAGTTGAGTGTGTTAATTAGCACATAACAAGAAAATAAATCAGGACTAAAAACAGTTGGCTTTTGCTCCTGCGTTGCTTATTGTTAGCCAACAATTTTTAGCCCATTACTTGGGCGTTATCTACTCGAGGAAATTTATGAAAAAAATACTTTTACTAATATTATCTATTTGCTCTACTTCAGCATTTAGTGGCGAATATAGCAATATAGGCAAAATCACTCGTATACAAACCAATGGTTGGAAAGTAGGGGTCATAATGGACGTAGAAATGAAAAATGCGGGGTGTACACACAAAAATCAATACATGCTGAAGTTAACTGCGGGTGATTTCGAAAGGAAACAGTTAATGTATAGCACCTTATTATCTGCCAAGATGGCAGGTAAAAACGTTAAAGTATGGTTAAACGGGTGTCATGAGGGCTTCCCTCTTATTACGGATATCATTGTTGGTGTAGATCCGTAGATAACAAACCAATCAACCGGACAAATACTCGCTGGCTTGGGTCGCTTCGCTCGAGCTACTGCTATCAAAATGTTTCGCATCATTTACGGTAGCAACTACTGCGGTTGCGGTAATTTAACCAATGCCTAGAATAGTCATATTAGGCTTAGCGGCTTTTATTTGCTTAGCCAAAGCGTATAGCTTTCTATCATGCTTAAGGGTTTCTTAATTGTGGTTTTTAATGCTTTGCCATAAATCATCGAGTAATTCACGAGCGATGAAAGGTAAACTGTTTTCATCATCTTCCAAAATACCTGCAATGGCTTTTTGTGCTGGATAACGACCTTTAGGCATGATGATACCAAATTCAGCAATTAAGCCTCGTAATCGATTTATCCGTGCGGTTCTATCTTTGATAGCCCCTTGGCGGATGCGATGTAAACATAATATGGCTTGTTGGTCTTCACTTCACAAAAGCGAGAAAATGCCATCACTAGTGCATTTATCATTTTTCGTTGATGCTTAAAGTATTGGTATTCAGGTTCGAAAAAGACAATGTTTATGAGCTATTTGAACTGTTATAAGCCCTCGCTTTGCAGATCTTCAACAATTAAACGATGACCTGTAAATACCACTTGATAATCTTGAGCATCAGCGAAAGCGATCTCTGAAACTTGTGCGTACTTGTCCATCACTTCTTTGAGCTCTTCAATTAATTTGAGGTATACCGGTTTTGACAACCTCATCGGCTTTACTCGTAAAAAATAATCATCATCTTTTTGGTTATTTAACATGACAGCCTTGTAACTTACTTCCATCATATGAGTGATGTGGCGATTGATCACCTTACTATTTTTGTTGAATCCAATCGGAGCTTTTACTAAAAAGGTGAAATTGTTCTTTGGCGCTAGCAAGATCAGTCCAATTTTATCAAGCGCTCTGAGATACTTATAGGTCGATAATTGACTAAGGTTAAATTCTTTTTCAATGTCTGCAGGTGACTTGTGGTTGTAAAACAGTTCTACAAAGTAAGACCATAGCTTAGGGTTATCGTAAAAAGCTTGATCTTGGCTTTCGTTAAAAAAGCTATGCTTAGCTTTACTGCGGCCAACTTGAGTTATCAGTTCAGCGAGTTCTAGGTCCAATAATTGCGCTAAGAACATCATTCGTGATAAGGATATGGTGTCGTTGTTCAACATGCGTTTTACAGTAACTTCCGATGTCCCCATCAACTCGGCAAGTTCGGCATATTTTATCCCTTTAGTTTTTAATTCAGCTTTGATTATGGCTAGGCCATTTTTAATGGCCATGCCTAAAACGGGTTGATAATTAGTCAAGTTATCCATAGTTAGTATCTTTTTTAATTATTCTGGTATCAAATAATGATACCTTACTTGTTGTGATACTACTATTGTGGAGAATTAGCTAGTATATCAATATGAATTTAGTGTTGAGCTGCAATAAAAAATGACGACAGAACAAGATATTCAACAATCCTCTAGTAGTTTTAGATGGCTATATCCACTGTTGCTGGCGTTAACTGTAGCGACAGGAATTAAGATTTTTACGACAAGATTTATCAACCTAGAGTGGCAGAACACTTACAACTGGGCAGTGTATTTCGCTTGTTATTTCCTCTCAGTTTTATTATTTAACAAGTTAAATAATAAAACTGCAAACAATGTGGAAGACAAGCATCCCGCCTATTTTTGGCCAATGCCAGGCTTATCCGGTAAATTGGGAGTGTTAGCTAAAAGCTTTATTTTTGTTACTTCAAATTTTATATCACTGTTTAATCCCTTCCTTTTTGTTCAACAGTTGCGGTTGACCTTTGGTATGATCCGGGTAAGCGCGAGAATTAGAGGCCGTGAAGCCACGATTGAAAACTATAAAACAAAAGCTAGCTATCGCCTTCCTTTTCGTGGCACTTGGTTGATTTATCACGGTGGAAATACACAGCAAACTTCGCACTCATGGCAAGTACTTAATCAGCGTTACGCCTACGACTTTGTCATGGCAGATAGTGATTACAAAAGGCATAAGAAAACTGGTTTTGAAGTCGGCCATTACCTGTGTTACGGCCAAGATATCCTCGCTGCTGCAGATGGTGAGGTGGTTAAAGTTGTCTGTAGCGAATCAAAATCACCATTAGTAGGTTGGTTTTTTATTAATCCTTTTTCAAAACAAGCTGCCGGTAACTACATTGTGATTAAGCATGAACAGAACGAATATGGGTTTTATGCGCATCTTGTCAAAGGTTCTATCCCCTTAAAAGCGGGGGATAAAGTCAAAGCAGGTCAACTAATTGGCCAATGTGGCTTTACTGGCAGTACAACAGAGCCGCATCTTCATTTTCACTTACAAGACTCGCCATCGTTTTATCATTCAGTTGGCTTGCCATTGCGCTTTAGCGCGGTTTCAATAAATCACACTAAACACCTTAACGCAATTTTATTTAGAGGATCATTTGTAGCAAATTCTGACTAGTGTATTTTGTTCAGTATCAGTGCCGTTAGCCGATGTGTTTAATGAGATGACTGGTTCGTATGTTGTTACAACTTACTATTTTTACTTACGAAGTGACATCAGGTGCTCACTTGTATAATCATCACCCTATAGCTAATATCTTAAATAAGATGTTAACGGATACTAAGCTTAGCCATCATAGAAAGTGTCAGCAATGATTGCCGTGCATAATTAACCCTATAAATCACTTCGCAGAATAATACTTTAGCGATGAATTGCCATGATACTTGCTTGTTGGCATCGTCATGGGAGTACTAATAATATCTGTATTATTGGGCGAACACTAACAAAAAAGTACCTGGAGCTACTCCAAAACTCTAATTATATAGACGCGGAATAAAACCAGACTATGAATATTGATTCAGCCAATCAATTTGAAAAAGAAAAAGTAGAGCCTAGCTTTTCTAATTTAGCCTCAAATAAAAATGTTGTCGCATTACTTGGTTTTTGGTCGGATAATGGTTGAGGAAAAGGTAGCCAGCACGTTATTGAAAAACAAAAGGGACAACGTAAGTTTACCTGTCTATTTGATGAGGGTAGTCAATTTGGCGCACTACTAACCCTAGATTGGTTCTCTTCAGGAATTATTGCACAACGCGCGGCTGATCTGCTTGAAAAACACAGTGGTAAGAGCAAACTTACGGTGCTCGCTATTGAGCCTTTAACACTGCCTTTGTTTAAATCTAGTATTGGCAATGTCTTGTCTATGGCGTCGTCTATACTTGCTAAGTTTTCCCCTTTTGTTAAAGACTTTAGTGCGACAGAAGGAAAATTGCGCTTGGACAAGCTAAAAGAAGATTATGGAGGAGTGATAGGGTTACCAAATACTGAAAACTTAATAGCTACGAGCACATGGAAAGATCCTGTCCTTATGCTAGGCTTTTTTCAATTCAACCCCTATGCCCAGTATCCAATTGGCAGTAAAGAAGCTCAAGAAAACCCTACTCCGTCAGATGAAAAAGTCTATACAGAGCGCTATGGCAATGCCTCTATTAAGCAGGTCTTGCGTACTGGAGCATACCCTGCTGTTCTCAGTAGAACAATTGCAACGGTAATTCGCAGCAAAGAAATTCATGCGATTGAAGATCAGTTATGGCATGAAATCAGTATAGTCTTCTTTCCTTCTAGAATGCATTTTGTCGGCATGACCACTGACCCAAGCTATAGTCCTCATTTTTACCATAGACAAGCCGCGCTAAAAGCAGGGTTTGTGATTCCGATGTGGTAATTATCAGTCAAATACCAGTACAGTTAAACACTCTTTAACGCCTAGGGAAATAATACTTAATGATTCCAGGTTTGTTGGTGCTAACTAGCTTTACATATTTTATGGATATTAGTTTTAACTTTGTATAACAACTTAATGACGATGGCAACAGAGCTTTATTTACCTTGATAGCTTTTAATTTTCTATACCTCAATGATTACTCACAAATGGGCTTTATAACTTCAGCAGGGATGGCTGGCATAGACGTTAATGCCCAGAGCTTTTGAGATAGTGAAGTTAATTGACTATCATCGTAATTGTTGAAATCTTGTTGAGTAAGGTAATTAGCGATAGTTTTTGCAACATCGGGATAAATACAGCGTGCATTTTCTGGCGCTTGTAACCACGCTTTTATAATGTCTTCATCGAGTGAAGTCATCGACATACCTAGCCCTAATTTTTGCAGAGCAAGGGCATTGGAATATTGCTCCATTTGACCAGTGATGGGCTTGACCAGAATCTTCTTACCAAGAAACAATGCTTCACTGGCCAGTTCAAAGCCAGCATTCGTGATCACCCCTTCGCTACTGGCGAGATCATGTTGAAAGCCAGCACGAGATAACGGCCGTAAAAATACATTGTCAAGCTGCTCAGCGCGTTCATGTGGGCCATAGTAGTAAAAATTGGTGTTCGGAAATTTCTGCAACAGCGGAATAACATCTTGCACCGCTTCAAAATTAAGGTAAACGACGACTTTATTTTTTTCTATGGCTAATGGTTGTTCTTTGACATCGATCAGCGGTGGCAGAATAGGGTGACCAAAATGATGCCAATGCAAGCCAAATTTAATGTCTGCCGGGGCAAACCACTTCATTAATGTGCGGGTGAGCAAAGAGTCTCCTTCGATAGGAATAGCAAAGTTAAAGGCACTTTGGTGGCTGACATTAATACAGGTCTTATTTTGGCGACGTGCCGCCCAAGCGGAAATAGGCTCATAGTCAGATAAAATAAGGTCGTAGTCACTGAGATCTAGCTGCCTAATGTCTTTAAAAAACTGCATCAGTTTGTTATTTGCTAAGGTTTTAAAGACGTTAATTTTGCCGCGCTCAACCGTAAATGTTAAACCTGCTAAACAGCGGTAATCACCGAATTGTTCCATATCAAAATAGTGCTTTGGAGAGCGACCACTGAATAAGAAGTCGAGCTCAACTCCTGCGGCTCTCAAGTGTGGCTCTAACACTCTTGCTCGGGTGATATGACCATTGCCAGTGCCTTGAACCCCGAAAAGTATTTTCATAAATGACCAATAAGATTAAGTGAAAGAAAGGCAACTGAAGTGCCAAGCACTGCGCCAGCTAAGATATCTGTCGGAAAATGCACACCCAGTATTACTCTGGAGGTACCAACGCCAATTGCCCAAATGAGAAATACAGGTAATAACGCTGGCATGAGCACACTGATAATCGTTGTCATCATAAAAGAAGCAGATGTGTGCCCAGAAGGAAAACTAAATTCATCATTTGGCGTAACCAAACTCTGGTAGTTATTTAAAATATTGGCGGGTCGATTACGCTTAAAGCCCTTTTTAAAGATGGTATAAAGCGACCGCTCTATGCTAAAGGCAGTAATTAACAGCAGAAATAAATCGAACGCTTGAAATACTAATGTCAGTAGTGCGGCAACGACATATAGATGACCATCAGCCGTCTTTGAAATAAACTTAGCGATGCGAATCATTGCTTGTTTTTTGGTGTGTGCTAGTACCCAAGCAAAGGTAAAGACATCGTGTTTGTGAACAATTTCTAGAATCTTCATGTCACCTCCTCGTCATCAGAGTAATTAATGATTTCAAAATGGAGCTTTTATTGATTAATTTAATTATCAGTATTACTTGTGAACTTTTTCTTACACTTAAATGAATACTGTATGACAGCCATATTAGCTTGTTTGAGACCAAACGTATGAGTAGAGTAATAGCGTTCGAGGTAGATGCTAATGGCATCAATAAATTAACGGCAACAAGGCTTTTGTGTTTAATTAAGGAAAAACTTAGCAATTAAGCGGTTATTTTTTTCATACTCAGCGTTAGTTTTAGCTGGTGATGATGAGCGGGAGTTTTATGGAGGAAGATATAGCGGAGTTAACCAGTGAATTTAAGGCTAAGTTCCAACTCGACAATATAAGATTATCTCAGAGGCTCTCTGTATTCAATTGAACTTTTAATTAAACTGGGGTTTTATTCATTATGCATAGCACTGCTAGTTGTTATTTGCCGGTTATTAGCACTAAAAAGTTAAGCTAAAGGTAGCACCACCTTGGCTATTATTTCGCACAGATACTTTACCATTGTGGGCAAGCATCACTTGTCGAGTTAACGCTAAACCAACACCTGAGCCTTGTTTTTTGGTGGTAAAAAAGGGCACAAAAATGTCTGATAGGTTTTCGGTGTCAATACCTGTGGCATTATCGGCGACTTCAATAACCACATGACCACGCAGACTTAAAAATGCCTTTAAGTTGATTTTTGCGACTTTGTCATGCTCGTTATTGGCGGCAAAAGCCTGTTCAGCATTGAGTAACAGGTTCAGTAATATTTGTTCAATCATGTCGTTATCCACATGAAAATCTAATGTTGGCGGGTTGATATTACTGCTGAGTTGAATTTCATTATCTTGCCAATTTTCGCTAGCCAAGGTTGTGACATGAGTGAATAAGGTTGCCACCGATACACATTTTTTATTAGCGGTCGGTAAATGTGTGAGCCTGCGGTAACTGGTAACAAATTGCATTAAACCATCACTGCGTCTTGCGACTGTTTTTACTGCGCCCAAGATATCGAGCAAATCTTGGTTGATTTCTCGGTTGATTTCTTGGTTAATCTCTTGGTTAATACTCGGTAAGTTTGCTGTCTTTTCTTTAACATCACCGACAAGATCAACCGTGGTTTTGGCCAGTGATGCCACTGGCGTTATGCTGTTCATAATTTCGTGGGTTAACACGCTAACTAGCTCTTGCCAGGCTTGAAGCTGCGCTCGAGCAAGCTCACTTTGAATATCTTGCATGCTCAGTAACGTTTCGCGCTGAGATGCCGTAGTTATTTCGGTAGCCGAAACAATGAGTTTATGCTCCATTTCATCAATATTGATGTTTACTAGTGTGTGTTGCCCGGCGAGGATTGCTAACAATTTTTTCGGTAAATCGGCACTGAACTTGGCAAAATCATCAATATGGGTCACGGTATTGCTGCCAAATAAACGCCTGACACTATTATTTAATAACGTCACTTTGCCGTGTTGATTGATGCTAATTAAGGGCACAGGGACATGTTCTAAAATGGCTTTAGTTTGACGTAATTCGGTTTCTTGATTGGCGCGAACCTGTTGCAGGCGAGCTAGGATATCGGTGAAGGTCACGCCTAATTCATCAAAACCATGACCGAGTTGTTTAAGTTCAAAACGTTGTGAAAAATCAGCATGGCGAATGGCGTCAAAAAAGCGTACTAACTCAGTATTTGTTTTACTAATAAAACGGGTTAGCTCAACAAACTGGCAAACGACTACCATGATTAACACTGCACTGGTTACCTGATAGCCATCATGTATTAGTGCCTGTGAGAGCAATATCAAGCTTAACATTGCAAGCACAGCTCGTGCCGCGATAAGGCGTGAAAATCTGTTAAAGTCCATGTTTTTCCATCCGGCGATACAGTGCAGCTCTAGTTAAACCGAGTTCTTTAGCGGTATGACTAATATTAAATCGGTGTTTTTTTAGCGCTAGATTTATTGCATTTTTCTCTATTTGCTCTAAGTTAAGCGCTTCGGGCATCGTTAACTCAGTTGCGCTATTAGCTTGAGTGACGCTTGGATTAGGTTTAGCTATAGCACTTTGTGCTGGTTGCTTAGCGTTCGAGTGATTGCCACTATCCAGTTGAAAATCTGCTGCTACCAGCATGTCTGATTGGCTTAATATCATGGCTCGCTCAATGGCATGGCGTAGTTCCCGTATATTACCGGGCCAAGCATATGCCGATATTGCCGTTAATGCTTCGGCGGTTAGTTTTTTATTACTGGGGTTTGTTTGTTGATATTTTTTCGCATAATAATCAACAAAATGATGAGCTAACAAAGGAATGTCCTCACTGCGTTGACGTAGTGGTGGCAAGTTAATTTCAACAGTATTTAATCGAAATAACAGATCTTGGCGAAATGACTGCTCATTTTGCAAGCTTTCTTTGGCTAAATTGGTTGCTGATACAACACGCACATTAAATGGCACCGCTTTATTCTCACCCAGCGGTGTGACTTTGCGTTGCTCGAGCACCGTAAGTAATTTTGCTTGCAAATGTAAGGGCAAATTACCTAGTTCATCTAAAAATAAAGTGCCGCCGTCTGCAGCCTGTAACCTACCTATTCTGTCATGTTGTGCGCCAGTGAATGCGCCTTTTTTATGGCCAAAAAGCTCGCTCTCAAAAAGGTTTTCGCTAATAGCTCCTAAATCAACCGACATAAAAACGTGCTGGGCACGATGACTTTGTTGATGAATTTCTCGGGCTACGAGCTCTTTACCGGTGCCGTTTTCACCGAGAATCATAACATTGGCATCGCTCGGTGCAGCACGAGAAATCAGCGATTTAATATGTTGCATGGCCGCTGAATGACCTAACATATTTTGTTGATTAACTGCGTTACTTGCCTGCACTAAGACTTTATTAGTTTCACGCAGCGCTTGCACCTCACTGCGGCTTCTACCTAATAATACAGCCGTTGATACGGTGGCAATGACCTTTTCATTTTGCCAAGGTTTGGCAATAAAGTCGGTAGCACCCAGTTTCATTGCTTCTACGGCGACATTAACGCCGCCGTGTGCAGTGATCATAATAATGACACTCTCTGGTTTTATTTCTAAAATTTTTTGCAGCCAATAAAAGCCTTGTGCCCCTGAGCTTTCGCCCGGGCCAAAATTCATATCAAGTAAAATGGCATCAAAATGCTGATCGCTAATAAAATGCGGAATGTGATCCGGCATATTACACGTGCTCACATGCGAGAAATGGCGTTGCAGCAATAATTTACCTGCCGTTAAGATATCTTCATCGTCATCAACAATGAGGATCTTGCCTGCTTTTTTCACGGGTCGATGTCCTTAATAACTTTTTTGTTGCTCACATTATTCATTAAAGTGTTCACTAACGTACACTTACTGTTCATAAACGTACAGTTAAATTACCAATAATTTTATCATTTTTATTAAAAAACTATACAAAACAGTCAAGTATAACTTTGGAATGATTATTGATAATAGTATCGCTAGTATCGACACATTTTTTTGGCTTAGGCCAATTGCATTTTAATGGTAAGGGTATGATGACCAAAAGCACAGCAGCACTTAGCTCGGTAAGTAAAGCAACTTCAAGCTCGGCTATGGATAGAAAAGTAATCACTGGCACCAGTTCGCTTAAAAAAGCAGTCATGACTACTTTGCTGATCAGCCTGCTTATTTTTATTGGTTATGTTATTTCGATGAAAAGTACCGGTAAGGTGTTAACAGTCGATAATAGTCGCCTTGTTATTGCTGAAGTGACCTTGGGTATATTTGAAGATTTTATTCCTATTCGAGGCCGGGTAACACCGGCAAAAACTGTCTATCTAGATGCTATAGAAGGGGGACGGGTTGAAAAAATTCTCGTTGAAGATGGGGCTGATCTAACACCGGGAAACTTAATTGTGCAGCTCTCTAATGCATCACTACAGTTAAGTGTTTTGAGTAATGAAACTCGCGTTGCCGAACAACTTAATAATATGCGTTCAATTGAGTTGAGTTTAGAGCAAAATCGATTACAGCATAAACGTAATATTGTTGATATTAAACACCAAATTAAGTTGTTAACACGCGAGGTTGTGCGTGCACAATCGTTAATTTCCACAGGCGCAATCACTCAATCTCAATTAGAAGATAAAACTGATACCTTACGATGGTATCAAGACCGCTTGGCATTAACCATTGAAAGTCAGCAATCTGATGCTCGTATGCAAGGCGAGCAGTTGGCCTTTCTTAAAGAGACTAGTAGCCGTTTAGAAAGTAACTTAGCTATTTCTCGTCAAAACCTCGATAACATGAATGTTAAGGCGCCCGTTGCTGGCAGGTTATCGGGCTTTAACGTCGAAGTTGGTCAAAGTATTGCGCGAGGCGAGCGTCTCGGTCAAATTGATACCCCGAATGATTATAAATTAACCGCTTTTATCGACGAATTCTATTTAGGCCGTATTGGTATTGGTCAGACGGCCAGTTATCAAAGCTATGATTTAGTTATTGCCAAAGTATACCCACATGTGCAGAACGGGCAATTTGAAGTCGATTTTAAGTTTATAGCTCAGCAGCCGCAAGGTATTCGTCGCGGACAAACAATTCAGTTAAAGCTAACACTGGGTGATGCTAGCAAGGCAACCTTGATCCCTAACGGGGCTTTTTATCAAGACACTGGCGGTAAATGGGTCTTTGTTGTTAGCCAAGATGGTAGCGAAGCAGTCAAGCGTAAGGTGCGTCTTGGTCGACGCAATAACCAGTTTATTGAAGTGATAGCAGGCCTTGAACAAGGTGAGCAAGTTATCACCAGTCCTTATAGCAGCTACCAAGATATGCAACGCCTACATTTTAAATAGTTTTGAGCAAGATAAGGTTATTGCAAGGCGGTAAATCCAGATAACTTATTACATAAAATACATAACATAAAGCACTAGTAAAGTGATAACGAGCCAAGGAAATTAATATGTTAAAACTACACAATTTAACACGTGTGTATCAAACAAATGATATCGAAACATCAGCACTGAACAAAGTCAACATTGAAATCGCCCAAGGAGAGTTTGTTGCCATTATGGGGCCATCAGGCTGTGGCAAGTCTACCTTATTAAATACCCTGGGTATGTTGGATTCGCCCAGCAGTGGCGACTATATTTTTGACGGTGAAAATGTTGCTGGTTATACAGAAAAACAACTCTCGGTTATTCGAAAAAAAAACATTGGCTTTATCTTTCAAAACTTCAATTTAATTGACGAATTAACCGTCGCAGAAAATATTGAATTGGCGTTGATTTATCACAAAATACCAGCGGCAGTGCGAAAAGAGAAGGTTGACCAAGTGATGGATAAAGTAGGTATTGCCCACCGTGCCAAGCACTTACCAAGTCAATTATCTGGTGGACAGCAGCAACGTGTTGCCGTTGCTCGTGCAGTAGTGGGTGAGCAAAAAATGATTTTAGCTGATGAACCAACCGGTAATTTAGATAGTGCGCACGGTCAAGAAGTTATGGAGATGTTACAAGCACTGAATGAGGAGGGCATCACGATTGTTATGGTGACTCATAGCCCTGCACATGCCGATTATGCCAGAAGAACCATACATTTATTTGATGGTCATGTGGTAACAGAAAGTGTTCGTGCTGCTGAGAAAACAGCGTAAAGGTTATAGGAGAACCATTATGTTTCATAATTACTTAGTGAGCGCTTGGCGTAATATCATTAAAAATGGCATTTTCTCTGTCATTAATATTTTTGGTCTTGCTGTTGGTTTGATGAGTTGTATTTTAATTATGCTGTTTGTTAGACAAGAAACAGGCTTTGATACTTGGCTAAAAGATCATCAACGTATAGTGCGTATGCATACTGCCTATTTAATGCCGAATCAAAGCCCATTTGAAACGGTGCGCTCTGCTGGCAAAATGATGCCAGCCATTAAAAATTTCGCTAAAAATGAAATTGAAGAGGGTGTACGCTTAATCCAATTTGACCTAACTGTTAGGCAAAATGCAGCGGCTTTTAATGAGCAATTTACCATGGTGGATGGCAGCTTTTTTAAGCTATTTGATTTGCCGTTTATTCATGGCAATAAAGCATCGTCTTTTAACAAGCCCATGGATTTAGTTATAACTGAAGCACTTGCTTATAAGTATTTTGGTAAAAGCGATGTTATCGGAGAAACCTTAACCGTTTGTTGTGTGGCGGGTAATACCGCAACATTAACCATTACCGGTGTTATTGCCGATTTACCTGAGGCAAGCCATTTAAATACCGAGATGATTGTCTATTTACAGCCAGCACTTTTTCCTGAAAATGACAACACATTGAATACTTGGACAAGCTTGAATGTTTACACTTACTTTAAGCTTAATCAAGGGATTGAAATAGCTCAATTACAGCAACGTATTGATTACTGGCTAAATAATGAAAGCCCAATCACTGAGCGTTTTGCGCAAAGTTCTCCCTCAGGTAAAGTGACTGACACACTAAAATTAAAGTTGATGGCTGTTACAAAGCTGCATTTACATGCGAAACGTGATGCCGGCAATCTGGGCGATTTAACGCCAATGGGTGATAGTGACATGATCACCACCTTTATCATTGTTGCGGGCTTGGTGCTCTTGATTGCTTGTATCAACTTTATGAACTTATCAACGGCTAAAGCGAGTAAAAGAGCGCGAGAAGTTGCTATGCGTAAAGTGTTGGGCGCTAGTCGTACGCAAGTTGCCATTCAGTTTTTAGGGGAAGCTATTGCGTTAGTGTTTCTGTCATTAATATTTGCGTTAGTTGCTGTTGAGCTAGTATTACCCTTTTACAATGAAATATTAGGTAAAGAGTTAAGCTTAGGGCTATTCGATGAGGCAGATTTATTGCTTAGTTTGATCAGTCTGGCATTAGTTGTAGGTATTTTTGCCGGTATTTATCCTGCTTTATATTTATCCCGCTTTTTACCCGGGGCAATTTTAAAATCCAGTAAAAGTGTGGAATCAAAAGGCTCAAGCCAATTTAGAAGTGTTTTGGTTGTTTTTCAATTTGCAACGTCTATTATTTTGGTTATATCTACCTTGGTGGTATACGGCCAAAATATCTTTTCAAATACCATGGCAGTGGGTTATCAAAGCGATAATAAATTGGTATTAAATATTCAAACAGCGGATGAAAACCTGCCGAGCTTAACACAAGAACTATTGAATTTATCTGAGGTCACTAGCGTGGTATTTTCCTCAGAAGTACCATCGCAAGATAATGAAAATAATAATTATTTTAAACTATTAGAGCCTAATGCTAATGGCGTTTTGAGTGAGCAACAGGTGATAAATTATCACAACATGGGCTACGGCTTTTTTGAGGCCTATGGCGTTGCCCCTATAGCAGGACGTTTATTTGATGAAGATTTCGGCTCTGATTCCATAGGTGCTGTTGCAGAAGGTGAAGTAGGCACTGCCAGTGCGATAATCAATATGTCAGCGCTGAAAAAGTTTGGTTTTCGCAATCCGCAAGAAGCCATAGGTAAAACCTTAGTAAGTGATATCCTTGGTATGCAGCATTTAACTATTATAGGAGTCATACCTGACATATATTTTCGCTCAATTAAGTTTGGTCTTAGAGCCTCTGTATATACCTTGAATCCAAAGCGTTTTAATGTTGCTAGCATATCTTTTCAAAGCAATGATGTTACGAGCTTGATTGCTAAGGTGGAGGACGTTTGGCAAGTGAATGTGCCCATGCAACCGATTAATTTACAATTTTTAAGTGAAATGATGTCAGCGCAATACCAGGATGAATTAACCACTGCTCAGCTATTTCTGGTTTTTTCTATGATTGCCATAATAATAGCCTGCTTAGGTTTATATGGTTTATCTGCTTTTACTGTTGAAAGAAAGACCAAGGAAATTGGTATCAGAAAAGTGATGGGCGCAAGTGTTAAAGACATCGTTGCGCTACTTATTTGGCAGTTTTCAAAACCGGTTGTACTAGCAAACCTTATTGCTTGGCCAATTGCTGTCTATTTGATGTTAACTTGGTTAGAGAATTTTCCTTATCGCTTAAGCTCGCTTTGGTTAGTTCCTATTTGTTTAGCTGTTGGCATGTTATCACTGCTGATTGCTTGGAGCACCGTTGGCGGTAATGCGGCTAAAGTCGCTCGAGCGAAGCCAATAAAAGCATTGAGGTATGAGTAATTAGCTCAATATGGCAGTAATGATTAGTTATTACTGCCATTTTTATTGCTCAAGAAGCGCATAAATACTTGAGTCAGTAAGTTATGATGACTATCTTTATTGCTAACCAAGGAGAAACGCCTTGAAAGTTTTAGCGGTGATTGCAAGGTGATTAATTGACCACTTTTTAGCTCCTCAGCAATGGTAAGTCGTGATAAACAACCTAAACCTAAGCCTGCTTTTACTGACTCTTTTATTGCACTTTGTCTGGTTAGCTCCATGGCGAGGTTTATTTGTGCGCCGACTTGTTCAATGGCTGCATCAAATATGGCTCTTGTGCCAGAGCCTTTTTCCCTAAGGAGCCATGCGTGTTCTTTGAGTTGGCTAAAACTAATTTTTCCTACTTTTGCCAAGGCATGCTCAGGCCGACAAAATATCTCTAGGGTATCTTTTTGCCACGGGATAACGGCTAAATGCGGGTGGAGCGCGGGGCCTTCGATCAGACCAATATTGGCTTTACCTTTGTCTAAAAAGTCGATCACCATTTCAGTATTACCGATGTGAATTTCAGGCTTTACTTGTGGGTATAGTGCGATAAATTCTGCTAATAACCTAGGTAATAAATAGGTTGCTATGGTGCCACTGGCAACTATCTTTAATATGCCGCTCATATTATTTAGATTGGTTGATTGTAAACTATCGAGAATATCGGCAATTTGGCGTACTTTCGGTAAAGCTTTTTGGCCATTTTCGGTAATGATTAGCTCACGCCCAACTCGTTCAAATAATGGGTAACCTAGACTTTGTTCGAGCTCTTTTAAGGCTTGACTGGCAGCTGATTGGCTTAAGGCTATTTCATTGGCAGCCTGGGTGAGTTTGCCAAGACGAGCTGTTGCTTCAAACAGTTGTAATTTTCTTATTGAAATAGTCATCAAGTTGTTCCGCTGCATTTAATTATTCGGTTTTTCTAATAATATATATTAAAACTATCCATTATTCTTATTTAATTTCTAGGGCTATTATTGTCCTGATAAGCTGAAATTACTCTCATGTACGGCAAAATTAGTAAAGAGGTTTGATATGCCAACATACATGGTGTTGCCGGTTATTGCTGTAATTGCAATTGTCCTTGCCAACATTTTACAACTAACCGCGCTTGGTTTAAGTGCTTTACCTTTAGCTATATTGCTGGGTATGGTTTATGGACATTTTGCCACAAGTTCAGCAGATAAATTAGATCAGCAGTTTCTGCAGTTTTGTAAACAAAAAATGCTCAGACTTGGCATTATATTGTTTGGTTTTGGCTTAAGTTTTCAGCAAATACTCGCGGTAGGTTGGCAAGCGATTGTTATTGATCTGCTTGTAATCACCACTGTGTTAATTGTCGGTATTTGGGTTGGCATCAAGGTACTTAAGCTGCCTCGTGATGTTGCTATTTTAACGGCAGCGGGTAGTGCCATTTGCGGAGCGGCAGCAATTTTAGCGACTGAGTCGGTCTTGAAACCAAAACAGCAGCATATAACAGTTGCCATCGCCACAGTGGTGCTATTTGGAACACTGGCTATGTTTAGCTACCCGTTCATTTATCAGCTGGCGACTATGAACGATCAGTCATTTGGTATTTATATCGGCAGTACCGTACATGAGGTGGCGCAAGCGGTCGCGGCAGGCCAGAGTATTAATGGTGAAACCATGGAAACCGCTGTGGTGGTTAAACTCATTCGTGTGATGATGCTAGCCCCTTTTCTCTTAATATTGACTGTCGGGTTAAGTTGGTTTACTGGTGATAATACTGGTCAACAAAAGGGTAAGGGTCATAATGCTATGATGGTGATGCCTTGGTTTGTCTTTGCTTTTATCGCGGCTGCGATGGTCAACAGCGTGGTCACTTTACCGGAAATGGTTAAATCCAGCTTGGCATTAGCGAGTCAATTTGCCTTGGCACTCGCTATGGCGGCCTTAGGTGCGCATACCCGTTGGGCAACCATTAAAGCCGCGGGTGTTAAACCATTACTGCTCGCCTCACTACTGTTTGTTATCTTGCTTGGTGGCGGCTATTTTCTAACGTCTTGGCTATGTTGATATTGGAAATGAAACGTAACAAAAATTCAATTTAAACCTTTTGCCTTGTCCGTGCATCTCATATAAAAATAGCGACTAAAATCGATAAAGATAAACGGAGATTAACCAATGTTAACCTTAAGAAAAATTGTTAAATATTCACCCATTGCACTTGTTTTAGTTACCGGTTGTTTGCAAGCAAAAACCTACAATAAAGAATTAAATGTTGCCGCTGGTGGTGTATTAAAATTAGCAACAGATGTTGGTGCCATTGATATAGATACGCATAGCAAAGACATGGTCTTAGTTGAAGTTGATATCAGTGGTAAAGATGAAGAGAGAATGCGCGTAGATATTAATAAATCTGGTGATAATGTTAACATTAATGGCGAAATCAATCGCAATGGCTCAGGCTCAACAAATATCCGTGTCACCTATAAAATTACCTTACCTGAAAACTACAATGTCAAGCTTGATACTAGCGCAGGTGCTATTAAGGTTGAAGACTTAAAAGGTGAAGTTAACGCGCATACTTCAGGCGGCTCTATTTTAGTGGAAGATGTTGAAGGGGATGTCAATATCAACACCTCGGGTGGTAGTCTAACGCTTGAAAATATCATTGGAGAAATTAATGCCAAAACCTCGGGTGGCAGTATTAACCTTAAGCTCCCGCATAGTTCAATTCAAGATACTAAGGTAAAAACCTCAGGTGGTTCTATTATTGCTTATTTAGCTGAAGATATTGCTGTAGATGTTTCTGCAAAGACCAGCGGTGGTCGAGTCACTAGTGAATTTCCGGTTAATGGAGCTATTAAAAAGCGTGCTATTAACGGCACTATTAATGGTGGTGGCGCTAAACTTTATTTAAAAACCAGTGGCGGCAGCGTGCGCTTGAAAAAGATTTAACTAGTAATCAGTACCGCGCTATAGACAATATTGTTATCGTCAAAAAACGCAATCAGTCAATGATTGCGTTTTTTTGTATGGTTAATTGAGCAAAATCAATTTGTATTGATATGGTTAAGGGCTTGCCTATTGCTTTAATAAATTGCCTTCATGATGCTAGGATAAGTATGTTATAAACAGTAATTAGCTATTAAGTATTAAGAGTGAATGATGAACCTTGTCCATGGTGAAGTTGAAATAGATATTCAAGATAATATTATTATTGTTCGCTCGACAGGGGCTTTTAATGAGTTTGGTGCTCAAAAATATACCCAGGGGATAAAAGCGGCGGTTGCCAGTTTACAAAATCGACGCTTCTCTATTCTTGTTAATAACTTAGCGTTTTTAGGTGGTACTCCTGAAGCTTATCAAGAGTTAGAAAATTATAATATTTGGCTAAATAAGCAAAAGCTTATTGGTAAGGCTATGGTTATTACTTCTTCAATTACTTTAGATGTTATCGATAAGCTATCGCCTTCAAGAGCCGTACAACAAACAAAAAACTTTACTAATGAAGACGATGCGATGAACTGGTTGCATAGTTTAACTTAACTCTACAGACATCAAAATCTCCGTCATTAGATGAGTTACCCAATGGGTGAGAGTCGTTAACTACGACGATTTTTCTCACTAAAAGTTGCCCAGTGTATAGCTAAAACTTTTTACTGGGCATATAGATTTTCAGCGCCCAACTTAAGGCACTTTGTTAGCCTAAAGTTGAGCTGCGTATTTTTTAAATAAAAACTCAGTATAGGCAATATCACCACGGTAACGTGATAAATGCGTAGTATCCCTGAACATATCGGCATTAACTTCTTCGATATCTTGATGATTTTTTATCTTGATGCCCGTTGCCTTTTCTATTTGCTTGATTGCTTGTGCTAAGCGTTTTTGGGCCGCTGGGGAATAGTGAATATAGCGACTGTTTTTTGGTAACATTACCACTTCAACCTGGTCAGAAAAGCCTTGGAAATTTTTCACCATATTAATAAAACTCTCCAGCAATACTGGCTCGAAGTGCAATGCTTCAATATCTGCGCTGCGTATACGGCTTAAGCGGTCATTCTTCATCCTAGCTGCAGTCTGTGATACAGCATAATACTTATCAAATACTGTTAAGGTATGTGCAGAACGTTCTGCTGGGATAGTACCACCTCCTTGCCAAGGGTAGTACCAATTGGAGCCATCATAGTCAGGGTATTCTTGTTCAAATAATTGATTGAGCTCTTGAGCTAAGCTTTGACGAGCAGCAACGGTTGCCTCATCATCGGTAAAAACTTGCTCACGCTGCGGTGGAAATATCTCTCTTGCATAATAACTGGTGATCATTTCAGCTGAGATATGATTGCGAATATATTTGATGGTAAATAGCTGAATGCCTCGACTAAGATCATCAGTTAATATTTGCCAAAGTTCACTGTCATTAGCCAACATAGTAATAAATGAGTCGACAGTAAATTGTGCCCGATTCCAGCGTGTGGTTGTGGTTTGAAAAGGATTAAATTCAATAAACGCTAACTTGAGTTTTCGGTCTTTTTCAATAAATTGTTCAGCAATTCTCCTTGAAAATATTTCTTGGTAATAAGGGTTTAAACCACCAAAGCCAAAGTTAAAGGAGGTGATATCTTTACCTATTGCTTTTAAATCATGGTCGAATTTTCGTGGTGAAAAACCAGCACGGGTCATTGATGAGCCATAAAACATTACTAGCTCATTCGGCTCGGCAATGATTTGTGGCAGTGCTGCTTGTGCCTGCAAAACTCGCCCTAAAATCCCTTGTTTGTTGACGTCATTGCTGTCGAGTAATACTCTGACTAACCCCATTGCAGCCATCATGGTTAAGGCAATGGCTAAGGTGATTTTTATGTAGACCCGCTTATCTTTGCTCGGCCTTGGGGCGGAAGCTTGTTGCTCATTTAGTGGCAAACATTCAGTGTTTTTTGATACATTACTTTCATTAAAATTGGAAGTAGATGAATTCATTACTTGGTTCTCCTATTAATAGACAAAGTGCTTGCCCGACAATAATGACCAGCCAAAATTGCCAGCTTTTTTGTTCCAATGTATTTGCCGATTTAATGACAAAATAATCCATGATATGCACGAGTAGTATCCAGATGACTGTTAAGATAAATATGCTCCAAGCATGCATACCTAATACATTGGCACTGCCAATAGTGTGTAAGTTAGCAATGATATTAATAGCACTGTGAATGTCAGTTGCTCTAAAAAATACCCAGCCAATAAGAATTAAATAGAAGGTAATGGCCCACTTAAGGCCACTGATCCAAATTTTTTTACTGTGATTAAAGCGCTTGAAAACTTTCAAGTCAGCTAAGTAATGCGTGAGGGTAATAATAGCGCCATGAAAAGCTCCCCAGGCAATGAATGTCCAAGCTGCGCCATGCCACAAGCCGCCAAGTAACATGGTTAGAAATACATTTCTAGTGCGATTGTGATTGCGGTTTCCTCCCAAGGAAATATATAAATAATCTTTTAACCACGTTGATAGCGATATATGCCATCTACGCCAGAAGTCGACCGGTGATTTAGCGAAATAAGGCACTCTAAAATTCAGTGGGATATTAAAACCAAGCAGTAAGGCTAAACCTATGGCCATATCGGTATAGCCTGAAAAATCGCCATAAATTTGTCCGGCAAATGCTAATACACCGGTCCACATTTCTAACGTGCTTAAAGTTTCTTGGGCGGCAAAGGCTTTATCGGCTGGAATCGCTAAGATATCAGCGCCAGTCTTTTTGATTAATCCGACCGTTATTAATAAAAAACCATGCTTAGCTTCTAGCCACTTAGGCAGCGATATTTTATGCATTTGCGGTAAAATATGCTTAGCCCTCAGTATTGGTCCGGCGACTAATTGTGGAAAAAAAGATAAGGCGGCAACAAATTCAAGCAATCCCTTGCGTGGCTTCATATCGCCACGATAAACATCTATGGTGTAACTTAAACTCTGGAAAGTATAAAAAGAAATACCCACAGGCAGAACCCAAGATAGTGTAGTAAATGATGCTTGATAACCTAATACTGATAACAAATCAGCCACTGATTCTATGGCGAAATCTGCATATTTAAAGATTGCTAAAATACCTAAATTAATCATCAGTGATACTATTAACCAGCGCTTTTTCCCCTGTTTTGTCGCTGATTTAGCAATGGCTTGCGCAATAAAGTAATCGGCAATACCGCTAGCACAGAGCAGTGGTATAAAGCTGTAATTCCATGCTCCGTAAAAGACTAAACTACTGATGAGAATTAAGTATACTTTCGGTGTTTGGTTTAAAAAGGCAAAACCATAAAACAAAATAAATATACAGAAAAACCAGAAAAATATGGGTGTATTAAATATCATCTTTGCTCCTAGTTTCCTGCTTATTTGCTACTGTTAAAAATGATAAATTCATGTGGAACTCTTTTTAAAGACGAGTCTATCGAGCCTAAGCCTTTTTTGGATAATAGTGAGGCATAGGAGGTGCGCAACTCGTTGCGTTAGTTAAGGTAATTTTTTAGATTGAACGGTTTTTGCTAAACCTTAGTTATCTCTGCTGAAGTATGTGGCATGATACTTACTTATTTTATTGCGCCATTAGCGATTAAATAGTCAATCACTTCGTCAGTACGTGCCATATTTAAGGGAGAGCGTAATTTGCTGCCATCAGATGTCGGTGCTCTAACAGCCAAGTTAACATCAGCACCTTGCTCGACCAAGAACCTTGTCATAGCGATATAGCCTCTTCTGGTTGCATTGATTAAAGGCGTTTCATCTCGTCGAACAATGGCGTTTACGTCAGCACCATTGTCAATAAGTAACTTAGCTAAGGGGATATTATTAGCCATTGCTGCATTGATTAATGGATTGCCGTCACCGTTGGAAGATTGATTTACATTAGCACCCAAATCAATTAATGCTTGAACCATAGCGCGATTGTTTGTTTTAACCGCAATAATCAAGGCGGTACCATCACCGATAGCTGGCGTATTAATATCTACGCCTTGGTTTTGCATGGCTTCAATACTAGCAATATCGTTGCTCATTACCGCAGCAATTAATTGCTGCCCTTGAGAGGATGGTAGTAGTGAGTAATGCAGCGCATTTTGTCGAGTATCTTTGATACTAATTTGCGGAGAAAATGCTTGTGATGTCTTCAGCGTAATTACTGATAATAAGAGACAAGCGGCAATGATGAAAAAAACATTGGGTGTTTTGACATCTTTACTTTTAAGGACAGTGTTAACACGATTTGTTAATTCTTTTTTCTGACTGAATAATCCCATAGCTAATACGCTCCTTTGTTGGGTAATCATTAATTTTGCGCAATCTATCAGTGATTGCGCATACTGTTTGTTGTTTTTTAATTGTTGAACGGCCCTTAAATCACAAGCCAATTCTCTATCGAGATGTATTTTTTTATTTAAAAAGCGAATGACCGGGCTCCACCAAAAAACGATGGCGATAAACTCTTGAAAGTGACTAAACCATATGTCGTTACGTTGGATATGTGCTAACTCATGCAAGATAATAGGGGCAAGTTGTGCAGTGCTTAATTGCTTGAGTATATTTTCAGGGAGAATTATTTTCGGGCTCAGTAAGCCAACCACCATAGGGGAATTGGTGCCTGTTGAGCTATAAAGTTCAACCTGACTCGCTGCGACGAATTGTTGAAGGTCTTTTCGTTTTATCATTTCACTCCCCTTGATTAAATGCCTGGTGCGGATAAAAGCAGCAAGCACCGACAAGCTGCGCCACAAGCTGCCAATCAACCAGATAATAATTAACAGGGTTAACACCTCACTGAGCTGAAAAACAATTTCACTAGGCATATGCCAAGGTTTTTGTTGTGACACTAAGGGGGCAATTTGCTCGCTAGCGTTCATTTCTTTAGCGCTATTAGCAAGCACACTGGTTTTTACTGAGCTATTAACCAGCGGTTCAACAGATGATGAGGTATTTGACAATAGCGTTAATGGGATAAGGGTTGAGATAATAAAAGCGGTCATTAATATCCAGCTTCGCATTTCTGCACTCGAGTTACAGAGTTTATTGAACCCTAACAACAGGACTATTAATAAGCTACCAATAACAATATGGTGCAATGCTAACGTGGTCAATAATGTGTATTGAGCAATCATATAAAATACCTTTATCTGCGGTAAAAGCGCTTTACTATTAACTAATCGTCAGCGCTATCTATTTGCTTTTGTAACTCTGCTAAGTCATCCAGTTCAATATTTGTCTCTTGCATTAAATGCTGGGCTAGTACAGCTGGGGAACCACCAAAGAATTTGTTAAGCAATGAGGTTAGCGCACCTTTACGTGCCTCTTTTTGTGAAATTTTAGGCGAGTAAATGAAGGCTTTGCCTTCCTTATGAAAATCAACATAACCCTTTTCTGCTAAAATTTTACACATGGTTTGTACCGTGGTGTATGCGGTTGCTTTTTCTTGGTTGAGCGTATCCGCAATTTCGCGCACAGACGCTTGTTGTTTTTGCCAAAGAATTTCCATAATCCCTTGTTCACTATCGGTGAGTTGATCTGATTTTTTACGTGCCATCTTCCTTCCTACTAATTAGTTAGTTTTTAATACTATAGCGGCTGTTGATTTTTTTATCAACTAATTAATTAGTTTTAAATTTAATTAAGATAAAAAAATATAAAAAATCAATATAAACAATGAGTAATGGTGTTTCAAAGAAAGGTGTGAGCTTAAAAAAGCTATAGCATTAGCTAGTGTTGTGTTAATTAAGTGGCTAATCGCTGTTAAGTCTTAGCTATTTTACATAGCGATGGTGTGTTAACTATTCTAAGATAACTATGATACATTATTATTTTTGTTCACTATTTATTCACAATAACGTTCATGTTAAGGGATGCAGTTTATTGTTTGTTAATTACTTTATTTTATTCTTCAGTTTGTCTACAGGGTTCTTACTTCCTAGTTATAGCCATGCTTCATCTACTGAGATAAACAGTGAATATTCAGTCGAATTACTAACCGAAAATGATGGCTTTGTTTCTTCTGAAATATATTCCATTATTCAAGATGAACAAGGCTTTCTTTGGTTCGGTACCGGCGAAAATGGCATTATGCGTTATGATGGACGTAAGGTGACGCTGTTTAATTTTGATTCTAAAAATAAAAACGGTTTATCTCATGACGATGCCGGAAATTTGATGCTAGATCGCCACGGTATTATCTGGATTGGTACTTGGGGCGGTGGTGCAAATCGCTATGACCCTAAAACAGGACATTTTCAGCATTTTAGCCATCAAGCAAACCGCAGTGACGCGCTCGCTTCAAATAGAATACAATCGCTTTATCATGATCAAACGGGCTCAATTTGGCTCGGTTCATATGACAATGGTTTAAGCCGGTATTTAGGCGGTAACAGTTTTGAGCGGATAAACAAAATCAAGGGCATGCCAGCAAGTTTATCCCATAATAGAATTTGGGATATTGAGGATAATGATAGCGAGAGCCTTTGGGTGGCAACTAGCTATGGCTTAAATCTATACGATAAAAAAAATAAAACTTTCTCCCATTTTCTTCCGGATCCAAGTAATCCAACGCCTACTGGGGCTAATGAAATAAGAAGTATTTTAAAAACATCAAAGGATCAACTTTTTGTCGGCACACAACAAGGCCCCTATCGTTTTAATCAAGACAACGGCATGTTTACGCCAATCACCACCTCCGATAATGAGTTTCTTGGACAAGTTAATTCAATGATTGAAGATAGTAGCGGACATTTATGGTTTGTTACCAACAAAGGCTTATTTAGACGTTCAAATATTCATGGCAATGTTGAAGTATTTACCTTAGAGCATAATATTGGTTTGAGAATTATTTTTGAAGATAGCTCGAGAACCCTTTGGCTGACTAGCGAAAATTATGGTATTTATAAGATTGCCCAACATCGCAAATTTAAATCAATTAACAATTCAGCCCTGATGGCGCCTAATGCCATAACTACGGATAACAATGGTGATGTTTTAATCGTGTCAGCATCATCCCAATTACATAAGTGGCATGTTTCTTTAAATCAGCTAGAAACATTATCAGCGCCTATCTTTAGCCAAAAAAATGGTTATGAAGGCAATAGAGCTATTGAAAAACCGATCATTTTTTTAGATCAAGCTAACCTTTTATGGCTCGCACAAGGCGATGGGTTAGCGCAATTTAATCTGCAAACCAAAGAGGTTAACTACATAAAGTATCCAAAATCAGATAGGAACTACGCTGAATTTAGAGAGTTACGCGCATTAAATATGGATAAATATGGCAGGCTGTGGATAGGCACATACAAAAATGGCATATATCTTTATGACCCCTCAGATAAATCTTTTACCCATTTAGCTGATAATTTGGGCTTATCTCATCCTGAAATATTAGAGATATTTGCAGATAATCAACAAAATATTTGGGTCGGCACTGGCGATGGGGTCAGCCTTTGGGATGATGTTAATGGTAAATTTATTGCGTTTAAAAGTAATAATAATAAAACAGGAAGGTTTTTAGGAAAAATTGTTCAGGATATTCATCAATCTAAAAATGGTAATATCTGGATAGCAACAGAAAAAGGCTTGAATCTATACATTCCCAAAACAAAGAAATTTAAACACTTTAGTCGAGAAAATGGTTTAGCTACTTCATTGATTAGAGCTATTGCCGATGATGAGCAAGGTCAATTGTGGTTAACGACAAATAAAGGTATTTCAACGTTAAACCCCGAATCAGGAGAAGTAAAAAATTTCGATGCTTATGATGGTTTATTAGGTTTAAATTATTATGCAAATAGTTTACTTAGAGCCGATGGTGAATCAATGTTTACCAGCAGCCAAAGGGGAATAGAATTTTTTAATACGGCTGAAACGGAAACCATTAACAACGAATTTAATCTGGTTTTGACCGGTTTTAATAAAGATGGCAAACCCGCTCCCCTAGAAAAACCTTATTCTTATGTCACTGATATTGAGCTTTCTTATAAAGATTATTTTTTCTCTTTTGAATTTGCAGCATTAGATTATATTGCGCCGGGCAAAAATCAATATGCTTATAAATTAGAGGGCTATGATGATCATTGGATCGAAATAGGCAATCGAAATATGGTGTCTTTTACTAACCTTGATGCCGGCTCCTATAAACTACTAGTCAAAGCGAGCAATAGCAATGGTAAATGGGGGAGTAAACAGTTATCTATCAATTTACACATATCGCCGCCCCTTTGGCAAACATGGTGGGCATATACGCTTTACTTATTGTTAACAGGACTGGTGATATTTGCTTTTATTATCTTCAGAACACGCCTTCAGCAAGCTGAAATTAAAAGGCAGAAACAATTTGTTATCGCATTAGAAGCGCAAGTTGCTGAAAAAACTGCTTCATTAAATAGGCAAGCACAGGATTTGTTGGCTGCCAATAAAAAATTGGAAATACTGACCTACCAAGATGGTTTGACAGGATTATATAATCGTCGCTATTTCGATCAGAATTTGCCAAAAGAAATTAGTCGGCACTATCGCCAAAAGCAGCCGTTATCATTAATTATGTGTGATATTGACTATTTTAAATTATTTAATGATTTTTACGGTCATCAGCAAGGGGATACTTGTTTAAAAGCGGTGGCGCTGTGTATTAGTAAAAATATCGGCAGAGTAACTGATGCTTGTTGCCGTTATGGTGGTGAGGAGTTTGTTATTATTCTGCCAAACACCTCAAAGGAGCAAGCAGACCTTGTTGCAGAGCGATTATGTCAAGCGGTTGAACAGCTAAAAATTCCGCATGAAAAATCGATTACTAAGGCTTTTGTCACTATTACCTTAGGGGTAGTAACCAGATTACCAGAGCAAGAAACATCGGTGGATGAAATGGTTAGTCACGCTGATAAAGCCTTGTATTTAGGTAAATCAAGTGGCAGAAATAGAGTTGTTCGCGCAGATTAGTTTAATTGACTCACCCTAATAACCCATAAACTTCACTTCCTGCATCCTTTACTTCGCCTTTCAGCTCGCATCTTGTGCGGGCAAAATTGTTGCTGACAATATTGTCGAATTGCTTGGCAAGTTCTGATGATTTAATAAGCAGAGTATCAATCGCGTTGAGGTATAAGTAACTAAAAGTGGTCGGTGATGCAAGATTCGAACTTGCGACCCCTTGGACCCAAACCAAGTGCGCTACCAAGCTGCGCTAATCACCGAATATTATCTTTTTAGTTGTACATTTTTACTTAAGGAAGTAACAAAGATGGGGTGGCTAATGGGACTTGAACCCACGACAACCGGAATCACAATCCGGGGCTCTACCAACTGAGCTATAGCCACCACTGAGATCTAACTTAAACGTATATAGGCTATACGCGCACTGCTCTTTAACAGTGCGCGGATTGTATTGCATTTTGCCGCGTGTTGACAAGCAAAAAATACATTTTTTCTAGTATTTTTTAGAAAACGGGCTTTTTTGCATCCATAGAACAATTTTTTAAGCATTTATCAGCTCAAGGCTTGCTTGTTGACTGAGCTATCAAGCGCTATGTTGAGCCTATTTACCGAGCTGAAAAACTTGTCCGGCAGACGTTTTTAACTGTTCAACCATTAAATAGTTTACCGGTACGAGTATCAAGGTAATGAAAGTTGCAAATAAAATACCAAAGCCCAAAGAGACTGCCATAGGGATTAAGAATTGTGCTTGAGTCGACTGTTCAAATAATAGCGGTATTAAGCCGATAAAAGTGGTCAAACTGGTTAACATTACCGGTCTAAATCGAGCGGCACCTGCATTTAAAACCGCCAACATTATATCGCCGCGCCAATCATACCAAAGGGAATAATACTCATAACAATTATCGGTTGTAAGTAAGATTTAAAGGGGATCGCCAGTAATGCATAGATAATAAAGAAAACAAATAATAACGACCAAGATAACCTTGTGAGCGGGGGGCATTGAAAATCGTCAGCAAGCTTATTAGCGAGATGCGTTTTTACTGACATTAGCCTGTGAGTTAAGCTATATGCCCCCAGCTTTAAAAGTGGGGGCATAAATTTAATAGTTAACCTTTATTAAGTAAATCAATAAAGAAACTATATTGTAAGGCAGTGTCATGGATACGTTTAAAACGGCCTGATGCTCCACCATGCCCAGCTTCCATATCGGTTTTAAAGATAAGTACATTATTATCTGTCTTATATTCTCTTAACTTGGCAACCCACTTCATTGGCTCGAAGTACTGCACCTGTGAATCATGTAATCCTGTTGTGACAAGAATATTCGGGTAATCTTGCGCCTTAACTTGGTCATAAGGTGAATAAGACAGCATATAATCATAATAGACTTTATCTTTTGGATTGCCCCATTCTTTAAATTCATTGGTTGTCAATGGAATGCTCTCATCCAACATAGTGGTCACTACATCAACAAAGGGGACTGCAGCGGCAATGCCTTTATATAGCTCAGGTGCAATATTGATAACCGCGCCCATTAATAAACCACCAGCACTACCCCCAGCGGCAAATACATTATCTTTATCGCCATAACCTTGGGCGGTTAAACTTTTGGTGACATCAATAAAGTCAGTGAAGGTATTCATTTTATTTAATTTTTTACCATCTTCATACCAGGGACGCCCCAGCATTTCTGAGCCACGAATATGTGCCAATGCATAAACAAATCCGCGATCAAGTAAACTTAATCGGCTGACAGAAAAGTAAGGATCAATAGTTGAACCGTATGAACCGTAGGCATATTGATAAAGTGGATTTGTACCGTCTTTTTTAAACATATCTTTGCGATAAACTAACGACACAGGTACTTGTTTACCGTCACGAGCCTTAACAAAAATACGTTCAGAGGCGTAATTTTTACTGTCAAAATCACCTAATATTTGATCTTGTTTTAAGGTTGTTTTCGCGAAGGTATTTAAATCAATATCATAGTCTACGCCTGGTGTAGTAAAGCTAGTGTAAAATAGGCGTAATGCTTTGTTTTCAAGCTCACTATTACCATACATATGCAAAGTATAAGCAGTATCATTAAAGCTAAGCTGTTGCTTTTTACCGGTTGATAACTGCTGAATTGTCACTCGGCTGATACCATTTTCACGCTGCTGGTAAACAAGGTGATCGGTAAATAATTCGTAATCCTCCAGCTTGATATTGTCATTAGCAGGAATAACGTTTTGCCATTTAGTTTTGTCGCCAATATCGTTTTTATGTACTTTCATCAAACGAAAGTTAGTCGCTTGCCAGTTAGTACTGATGTAATACCAGTCATTGAGCTTTGAGATTGAATATTCGTGACCTTCTTCTCGTTCAATAAACTTTATCGGCATTGCTTTGGCATTGTTCGCATCGACTATTGATACCCCACTGGCTTCAGTACTCGCATGCCAGATAAACACACTGCTGCCATCTTTTGATTTACTTAATCCGGTGTAATAAGCTTTGTTTTGTTCTTCATAAACCATTTCGTCATCAGCTTGCGGGGTTCCTAAGGTATGGCGAAAAACTTGAAAGCCTAATAAGGTTTGCGGGTCTTTTTTGATATAATAAACGGTTTTATTATCATTACCCCATTCGATGCCACCGTTGGTACCTTCGAGCCTATCAGCGAATAACTTACCTGTGGTTAGATCTTTAAATTGAACCGTATAGACGCGACGACTAACTGTATCTTCGCCGTAAGCAAGTATCTTAGCATTGGGACTAACACGTATGCCTGTTACATTATAATATTCATGCCCCTTTGCTAATGCATTGACGTCTAGCAGTACTTCAAGATTGCTGCCTTTGAAGTCGGTGGCTCTAACATAAATAGGGTATTCATTTTCACCTTGCATCTGGCTTGAATAATAATAATTACCTAACTTTCTTGGTACAGAGCTATCATCTTTTTTAATGCGACCTTTAATCTCTTCAAAGATTTGTTCTTGCATTGCTTCTGTGTGTTTTAATTGTACTTTGGTGTAGTCATTTTCAGCTTCAAGGTGAGCCAATATTTCTGGATTAGTTCGGCTATCATCACGCATCCAATAATAATCATCAATGCGGGTATGATTATGAATCACCATTTTATGTGGAACTTTTTTCGCAATCGGAGGAGTTAAATCAGCCATAATATCCTGTTCATTGTCTTGGTTGCTGCATGCTGAGATAAATAGCATGGAGGATACTAGTAAGCTTAGCTTGGTTTTCGAGATAATCAGAGGCATAAAGGTCCTTTCCTTGTCAGATCATTTACAATCACTACGATGAATAGTTACATTTCAGCTACTGTAAATGTAAAAATATAGTTTCAACACTAAATTAACATGTTATTAGTTATAATAAAATGTACTTAACGCTCAATATAGTTAACTCATCGTTTTTGCAGACAACAAAATCTTTTAGGGGGGATCTACCATTATGTCATTAGATAAGCTATCGGCCCAATTAGCAAATAATAAACAACTACCCCCTGTAGAATTATGGGACCCGCCCTATTGTGGTGAGATTGATATCCATATTAAAGCCAATGGTGATTGGTACCATGAAGGTCGCCTTTTTAAGCGTCTAGCCCTAGTCAAGATGTTTGCTTCTGTGCTAATTAAAGCACCAGCGGTAAATGCTGGTCATAGTAATAGTGATTATTTTTTAGTGACACCTGCTGAAAAAGTTAAAATACGCGTCGATGATGCGCCTTTTGTGCTCACTAATTGGTGTTGGCTTGATCAACAAAAAAGCATTATGCAAGTGAGCACAAACTTAGAGGATGTCTTCATTTTGGATAATAACCATCCGCTCATTGTCAGTGAGGAGGGCAACTTGTATGTTACGGTAAGAAGAAATTTAGTCGCAAAAGTGCATCGCAATGTATATTATCAATGGGCTGATATTGCGCAAGAAAAGCAAACACAAGATGGCACTGAACTGAGTTTTTTCAGTGCCGGCAGCGAGTTTATTTTAGGGACTTTTTAGCCTGGTTCTTCGTAAAAACATTATCCTGAGATTATGCTAACCTTGCGAGCCGCAAACCATACAGCTCGCTTGTTTTTTCATGGTAAATTGCTGCCATTGGTTGTTTAAACCATCAAGTAAGTTTAATTGGTTAACTTGTACCTTATTACCGGTTAATAGCTTGATTGCCTGTAAGCTCTGCATACCGGCAATCATAGCCAGTACTGGGCCAATAACACCAATAGTTTGACAATTATTTGCCGGTGGTTTTTCACTTTCGGGGAAAAGACAGTGGTAACATGCACTGTTTTCATCACGAGGATCTATGGTTAACTGCTGACCGTCAAATCCGGTTGCTGCACCCACTATGAGCGGTATTTTATGCTGGACACAAGCTTGGTTAATTAAATAGCGTGTTTGAATATTGTCAGAGCAATCCAGCACCAAATCAACTTGTGGTAAGTAATATTGACATAACTCCTTATCAAGCATTTCATCTATCGCTTCAATCGTTACATCAGGAAATTGTTGCTGTAATTTTTCTGCAGCGACATCAGCCTTGTTTTCATTGAGGTTATCTTCACTAAATAATATTTGCCTAGGCAGGTTACTTAGTTCAATCTTGTCACCATCGGCGATAAAAAGTGTTCCGACGCCAGCAGCTGCTAGGTATAAACAAGCAGGGTTGCCTAAGCCTCCAACGCCTAAAATGAGCACCTTGGCATTGCGCAATGCTACTTGTCCTTCACTGGCAATGTTATCTAGCATTATTTGTCGTGAGTATTTAAGTTGTTCTTGATTGCTTAACACAATGATTCCTGATCTTTTGTTTAATTAATGAATAAAGGTGCGCACAGCACTGGCCTTGAACTGTAAGTAGACTGGTTGGTTAATTGTCAAGGCAAGTTTTTCTTGTGAGAAGGCGCTGATACTAACAAAAAAGCTTTCTGAGCCACAATTAACCGTGACAAGCACATTATTCTGCCTAGCATCTATCGCGGTGATATTGCCATATAGGTGATTAACGATGGAACTATTAAGTGGCTCTGTTAAACAAATACTGATATCACGTGCCAAAATAAAGCAGCGTATAAAACCAGACTTTTGCGTAAGTAGCTCGGTTGGTATATAAATTTCTTGTTCATCGTTCAATGCTAATGCGGTTAAACCATGGGGTTTATGTGTTTTTATTGCTAGTGATAAGCTGGTTTTTGGATGACTTATGACAGTGCCGACATGCTTATCAACATAACTATTTAATTGATGAATCACTTGGTGAATATTACCATAGCTAACGACATTACCTTGCGATAACACCAAAATATTGTCACAGATTTGCTGTAATTCATCCAATGAATGGCTGACATATAACATAGGTAGATTCAGTTGTTTCTGAATTTTAAGGATAATTTTAAGTAGCTTGGTTTTGCTGGCTTGATCTAGCGCACTTAATGGTTCATCCAAAAGCAATAAATTAGGCTCTGCTAATAATGCTCTCGCTAATGCCACCCTTTGTTGTTGACCACCAGAAAGCTGAGGGACTGATAAATTTACCAGTTCGCTAAGCTCAGTTAAGCTGATGATTTCATCAATAGTTAAAGTATTATTTTTACAACGCTTTGCAGCAAAGGTTAAGTTTTCAAGTACCGTTAAATGTGGAAATAGGCGACTGCTTTGAAAAACTAAGCCGACTTGGCGCGCTTCCGGTTTTAAAGCAATCTGTTGCTTGGTATTCACTAGGGTTTTGTTGTTGAGTGATATTTTACCGATGACCTTGTTTTCTAAGCCGGCAATAGCCCGCAATAAGGTTGATTTCCCCGAGGCTGAGTGACCAAAAATGCCGGTGATCCCTAGCAAGGGCATTGTTTGAGATATTGACAAAGAAAATTGCTGATAATTGATAGCAATATCGAGCATTAACTGGTTACTTATTTTAACGACATCGTCACTTGTTAAGTCGTTACTCATTTAGCCTATCCTTTATATGATGGTTAGTAGCACTGTGTTTTTTAGTAGGCAGATTCAGCCAATAAATACTTGCTAATAAAACCATTGAGCCTATCAGTAAGCCGATGGACAATAGATGAGCTTTGCCATAATCAAAGGCTTCAACATGATCGAATAAAGCAATCGATAATACTCGTGTTTCACCGGGTATGTTACCACCGATCATTAATATGACACCAAATTCTCCCACAGTATGGGCAAAACCTAAACTAGCGGCGGTGATAAAGCTGGCTTTGGTCAGTGGTAATACAATAGCGAAAAATCGGTCGATTGACCCAGCACCTAATAAGGCACCAGCCTCTAATAAGGAATCTCCTAATTGTTCAAAAGCTTTTTGTAATGGTTGCACAACAAAAGGTAAGGAATATAAAACTGAGCCAATAACAATGGCTGAAAAACTAAAGGCGAGTTGCTGTCCGGTAACCTCTTGCCACAATTGACCGGGAAGGTATTCGGGAGAGAAAGCAATTAATAAATAAAAGCCTAGCACTGTTGGCGGTAACACTAAAGGTAAAGCAACAATGGCTTCAATGATTACTTTGTAACGACTTTTCATTTTGGCGAGATACCAAGCCAGTGGTGTACCCAGCACGAGTAGGATGATGGTGGTAAGTGTCGCCATTTCTAATGTGGTGATAAGCGCTTGCAGATCTGGATTCATTTATTGTTTTTCCGACTTTTCATGGGCACTTGAATATAACCATAACTGGCAATGAGTTGTTGACTTGCCGGTGATAATAAAAAATCAACAAACTGTTGCGCTTTAACAAGGTTTTTGCTGGCTTTTAATATCACTAGTTGTTGTTTAATCGGTTGATGATAGCTCGTTGGTATGGTTATACCGGTTAAGCCATTTAATACCAGTTGGCTTTGTGCCACGATACCATCGGCAATGGAATTACTGCGCAGTTGCATAAAGGTTTGGCCAATATTGAGCCCTTTAACTAATCTATTTTGATATAGTTGCCAGAGTTTTAAATGCTGCAATGTTTCTTTGGCTGCTTTGCCATATGGTGCTATGTCTGGGTTAGCAATAGCAAAACGTTTCGGCGCATGTTGTAATTGCTCTAGTGAGCTCATATTTTTTGATAGCAGAGCTAATTGGCCGATAGCATAGGTTTTTCGACTATTTTCTATGATTAAATTTGACTGCTCTAATTGTTCAGGGCGAAGGCTATCAGCACTGAGAAAGACATCAAAGGGCGCACCATGTTTAATTTGTATAAACATGGCACCACTGGCACCGCTAATCAATTGGCTTTTAATCGCTGTTTTTTTACTAAAGTCTTTAAGTAATAGCTTTAAAACTGGCGCGAAATTCGCTGAAACGGCAATTCTTAAAGGCTCTTCTACTTTAGGTTTGCCTTGTGCATGGCAATTTACCGTGGCCAATAAATTAATTACAACAAAAATGACGAAGAAAAAACGAATCAAGCTAGCTCCAAAGATCTGCTTTATCAGTATCAGTGGTTTTCGCCTCTAACCAACGTTCTACTGTTTGACCTGCGTCGGTGATGCGCTCCTTTTTCCAAAAAGGGGCTTTTACTTTTAAGTAATCCATGATGAATTCATTGGCAGCAAAGGCATCATGTCGATGTTTACTGGTAACACCCACAAAGACTATTTGCTCACCAATGGTAAGCTCACCAATGCGGTGAATGATCTTTACTCTGCCAATATCCCAGCGCTCTCGCGCTTGACTGATAATGTTAGCAAGAGATTTCTCGGTCATTCCAGAATAATGCTCAAGTGTTAAGCTATTGACTGAGTTGCCATCATTGTTATTTCTTACTCGACCGGTAAAGGTGACAATGGCGCCGTCACAGGGGTTATCTGCTTCGAGCAAAGCTACTTCATCAGCCAAACAAAAGTCTTTTTCTTGAATAGATATTTCTGCTAATTCGCTTCGTTTTGCCATAATTATCCGCCAGTCACCGGTGGGAAGAAGGCCACCTCATCCCCTGATTTTACTTTATGATCTCCAGCAACCATGTCATGGTTAACGGCTGATAACAACGAGGTATTGCTGAACGTTTGCTGCCATTGTTCACTTTTATCACCAAGGCGTTGCTTAATATCATTGACAGTGAGTATCTCAGCTATATCCATGGTTAGCTCAGCGCAATCAAGTTGTTCTCTTAATGCAGCAAAAAACACAATTTTAATCATAGTCACTCTCTTTATGGTTGATTTTTAACTTGATGGCGTTTGCCAATGGCCTGATTTTCCGCCTGCTTTAGTCAACACTTCAATGCCATGAATTTTCATGGCAGGATCTCCTGCCTTACACATATCAAATAAGGTTAAACAAGCCACTGATACTGCGGTTAGTGCTTCCATTTCAACCCCGGTTTGTCCGGTTAAACGGCATAAACTGTTTACTTGTACTCGGCTATTCTCCTTATCAAGGGTAAAGTCTACTTGTACTTTACTCAACATAAGTGGGTGGCATAATGGAATTAAATCACTGCATTTTTTTGCCGCTTGAATACCGGCGATTCTAGCGACAGCAAAGACGTCACCTTTTTTATGTTTACCGGTCGTTATCAGCTCAAAGGTTGCGCGATTCATTTGAATGAAGCCTTGAGCCGTTGCTGTGCGTGATGTTACCGCCTTTTCGGTGACATCAACCATATTCGCTTCACCTTGTTGATTTAGATGGCTTAATGTTGGTGCTTTACTGGTATTGTCAGTCATTAGTTACGTGTCTCACATTGATCGGCATTTATATTTAAGTGAGGAACAAAATTACAAGGGCGATGACTGGCGTCAAGCTGTTCTTTAATGACTTTATCCCAAGCGGTTTTACAGGCGTTGGTTGAACCGGGTACACATAACACCACGGTTTTGTTAGCGATACCGCCAAAAGCACGTGATTGAATGGTTGAAGTACCTATTTCAGCTAAAGACACGTGACGAAAAACCTCGCCAAATCCTTCTATCGCTTTATCAAATAAAGGCATCAGTGCTTCTGGAGTATTATCGCGCGCAGTAAAGCCTGTGCCACCGGTAGAGATAATTGCATGAATATTATCATCAGCTATCCATTGTGAAACTTGCGCGCGTAATTGATAAACATCATCGATAACAATTGCCTTGTCTGCCAGTTTATGGCCTGACGATATTAAACGCTCTGCAAGTGCTTTGCCTGAGGTATCGTTTTCTTCAGTTCTGGTATCTGAGACCGTTAATACTGCGATATTTAGTGCGATGAATTGTGTGCCGCCATGTGCTGACATAGGTTTATCCTTATTAATTTTTTAAAATTGTTGCGATGCTTGCTGCCACTCTTGAGGTGTATTGGTATTAAATAACAGGTGATTATTTGGGCTCGCGATCACTTGATGTGGGATCTGCTTGAGCATACCTTTAACTGAAGGGCCATTCTTACCATTGCTTTTATCGGGTGTGGCTAGCATGTCGCCTTGAAAAGTTTGTGTTAGAAACAGTGTTAAAAAAGCGTTATTAGGTAAATACAATGGAATATGATGGACCTTGTTTTGACTATCTTTAAACATTGTTGCCTGCTGACTAAGTTCACCCTTAAGTTTTAAGCTTTTGATAGCATTTGCCGTCATCAAGGGTAAATCAACCGGTAGGATTAACAATGATTTAGGCTGCAGGTGCTTAGGATAAGATGCTAAAACGCTGTAGATGCCACCAACAGGACCTGCTTGTGCAATGCGATCAGGAATTTGCTGGTTATCACCACTGACCACCACATTTGCAATGCCCGCATCTACTAGCAGTTGTTTTGAAAAATCCAGCATATTAACGTCAAGGTTTGCTGAATTTTTTTTTCGGGTTAATAGTGATTTATCTTTACCCATGCGAGAAGATAAACCACCGGCGAGCACAACACCTAAACAATCGAACTGTTTTTGATTGATTGGACTACCCTCCCAGCATGGCAAGATGCTTTGTGCCACCGGTTAGTTTCTCATTAAGGAAGTGTGTGGCTTTTTTATCAGCTAATAAGGAAATAATTTTAGCTTGTAATGGCTCAATATCATCATTTTGTAATTGCTCACGAAGTGATAAGCCTTGTTCACCAAATAAGCACAAATGTAATTTACCACTGGAGCTGACTCGTAAGCGATTACAACTATTACAGAAATCTTTAGAGTAGGGCATAATTAAACCGACTTTACCCTGATAATCGGGGTGATAAAACTCTTGCGCAGGACCAGCAGATTTATGTTGAATGACAGGTAACCAGCCGTCTAAAATTAAATTTTGTTTAATGCGAGAGCCTTGCACATGTTGTGCATCAAAAAAGGCTTGATTATCGCCTGTCTGCATTAACTCAATGAAACGAAGCGTAATCGGAGTGTCTTTTATCCAGTCTAGGTAGCTTTGAATATCTCGGCCACTGTATTGACGCATTAATACCGTATTGACTTTTATTGAGGCTCTACCATCAGCTAGGCCCATATCAATACCCTTTAATATTGTATGGAGCTTATCGTGGCCAGTAATGGCTTGAAAGTGGCGAGCATCTAAACTGTCAATACTAATATTGATGGCATCAATACCGGCATCTAACCAAGTGGGTAGATGTTCTGGGAGCTTGAAACCATTGCTAGTAATAGCAACCTTTTTAATGCCTTGTGTTTGTTTACAAAGCTGTATTACATCCGGTAAATCTTTGCGCAGCGCAGGCTCACCACCGGTAATACGGATCTTTTCTGTGCCCAGATGAGCAAAAGCCTTGGTTAGGCGTTTGATTTCAGCCAGTGAAAGGAAATCACGCGGCTGATCGCACTGGTACCCATCAGGTAAGCAGTAAGTGCAACTAAAATTACAAACGTCAGTAATTGACAGGCGCAGATATGAAAACCTGCGGCCAAAGTTATCTGTTAACATATTCACCTTTCCAAATGTCGGGAGGCTAACGCGTTTCCTTGTTAACCCTGGTAACAAAAACCTATAAAGCAAAGGTTTAGCTACGGCATGTCATAACATGATGGTTTAAAAAACGTTAATTTAACCGTTAATAAAACTATGTTAGCTATGAAAGCTCGGTGTTATAAATAAAAATTTTGTACAAAAACTAGTATATATTACTCTGGTGTCGAGAGGGTAAATTTTTTCATACCGCCTTAGTTACATTAGTTATAACCTTTAAAAAAGCAATCTTCCTGTAGATCCACGCTTAAAAGCTCTAATGGCGAGTGAATCAATTGAGTAGCACTATTCTCTTCAGCCTGTTGAGGCTCATTTTGATGGATTTCATCGTTATCTAGATTATTGACTTGTGTGTTTATATTTTTATTATTCATTGCATGTACCTTAGACTGCTTGATTTAGTTAACTTACCATTAAGTTAGTGCACTAAAGCGGCTGATAAATTTTGCCCAAGCCCATTCAATAACACTTCTGATTAGGGTTAAATACAAAACATTAAACGTTAAGTTTTACTTAGGTAAAACTTAACGGCGTTTTCTTTATCTGGCAATGACGTCAATGCCAATAGCAGTATACGACTGTCCTTGGCTAGCGGTTGTTTCGTTCTTTGAACATGATGTTTTTCGTTGTTTAAGGTCTTTTACCGTCTCTAAAACACAGTTGTTTAACTCGTGACAGTTAAGCAAGGTTTATGAAAGCTTAGTTTAGCGAGGGAAGGGGTTGCTATACACTAGCTGCAGGTCGAGCTAAACGCCGATATAAATTATTACCCGTGAATAAATAATGCCAGTGAGAAAGCATTGAGCAACACTTTAGCGTTATGTACTTTGGCATTTGTTATAACTATCAAACGGTATAAGTTACTTATTGACTATAAGTGTTCACTGTCGTGGCACAAAAATGCTAGCTTCACTTGTTAGCGATGTGCTTTTTGATTCGTTTACCAAATAACCATACCATGAGTAAATACAATGGCAATAAGCAAGCAATAACTTGTGACTGATTAACCTGGATAAACGCGTTATTAATAGCCTCTAATGCATAACGTGTTAATGCCAATAAATAGTATGTTACAACGATAACCGATAAGCCCTCGACAGTTTGTTGTAAATTTAACTGTATTTGTGCTCGATTATTCATTGAAGTCAGCAGGGCTTGATTTTGTTGTGTAATTGCCATATCTATTTGGGTTCTCAGAAAATCACTGGCTCTGTCTATACGTGTGGCTAAATCATCAAGGCGATATTTAGCCACTTTTATCGTTCGTAATGCCGGTAATAGCCTACGCTTGATAAACGCTGTGATCGTTTGTAAGTTTGCTACTTTTTCTTCATGTAACTCAGTAAGCCTACTGTCAACTATTTGATAATAAGCAATACTCGCGTCAAAGCGATATTGTGACTTTACATTGAGTATCGCTAATTTAGCTCTTAAAGTTGATAAGGCTGCTAATTGTTGTTCATTATGCTTTTCAGCGCTATTGTGTTGTAGTAATCCAGTTAATTTGACTTCAATGGCATTGACTTCATTCACTATCTGTTGCGCTAAAGGTAATGCTAACAAGGTTAAATTACGATAGACTTCAAGTTCCAATAATGTTCTGATAATCCGACCGTTTTGACATTGATGGATATCTTCACTCAACAATAAGATACGATTAAAGCCATCTTGATGAAGCCGCATTGCACTCCATAATGATATTTTTTTCAGATGGAGCATTGAACCTAATAATCGATATTGCTCAAAATAAGGTTTAATTTCTTGTGCATTGCGTTGTAAGTCAACCGCTGTTTTAGCTTCAATGTGTAGTGCTGAGATCACTTTACCAGCAATAGTGGCCAGCCAGGTTTTACAGACTTGATTAATGGCGGGATTGCTAAAAAAACTGTGATTGTTTGCCCTTACTATAAAAGTATAGCTACTAAACTCATTATGACGTTCCCAGCGAAACTCAAAGTTATCAAAGCTTTGGTAAAAATGACGACAATCCATTGCTGGCTCTTGTCGGTTATTATCCTGACAAAGCTTAGTGATATGAGCAATTTCATCACGAATGCTTTGTTCATTAAGTGCACATTGTTCATGGATAATGGCAATACTTGAAATATTTACTGGGCCATTGATTTGTGGAAAAGGTCGTGTATGTAATTCATCATAACAAGTGACAAAGTTCTTATGCCTTTGCAAGGTATGGGCGGTTGTCTCATGCTTACTCATTATTTTGTTAAGTGCATTATTCATGGGCAGTATCTAAACCAGATAGTTATTTTTTGAGGCAAAAATATAGCTTGCGTCAATAGCTTTTTCTAAGGTAAATACTATTTCATCAATTTGCGCTTTAGTAATGATTAAAGGAGGACACAAGGCGATTGAAGAGCCGGCAATCGTTCTTACTATCATGCCAAGTTGCTGGCAGGCCTGCATAGCAAAATTTCCGACAGTCGCATCAGTAAAGGCCTGTCCAGAGTCTTTATTCGCGACTAATTCAACCGCGGCGATTAAGCCCTTACCTCGAATTTCGCCAACTAAAGGGTGTGCTGTTAAACGCTGTAATTCTGCTTGAAGGTATTGACCCATTTCAGCAGCATGAGCAAATATATTATCTCGTTGATAAATTTCAATGGTTTTTAATGCAATTGCACAACCTACGGGGTGCCCTGTATAAGTATAACCATGGCCAAAGACACCAACTTGGTTGCTTGGCTCAATCAATTCTTGATAGATATCACCACTAATAACGGAGGCGCTAATCGGGAAATAAGCAGCAGAAAGTTGTTTGGCTAATGTCATTAAGTCAGGAGATTTAAGGCCCATGGTATTACTACCAAAGTCTTGTCCTGTTCGGCCAAAAGCTGTGATAACTTCATCTGTCCATAATAAAATATTGTATTTCTTTAGTATCGCTTGAACTTTTTCATAATAACCCGCGGGAGGGACAATGACACCACTGGCACCAGTGATGGGTTCTAAAATGAAAGCGGCGATGGTTTCTGGCCCCTCTTTAATAATAAGCTGCTCAAGATTATTGGTGATTCTGTTAACAAACTCCTCTTCGGATTCACCAGTAAACTTTTCTCGATAATAGTGCGGTGCATCGGTTCGAAGTACACCAAGGGCATCAAAGGGTAAATCAAAGTGGGTATGGTTTACCGGTAAACCGGTTAATGAGGCTGAGCCTATTGTCACCCCATGGTATGAACGTCGGCGAGCAATGATTTTAAACTTTTCGGGTTTGCCAATGGCATTAAAATAATAACGTAATAATTTTATGTGGGTATCATTAGCATCACTGCCGGAGTTACCAAAAAAAATTTTTGCATTTTTAACGGGGACCATAGCAGATAATTTATCAGCGAGATCTATACCCACTTGATGGCTTTTACCCCCGAACATATGCGAGAACGACAGCTTACTCATTTGCTCTGATGTTGTCTCTATTAACTCTTGATTATTGTAGCCTAATGAAGAACACCATAAACCGGCCATTGCTTCTAAGTAGCGTTTACCTTTATTGTCGTAAACATAAACCCCGTCACCTCTTTCAATAATTAGATCACTTGAGATCTTCAAGTTTGTCGTTGGATATATGATTGCGCTCATAACTGTATTCCGAAGTTGCACTAAATTGAGCCAATAATAAAAGCGTTTTATAATTTTTTATATAATGACTTGTCTTTCTTTACCATTGGATATACAAATATAATAAAGCAATCTTATTGGGTACATCATGGGAAAGAAAAAAGCAGCCTTATCGCGACAACTTGCTGATATCGATTTAAAACTATTGAATGTATTTAAGTCTGTTGTTGATTATGGTGGTGTTAGTGCGGCACAAATACCATTGAACCTGGCTAATTCTACTATTTCAAACTACATCGCTGATTTAGAAAGTCGCTTGAATATGATGTTGTGTACGCGCGGCAGAGCGGGTTTTAAGTTAACCGAACATGGAAAAATCGTCTATGATGCTACGACGGAATTATTGGCGGCAATCAATCAATTTCGCGCGACAATTAACCAGTCTCACCAGCGTATAACAGGCTTTTTACATATTGCGTTTGCTGAACATATGTTAAGTGCTCATGGGTCATGTGTAGTGGATGCTTTGCAAAGTTTTAGTGAAAAAGCACCTGATGTAGAAGTAAAAATCAGCACGATGAGTTCAGATGAAGTCACCAGTGCCGTACAAAACAAGAAAGTTGATATCGGCGTTACTGTGCTTTCTCAGCAATATAATGAGTTAGAGTCGCTGTCATTATTTTCTGAACAGATGCTTGTTTATTGCGCCACAGGGCACCCACTTTTTAAGCAAAAAGATATCTCACCAAAGGATTTACTTAACTACTCATTTGTCGAGTCACCACGTCTACTGTATGGTCGAGAGCCTCACCCGGATATGCAATATTGGCATAAAACTGCTAAAGCCCATCATCAAGAAGCACGAGCTACGCTGATTTTAACGGGAGCCTATTTAGGTATATTGCCGCAACATCTCGTGACTAACTGGGGGCTGAGCAAGAAACTGAAGCCAGTATTAAGCGATCGTTATGGTTATTTAAATACCTTTCAAGCCATTCGACGTTACAAGGCTGACAACGACCTCATTACTGATATTTTTTATCAATGCTTATCGATTGCGGTCAAATCGCATGTTAGTTAATGACAGTACCACTTTAGGGACTGGTACTAACTTTTGCCTAAAACTGGTACTACCCAGCATTCCGTTGTCAATTATGATAAAACTATTTATAGCGTATTACGGTAGTTTTTATCGATGCGCAAACTTAAATGACGAGAGTGACGATGAAATATTTAAGCTTATTGATGCTGTTTTTTTTGAGTGTTATCAGCGGTTGTGGCAGCAGTGATGGTGGTTCTATCTCCCCCCAGCCTATCACACCTAATCCTCAACCAGAGCCATTACCGGAACCAGAGCCTTCTCGTTCACAAGCAAGCTACCAATATCTTCAAGCGGATGCAGATCAAACCTTTTCATCTTCAGCCTATCTTCCGATTAATGCCATTACCGCCAGTAATATTTTTGAAGGGACACTCACTATTACAGGTCAACCCAGCTTTGAGCTAAATTATGGTGATAGCAGTGAACTTCCTGATGGTTTTAATGACTGGCCAGATTTTAACTATGAATTTATTCAAGACAATGGCCGCTTAATTCCAGTGGATAGAGGACATGGCTTTATTGGTAATGGTGCATGGTCTATTCATGCTGGCGTTGGTGCTGTCTGGGATGAAATTGAAGACAATGGTTACTCACGCGCTGCTTTTCCTTATACCATTAAAGAAAACAACCAAAACTGTGAAGCTAACGGCCTAGCTACTTTTCTTTTTAAAAGTGATGGCACCATTTCAAAGGTGCAAGTGCAAAATGTTGCCGAAACTTGTCGTTTTTATGGTTTTGAGTTTTATGGCACATTAGACGCTAGCTACGATAGTCATACTATTGCCGCAAAAGCAGAGGTGATTAATGCTCGCAATATTGAAGAAGCTGCTCGCATTCCGACTAAAGCGCTTAGTGAATTAGCAACAGACTTCCCTGGGGTTAATTTAGCAAACTATGCATACAATATTCCCGCAGCGCAATTAAATGGTTTTAGTGTGCTAGTTAATGGCACTAATTATATCGATGGCTGCACTACCCGCTATGGCGAACATCCTTATTGTATGGAAAAAACTATAGGCCTCTATTCGTTTACTAAAACTATTCATGCTTTTTTACTTGTGGCGGCGTTAGAAAAACAATATCCAGGCTTTAAAAACACGACGATAAAATCATTAGTACCTGAGTGTGTTGATAGCCGTTGGGATAATGTCACGGTCGAACAAGCTCTCGATATGGCCACAGGTAATTATCAGTCATCCTTATTTCAGGTTGATGAAGGCAGTGAGGCCATTGTGGAAAACTACTTTATAGCCACTAGCAGGGAAGAACGTGCCGACTTTGCTTGCAATGGTTGGCCGCAGCAAGTAACTCCGGGCACTTATAGTGTCTATCATACCTCAGACACAGAGCTCGTCGGCTATGCGGCAAATACCTTTGTCAAAAGTAAATTAGGGAATGAAAAAGAGGCGTTCAATGATGTGTTAATTCCGCTTTACCAAACTATCGGTCTAAGTGATTACATAAAAGGTACGCAACGAACTTCTGATACCATGGAGGCATGGGCTGGCTATGGTTTATCAGCCCCGCTAAATGATGTGGTTCGTGTCCTGCAATATATCCGAGATGAAGGCATTAGTGGTGGTTTACTTGATCCTACCATGGTCAATGAAGTACTCAGTGGCGAGGTAAGAGGCTTACCTGCTAATGCTGACTTTTTGAATTACGACAACGGATTTTGGCGATTACATGTCGGTGCTTTTACTGACATGAGTGCCTGTGGACCGTTAACGCAAGTGCCTATGCTCTCGGGCTTTGGTGGCCACACCAGCGTTATATTACCGGATGTAATTATTACTCAAATGACCGATAGTGGTGCCATAGGTATGGGGTTAACCATTTCTGATGTCTTTAATAATATCAGTAACAAATGTCCTTAAAATGAGTTTTTTCAAGCTAACTAAGTATGAGCGCTCAGTTAAAGTTAGCTGAGCGTATTTAACACTTTAAATTATCTTCTTAAGGCTTCATTAATCAGACAGCAACTCTCTTTTTTAGGTGCTGTTTTAGTTGCGCTTTGTACCTATCACGTTTCCAGTGGCTAGTTTGTCAACCCTTGTTGTTAAGTCATCGCTATGCCGCTGATACCTAGCTAGTTAGGCTGGGTCATTACTAAGAAAGCTATTATAAAATTTAGCTGAACTGGCTCTATATAACAGGCAATTCTGGCTCCAGTTTTCTCTTCGTAGCTTTGCTAAGTTTTAACTTCCTTAAGGTGTAATTAGCAAAAATGCTCTTGCTTTATCTGCAATGATTACGCTTGCATTCGTTGTTCAATAAATAAAAAAAACGCTACTTAACTCGGTGTTAAATGTTAAGAGAGTCTATGCCCTAACCAAGGATTAAGTAGTTTCCTAAAATAATAGCAATAAAAGGTAAATTATGACGTTACGAAAACTAATACTGCTAGGTGTACTTAGCACTGGCAGCTCAAATATCGCTGCTGAAACTCTGTATAGTGCAGACTTTCAAGATGCCAACATTAATGCTTGGTCAACTTCAGGTAATGGCAACGCTAGTGCAAGTTTATATAGCGGTAATTATTCATTGCGGGTAAATCGAACATTATCAGCACAAACCACTATTTCTACCCTAGGATATGAAGACGTGACTATTTCTTTAGATTTAGCTGCGTATTCTCTTGAGCGCACTGATAGGTGTTATGTTGAATCATCGAGCGATGGTGGCATTTCCTGGTCAACCTTGTTGAGTATCGGTAATGGTGATGATAACTCGAGCTTTTTTGCTTATGATGGTTCACCAGCTAACATTGATAACAACAGCAATTTTACCCTGCGGGTGCGTGCAGCGGGAAACAGAAATAATGACTATTGTTATCTTGATAATATTGTGGTTGAGGGCACTATTGACAACAATGAGCCGGTTGGCTCAGCTGAAATTTTGGTTCAGGGGGCGACTAACTTTGGCAACGTAACAATCAATACTTCATCAACATCAGTCTTTAGTGTTAGTAATATTGGTGATGCTGACCTCACTATAGCTAATATAAACGATTTATCTTCGCCATTTAGTATCTCTAATAACAATTGTGCTAATACAGTATTAATACCAGGAAATAGCTGCAATCTTACCGTTAATTTTTCGCCTAGCAGTGTCGGCAGTTTTAATGATGATTTGTTGATTGCTTCAAACGATAGTGATCAGCCAACTATTTCAGTAAACATTGAAGGCAATGGTCTAGAAGAAGATGAAATAGATTGCCAATATGACTGCTTAACCGGAAATGGCACGGTTAACCGTAATTTAGTAACTTACAGTAATTTAACCGGCAATGCCGGTAACGGTAGTCTGGTTAATTTCAGTGCCTTTGCAATTCCTGACGGCGCAGCTAACCCCACTAATACCTTTGAAGGCACATTGGCGTTTAATGGTGTGCAGCGAGGTTGGACAGAAGTATACGATCCCTACTTGTACGATACATTAAGTGGCATAAAGCAGCTACCTAACTTTAACTATCAATTTATTCAGCACGGCACTCACCTTATCCCACAAACACGGGGGTTAATTGAATCAGCGTCGGCTTTAGGTCAGTGGGATCTTATTCTTGAGCCGGGGAGAGTTTGGGATGAGAATAGTGACAACGGTTTTAGTCGTGCATCACTACCTTTTGCGTTGGTCGAGTATAATCAAAACTGTACTCACAATGGTGTACTCACTTTCTTATTTAACGATGAAGGCGATATCTCCAATGTACAATACCAAATAGCCTCAGAGACTTGTGCTTACTATCAATTTAACCTCTATGGGCGTTTATCGGCGCAATATATTCAAGAGTCTTTATCAGCTGCCGCGGATATTAAAAGTGCCTATGAAAGCGAAGTAAGCAATCGTATGCCAATAAAAGCCATCAGTGCATTGGCTAGTGATTACCCTAACTCAGGTGTTAACATTAATAACATAGCTAGCGAGCAAGCGGTTGAGGATTTGTCACTATTTGGCGTGGTGTTTAATAATGTTCACTATGTTGGTGGTTGTGAAACACGTTATGGAACTTATCCATTTTGTGATGTTATGACTATTCCTTCTTACTCTACTGCGAAATCGACAGTTGGTGCACTTAGCTTAATGCGTTTAGAGCAAAAATATCCAGGAGCCAAAAATGCCACCATTAGAAATAATGTTGCTGAATGTACCAATAATACCAAGTGGGCTAATGTAACGCTTGAAGATGCACTTGATATGGCCACGGGTAATTATGATTCTGCTAATTACGAAGCTGATGAAACTAATTATGCAGTTAACTGGCTATACAGTAATACTCACAATGACAAGGTTGATATTGCTTGTAATTTTTATGACCATAAAGAAGCCGCAGGACAAACTTGGGTTTACCACTCATCTGATACCTACCTAGTTGGCAGAGGCGTAAACAACTACCTGCAAACACAAGAGGGCAATACTAAAGAATACTTTACAGATATGTTAGTCACCGAGATCTATACCCCGTTAAAGTTAAGTCCCTCGATGTCAGAATCGATTCGCACCAGAGATACGGAATCTGCCGCTGTTGCTGCATTAGGTCTGTTCTACCACCGAGATGATGTGGTTAAATTGGCAAATATGCTAAACAACGACGACGGCATGATAAACGGTGAACAAATACTTGACCCGGCTATGCTTAGTGCCGCCCTGCAAAGAACCGCGAATGATAGAGGCTTGCCGACAGATCCCACACAAGCCATTAGTAGCAGTAATTACAATAATGGTTTTTGGTCTTATGATTTAAGCGCATCAACCGTGATGCAAAACTGTAACAATGAAACTTGGATCCCCTACATGTCAGGTTATGGTGGTATTGGTATACAAATGCTCCCTAACGGAATGACTTACTATTTCTTCAGTGATGGTTTTGACTATAGCTTCACTACCACCTTGAATGAATTAAATAAAGTAAGTTCACTATGTAACTAAGACATAAAGCGCACAAACTTTAACAGCCCACCTGCTTAGTGGGCTTTTTTATGGTTAGTTGAATTACTCATTGCAGGTTTGCCAGCATAGACACCGTCCTGCTCTGGGGTAATTTTTGCTTTGACATCCGTTAAAAAAGGTATTTAATAATATTATGATTAACCACTTAATACACATAGATCATCACGCTGATGAAAGCTTACAAAGCCAGATTCGTTCTAAAATGGTCGAAGGTATTCTGGTGGGCTCTTTTCCGGCAAACAGTAAGCTACCTTCCTCACGTAAACTTGCTAAGCAGCTCAAGGTATCAAGAAATACCATCGTACTTGTTTATCAAGCGCTTATAGATGAGGGCTATTTGCTCTCAAAAGAGCGAAGTGGTATTTATGTTAGTGATAGAATTAATGAAGGTTATGTCTCAAGTTCATTTAATAACCGATTAAAGCCAGAATTAAAGCAAGCTGAGGCGCCATTAATAGCTAAAAAGTCAAGCATTGGGCTTGAGGCCAGTAGCCAGAAAAAATACAAGTTTAAAAAAAATTTATTAACAACCAGTGAAACTTCGTGCCCGTCAAATTGGCGCAAATATAGTTACCCCTTTATTGATGGAAAATTCGACTCCTCTTTATACCCAATAAAAGAATGGCGTGATGCTAATAATCGAGCCAATGCCAAAAATGAAATTTATCAATGGTCTGATTTACAGGGTCTGCAAGATGACCCTATGTTACTCGATGAAATCAGAAGTAAAATTTTACCACGCCGAGGTATTCAAGCGACAAGAGAGGAAGTGTTAATTACCGTAGGCTCTCAACAAGCATTGAGTCTAATTAGTCAATTATTAGTCGATTCGAGTGTTACTGTGGCCGTGGAAGAGCCGGGTTATCCGGAAATGCGTGAATTACTGATGCAACAAGGCGCGAATTTAATATATCAGAACATAGATAATAGGGGGGTTGTTGTTGACGACAATCTTAACCAATGTGACATTATTTATACCACGCCCAGTCATCAAACCCCCACCAGTGTTACTATGTCAATGGAGCGACGTCAGCAGTTACTTAATAAAGCGCAAGCTAATGATTTTTTAATCATTGAAGATGATTTTGAATTTGAAAGTAATTTTTTAGGGCAACCACATCCTGCATTGAGAAGCTTGGATGCAAATAACCGCGTTATTTACGTTTCTTGCTTATCAAAAGTTTTAGCCTCAGGTGTGCAAATAGCTTTTGTCGTTGCTGATAGTAAGGTTATTAGTGAACTGAAAAAGCTCCGTAAAATGGTCATGCGTAACCCGCCCTTGTCTAATCAACGCGCTGTTTCTTATTTTTTGTCGCTTGGTTATTACGACGCTTTTATGATGCAAGTACATAAAGTTTTTTTTGAACGCTGGTTAGAACTGCGTGAAGCGCTAAATATATATTTACCTAACAGTATTAATACTGGTCCTATTCAAGGCGGCACCGCATATTGGATCACTGGACCCAAACAACTTGATGGCGAATACTTGCGTGAAAAAGCTGCCGAAATTGGTATATTAATCGAACCGGTTAAACGGTATTTCGCTAACTATGCCTATCCAGAAAATTGCTTTCGTATGGGTGTTACTAGTATTCCTACTGATAAAATAAGGCTTGGGGTAAGTAAATTAGCTGAGCTTATCCATCAATTAATGGCCGAACACGAGGAAAAATTGTCAAATGCTAAAGGCACATTGTTGAGCGATGAGCATTTGCAGCAACTTTTACCTGGTGTCACGCTAGAATGCCAGATGGTCTATGGCGTACCATGTACCATAGAACTCTCTGCCGATGGCACCATGTACGGTCAAACAGGAGGTAAAAATATTGAAACCGACACTGGCCATTGGTGGATTAAAGACGGAATGTATTATCGTCAATGGCAATTATGGGGCTATGGCGAAGTCAAAGGCTTTTATATTATTGTTGATGGCTCTGAAATGAAATGGTTTGATCAACATTATAGTTTTGTGCGTCGATTAAGCTATTCAACTAAAAAATAATTGCACTACTTCATGCTAGCTTTGAGTGGTAACCTTAAATAAAGCTTAGTATCGCAGCGCCGCTGTGACGAAATTTCCTTTATCTTATTACCCGGTTTTCTGGACCTAAATCCAATGGAAAACTGGTACTAACATATCAAACCATAAACTCAGTACAGTGACCTCAGTCAGCAAAAATTTATTTACTAAAGAATAATAATGAGAGTCACTCAATGAGCCATTTTTCAATTGCAGGTATGCAACTTTCACTTCCATGTGGTGATAATTTAGTCACCATTGGAGATGAAATCACCAAAACAAAAAAACGTTTTCCTTGGATAGATATGATTGTTCTTAGTGAGCTGTGTAATTTTGGCCCACAGAAAAAATATGCTTCGACACTGCCAAGTGAGGCGGAAATATTTTATTGCCAATTAGCCAAACAGTTAAACCTATGGATCATTCCTGGCTCAGATTATGAAAAAAGTGGTGATAAAATATTTAATACTACTTCTGTAATCAACAACTCTGGCGAAGTCATTAAACGCTACCGTAAAATATTCCCTTTTTCACCCTATGAATCGGGTATTGCCTGTGGAGAGGACTTCGTTGTTTTTGATGTTCCGCAAGGCCGTATAGGGGTTGCTATTTGTTATGATCTTTGGTTTCCGGAAGTCGCGAGAAACTTAACCTGTCTTGGTGCTGAAGTACTGATTTACCCAACGTTAACAGGCACCATAGATAGAAATATTGAACTGTCTATGGCTAGGGCCACTGCGGCGATGAACCAATGTTATCTATTATCGGTTAATGGTCTGGGTGAATATGGCAACGGCCAATCGATTATGGTTGCCCCAGATGGCAGTGTTATACACCAAGCTGGCATTAACAAAGAAATTATTCCTATTGAAATTGATTTTAATCTGGTACGTCGCAATCGCGAACGAGGTTTACACGGTTTAGGACAACCACTAAAAAGCTTCAGAGATAACTCAATCACCTTTGATTTCACCACTAAAAAACAAAGAAATAACAGTGAATTAAAACAGTTGGGGCCATTGATTTTACCTAACAACGAATAATAAAAACTGGACCTAAACTCAGCAGTAAACTGGTTCTAGAATATAACTTTCTTTGGTTTACTCTCAGGTCACTACAATAACAAACTATGAGCTATGAGGATTATCATGAATACTGTCACTTTAAAAAAATCGGTTATTGCACGCGCTGTTGCTACAGCTATACTCGTCCCAATGACCAGTATTAATGCCAATGCAGCTGAAGCAGAAATTGACACCATTGAAAGAGGTAAAATTGAAAAAATTGAAGTAACAGCGAATCGTCGTGCTCAAAGTATTCAATCAGTACCTTATAATATTTCAGCAGTTTCAGGCGATGAACTGGAAAGTGCAGGTATCATCGATTCTTCAGATTTAATGCGTAATGTCGCTGGTATTACCGTGGTTGATCGTGGTTACCGTAACTCTGGTGCTGTAAATGGCGTCATTATTCGTGGTGTTAATGTCGACGGAGGCTCTAATGGCGATGTTGCCTTATCCGCGGTACCGACCGTTGCCTCATATGTAAATGATACCCCGATATATGCCAACTTCATCCTAAAAGACGTTGGCATGGTCGAAGTATTACGTGGTCCTCAGGGGACTCTGTATGGTTCAGGTTCGCTATCTGGAACGGTTAAATATCGAATGAATCGACCTGAAACAGATGAGTTCAACGGCAGCGCCAGTATAAATTTTGGTCAAACAGAAGGCTCAGAGGGCTTTAATTTAAATACCGATGTTATGGTTAATTTACCGATAACAGATAGTTTCGCAATTCGCGCCAATGTCGGTAAAGTTGATAATGATGGTATTGTTGATTATGTCAATGTTTATAATCTAGCTGATAATTCTATGTCGCCAATGGGAGCATCACCGGTAGCTAATTTTGATCCCAATGATGGTTTTATGCCATCAAGCGATTATAACCCGCCAGTCAGTGATGGTGATCTCGCGACAGGAGGCAATACCTTTAGAAGCGTTGAAGATGCTGATTCTGTTGATATTACTTACGGCCGAATATCCGCTTTATTTGAAGCAACCAGTAACTTATCTTTTTTACTCGCGCATCAATTTCAAAGCGATGAAATTGGCGGCCGACGTCAAGTTACGCGCGGTACTAATTGGGTCGATGGTAGCGAGCAATCGTATGATGACTACCAAAATGGTGCTGTTATCCTAGAACCTTCTGATCGTGAGGTTTCGCTAACTACGTTGGAAGTAGAGTGGAATCTTGGTTTTGCTACCTTAACCTCGAGCTCTTCTCAATATTCTCATGAGGGGAACTCGATTAGCGATAATACGGGTTTTTATGCACAAAATAACTGGTTCGCAGATTTATATTATGGTTCACCTCGACCTTTAGCTATCGCTAATCGTGGTTATGATGATGACGCCTTTGTACAAGAATTGCGCCTGGTTTCAAATGAACGTAAAGCCAATATTGATTGGGTCGTTGGTGCCTATTATATGGATCAAGATACCCTTTCTACTCAAGATAGCTATATGCCTGGCTATCAAGAATGGGCGTTTGCTGCATTTCCTTGGTGGAATACTATGGGTGGATTTGGCATGGTCTATACCGACAATGATTTTCATTATGAACGAAATCAAAACTTTAAAGATAGCGCACTCTTTGGTGAATTGACTTATCACTTTTCAGATAAATTACGAGCAACCCTAGGCGTGCGTTATTTTGATAATCGTTTTACCAATGATACCGAATTAGCCTTACCCATTTGGCCGTTTTTAAGTGGTGAACCAAGCTTTGAAACAGAAGAAAGTGATACCTTGTTTAAAGGCAATATTTCTTATGATATTGCCGATGATACTATGCTTTATGCAACCTATGCTGAAGGATATCGTCGTGGTGGCGCTAATGCTGTGCCTCTTGATGGCTCTCTTGAAGAAAGGCCAGAATGGCAACAATATAGCTCTGATTCGGTAACTAATTATGAAATCGGGGTCAAAGGCTACTTAGATGGTGGCGCTCACAGTTATACCGCATCAGCTTTCTTAATAGACTGGCAAGATCCACAACTTAACACATCAACATTCTGGGGCTTTTTCGCGGTAGCAAATGGTGAATCAGCACAAACTTCTGGTATTGAATTAGAGCTACAAGGTTATTTAACTGAAGATTTACATTACGTAATTGGTTATGCCTATGTGCAAGCAGAATTAACCGCTGATTTTTATGCGCCTGCTGGGATTTCAGCAGTAGATTCAACTTATATGGTTGCTTCTGATGGAACCCAATTACCCTCAACACCTGAAAACACGCTAAGTGTCTCAATGGATTATACTCATACTATGGATAACGATATGTATTGGATATCGCAGGTTAATGGTTATTATCAATCCGATACTGTTAACACCCTAGGTGATAGTCGCTATCAAGCAGATATTGATGCTTTCTCTATTTGGGGAGCCAGCACTCGTCTAAGTACTGATGATTGGGACATCACACTTTATATTAAAAATATATTTAATGAAGATGGTGTAACGGGTGTGATTCCAGAAAATGCTATGGGGACAGATCCGGCAGAAAACTTTTTAGGTAATTCTTCAAAAGACTATATTAGTCAACCAAGAACTATAGGCTTATCTGCCACCTATAGGTTTTAAAGCGTCCTTGGCAGAGCCGAGCAACCGTTTATCAGTTTTAACACGGTTGCTCGGCTTAGCCTAACACGTTATCTTTTCTGTAGTATTGTTAAGGTCAGAGTTCGTTATGCTTAAAAACATGAAAACTAATACATCAGCACTCATTAGTCATGATAAAATTGAGTTAGCGCTCGATAAACTTTGGCATAACATTAATCAAAGAAATGTAGCTTTAGCGCAAAAATCTTGTCAGGAGTTTAACCGCCTGTATCCAAATAACCCTGATGGTTGGTATGCGACAAGTTTTTTAGCGTTGCAATTAAAACAATTTCCGCTTGCTTTATCTTTAATTGACAAGGCTATCAAGCTTGAAGCTACTAATCTTGAATGGCCAGTACATAAAATAAATGTATTGCTAGCAATGCAGAAAAAAAGTTGTGCAATCTCGTTATCTAAAACCTTAGTAAACCATAGTGTAAACGACCTTAAATGTTGTACTGATCTTGCTGTCATGTTTACCAAGCTAGCGAATTACCAACAAGCCAGCATTTACTATCAGCAAGCGGTAATGCTTATTGATAGTCGAAAATTCCCCAAGCAAAGCGGGCAACTTTACTTTAATTTGGCATCGATAGAACGGTATCGAGGTAACTTAATTGACTGTGAAAAATATTTAAATAAGGCGATATTATTGAATCCGGCTGATTATGAAGCCTATTTATTAAGATCAAGTTTAACAACACAAACAACAGCTAATAATCATATAGACCAGTTAAGAGCCTGCTTAAAAAAAGCTATTAAGACTCCCTTGGGCCAAAGCCAAGTTCATTATGCACTGGCAAAAGAATTAGAGGATTGTCAGTTATATGAGCAAAGTTTTCAACAACTGAGCAAAGGCGCTTCGGTTAGAAGGCGCCACATGCAATATAACGTAGAACATGATGTCGCGACATTAGGGCATATTACTGAAACATTTAATGATAAGTTTTTTGATAAAACCGAAACCAGCGCTAAATCGATCAATAATCAAGCTATTTTTATTCTTGGGCTACCAAGAACAGGGTCAACTTTAATAGAACGTATTATTAGTAATCATGATGAGGTTTTTAGCGCCGGGGAGCTCAATAATTTTGCCCTATGTATGATGTCACAAGTACAAAAAAAACACCCTCATGCTGCTAAAACCAAAGCTGAGCTGATCTCTCGTACAAGTCAGCTTGATTTTGAACAATTAGGTAATAGTTACCTACAAAGTACCCGTCCTGAAACCGATAATAATAACTACTTTGTCGATAAGCTACCTCTGAACTCCTTGTATGTTGGTTTGATTCACAAAGCTTTACCTAAAGCTAAAATAATTCATGTCACCCGTCACCCATTAGATACATGCTATGCGATTTACAAACAATTATTTACCGATGGTTATCCGTTTTCTTACGACTTAATCGAACTCGGCAAATACTATATTGCGCACCATAACATGATGAAGCACTGGCAAGCCGTTTTACCTGGAGTCATTCATACCATTGCTTATGAAGATGTCACAGATAACCTTGCAAAAGAGGCACAAAAGCTTCTAGCGTACTGTCAACTCGAGTGGCAAGAACAATGTATTAATTTTCAAGCGAATATCTCGCCCTCAACCACGGCCAGTGCCTCTCAGGTTAGACAAAAAGTTTATAAAAGTTCTAATGGCAAGTGGCGCCGCTATGAAAAACAATTAACACCACTAAAAAAATTACTTGAGCAGGCCGGTATTTGTTGTGATTAATGGTTCTGATTAAGCAATGCCATTATTATTATCATCTAAGAGAGTTAACCTATGTATTCATTAGCACTTCATTATTGCGATAAGCTCAAGGTTTCACCTAACAGTGTTGGCGCACGAATTTTGTTAGCTTTTTTAACCACTGCCGGCATTTTTTACATCAATATTATGCCTGCAGTTGTTGATGGTTTAAAGCAAGGTTTAGCCTTTTCTAGTCAGCAAGCTGGTTTTGTCAGTTCAGCTAACCTCTATGGTGCTGCAATTGGTGCCATAGCTGCGGTTGCATTAATTAACCATATTCGTTGGCAGCGCTGGTCTTATAGTCTATTAATCGCTCTTATTGCCATTGATGCAGCCTGCCTTTTTATTAAAGAGCCTTTAATAATGATAGTGATAAGAGCACTTCATGGCTTGGTTGGTGGGCTTTTAGTCGGTATAGGTTTTAGTATTATCTCTAGAACATCAGAGCCAGATAAAACCTTTGGATATTTGTTATTAATTCAATGGGGTTTGGGAGGATTAGGGATAATGGTGCTACCGGGCTTAGTGCCAACATATGGCATCAACGCCTTGTTTATTGCTTTAATGTCATTTACCTTGATCACACTAATAATGTTACCTTTTTTACCTGCCTACCCTGTCGATAAGTTATCAGCAAAAACACAAGCGCTAAGAGTAAAAGTGTCAAACAAAGCTCGCTTAATGTTGTTGTTAAATCTACTAGGTATTTTCTTATTTCAAGCGGCAAATATGGGGTTATTCGCTTACATGATTAGTCTTGGTAAAGCTGATGGTTTAACAATAGACTTTATGAGTAATGCTTTAGCATATGCAAGTTGGATAGCACTATTAGGGGCATTTTTAGTTATTATCATTGGTACAAAATATGGCAGAACTTTTCCGTTAATTATTGCTGTATTATTGACCGCCTTATGTAGTTGGTTATTACATTTTAGTAGTAACGAAGTGGTTTATTTACTAACCAATGTTGTCATTGGTATCACTTGGGCTTTTGTCTTACCTTATTTGTTTGGTATGTGTGCTGAATTTGATCACAGTGGTCAGTTTGCTGCGCTTGGCGGCTTTGCTTCAAAAATGGGGCTAGCGTCAGGACCTATGGTTGCAGCGCTACTGCTTAATGATGAATATTATTATCAAGTGATAAATGTCGCTGTAATCGTTTTAATTGCCAGTGCTTTAGCTATTTTTAAACCGGCCAAATTACTTGATAAAAGTTAACATTGACTAATCAACATGCGGTATTGTTGGATAAAATATGTGTTTTTTTAAAAAATTAATTATCAGTTTGTTTTTTATTACAAGCATTCCTGCATTTGCCGAGTTGTTGGTTGAAAATAAAACCATTCATATTGCTACACCGAGTTGGAAAAACTGGACAAATCCCGATGGCACAGGTTTTTACTTTGATTTAGCTAAAGCGATATATCAGCCTTTGGGTTACCAAATTTTATATAGCATTGTCCCTTTTGCCCGGGCTAAAGTTTTTGTTGCTAACAACAAATTTGATGCAATGTTTAGCCTGTATAAGTCACAACGCTATAATATGCTAACACCTCATTACCCTATTAATCATAGTAAAGTGATGGTGATGTTTGAGAATAAGGTAAATTGGCGTGGCGTAATATCATTAAAAAATCAAAACGTGATTTATCCAAGGAGCTATGAATACCCTAGCATGATTGACGTTGCGTTTAAGCCGATAGAAGTCAATGACAGTAAGCATGGCATGTTGATGTTACTTAAGGGCAGAGCGAAATTCTTTATGACTGATTCAGATGAAATGGCACAACTACAGCAGGAATTGGATGTCGATGTTTTAAAGTTTACCACCAAACAGCTCTATGCTAAAAATTTATACATGGGCTTTGCCAAAACAGATAAAGGTAAACAACTTATCGCGGAATTTGATAAACGCCTGCCTGAACTTATTGAGGATGGTACTATGGACCAGCTTTATCATAAATGGGGCTTAACGCAAAAAATAGCTTTATTTTAACTAATTCTGTTGCGTGATTAATCATTCCATCACTTTCTAAAACCTTAAAATATTAATAAGAATCAGCTTGCACCTGTCCCAGTTTAGCGTGACAATTATTGTCAATATTTGATGATACTAAAGTATCTAAGCGAGTTTTTATGTCTGATTGTTGTTCTGCTCCAGGCTTGTTGCCTTTTGAACAAGCCCTTAGCAATATGTTGTCACAAGTACCCAGTATTACTGAAACCGTTACCTTGCCCATCGAGCAAGCATTAGGTTATGTTTTAGCGCAAGATATTGCTAGCCCGGTCAATGTACCACCTCATGATAATTCTGCAATGGATGGTTACGCCTTTGCTATTGAGAGTTTGCAGTTAAGTAAACCGCTTACCTTGGTTGGTCGCGCTATGGCTGGAGCGCCATTTCAGGGAGACTGCAAAATAGGCGAATGCATTCGAATCATGACCGGAGCAAAGCTGCCTGCTGGTTGTGATTCGGTCGAGATGCAAGAAAACGTCGTCGTTGATGGTGAAAAAATTACTTTTTTACAAGCAAAGACCCTTGGCTCTCATGTTCGAAAGGCAGGGGAAGATATTCAAATTAAACAAAGTGTCATAGCAAAAGGCCGTAAACTCAGTGCTGTCGATATTGGTGTTTTAGCCTCATTAGGTATTGATAATGTGACCGTGTTTCGCCAACTAAAGGTGGCGTTAATTGCGACAGGTGATGAATTAAAATCTCCTGGACAAACTCTGGCAGAAGGCGATATTTATGAATCAAATCGTTTTGTCTTGGCTGCTATGTTGAAAAAATTGCATGTCGATGTTATTGACTTTGGTATTATTGGCGATGATTTAGCCGCGATAACTGCGGCATTTATTAGTGCAGATCAACAAGCTGATGTCGTGATTTCTTCTGGTGGTGTTTCTGTTGGTGATGCCGACTACACAAAAACGGTCTTGGATGAACTAGGAGAAATTAGCTTTTGGAAAATTGCCATGAAACCAGGCAAACCTTTTGCTTTTGGAAAATTAGCGAATAGCATCTTTTTTGGTTTGCCAGGCAACCCGGTATCTGCCTTAGTTACCTTCCACCAACTGGCTCTAGTTGCGTTAACTCAAATGCAAAATGCTAGCCCTTTAATACGCACTAACCTCAAAGCAAAATGCGCTAGTGAATTACGTAAATCCCCAGGTAGAATGGATTTTCAACGAGGTGTTTTTTCAGTTAATGAAAACGGTGAAAATATTGTTGTCTCAACAGGTTCACAAGGCTCAGGTATTTTATCAAGTGTTGCTCGAGCTAACTGCTTTATTATTTTAGCTAGTGAGCAAGGTAAGGTGGCTGCAGGTGAGATAGTTAATGTGCAGTTATTCGACAGTTTCTTATAAATCTATTGATAGAGAAGTTAATTAAAAAGCGTCACGAATATCTCTATTGGTGACGCTTTATGTTAGCTAAATTGCCGTTTAAATCTGGGCTGTTTATCTATCTTTATCGCTATAGTTGTGCGAAACACTTATCAGCAGCCACTAGCGTTTTTTCAATGATTTCATCATTATGAGCAGTTGATAAAAAACCTGTTTCAAAAGCTGATGGCGCAAGATAAATACCTTGTTCAAGCATTAAATGGAAAAAACGTTTAAATTTATCAGCATCACAAGCGGTAGCCTGCTTATAGCTAGTTATTGTTGCCTCATCGTCTGTAAAGAAGAAGCCGAACATACCACCGACATGGTTAACACTTAAACTAATACCATGGCGCTCAGCCGCTGCTTTTAATCCCTGACTCAGCTTTGCCGTTGCTTTGCTGAGTTGTTGATGTTTCTCACCTTTCGCTAATTCGGTTAATGAAGCTAAACCCGCTGCCATTGCTATTGGGTTGCCTGATAAGGTGCCAGCTTGATAGACGGGTCCAACAGGGGCAATAAAATCCATTATTTCTTGTTTACCACCAAAAGCGCCAACAGGCATACCACCGCCGATTACTTTTCCTAAGGTGGTTAAATCAGGTGTGATATTATAAAGCGCTTGTGCACCACCTAATGCGACACGAAAACCAGTCATGACTTCATCAAAAATTAATACACTGTTATATTGATCACAGACTTCACGTAATCCTTCAAGGAAACCTTTAACAGGAGGGATACAGTTCATATTGCCAGCGACAGGCTCAACAATAATACAAGCAATGTCATCAGCATATTTCGCGAAGACCTCTTTTACTTGCTCAATGTTGTTAAAGCTCACGGTTAGGGTATGTTTGGCAAAATCTTCTGGAATACCCGGAGAATTGGGAACGCCCATAGTTAAAGCACCAGAGCCGGCTTTAACTAATAATGAATCTGCATGGCCATGGTAACAGCCTTCAAACTTTAAAATTTTATCGCGACCAGTAAAGCCGCGAGCTAAACGAATCGCGCTCATGGTAGCTTCAGTACCTGAACTCACCATGCGGAGTGACTCCATTGACGGGACCAGTTCACGGACTTTTTCAGCCATGGTGATTTCTAATGCTGTTGGTGCACCAAAACTCAAGCCATTTTTAGCCGTATTGAGCACAGCATCTAAAATAGCAGGGTGGTTGTGACCTAAGATCATCGGGCCCCAAGAGCCGACATAATCAATATAAGCGTTATCATCGGCGTCGAAAATATAGGCACCTTCAGCGCGTTTAATAAAGCATGGGTTGCCACCAACACCATTGAAAGCACGTACTGGCGAGTTTACCCCACCAGGAATTATTTTTTGAGCTTGTGCAAATAATTGTTCAGATTTATTCATAATGGATTCTTTTTATAAATGGTTAGTTCCGGATAGTCGATTTTGCTATCAGGGGGTCTTATTTGTGAACCAGTTCACTGGTTTTTCGTGTTGCGTTAATTGATCTTCAACCCCGAGTGTCAAAGCAAACAAAGCCATGCGCACTAAAACGCCATTTTGTGCTTGCCTAAAAATAGCTAAATTGTCTAAGTCATTTAAATCGGTATCTAGCTCGTTGGCTTCTGGACGGGAATCTCGGGGTAATGGGTGCATGATCACCGTATTATCTTGACAGTATTTGTTATAAACATCTTTATTTAAGCTAAAATGACCACGATACATATCCGCTTCATCTTTACTGGCAAAACGTTCTTGCTGAATTCTTGTTTGATAAATCACATCAGCAGATAGGTTACCAACCATGTGTTCAGTTTGTATAACTTCATGGCCGGCATCACTGAGTGTTGAAATAACACTGTCGGGCATTTGTAAGGCATTAGGCGCAACCATAGTTACTTTGACATTGTCATAGAGGCTTAGTAGTTTTGATAAGGAATGCACGGTTCTGCCATGCTTTAAATCACCCATTAACACTATGTTGAGGTTATCTATGCCTTTGTTAAAGTGCATCATTTCAGATTGTATGGTAAACAAGTCGAGTAACGCTTGGGTTGGGTGTTCATTGGCACCATCACCACCATTAATTACTGGTACGGTGCTGCCTTTGGCAAACTGTTCAACAGAGTGCATCTGCGGGTGGCGCATTGCAATAACATCAGAATAACCGCTAATAACCTGCGCGGTATCAAACAATGACTCACCTTTACTTAATGATGAGTTTTCTTGACCAACAGTTTCACGAACAAAACCACCTAATAAATTAAAGGCAGTGCCAAAGCTAACCCGAGTACGTGTACTAGGTTCAAAAAATAGGTTACTTAAAATAGCGCCATCAAGAACATGACAACGTTTTTGCCTTGAGGCATACGGAGCCATTTGTGCTGAAACTTGTAAGATTTTCGCAATTGCATCACGGTCAAATTGTGATACTGAAAGAATATGGTTACCTTGAAATTTCATCATCTTGATTGGTTACATTGATAGCAAAAAAATTTGCCAAGAATATAGCATAAAACAGGCTATTTGAGAATGCTATACAGGGTTTTAATCACTCTTGTTGCAGGTGAACTGTAAACAAAAAGGCAGAGCATTCTGCCTATTTATCTTGATTAGCGCTTAGTTTTCCCCTGACGATATAAACTCATGAAGCTCAGTAACAATAATAAGTAAACACTGCTACTACCACCGCTTGATTTAGCTGGCGTATCGGGTGTTTCTGGTGTAGGAGCAGGGGGCGTAGGTGTTACCGGTATTTCATTGAGCTCAGGGGTAAAGATAACATTTTTCAAGTATGCTTGATCTTTGCCTTTACTGGTAAATTCATCTTTTTTATATAGCCAAACCACCTGATGCTCGCCATCGGGTAAATCGGCGATTGTTACCGTGTTATAAGCTATTTCACCTGATATAAAATCAACTTCCTCACCATCAATAATTAAATATAAAGCATCATATGGCTCATCAGGATTATCAGTGTTTTCTTCAGAAGAAACAGCCCAATCAAATGATAAGCTACCAGCACCATTAAAGGTAAGCATGACAGAGCTTTCATTACTATCGCCAATATCACCACTTTTAATCGCTGCTTCACTATTATCAAGTTGCCAACTTTGATCGCCGCCACTAAACCAAAGTAGCTCGGTGGAACCATCAGTCAGTTGTGCATTAATTTCATTATTTTCAGCAATAGCCTGAGCACTAATTAATGTCTCACTGGTTGGGATATTTTCATTGTCGCTAGTGATAATAATACGTACTTTATGCATACCAACTGTCTGTGCGTCGAAGGTAACTATTAACTGACAGCTTTGTTTTGAAGGTAAGAGGTTGCAATTGCTTGCATCTAAAGTAAAACCTCTACTTGTCAAAGTTTCTGCCTGTAAACTAAAGGCTAAGGTTGCGGTGACGCTACTGTTATTGGTGACGGTAAGTTGCGTAGTTTGTGCTTTATTGTGTGGGGTTATGGCAAAATCAAAACTAGAGTTTATTACGATACCTTGAGTGATCTCTTCTATCCAATCAGTGAAGTAACCTACACGGGCATACACCTCTGGAAAAGCTTCGTCAGCACAACCTAAACCATAACTTACAACACCTACTTGCTGCCAACCTTGGTTAGTATTGACGATAAGAGGACCACCACTGTCTCCTTGACATGAGCCTTTACCACCACCGGGAAAAATAGCGCATAGCATAGTGTCTGTAATGCCTACTTCATCGGGGGAAACCGTGCTGTTTTCTAGATCACTGTAACCTTGAGCTAACATGTCTTTACATATTGTATTTGTGAGCAAAGTGAGTTCTGTTTGATGAAGTTTATCGGGTTGGCTATTTGCTGGTTGCTCATCATTTGGACCATAAGCAATTTGATTCCCCCAGCCGATAACTGTTGCAGAGTTTGCCATTTCAGCAAGTTGCTTGGTTTGCTCAGCACTAGCTAAACTAATCGCTGGCTGGTCTATTGTGTCTACTAATTCAATCAGGGCTATATCATTATTGAATGCGGTACCTTCATTATAGTCGGGGTGCATGTATATCTGTTTAATGGCCTTGGCATTGCTAGCACCATTACTTAGGTCATATTCACCAATGTTAACTTTGAGCAAATTAATATTTGCATCTTCAACACAGTGCGAGGCGGTTAGCAGCCATTTTTCACCGATAAAACTAGCGCCACAGCTTGAGGTTTGTACCAGGGCTTCTCTTGCTGCAACGTTTATCGTAGCAATGCTGCTGAGCATGTTTAATAATGATTCGCCATCATTTTGGCTAATGGCAACCACTGGAATGGTACCTAAAAAGTTGTCACCCAAGGTACCGTTGATATCACCTGGAATATTGTTAAAGATAATTGCGCCAATACCACCGCCAGCTTGGCAATTCTCTACCTTGACAGAAAAGTCTATTTCACCACGTTTGATCAGGCATATTTTATCGTTAGCGTCGCTACATTGGCTATCTCCAATGCCGCAATCAACCATAGCAGCACTGGCTTGTCCTGCTGGACCATTGGTAAAAGCCATAGTGTTGTAATCTATGCCAGCAACATCGAGTGATGTTGAGACATCGTTATAGGTATAAACTAATGCTGACATCCACGGCCAATCGCCTTCAATTGCTAGTTCGCCACCTATTATTTTCGGCTTAACTTGCGGTAAGTCTGTTGGTTTGGTGGCATTTACGCTGGAAATTAGCATAGTGAACGCCAAAAAAACACATAAATAAAACTTCATTAAAGGTGCTCCAATCGTGCTAAATAGCAGTGAAGTTAATAGTAACCTCAAGGCAGATTACTATTTCTTCAGTATAACGAGAATGTTGAAAAAATGTAGTACTTTAATGCAATGTATTCTTACTTAGTTTGCTGACAAAGCTACATTTTCATATTACTTGATAGACAGTAATTTAACACGATTAACGGCTAAGGTCATGCCAATGCAATAATGCATGATGTTAATAATATAACTTATAGGCGCTTGCAGTTAATACTAGTAAAATCAATACTTACATAGGTTTGACATAGGCTAAAATGATAATCGCAAATAAGATGATTACAGGCACTTCGTTGAAAATTCGGTAGAATCTTCCTGAGCGCGTATTTTTATCTTGAGCAAAGGTTTTGACTAACTTAAAGCAATAACCATGGTATACAACTAGCACGAATACTAATGTTATTTTTATATGTAACCATTTAGCGGCGACGAACCAGTCATGTCCATAAGCATGGATCATAGCTAATCCCAGTAGTAAAGTAAAAATGGCAAAAGGCGTGACGAAATAAAGTAAGCGTTTTTCCATGCCTTTTAACTGCTGAGCAACTTCGGTTGACTTTGTCTCTGCGTGATTAACAAATAAACGCGGTAAATAAAATATGCCAGCAAACCAAGCGACCATAAAAATGACATGAAAAGCTTTTAACCAGAGGATATGATTTATTAAAAACAGGCTCATTAAAGAAGTTTTCCTTCTACTAAGTAAATTCTAAGTTGTTCAAAAGTAACGATACCAAGGCAATTATTTTTATCTCCTTGATATACATATACAGCGCCGCTTCTTTGTTCGACTAATGCCAAATAGGCTTCAGCTAAAGTGGCTTGATGATGTATGGGTATTAACTTGTCTAAGGTTAATTTTTTCTCTAAATTATGTTGCACGCTTTCGTCTTGATCATCAGTAATATCGGCATTGAATTGTGCCCAATAAAAGCAAATCTTCAGCTGGTTGGCACTGTCCGTTGCTTTATTGATGATTAATTTTGAACCATGAGAATTAAGCAACTCGCCAGATATGGTGCGAGTACTGGCATGCTCTAACATCAGCAAGTTATCTTTCATGACTGCTAAGACGCCTATATTTTGTAATGATTCTTCGATAGGTGGTTTACGATATAGCAAGTTTTGCGCGTCTAATTGCATGGTAAATATCGATGAATTTTTACATAACTGTCTTGATACTATACTGGCAATGGTAATGACAATCATGGCTGGCAGTACAAGTTCAAGTTGACCAGAGAGCTCTACAACCGAGAGTAAAGCGGCAAGAGGTGCATTTAAGCTGGCAGCCATGAAACCTGCCATGCCCATCAAAATAAAGTCGCTACCAAGATGTTCACCGGGCAGTAATTGCACCACAATGGCACCAGTGCAGGCACCAGCAATAGCACCAATACTTAATGTTGGTCCAATAATTCCACCGGGTATACCTAAGCCTATAGCAAACATCGTCATTAATAATTTGGCTAGAAGTAAACTAAACAAAAACCCTAGCTGTAAATTGCTCGTTAATGAGACATCTATAGCGCTAGTTCCGGTTCCCATCGCGCTTGGAACTAAAAAACCTAATATGCCAGTAATAAGCGCTGCTAACATCAGCCTTAGCATGATATGGTATTTCACACTGTGTTTAATAATTAATACCAGATACTTATTAAATGCTGCGGCAAGTATACCTAGAAAAGCAGCCAATAAGATTAAAGAAAAGTAATGTTGCTGGCCAAGTGCAATGGTATGAAAATATTGAAAATTATCGCTAGGACCAAAAATATTTTGTGTGATTAAAGAACCAACAATTGATGCCAACATAACTGGCACAAACACATGTACTTTATATTCACGCATAATGACTTCCATGACAAAAATCACCGCAGCAATAGGGGTATTAAATGTTGCTGAAATACCGGCCGCGATTCCACAAGCACATAATGTTCGAATACTGTTATATGGTAGCTTGAGCGCATTACCCAAAAAACTACTGCAGGCGGCACCTAGATGAACTGCTGGGCCCTCTCTACCGACAGAAAATCCCGAGGCTAATGCAACGGCACTGCCGCAAAATTGGTTGAGGGTATTTTTAAATGGAATGACGCCATGGGCCACTTTTAGTCGATGTAAAACGAAAGGAATACCGGTACGCAGGTATTTATAACCGGTGAGCCAAGCAATTAAAAGTATGACCAATGCCCCTATTATTGGCAAATCAAAACGACTTACTTCATCTAAGCTGTTATAGTTATCACGCTTAATTAGATAAAGTTGTTGGACCTCGTCAATGATGAGGGTGAATAACACAACTAACAAAGCTGACGCGCAGCCGCCAATAATCGCCAGCAAGCAAATTTGCCAAGAGGTTTTTGGTAACGCTAAGTGTTTTCTTATTGCTGCGATTGATATCATCATTACAGGATTATAATACTTTACAAATGAAATGGTTAGCAAAAATCAACCTGAGTGTAGTAATTGCGCGCATCGGTGCTTTTAAATCGGCTTTATTCCTATTGATAGTGATAGTACTTTGCTTATTTATCGGTTATCGCCTGGGCAACTATTATCATCATTTTCAAGTGACTAGCCTAGCGCAGCAAAAGCAAAGGTTAGAGCAGCTCTATCAACAACAAGAGCTCCAAGTTGAGCGAATCCATACCTTAGAGGTTGAATTAACGGTTGAACAACTCGCTAATAAAAAAGCCCAAAGTTTACTCAAAGCTGCTGCTGAGCAAGAATTTGAATTGAAAAAGCAATTAGCTTTTTATGAAAAAGTCATGGCGCCAGAAAAACAATCGGCAGGCTTGTTGATAGAGAATGTCAAAATAACCGCAGGTAAACAGGCAAACCAATATAATTTTCAGGTGACTTTAGTTCAACAGGAATTAAAACGTCGTTACAGTAAAGGTTATGTTGATATAACCTTTGAGGGAACTGAGGGCGACGAAACACAACAACTTGAATTAGCAAAAGTCTCTAACTTGACCCGAGAACAGTTAAAATTTAGCTTCCAATATTTTCAAATTATTAGTGGTGAATTTACTTTACCTGAGGGCTTTATTGCTGAAAATATTACGGTTTCGGCAATTCTAACAAAATCTCGTTGGCAAAAATATGCTAAAAAAGAACAAAATATGCCATGGCAGGTAAGTGAGTAAATTTAGCCAACAGTTAATATTAATACTTGATTAAATTAGTCAGCTTTAAGATAATTATGATTAGTTTTGTCCATACGCCTTATAAGGTGTTTTTTGTACTTCTGGTACTAAGTAGAGCACTATGTCAAACCCTGAATTACCAATTAAATTTACTGATGCTGCAGCGAATAAAGTTTTATCGCTAGTTACAGAAGAAGAGAACCCTGATCTTAAACTGCGTGTTTATGTCACAGGTGGCGGCTGTTCAGGTTTTCAATACGGCTTTACTTTTGATGAAAAAGTTAATGACGGTGATATGACCATTGAAAAACAAGGTGTTGCTATGGTGATAGACCCAATGAGTTTACAGTATTTGGTTGATGGCGAAGTTGATTATTTAGAAAGCCTTGAAGGTAGTCGTTTTGTCGTTAATAACCCCAATGCAACAACCACTTGTGGCTGTGGCTCTTCTTTCTCAATTTAAGCGATAAAATTATTTCTGATTGTTGAAAATCGCTAACTATCAACACAAAAATTTACTCAGCGCCGACATTATGTCGGCGTTTTTATTTTCTGCAACCATCAGACTGGTAAACTTGTGCTATAGTCAAAGCTAATTTTTAAAAAAACTAAACAACGTTGTCCATGGTTGATGAATCAGAATCTTCGACAATTGCTTTTATGCGAGAGATATTCTCTTATGTGAGCAATAGTAAAACTACCTATAATTTGCTTGAGTCTATCCATAAAAGCTTGAAAAAAGTCCTTTATGCGGAGAACTTTTTTGTTGTGTTAATGAGTGGGGCAGAACGGTTTGTTACTTTCCCTTATTATCAAGATGTCATCGATGATCTCTCAGCTGAAGAGCTCAATTTAGTCCCGATTGAGCGCATTTTAAAAACTTTAACACATTATGCGATTAATAAGAAAAAAGTGGTTTGTTTAACCCGCTCTGAAATTGAGCAACTCTCAGTTAATGGTGACGTTGTGGTGCTGGGAACTTTACCTGAGCAATGGTTATGTTTTCCGTTGCAACATCAAGGTTCATTCTTAGGTAGTTTTGTCGTGCAATCCTATCGAAGTGAATCAGAATATAGCCAGCATGATATTAATGTTTTAGCTTTAATTAGTCATGTTATTGCGGCGTCTTTAGCTTTATTTAAACGAAACTCTCAACTAAGTGATGCGCTTAATGAAGTGCAAGTGCATAAAGACCAACTGCAAGAGAAGGTTAAATTACGCACTTTGGCATTAGAGGAGACACTTGCCAAGTTGCAAAAAGAGGTAAGTAAAGGCAAAGAACTAGAACAACAACTCAAGTTTCTAGCGTTTCATGATAACTTAACCAACTTATATAATAGAAATTATTTTCTCGATCAAATGGCATTATTAAGTTCTAAAAGTAGTCGTGAAGCTGTTTATGCCACCATTCTTTTCTTAGATCTTGATGGCTTTAAACGTATCAATGATAACTATGGTCATGCTTGCGGAGATTATGTTTTAAAAGTTACCGCCAAACGTCTAACCGAATGTTTTAGACATCATGACGTAGTTGCGCGTTTTGGTGGTGATGAATTTGTGGTTTTGTTAACCAGTAAAATTGTCAATGATGATTTAGTAAATATCTTACAGCGTATTATTTGCTCTGTTTCTAATGAGATGAGTTATCAAGGGAATGATGTATCAGTCGGGGTGAGCATTGGCATTTCGCAAGCCCAATGTTGTAAAATTGATAGTAAAAAGCTCTTAGAACAAGCTGATCAAGCACTTTACCAAGCCAAAGAAAAGGGCAAAGGCTGTTTCGTCTTTAATTAACAGTAGAGTAAGGAAATAGTTTTTAGCATTATCATTGTAGTGATATTGGCTCCAACAAAAGCTGCTTAACACCTTATAAGTTTTCTTGCTGGCTTTTACAAAAAATAACAATTTCTTATCTGTTTCTTTTTCTGTTCTTCAAAAAAACGCGGTAATATAGCGCCTTATAATGGAGATATGCTGATGAAACTTACCTTAAATCCTCACTGGTTAGCGCAACGTCCTTACTTAATCGCGTTATTTATTACACTGATGCTTGTTTTATGGATGGCTTCAGGACCTAGCGTTGCTGAACAAAAGTTGGCGATTAAAGCGACAATACCTAGTCACAATAAGCAAGAAGTGACAGCACAAGTAAAAGTTGAAAGCCGCTTTAGTGAAAATATTCATCAAACCCTTGAGCTTTATGGGCGAACAGAGCCGAGTCGAACAACAACTGTCAAAGCTGAAGTTCGTGGTAAAATTATTGAAGTGTTGGCAAAAAGAGGTTCAAAAGTAAGTCAAGATCAGGTCATAGCCAAAATTGCTATTAATGATTTATCCGCACAATTGGCGACCAGCCAAGCCTTGTTAATTCAGCGTGAAGCGGAGTATCAAGGTGCTTTAAAATTAAATGAACAAGGTTACCAAGGTAAAATACATTTAGCACAAGCTTTTGCTGCGTTAGAGTCAGTAAAGGCTGAAATTAAAAAGTTGGAGTTAGCGTTAGATAATACGGTGATTAGGGCACCCTATAGCGGTATTTTGAATACTCGATACGTTGAAGTGGGTGATTATGTTGCCGCAGGTGATAATATTGCGATGATAGCAGATTTAGATCCACTCATCGTGCGTGCTCACGTGACTGAGCAACAAATTAGTCAGTTATCTGTCGGTCAAGTTGCCCAGGTGAGTTTACTGAATGATCAAAAAGCACAAGGCAAATTACGTTATATTTCCAGCGTTGGTAATGACAATACCAATACCTTTAAAATTGAAGTTGCCATCAACAATCAAGATGGCAAATTATTAGCCGGCTTGAGCAGTGAGATGACTATTGAACTGGCGGAAATGTCAGCGATTAAAATTTCTCCTGCCCTATTAGCCTTGGACGAGCAAGGTAATATTGGTGTTAAGTCCGTCAAAGAGTCGATTGTACAGTTTACCCCCATTGAAATTATTAAAAGTGAAAGTGATGGTATTTGGTTAACTGGTCTTGGTAAACAAGCCGATATAATTGTTTTAGGACAAGGTTTTGTTCGAGCAGGCGATAAGGTTGAGGCCATTTTTGATCGTTCAATAATCTCTATCAAAGATGATGTTGCTAATCAAGCAACCAAGGGTTAGGGACATACTATGTTAACGCTTATTGAAGCAGCACTGACGCGTACTCGCACGGTAATAATGCTGTTTGTATTGCTACTCATTTCTGGCGCAGTTACCTACAATAATATTGCCAAAGAAGCTAACCCTGATATTACCATTCCTGTTATTTATGTTTCTATGACTCATGATGGTATCTCACCTGAAGACGCCGAGCGTATGTTGGTTAGACCAATGGAAAATGAGCTTAAATCTATCGCAGGCATAAAAGAAATGCGTTCTAATGCTGGTGAAGGTCACGCCTCTGTTACGTTAGAGTTTATTGCCGGCCTTGATCCTAAAGAAGCATTGGCTGATGTGCGAGATAAAGTCACTTTAGCAAAAGCTAAATTACCCAATGAGACTGAAGAGCCGGTAGTGCATGAAGTCACCATGGCAAATCAGGAAGCAGCATTGACGGTTATCTTGTCTGGTGCGGTAACTGAACGAGGCTTGATTACTATCGCACGTAACCTCAAAGATAAAATTGAAGGCATGCAAGAAGTGCTGGAAGTTGATATCGGTGGCGATCGTGAAGATATGTTAGAGATCCTTGTTGACCCGTTATTGATGGAAAGTTATGGCCTCGACCATACAGATATCTATAATCTCGTCGAACGCAATAATCGCCTAGTGCCAGCAGGCACCATGGATACAGGTAAAGGACGCTTTGCTATTAAAGTGCCTTCTGTTTTTGAAAATATTCAAGATCTTTTGGCGCTTCCAATAAAGGTTGATGGTGATCGGGTGATTACCTTTAAGGATGTCTCGATTGTACGTCGTGCTTATAAAGACCCGACTAGTTTTGCCCGATTAAACGGTCAGCGTTCAGTGTCATTAGAAGTTAAAAAGCGCTCTGGCGAAAATTTAATCGAAACGGTCGAAAAAGTTAAAAGCATTGTTAAGGAAAATAGCATTAAATGGCCACAGCAAGTACAAGTTGACTATGTTGGTGACCAATCTATTGAGATAAGAAATACCTTAACCGACTTACAAAATAATGTTTTCTCTGCGGTACTGTTGGTGGTTATCGTTATTATTGCCGCTTTAGGTGGTCGAACAGCATTGTTAGTTGGTCTAGCAATTCCAGGGGCATTCTTAACCGGTATTTTAGCCATCGCTTTAGCGGGTATGACAGTCAATATTGTTGTGCTTTTTGCTCTTATTATGGCCGTGGGTATGTTAGTTGATGGCGCTATTGTGGTAACTGAATTTGCCGATAGACAGATGAACGAGGGCCAAAGTAAAAGAGTCGCTTATGGTATGGCGGCTCGTCGAATGGCATGGCCAATCATAGCCTCGACAGCGACAACCCTGGCGGCTTTTGCGCCGTTAATGTTTTGGCCTGGTATTATGGGGGAATTTATGAAATACCTACCATTTACCTTAATTGCGGTATTGACTGCATCCTTAGCTATGGCGCTTGTTTTTGTGCCGACTTTAGGCACTGTCATAGGTAAGCCGCGTATAGTTAGTGAAACCGAGCAGCAACAAATTGAGCAAGCTGAAGCGGGCGACTTAACTAAACTAACAGGTTTCACTGGTCGTTATATCCGACTGTTAACCATCGCAATTCAACATCCTTGGAAGATTGTTGCTGCAATGGTCGTCGTTTCTGTCATTGTGATGTATTTATATAGCGTATCTGGTTTGGGTGTAAGCTTTTTTCCTGATGTTGAGCCTAAAAGTGCCACTATGGTGGTGCGATCTCATGGTGACTTATCGGTAAAAGAAAAAGATGCCATCATGCGCTCTATCGAACAACGTATATTACCACTTGAAGAGATTGAGACTTTGTACACTCGTACCGGAGGAAATAATCAAGTCGGTACTTTTAAAGTGAATTTTGTCGATTGGCAACTAAGAAGCTCAGCCGATGACATTATCGCTCAAATACAGCAATTAACCGATGATCTTGCCGGTATTGAAGTTGAAGTAAGGAAAAATAAAGATGGTCCACAAAGCGGTAAAGATCTTAAGTTAGAGTTAAGTTCTCGTGATCCTGAGCAAATTGATAAATCAGTGGCAATCATCCGCAACGCGTTAATCGCTTCCGGTAAGTTTACTGACATTGAAGATACCGGTGCTAAACCGGGTATTGAATGGCAGTTAATTATCGATCGCAAAAAAGCGGCTACTTACGGCGCTGATGCTGCCTTAGTGGGTGCAAGTGTGCAAATGGTTACCAATGGTTTGAAACTGGGTGAATATCGTCCTGATGATGTTGATGATGAATTAGATATTCGAGTACGTTTTCCTGAAGAAAAACGTAATATTGGCCGATTGGATTCGTTACGTTTGAAAACTCCTGCTGGATTAGTCCCTGTGGGCAGTTTTGTAGAGCGCCAAGCTGCACCAAAAGTTGATACCATTCGCCGTGTTGATGCAAAACGCGTGGTCACGGTAAAAGCTAACTTGATTACTGGTGCGCAATTAGCCAATGAATTACCCATTTTACAGCAACAATTACCTACCTTAGGCATACATCCATCTGTTGATATTGAAGTCAAAGGTCAAAATGAGGATCAACAAGAATCACAAGTATTTTTAGCCAATGCTTTCGCGGTTGCCTTGTTTGTCATGGCGATGATTTTAGTAACGCAATTTAATAGCTTCTATCAAGCCTTACTCATTTTAAGTGCGGTGATATTCTCAACTGTCGGCGTATTTTTAGCATTGTTATTAGTACAAAAACCATTTGGCATTGTCATGGGAGGGATCGGAATAATCTCATTAGCAGGCATTGTGGTTAATAACAATATTGTACTGATTGATACTTATAATGTTTTACGTAAACAAGGCTTCTCAGTGGTTGATGCTATTTTACGTACCGGGGCACAACGTTTAAGACCGGTTTTGTTAACAACAATAACGACTATTTTGGGGTTATTACCTATGGTCATGCAAGTCAATTTAGACTTCTTTGCACGTACTATTGTCTTTGGTGCTCCTTCTACACAATGGTGGACTCAATTAGCGACTGCTGTTGCCGGTGGTTTGGCTTTTGCAACAGTGTTAACCTTGGTATTAACTCCCTGTTTATTAGTCTTGAGAGATAAAGGTAAAACCAATAAAAACAAGACAACAAAGATAACAGTGCCAAAGAAGAAAAAGACAATGACACAAGTAAGTAATGCTGCTTAAGTCATGTTTATAAGTCAATAAGCTCGACAATGCATCAGGTTCTTATTTAGTAGCTGCCTGATTGTAAAGTAAAGCCTATAATGACTAAGCTGGCTAGCAGGTAAATTACTTTGTCGGAATAAGTGACTGACATCACCACCGTTAATCTGATCTATTATTGTTAATGAAAAAGAGCCGCTTGTTTGTTTCTCTATAGGCATGTTGGCTTTAAAATTGCTTCATAAATAGTATTGTTTAAATAAATTTCATCTTTGCTGCTTACCTGCCGATAAAGCGATTGTAAGCTTGATTGCCCAGTTAGGATTATTATGCGTAATAGCTCTATTTTATTTATTTTTCTTGTAAGTTACTGCTTTATTATTTCCTCGGCGCAGGCCTGGAAAAAAAACTTGCAAGCCGTACAAATTTATACCGATAACCAATTGCTTGACCTCATTAAAGAAAACAAACATTTAGGGCAAGTTGTCTTAGATGATTGTCAGCTAGTGCAAGATATAGAAGCACGTGCCAACAAAGCCAATATGCCTTCTTATCAATTTTTATGGGGCGATATGCTTGCCTATGGTGTCTGTGTAAAAAAAGATATTCCTTTAGGTGTGCACTTTATGCATCTAGCTGCTGATCAAGGTTTACCTGAAGGGTTAGAGCAATTAGGTCGTTATTATCATATAGGTAAATTTATGCAAGTTGATATCAACAAGGCCATTGTTTATTTAAAAACAGCAGCAAGCCTTAACAATTTAGCTGCGCAGATGCGTTTGGCTAGCATATATCAGCAAGGCTATGGCAGTCCGCTAGATTATCCTGCTTTATACTCGCAATTACACCATTCCTTAACTGATGACAAAGCAACTCATAAGAAAATTAGTCAGCTATTAAGTGAACTTGCCAGTAAAATGCCAGATAAAGTGGTAGAACAGGCAAAAAGAGTGAGTTATACAAATTAACCATAGCGTTTGAGCGGCAAATTGTAACTTTATGGTATACTGACAACTAGTTATCCTTAAATACTGACTATTGTAGTGACCTATAAAGACCCACACGAAAAACGCGAAGCGAAAAAATATGATCAGCCCGTTGCCTCACGCGAATTATTGTTATCAATTATTGAAAAAAGCTCACCACCACCTAGCTTTAATAGTTTAGTCAAAACGTTAAAATATCATGAAGAATATCAATTGATTGGTTTAAAGCGTCGCTTGCGTGCCATGGAAAATAGTGGCCAGTTAGTTTTTAATAAGTTTAAGCAATATGCCTTACCGGAAAAAAATAGCCTATTAACCGGCAAAATTATTGGTCATCGTGACGGTTTTGGCTTCTTCTCACCAGATAATCCAGCGATTTCAGATAAAAAAGCTAAAGATTTTTATGTTTCTTCACATGAAATGCAGCGAGTTTTTCATGGCGATATCGTACAGGCGATTTTGGTTGATCGCAGTGATCGCAAAGGTCGTAAAGAAGTTAAAATTATTGACGTTATTGAACCGCGAAAAGCGCCAATTGTTGGTCGCTTATATGTCGATCACCATGTCAGCTCTGTTGTCGCTGAAGATACTAAAATTAAACAAGAAGTCTTGATTGATCCACAAGCTAAGTTAGGTGCTCGTCATGGTCAGATGGTCGTGGTTGAAATTGTTCAAAGACCAACAAGACGTTCTCATGCCATTGGCAAGGTTATTGAAGTGTTAGGTGATCACCTTGCCCCTGGCATGGAAATTGAAATTGCTTTACGTGCTCATGATTTACCACATCAATTCTCCCATACAGTGCAAGCAGAAGTTGCCAGCATAGCAGATGAGGTTGAAGAGTCGGCTAAACTACCTCGTCAAGATCTTCGCGATTTACCATTGGTGACCATTGATGGTGAAGATGCCCGCGATTTTGATGATGCCGTTTATTGCCAACCGAAAAAATCAGGCGGCTGGCGATTATGGGTAGCGATAGCGGATGTTAGTTATTATGTACAGCATGGCAGTGCGCTTGACGATGAAGCGATCTCTCGTGGCAATTCGGTTTATTTTCCAAGTCAAGTCATTCCAATGCTACCGGAAAAGCTGTCTAATGGTTTATGTTCATTAAATCCTAATGTAGATCGTTTATCTATGGTGTGTGAAATGACGGTGAGTGCTGCTGGTAAACTCTCAGGTAGTAAATTTTACCCAGCAGTTATGCGCTCTCATGCACGCTTTACTTATACTAAAGTGGCTGCGATGCTTGCTGGTGATGAAGAACTTTGTCAAGAATATCAGCCTTTACTCGCTGATCTAAAACACCTTGAGCAGATGTATCATGCCTTGAGCAATGCCCGCATGAAACGTGGCGCTATCGCTTTTGAAACCCAAGAATCCATTTTTATATTTAATGACGATAAAAAGATTGCCCGTGTTGAGCCACTTATTCGTAATGATGCCCATAAAATTATTGAAGAATGTATGATCTTAGCCAACGTCGCAACCGCTAAGTTTATTGAGAAACATAAAAAACCGGGTCTCTTTCGAGTGCATGAGAAACCCAGTGAAGATAAATACCGGAACTTTGTCACCTATTTGAATGAACTGGGTATTTCATTTGCCTTTAAAGAAGAACCTGAGCCTAAAGATTATGGTGAAATCTTAGCCAAAGTCGCCGGGCGACCAGATCAAGAATTGATCCAAACCATGTTATTACGTTCTATGCGCCAAGCTGTTTATCAAAGTGAGAACGAAGGCCACTTTGGTTTAGCGTTGCCTTCCTATAGTCATTTTACTTCGCCAATACGCCGTTATCCTGATTTAGTGGTGCATCGAGTAATAAAGGCTATTTTAGAAAAAGAAGCACAAAGTGATGCTAACAAGGGATTTTACAACTACAGCGTAGATGAGGTTATTGAGCTAGGAGAGCACTGCTCAATGACAGAGCGACGAGCTGATGAAGCTACACGTGATGTTGCTGATTGGCTTAAGTGTGAGTTTATGCAAGATCATGTCGGGGAACACTTTAGTGGTGTGATCTCAACCGTTACTAATTTTGGCATTTTTGTGCGCCTACAAGACTTACATATTGAAGGCTTAGTGCATATTACTTCCCTAGGGCGCGATTTTTATCATTTTGATGATGTTCGTATGTGCTTAACTGGCGAGAGTAGTGGTAAGAAATATCGTGTCGGTGATGTAGTTAATGTGCAAGTCGCTGCGGTAAATCTGGATGAAAAGAAAATTGATTTACGTCTCTCGTCGAGTAACACAACACCGGGCTCAAAATTTAAACCTAAAGGTAAAATGTCCAGTGGTGCAAAAAGCAGCAGTGATAAAAGCAATGACAGGCATGCTAAGGCAAAGGGTAAGTCGAACAGAAAAGAGACAGGCGGTAAAAAGCTTAAATCTAAAGAAAAGACGAAGGCGAAAAAGCGTACTGCCCGAAAAAAACGCCCGGGAAAAAATGCTCGAAAAAAAGCAAAAAATAATTAATGACGCATAAATACAGCATCGAAAAATCTTCGTTGTGAAATTAACAATAGAGAAAGAACATGGCAAAAAATGAAGAATTAGTTTTTGGTATTCACGCGGTAAATGCCTTAATTAACAAAGCACCAGAGCGTTTTATCGAAATATTTTTATTAAAAGGTCGCCAAGATGAGCGTTTGATGCCTATCATCAATTTAGCCAAAAAGTATGGTCTGGGCGCACAACTTGTTAACCGCAAGTTTTTGGATGATAAAAGTGACGGTGAGCAACATCAAGGAGTAGTAGCGCGTATCAGACCCAGTAAAATTTATACTGATAATGACTTAGATGATATTTTATTGGCCGCAACGAAAAAATCAGTCGCACCATTTTTATTGATTTTAGATGGTGTCACTGATCCACACAACCTTGGTGCATGTTTGCGAAATGCTGATGCTGCAGGGGTGCAAGCCATCATTGTCCCCAAAGATAATGCCGCACAAATTACGCCAATAGTACGTAAAGTTGCTGTTGGCGCCGCCGAAAGTGTGCCTTTGGTACAAGTTACCAACTTAGCAAGAACCATGAAATATCTGCAGCAGCAAGGTATTTGGATTGTTGGTACTGCTGGGGAAACAAAGACATCTTTATACGATGTTAAGTTAGCGGGTGCTATGGCACTTGTGATGGGCGCTGAAGGTAAAGGTATGCGTCGCTTAACACGTGAAAACTGTGATCAATTGGTTAAGTTACCCATGGCAGGTGATGTTTCTAGTCTGAATGTCTCTGTTGCCACTGGCATCTGTTTATTTGAAATGGTGCGCCAACGTTCAATGTAAGTGTTTTTTTAGTGGCAAGTTAAAGGTTTTAGGAAATCAAAAATATCATGAAAAAACTCGTTATCGCCATCATAGCTATAATAATCTTAATCGCTTTTGCACCTAAAATTATAGGGGTAAAAGTCGCTAATGAAAGAGCAAAGCTTTTTGCTCAATTAAATGCCGCTAAGGGCATTTCGGTCAAAAACACTGGTTATACCGCGAGCTGGTTTGGTGCGCAAAGTATTAGCGAAGTGACATTTTCGCTAGCCCAACACGATATTGATGATATTACCGTCATTGTTGATGAGCAGCTATCATTTGGCCCTATCATAGTGACAAAAGATGATTGGTTTTTAGCGCTTGGTTATAGTGAGGTAAAATTACATTCCTCCAGTGCTTTAATTGATGAGGAAGTGATGACTTTCATCAATAAAAGCTTGCATCTAAGCACACGACTAACCTTTACTAATGATGTTATAGCCAAAGTTAAAACAGATGAAATAAGCTTTGAAGATGGCAACACTCAGTTTAATGCCGCTCCTGCTATAGGTGAATTTAGTGTTAAAAATTATAAAGATTTTATAGGTCAACTAAGCTGGGGAGGTCTAGTGCTAAAAAACAATGAAGGTCAGCTCACTATTGGCCAGGTTAGTGCAGATACGCAACAATCAGTTGTTAGCGGTAACTATTTACAAGGTACGGCAATACTTAGCGGTGATGCTAATTTTTTTGTAGAAAGTATTGAGTTTAGAGATATAAATGGCAATGAGATGTTTTCTTTACAAAAGCTCTTGTTCGCTAGCGCTGTCTCTGTGCACGATGAACTGCTCAAGTTGGAACTAAGCCATCGCGCAGCAGAAATGGTCGCCTTAGGGCAAACATTTAACAAGCCAAATGTCGATATTATTTTGGCTGATCTTGATGTTAATGCCTTGCAAGAATTAAATAATTTATTAGCAAATACTCCAATGGGGTCAGCAGATGTTTCAGCTGAGTTTCGCCAACAAATTTTACTGTTAGCAGAAAAATTTATTGAGAAAGAGCCTAGCTTGAATATAACTGACTTAAGTGTTGTGACAGATAGCGGTAAAATTCTATCTGAGCTTACTTTAACTATAGATAAGCAATTATTTGATAATCAAAACTTAATGTCGGTTGTTTCTGCATTAAATGTCGATGCAAAGGGCAATGCTCCGGCAGATTTTTTTAGCCAATTTGGCGTGACAGCAATGATTAATCGTTTTGTTGAGCAAGGCTATCTTATTAAGCAAGACAATCTTTTAAGTTTTGTTGCTAAATACTCTCAGGCTCAACTGAGTCTAAATGGTAAGGTCATCCAATATTAATTGGCTGATAAAAAGACAAAGAAAAAGGCTTATTGTTTGCAACAATAAGCCTTTTTTATTAGCGGATGATTGTTTATTTATAATAACTTAAACAATGCTCTACTTCATTTTTAGAGCCCATAATAACTTCGACACGTTGATGAATACTCTCTGGCTCAATATCCATAATACGACCTTGACTGGTCATGGCTAAACCACCAGCTTGTTCCAGTAAAAATGCCATTGGATTAGCTTCATACATTAAACGAAGTTTGTAAGGTTGTTCTGCTTTTCGACTATCAGCAGGGTAAGTAAAAATACCACCTCGACATAATACTCGGTGAATATCACCCACCATGGCTGCAATCCAGCGCATATTGAAATTCTTACCACGTGGGCCAGTATCCCCCGCTATTAAGTCATTAATATAGTTTTGCATAGGCGCTTGCCAAAAGCGTTGGTTTGACATATTGATCGCAAATTCTGTAGTCTCAACAGGCACCTGAACATTGCGTTCAGCTAATAAGAAACCACCGTGTGTTCTGTCCAATACATAAAAGTGCGTACCGCTACCTGTGGTCATTACCAGCATAGTTGACGGACCATAAAGGACATAACCGGCACATACTTGTTTATTACCAGCTAACTTAAACATATCATTATCACCAGCAGCGATCCCTTTTGGTGCTTCATGAATTGAAAAAATGGTACCAATTAATGAGTTAATATCAATATTTGAACTACCATCAAGCGGATCAAAAGAAACGATATACTTACCATTTTCATCACCGGGAACTGAATCATCTTCTTCTTCAGAGGAAATTGCTTTAACAAAGCCAGATTCGAGTAAGATATCTTTAAATAGTTCGTTGGCAACAACGTCTAGTTTTTTCTGAACTTCACCCTGAATATTTTCATCTAGGGTAGAGCCCATTAAGTCGCCTAAATGTGCTTGGCTAACCCGAAAAGAGATCTCTTTAGTTGCGGCTAAAATAGTTTTAATTAATGAGATTAAATCAAGAGGAACATTATCTTGGCGTAAAGCGGGTGCTAGTCGTTGCATTAGATTACCTAAATTACTTAAAAGTTGTTTGGCTTAATTTGAATGTGTTTGGTTTTACAATCTCGTTGCCGATCAAGCTGGCAAAAGCATATTATCAATAAGGTATTTGTTATGTAAACAGATAATACGATGTTTGTATTATAACAAGTTTGTCAGTCGCGTTAATATGATTAACGCGATTAATTTAATATAAATAACTTGTTAGCTTAAACGGCTCTGGTTTTAATAACAGAAAATCGAAGTTTTTTTAACGTTTTTGCTTTGGCAAGGACGACTAAATTACCGATAAACATCATGCTTAAACCGGTAAAAGTATAGATATCCCAGACAAAGCCCTCGACAAAAGTTGAAATAAATACCGCAACCGCAGGAAACATGATTGTCGCATAGGATGCTTTATGGGCACCTATACGAGCCAACAAGGTTAAATAACTCGCAAAGGCGATTACAGAGCCGAATATAGAAAGATAAACTAATGAAGCGACATATGGCCAAGTATAAGAAAAGTTAAACTCTTGTCCTTGTATAAGTGCGATGACTAACATGAATAAGGCACCATAAAACATACCCCATGCGGTTGCGGGTAATAACGCCATGTTATTTTGCTGATTTTTTATCGATAGCATATTACCTGTAGAAGCGAATAAGACCCCAATTGCGCATAAACCTAATCCTAACAGAGTATTTTCAGCAAAATGTACGTTGCTAATTTGTGGCCAAAATAAAGTGAAAATACCGATTAGGCCAAGCGCGCCACCAATATATACTTGACTTGATATATGGGTTTTAAACCAAATTCGCGCATTAACAATATTAACCATCATCAAGGTAGAAAAGGCGATACTGGTTAGTGCAGAATTAATATGTAATTGAGCGTTATAAAGTAAATAGTAATTACAGCCAAATAAACTTAAACCAAAGGCAAATAATTGAACATGTTGAGGCAGCGAAAATTGTAATGGTAGCTTCTTAATATAGCAGTAGGCAAACATACACGCAGCCGCTAGCGCGAAACGATAAACAATAGAGACCTCGGAAGCGACCTCACCTAATTGATAGTTTATCGCAATCCAAGTTGAGCCCCAAATAATTACGGTAACTAGATACAGAAAAGAATTACTCATCAATTATGCTACTCCATTAAAAATATTCGTGGAAAAATGACATTGTAATGATTGTCTGATTTAATGACATATACAAAAATATAGAAATGTAACCTATACAGTTTTGGTTTTGATAAAGGAAAGCTTCAATGAAGTTGTTAGATAAAAATGCCTCTGCTTATTTATATCAGCAAATTATTGATTTTATAGGGCATCAGCAAGCGATTGGCGCATTGAAACCGGGAGATAAGTTACCTAGTTTACGAAAGTTAAGTCGACAGTTTGAGATCAGTGTTCCGACGGTAAAACAAGCTTATATTGAATTAGAACGTCAAGGTCAAGTATGTGCTAAGCCACAATCAGGTTATTATCTGCAAGCGGCGCAAGCTCGGACATTAAAACCTAGACCAACAAAGTGGTCACAATGTAAACCTACCGAAGTAAAAAGTCGCAGCATGATTGAACAAGTGCATGCTGCTGTACACCTACCAGATACTTTAGCTTTGGGCATATCTAACCCTATTCTTGCACACCCGCCTGACAAAGCATTGGCACGACTAATGCGTTCTGTTTTAAGTAAAGTTTCAGAAAAAGCGGTCAGTTATGGTCCTGTTACCGGGGATGGCAAACTTCGTATGCAGTTAGCTTTTAGGTATCAAGAACAAGGAGTGGACATTAATCCAGATGATATCGTTATAACTAATGGCGCTCAGGAAGCTTTATCTATTGCGTTACAGTGTGTTGCCAAGCGGGGAGATATTATTGCTATTGAGTCACCATGTTTTTTTGGCATCATAGAATTAATTGAAACATTAGGCATGAAGGCTTTGGAAGTATACACCTGTACCGAAGATGGTGTTTGTTTAGCAGGCTTGGCAGCGGCAATTGAGCAGCATGATATTAGCGCGTGCGTTTTTTCTACGGCGATTAATAACCCCTTAGGTTCAATGAAAACTAATGTACAACGACAAGCTATGGTTGCACTGCTAGAACAGCATAATATTCCCTTAATTGAGGACGATGTCTACAGTGAAATATATTTCACCGAGCATAAACCAACACCTGCACAGCTATACTCTGAAAACGGTCTGGTAATGACATGCTCGTCTTTTTCCAAAACGGCAGCACCAGGTTATCGTGTTGGTTGGTTATTACCAGGCAAGTTTGAAGAGCAAGCAAAATGTATTAAGCGGGCACAATCATGTTCAACGCCGATGTTGCAACAATGGACTCTGAATGAATATTTACTTAGTGGTGACTATGATCGCCATTTATCTGTGCTACGAAAAAAGCTTTCATACAACTGTGAGCGAATGCGTGCCGCCATTGCTCAACATTTTCCACCAGAAGTCTGTATTTCAAAACCACACGGAGGCAGTGTGTTATGGCTTCGTTGCCAGTCTCATGTAGATACCAGTAAGTTTTTTCAAATAGCATTAGCACAAGGGGTCAGTTTTGCTCCAGGCATTATTTTTTCAGCTTCAGGCAAGTATAAAAATTATATGCGTGTTAGCTTTGGCGTAATATGGAACGAAGAAGTAGAGAGTGCGATAAAGACCTTGGGGACTTTGGTTTATCAATATACATTGGAACACAAGCATAACCAGTCACCTGAAAGGTTAACTGCAACCTTGGTGCAAGACTAATGGTTAAAATAAGCAATTGTTTGAACAAATCAGTGCCAGCACCCTTACAATTATCACTGAAATTACTGTTGCCGCTATTGGCGGCAATTCTAGCCATATCACCACTTGCGGTAGATATGTATTTACCAGCAATGCCTACGTTGGCTAAGCATTTAAACACTTCGATGACTATGGTGCAAAATAGTTTAAGTGTTTACTTAATAGGCTATGCTTTAGGCTTAATTTTATTTGGTCCTATGGCTGATAAATACTCAAGAAGAGTATTAGTTTTTGTAGGTATTGGTGGATTTTGTCTTGCGAGCCTATTGTTAACTGTGGTCAGTAACATTGAACAATTTCTGCTGGTGCGCTTTTTTCAGGCGTTTATTAGTAGCGCTGCTACCGTTGTCGTACCCGGTGTTGTGCGTGAATATTATGGTAAAGATACCGCGAAAGGTTTGTCATATGTCAGCATGATTATGATGTTAGCACCTATGATAGCGCCCAGTATCGGTAGCGTTTTATTACTTACGCATAGTTGGCAGCTTATTTTTTATGTCTTAGCTGCTTACAGTTTTTTAGTCTTGTTGTTAGTGACGAAATTCCTACCGAATCGTGTGACAGAGCCGAAAGTAACTAGCCCAGATAAGCACTCTTTAGCCGGAAATTTAGCAGAGATAAAAAATTCTGAATTCAGTTTTATACAAAGGTATAAAGTGGTTTTAGGTAATAGCCAAGCAAGGTTAGATATTATTAGTTCTATGATGATTTCATTGGCATTTTTCTCTTATATTACCGCGATTCCTTTTGTATATTTAAGCGTGTATTCGGTTTCAGAATACAGTTTTAGTGTTTTATTTGCTGTAAATGTTTTGGCATTAATGTTGGCACATTTTACCAATACGCGTTTTGTCGTGCGCAAGGGCTCAAGAATGATGTTACGTATTGCACTGTGCGTTGCTATTTTTTCAGCGTCGCTTTTACTACTGGTAAACTTTATGCAATTACCGCTTATTTTCACTGTCTTTACAATATTCCCACTGATGGGCAGTATCTCTATGGTGGCGGTAAATAGTGATGCATTAATAGTAACAAAATTTCCGCAACACGCTGGCACGGCAACTGCCGTGATCGGTACTCTGCGTTGGGGGGTAGGCGCTCTCGCAGGTCCTATATTGGCGTTATTTTATGACGGTAGTGCTAAACCATTTTCTTTGCTAATGTTCACTGCTGTGTTGCTAGTATTTTGTTGCCAACTAATACTATGGTTTAGCGATAAAAAATCTGAAAATTACAAAAAAATATAGGGAATTATAATGAAAAAGATAGCCGTGATTTTAAGTGGTTGTGGTGTGTATGATGGCACTGAAGTGCATGAGGCTGTACTAACCTTGTTAGCAATAGAACAGCAAGGCGCTAAGTATAACTGTTTTGCTCCTAACATAACTCAACATCATGTGATAAACCATGTCACTGGTGAAGTCAGTGAAGATGAAAGTCGAAATGTTTTGATTGAAGCCGCACGCATCAACCGTGGAGATGTCGAAGACTTACTTGAATTACGTGAACAAGATTTTGATGGTATTATTTTTGTCGGCGGTTTTGGCGTTGCTAAAAACTTAAGTAGCTTTGCCTTAGGCAAGGAAAATTACACTGTTAATGAGCAAGTGCTTATCGCCGCTCAAGCGTTCGCCAACGTTGGCAAGCCAGCAGGTTATATGTGTATCGCGCCAGCCTTGTTACCAATGATTTATCCTGCTGGTGTTAAGGGCACTATTGGTCGCGACAATGATACAGCGGCGTTAATTCAGGCAAAAGGTTTATTGCACGTTGACTGTGATGTTAGCAATGTCGTGGTTGATGAAGCCAATAAGCTTGTTACCACCCCGGCCTATATGCTGGCTGATTCAATTAGTGAAGCCGCTGTTGGTATCAATAAATTAGTTAAGTATGTTTTAGCTTTTATCAAGTAGGCTGTTAGTTTACATGACTACAATGAAAAGCAAGCAAGGTTTGAGCTTTGCGCTTATTACATGCATGTCTTTACATGTTTTGGCGCTTAGCGCTTGTCAAAATTCCTCAAGTGAGCCGACTATGATAGCAAAGCCTAATGCAAATTCACTATTTAGTGATTTTGAGCAGAAAATTGCAGAGAAACTGTCTGTTGATATTCGTTATTTTTGTAAAGATATCAATGGTAAACCTAGTGTACCTTCGTCTGAGCATTGTCGGCAAGCCTTAACCGAATTACCTGCTGAATTGGCAACAATGATTAGTGATACAGGCATAGGTGGTATCGTATTATTTGCTGAAAATGTTGTTGAAACAGAGCAAGTTGTCACCTTGACCCATACCATTCAACAAGCGGCACTAAAATCTGCACAAGGGAAACCTTTAATTATTTCTATTGATCAAGAAGGTGGTCGTGTTGCCCGTTTTGCAAAAATGACAGGATTTGCCGGTAATATGGCAATCGGGGCAAGTTATCATCAGCATGGGGTTAATTTTGCTAGCGAAGTCAATGCCGTGATCGCGAAAGAGTTAAAGGTGTTGGGCATTAATAACAACTATGCACCTGTACTCGATGTTAATACTAATGCTGATAACCCGGTTATCAATACCCGTTCTTTTGGTGAATCACCACAGCAAGTTGCTGAGCTCGGTGTCAGTGCTGTGAATGCTATTCAGGCTCAAGGTGTTATGGCAACCTTGAAACATTTCCCAGGCCATGGTGATACTCATGTCGATAGTCATCTTGGTTTGCCGCGGGTTGATCGTAATAGAGCAACCATTAATAAAGTCGATCTTAAACCGTTTAGTTGGGCAGTTCAGCACAGTCAACCAGCAATGATAATGACGGCGCATATTCAATATCCTGCGCTTGATAAGAGTTATTTTATTAGTAAGTCAGGTGAGAAATTAATTCGCCCTGCGACCATGTCTCGTAAAATTTTAACCGGTTTATTGCGAGAGAAAATGGCTTTTGATGGCATTATTGCGACAGATGCATTAGATATGGCTGGTATTGCTCATTACTTTACTGAGGTAGAGGCTGTTGTCGAAACTTTTATTTCAGGTGCTGATCTTGCGGTGATGCCCTTTAAAGTGAGAACCCCTGCCGATATTGCTAACTTTTACGGTTTTATAAAACAGCTTGCTAAACTTTTAGCTCAGCGAATTGAGCAAGGTGAATATTCACTTGCTGAATTTGAGCAATCAATAACACGGCTCAGGCATTACAAAAAACACTATATTCAACTCAGTCAGCTTTCATTAGCGCAGCAAATTGAAAAAGCACAGCAATTGATTGCTAATAAAACACATATCGCGAGTGAACAAGCGCTAGCTGATGCGTCTGTTACCTTATTAAAAAATAATCAACGATTACCCTTATCATTTAATAAAGTAACGAAAATACACTTTATTTTGGCTAATGAACTCGAATATGAGGCAATTAAATATGCTCTAGATATGGTAGTCGTTAAGGAAAAAGAGCTGCTGAAACACGCTAACACTATAAGCTACACGGTTGCCGAGCATGGATTCAATGAGTTGCACGCTAAAAATCAGCTAAATAATGCTGATATTGTTATTGCAACCGTGGATATTAAAACCGCTAGTTTGGTTGATTTAGGCGGTATGGATGACCTAAAGCCAAGTTATGGCAGTGCAACTGAGCAACAACAAAAACTCACTTATGCCAAGTTTCTTAAAGAACAACTTAGCCTAGCCCAACAATTAGCAAAGCCAAGTGTTTTGATTGCTAAAGGTTCACCATTTTTAATTAGTGAATACAGTGATTTAGTAGATAGTGTTTTGTTAAATTTTGACGACAGGGTGTACTTAGATGATAACCAGCAGGCGATAAGCCCAGGCTATAATGCAAGTCTTAAGGTGATATTCAATCAGAGTACGGCGCTTGGAAAATTACCTGTCACGTTAAAGAACTAATATTTAAAGCTGAAAATAGCACCGAAAAAAGCGGCAAAGACTTTGTTGGTTTTGCCGCTAGTTATTCAGTTAATGCTAACATACTGACTTATGATGAACTGATTATTAAGCTTAATTTTTTCTGGTCACTTTAGTTATTTTCTACTTCAGCTAACGCTTGCTCATTTTCTTCGCTCTGTTTAAGCCAGTCCATCAGTAATTCATAGCCGAGTGCTAAAATGACGGCGCCAACGAATAAGCCAATAATGCCGGCAAACAACATACCGCCAATAGCGCCGAGTAAAATGACCAGCATAGGGATATCCATACCGCGTCCTAAAAACAGCGGTTTTAAAAAGCCATCGCTAGCACTAACAAGGATACTAAAAATTAAAAAGATGATTGCGGGCGTGGTATCTGCCACTGAAAAATAATAAGCAGCAATGGGGCCTAAAACGATAATTGGCGGTAATTGTGAAATAGCTAAGATTAAAACAAAAATAGTCCAAATACCTGCACCAGGTATATCAGCAATCATTAAACCAACACCGGATAAAATGGCTTGTAGTACGGCAACCCCAAGAACACCAGTCGCAACACTGCGAATCGTGGCAATAGAGGTATTGATGGTTCTGTCGCCATTTTCATTCATTATACGGCGCATTAACCTGCTGATACCCTGATGGATTGATGTTGATTTTGCCATAAAAACAACCGCGATAATCAAAGAGACAATAAATTGTAGTATTCCGCCTCCTATACCAGCTATTGCAGAAAGTAGCGGCCCTGAAAGTGCTTTGATTTGCTCAGAGTATTGGCCGATTACTTGTTCAATGTCTTCAGAAGCGTCATGCCATAGGGTATAGATTTTTTCACCCACCAAAGGCCATTGTTTAATACTTTCATTGGCTGCGGGTATTTCCAATGTACCATCCTCTAAGCCTTGATAAATATGCTCAGCTGAATCAATCGCTGAAGATGATAGGTTAGTTGCAGGTACGGCAATTAATGAAATACCGATAAGCGCAATAATTATTGAGGCAAACTTTTTACTGCCTTTTAAAATACTACTAAGTTTTTGATGCAGTGGGTATAAAGCAACAGCTAATATCGCGGCCCAAATAGTGATTAAAATAAACGGTTTGATAATGGCAATACACCAAAAGATAATGATTGCCATTGCGCCAAGTTTGATAGAAATATCAATAACACGGCGGTTAAAAACTTGTTCATCGTTGATACTTTGCAGATTTTTCATTACTTATCCTTGTGTCATTAGCAGATTTTTATCGTTTGTTAGGGACTGTTTTTTTTAATTGTTTCTTTTTGTCAGCACTGGTCATATGCGAGCCAACAAGACTAGCGACCAATATTGCTAGATAAAACTGACCAACTATTGCTTCGAGGTAAACGATGACTTTTGACATCGGCAGTAAAGGGGAAATGTCACCAAAACCTAACGTGGTTATGGTGACAAAGGAAAAGTAGATAAAGTTTGGAAATAATGTAAACCACTCACTCGTGCCTTTGATATTGGTGAATGAGGTCGGGAAATTTAATTCTATTAAGGTATAAACCACTGCCCAAATTAATCCCATTAATAAATATAAACAAATCGCGCCAAGAATTTTATTACCATCAATTTCACCCGTAAATAATACTTGTTTAGCGGTGCGTATCGCACTAGAGATAAAAAAAGATAATAGCAGTAATAAATAAATTTGATCAAAACCAGCATTATCTAACCAAGCACTAAATACTGAAAAAAGTAAAATAGCTAAAGGAAAAATATAAGTTCTGCGCAGGACAAAATCTTTAGAATCAACACCCCAGACCGCGACTAATAAGGTGACAATGGTAGCTGATTGCACTAATCGCTGTGTTGAATCATCGAAAAACTGTTTGGCTAATGCTGTGCCAAGTAATAGCAGAATTAAAGCAAAGGTAAGATAAATAAAATTATCTTGTCGTGTCATTGTTTTCAAAGCATTTTTCATTTTTATAGTTTGATTTTTAAACGACTAAGTTTCTTGATAATACAACGGAATTAATGCTAATCCCATAATTAATTTTGACTTTTATTTATACTGATATTTTAATACGTGGTATTGCGCCTTCAGTGCTATCAATTTGGGGTTTACAGAATAAAATACGAGAAGAATCAATATCACCTTCTTCAATTAAGTAATCCTTCAAAGCATGTTCACGCTCTTCGCCCACTTTAAGTAAACGTTTGATTGCCGCCTTATCGGTAACCTCAGCACCGGCTTTTAGATCAATATCAGCCGACGTACTGATAGCACAAATGACGACGCGGATATCTTCTTTTTCTTGCATTAGGGCAATAAAATCATTTAGGTAGGCAGACTGTTTATTATCAGGTTCAATTTGTTTGTCTTGATAGACTAAATCGTCAAACCTAAGCTTAAGGGCAAATTCACCTGCTGTCATTGCAAGAGAAACGATGTTGGCATAAGGAACAAAAGTGGTCATCAAGTAATCTTGTGTTGCCGACATGATAGCTTTTTGGGTAATTAGGCTGACAATGCTGCTTAAGCCAAATTGGGGATCTGATGTTGAGCCACTAATGGGAACATCAAGCTCAACATTGCCATTACTATCCTTTAACATACCAAGTGCCATGTTTAATGGCAGTACACCCTGATCAATTAAATTGCCAGCCTTTTCACTATCAACGAAGCCTGTTTCTAAAGCTTGCAGCAACACAACTATATTACCACTTAGTTGCTCACCACTTAGTGTGACATTGAGATCGGTATTAAGTTGACCTGTTTTAATAACAAGACCGGTAGAATCTTTTATATAACTGGAAATGGCAGGTAAAGAAAACTCTTTAAAATCACCGGCTATGTGGTAACTGGGCAAATCTGTAAATGGTTGTAAGAAACCGGCTAAATTGAAAGTCGCGTATTTATTACTTCGACCTGTTAATGTGAAAGGGGTTTTATTGTCTTCATGTTGAGTAATATTGCTTAAGGCACCTAGTTCAAGCGTATCAATAAAAAAAGTACGCTGATAAACAGGGTCAACGCTAAAGTCAGTAAAGTCTATGCGACTGTTATTGATAAAACGTAGCGCATTAAAGCTAAAAGTAAAGCTATCATTTTTTTCACTATTAGCTGGCTCTATAGCGTTAGCGTTATGTTTTTTCTCTTTCTCTTTCTCTTCTTCATTGGTATCGCTGTCATTATTTAAGGCAACTAAATTGGCGATATCTTTGTTCTTTTTGATAATGACTGCACTGGTTAAGGCATCGAATATAATGCTGTCAATATTGATACTTTTTTCATTGAGCTTTAAGTTATTGAGGGTAAGTTGTTTTAGCTTTAAAATTGCTGGCAGTTTAACTATTTCTTCTGCGGCTATCTCTAAGCCTTCTTCTTGTGAAAGTTTTTTAATGTTAGCCAATGTTTTTTTAGCAGCCTCATCAGACAAACTTACTTTTTTAGAAAAGATAATTTCATCAAGCACTATATCGGTTATATCAATACTAGGCCCTTGGTCTAAGATGAAGTTAATATCTGCTAAATTGAGTTGTTTAAATGCGGCAATTGTCGCTTTGCTTTGAGGTTGTTTTATTGCTGCCTTTGTTAATTTTACACTACTACTACCGGCTAAATGGGTAATATGACTATCCTTTAAATCAACTGCTAAGTTTTTAATATTATTTTCGAGTTTTTCTAAATAAAAGTGTTTATCAGCCATGCCTAATAACAAATGGTCTAGACTTAATTTTGCATGTTCTACGCTGAAGTTCATGCCTTGCTTGTCAAGTTGCACGCTTTGTTTGCTTAAAAATGATAGTGAGCCTTTAAGTTTTGTCAGCTGTTCAAGGTAATGAGCAAACTTCTCTACCGGATAATTATCGACTCTAACTTCACTGTTGATTTTCCCTTGGCCTGAGGTTAAGTCGGCATTAGCTGTCAATGCTAGTTGAGTCTTGTCAATTAAGGCGTTAAGCGCTAGGTTTGCTTGTTGATTAGTTTGTGTGGCTTTTACTTTATTTAAGGATAATTGCTCAATTTCGATATGGTGAATTTTTTCAAGTAATTGATTATTTTCTGTTGAAATTTCAATATCAAATTTATTGACGAGTAATTGAGGTAACACTAACTGGTAAGGGAAATTCTCTTCATTTTTCTTTGTCGTTTCAGATGCTTGTTTGGGATCTGTGTTGGCATTATTAGGAATAAGGATACCAGCGACCATAAGCCCATTAGCATGCTGATGTATTGTTAAGTACCCCTCTTCAACAAAAAAGTCACTCAAGACAATTTTATCAAAAATCAGTCGCCACAGAGTAACTTGTATTGATAACTCTTTTAGGGAAAATACCGCTTCTTTTTTGTCATTGCTGTTAGAAAAAAGTTCGATATCACTGAGCGTTAAGCGCATTAAAAAAGGGTTAAAGCGTATACTTGCCTGCTCAGATAATTGTAATTGTTGGGCGGCTAAAAAAGGCGAAATAAAATGCTTTGAAAGGGGAGAAGAAGTTATCCAAATCAAAAAGAATGAGCCCAAGTATAATGCAAGTATTACTTTGAAAAATTTTCTGGTAAAAATGGCGGACAAGCTGGACATGTATAGATGGGTTCCTTGTTGATAATCAATATTACTGATAACTATCTACTTGATAGCTGAAAAGAATTTTGAATATAATTTACACTGTTTTATAGAAAGTCTATAGTTATATATTAGGGGTTAATTATACAATTAACGATTCATTCAAAAGGCCTAGGATATCATTTTCATGGAAATCAATATAGAAAAAATAGAACACTATGTACAACTGTTAGGGGAGATGGCTCTTACTTATGGTGTGCAATTATTATTAGCCATTGTTGTTTATTTAGCGGGTAACTTCATTATCAAGAGAGTGCTTAAATTAGTTGAGCTGGCACTCACGAAAAAGGGGGTTGAAGTAACGCTACATCAATTTTTACTGAGTATTTTAGGTACTTTATTAAAAGCAATTCAGATTATTGTTTTTGCTTCCATGATTGGTATCGAAACTGCTTCATTAATTGCTGTTCTAGGTGCCGCTGGTTTAGCTGTTGGTCTAGCACTGCAAGGTAGCTTAGCTAACTTTGCTGGAGGCGTGCTTATTTTATTATTCCGTCCATTTAAAAATGGTGATGCGATTAAGGCCCAGGGCTTTGTTGGTGTTGTCGAAGAAATTCAGATTTTTAATACCATTTTAAAAACTTTTGATAACCAACGTATTATCATTCCAAATGGGTTGTTATCCAATGGTTGTGTTACCAATATTAATGTTAATGGTACACGCCGTGTTGATATGGTTTTTGGTATTAGTTATGACGATGATATTACGCAAGCTAAAACCTTATTACGCTCACTCATTGAAGCCGATGAACGGGTACTTAAAGATCAAGGCGTTGATATTTGGGTTGGTGAACATGGTGATAGCTCAGTTAACTTATTCGTTCGCCCCTGGGCAAAAGCGGAAGATTATTGGGGTATTTACTTCGATATGATGGAAAAGGTTAAAGTAGAATTTGATAAAGCAGGTCTTACTATTCCTTATCCTCAACAGGATGTACATATGCACCAAGTTACTAATTCTTAGTGGGTTAATCTCTATTTATTGTCGCCGTTGTTCAGCTGTGAAAGCCTATTTCATTTAACTGAAATAGGCTTTGTTATTTTCTAGTGGCGATTTTATTGTTCGTTTATCGTCGACATATTTGAGTCATATCCGCCAGGCTTAATTTGTTTTCAGTTAGTTAGGCTTTTGCTATGGCTTTTGGTTTAAGCATTGATGAAAAATAAGATGCATAACAGCTTTAAATATAGCGATAAGAAATTTTCACAAACAAGTTAATTTAGTTGTTTGCTTTCGCTGAAATTATTCAGCCGAAAAATTAGTTATTGAGTTAGGATTATGATGAGAAAAACCTTTTACCCCGCTTTACTTGTCTGCGGTTTATTGTTGTTAGCATGTAATGATGCTGTTGAAGTGGCTGAAAATACCACGCAAAAACTTACCTCAGCGACAGCGAAAAAACAATCACCGCAGCAGCAGTTAGATACTCTAGCGCAACAATTACAGATTAAATATAAATTTTTGAGTAATGTTGAAACGGATTGTCCCGACCTTGATAGTAAAAAGGTTACGCATTGTTACGCCGCTGAGCTTTACTTTAGTTTACCTGAGGGCAGTCGTTCGCTTTTTACTGATAATTTCTCTTGGCAGATTAATTATTCACAGGTGTATCCGAGTTATGCTAGCGATAGTGAACAATTAAATTTAGTGCATTTAAATGGCGATATTCATCAGATAACTGCAAAAGATAATTTTACTGGTTTTCATGCTGGTGAGATAAAAACGTTAAAGTTATGGGTAAAAAGTAGCTTAATTTCTGAATCTCAATTGATGCCAAATTACTGGTTAACTAGTGGTGATTTAACACCTGCAGTTATCAGTAGTACGCAAACCCGCGTTGATCAAGAAACAGGCTTAGAACTACAGCCTTGGGTGGTACCTTTTACTGATTATATAAAACAAATTAAATCAGCGCCTAATGATATTAATCAATATGCCTCTACCACCTGGTTGTATAATAACGAACCACAAGCCACTATTGATGCTGAGCAACTTGCTGCAGCAATTATTCCTACACCAAAATCCGTAAAGCTTAATGAAAGCAATGGCTATTTAAATTTGGAATCAGGTATTAAGGTTAAGTTATCTGATGGTATTGAAGCGAAAGCAATTCAAGCAGCTTTAACCCGTTTAGCCTTGTTAGGTATTGCTGAAAGTGAAACTGGTATTAGTGTCTCTATCGAGATAAATAATGAAAAAGCTAAAGATTGGCAAAAAGGTCATTATCAATTACTGATTAATGACAGCGCTATCATTGTTCGCGCGCAAGAAGCTAGTGGTGCATTTTACGCATTACAGAGTTTAGCAAGCTTGATTACCTTAGGCTCGAGCAGAGTACCTTTACTAGAAATTGAAGATCAGCCGCATTATAGCTACCGAGGTCAACATGTTGATGTTGCTCGCAACTTTCACTCTAAAGAATTTATATTTGCTCTGATCAAGCAAATGGCAGCGTATAAGCTTAATAAACTCCATTTACATTTAGCGGAGGATGAAGGCTGGCGTTTAGAGTTGCCCAGCTTACCAGAACTAACACAAGTTGGCAGTCAACGTTGCTTAGATTTATCGGATAGACAATGTTTACAACCACAATTAGGTGGAGCAGGTGCGACAACAAGAGATGGTTACTACAGTACGAGTGATTATCAGGAAATATTGCGTTTAGCCAGCGCCCATCATATTCAAGTTATCCCCTCATTAGACATGCCTGGACACTCTAGAGCGGCAATTAAAGCCATGGAAGCGCGTTATCACTATTACATGAACCAAGAAAATGAAGCGGAAGCTAAACGTTATTTGTTAACGGATTTTGCTGATAAAACCCAATATAGCTCAATTCAAAATTATAATGACAATACTTTAAATATTTGTATGGAATCGACTTATACTTTTGTTGATCGAGTATTAGAGGATTTAAAAGCACTGCACCAACAAGCACAGCATCCTTTGGCACTCTATCATATTGGGGCTGATGAAACTGCGGGTGCTTGGTTAGACTCACCCGTTTGTCAGGCCTTAATTGCTGATAAAAATAATGACTTTGGTGCCAACAAACATCTTAGTGCTCACTTTATTGAACGCGTATCACACATGGTGGCGAGTAAAGGGATTGCTGTTGGTGGTTGGAATGATGGCTTAAAAGAAACTGATGTCAATAAAATGCCTGATGATGTGTATTCCTATATCTGGGGTGCATTGCCTTGGGGGGCGCACAAACAAGTCAGTGAGCAAGCACATCGAAATTGGCATATTGTTTTATCAACACCCGATGTACTTTATTTCGATTTTCCCTATCAAATTGACCCGAAAGAGCGAGGTTATCATTGGGCCTCAAGGCGAGTCACTACAAGAAATGTATTTAATTTCATGCCTGACAATTTACCGATTCATGCTGAGTTTAGAGTCGATACTTTAGGGCAAAACTACAGCGTTAATGATACAAAACAAATGGATAAGTCGGGAACTGTCACACATAAACCTTTACCTGAAAACTTTCATCTTAAAGGTATTCAAGGGCAGCTCTGGAGTGAAACTGTGCGCAGTGATGCTCAAGCAGAGTATATGCTTTACCCAAGATTACTAGCCTTGGCCGAACGTGCTTGGCATCAAGCTAGTTGGCAGGTGCCATATGATGCAAAAGGTAAAGTCTATGATCAAAACAGTCAAGTATTTACCGATAACCTACGCAAGAGGCGCGATGCGCAATGGTTATTATTCTCTCAAACCATCGGCTATAAAGAATTAGCAAAACTTGATCTTGCCGGCATTTTTTATCGTGTACCAACGGTAGGTGCGAAAATTGAATCAGGTGTTTTGTCAGCTAATAGCGCAATTAAGGGATTGCCGATAGAGTTTCGTCAGCACAATAGTGACTGGCAAGTTTATCAAGGCCCGGTCGCTGTTAAGCGACCCGTTAAAGTTCGTGCTCGTACCATTGATAAGCAACGCGGAGGGCGCGCTATGGTCGTTGGCAACTAAGGTTATTGCAGATAAATAGAAATGTTGAAAGATCAAATAACGTTAAGCAAAAGTTAACGGCAAACAAGTCGCTTTGATATTTATCTGCAAATATTATCTTAAATTAGACCACAAAGTTAATTAGCAAGTGCTTGTTCAATTTCTGCTTGGTATTGGCGTTGTTTTTCGTCATTGAAGCCAATATGTGTACTAATAAGTTCTCCTTGGCGATTAAAAAGATAACTACTTGGCATGCCTTTAAGCTGAAACCTTTTCGCTAAACTACCTTTGGCATCATAAATGATGCTAAAGTCGGCAGGGTTTTTTTCTAAGAACTTTGTCGCTAGGGTGGCGTTTGCATCAAGGTTTACACTCAGTACTCTTAAGCCTTGTTGTTGATATTGCTTATTTATGCTGTTCATCCAAGGAAATGACTGCCGACAAGGCACACACCAAGAAGCCCAAAAGTCTAGGTAGACCACTTTGCCCTTGTATTGCGCCATTGCTTGTTCGAACTCAATTATAGGTGATTGAGCATTGGTATTGTTTATATTAAATATGAAGGCACTGACTAAAAAGCTTAACCGAATCAAAATTTTTCCCATGCTATTCATAGGCACACTCTAGATTTTTTCTGCTTAAGTTAACTATACTTAGTATGTACTGTGATGCACAATAACTCTTTTATGACTTAACTTTATCATATCGCTGATTATAAGAGTCCAATTCCATGAAAATCTTATCAAAATTACTGTTAATATTATGGGTGTTTTATGTTTCACCTTGCCAAGCTTGGTGGCTTGAGTCGACAAGTACCACGCTTGGCTCTAAGTCGGAAAAAAGCGAAAAAGAACATAATGACTGGCTAAAAAAACGCTTTAGTGAACAGCATCAGCAATTAATTCCGTTAGTTGCTGTAGCTGACATTTTCTATAGTTGCAATAAAGCGAGGCAAGTTGATAAAGTTGACTATACACTGACTTACTTAGTTACTGAAATGGATAAAAATGTTTTGGCCGAAAAGTTACATACTTGCTTGGCTGGTGACTCGATGCAATCAGATGTTGCGTTGAATTTTGGTTTGTTTGCTTGTTTTGAGCAGCAACTTGCTCATTTACCGGTAGCTGAGCAGGAAGAAAAAATGCAATTAGTCAGAAAAGCTGTCGCATCAATTTCACATCAAGAGCGAAAAAAAAGTTTCACCCAGTGTGTAACAGAACAAAGTATTCATTACCTCAAATAAATAAAATATCTCAAAATCATTGCTTGGGTGAATTTATTACATAAATTGTAACAAATACTTAAGCGGTTTTACTTTTGTCACTTTTTCATTTTGAGCAATATCACTTATAGTAGCATTAACTCCAGATTAATATGAAAGCAAGGTGCAATATAATATGACTCAAGAAACACCTAAAATTTTAGTGGTTGATGATGACATGCGTTTACGTTCTCTTTTAGAGCGATATCTAGTAGAGCAAGGTTTTACCGTGCGAAGTGCCGCTAGTGCAGAGCAAATGGACCGCTTGCTTGAACGAGAAAACTTTCATTTGTTGGTACTTGATTTGATGTTACCCGGTGAAGATGGCCTATCTATTTGTCGACGCTTACGACAAAGTTCAAACAATATACCTATTGTGATGTTAACTGCTAAAGGTGATGAAGTGGATCGTATTATTGGCTTAGAGCTTGGTGCCGATGATTATATGCCTAAGCCATTCAATCCAAGAGAGCTACTAGCTCGAATAAAAGCAGTGTTACGTAGAAAAACCCAAGAGGCACCTGGCGCTCCGGCACTTGAAGAAAATGTGATCAGTTTTGGTGGCTATCAACTGAATTTAGCGACTCGCGAAATGCAAAAAGATGATATCAACATGCCGTTAACAAGTGGCGAGTTTGCAGTCCTTAAAGCATTAGTTACTCATCCGCGAGAGCCACTATCGCGTGATAAATTAATGAATTTAGCACGCGGTAGGGATTATTCAGCACTTGAGCGCAGTATTGATGTACAAGTTTCACGTCTTCGTCGTATGCTTGAAGATGACCCCGCCAAGCCAAGGTATCTGCAAACGGTTTGGGGTTTAGGTTATGTTTTTGTGCCTGATGGAAGCCCTGCTTAGTTATCAATTATTTTGCTTTCACCATAAGTTATTTATATGAAAATATTGCCTCGTAGCGCTTTTGGGCAGACGGTTTCTTTGATAGGTTTATTACTCTTTATCAATCAAATCGTCACTTACATTTCTTTTGCTATTTATGTTTTTGAACCTCATGAGCAACAAATTAATCAATTGCTAGCCAAACAAGTGCGTGTAGTATTTATTGATATTGATGATGCGCAATTGAGCCCTAAAATGGCGAAAGCATTTCATAATGAAACGGCAATTGGTGTCTATCGCGAGGAAGATGCGCTAAGGTTTGGTCTAGCTAATGCGGGGCTCTACCCATACAGATCCGAACAAATGTCATTATTATTAGGTGGTCCTACGGAAGTACGTATTTCAGATGGTAATGAGTATCTCTTTTGGATTCGAGCACCACAAGCACCGCATTTATGGGTAAAAATCCCCTTAAATGGGATGGAAAAGGGCAGCTTTAATCCACTGATTTTCTTTATGGTTGTGATTGGACTATTGAGTGTTATGGGTGGGTGGATCTTTGTCAGGCAATTAAACAGGCCACTAAAGTCACTGGAGATTGCGGCTGAAAGTGTTGGCCGCGGTGATTTTCCTGAACCATTAGTTGAACGAGGTACTTCCGAGGTGATGGCGGTAACACAAGCATTTAATCATATGTCTAAAGGCATTAAACAACTTGAAGATGACCGTAACTTATTGATGGCAGGTATTTCGCATGATCTTCGCACGCCATTAACACGTATCCGTTTAGCCAGTGAAATGATGCAAGAACAAGATGCCTTTTTAAAAGAAGGCATAGAGACAGATATTGATGATATGAATAACATCATTGATCAGTTTATTGATTACATTCGTCATGATTCAAAAGATAAAGCTGAGCTTGCAGATTTGAACGTATTAGTTGAAGAAGTGCTCAATGTTGAAACACCAAGCGATCGACAAATCATCTTTACGCCTGGCCAATGTCCAAAGATCTCCTTGCGTTATGTTGCTATTAGACGCGCACTTGCTAACTTAATTCAAAATGCGATTCGCTATACCAATGGTGTCATTGAAGTGACTACCGGTGTCAATAAGCAGTATGCCTTTTTCACCGTCAGTGATCATGGTGAGGGCATTCCTGATAACGATATTGAACGATTGTTTCAGCCTTTTACCCAAGGGGATACTGCGCGAGGTACAGAAGGCAGTGGTTTAGGTTTAGCCATTATTAAGCGTATAGTCAATACCCATGGTGGTAATGTGGTATTATCAAATCGACCGGAAGGGGGCTTACAAGCTAAGGTATGTTTACCGCTTAAGTGCTAGCTATAAAAAAAGCGCTAAGTAATTGCTTACTTAGCGCTTTTACATACTTATTCAAATTAGCTGACCGCTTTTAACTCATCCTTTGCCAACTGCGGGCCAGCAGCCACTAATGCTTTACCATTATCAGTGTCAGTGAATTTTTCAAAGTTATTGACAAAGCGTTGCGCTAAATCTAATGCTTTATCATGCCAAACATTGACATCTTGATATGTCTTGCGTGGATCAAGGATATCACCTTCAACACCGTCAATTGACTTAGGAACTTCTAAGTTAAATAAAGGTACAATTTCAGTGTCAGCATTATCTATTGAACCGTCTAAAATCGCATCAATAATGGCACGTGTTGCTTTAATAGAAATACGCTTACCAGTACCATTCCAGCCGGTATTTACTAGATAAGCCTCTGCACCAGCTGCTTGCATTCGTTTATGCAGTACTTCGGCATATTGTGTTGGGTGTAAGCTTAAAAATGCCGCACCAAAACAGCTAGAGAAGGTCGGAGTTGGTTCAGTAATACCACGCTCAGTACCTGCTAATTTAGCAGTAAAACCGGAAAGGAAGTAATATTCTGTTTGCTCAGGCGTTAACTTGGCAACAGGCGGTAAAACACCAAATGCATCTGCAGTTAAGAAAATGACTTTTTTCGCATGACCAGCGCGTGATACTGGTTTAACGATGTTTTCGATATGGTGAATCGGGTAAGAGACACGGGTATTTTCCGTTTTTGAGTTATCGTCAAAATCGATTTTTCCATCAGCATCAACACTAACATTTTCTAGTAAGGCATCGCGTCGGATAGCGTTGTATATGTCCGGTTCATTTTCTTTACTCAGGTTAATTGTTTTGGCGTAACAGCCACCTTCAAAGTTAAATACACCATTGTCATCCCAGCCATGTTCATCATCACCGATAAGTTCACGTTTAGGATCTGTTGATAACGTTGTTTTACCGGTACCGGATAAACCGAAGAAAATAGCCGTGTCGCCATCTTTACCAACATTGGCACTACAATGCATAGAAGCAATACCTTGTAGCGGTAGGTAGTAGTTCATCATTGAGAACATACCTTTTTTCATTTCGCCGCCATACCAAGTACCGCCGATTAATTGAATCTTTTCGCTTAAGTTAAAGGCAACAAAGTTTTCTGAGTTCAAACCTTGCTCTTGCCATTTATCATTAACGGTTTTTGCGCCATTCATGACGACAAAATCTGGTTGATAATTTTCAAGTTCTGCTTCAGTTGGGCGAATGAACATGTTTTTAACAAAATGAGCTTGCCAAGCAACTTGCGTAATGAAACGGACTTTCAAACGAGTTGCTTCGTCAGCGCCGCAGAAAGTATCAACAACAAATAAACGTTGACCTGAAAGTTGGCTTGTTACTAACCCTTTCAAATGATTCCATGTCTCAGGACTCATCGCTTTGTTATCATTCTTGCCTTGATCAGACCACCATACTGTATCGCGAGTGACTTCATCACGTACAATGTATTTATCTTTAGGAGAGCGACCAGTAAATATACCAGTGTCAACATTAACAGCACCAAGTTCAGTCACCACACCTTTATCAAAACCTTCAAGGTCAGCTTTTGTCTCTTCACTAAACAGTAACTCATACGATGGGTTGTAAACTATTTCATTAACATCGTTGATGCCGTATTGAGACAGATCAATTGAGTTTTTCAGGGCGGTCATAGCAAATTCACTCCTAAGTATGACAAATTTCTATTAAAAGTTAGTAGCTCAAGTGGTGAAGTGGTGTGTGAAAGTTTTCACGCTGGCTTCATTTTGTGTATTTTAGGTGAATAGTGAACAAAACGAAAGTAAAATATACCTTTATATGAAAGTTTTCATTATAAATATCATGAATAACTAATAGAACAAGTGAATAGTTAGGTTTAAGTATCTGTTTTTTAATGCTTAGTTGTATTGGGGTGGGAGGTTATTAAAAAGGTGTTAATTACCACTCTGGTTAAAAAGTGATAATTGACACCGAAAGAAATGAGATTTTAATAGCGAAAAATAGCCGATTTGACTAGTGATTAACTTTCGAAATGAAACTTTGTAGGCTAAGTTCATCAAAATTATAACTAGTAAGACAGTAATCACAGGTCATTGAAATCTTACCTTGTTCTGCCAAAATTGCTTTTATTTCGCTCGGCTCTATTTGAGCGATGGCCGCTAAACATTTCTCTTTAGAACAACCACATACATAAGTGACTGCTTGAGGTTCAAAGATATTTACTTTCTCTTGATGATATAAACGATACAGTAAAGCTTCTGCTTCTAGGGTGAAGATTTCTTCTGCTTTAATTGTATTAGTAAGTTGGCACAAGTGTTCAAAATCGGCTACCTGCTTGGCTTTATTTTCTGCACTACCATCACCATCAGGAAGTAATTGAACTAAAGCGCCAGCGACTTGTTTGTGAGCGACATCGCTAAAGAGCCAAATTTTAGTGGGGATTTGTTCTGACACTTCAAAATAGTGTGCTAAACAATCAGCAAGTGTTTCTTGATCGAGTGCAACAATGCCTTGGTAAGCTTCACCAACACTTGGCCTGATAGTAATGATCATATTGCCTTTACCAATCAGTCCTTGCAGTGTATCGGCGCTAGTCTGTTCGGTTAATTTGGCTATACCGCGCATTTGCTGGTTATTATTACCACTAACAGACATATAACCAACAGGGCCATCCCCTTGTAATTGAACGGTTATGTCACCTTCAAACTTCAATGTTGCTGTTAATAGACACGTTGCGCTGAGCAGTTCACCGAGCAGTTTTTCTACACCGGCGGGATAATTATGATTTTGTAAAATACTTTCGAAGCTACTCGTTAATTGTACTAGTTCACCACGGGCATGGGCATCGGTAAATAAGTAGCGATTTAAGATATCAAATTGGCTCATGGAGATTAGATCCTTTCTTTAAATTCTCGCAGTTTTCTGCGTTGTTTTTTATCGGGCTTGGTATGACTAGCAGGACTTAATAAAATACCTTGTTTTCTTGCGAGGGCATTTTTTTCACGGCTATCAATACTTTGCTTACTTTCTTGGTAAAGTGTTTGTGCAAAAGTAGCGTCTCTACGTTTATCGGCTAAGGCGATAACGCAAACTTCTTTTTCTTCAAAACCTTGGCGTATCTTTATTATATCACCGATTGATACTGCTTTGCCCGATTTAGTGCGTTGACCGTTGTAAAAAACTTTACCACCATCAATCATTTGTTTAGCAATAGCGCGGGTACGATAGAATCTGGCCGCCCATAACCATTTATCTAGACGTGTGGCCGTGTTTTCAGGGGTTTTAGCTGATGACATATTGAACCTACAAAATGAAACTTTTAAGAAATAGCTTGGTATGAAAACTATTATAACTGGCAACATTTTATTCGAGAAATAATATTTGTTACGATTTAATTACTATAAAACGCTTAAAAATTCAGACAACCCCTTGTTGCTTGGCTTGCGCTCAAGTATCATCGGTGGTTACTTAACACAAATCTAACATACAACTACTGTAATATTTGTAGTATATAAAATAATAAAAATATAAGTAGCTATGGCACTTCCGACTAACATGACAGCTTTAACACCTCTATTGACTCAACTCGGCCATAAACGTGTTGCCCATATAGTGATGGCGCTATTATTGATTTATATCGCCTATGTAGCAGCGCAAATTACTTGGTTTGTAGTACCTCAATCACAACCGCAACATAATGCTACTGCAAATAATGTGCTACATACTGGTAAAATTAATCAAGGCAAAAAGACAATCGATGTCAGTAAGATTTTGTCGCTGCACTTATTCGGTAAGTATACCGAAGAAGTGGTTGAAGAGTCTGAAGTTGAAATGTCCAATGTACCCGAAACCAACTTAAATTTAACCTTGTCAGGTCTTGTTGCTAGTGATGATGAAACCATAGCCGCTGCCATTATTGAGCATCAAGGCAAACAAGAAACTTATGGTATTGGCGAAGTTATCATAGGTACCCGTGCTAATTTAGAGCAGGTGCTTATGGATAGAGTATTGATTAAACAATCAGGCCGGTTAGAAACCTTGATGCTCGATGGTTTTGATTACAATGAACCTGCCAGAAAAGTAGTCAATAAACCTGAGGAAAATAAATCACCACGTGAAAATAATGCAAGGCAGTCTCGTTCTGATGTTGTTGATCAACGGACTAATCAAGCATTGACCGACAGTGCTAAAAGCTTACGTAATGAGCTTGCCACTGATCCAGCAAAAATAGGTGATTACTTGCGCATTGCACCAAAACGCAAGGATGGAAAAATCATAGGTTATTCATTAAGACCTGGTAAAAAACCAGAATTTTTTAAATTAGCCGGTTTAAAGGCTGGTGATGTTGCCGTTCAAATGAATGGTTTTGACTTGATCGAACCAACGCAGGCGATGCAAGCCATGGCAGAAATGAAGCAAGCAAGCGATATTTCGCTCTTGGTTGATAGACAAGGCAGCATGACTGAAATACTGATTAGTTTAAATTAACACTAAACAAACAAAAATTAACGCAACAAGCAAGCTAACAAAATATTAAAAAAGATATCTTCTAAAGGTCTTTGATAAAAATAAGTGAGCAGAGATAAGTATACTATGAAAAAGTTTTTATTAGTTGTAACGACAGCCTTAGCATTTAATTGCTTGTGTTATGTTGGTCAGGCCAGCGCAGCACAGTATTCTCCAAACTTCAAAGGCACCGAAATCACCGAGTTCGTAAATATTGTCGGCAAAAACTTAAAAAAGACCATGATTGTTGACCCCAATGTTCGCGGGAAAATCAATGTGCGAAGTTATGACTTGTTAACTCAAGAACAATATTATCAATTCTTCCTTAATGTCCTCGAAGTTTACGGTTATGCCGCGGTGGAAATGGACAATAATGTCGTGAAAATTATCCGGAATAAGGACGCTAAAACCGCGGCTATCCCGGTGATAGGTGACAGGAGCGGCATCATGGGCGATGAAATGGTCACCCGGGTTGTTGAAGTGAAAAATGTAACGGTTCGTGAATTAGTGCCATTATTGAGACAGTTATCAGACCAAGCCGGTGGTGGCAACGTAGTAAACTACGACCCTGCTAATGTGATTATGCTGACAGGCACCGCTGCTACCGTTAATCGTTTGGTTAAAATTATTGAACGTGTTGATAGAGCCGGTGACCAAGACGTTGAAATTATTCAACTTAAATATGCCTCAGCCGGTGAAATGGTGCGTATTATTGAGGCGATGAATAAACCTACTAGTGGTAAAGCCGGCCAACCAACCTTTCTTATTCCTAAAATTGTTGCTGATGATAGATCCAATAGTGTAATCGTCAGTGGTGAAGTTAAAGCACGCGAACGCGTTGCGCGTTTAGTTAAACGCCTAGACAGTGAATTAGAGAGTAATGGTAATACGCGTGTCTATTACTTGAAGTATTCTAAAGCTGAAGATTTAGTTAAAGTATTACAAGGAGTTAGTGACTCTATTGCCGCGGAAACTAAAACGCCAAAAAGTAAAACAAGCAGAAACTCTAAAAGAGATGTCAGTATTGAAGCGCATGAATCAACTAATGCCATTATTATCACGGCACAGCCAGACATGTTACGTTCACTCGAAGCGGTTATTCGCCAGTTGGATGTGCGTCGTGCGCAAGTACTTGTTGAAGCTATTATTGTCGAGGTTTATGAAACGGATGGTGTTAGCTTAGGCGTGCAATGGGCTAATAAAGATGGTGCCTTTACTCAGTTTACCAATGGTCCGGCAAGTATTTCATCAGTTGCTGCTGGTTATATTGCCTCTGAAGGTGAAAAAGGCACTACTATCATTAAAGAAAATGGTGATGAAATTATAAATCCTGACACTAACGGAGATTACAGTATCATTGCCCAGGTGCTTGGCAATGTTAGCGGCGTCATGTTCGGTATTGCCAAAAATGATTGGGCTGCCATTGTTAATGCGGTGAGCAGTGATACCAACTCCAATGTTCTAGCGACACCTAGTATTACTACCTTAGATAATGAAGAAGCCTATTTTATCGTTGGTCAAGAAGTTCCAATTCTGACCGGTTCGGTTGCAGGTGATAACAATAGTAACCCTTTCCAAACGGTTGATCGTGAAGAGGTCGGTATTAAACTGCGTGTTACCCCACAAGTTAATGAAGGGAATGCGGTACAACTTACTATAGAGCAAGAAAGCTCATCGGTCAGTGGTAATACTGGGGTTGATATCTCGATTAATAAAAGGGAGATTAAAACCACGGTGATGGCCGACAGTGGCGATACCGTAGTACTTGGCGGTTTAATTGATGAAGATGTGCAAGAAAGTGTGCAAAAAGTACCATTGTTGGGGGATATTCCAATCATTGGCCACTTATTTAAATCAACCAGTAATAGCACACGTAAACGTAATTTAATGGTGTTTTTACGAGCAACGATTGTGCGTGATGCAGGTTTAATGTCAGAGATCAGTGAGTCTAAGTATAACTACATTCGTGCCGATCAAATCCGCAAACAAGAAGAAGGTTTGTCGTTAATGAGTAATGAAAATATGCCTATCTTACCGCAATGGCAAGACAAGCTAACCTTACCGCCTTCATTTGAAGAATATCAAAATCAGCTCGAAGAAAAAGATCTTGGGCTACCTAAACCACCTACAGCCACAGAAGATTTACAATAATGTCTGATGAAGTTGAAGTAACCACAACTGTCATCGATGAGACAGAGCAGGAACAAGAGCAAGTAACCAGTAACTGGTTACTCCCTTTTGCTTTTGCCAAACGTCATAGTGTACTAGTATCTACTGACGAAGAAACGGGTAGTTATATTTTACACTGTTTAGCAGACGTTAATTTTGACATCGTATTGGAAGTTAGGCGGATATTAAGAGCGCCTTTTGCATTTGATTTTTTACAGCCCGCTGCTTTTGAGTTATTGCTTACGCAAGCTTATCAACGAGACTCTTCTGAAGCGCAACAAATGATGGAAGATATCGGTAATGAGGTTGATTTGTACTCGCTTGCCGATGAATTCGTTGAAAGTGAAGACTTACTTGAGAATGAAGATGACGCGCCGATTATCAAATTAATCAATGCTATGTTAAGTGAAGCTATTAAAGAAAGTGCTTCAGATATTCATATCGAAACCTTTGAAAATACGCTTCAAATACGTTTTCGTGTTGATGGCGTATTACGGGAAGTGTTGAAACCAAACCGTAAGCTAGCTTCATTATTAGTCTCTCGTATCAAGGTCATGGCAAAACTTGATATTGCCGAAAAACGCATCCCTCAAGATGGTCGTATTTCCTTACGTATTGGTGGTCGGGCGGTCGATGTTCGTGTCTCGACTATGCCTACCGGACATGGTGAACGTGTGGTATTACGTTTACTCGATAAAAATGCTGCACGCCTAGATTTAAAAGATTTAGGCATGACAGATGATAACCGCATCAACTTTTCTAACCTTATTGATAAGCCACATGGCATAATCCTAGTAACCGGTCCTACCGGCTCTGGTAAAAGTACCACCTTATATGCAGGGCTTTCACAAATTGATGCGAAAGAGCGCAATATTCTCACCTGTGAAGATCCGATTGAATATGCGATTGAAGGCATAGGTCAAACACAGGTCAATACCAAGGTAGATATGACCTTTGCAAGAGGTTTACGGGCGATATTACGTCAAGACCCTGATGTGGTCATGGTCGGTGAAATACGTGATTTAGAAACTGCACAAATTGCAGTGCAAGCAAGTTTAACCGGTCACTTAGTCCTATCAACCTTACATACGAATACCGCCGCTGGCGCGATTACCCGCATGGAAGATATGGGCGTTGAGCCTTTTTTACTTTCATCGAGTTTACTGGGCGTTTTAGCACAACGTTTAGTAAGAACACTATGCCCCCACTGTCGTGAGAGCCATTTACCTGATGAAGAGGAGCGACATTTATTAGGTTTACCTAGTGACAATGAACAAGTGATATATCGTGCTGTTGGTTGTAATGAGTGTAATTTCAAGGGCTATCGTGGACGAATGGGTATTCATGAATTACTAACCGTTGATGAAGAGGTAAGAGAGCTCATTCATAATGGTCATGGTGAGCAGGACATTGAGAAGTATATTCGTCAACACAGTGCCAGTATTCGTCGAGATGGATTTGATAAGGTGATGTTAGGGCAAACCACATTAGAAGAAGTATTACGGGTGACTCGGGAAGATTAATGCCCAATAACGATAAAAGAGCATTCCTTAAAAATGCTCATTCAATAGATAACTTGATAGATAAAAAGTAATTAGATAAGTCATGGCAGCATTTGAATACCAAGCGGTTGATAACCAAGGTAAAATAAAAAAAGGTGTTATCGAAGGAGATACGCCTAGACAAGTGCGTGGCTTATTACGTGATCAGGGCTTAATGCCTACTGAAGTAACTGCGACACTTGCCGGTAATAAGGCCAGTACCGGGAAAAAATCACTATCGTTTAATTTTTCTAAAACCTCGGGTGGTAAAGTTTCTACCTCAGAATTAGCGTTGCTTACTCGCCAATTAGCAACCTTAGTTGAATCAGGTTTACCTTTAGAAGAGTCATTGATAGCCGTTGCTGAACAATGTGAAAAAAATCGTATTAAAAGTATGGTTATGGGGGTACGTACCAAAGTTACCGAAGGTTATGGTTTGTCAGAAAGTATGGCTGAATACCCTAAAATTTTTAATCGCTTATACCGGGCAATGGTCGCAGCCGGTGAAAAATCTGGTCACCTTGATAAAGTGTTAAACCGACTTGCTGATTACACCGAGCAACGACAAGAAATGCGCTCACAACTTATTCAGGCGATGGTTTATCCCATTATTATGACAGTGGTTGCTGTCGGTGTTATTTCAGTGTTACTGACCGCGGTCGTGCCTAAGATAGTTGGTCAATTTGAACATATGGGCCAAAACCTTCCTGGTACCACACAATTTTTGATTGCCAGTAGTGATTTTCTTCGTGATTATGGCCTAGCATTAATGTTGGTTTTTGCTGGAATCATTTTAGTCATAGCGCAGCTATTAAAGAAGCCCAAAATTGAAATGGCCTTTCATAAAAACTTACTAAAGGTACCGGGTATTGGCAAAGTTGCTCGTGGCATAAATACCGCGCGTTTTGCACGTACCTTAAGTATCTTGACCGCCAGTGCTGTGCCTTTATTGGAAAGTATGCGTATTTCTGGTCAGGTACTCGATAATCTTCATATTAAAAAACAAGTTAATGCTGCCACTGACAAAGTGCGAGAAGGTTCCAGTTTACGTGTCTCACTTGAGCAAACAAAGTTATTTCCACCAATGATGCTGCATATGATTGCTAGTGGTGAAAAAAGTGGTCAGTTAGAGCATATGCTAGGTCGGGCAGCTGATAATCAAGATAAAGAGTTTAAAGCTTTAGTGAGTATTTCTCTCAAGGCATTCGAACCTGCCTTAATGGTAGGTATGGCTGGCATCGTACTATTTATAGTGATGGCAATATTACAACCTATTTTACAACTTAATAGCCTAGTGGGTGGCTAATTATAACGCGACAGTATCACTGTTGTTACTTTCAACTCCAAGTATCAGGTATTAGGAAACTATGAATATTAAAAAATCGCAAGGCTTTAGTTTATTAGAACTAATGGTAGTTATTGTTATTATTGGTATTATCGCCAGTATGATAGTACCAAACATTATGGGTAGCCAGGAGCGTGCCAATGTGCAGAAGGCTGTTTCAGATATTACCGCGCTAGAAGGCTCGTTAAGTTTATATAAAATGGATAATTATGATTATCCAACAACAGAGCAAGGTTTGGATGCTCTGGTAGAGCAAACAGATATAGAGCCAGAGCCTCGTCGCTTCCCTGAAGGTGGTTATATTAAACGTTTACCTAAAGATCCATGGGGTAATGACTATGTTTTATTAAATCCAGGCGAGCAAGGCAAAATGGATGTATTTTCTGCAGGACCTGACAGAGAGGCAGGAACAGAAGATGATATCGGTAACTGGAATTTGGGTGATTACCAATAGTTGTTAGTTAACTTGTCGCGATAAAGCACAATTAGGGGAGTCATTGTGTGTATAGACCCAGGTCTATTGTGTACATTTCCCCTTAATATCTACTTATCATTGCAAGATAACAGGTAAATTATCTTATGAAGTTAACACCACCAGCGTATCAATTTTCAAAACAACAAGGCTTTACTTTGCTTGAGCTTATGGTTGTTATTATGCTTGTTGGTGTCATGGCAACCATGGTGCAATTCAATGTTTCGGGCAAAAGGCCCGAAGACGTATTACAGCAAGAAAGTACCCGTTTTGCCGCCATTTTTGATGTTGCCAGTGAATATGGCATGCTCAATAATATTGAGCTTGGCTTGATGGTTAAAAAAGATAGTTATCAATTTTTAGCTTACGATGGAACTCGTTGGGCTGAAATCTCTGACCAAGACTGGAACTCAAATATAACGTTACCTGAACAGGTCGACTTGACTATAGAGCTTGACGACTTACCGATTGAAGAGCCGATGCTTTTTGATGTTGATACCTTTAGACAAAAAGATGAGGATGATTTCACGCTTTTGTCCAAAGAAGAGCAAGAGAAAAAAATAATTCCTCAGGTTTATATTTTGTCAGGAGGGGATATAACACCTTTTAGTGTGACCTTTCGTTTAAATGAAGACTTTATTTACAGTGAAGCTGAAGAAGAGTTAGCCTTTCGTGTTACAGGAATTTATACCACGCCATTAACAATAGAAGGGCCAATTCTTGATGACTTATAAAGGCAAAAAAACTGTCGGTTTTACCTTAATTGAGGTTATGCTCGCTATGGCTGTTTTTTCTCTTGCAGGTTTAGCTTTACTCGGTGTTGCTGATAATAATTATCGACATATTAGTCATCTAGAAGAGCAGATGTTTGCAAACTGGGTTGCTTCGAATCAGTTAGTGGAGTTAAGTTTAGATAAGACTTGGCCGCCAAAAAATAATCGAAAAGGGTCTGTTGATATGGCCGGTCGTACTTGGTACTGGCAGCAAAAAGTAGTGGAAACGGCAAACAAAGCAATGCGCCAAGTTACTATGGAAATTCGTGTAGATGAAGATGATGAATTGATCTCTGCAAGTCTGGTAACCTATGTTTCGCGGGATAAACCCTAATGAGAGTGATTGCTTACAAACCTCTTTCGACCTCAATGAAAAGCGAGCACGGATTTACTTTATTAGAGGTGCTGGTTGCGATAGCGATATTTTCGGTGGTGAGTTTAGCAAGTTTTACTATTTTTGATACCGTACTGCGTGGCGATGAAAACTCAAAATTACGCAGTGATAGACAAAACGAATTACAACGTGCATTTTTATTGATGGAGAGAGATTTTACTCAAATAGTTAAAAGAAGCATGCGTATTAATGGCGAAGCACCCAGTACACGTTTTTTACAAACCTCTGACGATAGTTTTTTAGCAGATAAGGAGGCACTTGCATTTGTCCGTGCTGGTTGGACAAATCCAGGTTTGTTATTACCACGTAGCGATTTACAAAACGTAGCTTACCGTCTAGAAGATGAAACGTTAGAGCGTTTACATTTTAATTTTGTCGATGCTGTCGTGGGAGAAGAGCCGAGAATAAGGCCACTGATTAAGGGCGTCGACAGCTTAAAATTTGAATATCATGATGGGAAAAAATGGCAGGATAAATGGCAAAGTAACGCCTTACCTTATGCTATTGCTATTGAAGTTGATACCCAAGATTTTGGTTTAGTTCGACGGCAGTTTTTAGTCGCCACAGATCTTGCTAATAACAGTCAGAGTAAAACTAAATGATGCTAGATTGTAAAGTACTCTGCTCTATAGCAAAATTAAAGCAAAGTGGTGTGGCTTTAATAACTGTGATGTTAATTGTGGCGTTAGCGTCAGTGATTGCTGCGCAAATGACAGGCCGTTTACAAAGTCAAATGCAGCGTAGCATCAATGTTAATTTTAATCAGCAAGCCTATTGGTATGCAATGGGGGCAGAGGCTTTTACCAAACGTATTTTAATACAATCTTTTAAAGATGAACCTGAGGTAACAAACCTTGAACAGATATGGGCTGAAAAAGGCACGAGTTATCCAGTAGATTTTGGCGAAATAAGTGGTGAAATAAGCGATTTACAAAGCTGTTTAAACTTAAATGCTTTGCACCCCAAAGCCAAGAACAAAGAAGATTCAGGAAAAGAAGACACCACAACAAAAGGCACTAACCAAGCTAAAGCAGATAATGAGCAAAGTGTAAATCCTCCGCCAAAAGCAAGTAGGGCGGCAAAGGCTAATACTAATACTGAACAATTACCAGCGGCAACGGTACTTGAGCGCTTAATTGTTAATTTAAACATAGAAGGTGTTGGTGCTTTTGAAGCTGAGTCTATGGTAGATGCACTCTCTGACTGGCTTGATAGTAATGATATGATTAGTGGTACCGGCGGAGCTGAAGATAATGATTATGCCTCGCGAGAGTTTCCCTATTTAGCGGCAAATAGTTACTTGGCAAGTGTTAATGAATTACGATTAATTGAACATTTTACGCCAGCAGTTATTATTGCATTAACGCCCTATGTTTGTGTTTTACCGCAAAATAATTTGCATGAGATTAATATCAATACACTCGATGCTGAGCAGCCAGAATTATTGCAAGCTTTATTGGGATCAAGCTTAGATGAAGCACAAGAGGTGCTTGGTGCACGCGATAGTGCCGGATATGAAAACCTAGAGGATTTTTATCAACTGCCAGAATTAAGTAAGATTAATATAGAAAAGTGGCAAAAGGGGCAGTTTGTTGTCGATAGCCAATATTTTAAATTAAAAGCCAGTGCGCGCTTTAATAACAGTTATTTTGCTATGAGCTCAATTATGCAAGTTAAAGAGACCAACGAAATTCAAGTAATTAGTCGTACTATAGGACGTAACTAGTGACCGAAACTTTATTTATTCGCTTAGGCAGTCAAGCCAACGATAGCATTCACTGGCTGATTTTAGCTGGTGCTGGTAGCAATGAAGCAGAAATCATTGCTAGTGGTGAACTTAATGGCGCCGAGCAACTAAATGAATTAACCAGTAAAGCCGAGCAACGCCAAGTTCAGGTGTTTGTGCCTGGCAGTGATGTGTTGTTAAAACGTTTGCATGTGCCAGCAAAATCAAGCAGAGCTATGCGCTTAGCTGTGCCTTATATGCTTGAGGATAGTCTTGCTGATGAGGTGGAGCAGTTATTTTTTGCTTATGCTGACATAGCGAATGATGATGAAGGCAATAATTGCTTTACTGCCATTGTTGCTCATAGCCAAATGCAGCAATGGCAATCATGGTTAAGTGAGGCGGGCATTAAAACAAAATCACTATTACCAGATGTGCTAGCTATGCCAGTAAATCAGCAAGGTTGGAGTGCTATTGCTTTAGGTGATAGCGAACAACAATATATGGTTCGCCAAGGAATTTGGCAAGGTAGTACCCTAGATGAAAGTGCTTGGCAGCTTCAATGTCATTTATTATCAGCGCAAACAAGTGATGATGAAACGTCTGATAATACCGAAAAGTCTGACATTGAAATTAACGCTTATTCACCGTTGACTGACAGTGAGCAGTTAACGGTTACTCATATGCCTGAAGAATTACCCTTAGTGCTTTTGGCGCAAAACCTCAATAGTCAAATTCATGGTTTTAATTTATTGCAAGGTCAGTACAAAGTTAAAGAATCACGCAGTCATGCTAGTCAACAGTGGTTGTGGGTCGCAGGCGTAGCTGTATTTGCTTTACTGCTTAGTTTAGGCCATAAAAGTGCACAATTATGGTCTCTCAATAACGAAGTAGACAATGTTGAGCAAGCAATCATTGCTAGCTATAAAAAAGCCTTCCCAAAAACTAAACGAGTACGAATATCGACAATAAAATCACAATTAAACCGTGAGCTTGCTTTACTTGGTGGTGCTAGCGATCAACAAGGCTTTTTAGCAATGTTGGCGCAAGTTCAGCCGGCTTTTGCTCAAGTACCAGCATTAAAGCCTGAATCCTTGAAGTTTGATGGTAAGCGCCAAGAGTTACGTATTCAAGCACAGGCAGAAGATTACCAGGCGTTTGAAAAATTTAGCCGTGCGCTCGAGTCAGCTGATTTGACGGTTAAACAAGGTTCACAGAGTAATCAAGGGGATCAGGTTACGGGCTCTTTTAGTATATCGAGTAAAACTAGCGGTAAAACTGCCAATAAAAGAAAGAGTGCAGCTAAACAGCGCAGTAATAAAAACAATAAGGAAACATCATAATGAAAGCATGGTGGCAACAGCTAAATAGACGTGAGCAACGTCTGGTGGCTTCAATGGGTATTGTTTTTTTGGTTTTTATTTTTTATAGCGCAATTTGGCAGCCGATAAATGATGGCCTAATCGAAGCGAAAAGCAAGTTAGCAAAACAACAACAGTTATTAACTTGGGTGCAAGAAAATACAGCCTTATTTCAACAAGTCAAACGATCAGCAGGTAATGTTAAACCCAACGGCAGTATATCAAGTATTGCTAATCGTAGTGCTAAAAACTATAAGTTAACGATTACACGAATGCAGCCGCAAGGTGATGACCTTCAAGTATGGCTTGATAGCACACCTTTTACGCAATTATTATTTTGGTTAGAGCACCTAGCTAATAATGAAGGTTTACAAGTTAAGGCCATCGATTTAACGCAAGGTGATCGTGTGGGTGAAGTGACTGTGCGTCGTTTACATTTAGCAAAATTGTAAAGGTTTGTTTAGTTATTCGCTTTAAAAAGATTAGCTTAGACCGACAAAAGCCTAAGCATAAATAGAGAGATTTCATGAAAAAGTGGTTTGCCATGTTGGCGATTTTTTTGAGCAGTTATTTAATATTTTTACTGGCTAGTGCGCCATTAACTCTGTTGACCAATAACATTAAACTTCCAAATAATATCTCTATTCAAGGAGTTAGTGGATCAATTTGGCAAGGTGAAATTGCCTCCGCGATAATTAACCAAAATAAAATTGAAAAAATCAGTACGGATGTCAGCTTTTGGTCATTATTTACTTTATCTCCTAGCGTGAAGGTTAGTTTTGGCGATGCTATGCTTGCTGGTCCAGAAGGTAAGTTCACCCTCAATATTTCATCTACACAGCTGGCATTATCAAAGTTAGAAGTATTTATATCGGCAAATGATGTAGCAAAACAACTGCCGCTACCAATTCCCGTTTCTGCACAAGGTAATATTGAAGTGAATATGCCAACATTACAATTAGCCATTGGCGAGAAGCTTACCTGTACAGCGGCGCAAGGGGATGTTATTTGGTTGCGTGCAGGTGTTGTCGCATTAGATCAAAATATTAAATTAGGTAGATTTATCGCTGATATCAGCTGTAAAGATGGTGATTTCCTTGCGGTTGTTTCACCTAAAAATAACTTAGGTTTAAGTTTTGATGCTGTATTGGCTTTACCTGAACAAAGACCATCAGGGCAAGGTTATTTAAAGCCAGGGGCTAAGTTTCCTAATGAGTTAAAATCCGCACTGTCATTCCTTGGACGCCCTGATAACCAAGGCCGTTATCGTTTACGTTTTTAAATTACTGGCTCGTTCTACAGGTTCACTTTTGATAGGGAAGGCCAGTCATCTGCGCTAAGTCTGCCTTGTTCAATCATACCACCCAAACCTTGTAAGCCACCGGTATGTAATAAGACAATTTTTTCATGTGCTTTAAAAAAGTTTTGTTGAATTAAATCAAGAAAAGCCAATAGCATTTTACCAGAATAGACAGGCTCGAAAGTAATGCCGGTTGCGCGGTTAAATGCTAATATACGCTGACAGTCTTGTTGACTAAATTTACCGTAACCACCGCGATGAAAGTCTGTCAATAGTTGCCAATTAGTATGTTCATGGCCCGACTCGGTCAACAAAAGCTTGATGTCATTTGTTAAATATTCAGCCTGTTTTAATACAGAAATACCTAATATTTTATGTTGCTTGCAATGAGTGACAGCATCTCCTGATATTAATCCCGCAATGGTGCCGCCACTGCCTACCGGTGTAAGTAAGGTATCAAAATCGATTTGCTGGTTAAGTTCAGTGATAACTTCACTCACACCGGTAATAGCAAGGGGGTTGCTACCTCCTTCAGGGATGACAAAATAATTAGGGTATTGTTGATTGAGTTCCGTAATAAATTCGCTCTCAAAACGGCGACGATAAGTTTTTCGGTCAACAAAATGACACTTCATGCCCCATTGCCTTGCCCAAGTTAACGTGCAATTATTGGCGTATTGAGGCTCTCCTCGAATAACCCCGACACAAGGAATGTTTTGTAGCTTACAAGCATAGGCGAAAGCATGGATGTGATTTGAATAACTGCCGCCAAAAGTTATCGCGCCTTGATGGTTGCTATGTTTAAGCTGTGCAAGGTTATACTTGAGCTTGCGCCATTTATTACCTGAGATGATATTATGCAATAAATCATCGCGTTTAATGAAAACAGTTAATGAAAACTGATCGAAAATAGGATGGTGAAGCCGCTCTAATGGCGAAGGTAATGAAGACATTGGTTATAGGCTTTTTGTGACAGAAATTTGCTGCATTGCTTATTATAAACGAAATGGTTACTTTTCCTAATTAACCAGTAAAATATCGGCATTTAACAGTTTCATTCGTTAAGCGTCATATTTTAAGCGAATAAATTGTTTGCATGAACATTAAAATTGTTAATAAGCTTGACTAATAGTTATCAGTAAAGCTTGCTCTAGAGCGCTAACTAGGGGTAGTATTGATAATAATTTTAGCTAAGATGCGATATTGTCAATAGATGTCATTTTTAACAAAATTAAGCCAAGTTTTTTCAAAAAATAAATCAAGTCAGCGTCTTGCTTTTGCTTTTCAGCAACAAGGTGTCTCCTTGTGCTCAATTCCTGCGCTAACTGAAGGGGGAGCCATTGATGTACAGCAAGCGGCAAAAGTAACCTTTCAATTTGAAAAAGTCATCGCTGCTAATTTTTCGCAAGCCATTGCAAACTTGCATGATAAGTGTGAGTTAACAGGTAGCGCCAGCTTAGTGCTTAACGAAGCACAATCACAAGTGGTGCAAGTTGATAAACCAAGCTTACCTGATAATGAAATAAACGGTGCACTGAAATGGCAAATAAAAGATTTAGTCAGTATTGCTCCTGAAAATATGGTGCTTGATTATTATGATGCGCCTATCTTGTCAGGGGGTAAAGAGAAAATAAACGTGGTTTGTGCGCCACTAGATGAATTAAAGAAACTTGTCGAAGCAACAGAACAAGGCAGCGTGAAAATTACTCGCATTATCACCCAAGAGTTTGCTTTCGCAAATTTATTACCGGTGCAAAATGATGCCAAGCTATTAATGTGTCAGCAACCCAATGAAGAAATTGTTTTGTTGATCGTAAAACAAGGAAAAATATTCTTTCATCGCCGTTTACGTGGTTTTGGTCAAGTTGCTAGTAAGAGCCTGGAAGAATTAAATTTTTCTGTTGTTGATAATCTTAGCCTAGAAATTCAACGCTCAACTGATTATTTTGAACGTCAGCTCAAACAAGCGCCTATTAAAGGTATTGAGGTATTGCTACCCATTGAGTTAGAAAATGCACTCATAGACAAATTAGCGAAAAACTTTGCTGTGCCTGTCAGCTTATTGGAGATACCGCGTCCCTATCATCAACATCGTGAATTTGCTGCTGCAATTGGGGCTAGTATGGCAGGTTTATCCTTAAATGAAGAGGCGATAGTGGAGCACTCGTTATGACCACTAAACACACGATCAATTTATTACAAGCGGAGCTATTTCCCCAAAAGCCTTTCTTAACGCTGACACGTGTTATGCTAGCTTGGGGGCTGAGCATAGTCGTAATGGCGCTATGGGCACTATTAACTGAGATCAGCTATAGCGAGTCTGCTGCAACTTATGATGCCCTTTTAAAAGATAAACAACAAAAAACACAACGGGTTAAATCTTTAGAGGCTCAAGTACAAAAGAGACAGGTTTCTGCGGCTTTAACTAATGAGCTAAATTCGTTGCAGCTTGTTATGCGCCATAAAGATGCATTATTGACTAAGTTAACTAACACCAATGATACCTTTGCAGGCGGCTTTGTTATGGCAATGAATGATTTGTCAGCGATGCATCATAAAGATATTCGTTTGCAAACTATCAGTATTAACTCAACCGATATGAGCTTTACCGGGTTGGCGCGAACTCCTCAAGCCGTACCTGCTTGGTTAGCCGGATTTCAAAAATCTCGTTTATTATCGGGCAAGGCATTTGTGCAGTTTAAACTCGATAAAAATGAGCAGAATATTACCGAGTTTGTTGTTAGCTCGGTAGCCAAAAAAGGTGAGAGCTAATGAAGCAACGGTGGCAAAGTTACAGTGATAAATTTTTGCAGCTCACGAGTCGAGAGCAGTATTTAGTACTGTTCACTGGTTTGGTGGCAATTTTTTTGATCGGCTCATATCTTTTTATTGAAGAAAAAAGCGCCAAAATTAATACTTATGAACAACAAAGCCGCGCAATGAAGACAGGTAATCAGTCACTTGATTTGACTATCAATGAATTTCAAGCGGCATTGACCGAAGATCCCAATAAAGACATCATCAATCAAATTAGGCAACGTGAAGCCAAACTGGCCAAAATTGATAGCCAATTAGTGCATTTAACCACTGAGTTAATCAGCCCCAGTGAAATGCGTGAAGCATTGCTGCGCTTATTAGCGCTTGAGCCTGGGGTTTCTTTACTCTCTTTTGAGTTGATTGGCGCTCAACCTTTGTTAGATTTAAGTTCAGTACCTGAAAATGCCAACCCTAGTACTAGCTCATTGACTGACAAACAAATGGGCTTAAACTTGTACAAACATGCCATCAAGCTTAAATTAACCGGTACCTACTTTCAGTTAAGAAATTATTTAAAACAACTTGAACAATTGAGTTGGAAGTTTTTTTGGCAAGACTTTGAATTTCAAGTGAAAGAGTACCCGCAAAGCGAAGTAGAAATTACCATTTACAGTTTAGGCTTGAATAAGGAGTTTATTGGTGTATAAAACGCAATTAAGTTGGCGCTTGCTCAACATTTTTCTACTTGCTCTGGCTGCTTTGTTGTCATGTAAAAGTCTTGCCGGCGATACAGATCCTACACGCCCATTTGGTGTTAGTGGTACTGGCGTTAATGGAGAAGAAGTTCGTGATGGCGGTTTTAAGCTTACTTCTATCATTCACGGTGATGGTATTCATACCGCAATTATCAATGGCAAAATTTATAAAATGTTTGACTATGTCGGTGAATATCGCCTCACTGCAATTAATAGCCATAGCGTGATATTGCGCAGTAAAACTAAGCGATTAAAGATAAATATTTTTAACCCTCAAGGTTTTAAAAGTAATGTCGTAGAAAATACGGTAGCTAACTAATGATAAAAACATGCCCCCCTATGAAAAAACTAAAATTAACACTTGTCTTGTCAACGATATTTTTTAGCTTGCACGGTTGTCAATCCGCCCCCAAGGATCCGGTAGACATGAAGGAAGGTTTAGATACCGCCATAATAGAAACGAACGCTTTTAGTGGTCCCAAGCCGTTAAGTCAAATTCCAAGGTCTGTGCAGCAAGAGTTAATGCTTAACGAGATGAATGAAGCAAAGCAGGGGCTATTAGCTGAAAAGCGTTTAGAAATTTCAGCAACAGAAGTGGCAGCAAAAGAGTTTTTTCAAGCGATTGTTAGCGGCTCGCAATACAATGTGGTAATCCACCCCGATGTTGCTGGGCAAATATCGTTAAGTTTAGCCAATGTAACACTAACTGAAGCGCTTACTGTCGTTGAAGATGTTTATGGTTATGAAATTACCCGCATTGGTAATGTAATAAAAGTCTTTCCTCCGGGCATTCGTACTGAAACTATTGCATTAAATTACTTATTTTTGAAACGATTCGGTTCGTCAAGTACCTCGATAAATTCTGGGGGCGTTTCGGAAAATGATCCGAACAGCGGCAATAACAGCTATGGTAATAACTCAAGTAATAACAGTACTGGTAATCGTAATAATAGTAATCGCAATAATAGTAATCGTGGAAATAACAACGGCTCTAACAACCAAAGTAGCGGTATAAATTTATATACTGAAAATGAATCTGACTTTTGGCAGGAATTAGAAAAATCACTCATGGCTTTTGTTGGCGAAGGAGATGGTCGCTCAGTGATTGTTTCCCCGCAAGCCGGTTTAATAACCGTGCGTGGTTTACCACAAGAAATATCAGCGGTGAAAAAGTTTATTAAAGATACCGAAAGCCACTTACATCGCCAAGTCATTATTGAAGCTAAGATCATGGAAGTGACGTTGAACGATGATTACCAACAAGGCATAAGGTGGGAGAAAGTCTTAGATCAGGTTGGCAGTGCTGAAATTGTATATTCAACAACCGGTAATGTAGTTGGTAATATTATTTCAAATACTATTGGTGGTGTGAATAGTGTCGCCTTTAGTAAACAAACTAATGGTAGTGATTTCAGCGGTGTTATTGAATTATTACAAACTCAAGGTAATGTCCAGGTGCTATCAAGCCCGCGTATTACCGCAACCAATAATCAAAAAGCGGTTATAAAAGTCGGTGAAGATGAATACTTTGTCACTGAAGTCTCCAGCACTACCACCACGGGCACTTCTACTACCACAACACCCGAGGTTGAGCTGACACCATTCTTCTCAGGTATTGCGCTCGATGTCACTCCGCAAATTAGTGAAGATGGTAGTGTTATTTTACATGTTCATCCTTCGGTAACGCTCACCGAAGAGCAAAAGAAAACGATTGATATTGGCAGTGAAAAGCTAATTTTACCGTTAGCGCAAAGTAGTGTCAGAGAATCAGATACTATTATTCGCGCCAATTCTGGTGAAGTCGTAGTCATTGGTGGTTTAATTGAAACTTACAACATTGATTCGGAATCTAAAACGCCCATATTAGGCGACATTCCGTTTTTAGGTGAGCTGTTTAAAAACAAATCCCAACGTTCGCAAAAGCGTGAACTAGTGATCATGCTTAAGCCTATTGTTGTCGGGCAAGATACTTGGAAAAAACAATTAAAAGATGCGCGCAGTTTGCTGACTAAATGGTTTCCTGATGAGGTAGAAGAATGTCAGTTGTCTGAAAATGGCACACTATCGCAGCAATGCCAAGCGCAATGTGCCGATAAAGATTATGCCAGTGAGCATGACGTTTGCCAGGCATTGTATCAAACCCCAGTAATTAATGAATAAGCCTTGGTGCTTCTTTGTTGTTACGCAATGATTCAGTAACACTGCTATGTATTTATATCATTTTGGTTTAGGGGAGTTACCTTTTACGTTAACTCCTAATACCAATTTTTACTTGCCGTTAGCGCCGCATGATGAAGCATTAGCTGTATTGTCTACCGCATTACAAACCGGTGAAGGCTTCATTAAAGTGGTTGGTGAAGTTGGTACTGGCAAAACACTGTTATGCCGCAAGCTATTAAATGAAATACCAGAGCACTTTGTTACCGCTTATATACCGAATCCTTACCTAAATCCTGATGAGTTAAGGCGTGCAGTTGCGGTTGAGTTAGGGGTGAAACAAGCTCAGCGGATGTCAGTACAATTGCTGACTCAACGTATTCAAGCGCGTTTATTGGAATTGCACGGCAAAGGGCATTCTGTAGTATTGATCTTAGATGAGGCGCAAGCCTTGCCTGAAGAGAGTTTAGAAGCATTAAGGTTATTTACCAATTTAGAGACAGAAACGCGAAAATTATTACAGGTTGTATTGTTTGCGCAACCTGAACTGGACGAAAGATTGGCAAAAACAGAATTTCGTCAATTAAGGCAACGCATCACGTTTGCCTATAAACTTAGGGCGATGAATACTACTGAGGTACACCACTATATTCAGCACAGATTAAAAGTTGCAGGTTATAAAGGAGCAGAGCTTTTCTCTGCTGATGTCTGTAAAAAAATCACGTCTGTGAGTCAAGGAGTGCCAAGATTGGTCAATATTTTATGCCACAAAATGTTAATGCTCGCCTATGGTCAAGGACACTATAAGATGACGGTTAAATTGTTAAAAGCCGCAGTAGATGATACTGAAAGTATTGAGCAAGGCTCAAATGATGGCCGCTTGATTTATTTATCTCTAGGGTTAGCTGTTATGGTCATTGCATATTTTATTTGGGTGATGCGATCATGAGTGTGATAAACCAAATGCTAAAGGATTTAGATAAAAGAAATCCTGAGCACACATCAACAACCATGCCAGCGAGTAATGTCCCTAACAAGCATGCACCGATAAAAGTGGTGCTAATCACCGCTGTTTCTGTGTTGTTATTATGCTTTTTAGGCTTTTATATTTGGCATTTAGTCAGTGAAAACAAGGCGCTAAAAGCAGAAAAACATCAGCAACTTGCGGTTTCTTCCACTAAATCAGCGCTTATATCAGCGCCAGCGGCTGACCATGATAAAAAGCTAACTGCTGATATCAGCCAGCCAGCGGCTTTCGCAACAGATAACATTGCACAGCAAGTGACAAGTACTACTAAGCAGGTCAATAAAGCGACAAGGCGAGATAAAGTTTCTGGCGAGCAAGACAGCGTTGATGAAAATAAGGCTAACTCTTTAAGACCCGCCTCTAAAGTTGATGCGCCGATCAGCAAACCAGCAAAAATACAGCACAGTATAGCTAGAGTGCCAGCTGCGAAAAACCGTCAAGTAGCACAGCAACAAACGGTAGTTAAAGCCCCGGTTAATAAAATGTCGGTCTCGCGTCGTCAATTATCGGCAGCTGAATTGTCTGCGCAAAAGCTTGCATTAGCTGAAAAAGCACTTGCTGCCAAACAGGTGGCAAAAGCAGAAAAACTTTTAGAAGATGTGGTTATTATTACGCCAAATGATAGCCAAGCTCGTCAGAAGTTAGCGGCATTATGGTTTGGCCGACAAGCTTATCAAGATGCCATAAATCTATTATCGCAAGGCATTGCGCTAAATAGTAAAGACAGTAGCTTACGTGAAATGAAAGCACGTATTTACTTAAAACAAGGACAAGCAACAGCCGCATTAAACACGCTAAAACCTTTAGCTGAACTGAAAGATGAGCCATATCAAATCATGTTGGCAAATACCGCGCAACAAGCGCAACAAAATGATATTGCTATTACTGCGTATAAGGTGTTAATTTCAATGAAACCCGATGCGGGGCGTTGGCATTTAGGGCTAGCTGTTTTATATGATAAAAATAGTCAATTTACCCTGGCTAGCAACGCTTACAAACAAGCCCTGACTAAAAGTGATTTATCCATTTCTTCAGAAACATTTGCTCAACAACGCATACAAGCAATAGGACAGTAGGATTCATTATGGTAGCTCCAAAATTAAAAATGCGCTTAGGGGATTTATTGGTTCATGAGGGGATCATCTCTAATGAGCAATTAATGCAAGCGTTATCTAGCCAAAAAGAAACCGGTCGAAAACTCGGTGATACCTTAATTGAACTTAATTACTTATCTGAACGACAATTATTACAGTTTTTAGCGCAACAATTAGACGTACCATTTTTAGACATTGCTCAGCAAAAAATATCACCTAATGTCGCCAGTTTATTGCCGGAAGTGCATGCCAGACGTCTAAGAGCGTTAATTATAGAAGACAGGGGCAGTTCGGTATTATTAGGCATGAGCGATCCGGCCGATTTAAGTGGTTTAGATCAGTTAGAGCGTATGTTAGCCCCTAAGCGTATTGAACTTGCCGTGGTGATGGAATCACAAATCTTTGATGCCTTTGACGGCTTATATCGTCGTACTGCTGAAATTGAATCTTTTGCCAGTCAGCTTGAAGAAGAATATGAACAATCATCTAACTTTAATTTAGCGACTAATTTTCTTGATGAAGGGGGCGATGCAACCGTAGGTAAGTTATTGCAATCTGTTTTTGAAGATGCCGTACAAATGCGTGCTTCTGATATTCATATTGAGCCTGAAGAGCTGCAATTGCGTATTCGCCAACGTATTGATGGTGTCTTACAAGAAAAAATACTCAAAGAAAATAAAATTGCTTCAGCTATGGTCTTGCGCTTAAAACTGATGGCAGGTTTAGATATTTCTGAAAAACGTGTTCCTCAAGATGGTCGTTTTAATTTAGATATTAGCGGGCATAGTATCGATGTACGTATGTCAACCATGCCAGTGCAATATGGTGAATCAGTGGTTATGCGTTTATTGGACCAATCTGCAGGCTTGTTATCACTTGAACAAACCGGTATGCCTGAAGATATTGTTAAACGTATCAGATTACAGATTAATCGTCCACATGGCATGGTATTGGTTACAGGACCTACCGGTAGTGGTAAAACAACCACCTTATATGCTGCGTTAAGTGAGCTCAACGAAGCAACTAAGAAAATTATTACGGTTGAAGACCCGGTTGAATATCGTTTGCCACGTATTAACCAAGTTCAGGTTAATGCAAAAATAGATTTAACCTTTTCGAGCGTGTTACGCACAGCACTTCGTCAAGATCCCGATATCATGATGGTTGGTGAGATGCGTGATCAAGAAACCGTTGAAATCGGTCTTCGAGGCGCGATAACTGGCCATTTAGTTTTATCAACATTGCATACCAATGATGCAATTACCAGTGCTTTACGTTTAATTGATATGGGCGCCGCGGGTTTTCTCGTTGGCAGTGCCTTACGAGCCGTTGTTGCTCAACGCCTAGTGAGAAGAGTATGTGATTCATGTTCAGTTGATTATCAACCAGATGAGCAAGAAGTATTTTGGCTGCAAAATTTAGCTGGTGAGCAGGCAAAAACTGCCCAGTATAAGCAAGGTAAAGGCTGTCAAAGTTGTCAATATACCGGTTATAAAGGGCGGGTAGGTGTTTTTGAGTTACTGGAAATGAACGAGGGCATGATGTCGGCATTAAAGCGTAACGATAGTGAGTCATTTAGTAAACTTGCTAAAGCGAGCCCAAACTTTAAACCCTTGGCAAACGCCGCTTTTGATTATGCTGTTGCAGGGCTTACAACAGTCGAAGAAGTATTGCGCTTGGTTGAAACCATTGATATTAATGAATAGCCTCGCGGGCTTATTTAGCAGTCAATTTACAGAGCAAAGAGATAATTATGGCGTCATTTAATTATACCGGGCGAAATGCTAACGGTAATCAAGTAAAAGATAGCATTGAAGCTGCTAACTCTGATGCTGCTGCTGAGAAGATATTAAAAAAAGGCATTACCCCAACGTCAATCGTTGCTGTTGAAGAAAAAGCCAATAGTGCTGCCAATATTGATGTTTTTGAGCTATTAAATAATGGCAGGGTCTCCTTAGAAGAAATGATAGTTTTTTGCCGACAAATGTATGCATTAATGCGCTCAGGTGTACCAATTTTACGGGCAATAAATGGCATGGTTGAATCTGCAAACTCGCTTACTCTTAGAAAAGCCCTCATTGATATAGGCAAACAACTCGAAGGCGGCTATACCTTTTCTTCGGCCTTAAATAATCACCCTAAAATCTTTGATCATCTGTTTGTTTCGTTAATCCATGTTGGTGAAAATACTGGGCAATTAGATCAAGCATTTTTAAAACTGACTTCTTATTTAGAGCGTGAATTAGATACCCGTAAACGGATAAAAGCTGCGTTAAGGTATCCAAGCATGGTGGTTATCGCGTTAAGTGCAGCCATGGTTATTTTAAATATTTTTGTGATACCCACCTTTGCCGATATGTTCAGCCGTTTAGGGGCTGACTTACCGGCAGCAACACAATTTATTATTGCCAGTTCAAATTTATTCATTAACTATTGGCCGCATATGCTAGTTGGTATTATTCTCGCGTTTATCATAATTAAACAGTCGTTAAGAACTAAACAAGGGCGTTACCACTGGGATAGGCGAAAAGTAAAAATCCCAATCATTGGTAGCATTATTGAACGCTCTATCCTTGCGAGGTTTTCTCACAGTTTTGCCATTGTTATTAAAGCAGGTGTGCCGATGACTACAGGGCTAACACTGGTCGGCGAAGCCGTAGATAATAGCTATATGCAAGATAAAATAACAGCTATGCGACAAGGTATTGAGAGTGGCGATAGCTTGCTTAGGTCTGCGCTATCAAGTTCATTATTTACGCCATTGGTATTACAAATGCTTGCCGTAGGTGAAGAAACGGGCAGAGTGGATGAGTTATTACAAGAAGTAGGTGATTATTATGAACGTGAAGTTGATTATGATCTAGCCACCTTGACCGCAAGAATTGAACCGCTGTTATTAGTGGTCGTTGCGCTGATGGTGTTGGTGCTGGCATTAGGGATATTCACACCAATGTGGGACATGGCCTCGGCTATGCAAGGTTAAAAAGCGCTAATATGGCTAATCTCCCCGCTCAGGCAGAAAAGAAGCACAGATCACTAACCGAATTTATTATCGTTATTATTATAATGGCAATCATGATAAAGGTATTGATCACACAATTTTTTTCGCAACAAGATAAAATTACTGAGACGGCCTTTATTGCGTTAGCACAAAGTTTTACCAGTAAAGTCAATGTGATACATAGCCAATGGTTAATGGATGAGCAGCCAGATACCGTCATAGTGCATAACCTTGATGACGCAGAAAAACAGTATGTTAGCGTCAATCAGTTTGGCTGGATTGATAGCAAGTATGCAAGTTTGCCATGTCAGCACATTTGGCAACAAGCCTTGCTGATGCCATTAACTGTGGTTAAATCACCGGTGACAGCGGTTGAAATTAAAAGTAAAGTCATGAAAAACGGGCGCTTATGTCGTTATAGTCTTGCTAACGGTCAGTCTTTTGATTATCGTAGTGACACTGGCAAAGTACAGCAGGTTAATTGACCAACCGAGACAAACATTACTATAGCAAGTTCGTCTATTTTTATTAGAACAACGAATTAGCGCGAATGGATGTTGAAATATAGCTTGCCTGTGTTCATAATGTTAATACTATGGTATATCGCAGTTGAATATTTATATTAGCAGTTAGCATTATCTGTTTTAAGCAGTGCTTAGACTGAAACAAAAAGGTTATCTTAATGATAAATAATACTCACCAAAACTTTGTCATGAAAACAACTCAAGGTAAGCGCATGCAAGCCGGCTTTACCTTAATTGAATTAGTGATTGTTGTGGTTATTTTAGGCTTTTTAGCGGTTACCGCTATTCCTAAGTTTATTGATTTAACCGAGCAAGCTAAGCAGGCCAACATTGAAGGCATGGCTGGTGGTTTTGCTACCGGTGTGTCATTGGCTCGCTCACAATGGGAAGCAGAAGCCCGTCCGAAAGATACTACTGGTATTAATACCGTAAATTATGACGGTAATACCGTGTATTTGACCAGTATCGATAGCAGTACAACCCCGACCATTAGCCCAGGATATATCATTGGTACCAATAGCACTTCTGGCATTAATGATGGTAAAAGTATGGCAGTAGCAGACTGCATTGATATTTGGAATAGTTTATTACAGCAACCACCACTGGTGGCAAGAAGTGTTGCTGAAATTAATAATGATGACGGCTACAGTTACCTAGCCAGTGTTTCGGGCAATGGCGCTACTACCCTGTGTCACTATCATTTAAAAGAAACACTCACCCGAAATAGCGACGGAGCCTATATTGCGCCCTCACCCTTAACCGGTGTTGGCAATAGTTTTAGTTACCAACCAGCAAACAGCTCGGTAATTATTTACATTAATGATAAAACCGAAGAATAACCCTTTTAATTTAACCCCTGTTTATTGTAAGTAGATTGAGGAAATCACATGACAAGAAGTATGAAAATAAAAGCAAATCAACAAGGTTTTACCTTAATTGAATTGGTGGTCGTTATTGTTATTTTAGGTATTTTAGCGGTCACTGCCGCCCCTAGATTTATTAATTTAACCGATGATGCTAGGACGGCAACTTTAGATGCTGTGAGAGGTTCATTAGAGACAGTTAACAATCTTACTTTTGCCAAAGCCTTAATTGCCGGTAATGAAACAGTTGACGGCGACGCAACAACTGCACCAACTATAGATGTTGATGGTACAACTGTGAATATCAGTTTTGGTTATCCTCGTTCAAATAGCGGCATGGCGGCTATATTTAGTGCCAATTTGCTTGACCTTGACACTAATGAATTTGATATTAATGAATACGCTGGTACAGATATAGTTTACATTGAACCTAATGGTGTGAGAGCTGATACTACTACTGCTGCCCCTACTAGCTGCTTTGTCTCCTACGCTGAATCAACTGCTATAGGCACTAAACCAACCATAGTGGTAAGTGATTGTTAAAATCTGTGTTGTTTTATTCACCATGAAATAACTAGGTTGAGCAGATAATTAATCAGGTAAAAGCTTTGATAAATTGTCTGCTAACCCTTTTAGTCCTACCTTAAATAAGTTCTTAAAATTGTAACATTTAACAGGGCTTTAATAGTAATAAAGCTGTGTTCCATTAAGAATCGAAGCACTAAGGGATGAAATCTCCCCTGAAGTTAGAGTAAATTTTTGAGTCAAAATCAGTGAAAAATAACTAATAAGTCGTGGCTTAGTAGCAATGGTCAAGCTTAATGGCTAGGTAAATCAAGTTAAGTAATAGTAGTAAGAGCCGAACCAATAGTTTTAAGATTAAAGGCCAATCATTAAAAGTAAAGCATAACCACTCTGCTATTGAATTAATTTGCAATCCAGCTAACTTGCACATGCTAATATAAATTATCCTAACTCAAGGTTATAACCACCCCAATAGCCTGGTTCAAATAGCAACCACTGCCATCAGATTAAACCAAACATTACTTTCATGATGGTTGCGACTAAAATGAGCAGTAATAATGGTAAGGCTTCACTTTTACTTAGCGTAAACTGGTATAATGAGTAATAAGCAGCCCGATACTAAACACAGCAACATTTAACTGCGGTAAATAGCTTTGTTAAGGGAAAGCCCAAGAGCAATGAGCACAGAAACAATGAGCCAAGCAGAATGTTATAAGAAAAATATAAGCCAACACCGCCGAGTGTATCAAAAATAACATGCATGGCGATAAGGAAATAAACTACAAGAAAAAACTTAAAAATAGGCTAATAAAATCAAAATCAAAATCAATCATATCAGCTAAAAGCGATGATTGAGTATACAATCTAACGATAAAGTGTTGTAAGATATTTGTTGAAAACTTGATGAAGAACTTTATATATCAAGGCGATCATATAAACTCTTTTTAAGCCCACTTGCTTGAGGTAAATAATGCATAATAAAGGTTTTACCCTGATTGAGTTAGTTGTGGTGATTGTGATTTTGGGGATTTTAGCGGTTACAGCGGCGCCAAAATTTATCAACCTACAAGCGGATGCAAAAACTGCAACCTTACAGAGTATACAAGCGAGCTTGCAAAGCGCTGCTGCGCTTGTTTACTCAAAAGCGATTGTAAAGGGAAATCAAAATGAATCTGCAAGCAATAGCAACACAGTCAATATTGGTGATGGTGGCGGTCTAAATAGTGACGGCGAATTGTTAGTCGCTTTTGGTTATCCAGTGGGGGTAGCCGATGAATTACAACGCTTACTAGACCTTGATACGCAATATGATTATAAAACTTTAGGCACGGCAAGTGATACCGTTGCATTATATTTTACCGATAATGGCGAGCCCACTAGTATAAATGACGATTGCATTGTCTATTATATTTCTTCAACAGGGCCTGGGGTAAAACCTACCATTGAAGTGAACGATTGTGTTTGATGATTAGCGCCTATTTAAATCACTTAACAGCTAAAAAAGCGACTGGCTTTACCCTGATAGAGCTGGTTGTGGTTATCATTATTATCGCTATCATGGCGGTGACTGTGGCACCAAAATTTTTCTCTGCTAAGGGTTTTGCAGAGTTTACTTATCGAGATGAAATCATTACCAAACTTCGCGCTATTCAATTGCGCACCATGCAGCAAACGTCAAGCAATATTTGTCATACCATTGGCGTTTCTGCCACTTCCCTTGGTTTACTTGCCACTGACTCAAGCACTAATGCATGCACAACAACTTATGCGGGCGAAACCACCAGTGTTGTCTTGGACAATGATGTTGAGCTTGCTGTTTCAGAGAGCATCACGAGTTTTAATTTTTCACACCTCGGTCGGCCTGAAGGCTGTTCGGTCGTTTCTCCTTGTACAATTACTCTGACGGTTCAGGGTGAGAATGAGCTAACCATAGCAATTAACGAAGAGGGTTACATTTATGCCAATTAACCCTAGTTTCTTGCTTGCCAATAAAGGCTTCACCCTGATTGAAACAATCATAGGTATTGTGGTTTTAGGTATTTCATTTGCTATTCTCACGACGTTAATTCACCCGCTTGCACAGCAAAGCGCTGAGCAATTGCATCAAGTTAAAGCGGCTGCACTTGCCAATTCAGTGTTAAATGAAATTCAAAATAAAGCGTTTGATAATAATTCAGATATGGCTGGTGGTATCGTGCGGTGTGGTGAAGCGGCTGCACCCATTTGTACTTTATCTAGTTTGCTTGGCCCTGAAGATGATGTTGACGGTCGAGCGGATGATAAAGAAACCAGTAGAGCTTTATTTGATGATGTTGACGATTATCACGGCTTAGAATATGGCGCAGGTCAAATTGAGAATTCTCAAGGCGTTGTGCTCAGTGAATATATTGGTTATCAGATGAGTATTAGTGTTTGTAATGATGCTAATTATGATGGCATTTGCAGCGGCAATAGCGTCGATGATGAGAGTAGCGCTAAATTGATCACCGTCACGATTACCATACCAACGAATTTCTCAATGAATTTTTCTACTTATCGGACAAATTTTTAATGAGACACGCGCTAAGAAAAAACCTTGCCGGCTTTACTTTAATTGAAATGATCACAGTGATCATTATCATTGGCACGCTCTCGGCAGCTATTAGTACTTATGTAAAATTTTCTACTGAAATCTATACCAATTCAACTGCGCGAGAGCAATTAAGCACGTCGGTACGTTTTGCCCTAGAGCGTTTTAGCCGAGATGTTAGAAATGCACTGCCGAATAGTTTACGGCTAATTAATGGTAATCAATGTTTAGAGTTAACGCCGATAGTTGAAAGCACAACGTATACAAAAATACCTGTTCCACCAGCAAGCATGTCAAATACTGTTGAGGTTATCCCCTTCAATGAAGCCTTTAGTAGCGATTGGAAAATCGTGGTTTACCCGTTAAAGCCTGAGGATGTATATCCGCTAATATCCAGTAATATTGATAAAATACATGATGTCGCTAGCATCATTCAAACAAATGCTGATAAATGGATAATTACGCTAGATAATTCAGTACATTTTGCCGAACAATCGCCTACCCAACGGTTATATTTTGTCGATAGCAATGAGACAGTAACTTATTGCTTACAAGGGACAACCCTCACCAGAAATGCTACCTTGATAGCACAAGACATTGTTAATCTTGATTCTGCAACACCACCGTTTGAAATATTATCGGCTACTTTACAGCGTAATGCCATGGTGCAAATAAAGCTCATTTTGCAAAAGAATAATGAGACTATTACTTTTAATCATGAAATACAGGTGCTAAATGTTCCTTAAGCATGCTATCAATAAATCAAAGCTAACGCTGCAAAATGGCAGTGCGTTAGTTTTGGCCTTGTTTATCATTGTCATTGTAACCTTATTAGGTACAGCATTGGTAAGAATGATTAGCTCAAATGCTGAAACCATCGCTTATGAAGTGTTAGGCACTCGAGCATATCAAGCTGCACAAGCTGGTGCACAGATTAAGCTCAAAAGACTCTTTCCGTTATCAGGTCCTAGTGAATGTACTGCTAATAGTACCTATGATTTTTCCGGCATTGATGGTTTAGATAACTGTCAAGCAGCCATCGTTGATTGCACTGCTGATCGCACCGTTGACGGCATTACTTATTACACCATTACCAGCACTGGGCAATGTGATTTCTTAGGGGGATTTACCTCCCGCACAATTGAAGTCAAAGCTCGAAATGTATTGTAGCGCGGCCATTTTCAGGTATGTCGGTATTTTTTACACACCGACAATTAAAATACTAGCTAAGCTATTAAACTGCTGAAATAAATTTAAAAATTAAAGTTGGCTCAAAATATGCTGTATGTTTTTTGTACTGCGATATTTTTGTTTTGGAGTCTACAATGGATAAGTTTCTAGTAAAGGTGTTAATGATGTTAGTACTGGGTTTATTTTCTTCATTCACCCCAGCAACCTTGATTACAAACTTAACGCCAGCTGAGTTAGCATCACAGGACTATGCTAACGCCGAAGATCACTTGACTGCTGATTTACAAGGTATAAATTATATTACTTATCAGGGTTATGATTGGGCTTGGGCTTCACCAGTTAACATGGAAGCGTTTGCTGGTAATGTATTATATGCTCCGGCGGTACAAGCTAACTGGCATTTTGCCGACCAAATGTTATTAACCATGTTAAAAAACGAGCTAACCATAGCAGACTTTACCCAAAGTAACGGTGAGCTTATTCATGCTGCGCAATTTTTTAACTCAAGCTTTATTCATGTTGATGAAACTAACTTCATCAGTGATTATGTCAGTAGTGAATGGACAGAGCCTGGTGATTTTTATGCGAGTTTCTATGGCGGTTTTGAAACCTTTTATGTGCGCAATAATGCTGCTGGCTATGAAGAGCAACCAACAATCATTGCAGAGCCGATAAGCTTGGCGTTGTTCGCTTTTGCCTTTATTATTTTGCAACGCAAATTAAGAAAAACCTTATTTTAAATTGTTTTAACCAGCAATACGTTAATTTGAAGCCCGTTTATCGGGCTTTTTTGGGCTTTATATTGCATAAATAGCGACTTAACGGTAACTTTGTAGCTAGTCGACTGATGTAACATAGATTGATACTTGGTTATGCCATCTTTCACTGGAATTAACTTAATCAATACAACCCGGTAAAAAATTAGGGACAAATTATAAAGCACCGTTGCTGCGGCGATAGCTTTATCTTTTTTTATGCTAGTGTTATTTATTAATCAACGGCTGTTGTTTATTATTAGTATCCACTTGTTGTTTTACATACGAATAAATATGGCTAAATAAGGTTAACAATGCAGTATCGATTACTAGTAGCGTTATTTGTTTTTCTCTGCAGCAGCCAATTGGTTTATGCTGTTGAGTGCTCTGCTGTTTTCCCTGATGGTTTACAAAATAATGACAGTCAAGGTACCATCACTTTTGGCAATAACTCACAATTATTAAATAGTGCCGATAATATTCTTGCCTCAAATAATTCCATTATTAGCAATGGCGGTAATTTAACTTGTGGAACAATAAATTGTAGTGATTCAGGCTCTGCTGCGCCGGCTGTTTCTTATACGATCCCAGGTGGTGGCAGTGGCGATGCTATTTTGGGTACCTCAACCACTTTAGCGCCGGGGAATTACAATAACTATCAGGTAAACTATGGTGTGAGTCTTACACTTTCTGCGGGAGACTACATCTTTAATAATTTAACACTGATTAGTACCAGTAAAATAATCATTGCTGGAGCAGACGACCTAGTCCGTATTTTTGTCAAAGATCAGGCACTTATTGGCAATAACACTCAAATAAACGTTGGCGGGGACCCGAGTAATTTATTACTCTACTTTTCTACTGACACTACTTTTGTATCTGATAATACTCTTAATCACAGCAATACCAATGCATTTATTTATAGTGATGCCAGTATACAACTTAATTCTGGTGCCCAGTTAACTGGAGCAATCAACGCAAAAAACATTACCTTGATATCAGCCTCTTCTGTTATTTTTGATGACACACAACCAGAGTTTGGTGATTTTTGTGGTGACAGTCTGCTAGCGTATTATCAATTTGATGAACCGGCATGGACAGGTGCTGCTAACGAAGTGATTGACCAAACTGGTAATTATAATGCGCAAGCTATTAATGGGACGTCCACTGATAATTTAGCCCCTGCGATAAGTGGAACAGAGGGGACCTGCGGTTATGGGACATTTGATGGTACAAATGATTACATAACACTACCCAACAGCTTTGATAATTTACAAGAAAGTTTTACCATTACCGCTTGGATTAACCCAGCTAATGTCAATGCAGGCTCTCGAATTTTTGCTGATGATGAAAATAATACTGGCGGTTTTAGTTTTAGTTTAGGCGATGGAGGCAATGGCCGATTACGCTTTTATTCTCGAGCGGTAACCCCTGTAAGTGTTGATACTGATAGCTCTGTCCCCTCAAATGAATGGGTGTTTGTCGCTGCAGTCCATAACAGTGTTACTAAAACCAGACAAATCTATATCAATGGAGTCGTACAAGAGTTGCTTCAAGGAGGAACCAGTAATACTTACACAGGGGATTGGGGCACTGATTCTGGGCCAAGCTCTATCGGTGGTGAAACAGATTCTGGAGAAACCAATAACCGTTTTACCGGTAATATAGATGAGCTTCGCGTATATAAAGAAGCGCTCGATGCCAGTAAAATTAATGCACTGATGGCAGAAACGCACACCTGTTCAGCAACCGCGACAATTGAATTAAAAGCTGGCCGAGTGACTCTAAAAGATACTGCTGGTATTGATAGCAGTGGTTTTGATAGTAACAGCAATGAGCTCCCTCCTGGCTTTACCGAGGTTTGTTTTGATACACCATTTTCCGAACCGCCGGCGGTGTTTACTATGCCGACTCGGCAAAATAATCAATTTACTAACCGACTGACCTTGCGTATTAGAAATGTTACCGAAACAGGCTTTCAAGTGACACAAGTTCGCTCTGAAGGGGCGAATGACCCTAATGGTTATGCTCCACAAACGGTTGACTTTATCGCGGTAAAAAAAGGTAATTATCAGCTAGCAAGCAACCAACAGCTTACTGTTGGTGCCGAAGACGTCACACAATACCAAACGCGACGGCGTACAGGTGCTAGCTGGCGAGATGTCCCTCTTGATTTACCCAACGTACCGGCCGTGCTGGCAACGATGCAAACCATGAACAATGAATTTTCCGAGGGTCCTTTTCCTTTTTCACAGCCTTTTATGGCGGCGACTATACAAAATGTAGAAGATGATAATTTTCAATTAGCCATCGAGCAAGGCGAAACTAATACGTCATTTTCTCAAGCAGAAACTATAGCTTACCTAGCCATTACCCCAGGCGCAGGAGTATTAATTCCTGCCAGCGGTGCAGATCCCGGAGTGACTTATGAAGCAATAAGAACGGAGGAAAATATTGGAGGTTTAACTGCTAACTATTGTCGAAATGCTAATTTTACTAGTAGCTTTGCAGATACGCCATTGGTGGTTGCCAGTCAAAATACCCGAAGGGGAGGTGATGGCGGCTGGCTCGAACGTTGCAGTATTTCATCAACCAGTGTCGGTTTTAATGTTACTGAAGACGGTAGAGATAATGATGATTTCCACCTTGATGAAATTGCTGGCGTATTAGCACTTGGTGGAAATTTTGCCGATTATACCAACAGTTGTGCGCCAGCCATTCATCACTTTGAAATAGACACCGGTAACGCCGAAGGTTTAACGTGTGAAGAGGATACTATTACCATAAAAGCTTGCGCTAATGCAGATTGCACCACTTTAAGTAATGATGCCGTGGATGTAGATCTTATTGTAAAAGACGGCACCACGACTGAATTTACTAAAACGGTTACTATTGTTGGTGGACAAGCGAATATTAATTACCGTTATACTAAGGCCGGCAATGCCGGAATAACTTTGGCACCGGTTGATCCGCAAATAACTAATAATGTTGAGTGTGCCGATAATGCTAACCTCTCTACTTGTCTGGTGAACTTTAAAGAAACCGGTTTTAGATTCATCAACGGTATAGTTAATGGCATAGTTAATCAAACCTTACCGATACAATTGTCAGGTAAGCCGTCAAATGTTGGTTTTAATGCCACAACAAATTTAGCAATTGAAGCAGTAACGACTGATGGCAGTGCAACGCCTAGCTGTCAAGCGCTCTTGGTGACAGGTGAAAGTATTGAGATGGGTGCTAAGTATCAGTCACCGGCAGTGGAGCCAAGCTCTGCGAAAACCATTGATATTTCCGGGACTACAATCGAACCGGTTACTGATAACAATTACAACTATACTGAGGTCCCCCTTGATTTTGGCGATGATAGTCAAAATAGTGCCAATTATGTCTTTACCTATGATAATGCGGGCTCGGTATTATTGAATGCTCGTTATGAATTACCCGATGAAGAGGGTAACCCTTCGGGAAATTATATCACAGGTACCTCTAATCCAATTATTGTACGCCCGTTTGCTTTTGATGTTCAGGTAGCTGCAAATAATGGCACAGCTAACCCGGCGGCACAAAATGCTTCTGGTAACGTATTTATCGCAGCAGGAAGCCCGATAACCGTGACGACGCGAGCTGTTGCTTGGGCAAGTGGCAATGATAGTAATGCTAATGGTTTAGCCGATGAAAATGAAAATCTTAGCGGCAATTCTACCACGACTAATTTTATTGCCAGTAACGCATCCTTAGTACCCAGTCTAGTTGCCCCTAGTGGATCTAGTGGCGGCTCGCTTGGAAATTTAAGTGCTACATTTTCAGGAAATTTTACTGCCGGTGAAAATAGCTTTGAGACCAGTTATAGTGAGGTAGGTATTATTGCCTTAACTGTTAATGTTGATGATTACCTAGCCGCAGGTATTAACATAACCGGTGAAGTACCTTTTGTTGGTCGCTTTACCCCAGCGTACTTTCAGGTGACATCAATTGTAAATGGCGCTTTAAAGGCGACTTGTAGCACAAATGAAACGCTAGATTTGCCGTTTGTGTATAGTGGTCAAAAATTATTGGACAATAGCAATATTGGCGCACTTAGTTATGCATCGACTCCCACAATAACTATAGAAGCTCGAAATCAAGACGGTGCTTTAACGCAAAACTATATTAATGATTTTTTCAAATTAACCCAAGCTAGTTTCGAGCGCCTTACCATATCGCCAACGTTAACAACATTAGCACCAGATACCGATGCAACTCAACAAGGTAAAAACGGTGATTTAGTGCGTTTAACCGCAAATTTAAATGCTGGGGAAATTAATAATACAGCTGGTGTGATTACTTACAGCTATAACAGCAATGATAATTTTTCTTACTTGCATGAAGAAAATAGTGAAATCAATCCTTTTACTGCCGATATTGATTTGTCGATGGTTGCTATTATTGATGGTGATGACATTGCCACAGTAGATTTTGACGGAGATGCTCTAAATGGTTTAATTGTTACACTAAACCCGGAAGGTACATTGATTCGTTTTGGTCGCGCGCAACTTGAGAATAGTTATGGGCCAGAAACGTCTAATTTAGCGCAAACCTTATCGGTTAACTATTTTTTAGACGATCAATATATTGTCAGCGAAACCGATCAATGTACCCCCTATAATTCAACTGAAATGAGCGTAACGGACATCGATTTGATTAATTTTAGTCAAATACCGCCGAAGAACCCTGCTATTACTAATGCCTCTGGAAAGTTTATTGATGAGACTCCTTCTGGTATAACAAGAGCAATTGAACTAACCGCAACAGGAGCAGGTAACACAGGGTCAGTCTGTGTTAGCTATAATATTGTTCCTTGGTTAAAGTATCGTTGGGCAACCGATGAAGATAACTTACAATGCCCATTCAACGCCGATGATGTCGATGATTCATTTGATGATAATCCCTTTGGCATTGCAACCTTTGGCCTCTACCGTGGCAATGATCGTATTATTTACCAGCGAGAAATAGAATAACTCACCTTGCTTGCTGGTGCATTTACCGATAAAAGTAAACCGTATTGTCTCTACTGCTATTTTTTTTATTTTTCTTGTACTCTTTCTGTAAAAAAGCAACACATTGGTTAAATACTAAGGTATGATTATCCGATCTGTTGTGCGCACATTAACAGCGTCTACTTATTTAGTACCTTACAGGACATTTTGAGCTTATGTTTAAAAAAATTCGCGGCATGTTTTCTAACGATCTTTCAATCGATTTAGGTACCGCCAATACACTGATTTATGTAAAAGAGCAAGGCATAGTGTTAAACGAACCTTCTGTTGTGGCTATTCGTCAAGACCGTGCTGGTGGCTCGAAGAGTGTTGCGGCTGTTGGTGTTGCTGCTAAAGCGATGTTAGGTAGAACACCGGGCAATATTGAAGCTATTCGTCCGATGAAAGATGGTGTTATTGCCAACTTTTTTGTTACTGAAAAAATGTTACAGCACTTCATCAAGCAAGTGCATAGCAATAACTTTTTACGCCCAAGTCCACGGGTATTGGTGTGTGTGCCTTGCGGTTCAACTCAAGTTGAGCGCCGTGCCATTCGTGAATCTGCCATGGGAGCAGGTTCTCGCGAAGTGTATTTAATTGACGAGCCGATGGCTGCAGCAATTGGTTCTGGTATGCCCGTTTCAGAAGCAACAGGCTCTATGGTAGTTGATATCGGTGGCGGTACCACTGAAGTGGGTATTATTTCACTTAACGGTGTGGTGTACTCGTCATCCGTTCGTATTGGTGGTGATAAATTTGATGAAGCCATTATTAACTATGTGCGTCGTAATTTTGGTAGCTTAATTGGTGAAGCAACGGCTGAGCGTATTAAGCATGAAATTGGCTCGGCTTACCCAGGTGAAGAGCTGATTGAAATTGAAGTGCGTGGCCGTAATTTAGCCGAAGGTGTACCACGTAGCTTTACCCTAAATAGCAATGAAATACTAGAAGCATTGCAAGAGCCGTTAACGGGTATTGTTAGTGCCATTATGGTTGCGTTGGAGCAGTCTCCGCCAGAGTTAGCCTCTGATATTTCAGAGCGCGGTATGGTATTAACAGGCGGTGGCGCATTATTAAAAGATCTTGATCGTCTATTGATGGAAGAAACCGGCATTCCGGTTGTCATTGCTGATGATCCTTTAACTTGTGTGGCCCGAGGCGGTGGTAAAGCACTCGAGATGATTGATATGCATGGTGGCGATCTCTTCTCTTATGAATAGTTGCTGCTGATTATTGCTGGTTGGCTTAATAATATTGTTATAGGTACTCCTTAAACTGTTTTTAAGCCAAATAGTGTTAATCACGCTACTTAATTTGTTCTATCCGTTATAATTTCACAACAACTTTCATAACTGACTTTTATGAATCCAATATTTTATCAAGGCTTTTCACCGGCACGCAGATTAGTGTTTGTACTAATTTGCTCGGCAGCCTTGATTTTTTTCGACCATAAAATGGCTAGTTTTGAAACGGTTCGTGGTTATTTGCAATCTATTGTTAGCCCGTTGCAGTATATGGCTAATGCGCCAAAACAAATGATGACTTGGGCATCAAAAAACCTTGTTAGCCGTCAGCAATTGATGAAAGAAAATGAACAATATCGAGAAAATGAATTATTTTTTCATGAACAAACCATGCAGCTTAACATTGTTCAGCAAGAAAATGATCGATTACGTTCTTTGCTATCCTCACCTGTTCGAGGTGAAATCAAGAAGATGTTTGCCGAGATTTTATCGGTAGATGGTGATCCCTACTCGCATCAAGTGGTCATTAATCGCGGTGCTAACGATGGCGTTTATGAAGGCCAACCGGTGTTAGATGAAAAAGGAATCGTTGGTCAAATACTCCATGTTGGAGCCAGTAGTTCTCGTGTTATTTTAATCACAGATATTTCACATGCGATTCCGGTACGTATTTTGCGAAATGGCTTACGATTAATTGCCTCGGGCAGTGGTCAAATAGACCGTTTGGTGCATAATTTTGTCGCCCACAGTGCCGACATTGAGGTAGGTGATTTGTTGGTTACTTCTGGCTTAGGTGGTAAATACCCTGAAGGCTATCCAGTGTCTCGTGTGGTCTTTGTGCGTACAGATGAATCGCGAGAATTTGCTATTATTTATAGTGAGCCGGTCGCTGAAATTGATCGGTTAAGGTACATGTTGTTATTGTCAGAAGAAGAGCCAGTTAAGTCAACCGATGCGTTAAAAACACCTAATATAGTGCCTGGGAATTCATAATGGTTAGCAATAACGGATTTATTATTTTACTGACCTTGTTAATCGCCTTGATGGCCAGTATTACGCCAATGCCGTTAAGTGTTGATGCCTTTCGGCCTGACTGGGTGCTTATTGTTTTAGTGTATTGGTGTTTAGCTTTACCCAATAAAGTTAACATTGTTACCGCTTGGGTAATGGGCTTTATTTTAGATGTATTACTTGGCTCCGTGCTCGGTGTACATGCTTGTGCCATGGCATTATCGATATATATAGTTATTGTTAATTTTCAAAAGATTCGAAATTTTTCGGTATGGCAACAGGCATTAATTATAGGGGTATTATCTGCCCAATATCACTTAGTCGTCTTTTGGTTACAGCGCTTTTTGAGCGATGTCGTTTTTCTGCCTAATTATTTGTACCCAGTCTTAACCACTGTTGTGCTGTGGCCCTGGGTCTTTTTGTTATTACGCCGTGTTCGCAGACATTTCAGGATTAAGTAACGGTTTACCATCAAGTGTATATATTCAGCGATATTATTAAATATTTTCAACAATTTTTAAGGGCTAGCTAATCTAGCAGTTATTACTTTATGAGCACCTCTTTAGCTATCTCAACTGAAAAAGAACAGCACAGAAAAAAATTAATATTAGCTTCGCAATCTCCAAGAAGACGAGAGTTACTCAAGCAATTAGGTTATCAGTTTACTTCACAAGCAAGCGATATAGATGAAACGATATTGTCTGATGAAACCGCTAATAATTACGTATTGCGCTTGGCTAGAGAAAAAGCAATGCATGTCTTTTCTTCCCTGCCACCTGCTGAGCAAAAATATTGTTGTGTGTTAGGCTCTGATACTAGCGTAGTCTTTGAAGATAAGATATTAGGCAAGCCTATAAACTTAACTGATTGTATTAAAACATTATCTCTACTTTCTGATAAGCAACACCAGGTATTAACAGCCATTGCCCTTGTTAGCCCTGAGGGAGTACAAGCTCAGGTTGTGACAACTAAGGTTACATTTAAAAAGCTCAGTAAAAGTGAAATTCAAGCATACTGGTTAACTGGTGAGCCACAAGATAAAGCCGGTAGTTATGGTATCCAAGGTATTGCTGGTCAGTTTGTCACTAATATGCAGGGGAGTTATTCAGCTGTGGTGGGTTTACCTTTGTTTGAAACGGCGCAGCTATTAAATAGCGCAGGCTTCGTTGGCGCCATTAACGCTAGCAGTTTATTTAAGTAAGGATTATTTATGAGTGCCGAATTACTGATCAATGTTACCCCCAGTGAAACGCGTGTTGCTTTAATTGAGAATGGCTCTTTGCAAGAAGTACATATAGAGAGACAAGGTAAACGCGGTATTGTCGGTAACGTTTATCTTGGTAAAGTGATTCGAGTATTGCCTGGCATGCAGGCGGCGTTTGTTGATATTAATCTAGAAAAAGCGGCTTTTTTACACGCTTCAGATATTAAAAGTAAGCTGATACTCAAAGAAGAAAGCGAGCAAGTTGCTGATATTCGCTCTTTAGTGCATGAAGGGCAATACATCATGGTGCAAGTGGTAAAAGATCCTTTAGGTACTAAAGGGGCTCGTTTAACAACCGATATTACTATTGCTTCACGTTACATGGTGCTAATGCCACACTCCCAACATGCTGGCATTTCATTGCGCATTGAAGATACGCAAGAGCGAGAGCGTTTAAAAAATATCGTCTCCCCTTATTGTGACGAGAATCAAGGTTTTATTGTCAGAACGGCGGGTGAAGGTGCAGGAGAGTTAGAATTACAGCATGATGCTGAGTTTTTACGTCGGGTATGGCAAAAAGTGTTAACACGCAAGCAGCGCAAACAAACCAAGTTACCCTTGTATCAAGATTTATCTCTGTCTTTTCGCGTGTTAAGAGATTTTGTTGGTATTGATATAGAGCGCATACGAGTTGACTCAAAACTAAGTTATGACGAGCTCGCACTCTTTACCCAAGAGTTTGTCCCTGAATTAACGCCATTATTGGAATATTACCCCGGTGAAGGACCTATATTTGATCTGTTTTCAGTTGAGCGTGAGATTCAACGGGCATTGCACCGCAAGATAGAGCTTAAGTCGGGTGGATATTTAATTATCGATCAGACAGAAGCAATGACTACAATTGATATCAATACCGGCGCATTTGTTGGTCATCGCAATTTAGCCGATACCATTTTTAGTACCAATATTGAAGCAACCCAAGTGATTGCTAGACAACTTAGGCTTCGCAACCTCGGCGGCATTATCATTGTTGATTTTATTGATATGCATAATGAAGATCATAAGCGTCGAGTGTTACACAGTCTTGATATGGCGATGAGCAAAGACAAAGTGAAATATAGTATTCATGGCTTTTCAGCACTTGGTTTAGTTGAAATGACTAGGCAACGAACTCGTGAAAGTTTAGAACATGTTTTATGTGATGAATGTCCTTTATGTGCTGGTCGAGGCCATTTAAAAACAGTGGAAACGGTTTGTTTTGAAATATTAAGGGAAATTGTAAGGGTAAATCGTGCTCATGATGCTGATAAGTTTATTGTTTATGCCTCAACTTCCGTGAGTGAATTTTTACAAAATGATGAGTGTCATAATCTTGCTGAAGTTGAAGTATTTATAGGTAAGTTGATTAAAGTGCAGGCCGAATCTATGTATAATCAAGAGCAGTTTGACGTTGTTATGATGTAATTGAGTATTTGCTTCACCGTTGAATATGTATAGGATATGTTTAAGTTTTAATGAATATTGTAAGAACTTCTAATCGCTGGCTAAACCGCCTTTATAAAACAGCTGCCATCTTATTGGTACTGTTAGCGGTAGTTATTAGTGCTTTTCGATTATTTTTACCTTATGTTCATCATTATAAACAGCCGCTAGAAAACTATATCAACGAATCCTCACAGGCCAATATCACTATTGGCAGCCTTAGTATGACTTGGCAAGGTTCTGGACCTGCCTTAGTCATTGGCAATATCAATGTGTTTAACACAGAAAATGCTTCGGTTTTTATCACGCAACTGGAATTACAAGTCGACTTCTGGCGTACCTTAACAGAGCAAAACTTAATTACTAAAACACTTATTTTATCTGGAGTTAAGGCGGATGTTTCTGAACATTTATGGAACAGTGAAGATGAAATAGAGCAAGAAGATCAAGCGTTAGTTGCGGCTAAAAAGGATAATGAGACAGAAGGCATTAGTATCATTACGGATGTTTTTCTAAATCGAATCAGTGGTTTCTCTATTCGTGATAGTCAAATTACAGTAAAAAATAACAATATCTCCCGTACTATTCAGTTAAATCAACTACATTGGTTAAATAACAATGATCGCCACCAAGCCCAAGGTAGTGTGGTACTCAATGGTTTAAGCTCGAACAATTTACAAGTAAAAATTGATTTAACAGGTGGACAAGGCAATGACCTTAGCGGTCAAATTTACTTGCAAGCTAATCAAATAGATATCACGCCTTGGTTAGATAATATTTTAATGCTTGATGATGATAAAACGAAAACAGATATTAATTTTTCTGCCTGGTTAGCCATAAAGCACAGTGATATTAGTCGTATACAAGTTGATTTTTTACCAAGTAATATGTACTGGTTTGATGAGCAAGAAAGACAAGAATTAACCTTTGAGCAAGGTCAATTATTACTGGTTAAAGGCAGCAAAGAGCATAGCTTCAACCTTTATAGTACGCCTTTATCCTTAAAACTAAATGATGAACCATCGCAAATTTTTACCACGATGATGGCAAAACAAGGTGAGAACTTTAGCCTGCACCTTTCTGAAATTGATCTCACAATGTTAGCCAAGCTATCGCCTTTACTTGTTGCTAAAGAAGATACAAGACAGTTACTCTCTGAAATGAAATTATCTGGAAAAGTAGAAAATTTATATATACGCAATCTTGATAAAAGTTTACAAGCTGTTGCTAATTTCTCCGCATTTACAAATCGTTTTACCGATAATATTCCGGGTGTAGAAAATGTTTCAGGTGCTTTAAGCTATGCTGATAATTACTTATCTGTTAATTTTTTTGCTAAAGCTGGCCAGTTAGACTTTGATAAGCTTTTTATACAGACATTTCCTTATGATAGCTTAGCTGGCGAATTTAATGTCGCTTTTGATGAACATGGCTGGGCTTTAACGGTTGATGAGCTAGAGTTCCTTTCTGAAGAAATTAATTTATCAACGCAAGTTAAGGTTGCCGCGCCCACTGACGGTGATGTTAATTTATCGCTATTAGCACATATATCAAATGGTAATGCAGGTTTAGTTGGTCGTTACTTACCATTGCCTATCATGAGTGAGGATTTAGTATCATACCTCAATGCCGCGGTTGTCTCAGGTCGAGTTGAAGATGCGCAAGTATTAATTAATGGGCCCATTGGCCATTTTCCGTTTAACGATGGCAGTGGTATTTTTGTTGTTGACGCCGAATTGAGCGAGGCTGAGTTTAAATTTGTCGAAGATTGGCCTGCCATAACAGATTTTGCTGCTAATTTAAATTTCACTAACAATTCGATGATGATTACGGGACGTGGAGGCTTACTGACTGGACTGGATGTTACCGGTGTGCAAGCGGGAATTGCCGATTTAGCTGGAGAGCAAATATTAACGGTCGATGCAGATATAAAGCCGACACCAACAAGTTATATTAGTGATTTAATTAACCAAAGCCCACTTGAAGATAGTGTTGGCAGTGTCCTAGAGCAACTGCAAGTTGCTGGTCAAGTCAGTGGCGAATTTCATTTAAACTTACCACTTAATGATGATGAACAGACCTTGGCAAGTGGCTCGATTCATTTTGCGAATAATGACGTTGCCTTGCAAAGCCCAGCAATGAACTTTAGTGAAGTGCAAGGACAGCTTAACTTTGCAAATGATAAAATAGACACCGAAAATCTTAAGTTAAGCTGGCATGGCTTACCTGTTGGTTTAGATATCATAGGGCAAGATAAAACAGACTACTATGATACCGATATTAAATTAACCGCATTGTGGCAAGAAGATAAATGGCTTAGTCATGTGCCTGAACAATTAAAGCGTTATACAAAAGGCTCGTTATCTTGGCAAGGGGATTTATCATTACATCAGCATCATCAAGGTGGTTTTTCATATAATGGTAATTTCTCATCAAATTTAAAAAATACACAGTTAACGCTGCCCTCGCCCTATGAAAGAACCCCACAACAAGAAAATGATTTAGCGATAGAAATTAGCGGAGAGACGGCAAAGTCTAAACTGGTGGTAAACTATGGTGATAAATTATTTTTTTCAGGCTTATTGGATCATGACAGTACTTCATTTACGCGCGCTAATTTGATGTTAGGTGAAGGGGTTATGGCATTGCCAAATGATGGTTTTCATATTACGACTAAGTTAGAAGAGGCAGAGTTTGCTCAGTGGCAACCATTAATTAGTGATATTCTTGATAGTATCAATGAGCCTAGCGCTAAAGCAGGCAGTGAAGTTAATGATAAAGCCAATGAGACACCATTGCTGGCAAAGCCCAAGAGAATAAGGGGCTCAATTGCTAAATTAAATATTTTAGGACAAGCGCTTAACAACGTGTCATTTAATTTACTCGATAAGTCACAATGGTGGTTACTGCAATTTAATGCTCAAGAGACACGTAGTCAGATTAAAATTTATCCAGACTGGATAAATCAGGGGCTTGAAATTAATGCGGAATTTTTGAAGTTACCGGTTAATGATATTGAAGAGCCTGCAAAAAATGTCTTAGCTAACCATGTTGTCGATAAAACGGAAAATGATATTATTTTTGCTAATATTCCTCCGGTAAAGTTTCATTGTGATAGTTGTGCTATTGGCGCTTTATCATTAGGAGTGGTCGATGTTGATGTTAATCGGCTTGATGCGCAAACGATTGAATTTAAAAACTTTAAGGCAAGTAGGGATAAATCAGAATTAACCTTGTCAGGTCAATGGCTGCATAATGATAATGAGTCAACTACGTCGTTATCAGGTCAGTTATCTGTTGCAGATATTGAAGCTGAAATGCAAGCATTGTCATTTGATTCTATTATTAAAGATAGTGGTGCAAAACTTGATATCAATTTTAATTGGTTAGGTGGTTTACATGACTTTTCTCTTACCGATGTTAATGGTGAGATTAAAGCCAAGCTAGATGATGGCTACTTGAAAGATATCAGTGACAAGGGAGCAAGACTTTTTTCAGTACTGAGTTTGCAATCTCTGGTGCGCAAGTTAACCTTAGATTTTCGCGATATTTTCAGCGATGGCATGTTCTACAGTAGTATTACTGGGGATTACCAGCTACAGCAAGGCATCTTAACCACAGAAAATACCAAAATGAACGGTACCGCGGGTAATTTGTTTATGACCGGCCACACCGACTTGATATCTGGTGAGCTTGCTTATGATATGTCATATAAACCTAATTTGACTTCAAGTTTGCCGGTACTTGGTTGGATACTGACCTTAGATCCGGTTACTTTCCTTGCTGGGGTAGCCATTGATCAAGTGATAAAATCTCAAGTAGTTTCAGAGTTTAAATTTGAGCTTAGCGGCACTATTGATAACCCTACTTTACAAGAAGTAAACCGTAAAAGTAAAAATATAAGTGTTGATGCTGCATTGCCACTAAAAGGTGAGCAGCTTAAAGATAAAGCGACAGATAAACCGCCATCAGTAAAAGCGACAGTGAACAATAAGGTGATAGATGATTAAATTAACGGCGATACAGTTATCATCAGTTGCCAATGTTGAAAGCAATTTAGCTAAAATTTCAACACTGCTAGCGGAAATTACCGACAATATTAACACAACAGATAAAGTAGAGCATTTAGTGGTATTACCTGAGTGTTGTTTATTTTTTGGCGCTAAAGATAGTGAGCAATTAACACTGGCAAAAACCTCAGCGCCCGGTAATGATCTTGGTATAGCGCTTGCTCATCTTGCAAAACGTTTTCAAGTTTACCTTGTCGCAGGTACAATCCCTTTATTAACGCAATCGGCAGATAAATTTACCAATAGTAGTTGTGTTTTTAACCCCAAGGGAAAACTCATTGCTCAGTATGACAAAATTCATTTATTTGATGTTAACGTTAGTGATAATACGAAAAGTTATCAGGAATCTAAATTTACTCAGCCGGGTAACAAGATAAGCGTTGTCGATACCGATTTTGCTAATATTGGCTTATCAGTATGTTTCGATCTCCGCTTTCCTAATTTATTTCAGCAATTAGCCATGGCAGGCGCTGATATTATTACCGTACCCAGCGCTTTTACCAAAGTAACGGGCAAGGCCCATTGGCAAACATTACTTCGTGCTAGAGCGATTGAAAATCAAGTTTATATTATCGCGGCAGGTCAAGAGGGCGTTCATGAAAATGGCCGTGAAACATGGGGACACTCAATGATTATCAATCCATGGGGCGAAATAGAGCAAGTCATTGCAACGGGGGAAGGCTATGTTAGTGTTGATTATCAACCTGATGAGTTAACCCGCATACGTCAAAGCATGCCTTTAAATTCACCATTAAAGCAATCGTTGTAAATTAATTTAAAACTGGAAGTAGAGCTTAAACCAAATGAATAGTGTGGAAAAATCCTTATTAAGCGATAGTCATATTGATGATGAGCTATTATCGAAAACGTTAACAAGTATCATGGGTAGACAGGTGGATTTTGCCGACTTGTATTTCCAGGCGAGTCAACATGAGTCATGGGTTTTAGAAGACGGTATTGTAAAAGAAGGCTCGTATAATATTGAACGTGGTGTCGGTGTTCGGGCAATCTCTGGCGAGAAAACAGGCTTTGCGTATTCGGATGATATTTCACCAAAAGCATTACAGCAAGCGGCTGATGCTGCTAAAGGGATTGCTGATAGTGGTACTGGTGCCACAGTAAAAGCCTTTACACGCCAAAGCCCTATAAAAGTTTATCAATCGGTTGAACCGTTAGGGAGTTTAACGCAAGAACAAAAAATTGAGCTGTTGCATCAAGTTGAAGCGCATGCTCGTCAAGTCGATAGCCGAGTGACGCAAGTTATTGCCAGTTTATCAGGTGTGTATGAAACCATCTTAGTTAGTGCCAGTGATGGTACCTTCGGTACCGATATTCGTCCTTTGGTGCGCTTAAACTGCTCAGTATTGGTTGAAGACAATGGTAAGCGGGAACGTGCTAGTGCCGGTGGCGGTGCAAGAACCGATTACAGTTATTTCTTCGACGTTGAAGTTGGTGCAGATAAAGCGCGTTATCTCAGTTACGCTGAAGAAGCGGTTAGGCAAGCTTTAGTTAATTTAGTTGCGATTGAATCGCCGGCAGGCACTTTTCCTGTGGTATTAGGCGCCGGTTGGCCCGGAGTGTTATTACATGAAGCGGTTGGCCATGGTTTAGAAGGAGACTTTAATCGTAAAGGCTCATCTGCATTTTCTGGTAAAGTCGGTCAACAAGTGACCTCTGAGCTTTGTACTATAGTCGATGATGGAACATTGATGAACCGTAGAGGCTCTATTGCTATTGATGATGAAGGTACACCGGGTCAATTTAATACCCTCATCGAAAAGGGGGTTTTAAAAGGTTATATGCAAGATAAGCATAATGCCCGTTTAATGGGCGTTAAACCAACAGGTAACGGCCGACGTGAATCCTATGCACATTTACCTATGCCACGTATGACCAATACCTATATGCTTGCCGGTGAATCTAGTCCAGAAGATATTATTAAATCTGTTAAGAAAGGAATTTTTGCCCCTAATTTTGCTGGAGGGCAAGTAGATATAACCTCTGGTAAGTTTGTCTTCACTAGCTCCGAAGCTTATCTGATCGAAAATGGCGAGATAACCTCACCAGTTAAAGGAGCGACCTTAATTGGAAATGGTCCGGAAGCAATGAAACGTATTAGCATGGTCGGTAATGATTTAAAACTTGATGCCGGCGTTGGTGTTTGCGGTAAAGATGGTCAGAGTGTGCCGGTGGGGGTTGGCCAACCTACCCTTAAAGTCGATGAAATGACTATTGGTGGCACACAGTAGACAATAATTCTATAAGTAAGCACTAATCAAGCTTATGCTTACTTATAGGCTACATAGCAAAAGTGAGTCTGTTAGGCATGTTCTTTTAGGTAGATAAATAAATTTTTATAATGCTTACCTAATTTCTCTGCTTTTTTCTCTTTCGCAGCATTGCGAACCAATTGTTTTATTTTTTGGCGCTCGATATGTGGAAATTCACAAATCAATGCTTCAACAGCGTCGTTACCTTGCGCAATAAGCTCATCTCTAAGGTTTTCTAAACGAACAAACTTGGCCGTTTCCTGTTGATGTTTATTTGCCATAACCGCAATAGCTTGGTGAATAGGTTCAAGATCTGTTTCTAATAACAGCTTAGCTGTATGACGAACATGCCGTCGTAAAGCTTCATGTTTATTGGTAATTTTATCAGCTAAAACCATGGCATCTTTCAAGTCGTCAGTTAAGGGTAAACGACTTCGCTGATGTTTAGACATTTCAATTAGGCTTTGAGCAAAATCTTGCAATTCATGCATTTCACGCTTTATTTCGGTTTTACTCTTTAATTCTTCTTCTATTTCTGGTGAAGAGTCATCGATATCGTTGGCTGACTGGGGCATAATATGATTAACAACATGTTAAAATAAATAATAATTGCGCTTATTATACCACTAAATCAACAATATTCTAAGTTAGCCTAGACCTTAAAAGAAAAGAGAAAGTAGAAAATACTATGACCATAGACTCTCAACCTCAAGATGTAATTACTCAACAATTAAGCGATGTTAAAAATCGTGTTGCCACAGTGCTTGAATTAGCAAAAACATTGGGAGCGGATGGTGCTGAAGTTGCTATGAGCCGCCAACAGGGGTTGAGTGTAAGTACCCGCATGGGTGAAGTTGAAAATGTTGAATTTACCAATGATGGTGCCTTGGGGATAACCGTTTATCGACAAGGCCGTAAGGGGAGTGCTTCAACGGCTGATTTGTCAGAGCAAGCATTAACTAAAGCGGTGACCGCTGCTGTTAACATAGCTAAATATACATCAGTGGATGATTGCTCGGGCTTAGCGGATAAAGCCTTGCTGGCAATGCAACCTCAAGATTTAAATTTATATCATCCTCATGAAATCAGTACTGAAGCAGCCGTTGACTTAGCGAAAGAATGCGAAGAGAGTGCTTTAGCAGTTGATGAGCGCATCTGTAATTCAGATGGTGCCAGCTTTGATACCTTCTCGGGTTTTAAAGTTTATGGTAATACTCATGGACAATTAGTGGGTTACCCTAGTACTCGTCATAGTTTAAGTTGTGTAATGATTGCGAGTGAAAATGATGAAATGGAACGTGATTATGCCTACACGGTTAATCGTGATTTCAATTTATTAAATGGTGCAAAAGCCGTTGGCCAGCAAGCATCAAAAGAAGTGTTGTCACGTTTGAAACCACAAACAATCGCAACGGCTAAAGTACCGGTATTATTTCGAGCAGACATTGCTAATACTATTTGGGGACACCTTATCGCTGCGATTAGTGGTGGTAATTTATACCGTAAATCTTCATTTTTATTAGACGCAATTGGCAAGGATATTTTTCCAAGCTTTTTAAATATTAGTGAGCGCCCGCATATAGCAAAGGCCTTGGCAAGTAGTGCCTTTGATAGTGAAGGGGTCTTAACACAGGATCGTGAAATAATCAGCCAAGGTGCCTTGCAAAGCTATCTATTGACCAACTATTCAGCACGAAAACTTGGTTTAACCACTACGGGTCATGCCGGTGGCATACATAACTGGTTAGTGGATGCTCAAGGTCATGATGGCAGCTTTGATGCCATGCTAAAAACATTGGGTACAGGCTTATTGGTGACCGAGTTAATGGGGCAGGGAGTGAATGTTGTTAATGGTGACTATTCTCGTGGCGCTGCAGGATTTTGGGTTGAGAATGGCGAAATAGCTTACCCGGTAAGTGAAATTACCATTGCCGGTAATTTAGTACAAATGTTTAAAGGTATTGTTGCTGTCGGCTCAGATACTGATATGCGTGGTAGTATTCGTACCGGTTCAATTCTTATTGATGAAATACAAGTAGCTGGCCATTAATCGACCTGACTTTTCACTAAAGTGTCAACTAAAACAGCACTATCCAGGTCAATACTAATAGTGCTGTTTTATTCAATTAAACGCAATAATTAGGTCAGTAACAGCGTTGCTGTGCCTAAAAAGGCGAATATACCCACGACGTCAGTCACTGTGGTAATAATGACGCTACCAGCGAGCGCTGGATCTATGTTTAGCCTTTTTAAAAGTAGTGGAATACTGACACCGGCTAACCCTGCTGCTGTCATATTCATCAACATGGCAAAGGCAATCACACCACCAAGCATTAAGTCTTGTTTCCATAGGGCAACTACACTGGCGATTAAAGCCGCCCAGATGATACCGTTTAAAAACCCTATGGCAACTTCTTTAGTTAATAATGCTCTTGCATTACTGTCACCAACATGGCCTAGTGCCATACCGCGAATAACGAGCGTGAGGGTTTGATTACCAGCGACACCGCCCATGCTGGGCACAAGTGAATTTAATACCGCTAGAATAGCAAGTTGCTGAAAAATACCTTCAAACATACTGGTAACGGCGACAGCCATCAATGCGGTGATAAGGTTGACACCAAGCCATAATGAACGTTGTTTGGTACTTTTAATAACGGGAGCAAAAGTATCAGCTTCGTCGTCTAAACCAGCCATACTCATCATGGAATGTTCGGCGTTCTCCCGAATAATATCGATAACATCATCAATGGTAATACGCCCTAATAAATGTCCTGCTTCATCAATAACCGGAGCAGAAAACCAGTCATAGCGTTCAAACAATTGAGCAACATCTTGCGCATCCATATCTGCTTGCACGGCTTCTACCTCGGCATCGATCAAACTTGATATGATGACTTCAGCTTTAGCGGTAACAATTGCTGCAAGCGATACTGCGCCAATAAAATGGTTATTTCTGTCGACAACATAAAAAGAATCTGTCGCTTCTGGTAAATCACCTTTAAGGCGTAAATATCGCAAAACCACATCAACGGTTACATCGGGGCGTAAGGTGATAGTATCGGTATTCATGATACCGCCAGCGGTATCTTCCTCGTAAGATAGTGCCGTTTCGACGCGGCTACGATCCTGTGAATCCATTGAATTAAGTACTTCGTTAAAAATACTATCTGGCAGAGTACGTAATACTTCGGCTAAATCATCAACGTCCATGCCTTCTGCAACCGCGGCAAGTTTTTCTGGACGCATGCTTTTAAGAATGCCTTTTCGCACTTCTTCATTGAGCTCTTCAAGTACTTCACCATGAAAGTCTGGGTCAATGAGTTGCCAAAGCACAGGACGACTTTTCGCGGTAGAAGACTCTAAAATCAGGGCTAAATCATAAGCTGGTAGGTGTTGCAGTAATTTTCGCACATAGACAAACATACCGCTGCCCAGCGCCTCATTGACTTGTTGCAATCTTTGGTGATTGTATTCTTGTTCGGATATTTCTGGCATAACAACTCGGCTTATTTAGGGTTAGTGCACAGAACCCCCGCTAAAGAGCGTATCGTTGTTAAAAGACGATACTGAGGGTGCTTACTGATATAAGGCATTAGCATAGCTAAAAAGCTAATTTATTAAAGTTTAGTTTATCGTAAGTTAGTGGTTTTATCTGCTTTTTTATCATTTTGCGCAGAGATATGTTGGATAAATTATTCGCTTTCGTCAAACTTATCCGAAATTAACTGACAAACTTCAAGTAAAGCTTGTTCAGCATCTTCTCCTTGTGCACTAATATTGACGGTTTTCCCTTGCCCTCCTGCGAGCAGCATCAATGCCATAATGCTATTCGCATCGGCTTTTTTACCTGCTAATTCTAGGGTAATTTGGGCGCTAAACTTTTGACTAAGTTGTGCTAATTTAGTGGCGGCACGTGCATGTAGCCCCAGTTTATTACAGATAGTTACTTGTTGAGATAAAACAACCATTGAAAACGCCTCTTATTAAGTTGATTTAATTTCAATATCTCTATGGTGTGTTTGAATATCATCGCGCTCTTTTCGAAAGTTTTTTGCCAGCATTTCAGCAATGTATACTGATCTATGTTTACCGCCAGTACAACCAATTGCAATGGTGACATAAGTACGATTATTGCGCTCAAGGTGGGGTAGCCAAGTCATCATAAAGCTATTTATTTGCCAAATGAATTTGGTCACTATTGCTTGGCTGGCGAGAAAGTCTTTTACTTCATAGTCCATGCCTGTTTTGCCTTTTAACGGTTTTTCCCAAAAAGGGTTAGGTAAAAATCTCGCGTCAAAAACATAATCTGCATCGACAGGGATGCCATGCTTGAAACCAAATGATTGAAAAACTAACACCATAGTACCGGTTTTCTTGCCCAAGATTCTTTCTCTAACAAGGTCAGCTAATTGATGTGGAGTAAGCTGGCTAGTGTTGATATATAAGCTAGCATTGGTCGATATTGGCTCTAATAACGACTTTTCTAGGGCAATGGCTTGGTCAAGTGCCATATTTTCCTTTATTAATGGGTGTAATCGTCTCGTTTCGCTAAAACGCCTAATCAGATCATTGTCATCGGCATCGAGAAAGAGGGTGTTAACCTCTATGGCTTTGGGAAGATAAGCGATAATGTCTGGGATATCATTAGGATCTTTCGGCAAGTTTCGAACATCTAAACTTACTGCGACATTTTCATAATCATTTATAACCGTATGAGTAAGCGCGGGCAATAGGTTAACTGGAATGTTATCCACGCAATAGTAGCCTAAATCTTCTAAAACACGTAGGGCAACTGACTTACCTGAGCCAGAGCGGCCACTGACGATAATTAACTTCATTGATACTTTCCAAGTGATTTGATTTTGCTACTACGTACCGACTAACTTGCCTGTTGCACTAGCTTATAAAGTGTTTCATTATCATCACACTTTCTAACTTGCTTGACCATTTGTTTATCGCTAAATATTTTCGCGATATTTTGCAATGTATCTAAATGTTCTTGGCAGCGGTTTTCAGGGACAAATAATGCGATAAATATATCAACATCTCTGTTGTCTATCGCGTCAAAATCGATAGCATGCTTTGTCGTTATTAATACAGCAACGGCCTTATTTGCATTAGGAAGTCGACCATGAGGAATGGCGATGCCATTACCGATGCCAGTGCTGCCCATTTTTTCTCTATTGAGTAAGCTCTCTAACAATTCGTCTTGTTCAATGTCATTGACCTGATTAGCGGCCAGTTGACATATCTTCTCTAAAATGCGTTTTTTACTGCTCACAGCTACATCGCAACTGGTACAGCTTGTTGTTAATATTTCTGATAATTGCATAATTCTATTTGTGATTTATAGGCACCCATTTAAGCTAACTCATTTAGCGTAGAACACCAGTTTGTCGCGACTTTAATTGCCTTAACATGTTTTCTTTTATTGTGCCAAGTTAGTGTTGTGCAATTTTACCTTTATACTTGAGTATTTGTCGATCAAGTTTATCGACTAAAGTATCAATTGAAGCGTACATGTCTGTATTGATTGCTGAGGCAAATACTTCACCACCATTTATGTGCACACTGGCTTCTGCTTTTTGATTTAGCTTTTCAACAGTCAGCACCACATGAACATTGTTGATGTGTTCAAAATGTCGCTCGAGTTTACAGAATTTAGTATTGACATATTCGCGTAATGAACTGGTTACTTCTACATGATGTCCTGAAAGATTAATTTGCATAAACATGATCCCTTTTTGTCGTTGCTTAAAGTAAACTTTTACGTTGATTTGATGGCGGAATGGCTAACGATTCTCGATATTTCGCGATAGTACGTCGCGCTACCTTTATGCCTTGCTCAGCTAATAAATCAGCCATTTTACTGTCACTTAATGGCTTGGCAGGTGTTTCCGCTAAGATAAGCTTTTTAATTAATGAACGAATGGCCGTTGATGAACACTCACCACCATTTTCAGTACTTACATGGCTGGAGAAGAAGTATTTAAGTTCGAATATGCCTCTTGGCGTATGCATATACTTTTGGGTGGTGACCCGAGATATGGTGGATTCATGCATATCTACAGCTTCGGCAATATCATTGAGTACCATGGGACGCATTGCTTCAGCGCCATGTTCGAGGAAACCTTGCTGGCGCTGTACAATGCAGTTAGAAACTTTTAATAGGGTATCATTTCTCGATTCTAAACTTTTTATAAACCACTTGGCTTCTTGAAGATTTGCACGAATAAATTGTCCATCATCGGTTGATGATTTCATAGTTTTAGACATGGCAGCATATTGTTGGTTAATTGACAGCTTGGGAGCCGTATCAGAGTTTAATTCAACGATCCATCGACCATTCTTCTTTTCAACGGAAACGTCGGGAATAACATACTGATCATCACCTTTAATGACGGCATCACCAGGACGAGGGTTTAAACTTTGGATTAAGCGCATAACCTCACGAAGTTGATCTTCTTTTAATTTGGTTTTGCGCATTAACTGTCGATAATCTCTATTACCAAGTAAATCTATGTACTCATTGATGATTAATTTACTTTCTTTCAAATAAGGAGTGTCGCTACTAAATTGGTTCAGCTGGATTAATAAACACTCAGGAATGGATCGAGCAGCGACACCAATGGGATCGAACATATTAATGCGTTTTAATACGGCTTCTACCTCATCAAGCTCTAAATCTTCAATACCGACACTTTCAAGAATTTCTTCACAAGAAACTGTTAAATAACCGGCGTCATCAACTGCTTCAATAATAGCAACCGCAACTGTTTTGTCTGTATCTGAAAATGGCGTTAGTTCCATTTGCCACAAAAGGTGATCTTGAATTGAATCGGTCGTTTCGCCTTGATAGGTAAAGTCATCAGCAGGGCTACTAATAGCTCCCGTGTTGGATACCCCTGCACTGAAACTGTCTTCCCAAGTGGTATCAATATTTAACTCTTCAGGAATATCGCTTTTTTCCATTGCTTCAGTGGTACTGATTTCATCAATACTAGCCTGTTGCTCTTCAATGCCATCACGAGAGTTCTGTTCTGCTGGGGCTGTTTCACTAGCACTGGCTGAATAGGCTTCTTCAAGATTATTTTGTTCGCTATTACTGTCAGCAGGAGCTTTATCATCTAGCTCAAGTAAGGGATTGCTCTCTAAAACTTCTTGAATTTCTTGTTGTAACTCTAACGTCGACAATTGCAAAAGCTTAATAGCTTGTTGCAGCTGAGGTGTCATTGTTAATTGTTGTCCAATACGGAGCTGTAGTGTAGGGCGCATCTAGATTATATGTTTTCCTGTTTATATTTTAAGCGACGGTACAGAATAAGATACCGACTACCTCTATTATCGATTCTGCCTTGAGCAAAAAAATTGTAGCTTAACTATAGCGTGAATTGCTCCCCAAGGTATACATCTCTGACTTTTTGACTTGCAAGAATTTCATCGGCATTACCTTGAGCAATTATTTCTCCATGGCTTACTATGTAAGCATGCTCGCAAACATCGAGGGTCTCTCTGACGTTATGGTCTGTAATTAATATACCGATACCACGTTGCTTTAAGTGTAAGATGATTTTTTTAATGTCGCCAACTGAAATTGGATCAACACCAGCGAAAGGTTCATCTAATAGTATAAACTGTGGATCGGCAGCTAATGCTCTAGCTATTTCAACCCTTCTTCTTTCGCCACCGGATAAACTCATTCCGGTATTATCTTTAATATGACAGATATGAAATTCTTCTAATAAGTGTTCTAGTTTTTCTGCTCGTTGCGCGTCAGTAAGTTCCTTACGTGTTTGCAAGATGGCCATGATATTAGCAGTAACCGTTAGTTTTCTGAAAATTGAAGCTTCCTGCGGTAAGTAACCTATGCCACTTCGAGCTCGTTCATGCATTGGTGCTAATGTTAAATCTTCGCCATTGAGCTTGATACTACCATCATCATTGGGTACTAGCCCAACTATCATATAAAAAGAGGTTGTTTTACCGGCACCGTTGGGTCCTAATAAACCGACTATTTGTCCAGCCTTAACTTGTAGACTAACGTTTTTAACAACTTTTCTACTTTTATAGGATTTTGATAAACTATCCGCTACTAATGTACTGACGTTTGTATCATCATGGCCATTAATTGTCACTTTTTTCGCCTTCTTTGTCACTTTGTTTGTCGTCAAGCTTGTCGTTTGCTTTGTCAACTTTAGACTTATCATAAGTCTCTTTTTGTTTTTTTAATACTGTCGGTTGTAATATTGTGGTTACCGATTGATTATTTGCACTTTGAGCTTCTAGCTTCTCACTCAAGGTATTATAAGTGATTTTATTGCCACTGACTTCACTACCTGCTTGCTTTACAGTGGCATTACCTGAAATGGTAATGGTATTTGAGTTGGGGTGATAAGTGATTTCATTAGCTTGTAAACTAATTAAACTGCCGTCTTCTAGTTGCTGTTGAAAAATTGCCGGTTTGCCTTTTGCTTGATAAGTATCATCTTTTTCACCCGTGGTTTTATTATCACGACTAAATACCTTGACGATATCTGCGGTAATAGATATTGAACCCTGACGTATACTGACATTGTCGAGATAACTAGCCACTTTATTTTTCAAGTCAGCAGCCTGGCGTTGTGATTTTATTGTGATTTCTTGGGTTAAATCTTTTTTAGCGGCATAAGTGTTACCCAATAATAAAATAGCACAAGTAAAAACAGTAACCTTTAGCTTGCTTGGCGATATATTAGCTTTCATCATTCTCTTTATAAATAGTGCGTTCATGCTTAGTAAGTGTCATTTTTTTAGTGTTTAAATCGATAATTAAGCCAGAGCCATGCATGGTAAAGTTTTTACCAACGACAACGACGCTTTGCTCTGAACTAATAATATTAGTTTTTAAATCTAAGGCGATTGCTTTACAGTGAATCTCTTTTATTAAGCTATCAATTTCCGTTGCTTTAATATATACCCTAGTTTTGAGTTCAACACGGTTATCTTTATACAAAGTTGCTTCTTTTGCACTAACTTTCCATGGTTGGCCGTCTTTTTTCGGATAAAGTGTATAGTGCGGGAATTCAAAATGACTGACCGCTAAATCGGCGTAATGCTCCATTCTTTCAGCTTTGATTGTATGGGACAGTTTCCCTAGCTCACTATAAATCTTGCTTTGTAACTTCTCTGCTATGAAATCTGGACGTTGCTCATCAACAATCGATGTAACTTGTTCAATTGAGGCACTGCGCCATTCGATAATGCCGTATATTAAAGCACTAAGTAGTAAAATAAATAGCGCTAAGCTATTTAATCTATTCATATACTGGCGCCTGTTGCGTTAGATAAAGTATCTTGGCTCTGCATAATTAAGTCGCAAACCTCTCGTACGGCACCAAAACCACCTCGAGTGAAGGTAATATAGTCTGCGCCATTTAACACTAAAGGGTGAGCATCTAAAACACCTATGCCTATGCCGGCAGCTTTAATACAAGGAAGATCAGGCACATCATCACCTATATAGGCAACTTCATCTAATGTTATCTTTAGTTGCTCAGTGAGCTCAATTAAAGCGGGTAGCTTGTCTTCTTGCCCCTGAATAATATGAGCAACATGCAAGGCTTTCATTCTGTTGGCTACAATCGCAGAATTCCTACCCGTTATGATGGCAACAGCTACTCCGCTAGACCCTAGTGCTTTGACACCAAAACCATCTTTAGTATGAAATGCTTTTAGTTCTTCGCCATCGTTACCAAGATATATTCGGCCATCTGAAAAAACACCATCGACATCACAAACCAATAATTTAATTACTTTAGCTTTAGTTAAAATATCAGCATCAACATTGCCATATAAAGTATTCATTACAGTACTCCTGAGCTGAGTAAATCGTGCATATTCATGGCTCCAATGGGGTTATTGTTGTCATCAACGATAATAAGTCCATTGATTTTTTTATCTTCCATTATCTTCAAGGCTTGAGCAGCTAACATGTCACCATGTGCTACCTGAGGGTTAACTGTCATCACAGTGCTTATGATATCGGTATGAATATCAATCTTATTATCTAAAACGCGCCTTAAATCCCCGTCGGTAAATAAACCTACCAGTTTTTGCTCTTCGTTAATAATTGCTGTCATGCCTAGACCTTTTAAGGACATCTCTACTAACGCATCTTTAACGAGTGCTGATTGTGATACAATAGGGACACGTTCGTCTTGATGCATAATATCCTTAAGTCTTAGCAATAGACGTTTACCCAAACTACCACCAGGGTGTGATAAGGCAAAATCATCAGCGGTAAAGTCGCGGGCATTTAATAATGCAACCGCCAAAGCATCACCCATTACCAAGGTTGCCGTAGTACTCGAGGTTGGCGCTAACCCAAGAGGACATGCTTCTGTTGAGACTTTTATACAAATATGGGTATCTGCTAATTTAGCAAGTGTCGATTCATGATTGCCTGTCATGGAAATTAACTTGGCACCGATGCGTTTAATCACTGGAATAATAGCTAAAACTTCGCTAGTTTCACCTGAATTTGAAATAGTCAATACAACATCGTTGCTGGTAATCATACCAAGATCACCATGACTTGCTTCGCCCGGGTGTACAAAAAAAGACGGCGTGCCTGTGCTAGCAAGTGTTGCAGCAATTTTTCCACCAATATGTCCTGACTTTCCCATGCCTATGACAATAACTCGCCCCTTACAATGGAACATTAATTGGCAAGCAAGTTCAAAGTTGTCATCAACAAACTGTATTAATTCAGCGATTGCTTGCTGTTCAATGTTAATAACGTTTTTTGCTAACTGTATAAAGTCTTTCATAATGATTAATTTACATTAGGCTTATTTTGATAAGTGACTAAAAAGCAGTACTTGATAAAGGATAAAGCTTAACAGTAACAAAGCGCCTTTTATACGAGTAATTCTAAACGCGCCTGCTTTGCGACTAAAACATAACAGCAATAATAATAGTGTTACTCCTAACATATAGGGAGCATCTCTACTTGCCGCTAACGCATCAATATTGCCTGGAGCTATAATGCCTGCTAGAGGTAACACCGCGAGTATATTGAAAATATTTGAGCCAATGATGTTACCCAGAGCTAGGTCGTCTTCCTTTTTGATAATGCTCATGATGCTAGCAGCTAACTCAGGTAAGCTGGTTCCGATAGCAATAATGGTTAGGCCAATAACTAAGTCACTAATACCAAAGGCTTTAGCAATAAATACAGAAGACTGAACTAAAAAGCTCGCACTTAATGGTAATAAAATGATACCAACCAACAGCCAAAGGAGTGATAACTTAATACTTACTGCTGCGGCGACATCTTGTTCGGCTTCAATAATTAAAGGATCATCACTGGGTTTACCTTGGGTCTTTTTTAAGGTGATAACTAGCAATGCTATAATGTAAATAGCAAAAGCAGACATCAACACAATACCTTCGATAAAACTAAAGTGATTGTCTATTAGCACCCAGTAACCTAAGGCAGTAACGGCTAATATAAACGGGATTTCACGTTTTATTGTTTGTGAGGAAACCGTCAGTGGTTGCAGTAACGCTGTGATGCCAAGCACTAAAGCTATATTGGTAATATTAGAACCGATAGCATTACCGATTGCAGTATCTGGGTTACCCTGCATTGAAGCTGTCGCCGCTACCATCATTTCTGGTGCAGAAGATCCCATTGCTACAATTGTCAGGCCAATTATCATTGGCGAAACCCCTAAATTCCTGGCTAATGATGATGCACCAAACACGAATTTATCAGCACTCCACACTAGAGCAACCAGAGCAATCAGTAGTATAAAAATATTTTCTAACATTTAGCACTCCAAAGTTAAGGGTAAATTGTCGCTGGTTGGAGCGAAAAAAAGAAGTAAATATTGCAGGTAAAATGAAAAAAATAAGTTTTTGTTGTAGTTTTAAGCAAAAATGATCATTTTCTTACAATTTACCTTCAGCTTTTTACACTTATTGAGCTGTTTTAACTTTATTTCTGATGAAGAATTTTTACTAGTGAGGTAAAATCACTAAATATTCAAAGAACCTCTATTGCAGACATAGGCAATATTAAACAGTGACGTTGAACAATGACAAAACCTGCAAATAACGCAAACTTGGTTGAAATAGAAAATCTAACCTTTAAACGCGGTGAACGAGTAATTTATGATGATATCAGTTTGTCTATTCCTAAAGGAAAAGTTACCGCAATCATGGGGCCAAGTGGTATAGGGAAAACGACCCTGTTGAGGCTGATTGGTGGTCAAATTAAACCCGATAGCGGCAATATATTTTTTGCGGGGAAAAATATTCCACAATTATCTCGCAATGCTTTATATGAAGCGCGTAAACATATGAGTATGTTATTTCAAAGTGGTGCATTATTCTCTGAAATGAGTGTTTATGATAATGTTGCTTTCCCAATTAGGGAACATACTAAGCTATCAGAAGCGTTAATAGAAAAGATAGTTTTAATGAAACTCGAAGCTGTAGGTTTACGTGGCGCCAAAGATCTGCAGCCAAGTGAACTTTCTGGCGGTATGGCTCGAAGAGCTGCATTGGCAAGAGCAATAGCTTTAGACCCTGAATTAATTTTGTATGATGAGCCTTTTGCAGGACAGGATCCTATCTCTATGGGGGTTATTGTTCGTTTAATTCGCTCATTAAGTGATGCTTTGGGGTTAACTTCTGTCGTTGTCTCTCATGATGTGCCTGAAGTGATGAGTATCGCAGATTATATTTATATTGTCGCAGAGAAAAAGATAATAGGTCACGGCACTCCTGAACAAATACGACAAGATACTTCGCCTTTAGTGCAGCAGTTTGTAAAAGGTGAAGCAGACGGAGCTGTCCCTTTTCATTATGAAGCGCCAGCTTATCAGCAAGAACTGATTAAGACTTCTTTGGGGAGCATTAAATAGTGCAACAGATATATTTTATAGGGAAGCAAACTATCAGCACTATAAGCGGACTAGGACGAGCGGTAATTTTATTATTATCAGCTTTGTGCCATATACCTAATTTACGCAAAGGTACACCGTTATTGATGCAGCAGCTTTATAATGTAGGCGTACTGTCGTTATTAATTATTGTTGTCTCGGGTACCTTTATTGGTATGGTGCTGGCGTTACAAGGCTATACCATTCTTGTTGGTTATGGGGCTGAGGCAAGCCTTGGTCCTATGGTTGCCTTATCATTATTAAGAGAGTTAGGCCCTGTGGTCGCGGCATTACTCTTTGCTGGTCGTGCTGGCTCAGCACTCACTGCTGAAATTGGTTTGATGAAAGCTACAGAACAATTATCAAGTTTAGAAATGATGGCTATTGATCCGCTCAGACGTGTAATAGCACCGCGCTTCTGGGCTGGTTTCATTAGTCTACCTTTGCTCGCGGCAATATTTTCTATGGTCGGTATTCTGGGCGGGCATGTAGTCGGTGTTGATTGGTTAGGCGTAGATGCCGGCACTTTTTGGTCGGTGATGCAGGATCAAGTTGATTTTAATAAAGATATTTTAAACGGTATTATTAAAAGCATTGTTTTTGCTTTTGTTGTTATGTGGCTTGCTGTTTATAAAGGTTACGATTGTGAGCCTACTTCTGAAGGAATTAGTCGCGCCACCACTTCTACAGTGGTGCAATCTTCTTTATTGGTATTATTTTTGGATTTTATATTAACAGCGTTAATGTTTGTTAAGTAGTAACGTTAAATTATTACATTATTTTTTAAATTTTATATTACAAGGCGTTGGTGAAAGACATGGTGTCTAAAAAAGTTGAGTTATTAGTCGGTTTATTTGTTGCCTTAGGTTTGGCTGCCTTATTGATGTTATCTTTAAAGGTTGCTAATACAGGGATTAGCGGTGGTGGTGAAAGTTATCAACTCTTTGCTAAATTTGATAATATTGGCGGTTTAAAAGTTCGCTCACCAATTAAAGTTGGTGGTGTTGTTGTCGGGCGGGTAAGTGATATAGCTTTGGATGAAGAAGACTATACACCAGTAGTAACATTAGAGATTTATTCCAAATACGATAAATTTTCTGAAGCAACATCGGTTGCTATTTTAACCGCAGGTTTATTAGGTGAGCAATATTTAGGCATACAACCTGGTTTTATTGATGAATCCATTGATATGTTGCAACCTGGCGACTTTATTGAGGATACTAAGCCAGCATTAGTATTAGAAGAATTAATTGGACAGTTTTTATTTAGCCAAGGTAGTGGTGAGGAGTAACCCGTGAGTGTTAATAATCTTTTCAAAGCTCAATACTTTTTTGTCGCCTTGATGGCGTTAATGCTTACTTATAGTCTAAACGTGCAGGCAGAATCTACTCAAACTTCTCAACAAATAACAAATGCTGTTGATCAAACTAACCCTTATAAAATGGTTCGCGGTGCTGCAAAACAAACTTTTGCCCGTTTTGCTAATGAACAACAAGCGATTCAAGATAACCCTAACGTATTAAAGAATATAGTACGCGAAGAGCTTATTCCTTATGTAAATTATAAATATTCAGCTTTCAAAGTGATTGGTAAGTATTTAAAGAAAACAACTGATGCTGAACGTCGTGCCTTTGTTCCTGTATTTAAAGAGTACTTAATTACCTCATATGCGCAAGTATTTACATTGTATGATAATCAGGAGGTTGAGTTTTTTCCTGAGAAGTCATTTGACGGTAAAAGAATTGTTGCTGTTAATACCCGTATTATAATACCAGGGGGTGATGACATTGATGTTGCTTTTAAAGTTAGGCTAAATAAAAAAACTAATCAATGGCAAGCTTTTGACATGGTAGCTGAAGGTGTAAGTTTGTTAGACTCTAAAAAAGTAGAGTTAGGCAGTATTATTAGACAAAAAGGTTTACCCTATGTTACTGAGCTTTTAAGAAGTAAAAGTAGCAGGGATATTGTTTTTAAAAATCGCGAAACAAAAGAAAAAGCTGCAACTAAAAATACACAACAACAAGGGTAAGTCGTGAGTATAGCGAATATAGTTCTAAATCATGGTATCTTGGCTATTCACGGCGAATTAACTCGGCACAGTATTGTCACTATTAATGCTAAAGATTATGCTCACTGGTTTGCGCATGGCGCAGTTAAAGTAGATTTAAAGCAGGTGACTAAGGCAGATACTGCTGGGCTTGCATGGATGTTCTATCTTTTAGAGCAGGCTGACAAACGCTCTTGCCAATTAAGTTTTAGTAATATACCACTAAGATTAACTAAGTTGATTACCTTAAGTGGCGTTGATGGCTTATTACCGCTAACTTGTGATTAGTACTATTAAATAACGAACAAAGGAGACTAGCTTGGACGTTAGTGAGATTGAAGAATTAGTAAGTAAATTGATAAATGATGCCCTCGAACTCGATGAGCTACACGTCAAATTTGATGGCTCACAGTGCCGTATTAACGCTGTGAGCGATATGTTTGATGACTTAAGTCGAGTCAAGCGTCAGCAAACGGTGCTCGCGCCACTGGCTGATCTTATCAAAGATGGTACTGTACATGCGGTAACGGTGAAAACCTTTAATAAAGCGCAATGGCAACGTGATAAATTATTTAATTAAATAAATTGAGTGTTAACTAGCGTTATTTTTTCAATGCCTAGCTTTTTAATGCTGGGCATTTTTGTGTATACTGGCTGGATATTTTTAACATTTTAAGTAAGTAGTAGTTATTTTGGACGCATTTAAAGTTATTGGTGGTAAGCCACTTCGCGGCGATGTCGTGATCTCAGGAGCAAAAAACGCAGCTCTTCCTATTTTGATGTCTGCGCTTTTATCAAAAACGCCTATCACTTTTAGCAATGTCCCTAAGCTTAATGATATTTTAACTACCGTTAAATTATTGGGCCAATTGGGTGCTAAAACAAAGTGGCTTAGTGAAGATAAGTTAATGATTGATGCAAGCTGCATTGATACTTGTCTTGCACCATATGATCTCGTAAAAACAATGCGTGCTTCTATTTTGGTTCTTGGACCTTTACTTGCTCGCATGGGACAAGCTGAAGTTTCATTGCCCGGCGGGTGCGCTATTGGAGCTCGCCCAGTAAACCTTCATATCCAAGGCCTAAAATTAATGGGTGCTAACATTAATGTAGAAGATGGTTATATAGTAGCACAAAAACAAGGTCGTTTACGTGGCGCTACCATTTTTATGGATACGGTTAGTGTAACCGGCACTGAAAACTTAATGATGGCAGCAGCATTAGCCGATGGTACGACTATTATTGAAAACGCTGCACGTGAACCTGAAATCGTTGATTTAGCTAAATGCCTGATAAGTATGGGCGCTAAAATTACTGGTGCTGGAACAGATACTCTGACTATTGAAGGTGTAAGTGAGCTTAAAGGCCACGAATATTCTGTCATGCCTGATCGCATAGAGACAGGAACTTTTTTAGTTGCGGCAGCTGTGACACAAGGCCATATAAAATGCCTAAATACTGATCCTAGCTCACTTGAAGCGGTATTAAGTAAATTGCAAGAAGCCGGTGCTACTATTAGCACGGGTGATGATTGGATTGAGCTAGAAATGAAATCAAAAGCCAAGGCTGTTAACGTAAGAACGGCTCCACATCCAGCCTTTCCTACCGATATGCAAGCTCAGTTTATGACAATGAACGTATTAGCTGAAGGTACAGCTACTGTCATAGAGACTATCTTTGAAAATCGTTTTATGCATGTCCCTGAATTGCAACGTATGGGAGCTGATATCACTTTAGAAGGCAATACCGCTATTGTTAAAGGGGTAACATCTTTAAATGGTGCTCAGGTAATGGCGACAGATTTGCGCGCTTCAGCCAGTCTAGTTATTGCTGGTTTAGTGGCTAAATCGCCCACCCAGGTCGACCGTATATACCACATTGATCGGGGCTATTTGTGTATTGAAGATAAATTACAAAAGTTAGGTGCTGATATTACAAGAATTAACGCAGGGTAAGTCAAGCGCGCTAAACATTAATTTAAAGCCAGTATCATTTGATAGCGGCTTTTTTGTCTACTGGTCTAACGAAGGTTTTCTTTTCATTCAACGACAAAAAAAGGACATCCTATTTAAGGTATGTCCTTTTTTAACATCAATATATTAACTAATCGGAAATATATTGACTAATGCTTAGAGTGCAACGATGTTTTCAGCTTGAGGGCCTTTTTGACCATCAGTTACTGTGAATTCAACTTTTTGCCCTTCAGCTAAAGTTTTGAAACCTTCACCAACGATTGCGTTGAAGTGAGCAAAAACGTCCGGGCCATTTTCCTGCTCGATGAAACCAAAACCTTTAGCTTCGTTAAACCATTTTACTGTACCAGTGGTAGTAGACATATGTGTATCCTATAAATATTTAAGAGTAATGTTGCTAGTAGATTTTCTCAGAAGTGATCTAGTAAGCGGGTTTGCTAAAAAGAGTTGCTATTACTTATAAATCAGGACGTGTTACAGATATCTTATCTAGAGTAAGCATGAGATAACATCGAAATGGTGTACAAAAAAATAAAACTAACTTCAAGCAAGACAAGTATATAGTGAATAGGGCTTATGTCAACCATAAGTGTGTTTTGAGCTAGCTGTTTTTCTGGAAGATAAACAGCTAGCTTAATAACTTTGTTATAGTTTGAACTCTTGCACAGATTGCTGTAATTCTTCCGATAAACGGGCAACCTCACTGCTTGACATTGCTGTTTGCTGAGAACCCGCTGTGGTTTGTTCGGCAATGGTCACGATTGATTCTAAGTTCTCACTTATCTCATGAGCGACAACACTTTGCTCTTCTGCAGCTGTAGCTATTTGTGTGCTGCGATCAAAAGCTTCGTGAACGGCATGAGTAATAACTTCAAGTGCTTGGTCTGCTTCTTTACTTTGATTAACACAATCGCTAGCTTTAGATTTACCGGCATCCATTACTGTTACTGCTTTGCCCGCACCATTTTGTAATGCTTCGATCATGGTTTGAATCTCAGACGTTGACTCTTGTGTTCTGCTGGCCAGTGTACGAACTTCATCAGCTACTACCGCAAAGCCACGACCTTGCTCACCTGCTCTTGCTGCTTCAATGGCAGCATTTAAGGCAAGTAAGTTGGTTTGTTCAGCTATACCTCTAATGACATCTAAAATACCACCAATTGAGGCGCTATCTTGTTGTAGTTGATTAATGACTTGCGCAGCAGATTCAACCTCACTGGCTAATAACTCAATTGTTTGACGGTTTCTTGCAGAAATCCCTTTAACTCGTTCGGCTTCGTCATCAGCATGTTTGATTTCACCTAAGGCGTCGTTAGCACTTGAGAGTACACTTTGTGAGGTACTGCTCATTTCTGTTGTTGCTGAAGCAGCTTGTTCAACTTGATTTCTTTGTTCTTCTATCGCCGTAGTACTTTGTGCAGTAACCGCTGATGTTTGCTCTGCAGCGGCTGCAAGCTGTGCGGAACGATTGACTATACTTTCGATTAAATGACGTAAACTATCGATTAGTAAATTACAGTTTCGGGAAAGTTGAGCAAATTCATCCTTACCGCTTTCATCAAGTTTCATTGATAAATCGCCTGAAGCGACAATATTTAGCATTTCATTAACGCGTTCTAGCGGTCTGATGATACTATTTCGAGTAACAATGGCAATGCCAGCAGCAATGATTACTGAAATAATCATGATGACATAAGTTTGGCTTGTACCACTACTGACAGAGTCTTCTACTAATTGGCTGGTCTTGATGGTTGTTTGATTTGCGAGTTCGATTTGTTTATCAAGAACTTTGTTAACTTGTTTCGCTATTTTTTCTTCTTCTACTAACATAGCTGCAGCTTGTTTATTAGCAGTAAGCTGTTTACTTTTATGTGAAAGAATCCCACTGTTTTTTGCCAGTAAATCCTGTATCTCTGTAAATGCGGAAGAAACTTCTTCGGCAACATCTTCAACGCCATGAACATTTAATTCGACCATAATATCTTCAACAGACTGGTCAGCATCTTCGACACTACGAGCAATTTCACTTTCAATTAATCTTGCAGTACCTTCATCTAAGATATCGCGATATTCAAACGCTGAAGATACAATAGAGTTGAATTGATTTTCAAGGTGCTCACTTAGGCTAATAGCACGTTGCAAATCGGTATCAGCTAAATCATGATCAGCTAAATCTAACAGCAGCATCACAGTATCATCAGCTTTTTCTTCTAGTATATCTACTTTCTGGCTTAAGAGCTTCAGTTGTTCAATACTGATTTTATGATTGCTAAATAAACCTAGACCAGCATCTTGAATATCGTCGAAAAGCCCATCTACTTTAGACAAGTTTGATAATAAGTCCTGCTCATTAGCGACCGTTTGTTTTAATTCTGATAATTGTTGAGTAAATACCTTTGTGATAGCTTTGTATTCTTTAAGCTGTGTAGCTAATACTGTCAGATCTGGCTGATAATAGGCTTTTAATGATAAGCTATTCATCTGACTTAACTCTAAAGCAAGTTTATTACTGCTTTTAAGTGTTGGAATGGCCATAGTATTTTGTTGCTGAGTCGATTCGCTGATGGTATTTAAGTTAGATAATGATATGGTACTTATAACAATCATTAAGATCGAAATAATGGTAAAACCACCAATAATTTTCAAAGCTACAGTTAAATTCATAGAATCCACCCAGTTGGTCGGCTACATGCCTAGTTAAAACGTAAATTGAATTTGGTATTTATCAAGCTTAGCTTGTATCGGCGTATAATCGAAAACATTTAATATAATTTCAGGCCTTTGTCGACATTATACTGTTTAAAATTCCTTTGTCGACATTATACTATTTAAGAAGAGATACGCTATGAATTATTTCAATTTAGCTTTCATAATAGTGTATTTTAATTTAAAAACACGATATTGCTGCTTGTGTAAAATATTTTTTATCATGCCAGCGTAGCATGGTCAATTGATTTCCCCAGACACAGCCAGTATCTAATGGATAAATATTGTGATGAGAGCAATTTCCCATCAGAGCAGCCCAATGACCGAAAACCCAAGGGGTATTATTAATGGTTTTTGATAGTTGATACCAAGGGAAAATATCTGCTATTTTAGTGTTTTCTGGTGCATCTTTTTGATTAAATTCTAATGTACCATCAGCAAAGCAATATCTCATCCGGGTTAAGGTATTTATGCTGTATCTAAATCTTTCAATATCAGTCTTCGCTTGTCGCCAATCATTAGGGTGCTCACCATACATTAGCGCTAACCATTTATTCCTCTCTTTACTGGCTAACTTACTTGCAACAAATTTGGACTGCTCAATGGCGTCATCTAGTGACCATTGTGGTGATATGCCGGCATGACTCATATAAGCAATGCTATTACTCGTTGCCGTTTTTGCCTTTTTATCTGATGATAAGTCCAGAGTTGGTATTTTTTGCAGCAATGGCTGATTCGATAACCAGTCCATTAATTCATCAATATCATCGCTTGCTAAGAGTGCCGCGAGCTTATCTGATTTTTTGACTTTTTTGATACCCGCGTAAACGGCTAATAAATGTAAATCATGATTACCCAATACAACTTTAGCACTAGCGCCCAGAGATTTGACATAACGAAGTGTTTCCAGGGAAGAAGGGCCTCGGGCGACGAGATCTCCAGCGAGATATAGTAGGTCTTGTTCTTTATCAAAATTCACTTTGTTCAACAAAGCGATTAATTCATGAAAACAACCCTGAACATCACCGACGAGATAAATTGCCATGGTTTTACTCTATGTCACCTGCAGGACTGTTTTTATTTACCTGACTATTGGCTTGAGCGGCTCGTGCTTTAGAAATACGCTTGCTAGAACTTTTAGCAACAGACTCTATGGGGTGATCAACGATAAAGTTTGCTAATTTTATGTATTGATCCAAGCAGAGGTTTTCAGGGCGTAAATTTGCATCAATATCAAGTTTGCTCAATTGCTCAAGGGTAATTAATTTTTTAAAACTGTTGCGAATCGTTTTTCTTCTTTGATTAAAAGCAGTTAAGCAGACCGTATTTAATGCATTTATGTCTTTTACTGGGTTAGAAATGTTCGCATGAGGAATTAACCTTACAATGGCTGAATCTACTTTCGGAGCGGGTTTAAATGCTTCTGGGCCTATTTCCATAACAGGCAATACTTGACACTGATATTGAGTCATAATCGATAGGCGGCCATAAGCTTTACAGTTGGGGCCTGCAGCCATACGCTCGACGACTTCTTTCTGCAACATAAAGTGCATATCTTGAACTTTATCTTTAAAGCTTAGTAGGTGAAAAATCAATGGTGTTGAAATGTTATAGGGCAGGTTACCAAAAATACGCAAGGGTTTGTCTTCATCTGCTAACTGACTAAAATCAAACTTTAATGCATCGGTTTCATAAATGGTTAAATCATTAGCTAAAAAAGGGTGATGGCGTAATCTATGGGCAAGATCTCTATCTAATTCTACCACTGACAATTTACCTGCGCGTTCAATCACCGGCTCGGTCAATGCGCCTAAACCTGGGCCTATCTCAATAAGATTTTCCCCTGACTCAGGGTTAATTGCGTCGATAATATCACTAATTACAGCGTCATTATGTAAGAAGTTTTGTCCAAAGCGTTTTTTAGCTTGGTGACCCAAATGCTTTTTGTCGTTCATTTATTTATCTTCGTTAGACTATTTGTTGCTTGCTAAATTAATGGCATTGTTAATTGCTTCAATAAAACTACCTGAATCTGCAGTACCTCGGCCGGCAAGCTCTAATGCAGTCCCGTGATCGACAGAAGTTCGAATAAAGGGTAAGCCTAAGGTAATATTAACTGAAGAGCCAAATCCTTTATACTTAAGTACAGGCAAACCTTGATCATGATACATTGCTAAGATAGCATCTGCGTCTTCAAGATATTTTTCTTGAAAGATGGTATCAGCTGGCAAAGGACCTATGATATCAATGCCGTCAGCGCGAAGCTCCTCAAAAGTAGGCTCCATAACTTCTATTTCTTCTCGGCCAAGATGTCCGTCCTCTCCTGCATGAGGGTTGATGCCGCAGGCATAAATCTTAGGTGCCTTAATAGCAAACTTTTCTTTTAAATCCTGGTGTAAAATTCGGGTAACCTTTTGTAAGCGCTCAGGTGTTATTGCTTTAGAAACGTAAGCTAGCGGGATATGCGTGGTTACCAGAGCAACTCTTAAACCTTTAGTGGCCAACATCATTACAACATCGGTACAATTTGCTTGGTTAGCGAAGTATTCGGTATGACCACTAAAAGCGATACCCGCTTTATTAATCAGCCCTTTATGAACAGGGCCGGTGACTATGGCATCAAACTCACCCGAAATATTCTTTTCACTAGCTAACCTAAGTGTTTCAACGACATAAGCGCCGTTAGCACTGTCTAATACCCCAGGTACACAGGGGTTAGCTAATGAGACATCTAATACCGTTAAACTGCCGGCTTGTTGTGCTTTTGCAGGGCTATTTTCATCGTAGTCATATAGCGAAATTGGCAGTGATAATGCTTTAGCGCGTTCGAGTAATAAAGATTTAGAAGCAATAACAACCATCTCTACTGGCCAGTCATGTTGAGCAATACTTATTGCTAAATCAGGACCAATACCTGCAGGTTCCCCGGGCGTAATAGCTATACGTTGTATCATTAATTGTTTTCCTGTTCGAAAATTTCTATATAAGCTTCGTCGCGAGTTTCCTTTAACCAGCGGGTACTTTCCATAGCATATTTACGGTTGAAGAGAATTTGATATGCTCTATTTTCATTCATTTGAGACGTTGCATCGACTTTACGTCTATCTTCCAGTTGAATAATATGCCAACCAAAAGAAGATCTAAATGGTTTATGAAGCTCTCCTATTTTCATGCTCGCCAGTGCTTGAGCAAAAGCAGGATCATAACTTTTTGGATCCGCCCAGCCCAAGTCACCACCACGAACTGCAGAAGGGCCCTCTGAATGTTCTTTTGCTAACTCTGCAAAAGTTGCTTCACCTGCTTCAACTTGGTTTAGCAGCCCCTGTAGTATAGATTTTGCTTTTTCATCGCTCAAGATAACAGAGGGTTTAATGAGAATATGGCGAGATTTTACTTCTTCAACCTCAACTACTTGTCTACCACGTATATCAAGCACTTTAACGATACTATAGCCAAGGCCTGTTCGAATAGGACCGACGATAGTTCCTTTAGGTTTTTCATTGATCAAATCAGAGAAAAGTGTCGGCATTTCATTAATATTTTTCCAACCTAGATCACCCCCTTGCAATGCATTTGCATCGCCTGAGGAGCTAATAGCTATTTTGGCAAAGTCTGAACCCTTATTTAATAGTTCAACTACTTTATCTGCTCGGGTTTTAGCGGCAGTCATGTCTTCTTGTGTGGCATCGGCTGGAAATTCAATTAAAATGTGTCCTAAGTGATACTCGACATTATTGCTGGTTTGTTCTTTCATTACGTTGAGTAAATTGGTAATTTCTTGGGGCGGCACGAAGATACGACGTCTGACACTATTGCGGGTTACCTCTCCGGAAATTAGTTCAGTGCGAACACTTTCACGGTACTTCTCATAACTACCGCCGTCGGCTATGACTTGCTGGCGAAACTGTGCTAGCGTTAGATTACCTTCTTTGGCCATATTACTTATAGTCTGATCAAGTTGAGCATCACTGACTTGAATGCCCATACGCTGGCCTATTTGACTGAGCAAGCTGTCATTGATTAATTTATCCATCACTTGAATACGTAGCGCTTTATCAGAGGGTAATGCTTGGTTATTTTTTTTAGCTTGTCGTTTGATGTTCGCCAGTAAATCCTCGACTTCAGATTCAAGTACCACACCACTATTGACGATGGCAGCAACTCTATCGAGTAACTGCTCTTTTGCATGCACTGGTACTGTAAGGGTAACGATAAGGCTAGATGCCAATAATATTGCTTTAATCATATTTGTCATTATATCTATCTTATTTTGTATAGTTAATATTGCGCGGAACACTAATTTTGTAAGTAATAAGGGCGTTTATAGCCAAAAATACTATCATCAAACATTTCTTGAGTGCCAATGGCTGATTGTTTGCCATCGAGTCCTTTCATTACAAACTTAATCATCAAGCCGGTATCGAACTCCTCACGCCCTTCATTGTTATAACTAAGTGGATCTAAATTAGAGTTAATATGTCGGTGATATGCAACCCGTAAAGCCCAACAGCAGCTTTCGTATTGAAACCCTGCATATGACTCTAAACTTCTATCTTGCTGTAAATCCTGTGCTAAACGCCCTACAAATGCCCAGTTTTCATTAATCGCAAAACTACCGAGTAGTGAAACTTGCTCAAGACTATCTCCTGAAACATTACGTGTATATCTATGGTTCAGTTGTAATAGGTTATATTTATTAATTTGATAATCGATATTGACTTGTCCTTTATTGGTAAAATCCTCAAGAGTATTATATTGAATATCAGCGCTCACTTGCCATTGATGGTTAATACGGTAAAACAAATCAGCAGCAAGGGAAGATTGTTTATCTTTAATGTTATCATTATCAGTTAACCAAGGGTCATTGGCAAGAGCGCTATTAACGCTGTCTAAATACTGTATACGACCTAGGCTAACACGAACGAGCTCTAAATTGTCTTTGTTAAGCAAACGGCTAGTAATACCCCAAGTATATTGATTTGCCGCAGCAATCCTATCTAAGCCACTATATATTGTATCGCGAAATATACCATGGAAATCATCTTGCAAATTAGTTGTATCGTATAAGCCGATATTAGATTGATCCCTTTCCGGTACATATAAATACTGTAGTTGTGGTTCGAGTGTATGCCGAAAACCCTGCTTAAATGCCGTTATTTCTCTATCGAAATTAATGCCACCGTGGATACGCACTTTAGGTAGCGTTCGTTCAACTGTTTCTTCTAATGCACTACCTTGCTGTATATTATCTTGTTGATAATAGGTATGCATTATCTTAACTTCAGAATTTAAAAACCAAGCAGGCCTTGCTATCGGTAAAGTAACCCCGGCTTCTATATGATAACGGTTTGCTTCAACTTGATTTTTTTCTGATGCTTGAAAGCTCGTTATTTCTGAATAGAGTTCAACTTGAGCCGACGAAAAGTTCAATGGCTGTTGAGCTGAAAACTCAAGGTGAGGTAAGGTTTTGTAACTCGTACGATGGTCACCTAACACTTCAAAATCTTGAAGTTTGATTGTTGTTTGCCAGCGTTCGCCAAAATAGGCAAGTTCACCTATTTGGTATAGGTAAGCATCATTGGAATTGTATTGTTTACTGCCAATATCAACTAAATAGTTATCATCACTAATGGTGGTGTAATCAAGGTATGCACGAAAGTCTTCTGAAAAAGTACCTATATGTTGAAGACGCAGTAAATAACGAGGATCATCGTTTGTTTTTATCGCCTTATCATTATTCAAGTACTCTAAATCAACCTTACCTGATTGATAGCCCATTAAATAACGAAATTCAGTTTGTAATTGTAGACCTCGTTTTGACATATAATGTGGCGTGATAGTCGCGTCATAATTTTCAGCTATATTCCAATAAAATGGTGCAGTAAACTCTAGCCCTGAGTTTGTCGATGAGCTTAACTCAGGGTATAAAAAGCCAGTCAACCTTTCTTTAGAAATAGGAAAGGAAAAGTAGGGCACATAAAATACGGGTACATCATAGACCCTAAATTGGGCGTGATATGCCTCACCAAAATCGCCACTTGCAGATAAGTTGATTTCAGAGGCTTGAATCTGCCAATCAGGTACCTCTTGTAAACAGGTGGTAAATGTTGAATCTACTAAGCTGAGCATGCCTTCGCTGTTTATGGATAACTTTGCTGCTTCACCATGACCTGGGTTACCATCTAACTGATATGATGCTGAGGTCATACTCGTTGATAGTTCTGTTTTACTGGCACTTAAAGTCTCTGCAAAAATATTAATTTGCTTACCTTGATAATGAATATTACCAATTGCTTCTATTTGCATTTTTAAGCGGTTAAAAGACAGTTGGTCCGCGCTGATTTTTTGTTCTTTATCAACTAATATAACTGAGCCAGTAAATTGAGCTATTTGATCTTGTAAAATACTGGTCTGTGAAGAAGAAATACGAATACTGCTGTCTATAACCTCAGGCATACCAAGCGCTATATTATCAAATTCAGGTAATGGGCAAATCATTACTCTAGTCTCAGGTGCTTGGCTTTTTATGTCAGGAGCGGCTTTCGAGACTTGCGCTAGGCATATAAGCACAGCAAAAAAAGTAAAACTTAATGTACGGGAAAAAAGCATTTATTGTCCGTGAGTGATGAAAATTTAAAAAAATTGATTTTATAGCGATGAATCGAGTATTTTAACGGCTAATTGCTTTATGATATAGCAATTTTTTCAGTTGGACTCAATTCTTATAGCATAGTTCACCTGTCAGCTTGATATTATTTTAAGGAATACTCAAAAGTATGCGTATTTGGGGGAAGATTTTAGGTTTCTTATTTGGCTTTATGTTAAGTAAGACTCTCTTTGGAGCACTACTGGGCTTATGGCTTGGTCATCTATTTGACCGTGGCCGAGGGTTTGATTTTAATGGCATGGCTGGCGGTAAAGAAGATGATATTTCTAGGCAAGCCGCTTTTTTTTATACGACTTTTTCTGTCATGGGACATGTCGCTAAAGCCAAAGGTAAGGTGACAAGCCATGAAATAGCCTTTGCCAATGCCTATATGGATAAACTGGCTCTAAGTAGTGAGTTACGTCAACAAGCCCAAGATGCCTTTAGAGAAGGTAAATCTGTTGGTTTTCCGCTTCAGGAGCGTTTAATTAAATTTAAGCGCTTAATGGGCAATCGCCACGATCTTTTATTGATGTTTTTGGAAATTCAAATTCAAGTTGCTTTTAGCGATGGTGACCTTGATGATAGCGAGCGCTTAGTTTTACATACTATCGCCAAATTTCTCGGTTATTCACCTCGAGAATTAGATAACTTGCTTGAAATGATTATTGCCGGAGCTGGCTTTCATCAACAGCAATCATCAGGAAGCTACAGGCAACAAGATTCAAATACTCAAGGAAGTGGTTTGCAACTAAGTCGTGCTTATAAAATTTTAGGTGTTGAGCAAAGCTCAACTATGCCGGTCATTAAGAAAGCCTATAAAAAATTAATGTCGCAACATCATCCTGATAAATTAATTGCTAAAGGCTTGCCGCCAGAAATGATGGAAAGCGCCAAGCAAAAAACACAAGATATACAAGCGGCTTATGATTTAATTGTTAAGCAGAGAAAATAGTATCTGATGCTAGTATTAGTCGGGTAGGTATGTGAATTCGCTTTTAGCGATTAAGTTTACCAGCCAATCGCTTTGAGCCAACTTTTTATCTGACGTAATAATTCTTCCTCGGGGTAATACCCAGCAACCGTATTGTTTAATTGGCGTTGTCGATAATAAACTTTCATTGCTTGTTGCGCTAAGGATTTTCTCTGTGTCGCAGTCGATAAGACGAGCGGGTTGTCATATTTGAGGAAAAGATCAAGGACAGGTAGTTCGCTAGTAGCAAGTTGCTGTGCAAAAGACTTATTCACGCTATCAATTAGGGCAGGGTTTGTTTGTCTGTAGCTACTGAGTAAAATTAATGCATTAGGTAGTTGGCTCTCTACTTGGTTATATAGTTCGACCAGTAAAGCTGCATTATTACCCTGTGCTATCACCAGTACGATACCAGGATATTCCTTGGCGACATTCATCAGTGCATTGTGCATGGTGGTTAATTTTCTTTTGTAATTGCCTAGGGTCTCTTCATTTTGTTTTCTTTGTTCATCTATGGTCATCGCATTGGAAGGGAAGTTATTAGGTTTGTTACTGGGTTGCACAGCAATAGTAGTCCATCCTTGGGCAGGTAGCGCATTTCGCAAAAAATTAATCGCCCTAGGGTTTGTTGCACCTTGTTGCCATTCCGGTAATAAAATGACTACGCCTTTACTGTTGATGCTGGTGTATTGCTTTACTAGGGTTAAATAATCGTCTGGCCCAGCGAGCAAAGGTGTTACCTGCTCATCGGCTAAATAATGTTTTAGATCTGCTTTATGCTGTTTGCTCAGCTCAATCGGCTGCTTTATTTTATTATTGTCTGCAGCCATTACATTTGAACCTGTTGCCCATAGCAATAAACAAATAAGTAAGCTTGGTAATATTTGGCTTGTTAGTTTATTCATCTGCTTCTCTTATGCTATGTATTTGTTCAAATCTATCTTTTATATCGACCACTTAATGAAAGTTTTTAGCCATTGGTGCTAGTTAAATGGGCATGGCGCGCTAAAAGTAATGGCTTCTTTGGTGGTAGGGTGAAATAAACTCAAGGTTAATGCATGCAGTTGTAAGCGTTTACTCATGCTTAATGCGCGCTCATGGGCATATAATTTGTCACCTAAGATAGGATGGCCTAACGCTAGCATATGAACTCTAAGTTGGTGTGAGCGCCCAGTAATAGGCGTTAGTTCGACTAAGCTACTTGCTTGATGATCAGCCTTATCATTTTGGCTTACTACTTTATAGTGGGTTAATGATTGTTTGCCATTTTCATGGTCAACTTTTTGTTTAGGTCTGTTAGGCCAATCACAAATAAGTGGTAAATCAACACTACCGGTTGTGGCTTCAAGTATACCAAAGACCCGAGCCAGGTACGTCTTTTGCGTTTTTCTTTGTTCGAATTGACGGCTAATTGCGATATGTGCAGCTTTATTTAATGCCATAATTATCAAGCCTGAAGTCGCCATATCTAATCTATGCACTATGGTTGCGTTAGGTAAGATGCGTTGAACTCGGTTTTGCAGACAGTCTTGATGTTCCGGTAAGCGCCCAGGTACACTTAAGATGCCAGATGCTTTATTTAAAACAACAATATCGTCATCTTGAAAAATTATTTCAAGGTATGGTGACATAGGAGGATGATAAATGAAGTCAGGGTTTGCGCTCATCTCTTTCTCATTAACAGTTTGCTGGGTAAATGTTTATTGGCATTGTTTATATTGCGTTAAGCTCACCATGAGCTTAACGCAAATGCTTAGTGAGTCACAACAATCATTCGAATTGCTTCAAAGGTGAGTTGAGCTTTATCAATAAAGTGAGTTAACTCACCTTGCTGTTGATCAATAAAATCAATTTCTTCTTGGCGAACACTAGGATTGATAGCTTTTAATGCACTTAAGCGTTGTTTTTCATCCAAAAGTTTATTGCGCATGGCAGTTAAAGACTTCTCTTGAATAGCAACGATATGTTTTTCACCATGGGTTTGAGCTTTACTAACTAGTGGACCAATTTGAGACTTGAGCGCCTTGACTAATTGCAGTGCCATTTGCTTTTTAACCGGGGACAACTGTTTATCAAGTAGCTTTTCGCTCACTTTATCTGCTAGATTATTACCTTTTTTATCGACTAAGATACGAATTGGTGTTGTTGGCAAGTAGCGACCTAGCTGTAGGTGTGCAGGCGCGGTTGCTTCAACAGTGAATATACATTCGAGAAAGAAAGTACCAACAGGCAATGCTTCATTTTTGAGTAAACCAATACTTGCATTACCGATATCATCACTCAGTACCAGATCCATAACACCACGAACCATGGGGTGATCCCAAGTTAATAATTGGTAGTTTTCATTAATTAAGGCGGTATCCCTATCAAAAGTAATAGTAGTACCATCTTCGGGTAAGCAAGGAAAATTGCTATTGAGCATGTGCTCGCTCTGGTTTAAGGCAATAGCGTTATCAGCTTTATCGTCTTGTTGTACGCCAAAAACATCCAGTGCTTGGAACATAAACTGCGGTAGTGTTATATCACTGTCAGCTTGCTGGATTTTTTCGACCAGTTGCTTTGCTCTGCCTTGGCCAGACGAATTCAATTCTAATAGTTTATCTCGACCTGATTCTAACTCAGCTTTTATCGTTAAATGTTTTTGAAAACTATCACTAATTAATGATTGTGCCGGCCCAGATGTATGTTGACCTGTCAATGCTAAGGCAAACAATTGTTCGCCATATGTTTCAAAAACTACTCGGCCAGTGATGCAAGTATGCTCAAATGCTTGCATACCTTGATGATACCAATTAAATAAAAGTTGTTGAGCAGAGTCAGCAAAATAGGGAACGTGAATTTTAATTACTTCTGTTTGTCCAATTCGGTCTAAACGGCCAATTCTCTGTTCTAGTAGATCCGGGTTGTTTGGTAAATCAAACAAGACTAGGTGGTGAGCAAATTGAAAGTTTCGCCCTTCACTGCCAATTTCAGAGCATAGTAATAGTTGAGCGCTATCTTCATCTTGAGCGAAATAAGCGGCGGCTTTGTCACGCTCAAAAATAGTTAGTCCTTCATGAAATACTGCAGCACGAATACCTTCTTTTACACGTAAGGCGACTTCTAAATCTATTGCCGTTTGTGCATGCGCGCAGATAACTAATACCTTCGCTTTTTTCAATGATTGTAATAAATCGATCAAATATTGAACTCTTGGATCAAACGTGGTCCAGCTTTCATTTTGACTTGCTAAGCTATGGAGCATCTCCGGAGTGAAGATATATTTAGCTTGTTGAGAATTGATTAATGCCTCAGGAGTGTCACTTAGCATCAATTCATTAATTTCGTTCTGATATTGTTCAGGCATAGTTAATATGCTGGGCAATACTTGACGAGCAGGAAAGCCTTTAATGGTATTACGTGAGTTTCTAAATAAGATACGACCAGTACCATGTCTATCAAGTAACTGTGTTAATAAATCTTGTCGGACTTGGTTTGCAATCACTTGTTCATGACTATTTAACTGAGCAAGTTGGCTTTTTATGTTACTTTCACTAAGCAAATTACTGAGCGTTTCTTCTTGTTCGTTGGTTAATTTTTCACCGGTCACCAGTGCATTGGCGGCATTAGCGACTTCACTATAATGTGACTCTTCTTCAGTAAATTTCTGGTAGTCAAAAAATCTATCAGCATCTAATAGACGTAGACGAGCAAAGTGGCTTTCATGACCTAATTGATCAGGTGTTGCCGTTAATAATAAGACACCAGGGATAACTTGCGTGAGTTGCTCAATACATTGGTATTCAAGACTTGGTTTATCTTGTTGCCAATTTAAATGATGGGCTTCATCAACGACCATTAAGTCCCAGTCTTCACTAATTAATGCATCATACCACTGCGGATTGTTAGTGATAAAAGCGAGGTTTACTAGGACTAATTGCTCTGAACTAAATGGGTTGGCTTTTTTACCATCGATATAATTATCTTGGCTTGTTTCAACGCAACGTTCATTATCAAAAATACTAAAGTTAAGATTAAAACGACGAAGCATTTCGACTAACCATTGGTGCATTAAAGATTCAGGCACTATGATTAAGATTCTTTTGGCTCGGCCACTGACTAATTGTTGATGAATAATTAAACCTGCTTCAATCGTTTTACCTAAGCCGACTTCATCAGCAAGTAAAACTCTTGGAGCAAAACGATTACCAACCTCGTCTGCGATATAAAGCTGGTGTGGAATTAAACTGACACGTCCCCCGGTAAGTCCGGTTAGATCAGATTGCTGTTGTTGATATTGATGTGCTAAACAATCTTTACGCAGGCGAAACCAGTCTAAACGATCAACTTGACTGTTTAATAAACGGTCATGAGGTTTATTAAATTTTATAAAGTGATCTATCATCACCTCTTTTAATACGCTTTGCTCGTTGGTATCTTGGCGAATGCCTTGATAGGTAATGATGCCATTAGCTTCCGTGTGTGAAGCCACTTTCAAAAACCAGCCTTCGTGGCTAGGGATCAGATCGCCTTGGTTAAAAATAACCCGAGTTAATGGTGCGTTATCTTTGGCATATTGGCGAGACTCGCCAGTGGCAGTAAAAACAATATTAACAAAACGGTGTTCAACTCCGGTTACTGTGCCTAGTCCCTGATCTGATTCACTGTCACTGATCCAACGCTGACCTACCTGAAATGGCATATACTTTAATCTCCAACGGTTGCTTGGTTCCTAAAGTCAAGTCCAAGCATTAAAACTAGCGGTAAAAAATGGGCGCTATAGTACTCTTTATCATAGACGGAATCATTAAAAAAATAAGCTTGCTTAACGATAATTATGATATTACTGTGGAGAGGCTATACTTTAATTGCAGTGTTGCTTTTTTATATTTGTTTTATCAGTGATTCACGGAGATTGCCTATGACTGAAGAGAATATGAATAATGAGAATACGTTAAATGAAAAATTAGCCCTGTCGTCTCAACTTGATGAGAGAAAAAACCAACAAATTATCTATATTCTAGATACCAATATCCTACTACACGAACCTTTCGCCTTTTTATCCTTTAAAGAGCATGATGTTGTTGTACCTATGACAGTCTTAGAGGAGCTTGATTCAATTAAAGATAGGCGTAAAGATGTCAGTCGCGATGCGCGTATAGCTATTAGAGCGCTTGAAGATACTTTACGCGATGCAAATCCTGAACAAATTTTAGCTGGCGTGAAGTTACCCCAAAATGATGAACAGCACCCCAGTGGCTGTCTTGCTATTATCAATGATTATGCACTCGAAACAACAGCCAATAGTTTATCTTTTAATGAAAATGATAATCGCATCATTAATGCTGCTTTGTATATTCAGAAAAAAACACCAGATAAAAAAGTCGTCCTAGTCACTAAAGATATTAATATGCGCTTGAAAGCAAAAGGAGCGGGTTTAGCGCATGTAGAAGATTACCGTACCGATCAGCTGATAGATGACATTCAATTTCTAACGAAAGGTTATCAAAAATTTGAGGGTGACTTTTGGCAACAAGTACAATCAGTCGATAGTGAAACGGAAGGACGAAATACTACCCATTTTGTTGCTAAGGAAACAGTACCATTAGCTTATATTAATGAGTATCTTTTGGATGAAGGGGATAGTTTTGCCGGAAAAGTTACTGGCTGGGATGAAGAAAAATTATCGATATTAGATCTTGGACGAGAAAGACTGTTAGCTAAAACTGCGTGGGGAATTCACCCGAAAAATATTTATCAAGGTATGGCAATGGATGCCTTACTCGATCCTAATATAGATTTAGTTATTTTAACCGGGCCTGCGGGATGTGGTAAGACATTATTAGCCTTAGCGACAGCATTAGAACAAGTCATTGAACGAGGCCTTTACGATAAAATTATAGTTACGCGTAGCACTCCTGAAATTGCTGAATCTATTGGCTTTTTGCCGGGGACAGAAGAGGAAAAAATGGCTCCTTGGCTTGCTGCTATAACCGATTCATTAGAAGTGTTGCATCAGCAAGATGAAAGTATGCATGGCAGCTTAAATTACATTATGGATAAAGCGAATATTCAATTTAAGTCTGTTAACTTTATGCGTGGGCGCAGTATTCAAAATGCTTTGGTCTTGCTTGATGAATGTCAAAATTTAACCGCTGCACAATTAAAAACCATCATAACCCGTTGTGGTGAAGGCACCAAACTAGTTTGTTCGGGAAATTTAGCGCAAATAGATAGTAATTATTTAACTGCGGTGACATCAGGTTTGACCTATATTGTTGAACGCTTCAAAAATTTTCCTGGTAGTGCCACGATTAATTTAAATGGCGTAGTTAGAAGTCGCTTAGCTTCATTTGCTGAAGAAAACTTATAAGTTAAGATAATAGTTAAATATTGGTGGCTATACTCATATACTTAGCCTCGAATATCGTTATCAATAAAAGCCTTAACTAACAATGGCATTAATTGTTTCAGCTAAGGCTTTTTATTGCTGTAAAACTTAGTTATTAACTTCATGGTTGTTTAATAAATAAATGTGAATGTTCATACCCTGAATAAATTGAGCTAGCTTGTCTTATGTTAGCGTTGAATATTTATATAGTATGCCGATGAACTGTTGTTAGTAACTAAAGCTGTTTTTGTACTTGATATTCAACGCCACGATATACCTTAGTTATGGTTTCTGAAGATTCTGTGCTCTTTTCAGCTTTATTAAATTCACTTGCAGTTTTTCGAGTTTTTGTTGATATAGATACCTCATCGGTTTTTTGTGATTTGGCTAATTTTTGTTGAACTAATTGTGACTGATGAACTATTGAGTTATCAACATTTGAGAAAGGCAGGTAATGTACAGATGAGCTTGGTAAGCAGCTTGGCATTAAAATATCATTGGTTTTCATTTTACGATTAAAACTTCCTACAACCTCAGACATTTCTGTTTTTGCTATCTCAAGCGCTTCTTTAAAGTGAGTCAGTTTTGAACTTAAGGTTTCATACTTTCCTTCAATATTATCAATAGCGCTCTTTACATTTTGGTTCAGGTGGCAGGTAAGCTCTTTGTAATCTTGTATTTGTTGTGCAAATTTACTAAGTGACATAAGACTATGTTTAATGCTGTCTTCTAAAGTTGTCACTTTAGACTCGAGCGATAGTTTTTTAGCCTGGAACTTCTCAATATTTTCTTGAGATATCAGTGTTTTTTTAGGTATAGCTGGTATAACCCCAACGAATTCATGGATACAGCTTACTGGCTTCCACTGTTTAAAAGAGGCGTTCCAGCCGTAGGCATTAGGGTTGTTATTTAGGAAGGCTTTTGCTTCTTCATAGCTTAATGCTGAAGTAACTTCGCCATTACTAGAAAAAAACCACTGATTCATTGTAAATACTCCTTCATGTTAATTTTAAAAATTTTTTGCTTGTGTGCAGATAAAGTCACACTGCTTAGACATCACTTTTGATTACGTTCGCTAGATTTTTTTGTAGAGAAGCATATTGCTCAGCGATTGACTTAACTGTCACTTTTACTTGTTCTGATAAATTGTGAGTTTTTTCGGTATATGCAGCTAAATTTATGTCAACCTCATATAGTGAGTCTGTTGTAATTTTGATGGTTTTATCAATTCGCTCTAAGATACTAATGAGTTGCTTTTCTTCACTTTGTAACTCGTCGAGTTTTGCAAGTGGTAGGGTCATAGGAGGCAATGGGGGAGGGGCAACAGATAGCTCAAACTCCTTGATACAACTTACTGGCACCCAATGAGTATAAGATGGGTGCCAAGCATATAGGCCTTCTTTTTGTGAAATGAGTTTATTTGATTCTTTTATACCGAGAGGACCGGTCACTTCACCATGATCATAAAAAAACCACTTTTTCATTATAAGTACCACCTTTTTATAGCTGTTAAACTTATGCTTGAGATAATAAAAACCAACCAGTCGTTGTCAGTCAATTTAATAATTGCATCTAGCATATCGTTAAAAATTTCTATAACGCGTGCAGGTAACTTTGAGCACTAAACGTTAAATAGCTTAATGATTCTCAGTAAATAAATTTGATATCAACAAATTAACTTCAGCACATAGGTGCTCTGTGCCATTATTATAAGATTGTCAAACCTAGCGTTTCTGTTAATGAGAGCGTTTGTTCCCATTGGCTCGGTGACTACCTTTAAGCACCAGTTACTTCATCAACGGCTTTGAAATCAGCTATAGCTCTGATAACCATTGAAGCTTGATATTTGAGAAGCAATTCAATCGGGCGAATGCATTAAAAACTAAAGATTCACGTGTATTCTTTTATATAGTTTTTTAATTGTTGCTTTATTCTTGAAAGGTATTGTCAATTAAAAAACTTTAGTAAGTATCATTTCTATATAAATGCAAATGATAATCATTATTGCCTAGTTTTGTTGTTGTAAGTCAAGTGTTAACAATAATTTCTTAAGATTAATTTTTAGTAAAAAAATACGACTTAATTTGTAAATATAAAAAGCAATAAATAAGCCAAGATTATTTTCATAATATACAAGAGCTACAGGCTAGTTTTCGTCATTATTGTTTTGAAATGGATTTTTTTGGTGCACAGTTTGTCTTTTTTAAGTGCATTCTTAAGACACTTTGCTCTTTTTAAATTTAACTTTTTGGCATCGAGCGTTTTAAACTAGAGGTTAATGCTTGTTTAAAGTAGAAGACTGTTTTAATTTACTCATAACTCTATGTAAAGGCGTTCAAGGTGAATTTTTAGTGTATTACCAAGCAGGCATAAATACAGTTTTCAGGCGTTATAATATTACAGTTGTCGTCGCCTTTATTGTTATTATTTTAATAGCCTTTTCTATTGCATCTCTGCGTTATTTCAACCAACTTGCTAAACATAAACAGCAAAGCCTTGCTGAACTTAAACAAGAAGCTCAGCAAGTTAATAATATGTTAGAACAAAGTGTCCAGGCTGTGGTTGGTATAAAAGAGTATGCTGAATATATTTTAAAGCACTCTAAAGAGTTAAATATAGCTATGCCTTCCTTTGCTCAAGAAGGAGAGATATTCTATTTAAAGAAACCTCATCATGATGTTATCAAACAAGGTAAGCGTTTAAGCAGCAATATTACTGGTTTAGGTAATATAAGCCAGTTTAGTACATTCAAGCAGCAAGAAATAGCGATGGCCAACGCTCTGACTCCTGCTTTTATATCAGCGCAAAGTATTATCTCAGAAGCAACATGGCTTTATTATATTTCATTTAATAAGTTTGTGAATATCTATCCTTGGGTTGATCGAGAAATTTGGCAGTTTAGTGAAAGAGCTTTGAATACCCCGCACAGTAAGGCAATGCAAAAATTAACGCCAAAAAATAATCATGTTGTTTGGTCTGCGCCTTATTTAGATTCGGCCGGAGGAGGCATGAACGCATCATTAGGCACCGGCGTATTTCATCACGGAAAGCTGTTAGGCTCTATTGTTATTGATATTAATCTAACTCGCTTGCATGACAGTTTGACTGAATTAAAGTCAACGGATCAAGGACTTATTTTATACAATGATAATAATGATGTTTTACTTTCTAAGCGTTTGGGTAAACAATCACTTACCTATCGCGCCTCATGGCAAGATCTTTTACCTCATTCTTTGCAAGGTTTAAATGCTAAATCCTTAGCTAAAGTTACCGATGCGGAGCGATTTGGCGATTGGCTAATAGAGAAACAAGAAATAGCTGTCAATGGCTGGACCCTATTAAAATATCAGAGGTACGAGAGCTTTTCTGCACCACAATACAGTGGCTTTATTTTTGTTTTTGCTATGCTCTTCATCGGTTTGCTCGCTTTTTTAATGTTAGTTAATACCATGACCAAACGTACTTTCATTAAACCAACAACTGAGTTTATTCGCCACATTCAATACTGCGCTGATGGTGACCCTGGCAAAGTTACACCAGCGGCAGATTGGCTGCATTGGTTCCAAGTTGTTGAAGATATTTTTGCGCAAAATCGTAGCCTATTATTACAATTAACTGAACAAAACGATGTTTTGGATAGTCGAGTTGTTGAGAAAACTAAAGCGTTGCTTGAAACGAGCGCTAAACATCAACGTGATTATGCTTTATTACGTTCAGTTATGAATGCTATCCCTGAGTTAATTGTTTTTAATGATCCTCAAGGAAAGTTGATGGGGTGCAATCAAGCCTTTGAGCGCTTAACCAATCACTCAGTTGAACAAATGCTGGGCTTTAAGTCGGTGTCATTTATGCCTGAGCCATTAGCAAAAGAAGTTAATCGATTAAATAACTCTTGTGATGATATGTACCCCCAGCAAGCATTGATTGTTGCAGGAGAGTTTATTTTTCAAGGTTTTTGTAACCAATTTACTGATGAACAGGGCAACATTCTGGGCTCGATCAGCATTTTTCACGATGTTACTTCCGCACAAAAAACACAATTAGCCTTAGAGAAAGCCAAAAACCAAGCTGAATATGCCAATAAAGTAAAGATACAATTTCTTGCTAATATGAGTCATGAAATAAGAACTCCAATAAATGCTATGCAAGGGATGATGGATATTCTAGCGCGGACACCATTAGATACGCGTCAACAACATTATTTAGTTAACGCTCAAAGTGCCTCAACAACCTTATTACACCTAGTCGATGAGCTATTAGATTTATCTAAAATAGAAGCCGGTAAAATGGTTGTTAGACAAGATCCGGTTAACTTACCAATAGTCATCGATAAAGCACTTAAATTGAACATTACTAATGTTAATCATAGCAAAGTAGAGGTGATTGTTAATTTAGAACCCGATGTGCCAAGTAACGTTATTAGTGATGAAATGCGTTTAGTGCAAGTTTTGGCTAATTTATTCAATAATGCTATTAAATTTACTGAGCAGGGAACGATTACTCTTATTGTTGAGGTTTTATCAAGTAACGATCATATCAAGCAAGTGCGCTTTAGGATGATTGATACCGGTATAGGCATTGCAAGTAACAAGCAAGGTCATTTATTCAAGGCTTTTAGCCAAGCAGATGAATCAATGACGAGAAAATATGGCGGTTCAGGTTTAGGTTTATCTATTTGCCAACAAATTATCAAGTTGATGGGGGGAGAGATTAGTCTGTCCAGTGAATTAGGTAAGGGCTGTGAACTCAATTTTGTCCTTCCGATGCAGCTTGTATCAATTGAAAACCATGAGCTAGGCAGTCTTGCGAACAATACCATGTCATCATTAAATTGTCCCGAGTGCTTACCAAAAGAATTGTCTAACCCTCTTGTTAAAAATGTCTCAGTTTATAGTGTTAACATGACATTAGAAAAAAGCTTAATTGAGAGTATGCATCAAATGGGTTGGAGGTTTTATCAACTCAAGGACATTGACGAGTTATTATTCACTAAAGTGAATGAAATGAGTGTTTTATTAATTGATGAAACTACTTTATCAAAGCTGCAATCAAGTAAAGTTTTTATCGATAGTTTAAATACTTATTCCTTAATATGTTTGTGTCAACTAGCTCAGGCCCAGTTAAGCAATGATGCTTGTGCAAAACTTGAGAGCCTTTCAACCCCTTATTTCTTGCTTGATATACCGCTGTTTCGTTATGCGCTTGATCAAATTGCGAGTGCATTATTTAATGACAGGCAAGAGCTAAATCTACTTGCAAAGGCGATTCAAGAAAACAAAATGCGAACGGCACAAAGCAAGGCAATGATGAGCCAAAGCAGCACAGCTAGCGATAACATTACAAAAGTGACTAAAGTAAATGATTTAAATGGTGTATCAGTTCTGCTTGTGGAAGACAATTTGGTTAATCAATTAGTCGCGAAAGAGTTATTATTAAATTTAAATACCCAAGTGACCATTGCAGATAATGGCCAACGCGCGATAGATATTTTATCGGTTGAAGCATTTGATGTCGTGTTAATGGATATTCAAATGCCGGTTATGGACGGACTCAGTGCTGCAAAAGTTATTAGAACAATAGATAAATACCGTAATTTACCGATCATCGCTATGACTGCACACGCAAGAGAAGAAGATAAACAACAAAGTTTTGCCGCAGGAATGAACTTACATATTGCCAAACCTGTCACAGAGCAAGTCTTGTTTAATAGTATTACGCAAGTGCTAAATAACTTATCTACTTAGCTTAAATTCTTGGAAAAAAGTTGCTCTAACTTTTTGATGGTTTCATCTATTTGATTCACATCGGTAGGAGCTATAAAGATAGTATCATCTCCAGCAATAGTGCCAAGCACGCCATCACTCTTGCTTAAACTATCCAGTAATCTGGCAATAAGTTGCGCGGCGCCTGGGCTAGTTTGGATAATGATCATAACCTCATTATGTTCTATTTCTAAGACTAACTGTTTTAAGGGGCTTTGCGCAGTTGGCACACCTAATTCTGCAGGCAAGCAGTAAACCATTTCCTGTCGAGCATTTCGTGTCCTGACAGCACCATATTTACTAAGCATTCTAGATATTTTTGATTGACTAATATTATCAAAGCCATTTGCTTTTAATGCGTCAACGATTTCACCTTGTGAGCCAAATTGTTCTTGCTTTAATAATTCTTTAAATGCTTGTACTAGTGCTTCTTGTTTTTGTGGACCGCTCATAATGCGAAATAATCCCTATAGTAGAACCTAATGGCGTTTTTATATTATAGATTAACACTAGTATACGTTATCTCAGCACCATACTAAAAGTTAATATCTGAGTATAATAATTGTTTTTTTCTTACTTATACTATATCTTTTGGTCAGCAAAAAATTAACGTAATTACTCGAATAATATTTTAATAAATTATTTTATAAGAAATAACCCCCATATAATCTTGGAGAAATCAAATGAAAGTAGCTGTTTTAGGTGCCGCAGGCGGTATTGGTCAAGCATTATCATTATTATTAAAAACTCAATTACCAGCAGGTTCTGAGTTATCTTTATATGATGTTGCACCTGTCGTTCCAGGTGTTGCTGTAGATTTATCACATATTCCAACAGCTGTTAAGGTTGAAGGTTTTGGTCGCGATGACCTTAGCGGTGCATTAACTGGTGCTGATATTGTTTTGATTCCAGCCGGTATGCCGCGTAAGCCAGGTATGGATCGTGCTGATTTATTTAACGTTAACGCTGGTATTATTAAAGTATTAGCTGAAGGCATTGTAGAAAACTGCCCTAAGGCATTAGTAGGTATTATTACCAACCCAGTAAATGGCACGGTACCAATTGTTGCTGAAGTATTTAAAAAAGCAGGTACTTATGATGCTGCTCGTGTATTTGGCGTTACCACATTAGATGTAATCCGCTCTGAAGCATTTGTTGCTGAGCTAAAAGGCTTAAATGTAGCGGATGTTAAAGTGCCTGTTATTGGTGGTCATTCCGGTACAACTATCTTACCTCTGCTTTCACAAGTTGAAGGTGTTAGCTTTTCTGATGAAGAAGTTGCCGCACTTACCCCGCGTATCCAAAATGCAGGCACTGAAGTTGTTGAAGCTAAAGCTGGTGGCGGCTCAGCAACACTATCTATGGGAGCTGCAGCGGCACGCTTTTGTATGTCTTTAGTAAAAGGTTTACAAGGTGAAGAGGTTGTCGATTATGCGTATGTTGAAGGTAACGGTGAAGATGCGCAATTCTTCGCACAACCAGTACGCTTAGGAGTTAACGGTGTTAGCGAGATTTTACCATACGGTGAGTTAAGTGCTTTTGAAGAAAAAGCCAAAACAGACATGCTTGCTACTTTAAATAAAGACATCAAAGAAGGTGTTGACTTTATGGCTAGTTAATTAAGCTAAATGCTTAATTAAAAAGGCCCTGTTACCTTAGGTTAACAGGGCCTTTTTATTTCTACTTCTCTTATAACTATGTATTGAGAGTAACAGCTACTAATATGATTAGCTTAATGGCTCCTATTTGCCGCAATATGCGCTAAGGCAATTAAAGCTTGTTTATAATCAGAGTCAGGTAATATTGACAACGCCTGTATTGCTTTATCCGCCTCAATTTCCGCTTGGGTTTGAGTGTAACGTAATGAGCCTGTTTCTTCCATGGCTTGTAGAATTTTGTCTAAATTATCCATCCCATTGCCTATTTCAATGGCTTCTTTGATAAGTGCTGATTGCTCTTGTGTACCTTGCTTCATCGCATAAATTAACGGGAGAGTTGGTTTCCCCTCTGCTAGGTCATCACCGACATTTTTACCCATTGCTTTGGCATCAGCTGTGTAATCCATAATATCGTCAACTAGCTGAAATGCGGTGCCTAGGTATTTACCATAGTCAGCCATCGCTTGTTCAATTTTTTCATCTTGTTTAGCGATAACGGCTGCAAGACGAGTTGCCGCTTCAAACAGTTTCGCGGTTTTACAATAGATAACTTGCATATAGCTAGCTTCAGTTGTACTGGCATCATTACAGTTCATTAACTGCAATACTTCTCCTTCGGCGACTATGTTGGTCGCATCAGATAAAATATCCATGATGCGCATATCACTAAGTTTTGTCATCATTTGAAAAGAGCGAGTATAAAGGAAGTCGCCTACTAAAACGCTGGCACTATTGCCAAATAAAGCATTAGCGGTTTCTCTGCCACGTCGCATATTCGATTCATCAACTACATCGTCATGTAAAAGTGTGGCAGTATGAATAAATTCTATAATTGCGGCTATATCCCAATGCTGCTGACCTTGATAGCTTAGCGCGCGAGCGGCTAATACTGTTAACATCGGACGCATACGTTTACCGCCTCCATTAACTATGTAAATACCAAGTTGGTTAATTAATGCGACATCAGATTGCAATTGATCATAAATAAGATCATTTACCGCTTTCATGTCATCGTGCGCTAATGCTTGTATTGCTTTTATATTTACTTGATTGCCCATAGTGCTTTTCTTTAGCTGTATCGATTACTCGTTTTGATTGGCTATTCAACACCAGTAATCATAGTTTTTCAATTATTTAAGATGGCAAAGTTTACACTAAATTGCGCGCAAAAGTAGTTTTCTAAGCGCTTTGTTTAAATTCTTAAGGCAAAGCCCAACAAAATTGATGAAAGTAGAATAAAGTTAATAAATGATCGTATTTAGACTTGCTCTTGTTATGTTCTTCGCGTAGAATTCGCGCCCTATATTTTTAAATTTAGCGTCATATGGCTTTAGTTGATAAGTAAAATGGCGCAGTACGGAGTAGCTATGTACGCGGTATTCCAAAGCGGTGGTAAACAACATCGTGTAACCGAAGGACAAACAGTTCGTCTAGAAAAGCTTGAGCTTGAAGTAGGCGCAACAGTAGAATTTGATAACGTTTTAATGATCGCCGATGGCGAAAAAATCAATGTAGGCGCGCCTTACGTTGCTGGTGGTAAAGTTGTAGCTGAGGTTGTTAATCAAGCTCGTGCTGACAAAGTTACTATTGTTAAATTTAAACGTCGTAAGCATTCACGTAAGCAAGCGGGCCATCGTCAATGGTTCACTGAAGTGAAAATTACTGGTATTAACGGCTAATTAGGAGCATTTTAACATGGCACATAAGAAAGCTGCAGGTAGTACACGAAATGGTCGCGATTCAGAATCAAAACGCCTAGGTGTTAAACGCTTTGGTGGTGAATCAGTTCTAGCTGGTAACATCATTGTTCGTCAACGTGGTACGCGTTTCCATGCTGGTAACAACATGGGTATCGGTAAAGATCATACTTTATTTGCTTTATCAGATGGTAAAGTTCAATTTGAAGTGAAAGGTCCAAAGAATCGTAAGTATGTTAGCATTATTGCTGACTAATTAAGACTTAGCATTCTAAAAAACCTCGCTTCATAGCGAGGTTTTTTTTTAGTTTTTTTTAGTTGATTAAGAATAATATTTAGTCAGCTGAAAATAGTTTATACTAGCGGTAATTGTAAAAGCATTACCACATTAGGGTTATTGAGATACCATGAAATTTGTAGATGAAGTTGAGATCAGAGTTGAAGCGGGTGATGGCGGCAACGGTTGTGTCAGTTTCCGTAAAGAAAAATACATTGAATTTGGCGGTCCTGATGGTGGTGACGGTGGTGACGGTGGTGACGTTTTTCTTATCGCAGACGAAAGCTGGAATACACTAATTGATTATCGCTTTGAGCGCTTTCATCGAGCAAAGCGTGGGCAAAACGGACAAAGTCGAGATTGCACGGGTAAAAGCTCTGATGATTTAATACTTAAAGTACCTGTTGGTACTCGTGTTATCGATCAAGACACTGGTGAACTAATAGGCGACTTGACTCATAAAGATCAAAAGTTATTGGTAGCTAAAGGTGGTTGGCATGGCCTTGGTAATACCCGTTTTAAGAGCAGTACCAACCGAGCTCCTCGCCAAAAGACTGATGGGACACCGGGTGAAATTCGTAATTTGAAATTAGAGCTATTGTTACTTGCTGATGTTGGTTTACTTGGTTTACCTAATGCGGGCAAGTCAACATTAATTCGAAGTGTTTCAGCGGCTAAGCCTAAAGTAGCAGATTACCCTTTTACCACACTGACGCCAAACCTAGGTGTAGTCCGTTTAGATAGCCAGCGTAGTTTTGTTATTGCCGATATCCCTGGCATTATAGAAGGTGCGGCTGACGGCGCTGGTCTTGGTACACAATTTTTAAAGCATCTTGAACGTTGCCGTGTTCTTTTACATATCATTGATATTATGCCAATTGATGGCTCTGATCCGTTAGAAAATGCCAAGACGATTATCAGTGAATTAGAAATGCACAATGAAAAGCTTGCGAGCAAGCCACGTTGGATTGTTTTTAATAAACTTGACTTACTGCTTGAAGAAGAGGCTAAGGAAGTAACCGATAAAATATTAACAGGTCTTGATTGGCAAGGCGAAGTACATAGCATTTCAGCGTTTAATAAATTGGGCACTGAAGAACTAACGCAAAAGGTGATGACCTTTATTGAAAAGCTTCCTGTGGAAGAAGAAGACGTTATCGATGGTAAAACTGTTGAATTTAAGTGGGATACTTACCATGAAGATACACTTTCAGCACATGAGTTAGGTGATGAGCTTGATGATGATGACTGGAATGAGGATGATTACGATGTTGAAGTGGAATATCGTCCATAACACAGCAATAGAGAAATAAAAAAGAGCACGGTTTTATCGATTTAAAGCCGTGCTCTTTTGCTATGTCTTCGGTAATTTTCTAGCGATAATAATTAAAAATAACTTTGAGAAACTTTATGACCATTTTATCCATGATAGTCGCAACAGCTGATAATAATATTATTGGTAAAGATAACGATATGCCATGGCATTTACCTGCCGATTTAGCCTACTTTAAAAAGGTTACCTTAGGAAAGCCAATCATTATGGGGCGCAAAACTTATGAATCTATTGGCATGGCCTTACCTGGGAGAAGAAACATTGTTATCACGCGTGATGACAATTATATACCACAAGGAAAGGGTGCTGATTTAGTCGATGTGGTTTCCTCTGTTGAGCAAGCTCTGGCACTCGTTGATGGCTCTGATGGCGGCGTTGCCGTGAAAGAAATTATGGTTATAGGTGGCGGCGCTATCTATAAGCATTGCCTACCTGCTACAAATAGGCTCTACATAACGCATATTAATGCTAAGATTGCCGGTGATACACAATTTCCAAATTACGATGATGGAAGTTGGAAAAAGGTCGCTAGTGAGTTTAGGCCCAGAGATGAAAAAAATGCCTATGATTTAGAGTTTTGTATATATGAGAAACTAAAATCATAACGTTCTTGTAAATTTAAGCCTTATCACCTTAATAAAAGTAAAAAAAAGCTGCTAGAAATAGCAGCTTCTCTGTTCATTTATTCGAGTTACTCACTGGTAACATAATCTAATATACCCATTGCTGCCTTACGGCCTTGATCAATGGCTGTAACCACCAAGTCAGAGCCTAACACCATATCACCACCGGCAAATATATTTTGCTTGGTAGTTTGTAGGGCAAATTCAGAGTTATCTACAGCCACAACACGGCCACGTGAGTCAAGTTCTACACCAGCTTCTACCATCCATTTAGGCGGACTTGGTAAGAAACCAAATGCAATGACTACCGCATCAGCTTCCATGACAAACTCTGAGCCCGGAATTGCTTCTGGACTGCGCCTACCGTTAGCATCAGGCTCACTTAATTGTGTTTTAACAAAGTGAACCCCGATAGCTTTGCCATTATCATCAATTGCAATATCAAGTGGCTGGAGGTTAAATGCAAAATTAACACCTTCTTCTTTAGCATTTTGAACTTCACGAGGCGAACCTGGCATGTTAGCTTCGTCACGACGATAGGCACAAGTGACTTCGCTAGCACCTTGCCTAATTGAAGTTCTAACACAATCCATTGCCGTATCACCACCACCAAGAACAACAACTTTTTTATCTTTGAAGTTCACGTAAGGTTTGACTTGGTTACTTTGTTCAGCAGTAATGCCCATCAAGTTTTGCGTGTTACCGATAAGGAAATTTAAAGCATTGTAGACACCTGGAGCATTTTCATGTTCAAAACCGCCAGTCATATCCTTATAAGTGCCCAAGGCTAGGAAAACGGCATCATGCTCGGCACTAATTTCTTCAAAACTAATATCTGTACCTACATTAGTATTTAAACGAAACTCTATTCCCATTCCCTCGAGAATTTCACGACGAGTTTGAATAACGTCTTTTTCCAATTTAAAAGACGGTATACCAAAGGTTAATAAGCCACCGATTTGAGCGTGTCTGTCATAAACAACCACGTCTACACCATTGCGTGTCAGTACATCTGCACAGGCTAAGCCCGCAGGACCTGCGCCAATAACGGCAACACGTTTATTGGTTTTCACCACATGAGATAAGTCTGGTTTCCAACCTTGAGAGATAGCCGTATCAGTAATATGCTTCTCAATATTACCTATTGTTACCGCACCAAATTCATCATTTAAGGTACAAGCTGATTCACACAACCTATCCTGTGGGCAAACTCGACCACACATCTCGGGTAAGCTATTGGTTTCATGGCACAGATCAGCAGCTTCAAAAATTCTATTTTCCGTGACTAATTCTAACCATTGTGGAATATAGTTGTGCACCGGACACTTCCACTCACAGTATGGATTACCACAGTCTAAACAGCGGTCCGCTTGACCTGCACTTTGTTCACTACCTAAAGGTTGATAAATTTCAACAAAGTTAATCTTCCGCTCGCTCAGTGATTTTTTAGCTGGGTCGATTCGTTTTACATCAATAAATTGATAAACATTTTTGCTCATTATTTAATCCTCAATTCTTATCAATTATTGTGCTTGTACACGAAGTTCAGCACTAGAACGACTACGGTGACCTAATAAGGTCTTTACATCTGTAGCCGTTGGTTTGATCAATTTAAATAATGGCGCAAAACTATCAAAGTCTTGAAGAATATTTTGAGCACGTAAGCTTCCTGTTTCTTCAAAGTGTTGGTTAATAATGCCGCGCAAATGTTCTTGATGGATAGCTAAATCTGCTATATCAAGCATTTCAATTGACTCTTTGTTTAAGCGAACATCTAAATCACCGGCTTCATCTAAAACATAAGCAAAACCGCCTGTCATCCCTGCGCCAAAGTTAACGCCAATATCACCCAATATGGTAACAATACCACCGGTCATATATTCACAAGCGTGGTCGCCTGTTCCTTCAACAACAGCATGACAACCCGAATTTCGTACTGCAAATCGTTCACCCGAGCGGCCGCAAGCAAATAATTTTCCACCTGTTGCACCATATAAACAGGTATTACCCATGATCATTGTTTTATGGCTCAAGTATTCAACGCCTACCGGAGGTTTAATGGTTAACTTACCACCAGCCATACCTTTGCCAGCATAATCATTGGCATCACCCGTTAAAATCAAATGTAAGCCTCCCGCATTCCAGACACCAAAACTTTGTCCCGCTGTACCTGTTAAATGAAGGGTAATTGGTGAGGCTGCCATGCCTTGGTCACCATGATAACGCGCGATTTCTCCTGAAATAGTTGCGCCGACTGAACGGTCAGTATTTTGAATTTTAAAGCGATATTCACCACCACTACTATGGGCAACAGCTTCACTTGTCACTGCCAATATTTCTTGGTTTAGTTTACCTTCATCAAAGGCAGTATTTTCTTCTGTTTGATGCAGTGCGGTATTATCACCCGCGTTAACCGGTGCAATAATTGCTGATAAATCTAATTTACTTTGTTTGGCACTAATGCCATCAATCTGGGTTAGTAAGTCAACGCGTCCAATGATATCTGTTAAGCTTTCAACGCCAAGTCGAGCGAGAATTTCTCGTACATCGCGAGCAATAAACTTAAAGTAATTCATGACTTGTTCAGGTAAGCCTTTAAAGAATTGTTCACGCAATACATCGTCTTGAGTAGCAACACCAGTAGCACAGTTATTGAGATGGCATATACGCAAGAATTTACAGCCTAATGCGACCATTGGCGCCGTACCAAAACCGAAACTTTCAGCGCCTAAAATAGCCGCTTTAACTATATCAACACCGGTTTTTAAGCCACCATCAACCTGTAAGCGCACTTTATGGCGTAAGCCATTAGTCACTAAGGATTGATGTGCTTCTGCTAAGCCTAGCTCCCATGGACACCCGGCATATTTGACCGAAGTTAGTGGGCTAGCAGCTGTACCGCCGTCATAACCTGAAATGGTGATAAAGTCAGCGTATGCCTTTGCAACACCAGATGCGATTGTACCAACACCAGGACCGGAAACTAATTTAACTGAAATTACCGCCTTTGAATTGACTTGTTTTAAATCAAAAATAAGCTGAGCTAAATCTTCAATCGAATAAATGTCATGATGTGGCGGTGGCGAAATTAAGGTGACTCCTGGTACAGAGTAACGCAGTTTTGCAATAAGTGGTGATACCTTATCACCGGGTAATTGCCCACCTTCACCTGGTTTTGCACCTTGTGCAACTTTGATCTGCAAAACATCGGCATTAACCAAATAGTGAGGGGTTACGCCAAAACGACCAGAAGCTATTTGTTTGATACGTGAGTTCTTGACAGTACCAAATCGACGTTCATCTTCACCACCTTCACCTGAGTTAGAAAAACCACCCAGACGGTTCATAGCGATGGCTAGTGCTTCATGTGCTTCAGGGCTCAAGGCGCCAATAGACATAGCGGCACTATCAAAGCGTTTGAACATTTCACTTTCAGATTCTACTTTATCGAGTGAAATGTGCTGACAATCTTCTTTAAAGCTTAATAAATCACGAATCGTGGCGACAGGACGTTGGTCAACCTGATCAGCATAAGTGCGGTAGTCATCATAATTACCATTTTGTACGGCGCGTTGTAAGTAATTAACTACGTCAGGGTTGAATGCATGATATTCACCTCCGTGAACGTATTTTAATAAACCACCGTGAGTTAATTTTTGATGAGGCAAAAATGCTTTACGCGCTAAATTAATGCTGTCTTGTTGAATATCACTAAAATCGGCACCTTTGATGCGACTGGGTAAGTCACTAAAACAAAGTTCCATGATATCGTCATTCAATCCAATAACTTCAAATAAGCCGGCACAACGGTAACTGGCAATGGTAGAAATACCCATTTTAGAGAGTATTTTCAATAAGCCTTTATTAATACCTTCGCGGTAATTAACAATGGCATCACGGGCTGATAGATTAATTTGTCCCTGTTCAACTAATTGTTCGATAGTTTCAAAAGCTAAATACGGGTATATTGCTGTAGCACCTAGGCCTAACAAAACAGCATAATGGTGTGAATCACGAGTTGATGCGGTTTCAACTATAATGTTTGAATCACAGCGAAGTTGCTCTTCAACTAAGCGCTTTTGAACAGCACCAACAGCCATAGCTGCTGGAACAACCAATAAGCCGCGTTGGATATTTCTATCTGATAATACCAGAATAACGGTACCACTATTTCGCACTAAATCGACAGCTTGATTACATAAACGTTTAATAGCCGCTTCTAATCCTTCTTTAGCATCGTAGCATAAGGTTAATGTATCTGAACGATAATGCTCAGGGTCTTGGTCACGTAACTGTTTTAATCCGGTATACATCAGAATAGGCGTTGAAAACAGCATACGATCCGCATGGCCAGAGGTTTCATTGAATACGTTATGTTCACGACCGATACAAGTACCGAGTGACATAACATAACGTTCACGTAATGGGTCAATGGGGGGGTTCGTTACCTGGGCAAATTGTTGACGGAAGTAATCATACAAGGTACGTGTTTGACTCGATAAAACAGCCATAGGGGTATCATCACCCATAGAACCTGTTGCTTCTTGACCGTTTTCAGCTAATGTTTTAATTACTTGCTGAATCTCTTCATAACTATAATTAAACATTTTATGGTATTGGCTCATCTCTTCATCTGAAAAGACGCGTTGACCAATTAAGTTCGCTTCTAGCTCATCAAAAGGGACTAAACGACGGATATTTTTGTTGAGCCACTCTCTGTAAGGGTGGCGTCCTTTTAAGTCGTTATCAATATCTGCAGAGTGAGATATTTTCCCTGTATAAGTATCAACGGCTAACATCTCACCAGGGCCGACACGCCCTTTTTCAACAACTTCATCTTCACCATAATCCCAGATACCAACTTCTGAAGCTAAGGTAATAAATCCATTTCGAGTAAGCACATAACGAGCAGGGCGTAAACCGTTCCTGTCTAAGTTACAAGCAACATGGCGACCATTGGTCATTACCACACCAGCGGGTCCATCCCATGGCTCCATATGCATTGAGTTAAACTCATAAAATGCGCGTAGATCATCGTCCATTAGCGGACTATTCTGCCATGCAGGGGGCATTAATAGTCGCATTGCACGGTATTGATCCATACCACCAGCTAAAAATAGCTCAAGCATATTATCAAGCGAAGATGAATCTGAACCTGTTTGACCGACAAATGGTGCTGCGTCTTGTAGATCTGGCAATAATGGCGATTTAAAACGGTATGTTCTCGCGCGACTCCATTGACGGTTACCATTAATAGTATTTATTTCACCATTATGTGCTAGGTAGCGAAATGGTTGCGCAAGATGCCACTGTGGCGATGTATTAGTAGAAAAGCGCTGATGAAATACACAAATAGCACTACGCATGCGAATATCAGCTAGGTCTAAATAAAAGTTAGGTAAATCTACTGGCATCATCAAGCCTTTGTAGATAGTAACCAAGCAAGACAAGCTAGCTACATAAAATCTCTCATCGCTAATACGTTTTTCAGCGCGACGACGAGCCATATATAAACGGCGTTCTAAATCTAAGTTCCTCCACCCTGGAGGAGCATCAACAAAAACCTGCTCAATTGTTGGTAAGTTGCCTATAGCGATTTCGCCTAAAACAGAAGTATCAGTAGGAACCGTTCTCCAACCGACCAAAGTTAAACTCTCATTTGTTAACTCTTCTTCTAATACTTTCTTTGAAAGAGCCGCTTCGATTGGATCAGGGTTAAGGAAAACCATGCCTACTGCGTATTTCTTTCCAAGTTTCCAGTTATTGTCTGCGGCTACAGCGCGAAAAAAACTATCAGGCTTTTGCAATAATAAGCCACAGCCATCACCTGTTTTACCATCGCTGGCTATACCACCACGATGTTGCATACGATCTAATGCTGAAATAGCGGTCTTAATTAGTTTGTGGCTGGTTTCACCGTGTTGATGAGCAATTAAGCCAAAACCACAATTATCTTTTTGGACGCTATGATCATAAAGCTGCATTTCTTTCTCCTAATAATAAGCCAATTTACTTACAGGACAGTCAAAAGGGAATAAATGCATGGAAAAAATGCATAAATACTCTACTTTTTAAGTAAATGGGACACTCAACATTACCCAGTTAATCGGCAAAGGTCAATAAAAGTAGAGCTTTTGCTCGTAATTTATTTTCATTTTTTTTCTGGCTATCGATGAATCGGTGGGAATAGATAAGCTTAAGTTATTGTAATTAATTGGTTTAATGTGTTTCGTGTCATATTTCTTCATTCTTTAGCTGAAATTTAATGAAATAAAATTACATTTTCATAGGTTTTATATGTTGTGGTGATATTAAGTATTTATCATCGTTATAATTAAAATAATTAAAATAATTAAAATAATTAAAATAATTAAAATAATTAATTTTAGTGTAAATCAGGCATAAAAAAAGCCAATAGTAAAATCACTATTGGCTTTTAAAATATTCTCAATGGGGGTTAAGGCTGATAGCCACCTTCGATACCTTTTGTGGTAACACTCACAGCATCATGCGCATGTAAAGACTCTAAGTGATTTATACGCAACCAAAAATCATCGAAATTTTCTGCCGTATTCATGCTGTACTGCAAACGACGAGCCGCATCTTCACAAAACATTAAGTTTTGACCATTTAAACGAGCAAATTCTTGCTCATCTTCACGTTTAACTGCAGCTTGAACCGGTGTTTGTAATGATTCTTCTATTAGGTCGACTAATTCAGTAATTGGGAAGTCATTAACTTTTGAATTAAGTTTGACTTTCACTTCAGCGATAGAACGCTGCGAGTGCGGTGTAGCAACAACGCCTTCTGTACTTCCAAGCCAGTCATGAATATCACTGTGTGATAAATCACTATTTTCAGTGAATTTATCCTTAAAAGCTTTTTGTATTAATTGTCTGGCAAGCGCAGCAGAACATGGACAAGTTGAAGAGTAAGGCACGTCAATCGCTAACTCTATGGTGAGTTCTCCTCTATTGAGTTGACCCGTTAATGTCACAGGGTATGCCTTCCAACCTTCTTTACCACTGATCAATGATTTTCTACGAAGGTGATAGTCAAAGCTAAACTTAACTTTCGCTTTATCACTTAGTTCTTGATGACTACTGATGAAACCATCAAGTAAACTTACTAGGCTTTGGTAATTAAGCGTACTGTTGGTTGATAATTCATCAATGAGTAGGTAAAGGCGTGACATATGTATACCTTTAGCTTTTGCTTGTTTCAAATTAACAAAAGCATCTATATAAGACGATACCATGCGCTCACTTTCACCCTTAGAGCCAACCATAATTGGCATTTCAATATTACTCATACCAACCCAGTCAAGGGTACCTTCTGTTTGGGCTGTTGTATGATTGGCTATATCTGGCATTGATGTTGTCATGTCGACCCCACTTTAAAGCGATAATTACTAAACTAATACTCCGAGATCTGAATAGTAAATATTCTCAAGAGTATTTCTAAGGGCGCATATTCTAGCTTATTTTTTAACAGTAAGCATTATCGTTGTGCAGGCACAGCATAAAAATATAGTTATAAAAATAACTTCTCTATTATTATCAATACTTTTAGTGTTATTTTTTGCTGATTTACCAGCTGTTATTTACCAAGAAAACTTGTTAGACTAAATTTTATTATTGATAGTTTGGATATACCTGTGGAAGTAAAACAAACAATTCCTTGCTTGGATTATGAACTACTGCAAGGTTATTTAGATAGTTTGGGTAAAAATATCGTTGAAAAGATGTTTTCCTTGTATTGTCAGCAAGTTGATATTTATTTAACTGATATTAGCAATGCCCAACTCAATGATAATGTTATCGCATGGCGGGAAAACTGTCATAAAATGAAAGGAGCTGCGGCTAGTGTTGGTATGACATATTTACATAGTCAACTAAAGAGTTTAGAAACTACAACAGCATCTCAAGAGGAAAAAGCACTCATGTTAGCTGATTTGAAAGTAGCCAATACAGAAGCTATTTCAGCATTTATAATTTGGCTAAAAGATTGTTGAGTTTTGATTGAGGGAAATACCATATTTCCCTTTCGGTTTGTCTTAATCTAAGGTACCAACAAAGCGGTAACCTTCACCATGAATAGTATTTATTAACTCTGGCGTATTTTTGTTTAACTCGAAGTGTTTACGTAATCTTCTTATTGTTACATCAACAGTACGATCATTTGAACGTAAATCTCTTCCAGTCATCTCTTTTATTAACTCTTGCCTAGAAATAATTTTACCCGCATTTTGGATAAGTAAACTTAACGCACGATACTCGCCACGTGGGATAGCTATCACTTCTCCTTCAGGGCTTGTCATTTGTCTAGAGTTTCCGTCTAAAGTCCATTGATTGAAACTTATGATGCTTTGTAGGGGTTCACTGGCAGTTTGACCAATGCGGCTTAAAATATTTCTCGCTCTGATCGTGAGTTCACGAGGATTGAATGGTTTTGTTAGGTAATCATCGGCACCAATTTCTAAACCCAGTATTTTATCTATATCGCTATCACGACCGGTAAGGAAAATAAGACCTAATTCTTTATTCACAGTTAACTCACGAGCTAACAACAAGCCATTTTTACCTGGTAAATTAATATCCATAATCACCAAATTGATAGCATTTTGCTTTAATTGTTCAGCCATACTATCGCCATCAATAGCTTCAAAAACCTGATAACCTTCTGCTTCAAATAAATTGCGTAAATTAAAACGGGTGACGTCTTCATCTTCGACAACTAGTATTTGGTACGTTTGCATATTGATTTTTACCTAATATTTTTTATAACTATTGGAGTATTTTTTTGTTTATAGTAAGTTTTTACAATTATTTATCTATTTTAGTCAAGGGATAATGAAAAAACAATTTCCAAAAGGTTATTATCTCATTAACTTGCTGCTAACTCTACTGGAAATGTTATGTCAAAACTTACACCATGAGATAAATCATTTTCTAGCATGATATGACCATCTAATGCCTGGGTTACTAAATTGTAGACCAAATGCATACCTAAACCACTACCTCCGCTACCTCGCTTTGTTGTAGTGAAAGGCTCGAAGATTCTGGCCTTGACAGAGTCATCAATACCAATACCGTCATCACTGTAATTTATATGTAATTGATCACTGAAGTTCATCACATTAATTATAATGTTACCATGCTCAAGTCCTTCAAAAGCATGATAAATAGAATTAAGAATCAAATTTATCAAAATTTGATTAATTGGGCCTGGTTTACTATTGATAAAAAGGTTTTCGGGGCAGTTAATTTCGATTGTTACATTAGTAGAGTCTAATTTTGCTGATAATGTTAATAGTACTTCATCTAATAAGCCTCGGACATTAAAGGTTCGGCTCTCAGCACTAGATTGGTCAACAGCGACCTTTTTAAAGCTTGAGATTAACTTAGCAGCACGTTCTAAATTACGGAATATAATGGCAACATTTTCGTCGCTGTCGGCTAGGAATTTCTTTAACTGACTCGATCTGAGTGTTTTATTTTCGAAAGCTTGTTTTATTTCATGTAATTTATCTGACAACAAACTTGACGCTGTTACACCTAAGCCGATTGGGGTATTAACTTCATGGGCAATGCCGGCAACCATATCACCAAGTGAAGCCATCTTTTCTGTTTCGACTAATTGGCCTTGAAATTCATGCAGTTTTTCTAAGGTAGATAATAGCTCTTGGTTTGATTCTTTCAGTGCATCAGTTCTAGCACTAAGTCGATTTTCAAGTGCTTGGTTTTGAGATAAACCATGTTGGTTTTCCTCTACTAGGTTCTTAATGTGTTTGTCGGTTCTGTGCAGCAGTACATTAATATTCTTAGTTAGTATATCGAGCTCTTTATATGGTTGAGTTGGCAGTTGAGCTTGATAATCTTTATTTTGTGATATTTGACCAATATCTTCAATCAACTTAACAAGGGGTTGATTAGCTTTATGGAAGAGCCATTGAGAAGCCGCAAAAGCCAAAACAAGAGATAAGAATAAAAAACCTAACACTACATAAATTAATTTTTCGATAAAGCCAAGTTTATCAAGTAAGCTAGATTGGATGAATAAATAACCTAAAACTTCGTCTCCTTGTTTAATATCTACAACCAGTTCAACATGTTCCGCGTAATATTGAATTGTACGAAGTTTAGGGATTTCTGCGATTTTATCGCTAATAGCAGGAAACTTATGATTTTTATTGTAGCTACTGAAATAAACAATACTGCCATCTTTATTTAAGCGATATACATGTATACGATTGATTAATGGTGTCGTAATGAGTTGTTTGAGCTCTTTTTTTAGCTTACTTTGACTATTATCCGTATCGCTTATTAAAAAACGGCGGCTATTTTGGGCTAATATATTAGCCCACGCATGTGTCTCTTTAGCAACGTTTTCATTACCATTCTTGTTAGCCAAATTAATAATGGTCATTGCGGCAGAAAGCAAAATCAAAGTGCTTAAGGCTAAAATGCTTTGTATTATCTTACTATTTAATGAAGGGAGATTGATTAAGTTTGGCATGACATCTAATTAAATTATCGTTATTACTTTGATGATAGCTGAGCTTGGTAAATAGTAAAACCTTGTTGTTGGGTTATTATACGAGTTTTTCCTATATGTTCTTGTATTATAGGCTGATAACGCAAAAAGCTATTGGCTACTATGGTAATGTCACCCTGCTTATGTAGGTGTTTATGAATATTAGTTAGGAACACTTCAGTAGCGAGATAATGAGTTTTAACACCTTGATGAAAAGGAGGGTTAGACACCACATGTTGGTAGCTTTCCTTGACTTGCGATAAGCTATTTGAGGGAAAAACATTACCAGTAATATCGTTAAGTTTTAAACTTTCTTGCGCAGAGGTGAGCGCTAAAGCACTAACGTCTAACAAAGATAAGTCTGCCTGTGGAAATTTCTTACCAATAAAACAGCTGATAACTCCGGCTCCACAACCAAAATCGAGAACTTTACCGGCCATCTTTTCAGGTAAGTGCTTTAATAAAAGTTCAGTGCCTAGGTCAAGCTTTTTCTGACTAAAAACTCCTGGCAGCGAAGCAATAGTTATCGCTATGCCATCAATAGTTATTTGATATTTTTCGAACCAGGCTTTTATGTTAAAAGCTTTGTTTAGCTCTTCTGGCTTAAAAAGTCCTGCAAAAAGTAAACAATGCCTTGCGGCATCAACTTTATGATAATTAAAAAGCTGCTGTTTAGTTAATTTAGTACTGGATTGTATACCGCCTTTTTTTTCCCCAATAAGTAAAATTTTTGTTGTTTTGCTAACACAAGGGGCAATCATTGCAAGGGTATAACTGAGCTCAGCTTTGCTTTTAGGAAAAGCAATGATCACTAAATCATGGCAAGTGTTTGTTTGGTAAACACTGGCAAAAGTCGTGGTAACTTTAGCACCATGTTTCTCTTGAATCGCTTGGTAATCGAGAAAGTTATTATTAAAACAACTTATTTTAGCGTCAGGTTGTAAGGTAAAATAAGCATCAATAAAGCCATCTTCAGGCAAATTTATAAAAAGTGGGCTATCGGCAATAATTAATTCACTATTACGCAACAATACTTGGCTTGAATTCGTTAATGGCATAGGGCTTAGGCTAGAAAAATAACAAAGGTTATATTCTACGGCAAATCAGTATAAGGGAATAGGTAAATTTGACTTAAGTTAATTGAATAGGGCGGAAAATAATGCTTAAATAGCGCTCGTCCCTTATTCCAGTTTAATGGTTGAATTATAAACCGCTAAACTTTAATAGGGCCAGAAGAGGAGCGTTAACCAGGTAGTTACCATTGTTTTGATATATTCAAATACAAAGATCAAACTTTGTAGATGGTAATGAGGGGGATTAACGCCGAGATAAATAGCTTTTTGATGGCTTATTTATCGGTTGTTTACTTTATATTGATATAAAGTTCTGGGCTGAATCCCAACAACTGTCACTTGAATTAATCATGACATTGATTCACAAAGTGGGGAGCTTCTGGTCTTTGCATATTAGCCATAATGTTGACTCTAGTAGCATTTTGCTCTTCTTTGTAATCGCCCAGCTCTCCGCATTAATTAATAGATTTTATTAATCCCATATTATGGGGCTGTTAATTGCTTAATAGTCTTTATTTATATACACATTATATCAGATAAGCGGAGTGAAAAATGAACTGGCAAGATGTATTAGCGCAGTTAGAATCAGGTACTTTACGTGCAGCAAACCAAGATGAATCAGGTAACTGGCATGCTAATGTTGAAGTAAAGCAAGGTATTTTAGCGGCTTTTAAAGCAGGTAAAAATGTTGCTTTTGGCGATAACTATCAGGGATTTGTCGATAAAGATAACTTGCCAGCACGTCAGTTTGCACCACAAGATGGTGTGCGCCTAGTACCGGGTGGTTCCTCTGTACGTGCAGGGGCATATGTTGCTGAAGGCGTTATTATTATGCCTCCTGCTTATATTAATGTCGGTGCTTATGTTGATAGTGGTACCATGGTTGATAGTCATGCATTAATTGGCTCTTGTGCGCAAATAGGAAGAAATGTACATGTTTCTGCTGCGGTACAAATTGGCGGAGTACTAGAGCCCGTTGGTGCTAGTCCAGTGATTATTGAAGATGATGCTTTTTTGAGCGCTGGCGTTGTCGTGGTTGAAGGTATTGTTGTTAAAAAAGGTGCTGTCTTAGCACCGGGTGTGTCGCTTTCTAAATCTGTCCCTGTTTATGATTGCGTTAACCAAGTTATGCGTGAAAAAGGTGCAGAAATTCCAGAACGCGCCGTTGTTGTGCCTGGTACTCGTCCTGTAAAAGGCGAGTGGGCACAAACACAAGGTTTAAATATGGCTTGTGCACTCATCGTAAAATATCGCGATGAACAGAGTGATGCTTCGCTAGAATTAGAATCAATTCTTCGTTAATTAAGCCGCTTGTCGCTGTAAGCCTCAACCTAAGCATTAAAAAGTAATCATGGAGAAACATCATCTATGTGCTTTTGCCTTTAGTTGGAGATTTACAGCGTAAAGTTAATTTATTAATAGGCATATTTGCTTGAATTATTAAGATAGAAAGAAAATTATCATGACTACTCCAACTTGGTTTGACCCAAGCATTAAAAACTCACTCATTGAACATGTCTCACCAGAAGATGAACAGGGTTATTTTGTTTATCACCTTGATGCCTTAAAAGAGCATTTAGCTAGTTTGCAGCAGCAAGATGTTGTTAAGTTGTGGTTCGCTGTAAAAGCTAATCCACTATCAAAAATAATTCAAACGTTAGATAGTGAAGGGTTTAATTTTGATGTCGCGAGTAGTGGCGAACTTGCTCAAGTCTTAGCACAGGATATCGACCCTGCACGTGTGCTAAATACCGGCCCTGCTAAATCAAAAAAACAGCTTGCAGATTTTGTTAATCAAGGTGTTGCTACCTTTGTGGTTGAAAGTCTTAATCAACTGATTTGGTTAAATGAAGTGGTACTTGAGCAAGAGTCATCAACTGGAAAATTAACTAAGCCTAAAGTATTGCTTAGAGTACAACTTCAATGGGATGAAGGCGAAAAAAATCCATTAGGTGGCAATTGTTTAACTCCCTTTGGCTTAGCTGTAGCGCAGTGGCAGAGTATTCATGTTGACAGCTTTCCGGCATTAGATTTATGTGGTCTTCATATTTTTCAATGGGGCAATATGCTTTGTAATGAAAAAATGTTTTCTTTATGGTCTCAAATGGTTGCTCCTTTGCGCGCATTAGCCGAGAATATCGGTATGACTCTTGACGTACTTGATTTAGGAGGTGGTCTGGGCATTGATTACTTAGGCGATGGTCAGACTTTATCTTGGTCAAAGGTTATTGATGATTTGGCCGTGATAAAATCGAAGGCGGGCGTAAAAGAGTTATGGCTTGAACTTGGACGTTTTGCCGTCGCTGAATGCGGTTATTATGTCGTGCCAATTGTCGATAGAAAGGTGAATTTCGGTCAGGAACAATTGGTCATTGCAGCGGGTATTAACCATTTGCTTCGACCAGCGATAACTGAGCAACCTTTCCCTGTTAGTGTGTTACGACAACAAGCTGTTGAAAGCACGATAACGCTAGAGTCATTTGATATTCATGGCCCTCTTTGCACTAGTATGGATAAGTTGGGTCAACTGAGCCTTCCTAATGATATTGCTGTAGGTGAAAACTTAGTTTTTGGCTACTGTGGCGCTTATGGTTTCACAGAAAGTATGCCGTTTTTCTTATGTCATCAATTAGCCGCCGAATATATATATCAACATGGTGAACTGAGTGAAATTAGACCTGCTCAGCCTGCTTCTTCTTACTTAGCCTAAAGCAAGGTTGTTATCAAATGAATCATTTTTCTAAAGAAATAATGCCGGTTGGCGAAATGGCTAGTGGTGCTAAACTAACCGTTCCTGTTTATACTTTTAAACAGATAGGTGCTAGTGGCCCAAGTGTATATATCCAAGCCAATATGCACGGTGCAGAAGTTCAAGGTAATGCGGTAATTTTTCAGTTACTAGAGTTGTTGCAGCATTGTAATTTAACCGGAAATATTACCCTTGTTCCTTACGCTAACCCTGTGGCCTGCAATCATAAGAATGGTGAATATACACTCGGGCGTTTTGATCCCATCACTGGGATTAATTGGAACCGAATGTACCATTTTGACCAAAGTGTTATTTCACCATTTGCTCAGCAAAACATTGACCTCAGTGATGAAGCGATCGAAGTGAATTTTAAACAGCTATTGCTGGATCAAATTGAACAAAAATTAGAACATAATATTTGGGGGTTAACCACGGGGCAACGAATAGCATATCAATTACAACGTCTCGCTCATCAAGCTGATTTTGTTTTAGATTTACATACAGGGCCGATATCAAGCAAGCATTTATATTGTCCTGAATACGCGCAACAGAGTGCTGAATACTTTAATATTGAACATACCTTACTTATTCCAAATGACTTTGATGGTGCTATGGATGAAGCGACATTTTGCCCATGGTGGTCTTTACAACAAGCCTATCAAGACTTAGGGCGAAATATTAAAATGGGACAAGGGAGTTTTGAAAAAGAAAGCTTTACCGTAGAACTGGGCTCCCAAGAACAAATTGATCTTGATGTCGCTAAACAAGATGCGCTGAGTATTTTATCTTATTTGCAATATAAAGGCATTATTGCTGCAACAAGATACCAGCCGGAAAAAATGACTCGATACGCATGTTATTTGAAAGATTATAAGGCCATGTATTCCCCAATGGGTGGCATGGTTGATTATCTTGCAGATTTTGGCAAACCTTTAGCGGCGGGAGAGCCTTTGGCGAGAATTCTTCGCATGGATAATTATGGCGATGGAGAAGCTTTGCACTATGTCTCACTTGAGCAAAAGGTCATACCTATTTTGCACTTTGCTTCAGCTAGTGTTAATCAAGGTACAGAGCTATATAAAGTATTTACTAACTACTTTGAGCTTTAAGTAAATGAGCTAAAAAACCAGTATAGCTATTATTATATTGGTTTTTTACTTGCGAAATTGCAAAAGAATTAATAAGTGGACCTTCAATGCTTAAGCCGTTATTGCAAGGGATGATATCTTGGCTGTTAAGCCATGTTAATTGCACTGCTGATTTTTTTTTCGGTTAGCTTGTTTGAGTAAATTCTCCATTGAAAAGTCATAATCATTTTGTTGAGTATAAGTTTTAGTAAAGCAATAAAAATTAATGGCAGGTAGAATATCTGTATCAGTGAGCTTTTCAAATTTGTTAAGGTTATTTTTGTCAATAATTGAGTATTTATCATTAACTCTTGAAGACTTTGAAAAAGGTGCCTGACGATTAAAATGATCGTACACTTGGACTAATAACCAAGCGATATTATAAAACTGTCCACCTGCAGAAGCAGTAAGCTGGTCTTCTTTTATCTTGCTGATCGCTTTAGAGTTCCAGTCAAAACCGCCAATGAAAATGTCTTTATTAGGTTGTAAGCCCAACTCAACAGCAGCGGCTAAAGCCCCTAATGCCATTGAGTCAGAGCTTGACCAAACAATATCGATGCCTTTGTGTCTTTGGTAGAGGATTTTAAATTTATTCTGTGCATCATCAGCGAACCAGTTTGCCACGATATCTTGTACTAAAACGACCCCTTGCTCTCGTTTTACTTGTTCGGCAACTCCCTGACTTCTTTCCAGAGATTCTTTAATTAAATCACCACTAAATGCGACAAGCTTAAGCTCTTTATTTTGGGGGTTTTTGATCTTTTTTGCTTGTTGAATCAAACGATGAACCAGTAATGCCGCACCTTGTTTGTTTTCAACATGATATTCAGAAAGCCAGTACTTATAATCACTTTGATTAGTGTTAACCGGTTCATCTTCACTCAAGGAGCTTGAATTATAAAATTGGGAATAGGTAACAAAGGGAATTTGGGCTTGTTCAAGTAAATTTAAATATTCATGAGCATTTTGTTTATAAGCATGAAAAATTAACAAATCAGGTTTAACGCTACTAGAAGCTAATTTTTCAATAACTTCTGCTTGTAAAAGGTGGTGTCCTTGACCTTCAATAATCGTTAAATTGATATCTAGGTCTTTCGCTGCGGCTCTAGCAACAGCATAGGATTTATGCCAATAGGGCGTTAAATTGAGAGTTTGACTTATATAAGTAACATCGAGTGCCAATGCTCTGTTTGAAAAAACACAACTGATAATAATAGTCAAATTTAAAAACAAACTTCTCACACTAAAAGCTCTTCTTAATAATTATAGTAATTTGATACCATTTTCTACGATTGCTATTTTGCCTTTTTTAAGTAAATTCCCTACTGTTGCTTTAAAGGTTTTTTTACTTACCCCTAATGTTCTTTGGATTAATTCTGGAGTACTTTTATCATGCAGTGGACTTATACCACCATTGTCAGCAATATGCGCGAGTAGTTTTTCAGAGAAATCATTAACTTTATTTTTACTACCACGTGTTAAAATAAGATCTAAGCGACCATCACTTCTAATTTTATTAATATAACCCGTGACTTTTTTGCCAATGCGCAACGGTTGGAAGATTTCATTGTCATAAAGTAAGCCCCAATGTAAGTCGTTCACGATAGCTTTGTAGCCTAAATCAGTTTTACCCGCAATAATAAGGTTAACTTTATCACCTTGCTCATATTCTGCGGGCCAAATATCGATAAATTTATCGAGCTTGCTGGATGCGGCAATACGCTCAGTGCGTTGGTCTAAAAAGACCCTAACCAGGTAAAACTTACCCACTTCCATCTTAGTATGTTGCTGGTTATAAGGTACCAATAAATCCTTAGGTAAGCCCCAGTCAAGAAAAGCACCCATTTTATTAACTTGGATAACCTTCAAAGAAACAAATTCGCCAACTTGTGCTAAAGGTGTCTGTGTGGTGGCTATCAATCTATCAGCGGAATCTAAATAGAGAAAAACGTTAAGGTATTGACCAACTTGGCTAGCATCAGTTAAAAAACGATTTGGTAGTAAAATCTCTCCTAAATCTCCTGCATCTAAATAGGCACCATTATCGGCAATAGCAACAACTTCGAGTTGGTTAAATTTACCAATGGCTGCCTGTACTGTTTTTTGCGAATCTGTCATGAAAGTTACCGATAAAAAATTTGATTCATTGTAACGCATTAACTTAATGATCCCCAAGGTTTTAAACCCTAGTCGATAGCGTTAAATAAATGGTTAACTTCACAATGCTATGATACTTGTGCTAAAACATGGCGAAATTAACCAACTAAGTGACTTAATTATGAAAATAACTTTCTCAGGTAAAATACTTTTTAATTTTTTATTATCTAATTAAGTCCATGTAAATAAATAACTTTTAATTTTTTTTAGTAGTTTGCACTAATGTTTAAATGTTGTTGGCGTGTATTTTGTAATAACGAGTTACATCTTTGTTAAAAATTGTCACCAAGAATTGGTTATGATTGCGTGATAATAATAAAAATAAAGATCAATTTGCTAAGCTAGCATGTTTAAGCAAGGCACAAATTAAAAAACTTTTAGAGAGTAAGGGATTAAAAGTGGCCACTAAAAAACAGATTATTATACCTACCGTCATCCTTGCAGCAAGTATCGCAGTGATGGTGGCCTTTTCTAGTATGAAAAAGCCACCAGAAGAAAAGCCTGAGGTTGATAACACCCCTATTGTTGCTGTTAGTGAAATCTCGGTTGCGCCAATGACCTTAGAGGTCAGCTCTTATGGCAAGGTAACCCCAAAATATGAAACTGAATTGATAGCGCAAGTCAATGGCGAAATAGTTGAGCTCAGTGAGGCATTTGTCCGTGGTGGCTTTGTCAAAAAAAATCAATTATTAGCACGCATCGATCCCAATGATTATCAAGCGGCGTTAATTGATGCGCAAGCGGCGATGGCGACTGCAAAGGCCGCTCTTGAAAAAGAAGTCGCTCAGGGGAAAGTCGCTGAGCGAGAGTGGAAGCAAATAACTGATACATCACCAACGGAACTTAGTTTAAGAAAACCGCAACTTGCTCAAGAGCTTGCGCGTGTAAAAGCGGCGCAAGCGTCTGTTTTGCGTGCTGAGCGCAACCTGGAGAGAACCGAAATTAGAGCACCCTATGATGCTATGATTGATAGTCGTAATATAGGTTTAGGTTCTTTTGTAGGCGTAGGTAGTAAAATTGGCCATGTACTAGCAACTCAAATTGCACAAGTAAGATTACCTATAGCAGATAACCAACTAGAGTTTCTTGAAAATCAAGGGATTGGTGCGAAAGTTAATTTACTCGGGGATTTTGCCGGCAAGCCAAGGCAATGGCAGGCCAAAATAGTTCGCAGTGAAGGCGTTGTTGATAATAAAAGCCGTATGGGATATTTGGTTGCAGAGTTTAATGATCCGTATCAGTTAGAAGAGAGTGATGCTATGCATGCACCGCTTCGTTTTGGTAGTTATGTCAATGCTCAAGTGGTTGGTAATAATATTACGCAGGCAACTGTGGTGCCACGCCATTTAGTTAACAATGGCAAGGTGGCTATTTTAGATGAAGAATCTAAACTGCTTTATGTCGCTATTGACATTGTTCGTCAGCAAGGCAGTGATGTCATTGTTGCTAACGGTTTAGCGCAAGGCGATCGCCTCATTATTTCTGCGTTAGACTACCCTGTTGATGGTATGAAACTCGCGTTAATAGCCGATGAAGAAGAGCTTGAAGAGAAAGACTCTGAGCTAGATAAAAATGAAACGCAAATGGCAAATAATAAAGATTCGGGAGAATAAATATGAGTTCTCTTGATTCAATCACCAATGAAAAAAATGATAGTGAAAACCTCAATCGGCCTCATCAAGATATTGATACCCAAAGCGGCATCATTGCCTGGTTCACACGAAATAGTGTTGCTGCTAATTTACTGATGATTTTTATCTTGGTCGGCGGTTTGTTTACAATAAATACTATTAATAAACAAATGTTTCCACAGTTCAAAATCAATTGGATTTCATATAATGCACCCTATCCAGGCGCTGCTCCGCAAGAAGTAGAGGAAGGTATTACCATTAAAGTTGAAGAGGCTTTAGAGTCTGTTCAAGGATTAAAGCGAGTCATCACCTATTCAAATAGGAACTACTCCAATGGTTGGTTTGAAGTCGATAATGATTATGATCCGCAACTTGTACTAGAAGAGGTAAAATCAACTATCGATTCTATATCAAGCTTTCCTGATGGTATGGAGCGTATTAAAGTTGAACGTGAAAAGTTTCGTCAAGAGGTAATGTATTTAAGTTTATATGGAGACTTAACCATTGAAGAGCTAAAAGAGCTCGGTAGAAAAATCCATGATGAAATTCAACAATTATCATTAGTGAATATTTCTGATTTTTATAGTGGTTTAGATTATGAAATTTCCATAGAAGTTAGTAAAGATAAATTACGGGAATACAATTTATCTTTCACAGATGTTGCTAATGCGGTGCGCGGCCATTCTCGCAATATGTCAGCGGGACAAATTCGTGCTGAAAATGGCTACATTAACTTGCGGGTCGAAGAGCAAGCTTATCGTGGCTATCAGTTTGAGCAAATTCCGGTAATGACCTTAGAAGATGGCACAAAGGTTTTATTAGGGGATTTGGCAACCGTCATTGATGGTTTTGAAGAGGGTTTACAATATTCAAAATTTAATGGTAAGAATTCAGTAACCTTTTTTATTGGTGCCGCTGAAAATCAAAGTATTACTGATGTTGCTGCTGTGGTAAATCAGTTTGTCAAAGATAAAGCAACAGTATTACCGCAAGGTGTAAAATTAGAAACTTGGGTTGATATGACCTATTACCTTGAAGGCCGTCTGGATATGATGATGGATAACATGAAAAGTGGTGCTGTTTTGGTCTTTCTCATGTTGGCATTATTTTTACGCGTTAGGTTAGCATTTTGGGTGATGATGGGCTTACCGGTATGTTTCTTAGGCACTCTATTTGTTATGCCAATGGAGTTTGTTAACGTTACTATTAATATTACCAGTCTATTTGCTTTTATATTAGTACTGGGTATTGTTGTCGATGATGCTATTGTGATGGGAGAAAGCGCTCATGATGAAATAGAACAGCATGGACATAGCACTGATAATGTTATTCGCGGTGTTAAGCGGGTTGCTATGCCAGCAACGTTTGGTGTATTGACTACTATAGCGGTATTTTTACCCTTTGTTTTTGATAATGATCCCGGTGCCGCCTTTAGTAAATCAATTGGTTTTGTTGTGGTATTTTGTTTAATTTTCTCTCTGGTTGAATCTAAACTCATTTTACCTGCGCATTTAGCCAAAATGAAAGTTAAAGAGTTTAACCCAAAAAATCCATTAGATAGGCTTAGAGCATGGGTCGATAAATCGTTAAAGTCACTTATCGAAAACTATTACCGCCCCGCATTAACAGTTTGTTTAGAGTATCGATATGCGGTGCTAATGTTCTTTGTCGGTATTATGTTAATAAGTGCCGGACTATTTACTGGTGGACAAATTCGTTTTGTTGGTCAACCAAAAGTTCCTCATGATTTTCCTAGAATCACGGTTGAAATGAATGTTGATGCAGCAGAAAAATCAACCTTAAATACGGTCTTGGCAATTCAAAACATTCTGTTTCGTATAGATAATGATATTGAGACTAAACATGGTCATGGCATGATTTCAGATATGCAAGTAGATCTGCAAAGTCGAACTCAAGCACAGGTTATGGTTAAATTAGTCGAGCCAGAACTAAGAGCTATGGATACTTTTGAGCTAGCTGATATGTGGCGAAATGCAATTCCGCAGTTTCCAGGGGTCAAATCATTAACAATTAGTGATGACCTTTTTGGCGGTGGCCGTGATGATGGTGATATTGCTTTTAGGTTAGAAAGCCAAGATGATGCGCAATTGTTATTGGCTGCAAAGGATTTAAAAGCCAAGCTTAATAGTCTTAAAGGTGTTGGTGATGTTAACGATTCACGCCAAACTAGCGCTAAAGAAGTACAATTTGAACTAAAACCACTGGCTTATTCAATGGGCCTAACATTAGCAGAAATAGCCTCTCAAGTAGGTTATAGTTTTTATGGTTTAGAAGCTCAGCGTATTTTGCGAGATAGTGAAGAAGTCAAGGTTATGGTGCGTTACCCTCAAGTTGAGCGCAGTTCAGTTGGTGACGTTGATGATGTTATGATTAAGGCTCCTAACGGTGCTGAATTACCATTATCAGAATTGGCTGTTATTAATTTGACTGATGGCGTTACTAGAATTCGTCGAGAAAACGGTAATCGAACAATTAATGTCTGGGCCAGTGTAGATGCTGAGCAAGTAGAGCCATTTAAAGTGGCTAATGACATTCGTGATAATTATATCCCACAATTATTACGTCAATACCCCTTAGTTAAAAGTGAAGTAACCGGCAGCATTCAAGAAGAGATGGAGAGTATCAATGACCAATTGCGTGATTTTGCTATTTCATTAATGGTTATTTTTTCATTATTAGCCATTCCTCTTCGTTCATATTCTCAAGCTACCATGATCATGATAGTTATTCCTTTTGGAATTATCGGTTCAGTTTTGGGGCATTTAATTATGGGCATGGATTTAAACGCCTTATCTATTATGGGGATTTTGGCGGCTGCAGGTGTTGTCGTCAATGACTCACTTGTCATGGTCGATTATGTTAACAGTGCTAGAAAGCGTGGTGAAACTTTAAGGGGCGCGGTGATCCATGCCGGTACTAAACGTTTTCGCGCTATTTTATTAACGTCGTTAACAACCTTTATTGGTTTAGTGCCCATTGTATTTTTTGAAACCAGTTTACAGGCACAAATTGTTATCCCTATGGCGGTATCGTTGTCATTTGGGGTTTTATTTGCCACAGTGGTAACTTTGGTTCTGATACCCAGCCTGTATATGATTATCGAAGATATTAAACGAGTATTTTCCCGTAAGAAAAGCAAGTTAAAAGCAACTGACGCGGTTAGCTCAGAAAAATTAACGGCTAGCTAAACTCCTTATCAAGTCATTAAATAATAAAAAGCTATGTAATCGAAAGAGAAACATAGCTTTTTTATTTTTATTACAGCGCTTTAGGGGTATAAGATGTTTTTTAATTCCAATTAATGTTATAAATAAAGACCCGATATGCTGTAATTTTACTGCAGTGTTTGAGACTATAAATAATTTAGCGCCCATTAAGCACATGACGGATAGATTAAAAAAAAGCATAATTTTCTTGTGTTTATTAGTTATGAGTAATTTAGCTGGATTTACCGCTGTTTTTGCGCAAGATGATTCAGTCTTAAATCAGATTAATCAAATCAGTCAGCTAGATAACAAAGAACAAGCATTAGCAGAATTAGCTAAACTAGTGCAGTCCTCATACATAGATGAAGATGATATTGCCTCCATTGAAATAGCTCGCAGTAAAGTTTTATTGGCTCTGCATCAATATGATTTAGGTGTTGATGCCGTTAACAAAGCGAAAAAAATTGCAATTGACTCGGTACTTATAGCGCAAGCAAATAAAATGTTGGGCGTACTGTTTTATTATCAGGGAGAATTAAAACAATCCTTAAAAGCCTATCAAGATTCATTATCTTTTTATCATGACAATCAGACGACCGATGTTGATTTCTATTCTATAGAGCGAGCCAATTTATTGAATAATATTGCCCTTGTTTATACTTCACTTGGTCAACATAATTTAGCGTTAAATCAATATCAACTGGCCGAGTCTTTATATGCAAAGTATGGCGATGAGGCTGATAGAATTGATGTGCGCTATAATATTGCCTTGCTACACATTGTTTTAAGACGTTTTGACAGCGCTATAGATATGTTGAAAGTGACTATTGAAAAGCGTCAACAATTTAATGATGGCCATGGTGTCGCTTCTGCAAGAGCGCATTTAAGTATCGCCTATAAACACTCTGGACAGTTTGATTTAGCTAAAAAGAATATATTTGCAGCATTACAGTACTTTCAATTACATAACTATAAACATGATATAGCTTCACAGCTGCATAATATTTCAGAGCTATATAATGAAACGTTTGATGTCGAACAAGCGATTTTTTACGGTGAACAAGGGCTTGATATCAGTCAAGAAATAGGTCATCAAAGAGCCTATGTAGGTTGTTTACAAAGCCTTGCTAAAGCTTATTTTTATTCTGGAAAAATAAAAAAAGCACAGCATTATATCCAGCGGTCTACTGCTATTGCAAAGCAAATAAATTATTCAACTTTACTTGTTGAAAACAAAGCTATTTCTGCGCTTGTTTATGCGAGTAACCAACAATTTTTTACTGCATTGGCAGAACTGAGACAATATCAGAAAGCTCACTTTATTAAAGAAAATACTCTACTCAATGAGCAGTTAGCGGAATTTGAATCGAAGCAGCTCAATCAACAAATAGAAGTCTTGGAGCAGCAAGGAAAGTTGCAAAGGTTAGAGTCAGCAAAAATAGCACAACAACGTAATGTAATTATTCTGTCGTTAATATTTATTCTCGTGGTGGCATTTTTTATATATCGACATTATTTAGAAAAAAAGTTAACTCACGAATTAGAATTAAGAGTTAAACAACGTACTCGTGAGCTAGAACAATTATCCGAAGAATTAGGTAAGGCTAACCAAGTTAAAAGTCAGTTTCTTGCTAATATGAGCCATGAAATCAGAACACCATTGACCGCAATTGTAGGTCATTCTGAATCGATAATTTATGATGATGTTGATGAGGATAAAGTAAAAGATGACATTGAGGTTATTCATGGTAACAGCTTGCATTTATTGGAGTTGATTAATGATATTTTAGACTTAAGTCGAATTGAAGCTAATAAGCTTGAATTGGAAATGCAACCGCTTAATTTAGCGGATTTAATACAATACTTGTCAGATATTTTTGAAAATCAAGCACAACAAAAGCACCTGCGTTTCTCCATTGAGCATCAGATAGCATTACCCTGTATTATTCAAGTCGATGCTTTACGATTAAAACAAATCTTATTAAATCTATGTGCTAATGCGATTAAGTTCACCGAACAAGGACATGTGACTTTAACTATTCGTTGGCATAATGAACAACTTGAATTTACGGTAACTGATACTGGCATTGGGTTAAGCAAAGTGCATTTGGCACAAGTTTTTGAGTTATTCACCCAAGCAGATAACAGCATAAGTCGACGTTTTGGTGGCTCAGGCCTAGGATTATCTTTATCTAATCAATTAGCTAAATTAATGTCAGGAAAAATAACCGCGCAGAGTACATTAGGAAAAGGCAGTACTTTCTGTTTTTCTTTGCCGTGTAAACGTTGTGACAATAATATTGTTGCAACACCGCCCCTTGATTTAGCAACAGTCGATGACGATGTGGCTTTATTTTCAGGGACAGTTTTATTAGCGGAAGATCATGATGATAACAGGCGCTTGATTGCTCGATTACTTTCAAGGTTAGGATTGGATGTCATTGTTGCTAGTAATGGTAAAGAGGCGGTAAAGCTTTGTATGGAACATCAACCCAATTTAGTGCTTTTAGATATTCAAATGCCTGAAATGGACGGTGTTGAAGCATTTAGGAAGTTAAGATCTTTAGGTTGCCACCAACCAATTTTTGCGTTAACCGCAAATGCTATGGCACATGAGGTAAGTCAGTATCTCGATATAGGTTTTACTGGCCATTTGAAAAAACCAATTGAAAGAAAAAACTTTGTCGCTACCATTGCTAAATACTTTCCAGCTATGAATGATGTAACGCCTTCTGATACTGATTTAAAAGCGATAGCTAGTTCAAATGAGCTTCAAAATGAGCGGGTAAAGCAAGCTGAACAAAGTCTCGACAAAGTGGACTTCAGTGATTTGATCATTGAATTTAAAGCCAGTTTAGCTCATGACAAACAAGTATTAATAAGGTCAAATAATGACCGCCAACTTAAGCAGTTAGCAACACTTGCCCATCGTTTATCCGGTGCAGCGCAAATGTTTGGCTTTAGTGAACTTAATCAAGCAGCAAAGAAACTAGAGACTATACTTAAGGAAGAGCTAAGTAGTGAGCAACCAAATTTTAAGCTAATTAGCGAGTTGACTCATTGCTTAATTGATGAAATTAATCTGACAGTACAGTAAAACTATTCTTATGCAGAAAGCATTTTCATATTCACAGGCTTTGTTAGCATTTGCCATTGCATTTTTAGCTTACTCATTATTTCAATTTAGTAGGCATGTTCCAGATATACTGCTTACGGTCAATCAAACCACTCAACTAGTAAAATCAGTTAGCCCTAAAATAGATGATATTATCGATGAAGTTGCGCTAGTGCGAACCGAGGTTGCTAATGTTCGCGAGTTAGTATCAAAACAAACACCAGCAATATTATCGCAAGTAGAAATGACACGCCCTGTGGTTAGAGAAGTGATTAGTGAAAGTGAAAACTACTCAAAACAACTCCCTGAATTATTAACACAGCTCACTAATATTGAACAGCTTATTATATCAATCCAACGAGACTTGCCGGCATTATTACAGCGGGTAGATGATGTTGTTAACACGACCAACACCACGACAGCTGAATTGGCTTTGTGGCGACCACATTCTACCCAATATTTGCATGAAATTGAGCTCTCTAGGGAATATATTCCTGATTACCTCAGTAGAATAGAGCAAACTATTGTTGATGCAAAAACGCTTGGTAAGGAAGCAAGTAGTGGTTTAGTCTCCGGTTTTTTTAAAGGCGTGATAACTCTGCCTTTTGAAGTTGTGGCAGGCTTAGCGGGTATGGTTGATGTTAACTCACGTTCAGCAAAATATCTAACCACCCAAGATATTACGCTAATGCAAGAAAAGCTGATTGCTTTATTGAATGATAAAAAACAAACTAAATCAATGTGGAAAAATAATGATAGCGGTAATAGCGGCACTATTATTAAGGGGAAAGCAACGACACGCAATAAACAGTCGTGTATTAAGGTGACTTTTAACAATCGCTTTGGTAAACAAAAAGAGATATTAAAAGAATTAATGTGTGTCGATGATAAAGGTTTATGGAAGGTGATTTAAGCTTTTCTAATCAACACCATGTCAAGTGCATTTTTATTGTGTACAATACTGAGGTTATATGTTTGTAATCAAAAATTTGTTATTGATAGGAACGGAAAATGGCTAGAGAACAATTTGGTATTTGCGCAGAACCAAACTTGCATGGAACTTACCTTCTTTTTAATGCATTGGATGACAAAAATGCTTTTATCCGTGCTGCTATTTCTCGTTTACCTAAACTTTTTGATAACTATGCTGAACAATTTTCTGAAGCAAACTTAATTGGCGTAGTAGCAATCGGGGATGCTTACTGGGATGAATTTTACCCTCTGGCTCGCCCAGCACTTCTTGCGCCGTTTCCTGCTATGGACAGTGGCGATCGGGTTGCGCCAATAAGCAGCCATGATATTTATATTGAAATTCGCAGCGATCGTGCGGATGTTAATCATATTGTTAGCTCTAAAGTTTGTGAACTCTTTGGTGATAGTGTTGAACTAATTGAACAAGTACAAGCGTTTAGGTTTTTAGATGGTAGAGATTTAACCGGCTTTGTTGATGGTACAGAAAATCCACAAGGATTGCACCGCCGTGAAGTCGCTTTGGTTAAAGCAGAGCAAGATAAAAATTTTGCCGGTGGTAGTTATTTGCATACACAGCGCTATCAACATAATTTAAAACTATGGGGCGCTTTGGCTGAACATGAACAAGAGGATGTCTATGGGCGAACTAAGTTAGATAATATTGAATATAAAAGTACTGATAAGCCTTTAACAGCTCACACTAAACGTACAAGTTTAAAAGATGAATTAGGAAATAGTATTGAAATAGTTAGGCAAAGCATGCCTTATGGAGATATGAAACGTAAAGGATTATTTTTTGTTTCTTATTGCCACTCGCCAAAACCCTTTGAGATCATGTTAAATAGTATGATTCATGGCGATGGTCATGGTAACTCAGACCATTTACTTAAATATACCCAAGCAGAAACTGGCAGTGCTTTTTTTGCGCCAAGTTTGAGCTTTTTAGCGCAATTAACAGATATTGATAAATAAGTTCAGCTTAATTCATTTTACTAAAACAACTATTTTGACTAAATTCGACCTTAAATTGCTATGTAATAGACTAGCGAGCAAATTTTAATATAATTTTGTCCCTTCGCTTGTTCCAGATATTAAGAAATAACGTTCGTCATCATAGTAAAATGTTCAATATAGCTTAATTCGAGTTGTGCTTAGCCTATTTGCTCTTTCGCTTGAAGTTAGCTCTTAGTAACGATTTACATTGGCTGTTCAAGCTGAAGTTTGTTCTTATTATCAATCGATAAAACTTCATGAAACTTTTGTACACTATAATGACCTTGCCTAATAGCTAACTCAGATTCTTGCGAAAGAACACCTAAAGGAAGTAAGGCAGGCCCAGTTGGCTCTGCCAATAAATAGCTAATATTATCATATGAAATGCTAACCTCATCGGGGTTTGCTTTGATATTAATACCGATAAAAGCATGTCCTTCGATATAAATAAATACCATTTTAATTCTTGGCATTAAAGCCCTTAATAAAGCAGCGGTTAAAGTCATTTTACTATCGCAGTCACCTTGATTTTCCCAGAGTAATTTCAGCGGAGGATTAAAACCAGCCCCAGAAGAGGTAAGCCTTGACTCTAACTTGCTATAAGGAATACTTTGGACAAAACCTAAGACAAAGTTTGTTACCTCACGAATATTCTTTAAGGAATCAAGCGCTAAGATAATTGGTTTTAATGGCTTTAAATCATCAACGGAATCATTAGCAATGCTGACATGATCTACTTTAATACCACTTACTTGCTGATGATTAGTAAACTCTTGATAATAAGTCTCTTGTAGATATTTCTCAGTAACTTCTTTTTCAAGGGTTATTAGTTTGTTATAAGCGCTGGCAACTTTTTTTTCATCTTGTCCGCGTACCTGCAGTACAAGCTGGTTATGCTGTTGATAAGATAGTTGTATAGCAGGGTTAATGCTCTGTTGCATCTGCTGTTTTACACGCCTTAGGATCGTTTTTTGGGCATAATTACTATGGTAACTTTTGAAGTCTCTAAATCGCTCAAAAAGGCCTTCTTTTGTTAAGCTAAAATCTAGATGTTGTTTAATATTCTTGTGATCGAGCCATTGATAATTAAATTGGTAACTCTGTTGATTTTCGGCCTTAGTATAACTCAACTGTTGGCTTTGAGTATTCGTGATAAATAAATTACACATTAAGATGATGGCTATTAGATGATAGCGTGACTTTGTTAATTGATAAGCTAAATAAACGTACAAATTTATATCACTTCCTATTACTTGTTAACTTGGCAAATATGTCCTTGAATTAAGCTTAAGAGCAATGAGGACGCCCTTATTCACTGTAAAATTAATTTAGATGACTGTTATTACAATTAATAGTCATAAAGCTTAATCAATACATTAACTTAGTTTTCAGTTCACTTACAGCGCTAGGTGAATTGCTTATGGTATTTCATCGAAATAACTATCTGCTTAAGTACGGTTAGCTAAGCTGGCTAAACAATGATCAATAAAACAATAGCATTTTATATTGATTTTAACTATATTGTATTCAAACAAGTGTTTTAATTGTGTGTTTGTTGCACGCATTGTAATTTCTATGAGGAGAGCTCAGCATGGCTGAATATAAAGCGCCACTATCTGATATGAATTTCTTGCTTTATCAAGTGTTTAATGCCGATAAAATGTGGCAACAGATACCAAAATTGAATGAACAAGTGGACCAAGATACAGCAACCGCGATTTTACAGGAGTGTGCAAAGATTGCTGAGCAAGAGATTGATCCAATAGCTCGACAAGGGGATGAAATAGGTGTCAGCTTTGCACTTAATCAAGATGGCTTAGGTGGTCAAGTAACAACAGCACCAGGCTATAAAGAAGCTTTCAATACATTTGTTGAAGGTGGTTGGCCTGCACTTGGTGGTGATGTTAATTATGGCGGTATGGGCATGCCAAAAATAGTGAGTGCTTTTATGGAAGAAATGCTCTGCAGTACAGATATTTCTTTTTCTTTATACCCAATACTAACTGCTGGCGCAGCATTGTCACTCGCAAAACATGGCAGTGAAGAACTAAAACAACGTTACTTAACAAAGCTTTATAGTGGTCAATGGACTGGAACTATGTGTTTAACAGAAGCTCATGCAGGCTCTGATCTTGGTATCATTCAAACTAAAGCTATGCCACAAGATGACGGAAGTTATCAACTGACTGGTAGCAAAATATTCATTACTGGTGGTGAGCACGATCTTACTGAAAATATTATTCATCTAGTTTTAGCTAAATTACCTGATGCTCCAGAGGGCCCTCGTGGTATTTCGCTATTTTTAGTCCCTAAATTTACCATAGATGATAATGATAATTTAGCAGAGCGTAACAAGGTTAGTTGTGGTTCAATTGAAGAGAAAATGGGCATTCACGCCTCTGCAACTTGCGTGATGAATTTTGATGGCGCAAAAGGTTTCTTGGTGGGTGAATTAAATAAAGGTTTAGCTTGTATGTTCACCATGATGAACTTTGAGCGAATTGGAGTCGGTATTCAAGGTATGTCGGCAGGTGAGCGTTCTTACCAAAATGCATTGGCATACGCTAAAGAACGACGTCAAGGTAAAGCTATTGACGCTTCAACCAACGCTTTTAAGCAACCTGATTCAATTATGGTACATGGCGATGTACGTCGTATGTTATTGAACATGAAAGCCTTTAATGAAGGTGCTCGTGCCTTAAGTTGCTATATTTCAATGCAACTTGATTACGCAACATTTGCTTTAGGAGAGTCACAGAAAAAAGGAGAGCAACTAGCTGCTTTAATGACACCTTTAGCAAAAGCATTTTTTACCGATCTCGGTTTGGAAACCACGGTTGCAGGGCAGCAAGTACTCGGTGGTCATGGTTATGTCAGAGAATGGGGACAAGAACAGTTAGTGCGTGATGTACGTATTGCGCAGATTTACGAAGGAACGAATGGTATTCAAGCCATGGATTTATTAATGCGGAAAGTCATTGGCTCAAAAGGAGAACTATTCAACGTTTTTGCAAATGAAGTCACTGCTTATATTGATTCACAGCAAGGCAATGATGCTATGGCTGAGTTTATTGAGCCATTAGCAATTTCACTGAGTGATTTAAAGCAAGTCTCCGAGTGGTTACTGGCTAAGTCAGTGGAGGATCCAAATGAGATTGGTGTTGCAGCCAATGATTATTTACATCTTTTAGGTTATACCGCCATGGCATTTGTTTGGGCTAAAATGGCACAAGTGGCTTTGAATCAAGATGACGGGACATTAAATAAGGTACCGACAGAATTTGGTGATGAGTTTTATCAAAGTAAAATACTGACAGCACGTTATTATTTTGCGCGATTACTGCCGCGTCGTTTATCTCTAATTGCTACTATTAAATCAGGTTGTGCTAGTTTATTTGATCTTGATGAGGAGTTATTTTAATCCATCTTGATGTTTTTGCTTAGGTTAGTTTTTTTAATTGGGGAAAAGCTAACCTTCATTGCCACCTTTATACTCAAAATTAACAAAAGATCCCTTTTTTAAGCAAAAGATAGATTTTTGCTTCAGCTTTTTGGGGATTGCTTACCACAAAGTTCCACAATTTCATCAACTTCCTTGTAAGCCTTAATTTTACTGGTGTTATAGCCAGTATATTCGGCTGTGTTTTTCCAGTCAATTACTTGACAGTTCGTTGCATTTTTCACTAAACTGTGTAAATGTGGGAAAAAGTGGGGAATTGTGGATCTTTGAGTTTCATAATAACCCGTTTGTATGTTAATTAATCAAAAAGACAACCAACAACTTAGATATGTTTAGAGGCACTAGCGCGATTACGCTCGACAGTAAAAATAGGATCACGATACCAACCAAGTATCGTGAAGAGCTATTTGCTGATTGCCAAGGAAAAATGGTGTGCACTGTTGATATTCAACAAGCTTGCTTATTGTTATATCCGTTAACTGAATGGGAAGAAATAGAGTTATCGCTAGCAAGTTTGTCGAGCACAAACCCACAAGAGCGTTTATTCAAGCAAATCATTTTAGGTAATGCAAGTGATTGTGAGATTGATAAAAGTGGTCGCTTATTGATCAATGGTCCATTGCGAGCTCATGCCAATTTAGAGAAAAATATTATGTTAGTTGGTCAATTGAATAAATTTGAAATTTGGCAAGAAAGTGCCTGGCAAGAGCAAATGCAACAAGGTATTAGTAAAATAAAATCGGGTGAAATTGAGTTGACTGAACGCTTACTCGACTTAGCACTTTAAGTTTGTGTTGGGTCACTAAATAACAATGATTTTGGTCAAAGGGTTTTTAAAATAAGAGTATGAAATTAGATACCACACATATTTCAGTCCTACTAAACGAAGCTGTCGATGGCTTAGCCATTGAAGGTGGCGGTTGCTTTATCGACTGTACATTTGGTCGTGGTGGTCACTCGACATTAATCCTCTCTAAGCTCAATGATAATGGCCGATTGATTGCTATTGATCGCGACCCTTCAGCAATTGCTGCTGCTGAAAAATTCAAAGATGACCCTCGCTTTATAATTGAGCACCAAGGCTTTGCTGCTTTAGCTGATATTGTTGAAAAACATAACCTTACTGAGAAAGTCGATGGTATTTTGTTAGACCTAGGTGTTTCTTCTCCACAGTTAGATGAAGCTGAACGTGGTTTTAGTTTTATGAAAGATGGGCCTCTGGACATGAGAATGGATACCAGCAAAGGGCAAACTGCAGCACAATGGTTAGCTATTGCCGATGTCGAAGATATTACTTGGGTATTACGAACATTTGGTGAGGAAAAGCATGCCTGGCGTATTGCTAATGCTATTGTTGATAGCCGAGAAGAGTCACCATTAACTAGAACTAGCCAATTAGCCAAATTAATTAAAACTATTGCCCCTCAACGTGAGATAAAAAAACATCCCGCTACTCGAAGTTTCCAGGCGATTCGGATGTATGTTAACAGTGAGCTGGAGCAAATTGAAAAAGCACTTTCTGCTTCACTTGATGTACTCAAACCAGGTGGGCGTTTAGTGGTCATTAGTTTTCACTCATTAGAAGACCGTTTAGTTAAGCAGTTTATGAAAAAACACTCCCAAGCTAAGAAGGTACCACGTGGCTTACCTATTAGTGAAGGAGAACTAAATAAAGGCAAAAAATTGGCATTAGTGGGGAAGAAATTAAAGCCAAGTAAAACAGAAGTAGAACAAAATGTGCGTGCTCGAAGTTCAGTATTACGTATTGCTGAGCGTTTAGAAAGAACTAGTGATTAACAATGGCAGCAAGAGCCTTAGTTTTTGATATTTGGCAAGATATCGTGCGTTATAGCGTTACCTATATCTTGTTGGTATTTGTAGTTATATCGGCATTTGCTGTTATTTATTACAGTCATATTAATCGGCAAACTACGAGTGAACTTGAAGTGCTTTTATCACAAAAAGATGAATTAAACATCGAGTGGCGAAACTTGTTATTAGAACAAAATAGCTTAGCGGAACACAGTGCTATAGAAAGCAAAGCTAAAAGGTTATTGAATATGAAACGGCCGGATGGTGATTCAGAAATCATTGTCACCTTAGAATAAAACTTATTTTAGCCCGATTAGTGCTTGAAATTCAGTAAATAAAATAACGTAATTTAAGTCAACAAAATCAAATAAATGAGAACGTTGTGAATAAAAAAACAGCTAAAAGCATCAACCCACTAAATACTGCCCCTTGGCGATATTATTTAGTGCTGGCTATTGTTGCTCTCATTTACTTGAGTTTGATGGCTCGAACAGCCTATATACAAATTATTCAACCTGAAATGTTGAAAAAACAAGGGGACCTGCGTTCATTGCGCGTTGCGGCTAATACTGTGCAACGGGGTTCTATTGTTGATCGAAATGGCGCCGAACTTGCTATTAGTGTTCCTGTTGAAACGGTTTGGGCTGATCCTAAAATTATTATGGATCACAATGCATTATCAATGACAAAACATTGGCAGGCTTTGGCAGATGTCTTAGATCAAGATATTAATAAACTCACCGCTCGTGTTGTTAAAAGTGCCCGTAAACGTTTTATTTATCTTGAACGGAAAATTTCACCTGCAGTTGCTAACTATATTAAAGAGTTAAAAATTCCTGGTATTCACTTACGTAAAGAATCAAAACGTTTTTATCCTACCGGTGAAATTAGCGCTCATTTAATTGGTTTTACTAACGTTGATGACCAGGGCATTGAGGGCATTGAACGTATTTATGATGATTTATTAACAGGAACAGGTGGTGCAAAGCGTTTTAGAAAAGACGCTAAGGGCAGAAAAATTGAAATCATTTCTGTGGAAGAGGCAGAGCAAGCACAAAATATAACGTTAAGCATTGACCAGCGTATACAGGCTATTGCTTATAAAGAGTTAAAGGGTGCAGTACAAGCATTTAAAGCAAGTTCTGGTTCAGTGGTGGTCGCTAATGCACACACGGGCGAAATCTTAGCATTGACAAATAGTCCTTCTTATAACCCAAATAATCGACGCAATACCGCTATTCATCGTTTTAGAAACCGCGCTATTACTGATATCTATGAGCCGGGTTCAACGATGAAGCCGCTGACAGCTCTAGCAGCGCTAGAGTTTGGCTCAGTGACAGCTAATACCGTACTGAATACCAGTCCAGGTTGGATGCGTCTAGGTGGTCGCCGGGTGAGTGATCCTATTAATCGTGGCAAGTTATCCATTGAAGACATATTGGTCACCTCATCAAATATGGGTACGGCTAAATTAGCATTGTCTGTTCCCAAAGATTATTTACTCGATAAATTTTTTGATGTTGGCTTCTCAGAAGACACTGGTACAGACCTTATTGGTGAAAGTGCAGGTATGATGCATGATCGTAGCAGATGGTCAAAGTTTGAATTGGCGACCTTATCTTTTGGCTATGGCTTGGCGATAACACCGATGCAATTAGCACGTTTTTATGCAACGTTAGCCAATGGTGGCGTTAAACGTGAGTTATCAATCGTTCGTCAAGCTGAGCAGGAAGAAGGTGAACGAATATTTTCTCAAGAAAATAGCTTGGCGATAGTAAATATGCTTGAAGGTGTTGTTGATGAACATGTCCCAAAAGCAAAAGTTGATGGTTATCGTGTAGGTGGCAAAACAGGCACATCATTTAAAGCGGTTGCCGGTGGTTATGGTAATGATTACGTTGGTTTATTTGCCGGTATGGCTCCTATTTCAAAGCCAGAGATCGTTGTTGTTGTCGTGATTAATGACCCTGGTGGCGATCTTTATCACGGCGGAGAAGTGGCAGCGCCTGTTTTTTCTCGAGTGATGAAAGGGGCATTGCGGGTACTAAACATTGCGCCAGATGCGCAAAAAGTACAAACAGCAAGTAAACCTGCTGTTCAAGCAGATAAAGCAAGTGCAGGAGAACATAATGCCTAAGCCTGCAACGCAAATGATCATTGCTAGTTTAAAACAATTTGCCATTACTTTACCTGATTGGGTTGATTTTACTAACAGTGTTGGTGACCTTCAAAATGATAGCCGTGCGGTTAAGCAAGGGGATATTTTTTGTGCGATTATTGGCCATCAGCAAGATGGCCGAAACTATATTGAGAAAGCAATTATTAATGGCGCCAAATTAGTTTTAACTGAATGTGAAAATAGCAATCAACATGGAAAAATTGAGCAAGCTAGCGGTGTTGATAATATTGTTATGGTGAGTTTTTACCAGCTAAATAGTCATCTATTTAATTTAGCCAAAAGTTATTATCAGCAGCCACAAGATGCGATGAACATTATAGGTATAACAGGCACAAATGGTAAAACAACAACGAGTCAGTTATTAGCACAAATGTTAACAAATGCTGCAATGCCTTGTGCCATTATCGGTACTAATGGTGCCGGCAGTCTTGAAAATTTAGCTCCCGTAGAAAATACCACGCCGAGTGCATTGGAATTACATCAATTATTTAATCGTTTTCGTGATGACAGCTTTAGCCATGTAGCCATGGAAGTTTCTTCTCATGCGCTATCACAAAAGCGTGTACTGGCAAGTTTATTTGATATTGCTTTATTCACAAATTTGAGCCGTGATCATCTTGATTATCATGGCTCTATGACAAGTTATGCTGCTGCTAAAAAGCAGATTTTTACGGGTAACAATAACCAAATTGCCATTGTTAATTATGATGATAAACAAGGTCAAAATTGGTTAAAAAACTGGCCAAAATCACAAGTTGTTTGGTTATACGGTCGAGAAGAAGGTATTAAATCATATCAGTACTATATAACAGCTGAAAATATTAGCCATCATGAATACGGCGTTGCATTTACCTTAGTGACTCATTTAGGGGAAATTGATATTAACAGCGCTTTACTGGGTGATTTTAATGTCGATAACCTACTTGCAGCAATTAGTGTGTTACTGTTAAAAGGTATAGAGTTAGCAGCCATTAAGACATTAGTGAAACAGTTATCTGCAACAGCAGGGAGAATGGAAGCAACCAGTGCGAAAAATGCAGCAACGGCTGTTGTTGATTATGCCCACACACCAGATGCCTTAGAAAAAGCATTAAAAGCCTGTAAACAGCATTGTGCAGGAAAATTGTTTGTTGTTTTTGGCTGTGGTGGCGATAGAGATAAAGGCAAAAGACCATTAATGGCACAAGTGGCAGAAAAATATGCTGACTATATAGTAGTAACAAATGATAACCCTCGCAGTGAAAATGCCCAGTCCATAGCAAACGATATTGTTGCCGGATTTACCTATGCTCAATCTGACAATATAAAGATTATTCTCGAAAGAAAATCGGCAGTTATAGAGACACTTAGTCGTGCTAAAGGTGGCGACATTGTCCTTCTCGCAGGTAAAGGTCATGAAGATTATGTCATTGTCCCTAAATATGATGAATCAGGCGTGATGATAGGCACACAAAAGTTAGTGTATGACGAACGTAAAATCGTAGCTGACTTTTACAAGCAATATAATTCTTCGGCAGCACAATCAAATGAGGCGACTTTATGATAGACATTACCCTATCAATGCTAGCGAACGTAACGGGTGGAAAGCTGCTTGCAAGTGAAAAAAGTCTGTCAAATACCATCAATGAACTGGTAACTGATAGTCGTGCCATTATTAATAATTCAACTAAAAATACTGCATTTTTAGCGCTAAAAGGTCCAAACTTTGATGGTCATTTTTTTGCGAAACAAGTCGTTGAGCAAGGTTGTAAGTTATTAATTGTTGATCATCAGATAAAAAGTATTGAGCAAAAAGCAGTGGCTCAATTAATTGTCAGTGATACCCGAATTGCATTAGGTAAAATTGCTGCTTTTGTCAAAGCAGAGGTAGCTCCCAAGACTGTTGGTATTACCGGCAGTAGCGGGAAAACGACCGTCAAAGAGATGGTTGCTGCTATTTTATCTCGTTTGGGTAAAGTCTTGGCGACTAATGGCAACTTTAATAATGATATTGGTGTGCCATTAACCTTATTACGTTTAGATCATAGTATTGAGTTTGCTGTGATTGAAATGGGTGCTAATCATATTGGTGAAATTGCTTATACCACAGGGTTAACTAAACCCGATGTTGCGGTAATTAATAATATTGCCGCAGCACATTTAGAAGGTTTTGGTGATTTATGTGGAGTAGCACGAGCAAAAGGGGAAATATTCTCAGGCTTAACTGAAGGAGGTATAGCTTTATATAATCAAGACACCAAATATACCGATAAATGGCAATGGCGTTTAACGGATAAAAAAGTAAAGACTTTCTCTTGTGTCAATAAAGCACATTGCTATAGCGAAAATGTTCATTTGGATGATAGTGGCTGCGCGACTTTTACCTTGCAAAGTGAGTTGGGAAGTATTGATATTGAGCTACCCATACCCGGAAAGCATAATGTTTGTAATGCAGTGGCAGCAGCATCTATTGCCATTGAGTTTGGTGCAAGTATTGATGATATTCGCTTAGGGTTAGCAAAAATGGAACCGGTAAAGGGACGGTTAAACCTTTATCAATTGGTAGATAAACGAACAGGCTGCAAAATAAAAATTATTGATGACAGCTACAATGCCAATCTTGAATCTGCAAAAGCGGCAGCGCAGTTGTTATCGAATTATCCAGGTAAAAAGCTACTTATTTTAGGTGATATGGGTGAGTTAGGCAGTGAAGCGCGAAGTTATCACCAAGAAATTGGTGAATTTGCTAAAAGCTTGCAGTTACATACATTGTTGTCATTAGGTGTTCTGAGCCAAAGTGCTAGTGATGCGTTTAGAAATAACAATAAGATTAGTGAGAACACTGAGCATTTTAATCAACGCAAAGATTTGACCAATCATGTCTATGAAATCCTCACTCAGTATATTAATAAAAAACAACAGGATATCGCCATTTTAATTAAGGGTTCTCGGAGCGCCCATATGGAGCATGTTGTGACGAGTATTATCCAATGGCTCGAACAAATGGATATAAAACAAGTGACTGAGCCAAAGAGCAGTACAATAAAAAATCAAGATATAGAAGGTAAAGCTTAATGTTATTGTGGTTAGGTGAGTATTTAACTCAATTTTTTTCAGCATTTAATGTGTTTTCATATTTAACATTTCGCGCAATTATTAGCACGCTCACAGCGCTATTTATTTCATTATATTTTGGGCCGAAATTAATTCGTTTTTTACAAAAAATGCAAATTGGTCAAACGGTAAGAGATGATGGCCCAGAAAGTCATTTTTCAAAGTCAGGAACGCCGACTATGGGCGGGATATTGATACTTGCTTCGATAGTTTTTAGCGTTTTGTTATGGGCTGACTTATCAAATATTTATGTCTGGGTGGTTTTATTTGTTGTGGTAAGTTTTGGTGCTATTGGCTTTGTTGATGACTACCGAAAAGTGATACGAAAAGATGCTAATGGTTTAATTGCGCGCTGGAAGTATTTTTGGCAAACCATCATAGGTCTTGCTACAGCATTCTTTTTATATTACATAGCTCAAGGGCCGAACGAAACAGCGCTGTTGGTGCCGTTTATCAAAGATGTATTACCTCAACTAGGCATTTTTTATGTTGTTATGACATATTTCGTGATTGTTGGTACCTCTAACGCCGTAAACTTAACCGATGGTTTAGATGGTTTAGCAATAGTGCCGACAATTATGGTTGCCGGAGCTTTTGCTTTATTTGCTTATGTAACCGGTAATGTTAACTTTGCTAGTTATCTAAATATTCCCTATATCGCTTTAACGAGTGAATTAGTTGTGGTTTGTACAGCAATTGTTGGCGCCGGTCTAGGATTTTTATGGTTTAACACTTATCCAGCACAAGTATTTATGGGCGATGTCGGCTCACTAGCCTTAGGTGCGGCACTGGGTGTTATTGCTGTACTTGTTCGTCAAGAGTTAGTGTTATTTATTATGGGCGGCGTTTTTGTTATGGAAACACTGTCGGTAATTTTGCAGGTTGGCTCTTATAAAATGCGCGGTCAGAGAATTTTTAGGATGGCACCGATTCATCACCATTATGAGTTAAAAGGTTGGCCAGAGCCTCGAGTTATTGTGCGTTTTTGGATAATTTCATTAATTTTAGTATTGATTGGTTTAGCGACACTTAAGCTGCGCTAAACCAGTCTGCAACAGAGTAAAGTATGGGTTACTTAACAGGATTTAAAGATAAAAGTATTGTCGTGCTTGGTGCAGGGGTGACGGGTTTGTCATGCCTACGCTTTTTATATGCGCATGGTTTATCTTTTGTTGTTAATGATTCTCGTACTATGCCATTGGCTGATGAAGAGGAAGTGAGAGCATATCAGGAAGAATTTCCTTTGGTAACATTTGAGTTTGGACAGTGGCAGAGTGACCTCATTGCCCAAGCAGATATTATTATAACGAGTCCTGGCATTGATTTAGCTGCTGAAGGTATTGAGCAGATTATTTCTCCAGAGTGTGTCGTGCTTGGTGATATAGAATTATTTTGTTTGGTCAATAATGAAAATCATCAACCGATGAAAATTTTGGCCGTTACCGGCTCTAATGGCAAGTCTACAGTGGTTACTTTACTGCATTATTTAGCTAAGCAGCTTGGTATTCATGCTGCGTTGGCAGGGAATATCGGTGAGCCAATTCTTGAGTTATTACTACTTGAAGCCAGTGAGCAACCCGATTATCTCATTGTTGAGTTATCAAGTTTTCAATTAGAAACACTTACCAGTATGCAAGCTATCGCGGCAAGTGTACTTAATTTAAGTGATGATCATTTAGATAGACATAAAACATTAGCCAATTATCAAGCGTTGAAGCAAAGTATCTATCAACAAGCGAACATAGCCGTTGTTAACAGAGAAGATGCAGCAACTGTCACCTTAGTAAAAGAGCAAGAGGTAATGTCCTTCGGCTTAGATAAGCCTGAAAATGGTCAGTTTGGTTTAGCTGAAGTTGACCACGAACCCTGTTTGATGTTTGGTAAAGAGAGATTAATAACGCTAAATCAATTACCACTTGCTGGTATGCACAATGCTCTGAATTATATGGCAGCATTAGCACTTGGTTTATGTGCTGGTTGGCCGTTAACAGGTATGGTTAATAAACTTAATGGTTTTAAAGGCTTAGCTCATCGTTGTCAACGTATCGAGACCCGTGATGGTATTCATTGGATTAACGACTCAAAAGCGACCAATGTTGGCGCAACCATTGCAGCCCTTGCTGGTCTTGCACCAACAATCCCCCATAACAAACGTTTAATTTTGATCGCCGGCGGTGATGGTAAAGGCGCTGATTTTGAGCCACTTAAAGCATCACTAACAGAACATGTTAGTCAGTTAATTACCTTAGGTAAAGACGGCGCTGAAATTGCGAGCTTGGTTGTTAATGCTATTGAAGTCGATAGCTTAGTTGCTGCGGTACAACAAGCAAAAAACATTGCTAAAGCTGGCGATATGGTCTTGTTGTCACCAGCCTGTGCCAGTATTGATATGTTTAAGAATTTTATGGTCAGAGGTGAAGTTTTTGTTGCAGCAGTTCAAGCTGAGGAGGGGCCATGTCTTTAGAAGAAACCATGACCTTAGCAAGGACTAAAACTTTAGAAACAACTCAGGCTATTTCAAAAACTATTGCACAGGTGCCAGTACCTCCGTTACCAGAATGGATTAATCGTTTAATGGCTGGCTCCAACCAATATGGGGCTATAGCATTTGATCGTAGTTTTGTTGTTTTAGGGCTTACCATGTATATGGTGGGGTTGGTGATGGTTGCGACTTCTTCAATGCCGATAGCAGAGCGCTTGTTTAACAATCCATTTCATTTCGTTATTCGTCACGGTATTTATATTTTTTTAAGCCTAGGGATTGCTGGCGTAGCACTGCAAATCCCGATGTCTTGGTGGCATAAAAATAGTAGCTATTTACTCGGACTTGCCATTGTATTATTGATAATTGTTTTAATTATTGGACGTTCTGTCAATGGCTCAACGCGTTGGATTGTTCTTGGTCCAATCACAGTGCAAGCGGCGGAGCCGGCAAAACTTTTTTTCTTTTGTTATTTATCTGCTTACTTGGTTCGCCGTCGTGAACAAGTTATGGAAAATTTGAAAGGCTTTATTAAACCGCTCATTGTTTTTGGCGTTATGGCTGCATTACTGCTATTGCAACCAGACTTAGGTACAGTGATTGTTATGTTTGTGACAACCTTTGGTTTGTTATTTTTGGCCGGAGCCAAGTTATGGCAATTTATCGCTATGGCGTTAGTCGGTGCGACGTCACTTAGTATGCTAGCGTATTTTGAACCTTATCGTTGGCGTCGAGTAACGAGTTTTCTCGACCCATGGCAAGATCCATTTGGCAGTGGCTATCAATTAACTCAGTCATTAATGGCATATGGACGTGGAGAAGTTTTCGGTCAGGGGCTTGGCAACAGTATTCAAAAATTAGAATACTTACCTGAAGCGCATACTGATTTTGTTATGGCTGTTTTAGCTGAAGAATTTGGTTTTATCGGCATTAGTTTAGTATTACTTTTAAGCATGATTGTAGTGTACAAGGCGCTAATTCTGGGAAGATATGCCTTAGCGAAAGAAAAATACTTTGAAGGCTTTTTGGCTTATGCCATTGGTATCTGGATGTGTTTTCAGGCTGGGGTCAATATTGGCGCTAGCGCAGGTATAGTGCCGACCAAAGGCTTAACTATGCCACTGATCAGTTATGGTGGTAGCTCTATGATTGTAATGACTATTGCTTTAGTTATATTGCTGCGAATAGATCATGAAATCCGTTTACAAAGTATTCAGGCAACGACGTCAAAAAGAAGTAGTAAAAAAAGTAAAAATAAAGCAAGTAAAGTGAGTAACGGTTGATGAGCATTACTGAGAAAAATAACAGCCAAAAACCAACATTACTTGTCATGGCAGGTGGAACTGGTGGCCACATTTTTCCGGGTTTAGCGGTTGCTGATGAGCTTAAGTCGTTAGGTTGGAATATTCATTGGCTTGGTACAGCAGAAAAGATGGAAGCTAATATAGTGCCTGCATACGGTTATGATATTTCATTTATAAATATTAGTGGCATGAGAAATAAGGGTATTATCTCACTGTTGTCTATGCCTGTTAAGTTATTACAATCAGTATTTCAAGCAAGAAAAGTCATTAAGAAGTTAAGCCCTGACGTTGTCTTGGGAATGGGCGGTTATGCCAGTGCACCCGGTGGGGTTGCAGCATGGTTTAGTAATAAGCCACTTATAATTCATGAACAAAATGCTGCCGCGGGGTTAAGTAATCGCTTGTTAGCCAAAATAGCTAATACCGTTTGTTGTGCTTTTCCTGATACTTTTGCTAACTCTCAAAAAGTAAAAGTAGTCGGTAATCCTTTAAGAGCAAGTATTGCCAAACAACCGGGTTTAGTTGAACAACAGATGAAAACAGCTAAGTGGGACAAAAAAATCTTAGTGGTTGGTGGCAGTTTAGGCGCACAAGTTTTAAATGAAGTCATTCCTACGTGTTTTAACCGGCTTGTCAAAACGGATGATAATTTTTCTATTTGGCATCAAACAGGTGCAGATAAACACGTTAAGGTGTTAGCAGCATATGCCGCTGAAGATATCGAGTCAGAAAAGGTAAAAGTTACCGAGTTTATTAAGGATATGGCTAAGGCTTATCAATGGGCAGATATAGTTATTTGTCGAGCTGGAGCATTAACTGTGTCGGAGTTAGCTGTGGCAGGTAAACCAGCCATATTTGTGCCTTTGCCTCATGCTGTTGATGATCACCAAACCAAAAATGCTTTATATCTAGTTGACCGTGGAGCAGCGATGTTATTACCACAATCAAACTTAACCCCGGACAATGCCATAGCGTTAATTTGCGATTTATTTAGTGAGCGACAGACACTCGAAAAAATGGCTAGGGCGGCAAAAAATGCGGCAAATAATGATGCGAGCAAACAAGTAGCTCAATTTTGTCAACAGCTTTTAAAAAGTTAGCGACAGCAGAAAAATAATGAAGAGAATATATGACTAAGGCAATAAACTCAAAAGATAACTCGTATAATAATGCTATTCAGGTACCTGAAATGCGCCGAGTTAAACTTATACACTTTGTTGGTATAGGTGGCGCGGGTATGGGCGGAATTGCTGAAGTCTTACTCAACGAAGGCTATCAAATTTCAGGCTCTGACATTGGTGAAAATCAAGTAGTTAAAAGGTTAAGATCTTTAGGCGCTGCTATCGTAATTGGCCATCAAGCTGACAATGTAACTCAAGCAAGTGTCATTGTTGTATCGACAGCTATCAGTGCTGATAACCCTGAGCTTGTTATGGCTAAAAAATTACGTATTCCTGTGGTTCGACGAGCTGAAATGTTAGCAGAGTTGATGCGTTTTCGTCATGGTATTGCCATTGCTGGTACCCACGGAAAAACGACGACGACCAGTTTAATTGCGAGTATCTTTGCGCAAGGTCAGTTAGATCCTACCTTTGTCATTGGTGGCTTGCTTAACAGTGCCGGTACTAATGCACGCTTAGGTAGCAGCCGTTATTTAGTAGCAGAGGCAGATGAAAGTGACGCGTCATTTTTACATTTACAGCCAATGGTTGCCGTTATTACCAATATTGATGCTGATCATATGGAAACTTATCAAGGTGATTTCGAAAAGCTTAAAGATACCTATATTGAATTTTTGCATAATTTACCATTTTACGGCCTAGCTGTAGTGTGTATTGATAATCCTGTTATTCGTGAATTATTACCGCGTATTAGTCGTCAAGTTATTACTTATGGTTTCTCTGAAGATGCTGATGTCCGTGCGGTTAATTACCAACAAAATGCTGGTTTTAGTTCATTTACCGTTGAAGTAGAAGGTAAAGCGCCATTGGATATGAGCGTCAATTTACCGGGACAGCATAATGTGTTAAATGCCTTAGCTGGTATAGCCGTAGCAAAAGATGAAGGTGTAAGTGATGAAGCAATATGCCAAGCATTAAACGAATTTGCTGGTATTGGCCGACGTTTTGAGCAACTGACCACTTTTAGTACCGCCGCAGGCAAGATGGTGTTAATTGATGATTATGGACACCATCCAAGTGAAGTGAAAGCTACTATTTTAGCAATGCGACAAGGATGGCCCGATAAACGTTTGGTAATGGTTTTTCAACCACATCGTTATTCAAGAACTCGTGACTTATATGAGGACTTTGTTGAGGTGCTTTCTGAAGTCGATAGTCTTTTTTTACTTGATGTCTATGCGGCAGGAGAAAGCGTAATCGCTTCAGCTGATAGTAAAAGCTTAGCACGTTCAATTAGACAACGCGGTCAAGTGGAGCCTATTTATGTTAGTGATGTTGATATGTTAGCTGAACTGTTATCTAAGCATTTAGAAGATAATGATATGGTAATAACTCAAGGCGCTGGAAGTATAGGGACCGTGGCAAGAAAACTTAAAAATCATGCATTATTGCATGTCGATACTATCAATGAAGGTAGTAAATAATGACAAAGGTAAATGAAATATCAAGCAATGCTGCAGAAAAGTTAGCGCAATTGAAGCAAGAAAAAATTGCCGTGCTTTATGGTGGAAATTCAGCAGAACGTGAGGTTTCTTTGAATTCAGGTCAGGCAATTGCTAATGGGTTAATCCAAGCAGGGTTTAATGTCGTGTTATTGGATACCAAAACAGTGCCATTAACTGAGTTAGTTATACAGAAAATAGATAGGGTTTTTATTGCACTTCATGGTCGTGGTGGTGAGGATGGCTGTTTACAAGGGGCATTGGAATATATGGGAATTCCGTATACTGGCTCGAATGTACTGGGGTCATCTTTATCCATGGATAAAGTTCGAAGTAAACAAATGTTTCAAGCTGCTAACTTACCTACCGCCCCTTTTACTGTGATAAAAAAAGTAGATTTTGACCGGGTATCACTGAATAAAGTGTTGACTGATTTAGGTGGGCACGTGATGGTAAAGCCTGCAAATGAGGGCTCTAGTATTGGCATGGCACAGGCGAAAACTGTGCAACAACTAGAAAGTGCGCTAATAGAAGCTTTTGGCTTTGACCAAGAAGTATTACTTGAAGCTTGGATTGATGGCCCTGAATACACTGTTGCAGTGTTGGGCAATAACGCGATGCCAGCAATTCATATGGAGACTCCTCGTGAATTTTATGACTATGAGGCTAAATATCAATCCAAAAGTACCCAGTACCATTGCCCTTGCGGGTTAAGCACAAAAGATGAACAGGAGATTCAACGTTTAGCCTTAGCAGCTTTTAATACGACAGGAGCACAAGGTTGGGGACGTGTTGATCTGATGAGAAATAATACTGGTCAATGGCAATTATTGGAAGTTAATACTGTGCCTGGCATGACAGAAACATCACTAGTGCCCAAGTCAGCAAAAGTCTTTGGCTTAAGTTTCAGTGAATTGGTCACTGAAATTTTATTACTTAGCATTAAAAACTAAGGTTATATTGATGGCAAATCAAAAATTCTCAGCCACAGAGCAGAAAAGTCAAGTAGCTAGCTTGTCTTTCGCTGCGGGCTTAATCTTTTTCATTTGCGTGTTAGTGAGTTTAGTCAGTTTAAGTTGGTGGTTAACACAACACTTTATTGGACAAGAAAGTGCGCCTGTTACCTCTATTATAATCGCCGGCGAAATGCCGTATAGCGAGCGCAATGATATTCTTAACGCGATAGATAATGTTGATATGGGAAATTTTTTCCAAGTCGATGTTAATGAAATACAGGCATCGGTACTTTCGTTACCCTGGGTATATTCAGTTGCCGTGAGAAAGCAATGGCCTAATGAATTAAAAATATATGTTGTCGATCAACGGCCGGTAGCTTTGTGGAATGGTGATTTTTTAATCAATCAACAAGGGCAGGTATTTCAAGCCGATAAGGATCGCTTAAAGCATTATTTACCTAGTTTTTTTGGGCCAGAAGGAAGTGAATTGTTGGCATTAGAAAATTATCTAAATATCAGTGAGCTACTTGAATTTAAATCCTTAGCCATTGATGAATTAGTATTGAGTGAACGCTTCTCATGGCTACTGACCTTAGATGATGGTGTTACCTTAAATTTAGGGCGTGAGGAGCGTGTTGAGCGTATTCAACGCTTTATGGATATTTACCCAATAATTAAAGCACAGTTAAAAGCAAAAAAAATTACAGAAAAACAGCAAAATCAGGCGGTTGATTATATAGATTTGCGGTATGATACTGGATTGGCTGTTGGTTGGAAGACAGTAAAGAATATATCTCGCTATAAATGGCAAAAAGATAGCGCTATAAATCACCATAAATCAGCACAATCAGTGAAGAGTTTAAGTTAAATGTCTAAAGCAGCAGAAAGAAAATTAGTGGTTGGTCTTGATATTGGCACATCGAAAATATCGGTAGCCGTAGGTGAGATCACACCAGATAACCAATTAAGTATTATTGGTGTTGGTAATCAACCTGCTCATGGTATGGATAAAGGTGGCGTTAATGATTTGAATTTAGTCATTCAATCAATCCAACGTGCAATTAATGAAGCTGAATTGATGGCTGATTGTCAAATCAGTTCAATTTATTTGGGAATTTCTGGCAAACATATTAGTTGTCAAAATGAAAATGGTATGGTGCCTATTAATGACAAAGAGGTCATTCAAGAGGATGTCGATAATGTAATCCATACTGCGAGATCCGTGCCTATTTCAGCCGAGCGACGTATGTTGCATGTACTGCCGCAAGAATACAGTATAGATTGTCAAGATGGCATAAAAAGCCCTATTGGTATGTCGGGGGTACGTATGGAAGCAAAGGTTCATATTGTCACCTGTGCCAATGACATGGCTAAAAATTTAGTTAAATGTGTTGAACGTTGTGATTTAAATGCCGATCAGCTAATTTTTTCTGCGCTTGCCTCAAGTTATGCTGTGTTAACTGATGATGAAAAAGAATTAGGTGTTTGTGTGGTAGATATGGGCGCAGGCACTATGGATATTTCGGTATTTACCGGCGGAACTCTGCGTCACACTGCGGTAATACCTGTTGCAGGAAACCAAGTGACGAGTGATATTTCTAAGATATTTAGAACACCTCTCAGTCATGCTGAAGATATAAAAGTTCAATATGCTTGTGCGCTTAAACAACTGGTTAGTATGGAAGAAAGTATCGATGTTCCCAGTGTTGGTGGCCGACCTGCCCGTTCTATGTCGCGCCATACCTTGTCTGAAGTTGTTGAGCCTAGATATCAAGAATTATTTGAATTAATACAAGAAGAAATTAGAGAGTCGGGTTTAGAAGACCAAATCGCTGCCGGTTATGTATTAACGGGCGGAACGGCAAAAATGGAAGGTGTGCTTGAGTTTGCTGAGGAGATATTCCAAATGCCAGTTCGTATTGCTAATCCATTATCAACACAGGGATTGAAAGAGTATGTTGATGATCCAAGCTATGCAACAGTTGTTGGCTTGCTTCATTATGGCATGCAAGCGACATCAGAAACTGAGGGTAGCAATGGTAAAAGTGCAGGTGTCAGTGATTTCTGGTCAAGAATTCATGCTTGGTTTAAGGGTGAGTTTTAATAAGTTTTGTTTAAATTGTTAAATGGAAAGAACAATTAGCACGAATTGTTGTTAAAAAGTTACAAATAACAACAGTTATTTAAGTATTTTAAGTTATTGTAAGTAAAACGGAGAGAGATAATGTTTGAATTAATGGAAGACCATAGCGAAGAAGCGATAATTAAAGTTATTGGCGTTGGAGGCGGTGGTGGTAATGCCGTTGAGCATATGGTTGCACAAACAATTGAAGGGGTAGAATTTGTTACCGCAAATACTGACTCTCAAGCGTTGCGCAACTCTTCTGCAGACGTCACCCTTCAATTAGGCGCAGATGTGACTAAAGGTTTAGGGGCTGGCGCAAACCCAGAGATAGGTCGTTGTGCTGCAGAAGAAGATAGAGAGACTATCAAACAGGCATTGCAAGGTGCTGATATGGTCTTTATTGCTGCTGGCATGGGTGGTGGCACTGGTACCGGCGCTGCACCAGTTGTTGCTGAAATTGCAAAAGAAATGGGCATACTAACGGTTGCTGTCGTCACAAAACCTTTCCCATTTGAAGGTAAAAAACGGATGAACTATGCTGATCAGGGCATAGAGTTTTTATCTAAGAATGTTGATTCACTGATTACTATTCCTAATGAAAAGTTACTCAAAGTTTTAGGACCAGGAACCAGTTTATTAGATGCATTTAAAGCGGCTAACAATGTATTGTTGGGTGCTGTGCAAGGTATTGCAGAGCTGATAACTCGCCCAGGTTTGATTAATGTTGATTTCGCCGATGTACGAACAGTTATGTCTGAAATGGGCACAGCAATGATGGGTTCAGGTACTGCTTCAGGTGATGATAGAGCACAAGAAGCGGCTGATGCAGCAATCTCAAGCCCGTTATTAGAAGATGTCGATTTAGCTGGTGCTCGCGGTATCCTGGTTAATATCACCGCAGGGATGGATATTAGCATCGACGAATTTGAAACGGTCGGTAATGCGGTGAAAGCTTTTGCTTCTGAAAATGCAACGGTTGTTGTTGGAGCAGTTATTGACATGGATATGACTGATGAACTTCGCGTTACTGTCGTTGCCACAGGTATTGGCGCTGAAAGTAAGCCAGATATTACTTTAGTTAACCCGATGCCAGCCGTTGAGCCAAAGGTTGTAGGTTCTGATTATACACCACCTGCTCCACAAGCTACTGCAGCAGCAGAAACGGTTACCATGACAGATAGTAATGCGCAAAAAGCAGTTGCGGAAGATTTAGATACCTATCTAGATATTCCTGCATTTTTACGTAAACAAGCAGATTAAGAATTTAAGATTACCGTGAGTTAGTTAGGGTTATCTTTGATTTAGAGACTTTTTTTTGATATATTGTGCGGCCGTTAAATTAGCACAGCTATGGTTTTGATCTTTTTTGGGTAAAAATTCGTACTAGTGGTGGTTTGATAAAAAACACTTTCGGCTTTGAAGTTATATTAATAAAGTCTGAAATATGGGTATTGCATATATATACAAATAAAAAGCAAGGTAAACGAGGCTGAGATGATTAAGCAACGTACATTAAAAACAAGTGTTTCAACAGTAGGTGTTGGATTACATAAAGGTGAAAAAGTGCAGGTTACTCTCCGTCCTGCGCCAGCAAACACCGGTATTGTATTTCGCCGTATTGATCTTAACCCAGTGGTTGATATCAAAGCATCACCAGAAGCTGTAGGTGAAACAACCTTGTGTACCTGTTTAGTCAATGAACAACAGGTTAAAGTATCAACTGTTGAACACTTGCTCTCAGCAGTTGCAGGCTTAGGTATTGATAACTTAATTATCGATGTTGATGCAGCTGAGATACCCATTATGGATGGTAGTGCGCTACCGTTTGTTTATCTAATACAGTCTGTTGGTATCGAAACGTTAAATGTAGCTAAGCGGTTTTTACGTATTAAAAAGCCTATTCGTGTTGAAGAAGGGGATAAGTGGGCAGAGCTTCTCCCTTATGAAGGCTTTAAAGTTAATTTTACTATTGACTTTACTCACCCCGTTATTGAAAAAACTTGTCAAACGATGAGTATGGACTTTTCTAGTTGCTCATTTATTAAAGAAATAAGTCGAGCTAGAACCTTTGGCTTTATGAAAGATATAGAGTTCTTGCGCTCGCATAATTTAGCTCTGGGTGGTAGTTTAGAGAATGCCATCGTACTTGATGATTTTCGAATGCTAAATAAAAACGAACTACGCTATGATGATGAGTTTGTTAAGCATAAAATATTAGACGCTATTGGTGATCTTTATATGGGGAGTGCAAGTATTTTGGGTGAACTTAATGCCTATAAATCAGGGCATGGCCTTAATAATATCTTGTTAAGAGAAGTTTTTAAACAGACTGATGCTTGGGAGTGGGTTACTTACGAAGGTGATAAACCATCACCTATTGAATATCAGGAGTTAAGTGCTTCGGCTTTTTAGCAGGTCTTCTATAAGGTTGCGAACATTTGAATAATATTTGCAACTTACTTATTTCCAGCTACTTTGGCTAATTTTTCTAATTTTTCTTTTAAACCTTTAGGAGCCTTTTTAGCTATTTCCATAAATTGCTTCGCAGTTTTCTCATTAGTAACCTGGCTAGTTTGTTGTCGTTTACTTAGTGCAGCCTGTTGTAATATATCTTGTTGCTTTTTCTTGGTTACATCATGGCGTTGTTGGCGGAATCCTTGGGGGTTGACCTTAATTTGGATTTTATTAAAGTGTCCGTCGGTACGTTCATTTAAGGCATTGCAAATGGTGTTGCGTTCAAATTGAAGGCGCTGTCCCCAGGCAGGTGATTTAACTTCGATAATCATGGTTGCTTCACGGCAATTTGCAATTTGGAAAGTGTCTGCTGGTAAATCAGGACAAATATGCCTTACAATATTGGTCAATATTGCCAAAGAGTTGGTTTTTGTATGGATTTGTGCCAAAGTGCCTGTCGTCGTTTGCAATAGAGCTGACATATTAATAGGGACTTTTGATTTTCTAGCCATTGTTATTACCAAAATCAGTAAAGTTTACTGATTAAATTAACTGAAAAGATACCTATGAGTTTAACATTACTATACCGAGGAAAAAACGTCAGATTTTCAATGCAATTAACAAAACTGCATTGGCTTTCAGCTTTATGCGCTTTTGCCTTAGTTTCAGGGCTGATTATACACCTTATTATCAGTAACAGAGTGCAACCTGATGCAGCAATATATCAGCTCACTGCAAAAGAAAATATTGCCCCTACTCATGCTGAACAACAAAAAACGACGGCTTTAGCAATTAAGCTTGCCCAATTGCAAAGTCATGTGTTGCGATTAAATGCCTTAGGTGAACGGTTAGCGAGTGATGCTAAAATTCCTGAAAAAGAGTTTAATTTTAAAGAAATACCGGCAAGTGGTGGGCCTGCACTTTCTGCATCAAATGTCGATGAGAAGTCTATTGAAGCACTGATTGTAGAAATTGAGCAGTTTGAAAAAGAACTAAATTATGAAGAAAAACAATTACAAGTGCTTGAATCTTTGAACTTTGGTCACCATATACAAAATAATGGTTACTTATCAGGGCGTCCAGTAGTAAAAGGGTGGTTATCTTCTTATTACGGAATTCGTAAAGACCCTTTTAATGGTAAGCCAACGATGCATAAAGGTGTTGATTTTGCTGGTAAAGAAAATGCCGCTATTATTGCTACCGCTTCAGGTGTCGTGACTTGGGCAGGCAATCGCTATGGATATGGCAAGTTGATTGAAATAAATCATGGTGAAGGTTTAACTACACGCTATGGTCATAATAAAGACATACTGGTAAGTGTTGGTGATGTAGTCAATAAAGGTCAGACAATAGCACGCATGGGCAGTACGGGGCGCTCTACTGGACCACATGTGCATTACGAAATATTAAGGAATAATAAACAAATCAACCCGATTAAATTTGTTTATCGCAAGGGAAAATAACTAATTATTGTAATTGCATTATACATTATCAGTTATCACATAAAATTCACAACCAGTAGCTATGATAGCTACTGGTAATTATCACTAAATGGTTTAAATAAGATGTTTGTAAACTTGTTAACAAAAATATTTGGTAGTCGAAATGATAGATTACTGAAACACATGGGCAAAGAAGTAAAAAAAATAAATGCACTCGAACCTGTTTTAGAAGCATTAAGTGATGAAGAATTAAAAGCGAAAACCGCTGAGTTTAAAGATCGCGTTGCTCAAGGTGAATCATTAGCGCAAATATTACCAGAAGCTTTTGCCGTTGTTCGTGAAGCAAGTAAACGTGTATTTGGTATGCGTCATTTTGATGTGCAAATGATTGGTGGCATGGTATTAAATGATGGCAAAATTGCAGAAATGCGCACAGGTGAAGGTAAAACCCTGACTGCAACCTTACCATCTTATCTTAATGCACTGACCGGTAAAGGTGTTCATGTTATTACGGTTAACGATTACCTTGCTAGGCGAGATGCTGATTGGAGTCGTCCATTATTTGAATTTCTTGGGTTAACCGTTGGTTGTAATGT
>JBFONR010000050.1:0-518 GCA_040779365.1 Colwelliaceae bacterium MEBiC 14330
GCAATAAAAGATACCAGTGACGGTATCTCCATTTTTGTCGATACCTTTGAAGATACCTTTGACTTTGTTATTAATGCCGCTGAAGTTGGGCAAGTTGATATCTTAGGCTTAGTTCGTCAGGTTGAAGATGGACAAACCATCACGGTTACTGTTACCGACGGCAGTGCTACGCTATCCTACACTACCCTAGTTGCTGGTTTGACTTGGTCTATTGCTGATGCTGATTTAAGCTCACTGCAAGACGGCCCATTGACATTTAACGCTCAAGTTACCGATATTGCTGGCAATACCACTAGCGCAACCACGGTTAAACAAAAAGACACTCAAGCGGCCATTACCATTGCCGTGGATACCAATACTGATGTTACTGATAATACTATTAATGCTGCCGAAATGACGCAGGTAGCTATCAGTGGTACCGTTAGCAATGTCGAAGATGGCCAAACAGTAACGTTAACAGTAACCGATGGTACAACAGCGCTGACCTTTGATACCTCAGTCACTGCCGGGGCATGGAC
>JBFONR010000051.1:0-514 GCA_040779365.1 Colwelliaceae bacterium MEBiC 14330
CGCGAAATTGTTGGCTAAAATGGCGAGGAACGAGCGCTAGCCAACTGTTTAGCGTCCGTTTCAGTAACTTGTTAGTTGTACTATTTGCGGTACTCATATTTTACTTTTAAATCAGCGCTTTTCCTACCATTTGGATTAATACGGCGAGCCTTATATAAGTCAGAAACACTTATAATTAATTCAGTGTCATTTACCCAACGCACCTCAAGGCCAGTTTCTTCAGGACGACCTGCAAAAGTGAATATATTTTCTGCTGTTAGCTTAGGGTTATCGCTTTTTATATCAACACCACCAAAGAAGTCTGTTGTTGCCCCACCACAATCACCAATAGATATTTCAGCTACTTGTTTCCCGTTAGGTGAAGCTACAGTTTTTACTACTTCATGGTAACAGCTAGATTCGCAGCTTTTGAGTAGGAGTGAAAAAGCAGCCCAAAGGACTAGTAAGATCCAAAACGAATACCCACCAAAATTGAAAAGGACTTTCTTAATTGCAGAACGCATCAACTCTCCAT
>JBFONR010000052.1:0-489 GCA_040779365.1 Colwelliaceae bacterium MEBiC 14330
CGTTACCGTTATTACCATCAGCATCGGTATAGGAATCATCGGCAACGGAAATCGTGATGTCGCCGTCATATTCTGCCGTCGGCGTTAACGTCGCGGTATAGGTAATGTTATCAACGGTAGAAAGCGCACCAATCGTGCCACCCGTCACTGAGACGTTACCAACAACAAAATTCGTCGTCGCTTCAGAGAAGGTAAAGCTAATCGTCGCGGTGTCACCCGCCACTAAATCACTCTCATCTGAGGTGATCGCCAAGGTCGGTGTATCCGTTGAACTCGATACAACCAAACTGTCACCGGTACCGTTATTGCCATCAGCATCGGTATAGGAATTATCGGCAACGGAAATACTGATGTCACCGTCATATTCCGCCGTCGGCGTTAACGTCGCGGTATAGGTAATATTATCTGAACTACTGAGCGTACCTAATGTGCCCCCTGTGACCAAAATATCTGCATCAACAAAATTCGTCGTCGCTTCAGAGAAGGTAA
>JBFONR010000053.1:0-486 GCA_040779365.1 Colwelliaceae bacterium MEBiC 14330
TAACGCTTAAATAACAGGCTTAAAATTGATGGCTATAATACCGAGCGAAGCGAAGGAAGCCAACTGTTTTAAGTCCTTGTTTATTTTCTTGTTATAAGTACATTACACCAAAACACCATTAAACATTAACGCAGGCATGAAAAACACGGATGCATAAAAGAATGAGCCAGTAACAATTAATGCAGTTATGCTAAAAACCGTTTGAGTTGCAAACACTTTTGGTTGAAAAGTAGCACTAGATTTAAAAGCTGAAATACATATTGATGCTTCGATTTTTATTTTTTCGTAATAGGACTGAATACGCAACAACACAGGTTTGTAATATAGAACTAGAAAGCTAAATACTAACTCTATGCCGCCAATATCGGCCAATAAAATAAATTCAGGCGCAAAAGGTGCTACAAAGCACATTAACGCAATGAATAAAAACTTTTGAGTTTTACTTAAATTTTCCCACATACTCTTGACTATCCTTGTACTTATAAC
>JBFONR010000054.1:0-447 GCA_040779365.1 Colwelliaceae bacterium MEBiC 14330
TTAACACGTCCTTCATCGCCTCTAACTGCCAAGGCATCCACCACATACGCTTAGTCACTTAACCATACAACCCTAAATGCTCTTAATAGCATGTTAGTCAACCTTGGTGACTAAACCAAGGCAATTGTAAAGTCTGACATTTTCACGTACTCAACAAAGTTACTTAAAGTAAGTTTGTGATGAGTTACTTGATAAAACAATTAATGTCGAGTAGACATTAACTGAGTTTTTACTTTGGTTGATAAACACTCGAGGAGAATGTTTATCGAGGGTATTTACATCTATTGCAAGTTATTGAGAAGTACAGAGCGCGACACCCTAGTACTACTATAAGCTTGCGACATAAATACCGGTATTTATATCAGCTTTCCAGATTGTTAAAGAGCTTATCATTTGCACGCATTCGGCAACGATATGGTTTAAAAAACCAAATTTAAAGTATCAGTC
>JBFONR010000055.1:0-446 GCA_040779365.1 Colwelliaceae bacterium MEBiC 14330
ACAAAAGCAAGGTTACAAGATAGGTAAGAAGCGTGTTGAACGCTTATATCGTGCATTGGGCTTAGTTGCCAGAGTAATGCGCGTGACAACACGCTCAGCGCTCTATAAACGCTTCCTTACTATGGGTAAAAACTTACGCCCTGATGGCGAAGTTCCCTTGGCTAAAGATAAAGTTTGGGTTGCGGATGTGACGTACCTGAAATTCAAAGGTGTATGGCGTTATTTGTCGGTCATCATGGATTTATATTCACGGCGTATTATTAGTTGGAGTTTGGATAAAAGTAGGACAATGGAAGTGACCAAACGCACGTTACAAAATGCAATAAAGAAACGTAAACCGTCTGGTGACTTAATGCTCCATACTGATAGAGGCGTTGAGTATCGGGGACATGTTTACCAAAAAGTATTGAAACACCACGGGATAATTCATAGTTTGAGTCGAGCAG
>JBFONR010000056.1:0-438 GCA_040779365.1 Colwelliaceae bacterium MEBiC 14330
ATGACGGTGACATCAGTATTTCCGTTGCCGATAATTCCTATACCGATGCTGATGGTAACGATGGTACAGGTAATAGCTTAACCATCACCAGTTCAACGGATACACCGACCTTGGCGATCACCTCAGATGAGAGTGATTTAGTGGCGGGTGAAACCGCGACGATTAGCTTTACTTTCTCTGAAGCGACGACAGATTTTGTTGTTGGTAACGTCTCAGTGACCGGGGGTACGTTAGGTACGCTTAGTACTTCAGATAACATTACCTTTACCGCGACCTTAACGCCGACGGCAGAATACGACGGTGACATCACGATTTCCGTGGCCGATGATTCCTATACCGATGCTGATGGCAATAACGGTACCGGTGACAGTTTGGTTGTATCGAGTTCAACCGATACACCGAGCTTGGCGATCACCTCAGATGAGAGTGATTTAGTGG
>JBFONR010000057.1:0-434 GCA_040779365.1 Colwelliaceae bacterium MEBiC 14330
ATGAACATCATCATTAAGCGTTTTTTTTGTTTTTACTATAAAAGTAAAAAACCTTGTAAAACAACATAATGTGAGTGTTCACACAAATTGCATGATAACTAATTGTTAAAGAACTCTCTGTCGAGATAAGCGGTAATCACATTCGTTACTCGCTTTGCTTTAGGGCGCTTGCCCGAAGCAGGATGCGTATCATACGCTTCCGATATTTAATGTCAACACCTAATCATTATAAATTATGCGTCTTTTAAAACATCATTTATTAAGGTGATTAAACAAACACGCTAATAAATATTGTTTGATTAAAAAGCCCGACGCTTTCACATCGGGCTTTTCATGTTCTTTCGAACGAATTAGAAGTTTAGCAATGTCCTACTCTCACATGGGAACTCCCACACTACCATCGGCGCAACTGCGTTTCACTTCTGAGTTCGGAA
>JBFONR010000058.1:0-419 GCA_040779365.1 Colwelliaceae bacterium MEBiC 14330
GTAATGGTACTGGTATCGCCGCTATCGTTAGAAAGTACGACAGTAACGGTTTGCCCAGGCTCAATATCGGTAACCGATCCATTGATAATGACCGGTGTTATCTCATCGATTAGTAAAAAGTTATCATTACCCGAGTCTATTTCTACAGTAATGCTTGCCTGACTATCTTTATCGGTATTGGTTGACGCGCTAGCCGGGTTACCGGCAATATCTGACACTTGCGCGGTATAAGTTAGCTGACCATCATGTAAACTTGATAAGTCTGCATTACTAACTGTCCATACCCCGGCAGTGACTAAGGTATCAAAGGTCAGCGCTGTTGTGCCATCGGTTACTGTTAATGTCACCGTTTGATTATCTTCTACATTGCTAACGGTACCTGTGATAGCTACCTGCGTCATTTCGGCAGCATTAATGGT
>JBFONR010000059.1:0-411 GCA_040779365.1 Colwelliaceae bacterium MEBiC 14330
GGCGTTAGCTAGTTCTTCAAGGATTGATGATGACTTCAGGGTGGACAGAAAGAATTATCTTTGGCGCATTTGTACCACCTCTTTTAGGAGGGTTCTTCTGTGCTTTTATTACAATGGTGCATAAATTACTAACATCTAATTTTAACTTTTCGTGGATGCGTGTCAGTGAAGCTTCTGCTACCATTTTCGAGCTAATACCTGTGTCTATTGGGTTTATGTTTTTCTCTCTAATATTTTATGGTATTCAATCTTTACTTTACAGCTTGATAATGGAGTTTGTTGTACAAAAAATTGGTAATGACAAATTGGTAATTATTATCTCTATGCTTTTAGGTGTTTTGGTTGTTAGATTTTTAGGTTTAGGAAATATATTAGGTACAGATGTAAGCACCGATCTTGCAAGTGTTGTAA
>JBFONR010000005.1:0-338481 GCA_040779365.1 Colwelliaceae bacterium MEBiC 14330
GGCCACAGCTTCTTGCTTAAACTCTGCCGTGTAACTTCTGTTTGTTCGTTTTGTCATTTTACACCTCAATAATTGGATTATATTCCATTATTAAAGTGTCCTGTTTGATTAAAGCAGATCATGAACGGCTCAAATGAAAAAAACGGAAGTTCGTAAAGAAATTTCCGTAAAGTCTATTAAATGAATAGATTACCTTACGGTGAATCCTTGAATCCATTAGAAATTCAAATTTACTTGACTGCTAACATATTGGTTAAAACTGCTAAAAAATTGCAGAACCAACCCGGTATAACTTGTAGGTCTTAAGTTATTGTTAATATTATCAGTTACTTATAAGTTGGCACTTGTTTTGCTTAATATGATTTAAAAACAAAATAATATATAGGGAAATCATGCAAATACTATCATTTATAAAATTGGCTGTATTAGTCATATTAGGGTACTCTACTGTATTTTCAGTTAATCTGGCTGCCAATAATTATAACTTTATTTCATTGGTCGAAAATTTAGAAAAAACGAAGCAACTTGCAAACCTGCCATCAGGAACTTCTATAGTAGCAATTAAAGATGATGAGATAGTTTTCCAAGCTCATATTGGGTTTGCGGATATTGCCAACGATATAAAAGTTACGGGTGAAACCCCTTTTTATATTGCTTCAGTTACTAAACCTTTTACCGCTCTTAATGCGTTACTGGACATAGAAAATAAAAATTTATCCCCGAATATCGTGCTTTCAGATATGTTTCCTAATTTTGAGCTTAAAGGAATAAATGATAAAGATATCGGCATAAACCATTTGTTAACTCATACAAGTTCAATTGATAATTATCCTCTTGTGTTGGCTACAGCGTATAGTGGTGAGTATGATAGTGAAAGCCTTATAACATTAGTTCATGAATATTCAGAAAAAGAGCCGCAAGGAGTCGGGAATTTTAAATACACTAATGTTGGATATAACCTATATAGTATTTTTGCTGATAATTATTTTGAAAGTAGTTGGCAAGAGCGATTAAGTAAGCAAGTGTTCGAGCCGCTTGAACTAACTCACACTTCGGCAGCAAGGTCTTTTTTTGATAAGTATAAAATAACAGTCGCAAAGCCATACTCTTTAATGGTTAATACCCTCCCGAAGTCACTTCCTCTGGAAAAACAAGACGTAACTATGCACGCAGCAGGTGGTATGTATGCTAGTTCTAACGATCTCGCTAAATTTTTAATGGTTCAATTAAATCAAGGTAAATTAAAAGATAAACAGGTTTTTCCGGCAAGTGTTGTATTAAAATCTCAACAGCAACAAGTTGTTACCGAAGCAAAGTATATGGACATTGCTCGCACTGGTTATGCATGGGGTTGGTATACAGGAGAGTATAAAGGTCATAATATGTTGCATCACTTTGGCGGGTTCTCAGGTACTCATGCGCATCTATCGTTTATGCCAGATCAAAAATTGGGATTAGCAGTTATCAACAATGAAGACTTTTTAAGTTCTAGATTAACCAGCATTATCGCTGATTATGTATATGGTAAATTACTACAAGAAAAAGGCATTGATAATAAAGTAGAAAAGCGTTTTATGGCGCTTAATAAAAAAATATCTAGCATTGATACAATACTAGAAAAACAACAACTTAAAATTTCAAATCGCAAAATAAATTTATCACTACCCATGCATGCATATGTTGGAAAATATCATCATCCGCAACTAGGTACAGTATCAATAACAGAGGTGAATGATAACCAAATCAACGTTAATTGGGGGGTAATGAATTCAATTGCTACAGGCTTTGATGAACAAGATAAAATTCGAGTTACGCTAAAACCTACAAGTGGTGAAATAATTTCCTTTGATGTTGATAAAAAAATTTTATCCCTTACTTATCAGGGTTTAAAGTTCAGTCGTATCTAGAAATCAAAATTTGCCACTTCAAAGCCGCATGGATGCGGCTACTGCACCGAACTTTTTTATAGAGACAATCCTCCCTCCTGCTAAACAAACGAATTCCGCTCATAATGTTTTCGACTTGTTGGAACAAGTCGCACTCAAATGTTATGGTTATTTACACAGCAAAAATTCATGGATGAATGATTACCGCTGAAGGAGTCAGCGCAAATTGCTCTTATTGAAAAGTGTAAATTTAAACATTAAGATATGCTGAATTACGGGCTTTATTGACCTTATATTTACGAAAAATTTAAAATCGTAAAAATAGAGCGGGGTAAGTAAGTGGTGTGATGGTTGAATACCCCTTATTATATATGATGTTTATCAATTCACTCAGTCACTCACTCGGTAGATGTGGTAAGATTTTACGGATATTCCGTTCTAAATGACATAAAAGTAATTTTGTTAAGTTGATTAGCTAAGAGAATAATAGTTTTTCTTTATTAATTAATGTCATAAGTTGAATATAGAGCCTCTATTTAATGTTAAGTTAATAGAGGCTTTTTTGTACATCAACTTTGCTCATACTCTACTGGAGACAGATCACTATTCGCTGTATGAAGTCGTTCTAAGTTGTAATAGCGCATATACGCCGTTACATCATTTCTCATATGTTCACGAGTTGGCTGTGTTACTTTTAACAACCATTCATGTTTTAATTGCCCAAGAATTGTTCAACAACGGCATTATTCCAACACGCACCGGCATAGCCCATACTTGCTCTAATGCCATAGTTAGCTAATAGTTTACGATAATGTTTGCTGGCATATTGTGAGCCTCTATCAGAGTGAAACATTAAGCCTTTTGATGGCTGATGAAGGTTATAAGCTTTCATCATTGCCTTACTCTGCAAATCAGTTGTCATTCGCTTGTCGATAACCCAGCCAACCATGAGAGGAGGATATAAGCCCATCACAATGGCTAAATACATCTATCCCTCGCTAATTCTAAGGTATGTCACATAACTAGTCTAAACCTGATTCGGGGATATAGCGTTAAAGTTGTGCTTCAGTTAATTACCAGCAACTGCATCACTGTGTTTAGTTATTACCTTTAGGCTAGTTATAAGCTTGAATTAGGCCGTGACAAAATAAATATAACCTAATTTTCAACAATACTTAGCCGCTACCGTTACTTTATTCAGCCTCTAGAGTTCTGATTGAAATAGCTGCTGCAGCAGTGCGGTTTTCTACGCCGAGTTTTTTATAAATTTGCTCGAGATGTTTATTTACCGTTCTGGGACTCATTGTTAGTATTTGTGAAATTTCCCAACTTGTTTTACCGTAAGAAACCCAATATAAAACTTCCGACTCTCGTTTAGTTACCGGTAAAGCCTGTTGTAAGTTTTTAGGTGATTTATCTTGTTTTGTTTTTACTATGCTCAGTAAATGCATATCTGCCTGCTGGCGTTCATAAAAAATTGATACGGCTTCACTGAAGTGCTTTATAACTAAATTATTACTGTGTTCTGTGGCTAACCACTTTTCTATTGCTGGAGCGAGTGTTGCCCATGGACTTTTATCGTTATGGGCTACTTGCTCAATAAATTCATGCACGTAAGGTGTTGCCCAAGAAAGTCGACCTTGGTTGCTGACACAAAAAACATTTTTACCCGCATGATCTAAGGCATCTTGTGCACTTAATGCTTTTTTTGCTGTTTGTACATGCGTTTTTATACGAGCAATAACTTCATCGGGAGAGATGGGCTTGGTGACATAGTCAACCCCGCCCGCTTCAAAACCTTTTACAACATCTTCGATATCGGTGAGACCGGTCATAAAAATCACGGGCACATGAGGGAGTTGTTGTTTCAAATTTTTACAGGTTTCAAAGCCATCCATTTCAGGCATTACGGCGTCAAGTAAAACAACGTCAGGCTCAACTTTTTCGATGATAGAGAGTGCCTGCAAACCATTTAAAGCAACGAGTGCTGTGTAGCCTTGAGTATTTAAGGCAACATTTAACATACCTAACGACTCAGGAGAGTCATCAACAACAAGAACAACATCGCTCATTTTATTCTTCATGGCTTAACTCGTTTAAATATTGGATTATAGCGGGGAAGTTACACATTGCTAAATATTCACTCAGCTGTGCATTAACTTCTGCAGATATATAGTAGCTTTGATTTAGTTCGGCTAATTTTTCTTTGAAACCTGATAAGTAGCCAATTTCTGCCAATGCCGATAAGGTTTGATAATCTAGAGAGTTCGCTTTTACCTTGGTTAATTCCTCTTGTTTAATTTCCGGTTGCGTCGCTAAGGAGCTCGAGTTATTTTCTGGATTAATATCTTGGTATTCCCATGTCAATTCTAATAAGCGACCAACTGTTCCTATTAAGGTGTCGAAATCTAAAGGTTTGGCTAAATATTCATTATGATAGCCTTCCACTTGTAAATTAAATTCTCCATCTCTAGCATTCGCTGAAACCATAATAACCGGCATTAAGTATCGTTGTTCGCGAATTTCTCTCACCATACGCCAGCCATTCATTATTGGCATTTGCACATCAAGGAGCACTAAATCAATACTATTATTGGCTAATATTGCTAAGCCATTTTCAGCATCGGTTGCAATAAAAAAATTAAAGCCCAGTGGAGTAAATAGATCATGCATTAAACGTCGTTGATTTTCATCGTCATCAACCACTAATATATTTTGTCTTCTTCCCTGATAACCTATTGTTTTATTGTTGCTATATTCAGGTACACTTTTTTCCCTTTGAATGGACAGTAACATTAACCTAAAATTAAATTGTGAACCTTGACCTAAAGTGCTCGATAAGGTTATTTCACCACCCATTAATTCGGCCAATGATTTTGAAATGGTTAACCCAAGCCCTGTGCCACCTATAGCTTTAGTGTGATTATTTCTAACTTGCTCAAATGGTTTGAAAATAAATGCTTGGTTTTCTTTCGATATGCCGGTTCCGGTATCTGTAATGGAAAATTTAGCTACTTGACTTCGGTAGTTCACTTCAAAGGTAACAGATCCTCTCTCTGTATATTTAATCGCATTAGAAATCAAATTAATCAGAATTTGTCTTAAGCGTTGTTTATCGGTTGCAACATAGTCTGGAATATTTCCATGAGTCATGTAATAAAATTTAATCCCTTTTTGGCTTGCCTGCATTTGAAACATATCAACAAGCTGCTGTAAGATTGCTTTTAAATTAACCACATCGCGCTGTAATGTCAGTCGACCTGCTTCAATTTTCGATATTTCTAATAAGCTTTCAATTAAATCAGCTAAATGCTCACCGTTACGTTTGACGATACCTATTGTTTCTCTTTGTCTCTTCGGTATATCTTTATCTTTGTTTAATAATTGAGCATAACCTAATAGTACATTAAGTGGGGTTCTTAACTCGTGACTTAACCCTGCAAGATAACGACTTTTCGCATTATTTGCTGCCTCGGCAATATCTTTAGCTTCTTTTAATGCTTGGGAGGTTTTTTCGTGCGCATTAAACTCATCAGAAAGGGCTTTAGTTTGTGAACGTAATTCACGCATTGCCAGGGAATTACTACTACTAGCTAAAGTAAATAACCAGCTAACCACGCCAATAATGATAAATAAAACAAAAAATATTTTAATTAATATACTGGCAAATACAGGCTTTATAGCTTCGTTGTCCATTGGTAATTGCACATAAATAAGAAATAAAATAGCGGCACCAACAAAACTTAAGCCCAGCGTAACTAGTAAGAAGTGAGTGACAGGTGTTGAGATTTTTCTGATCAAACTATCGGTGAAAAAGCGTTTTAAAAATTTTTTAGATTGCTTTGATAACGTTGCTTCTTGGCGACAAAGATCACCACACCTAACATCTAGAGAACAGCATAACGAACAAATAGGTTTACTGTATGCAGGACAATAACTCATGTCCTCTTGATCAAATGAGTTTTCGCAAATATGACACTGTGTTAAGGATTTTGTTGATGTAAATTTAATCTGATGAGGTACTAAATAAAACTTTCCTTTAGTCAACCAGCCTATTAAGGGGACGGTGATAAATGGTAAACCACAAGCGATAAATGAAGCGAGTGCTTTAACTATATCACCATACCAACCAAAGTGTGCAGTGAAGCCAACCAATGAAGCTATTAACATTGAACCTACCCCCACAGGATTTATGTCGTATAAATGTGAACGTTTAAACTCAATATGTTTTGGGCCAATTCCTAATGGTTTGTTAATGATTAGATCTGCAACAAGTGAGCTGAGCCAAGCTAATACAAGGACTGAATAAACAGACAACATACTCTCAATCGTTTGGTATACACCAAGCTCCATGAGAAGTAATGCAATAATCACATTAAATACCATCCAAACCACTCTTCCTGGATGATTGTGGGTAACACGAGAAAAGAAATTTGACCAAGCTAAAGAGCCTGCATAAGCATTAGCAACATTTATTTTAAGTTGAGATATCACAACAAAAATACAAGCAAAAATAATGGCTAAGTCAGCATTATCAAAAGCATATCCAAAAGCCATTTGGTACATATGAGCAGGATCATCTGCTAAATCTATATCAACGCCGTGTTTTAAGGCAAGATAGGCGAGGAATGAGCCAAGAAATAACTTTAATGCCCCAAAAATTATCCATCCAGGTCCTGCAGAAACCAGTGCTACCCACCAGCGCCAAGATTTTTTTTGTGGTTTTTCAGGGAGAAACCTTAAAAAATCTACTTGCTCACCAATCTGTGCAACTAATGACAATAAAACTGCAGAGGCTGCGCCAAAAAGTAAAAGGTTAAATGATGCCCCTTGTTCACCGGCTAAACCGTTAAAGTCAAGCCAGCCTTGTATTTGATTACTCTCATGGGTAAAGACAAAATATAAAGGAATACACTGTAAAGTGATCCATAAGGGCTGTGTCCATGCGTGAAAGCGACTGATGTAAGCGATACCATGTGTCACAAGAGGAATGACTATGATGGCACTGAGGATATAGCCAATAGTTAAAGGTATATTAAAAGCTAGTTTTAATGCCATTGACATAATGGCAGCTTCTAACGCAAAAAAAATAAAGGTGAAAGAAGCATATATTAATGAAGCGATGGTAGAACCAATGTAACCAAAACCTGAGCCACGACTTAACAAATCAATATCAACACCATATTTTGCCGAATAATAACTTATTGGAAGACCAGTTAAGAAAATAATAAAAACGACACTTAAAATAGCCCAAGCGGAATTGGTGAAACCATAATTTAAGGTGATTGCACCACCAATGGCTTCTAAAACTAAAAATGAAATGATACCTAATGCAGTACTCGCTACTCTACTTAACGACCATTTTCTAGCTCTTCTTGCTGTAAAGCGAAGAGCAAAATCCTCCATCATTTCATTAGCAACTAGCTTATTGTATGTTCGGCGTGTGGGTAATATTTTTTGATTAGACTGCATACAAAATAACTAACTTTATTAGGTAAGGGTTAAAATTGACCAATACAAATTCAATAGGCTATTAACTAACTATATCGAACTACTGTAAATAATGAGTAAAACTACAGTCATTAAGGTTACCGCAAAAATAAACCGATTACTGCTATAAACAAGAAAGTTTACTAGTTAAACATCCAACATTAATCAAATGTAATAAATCTCATATTAAGTTAATTATTCATATACGTAATTATACGTACTCTGTTGCGTGCTTTTACGAATATTACTTCTTGGCCGTCCACGACATACTAAACTCAGTTCAAAATAGTCTTGCGTGTTAAAAGTTATCAACCTACAAGGTAAATAAAGCGCTCGTTTAAATTTTTATAAACAGGGATATCTATGAAATCATTAACTAAATTAACACCTATAGCAGGTACATTACTACTAGCAATAGGTTCAATATCAGTTCAAGCTGAAGAAGTAAAAGACCCATTAAATATCGGTGGTTTCGTCGATATGTCTTATTACTCTCTAGATGTAGACAGAGGCGAATCAACAAAATCATCAGGCCTTGATCAAGCTGAAATCCAAGTCGGTTATGACTTTGGTAATAAGCTAACGGTAAATGTTGATATTGAGTATCAAAATGCTGATGAAGGTGTTGATCTTGAACAGGCATACATGACTTACCAATATACAGACAACATCAGTGTTAAAGCTGGTCGCTTTTTAAGTTATTCAGGCTTTGAAGCCGAAGAGCCGACAGGTTTATACCAGTATTCAGGTACAGGTTATGCGAAATACTTTTACGGTTATTACCAACAAGGTGTTTCAGGTATGTATAGCAGTGATAAGTTTGCTGTCGCAGTATCTGTAGTTAATGACTTAGCTGGCCCTAAAGCAACAGATTCAGATTCACCAGCAATTGAAACAATGTTTGCTTTCATGCCCACAGAAGCAATCACAATAAAAGCATTCTACTCAATGGATGAAACAGCAAGTGGTCAAGATATAGAGATATTTAATACTTGGGCAAGTTACTCTTCTGGTCCGTTAACGGTTGGTCTTGAATATAGCATGTCAGATAACTCAGCCGGTGATGATACAGAAGCTTCTGGTTACTTAGCTATGGTTAACTATGCCTTTACGGACAAACTAGGTTTAACACTGCGTTACAACGCTTGGGAAGTTGAAACAATGAGTGTTACCTCTGAAGAATCCACTGGTATTACTATTTCACCAAGTTATGCGGTAAACGACAACCTATTAATGGTTTTTGAATACCGTATGGATGATAACGAAGGTACAGCTGGCGCAGATGCAGATTCATTTGCTATTGAAGCCCTTGTTACTTTCTAAGAAAAGGTTATTTAAGCAACTTACCCTCTATGTGAGGTTAATCAAAAAGGTTGAACTCACATACATGAATAACATTATTAAAGGATAAAAAGATGAAATTTAAAAAACTAATATTAGCAAGCTCAATCATAGCAAGTAGCTTGGTATCACAAGTTACTCTGGCAGTAGACACTATTAAAATTGGTGTTTTACACTCACTTTCAGGCACCATGGCTATTTCTGAAACAACATTAAAAGATACGGTTTTAATGATGATTGAAGAACAGAATAAAGCCGGTGGTTTATTGGGCAAAAAGCTAGAGCCTGTAGTTGTTGACCCTGCTTCTAACTGGCCTTTATTTGCTGAAAAAACTCGTGAGTTATTAGCAAAAGAAAAGGTTGATGTTATTTTTGGTTGTTGGACGTCGGTTTCTCGTAAATCTGCTTTACCGGTACTTGAAGAGTTAAACGGTTTATTGTTTTATCCAGTACAATACGAAGGTGAAGAATCATCTAAAAACGTCTTTTACACAGGTGCTGCGCCAAACCAACAAGCAATTCCTGCTGTGGATTACTTAATGGAAGAGGTTGGCGCAAAACGATGGGTTCTAGCGGGTACAGATTATGTTTACCCTCGTACAACGAACAAAATTCTAGAGGCATATTTACTTTCTAAAGGTGTTAAGAAATCGGATATTATGATCAACTACACACCATTTGGTCACTCTGATTGGCAAGGTATTGTTTCAGATATTAAAAAGTTTGGCTCATCAGGCAAGAAAACTGCGGTTGTTTCCACAGTAAATGGAGATGCAAATATACCTTTCTACAAAGAGTTAGGTAACCAAGGTATTTCTGCTGAAGATATTCCAGTGGTGGCATTCTCTGTTGGTGAAGAAGAGCTTTCTGGCTTTGATACTAAGCCACTTGTTGGTCACCTGGCTGCTTGGAACTACTTTCAAAGTGTTGAGTCTGACGAAAACGAAAAATTTATCGCGAACTGGAAAGAATATATTGGTGATGACAAGCGCGTAACTAATGATCCCATGGAAGCTACTTACATAGGTTTCAAAATGTGGGCTAAAGCTGTAGAAAAAGCAGGAACAACTGACGTAGACGCGGTAGAGCAAGCAATGATAGGTGTTGCTGTGCCTAACTTAACTGGCGGTATCGCAGTGATGAATGCTAATCACCATTTATCTAAGCCTGTTTTAATTGGCGAAATTCAAGAAGATGGTCAATTTGAAGTAGTATCTGAAACCTCAGATACTGTTATGGGTGATGCATGGTCAGATTTCTTACCAAGCTCTAAAAACCTACTTTCAGATTGGACTGCACCAGTTAAATGCGGAAACTTCGATGTAAAAGCAGCAAAATGTTCTGGTCAAAATTTTTAATTAAAAGTTGATTGTAACTCAGCTATTCACTCCGATAGCTGAGTTTTTACCAAACAAACTAGTCCATTATTTCTCATATATTCAAAGCACTTTTATCCAATATCTCCATTTGCAACGTAAAGAATGTTTTGAGTATATCCAGTAAATACATTCATGCTTATGACTATATAGGCTTGTGGTTAAGCCACCGTTGTTAAAATTATTAAGGAATACACAATGAAGCGAATATTCGCTGTTTTACTCTGTTGTATGATTTCATGGCAAAACCTTGCGAGTGAACCTGGAAACTATACCGCAGGAAATACAGACATCTCACTTGGTCAATTGGTAAATAAACTACCACAAACCAAATTAAATAAAATGGGACTACTAGTTGAGAAATTTGCTCAGGTTAACGATCCTAAGACACGCGATATTTTGCGCCTTATCCTTATTGGTGAACTTTATTATACTAAACAGGATAAAACCGTTGTTCATGCCGTTAAAAATAAAGATTCGCTCTATGCTTTAACTAATGTATTAACTGCAGAGTTAATTGCTCCTGTTAAAAAGTCAAAACTACGTAAAATCAAAACTAATAACCGTTTACGTGGGAATATTCGAGGTTATATCGCAAAAATTGACTTAACTAGCTCAGATAAGTTGACTCGGATTAAAGCCGTGCAACAATTGCTTGATAACCCATCAGATTCAGGCTTAATTGCCATACAAGGACTAATTACACAAGAAAAAGATGATGACGTTCGTGACTTAATGAAAGTTACTCTGCTAGTGAATCAATTAAATATTGGTAATCACGCTGAAAAATTGGCCGCTATTGTTCAACTTCAAGATTCTCTTGAGCCCATGGTAAAGAATACGATGGTAAAACACTTGGAGGCTTTACCCATTGATGGCAAGACAGAAGAACAAAAAGAGTTCGCGCAAAGCTTAACAAAAGTAATTAATAAAATTGAAGTAAGACGCGGTGTTTTTGAGGTTGCCGAAAATATTTTTTTTGGTCTGAGCTTAGGTTCGGTGTTGTTATTAGCAGCCATTGGCTTAGCAATAACCTTTGGTGTTATGGGCGTGATCAACATGGCGCATGGTGAAATGATGATGTTAGGTGCATATACCACTTACGTTATTCAATTAGCCTTTCCTAATTTAATAGAATATTCATTGCTAATGGCTGTCCCTGCCGCATTTTTAGTGTCAGGCTTTGTTGGTGTGCTCATAGAGCGTGGCGTAATTCGCTTCCTTAAAGGGCGGCCTTTGGAAACACTATTAGCAACATTTGGTATCTCTTTAATTTTACAACAGTTAGTGAGAACCATATTCTCGCCACTTAACCGTCAAGTTCAATCGCCCGAATGGATGACCGGTTCTTTACAAATTAACCCAGTTCTTTCATTAACTTACAGTCGTTTGTATATCATCATATTCTCGTTGATGGTGTTCTTTACCTTACTACTTATACTGAAAAAATCTTCCTTGGGCCTTCATGTTCGCGCGGTATCGCAAAATCGTGGTATGGCAAGAGCATTGAGCATTAGGAGTAACTGGGTTGATGCCGTTACGTTTGGGTTAGGGTCTGGTATTGCAGGGATTGCTGGTGTGGCGTTAAGTCAGTTAACTAACGTAGGGCCAAATTTAGGTCAAGCTTATATAATTGATTCATTTTTAGTGGTTGTGTTTGGAGGTGTGGGTAATTTATGGGGGACTTTAGTGGCCGCAATGTCATTAGGGTCAATTAACAAATTCTTAGAACCCGCAGTCGGTTCAGTATTAGCCAATATCATCGTATTAGTAGGTTTAGTACTGTTTATACAAAAACGACCTAAAGGGTTATTTCCTCAAAAAGGACGAGCGGCAGACTAATGACTACTCCAAATTCTTCATTATTTCAAACTCAAGGTTACCCCTTGCACGGAATATTCAAAGCATTAAGCCATTTACACGTTGTAGTGGGAACTTTATTTATCGCTACGCTTTACGTGACCATGTGTAACTTGGTTTTTGCAGAAGGCTCATTTATGCATGTAAGTAACTATACCGTGAGTTTACTCGGTAAGTATTTATGTTATGCCTTACTCGCCTTAGCAGTTGATTTAGTATGGGGGTATTGTGGTATTTTAAGTTTAGGTCATGGTGCATTTTTCACCTTAGGTGGTTATGCCATGGGCATGTATCTTATGCGTCAAATTGGCGACCGTGGTGTTTACGGTAATCCAGATTTACCGGACTTTATGGTATTTTTAAACTGGACTGAATTGCCATGGTTCTGGGCTGGCTCTAGCAGTATCGTTTGGATGATAGCCATGGTGTTTATCGGACCGGGCTTATTAGCTTATATTTTTGGGTCTATGGCCTTTCGTTCACGAGTAAGTGGTGTTTATTTGTCTATTATGACACAAGCGATGACTTACGCATTAATGCTAGCATTTTTTAGAAATGAAATGGGTTTTGGTGGTAACAATGGTTTAACTGATTTTAAAGAGATCGCTGGCTTCTCTTTACAAAATCCAAACACAAAATTAGCACTATTTGTTATCACCGCGGTTGCACTAGCGATTGGCTATTGGATCTGTAATTACATTGTGAACTCTAAAATGGGCCGTGTAATTACCGCAACTCGTGATGCAGAAAGTCGTGTAAGGTTTGTTGGCTTTAAACCAGAACATTATAAAGTGTGTATTTTTGTTGTGTCAGCAATGCTTGCCGGCGTTGCTGGAGCATTATATGTACCACAAGTAGGTATTATTAACCCTGGCGAATTTTCACCGCTTAATTCTATTGAAATGGTTATATGGGTAGCAATTGGTGGTCGTTGTACTTTATACGGTGCAATTATTGGTGCCATTGTAGTGAGTTACGCAAAAACACGTTTTACGGCAATTATGCCGGAAGCGTGGTTATTTGCATTGGGTGGTCTATTTGTATTGGTTACCTTATTATTGCCAAAGGGAATAGCAGGGTTATTACCTGACTTGTTTGATAAGTTATCGATGTTTAAAGTTGATAATGAAGAGAAAAAATCAAACACTGTAGAAGTGGAGACTAAATAATGAATGTTGACAAAATTGGTAGCCCACTCACCTCTACAGAGAATATTAAACCTGATACGCGTCACGGCGTTATTCTTTATGTGGAAGATGTAAGCGTTAGTTTCGATGGTTTTAAAGCCTTAAACGATTTAAACCTCTACGTAAATGATGGTGAATTACGCTGTTTGATTGGCGCGAATGGCGCAGGTAAAACGACCTTGATGGATGTTATTACTGGTAAAGTACGTCCAGATAAAGGAAAGGTTAACTTTGGTCAACAAGTAGATTTATTGCAACTTGATGAGTCCGAAATCGCTAAAGCAGGTATTGGGCGAAAATTCCAAAAACCTACAGTTTTTGAAGCGCTTACTGTCTTTGAAAATATTGAATTAAGCTTGTCTGGCGATAAAGGTATTATTACCTCACTTTTCCATAAGCTTACGAGTGAACAAGATGATCGCATCGGTCAGGTATTACAAACTATAGGTCTAGTGAAAGAAGCATATTACCTCGCTGGACGCTTATCGCATGGTCAAAAACAATGGTTAGAAATTGGAATGTTATTAGCAGCAGAGCCCAGAGTTTTATTAGTTGATGAACCCGTTGCAGGTATGACAGCACAAGAAACAGAACGTACAGCGGAGCTACTTACTTCATTAGCAGGTAAGCATTCAGTTGTTGTCGTTGAGCATGACATGGCATTTGTTCGTTCGATTGCAAAAAAAGTGACAGTGCTTCATCAAGGCTCTGTGTTAGCAGAAGGCTCTATGTCAGAAATACAATCAGATCCAGAAGTCATTAAAGTTTACTTAGGTGAAGATGGCGACAAAGGAGCGCAAGGGTTATGATTGAATTAAAATCAGTTGAACAAAAGTATGGCGGAACACAAATTTTATGGGATTTAAATCTCGAAATTAAAAAAGGCTCTCGTACTTGTATTATGGGTCGTAACGGTGTTGGTAAAACTACCTTACTCCAGGTGATTATGGGAATGTTGCCTATCAGTAAAGGTAGTTTGGTGATTAATGATAAAGATATGGCTAAGCGTTCTGTGGAATCTCGGCCTGAATTAGGTGTTGGTTATGTGCCACAAGGTCGTCATATTTTTCCGCAGTTAACCGTTGAAGAAAACTTAAAAATTAGTCTTAACTGTAGGCGACAAAAAAGTAAAACAATTCCTGAACATATTTATGACTTGTTTCCTGTATTAAAAGAAATGTTACATCGTCGTGGTGGTGATTTATCTGGAGGTCAACAACAACAGTTAGCTATCGCACGTGCGTTGGTGCTCAACCCAAACATTTTAATTTTAGACGAGCCTAACGAGGGTATACAGCCAAATATCGTGCAACTTATCCGTGATGTTCTGTTAAAGCTTAATAAAGAGCATGGTATTACCATTGTGCTTGTTGAGCAAAAACTACCATTTGCTCGTGTGGTGGGTGAGGAGTTTGTATTGATGGAAAAAGGCCATGTGGTGGCCAAAGGCTCTATGGCAGAATTAAATGATGAATTAGTTGGTAAATATTTAGCTGTTTAATTTTATCAATATCGTTTAATTTAGTACTTATATGAGCTCATTTAATTATGTAGCACTAAATTTACCGTAATAATGAAGAATAAAATCTAACAATATGACAGCAAAATCTGCTATGGCGACCTTTACAGCAACTCCTCCTAAAAGCAGCTGGCTAGCCAGTTTGTCGTTAACTTTTAGTTTTACGCCTAAAGGTAGTCAACTTGTGCGCACCAAACGCAATGGGCCATTAAGCGTACAAAAAGCTTTTTATCCTGAAGGAAGAGGTTGTGCACATGTTTATCTATTGCACCCACCAGCAGGTATTGTCTCAGGTGACGAACTGACCATCAATATTGATGTCGAACACAAAGCACATTGCTTAATTACTACACCGGGTGCTAACCGCTTTTATCGTGCCCGCGAGGATCGCTCCATTGGCGACTCAAAGCAATTACAACATTGTGAAGTAAACCTTGCAAGTCAAGCACAATGTGAAAACTTCCCTTTAGAAACCATTGTTTACGAGGGTGCAGATGGTGTGAACACTGTTGATGTATACCTACAAAAAGATAGCGCTTATATAGGTTGGGATATAACCTGCTTAGGTTTACCAAGTTCAGGTCAGTTTTTTAGCCAAGGCAGTTATACACAGTTAAATCGTGTCTTTTGCCAAAGCGAACGAAATGAAAAATCAAACGAACAAAGCTTGTTAATATATCACGACAGAATTGTCATTAAACCAAGTAACAATATTCACCACCACATTGCCGGTTTAAACAACCATAGTGTATTTGCTACTTTTATGGCTTATGCGCCAGAAGGACAACTAAGCGATACTGAAAACAAAGCTTTAGTCGAACAACTGCGTGATTGTATGATGGAAGCAAAAGCAGAAAACAAAGTGAGTATTAGCCAAATTCGTTCGTTATTAATCATTCGCTATTTAGGGGAACAAGCCGAAGAATGTAAGGGATTATTTGTCCAGTTATGGCAATTAATAAGACCTTTATATCTCAACAAAGAAGCTAATATACCAAGGGTTTGGCATACCTAATAATGTTTAACGTACCCAATTCAATTTAATTAAATAAGAACACATAACAGTAGAGATTATTATGGATTTATTACCGAGAGAAAAAGACAAACTACTGATATTTACTGCCGCATTATTAGCAGAGCGACGTTTAAATCGCGGTGTAAAACTCAATTACCCTGAAGCGATAGCTTATATTTCAATGGAAATAATTGAAGGTGCACGCGATGGAAAAACCGTTGCAGAAATGATGGACTACGGTCGTACATTATTAACTCGTGATCAAGTCATGGATGGTGTTGCCGATCTTATCTCTGATGTACAGGTTGAAGCCACTTTTCCTGACGGCACCAAGTTGGTCACCGTTCATAATCCAATTATTTAACTTCAAACAATAACAAATAATAAACACAAGGAAGCAATCATGATCCCTGGTGAAATTAAAACAGATAGTGGTCATCGCGAGCTAAATGTAGGTCGTGAACAAATAAAAGTAACGGTGGCAAACTCCGGCGACCGTCCAATTCAGGTGGGCTCTCATTATCACTTTTATGAAGTGAATAACGCTTTACTTTTCGACCGCGAGCTGACTAAAGGTTATCGTTTAGATATTACCTCAAGTACAGCCGTTCGTTTTGAACCAGGTCAAGAGCGTGAAGTAACGTTAATTCCATATTGTGGCAAACGCCGTGTATTTGGTTTTCGTGCCGACATCCAAGGCGAGCTTACTGATACTGACTCTAGTGCGAAGGGAGATAAATAATCATGGCGACTATTGATAAACATTCATACGCACACATGTTTGGTCCGACCGTAGGTGATCGTGTTCGCTTAGCCGATACCGACCTTTGGATAGAAGTAGAAAAAGATTTTACCGAATACGGTGAAGAGGTGACGTTTGGTGGCGGTAAGGTTATTCGTGATGGCATGGGACAAAGCCAAACGTCTTGCCTTGAAACCGTTGATGTTGTCATTACCAATGCATTAATCCTTGATCATTGGGGTATTGTTAAGGCAGATGTCGGCATAAAAGAAGGACGCATTGCAATTATTGGTAAAGCAGGGAACCCTGATATTCAAGACAATATTGATATTGAAATAGGCGCAGGTACCGAAGTGATTGCTGGCGAAGGTCAAATACTGACAGCTGGCGGTATTGACGCACATATTCATTTTATCTGTCCACAACAAGTTGACGAAGCGTTAATGTCGGGTATTACTACCATGATTGGTGGTGGGACAGGCCCTGCGACCGGTACTAAAGCGACTACGTGTACGCCCGGTCCTTGGAATATTTTTAAAATGTTGCAAGCTACCAATGATTTCCCAATGAACTTTGGCTTCTTAGGTAAGGGTAACGTGAGTTTACCTAAAGCTATTGAAGAGCAAATTGAAGCTGGCGTGTGTGGTTTAAAACTGCATGAGGATTGGGGCACAACTCCTGCGGCAATTGATAATTGTTTATCGGTTGCAGAGCGTTATGACGTGCAAGTGGCAATTCACACCGATACTTTAAATGAATCCGGCTTTTTAGAAGATACTCTTGGCGCATTTAAAGGACGCACTATTCATACTTACCATACCGAAGGTGCAGGTGGTGGGCATTCACCAGATATAATTAAAGCGTGTGGTGAAGCTAATGTATTACCTTCATCAACCAATCCAACTAGACCTTATACGGTTAATACCGTTGACGAACATTTAGATATGCTCATGGTTTGTCATCACTTAAATCCATCGATTCCAGAAGATATTGCCTTCGCCGACTCTCGTATTCGTAAAGAGAGTATTGCTGCAGAAGATATTATGCATGACTTAGGCGCCATCAGTATGATTTCTTCTGATTCGCAAGCAATGGGGCGAGTAGGTGAGATGATCACCCGTACTTGGCAAACCGCACACAAAATGAAGCAACAACGTGGCCCGCTTGAACCTGATACTGAACGTAATGATAACTTTCGCGCTAAACGTTATGTCGCAAAATACACAATTAACCCTGCCATTAGTCATGGGGTAAGCCATGAAGTGGGCTCAATTGAAGTTGGTAAATTAGCTGACTTAATCCTATGGAAGCCAGCATTCTTTGGTATAAAACCTTCCCTTATTGTTAAATCTGGTTTTATTGCTGCGGCGCCTATGGGTGATGCTAATGCGTCAATTCCAACGCCACAGCCGGTATATTACCGCCCTATGTTCGGTGCGCATGGTAGCGCAGCAGCACAAACAAGTATGACTTTTATGTCACAAGCCTCGATTGATGCCAATGTACCAGAAAAAATAGGTATGACTCGTTTAGTTGGCGTATGTAAAAATACCCGTAATGTCGGTAAAGATGACATGATTCATAATAACTGGCAGCCAGAAATGGAAGTAGATCCGCAGACTTATGAAGTGCGAGCGAATGGCGAATTGTTAACATGTGAGCCGGCGGAGAGTTTACCTCTTACTCAACTATACAGCTTGTTTTAATGGAGTATATTCTTGATTTATTCAGCATTACCGTGACACAGAGCCAAAAGCATTCTTATTAAAATATAGGTTGATTAGTCAGCTGATAAAGTTTGAAATAGAAAAACAGCTCAAATAGATAGATAAAAAATTAGGAATAAAAATGTTACAAGCATACGAACGCTTAAGCCATACCCATGATGCAATTAGTGACACTATTACCTTAGATCAAGACACCCGAAAAAAAGCGCGTATAAAAGGTATAACCGATGGCGGTTCAGATATTGGGATTTTTATGGAACGTGGTCACTCGCTATCGATTGGCGAAATCTTAAAAACTGAATGTGGAGCATTGATTGAAGTTAAGGGTAAAGCAGAGCCTGTTTCTACCGCAATAGCGACAGATTGGCTAACTTTCTCCAAAGTTTGTTACCACTTAGGAAACCGTCATACCTCACTGCAGATTGGTGAGTTATGGGTACGCTTTAAACCTGATTATGTGCTTGAAGAGCTTGCAGAGAACTATGGTTTAACAATTAATAAAAACCCTGCGATTTTTGAACCAGAAAATGGTGCTTATAGTAAAAAAGGTCATGGCCACGGTCATACCTACTCCAATGAGCATTATAAAAAATGAGTATTTAAATGGCCGACCCTAATTTATCTGTTGTTGCTTCGAAAGAGCAGATACAACAAATACAGACACAGAAAATGCGCACATCTCAGGCGCAGGCAATTAAGTTAAATCGCCTGCTACAACTGTGCAGTGCTAATTTGCCTGTAGGCGGTTTTTCATTTTCTCAAGGTTTAGAATACGCTGTTGAAATGAGTTGGATAACCTCTGCTCAAGCCACTGCAAGTTGGATAAATATAAATTTAGAAGAGTCGCTAGCACAAACAGATTTAGCTATTTTGAAACGTTTGTATGCCGCGCTTAATAATTATGATTTAGAAAGCTTTATTTACTGGAATACGCACCTTGTTGCTTGTCGTGAAAGTCATGAATTATTACTCGCTGATTTAGCCATGGGTAAAGCGTTAGTTCGCTTACTTAAACAATTAGTCAATGTAGATTCTACTCGTTTTGAAAGTATACTTATCATCAAAGAAATAAGCTTTGTCAGTGCTTTTGCATTAAGCGCTTTCTTATTTAATATTGATGTCTTGTCGGCACAAAGTGGTTACTGCTGGACCGTTATCGATAACCAAGTAGCGGCGGCAACTAAATTGGTACCGTTAGGGCAAACACAGGCACAAAATCTCCTATTTGATTTAACTGAAAATACCCAACATATTATAGAAAAGGCCAATGCAGTAGATGATGATGATATTGGCGCTAGTTTGCCACATTTAGCTATGGCAAGTGCTTGGCATGAAAAACAATATTCAAGATTGTTTAGATCGTAATTTAAACAGTAATAAAAATTAATTCACATAGTAAGAGAAATATACATGAAAAAACAAGTTTTACGCATCGGCGTTGGTGGTCCAGTCGGATCAGGTAAAACCGCTTTATTACGTGAGCTCTGCTCTGCACTGCGCGATAAATATAATATGGCTGTCGTAACTAATGATATTTATACCCGTGAAGATGCTGAGTTCTTAACTAAAAATGATGCGCTAGCGGCAGACAGAATTATGGGAGTTGAAACTGGTGGTTGCCCTCATACTGCCATTCGTGAAGATGCTTCTATGAACCTAGCGGCAATTGATGAACTACAAGAGCGTCACTCAAATCTAGACTTTGTCTTAGTTGAAAGTGGTGGTGACAATTTAAGTGCAACGTTTAGCCCTGAACTATCAGATTTAACTATTTATGTGATTGACGTTTCAGCAGGCGATAAAATACCACGTAAAGGTGGACCGGGTATTACCAAGTCAGATTTACTTATCATCAACAAAATTGATGTTGCAGAGCTTGTTGGAGCATCTCTTGAGGTGATGGATAGAGACACTAAGAAAATGCGCGGCAATAAGAAATTCATTTTCTCAAATATGAAAACACAACAAGGTTTACCTGAAATAATCGAGTTCATTGAAAAAGAGGGAATGCTGAAAATTTAATTCAGCTAAGTCATTTATTTTAAGTAAATTACAGAAATTTAAATTACAGAAATTTAAAATATGTAAGAAATCTAAGCAAAAATTAAGGATCACAGATGAAATTTTTAACATTACTAATTAGTTTTTTTGGTTTATTTTCAGCTCAAGCACTAGCGCATACCGACCATACATTAGGTCAAGGTTCATTACATGCCTTTTATCATATAACTTTTTGGGGAGTATTTGTTCTTGTAGCATACAAAGGTTACACATGGTTCAAGAATAAGAAATCACAAAAACAATAAATTTAGCCTTTTTAAGTAAAAATAAATATGAATATTTGTAGCTCATAGTTCATCGCTTTTTAACTAAAGTATAGCTAGTCCACTTCTATTTAATACATGACAAGCTGATGTTAAACGTTTTTAATATCAGCAATAACTCTATACCAGCTTTTAGGCTGGTTTTTATTTTTAACGCACTATAAATGTTGATAGCTGGTGTTTCTATAATTCAGTAATTTTTTGGTGTTACGAATAATAACTCTATACACTCAAGCAGTGAAATAATAATTTCTCGTCATTCAACTATGCCATTTTCGCTATTTGTTAAAGTGGCGTCGCACGATTTTAACTACAAGCTAATCTCAATAAAAACTCTGCTCTAACTATTAAAATACAGTATAGGTTATTACGAATAATTATTTAGCACTATGTTTGAATAGCGTTAACTATAAAATATATGGCGCTTAATAAAAAGACTTAATAATCAATCGTTTACTTTTATTCCCTTGATTTTTTTACTAAGGTATCTGACAAAGCCCACTGCTATTTTGCTGTTTTGATATCAAGAAAAGGTGACCTATTTTAGTGGTATTTACGTATAAATATTCATTACTTACGCAGGACTTACTTTATTTATTTCTTTTTATAAAGGAGCATAATAATGAAAACTTCTATTAGAATGGGGAAAAGTAATTTTTATGGTGACAGCATTTTTACTTATGGTCTTTCCCGAAGCGGTTATTTTAATATGCGAGAATCTGATGAACTAGCAAAGTATGGTAATACTTTTCAAGGTTTATGGGATGGTAGCTTATCACCAATCAATGAGGAGGAAAAACAGTTTATAAATGCAATGAAAAGTGCTGACGAAAGTGAGCTTTATTCAGTGTACCTATGGAAAAAATATCTTGCTGCGCTAGACAAGAGCCGTGTTCATCATGGTTTTTCTATGAGCACGGCTAAAACAGCTGAGCCGAGTAATGATGAGCAATTTTTCGCTTAGTGCACAGTAGCTCAAGGATGAGCTAGTTCACACGATTTAATGTAAAGACAATGATCATTGCTTGATATAGATTGATTGGGGGGGCTTATAAGCAGGGTAAACTATAATCATCATTTGTTTTTTAATTAAGATAAATCATCAAACTGCCTTGAAAATACCAGATAAAGCGCAATATTATTAAGCAACTTAGCGGAGTTTTTTCATGTGGCGTAAAATAATAACTTTTTTATTTTTAATAGTATTAGCTCAATCAGCTGATGCCTTACCGTTGCTTGAAAACAACAAAAGTAAATTCAATGAAACTGCGCTGTCTACTACCTTAATAAAGACGTTAGCGGCGTCAATTATTGACGGTGATGCACCTGAAAAACCTGTTAATTTACCTCGATTATCCCGTCTCTGTCCGTCGCTCTTTTCTGCAGAAGTTCAAACATCGGTTAATTATGTCTTAGTGGTTGAGTTTTTGAAGATAACACTTAGTGCGGCAATGTTTAAATTTTTAAGCAATCCACCGGATGTCATTTCTTGGTTTGAACAATTAAGTCATAATACTAATTCATCACGCCTTTCCGGCTGGAAAGACGGTAACTTTCTCTATTCTGCTCGCACCACTTATCATGGTTAATTCTTTACTAATAGATTAGCGTATTTACTGGTTTCTTTGGCAAACGCCATGGTCACATTGAGCTATTGTTGTGTTCTTTCTGCAAGCAAGAAAAATTAATAAGCGACAAAAATAATAGCGCTTGTAACCCCAGGCTTTTTTAGTCATTAGCCGCGCGATGACAGCCAAGTAAAACTCAATATTTTTCGCTACGTTATTGACTGTCTATTTCAACTTTCCTTTTTTAATGCTGATGTAAACCATCAGCGACTTACTATGTCTGCTAAATGCATCTGAGCAATAGTATTTCATGGTGAGCTTTGTATTGAGAAGATAAAATGAATTCACCAACAACTCAGCATATAAAGTATGCTAAATGGCAAAATATTGTCATTATTTTCATCCTATTATTTATGTTTATTAGTGCCTTACCTAATCTATATCCTGATAAGGCTCATATCTACTTAACAGCAAATGACACGAAAACCGAATTAACAACACCTCAACAAATTAAAACTCTACTAGAGCAACATCATATTTTAGTGGACGAAATTAGCATGTCTTCTAGTCGAACTGTTATTCAATTAACCGATAAATCAAGGCAACACATTGCTGAACAATTGATAAAAAAACACTTTGCTGATGATTATCTAATTACCAGCGCATTGCACAATAATGCGCCTCGGTGGTTAAACGCACTAGGCGGAAAACCTATTAAGTTAGGGCTAGATTTAAGTGGTGGCGTGCTATTTGTCCTTGATGTTGATATTAAGCATGCGCTTGGCGAGCGTATGAAAACTATTGCCCAGGAAATTAACGTTTATGCTGTTGAACAAAGAGTTCGCTTAAACACTCAGTGGCTTGCTGACAAAGATGAAATTGTTATTAAGTTTTTCTCAGCTGAGCAAATAGCCAAAGATAGGATATTAGCCAAAATTAACAAAACCTATCCAGAGTTAACGATGAAAAAGCACTTCACAGGACATTATCTTTATCGTTATTCAAAAGATGAACAGGATAAGTTTCGTCAAGAAACGATGAAGCAAACACTAAAAACCATGCGAGGGCGAATAGAAGAGTTAGGTATTACGGAAGCGGTTACCCAAAAACAAGGAAAAAATCGCATACGCATTGAGTTACCCGGCGTTCATGAGCCTGAGGAAGCAAAAAGAATTATTGGCGCAACGGCATCACTCGATTTTTATCAGCTAGCTGAAAATACTACTGCGTTAAATACAGTACAAATGGCAGACGAAAATGGTCGCAGACTTAGCTTAAATAGTCAGGTAGTTTTTTCAGGCAGTCATATTAAAAATGCTCGTGCTGGCCAAGATCAAATGGGTATGCCATTGGTCAACTTAACATTAGATAGTATTGGCGGTAAAAAAATGTCTTCATTCTCCAAGAAAAATATTGGTAAAGCAATGGTGACGGTTTTTTCTGAATATTATCGTAATGCTGATAATGAAATGGTTAAAAAAAGTAAGGTGATTAATGTTGCCACTATTGTACAACACTTAGGCTCAGTGTTCAGTATTACCAATATGGACAGTCAACAAGCGGCACAAGAATTATCTCTATTATTACGTGCCGGTTCATTAACAGCACCAGTGACTATTGTCAAACAACGAACCATTGAGGCGACATTGGGGGCAAATAATATTGATAATGGCATTAAGGCGCTGAGTATCGGTATTGTATTGACACTACTATTTATGGTTGTTTGGTATCGCTCTTTAGGTGTCATTGCTAATGTTGCCTTAGCGTTAAATCTGTTGAGTTTACTTGGTTTAATGTCACTGCTTCCTGGTGCTGTATTGACGTTGCCAGGAATTGCCGGATTGGTGTTAACTGTTGGTATGGCGGTAGATACCAATGTACTTATTTTTGAACGTATTAAAGAAGAGTTAAAGCGAGGTAGGCAAGTACTCTCGGCGATAGAGCAGGGTTATAAGGGAGCATTTTCAACTATTTTAGACGCCAATACCACCACAATGATTACCGGTATTATCTTATATTCTATCGGCTATGGGCCTGTTAAAGGCTTTGCGCTTATTCTTTGTTTAGGGATTTTAACCAGTATGTTCACTGGGGTGTTTGTCTCAAAAGCACTAACCAATTTAGTTTTTAGAGAAAATAAAATGCAATTACTTGGAGTAAAGTTATGAGGTATTTAATTTCCCAGCAAACTAACTTTTTGAGCAAATTTCGTTTAGTAAGCTTTTACTGCGCTATGGGCTTTATTTTAATCGCTTGCGTGTCAATCTCTAGCAAAGGACTCAACTTAGCGTTAGATTTTACTGGCGGCTACTTAACCGAGTTTTCTACTGAAAAACCGGTTAGCCAAGATTATATGCAACAATTATTGTCATCGTATTTGCCAAACTCATTTCAGTTGACTTCCGCAGATAATGGTACCTACTGGAGTGTGCGCCAACCTGACACTGAGTCGAGTTATAAAGGAAAGCACTGGTTAGTGGATTTTGCCCAACAAAATCATTTAATCATTACGCCACAAGATGCCATGTATATTGGCAGCCAAGTAGGAGAGGAATTAATCAATCAGGGGGGACTAGCGTTATTAACAGCACTGATAGTGATATTACTCTATTTATCTCTGCGCTTTGAATGGCGTTTGGCGGCAGGTTCAGTGGTTGCGCTTATTCATGATGTTATTATCGTGCTTGGAATTTTTTCTTGTTTTGATATTCCCTTTGATTTAACTATTGTTGCCAGTTTGCTGGCAATAATAGGTTACTCACTCAATGATTCGATTATTGTCGGTGACAAGATAAGAGAAATAATGACAAGCAGGGCATACCTTAATCAAGATAACGGTATTGATAGTATTATTAACCTTGCTATTAAGTCTACTTTAGTGCGTACTTTGATAACCTCAGGTACTACGCTAGCGACGATTACCGCTATTTGGCTTTTCGCTGGAGAATCGTTGACGGGTTTTTCTATTGCTTTTTTTACCGGTGTCTTTGTTGGCACATTATCATCGATAGCAATTTCGGCGACACTACCTCAAATGCTTGGCTTAAATGCAGATTTTTATCTTAAACAACAGGAAGATATCTGTCAGTTACCTTGAGGGTGATAAAACCTAACAAGGTACTCGTTGAGTCAAGAGTACCTTGTTAGGAGTAAGCGCGAATAATTAAGCAAGCTTATTTTCTTGGCGAGAATTATAGTGCGCTTGGATAATTGTTAAAAACTCCTTTGCGGCATGAGAAAAGCTATGTCGCTTTTTACTAATAATGCCAACACGTCTACTAATCATCGGTTTATTCACTGCACAATAGTTTAGCTTTAACGCGCTGAGTTGTTGTTTGTAAAGCGCAGGGACCACACTAATGCCAATACCATTGGCAACCATTTGCACAACGCTGGCGAGTTGATTTGCTTCAAAAGCAATATTTAAAAATATACCTTGATTGGCAAGTGTCTCATCAATCAATAAGCGCATACTTGAGGGTTTTTGTAGGGCAATACAAGGATATTGATGTAAGTCTCGCCATTGAGGGTTTTTAAGTGCATTTAAAGGGTGTTTGTCAGGAAAGGCAACGATAAACTCATCGGTAAACAGCGTTTTAAAATTTAAATCTTCGCAGCTTCCTGGGTCAAAGCTGATGGCAAATTCAGTTTTGTTAGCACGTACCATTTCAACAGCATCTTCTGCAATGACATCATGTATTTTGACTTTAACATTTGGATAGCGCTTGTTGTAAGTCACTAATTGTTTGGGCAGGTGATTACCGGCGAAAGAAGGCATAGCAGCAAAAGTTAAATTACCTCGTTTTAGCGAGAAACTTTCTTGTAATTCCACTAAGGCAGAATCGAAATCAGCCAATAGCCTTCTCGCTATAGGGACAAAACGCTCTCCTTCCGGTGTTAAGGCTAAGGTTCGCGTTGAGCGTGCAAACAGTTTTCCTCCGACGGTCTGTTCTAGGTTTTTTATGCTAACACTCAGCGCAGGTTGTGATATATGCAATAACTCACAGGCTTGAGCAAAACTTTTGAGCTGAGCGATGGCAAGAAAGGCGCGAATTTGTTTTAGGGTAATATTCATCACTTACATGACCACAATCTTTTATTACTAGGTATATTTATAATTAAAATTTATCAATAGATAAGATTAATCAATTTTACAGATTCCTGCAATTGGTTAACACTGCTGTGCAAATAAAACAACGTAAGGACTTTTCAGCAATTGAGAAGTAAAAGTGATGTCGGGATTTGATAAAGTAGTTGATAGCTATGAGGAAGCAATGTCGGGTTTAACCGATAACATGACCATTATTGCCGGTGGTTTTGGTTTATGCGGTATTCCTGAAAATTTGATTAGTGAAATAAAACGTCGGGGTGTTCGCAACTTGACGCTGGTTTCCAATAATTGTGGTGTCGATGATTTTGGTTTAGGCCTGTTATTACCTGATCGTCAAATTGGTAAAATTATTGCCTCCTATGTTGGTGAAAATGCCGAATTTGAACGACAAATGCTGTCAGGAGAACTTGAGGTTGAATTAACTCCACAAGGTACCCTTGCTGAGAAGATGCGTGCTGGTGGCGCAGGTATCCCAGCCTTTTATACCGCGACCGGCGTAGGCACACCCGTAGCGATAGGCAAAGATGAACGTCAATTTAATGGTCGCGACTATATTTTAGAAGAATCGATTACCGGTGATTTTGCTATTATTAAAGCCTGGAAAGCTGATAGATATGGTAATTTAGTTTTTAGAAAAACAGCCAGAAACTTTAACCCTATGGCGGCAACTGCCGGAAAAATGACTGTCGTTGAGGTTGAAGAAATTGTCGAACCCGGTCAACTCGATCCTGATGAAATTCATACCCCAGGTATTTATGTTAATCGCTTAATTCAAAGTAACTTTGAAAAACGTATCGAACAACGCACCATCAGACCATCAGGAGAATAATAATGGCTTTATCTAGAGAGCAAATAGCACAGCGTGTCGCCCAAGAGTTGCAAGATGGTTACTATGTAAATTTAGGCATTGGTATACCGACACTTGTCGCTAATTTTGTGCCTGAAGGTATAGAAGTAATGCTGCAGTCAGAAAATGGCCTACTAGGAATGGGTGAATTTCCAACGCAAGAGACGCTAGATGCTGATTTAATCAATGCAGGGAAACAAACCGTTACTATGGCAACCGGGGCGTCAATTTTTGATTCAGCAGAATCTTTTGCCATGATACGTGGAGGTCACGTTGATTTAACCGTATTAGGCGCTTTTGAGGTAGATGTGCATGGCAATATAGCCTCATATATGATTCCTGGTAAGCTGATAAAAGGTATGGGTGGCGCTATGGATTTAGTGGCAGGCGCTAATAATATTATTGTTACCATGACACATGCTTCTAAACATGGCGAATCAAAGCTGTTGAATAACTGTTCATTGCCGTTGACAGGTAAGGGATGTATTAAAAAAGTGTTGACCGATTTAGCTTTCATTGAAATCAAAGCAGGTAAATTTCATTTACTCGAAAGAGCGCCTGGTGTGTCGGTTGAAGAAATTATTCAGTTAACTCAAGGTGAGTTAGTGGTAAATGGTGAGATACCTGAGATGCAATTTTCCTAGTGAGCCATAATCTTTTTACCCAAAAGGCGAGTTATTGGCTCGCCTTTTTTGCTAATATTATTTGGCTGATTTACTATTGTCGACAAGCTATCACCGGACTTATGTTGATTACACCGTCCTCATTAATGGTGGCAACTTTTTCATTAAGCTTCAAAATGGCAAGTTTTTTGGAGCCTAAAGTGCGCACAAAAGTTAAACTATAGCCAAATTGCCCTAGGCTACATACCGCATACTGTTGGCTTACATTAAGCTGATCCCACAGAGTATCGCCATCATCTTTGCCCTTTCGCTGCTCGATTAATTGTGAATCAAGGGTGTACAAGCCATGCTTGTGAATTTGATTATTGAACATAATACCTACCTCACTACTTTACTCGTGAGTTAATGTTAAACAATAACTCATAGGTAAACTGTGCGCATTTGTGCCCTCGTTGTTATTTTTTGTAAAAAGTAGCCACAGTATTAAAACGAAAGTGAGTATATTTTTATCAAAATTTAGAGTTAAAAACTTTAACTTTGATTGAAAATTAAACATCTATATAAGTTAGTGTATTTGACAAACTTAATAATCAAAAACACTAATTTTTTAGTAAATTTAACCATAGCCATTTTTGTTATCTTAGGTTATTAGATGTAAATTATTGTTACATATGTAAAATAATTAACTGGCATAGCCTGTGCTATTTCCATGACATAATCAAAAATATGGAAATACATCATGCATACCTTATCTAAAAATTTACTACTGCCTTTATCAATTGCAACAACTGTGCTGTTAACTGCTTGTTCTGAGCCTGAAGCAAAAGAACAAGTTGAAGCCGTTGCTGAATTTGCTATACCTGTTACGGTTGCCGCTATTGAACGTCAAGATATTTCTTCAAACTTTCATACTACCGCTACGTTGGAATCACGTAATGAAGCAGAAATTATTACGCGGGTAACTGGCATTATTGAAGAGCTAACCATTGAAGAAGGCGACTTTGTTGAAAAAGGTCAATTGCTCGCTAAGATTGATGCTAGACGCTATCAATTAGCCTTAGATAAAGCTGAAGCAGAACTTGCGGGGCTTGAACAAGAATTACAACGTTTATCACAAATGGCACAAAAGCAATTAGTCAGTGCGCAAGCGTCAGATAAGTTAAAGTACCAGCATAAGGCGGCTGTTGCGGCTAAGGAGCTTGCCGCCCTTGATTTAAAAGATAGCCAAATTGTGGCACCGATTTCAGGCTATATCTCTAAACGCTTTGTTAAAACCGGACATTTTACTCAAGGTTATCAAACATTATTTCATATCGTTGATCAGTCAAACTTAGAGGCCGTGGTTTATTTACCTGAACATCAGTTAAGCAATGTGCAATTAGGTCAACAAGCTTTATTACACTTTAGTGCGCGCCAAGGTCAGCAGTTTGTTGCCCAGGTACGTTCAATCTCTCCGGTCATTGATAGTCGTAGCGGAACATTTAAAGTAATTTTATCATTGAGTAATCAAGACTTGATACTAAAGCCGGGTATGTTTGCTCAAATTGCCCTGACCTTTGCTACCCATAAAGATACTTTAACTATCCCAACTGATGCCATTATTACCCTAGATAATCAGAGTAAAATATTTATAGTGAAAGACAATAAAGCCATTGAGGTTATGGTTAATAAAGGTTTTGTTCAAGAGCAACTCACTGAAATTATGGGAGATCTGAGTGAAGGTGACATGGTTGTTGTTAATGGTCATCATAATTTGAAAGCCAATGCTTTAGTTGAAGTTTTAAACGCTGAGCCTAATGTCGATATCAAGCCAATTGAGCAGCTAGATACTGCTATTGACACCGCAATCGCAAAAACCAATAAATAGAGCCGTGCTATAGATGAATAATATGATCGATGTTCTATTTCTTGTCGTTGTTACACAGCCAATAGCGCTTATTGCTGTAACATTTCTCTCATTTTTGCATAGTAGTTTAGCTAATATTGGAGCTTTAGCATGAGTATTGTTGATATCGCAATAAAACGCCCTGTCACGGTATGGATGTTCACTTTTGCCGTAATGCTTTTTGGTTTAGTCGGTTTATCTCGTCTTTCGGTAAACCTGTTGCCTGAGCTTTCTTACCCAACGTTAACGGTTCGAACAAATTATATCGGCGCCGCTCCTGCTGAGGTCGAGCAATTAATTACTAAACCTGTTGAAGAAGCGGTTGGTGTCGTCAAAGGCTTAAGAAAAATAACGTCAGTATCAAAAGCAGGCCAGTCAGATGTGCTTCTTGAATTTGAGTGGGATGTCGCTATGGACATCACCAGCTTAGAAGTAAGAGAAAAGCTCGATCTTATTCACTTACCACTTGATGTTGAAAAGCCATTAATTTTGAAGTTTAACCCGGCTTTAGATCCGATTATTCGTTTAGGTTTGCAAACCGCTGATAATTCAGCATTGAGTTTAACGCAGTTAAGAACTTTTGCAGAATATGATGTAAAACGTCAGTTAGAGTCATTGCTGGGGGTCGCTTCGGTTAAAATAGGTGGTGGTTTAGAGCAAGAATATCAAGTCATTATCGATCAACATAAGTTGGCACAATTAAATTTAAGTAGCCAAGAAATTATTAATAGAATTAATGCCGAAAATATTAATATTTCAGCAGGTAAATTAATCGAAGGTAATACTCAGTACTTGGTTCGAACTCTCAACCAATTCACTCATATAAAGCAAATTGGTGAGTTGGTAGTTTACCGAGAAAATGAGCAAATAGTGACCTTAAATGATATTGCCACCATAATCGATGGTTATAAAGAGCGAACTGATGTCACGCGAATTAATGCCAGTGAGGCAGTTGAACTTGCGATTTACAAAGAAGGTGACGCTAATACAGTGCAAGTAGCCAAGTTAATTAACAACAAATTGGCTGCGATTGAGAAACTACTGGGCAAACGCTATCAGTTAACGGTGATATACGATCAATCCACTTTTATTAGCAATGCGATTAGTGAAGTTAAATCAGCAGCCATTATTGGTGGCTTATTGGCTATGGTGATATTGTTTTTATTTCTCCGCTCAATTAAACCGACCTTAATTATTTCTTTATCAATTCCTGTCTCTGTTATTGCTACCTTTAACATGATGTACGCAAATGGCATCAGCTTAAATATTATGTCACTTGGCGGTATTGCCTTAGCGACTGGGTTATTGGTCGATAATGCCATTGTTGTGCTAGAGAACATTGCACGTTATAAAGAAAAAGGACTTAATGTCGTTGAAGCGGCAAGAAAAGGCACAAAAGAAGTAAGTGGTGCAATTATTGCGTCGACGCTAACGACTTTAGCTGTTTTTGTGCCACTTATTTTTGTTGAAGGTATTGCAGGTCAGTTATTTGCCGATCAAGCGATGACCGTGGCATTTGCGTTAATTGCTTCATTAGTTGTTGCACTTACTTTGATCCCAATGCTGGCTTCAAGACAAGCCACTCAGTCCATTGCTGATGATAATCAAACAAGTAAACCAGAGCAAACTCGCTTTAAGTCGTTAGCTTGGCAACAACAAATAACGTTTATTTTAACTTTACCGCTTAGGGCTAGCTTTGTTTGGTTACCTATGCTGATTAGCCGTCTTGTGCTGTTAGGCTTTCATGGGGTTAGCAAAGTAGCATCATTGCTAATGAAACCATTAACAACTGGCTTTAATTTTGCCTTTGATAAGTTAGCTGCGTTATACCGCAAGTTATTAGTATTAACGCTTAAATATAGCAAAATAACTTTACTGGTCAGTTTAACTTTTGCCGGTTCAGCTGCTTTCATCTTACCTAAAATCGGTGTTGAATTATTACCACCGCTTACTCAGGGGGAGTTTTACTTAGATCTCGAATTAGCACCGGGCACGCCATTGGCGATCACTGATGCAACCATTAATCAAATTGCGAAAGAATTACAACAAGATAAACGTATAAAAAGCACCTACTCATTGACAGGTCGCGGTAGTTTGATGACCAGCAATGCGGATAAGGGCGGTGAACATCAGGCGAGATTGCAAGTCATATTGCATGATAGTCAGCATGAATCGCAAGTGATGGCTGATATTCGTCAATATACTCGAAAGCTTGTTGGAGCAAGCTCGCAACTGAGCCAACCTGAATTATTTACCTTTAGCAAACCTATCAGTATTGAGTTAGCCAGTTATGATCTGAGCTTACTGACAAACTATAGTAAAAAGTTAACTGCTTTGATGGAGCAAGATCCGCAGTTTGTTGATGTTGCTAATAGTCAGCGTCAAGGTCAGCCGGAGTTGGCGATACATTTTAATCAGCAAAAAATAGCACAACTTGGCTTGAATGCTCCAGATATTGCCCGACTGGTCGCGGTCAAAATTGGCGGTAACATTGCTAGTAAATATACTTTATTAGATAGAAAGATAGATATATTAGTGCGTAGTGATGAAAAGCAGCGGGATTCAATTGATGACTTAAGGATGCTTGTCGTTAACCCTAACGATAAATTCCCTATTACTTTAGACAGTATTAGTAACATTGAAGAGACTATAGGGCCGGCTCAAATTAACCGAATTAATCAACAACGTGTTGCTGTAATTAGTGCCAATATTGCTAGCGGTGATCAACATAGTGCCCAAGCTCAGGCCAGCGAATTAATAAAACAATTAAAATTACCATTAACTGTCATAGCAAACTTTGGTGGTCAAAGTGAAGAAATACAGCAATCGTTTAATTCTATGTTAATGGCGTTAAGCTTAGCAGTCTTTTTGGTGTATTTAGTGATGGCCTCACAGTTTGAATCTTTATTACAACCATGTTTAATTCTATTTAGTGTACCACTTGCTGGTGTGGGATCTATTTACGGTTTATATCTTTTTGATAGTAAAATCAGTGTTATTGTTTTTATTGGCTTGATTATGCTGGCTGGTATTGTCGTCAATAATGCCATTGTCTTAATTGACCGAGCTAATCAATTGCGTCTTCAAGGCTTAGCTAAGACTGATGCCATTGAACAAGCTGCTCAGTCGAGGTTGCGTCCTATTATTATGACAACCTTAACAACAACATTAGGTTTATTACCTATGGCACTTGGTGTGGGAGAGGGAGCAGAGTTAAGAACCCCAATGGCAATCACAGTGATTAGTGGTTTACTTTGCTCGACATTATTAACGCTGATTGTTTTACCGGTACTTTATCAGCTCTTTGATCATAAAAAGTTTGCTTCGCCACCACAAAAATGCACTGACGTAACATTAAATTCTTTACCGGAGCCTCAAAATGTCTAGTCAAAAGCTGAGCTTAACAGCCCTGGCGATAAAAAAGCCAGTAACCACACTAATGCTGTGTTTCACTATGCTATTGATGGGGATTGCAGCGAGTCAGTTATTGCCCCTTGAGAAATGGCCCGGTATTGATATTCCTGAAATTATGATCAGTGCGCCGTATCAAGCATCAACGCCTGGCGAAGTCGAGCGTTTGGTTACAAAACCACTAGAAGAATCGCTCGCTACCATGGGCGGTATACAACGCTTAAATTCGCGCTCAACTGAGCACGGTACAGAAATAAATATTGAAGTGGAATGGGAAAGTAGTTTAACGGGGAAATCGATAGAGGCTCGAGAAAAAATTGATGCAATCCGTCATTTGTTACCTGAAGATTTACAACGGGTGTTTGTTTATCAGTTTTCAACGGCTGACATGCCTATTTTAACCTTGCGTATCTCTAGTGAGCGAGAACTTAAAAATAGCTTTCAATTACTTAATAACTATTTAAAAAAGCCGCTAGAGCGCATGACGGGGGTTTCTAAGGTAGAGTTATATGGCGTCGATCAACGGCAAATATCTATCCGATTATTAACCGAACGTATGGCAAGCCATCATGTTGATGTTCACCATTTAGCACAAGTGCTACAGGCACATAACTTTACCATTAATGCTGGTTCAATCAGATCTGCACGTAATACTATTCGTATATCACCGAAAGGGGAGTTTACTAGTTTAAATGATATTAGAGCCCTTCATATTAGTGAAAATGTTTATCTTGGTGATGTTGCTGAAATTAGCTTTGAGCAACCAAAGAGAATTGACGGACGTCATTTAGATAGAAGTTATGCAATAGGGGTAGATATTTTTAAAGAATCCAGCGCTAACTTGGTCGATGTCGCTGGTCGAGTAGTCGCCACTGTTGATGAAATCGCTAATAGCCCTCAGTTTAACGGCATTAATATTTTTATGATGGAAGATCAAGCCCAAGGTGTCACAGATTCGTTAGCTGATTTATTAATGGCTGGTGCAATCGGTGCAGCGCTATCGTTTATTGTATTATTTTTCTTTTTGAGAAATAGTACAGCGACCTTGTTAGTTGTCGCTTCAGTACCCTTTTCAATTTGTATCACTTTGGCTGTGATGTACTTTTTCGGCTATTCGCTCAATATTCTTTCAATGATGGGCTTATTATTAGCCGTGGGTATGTTGGTTGATAACTCAGTTGTCATCACCGAAGCGATTGCTGCAGAACATCGTAATAACCCTGCGAGCAGCAAGCAAGTAAAAATTAGCAATATATTACAGGGCGTTGATAAGGTCTCGCTTGCGGTTATGACGGGTACCTTAACCACCATGATAGTTTTTTTACCTAATATTATTGGCGAAAAAGTTGAGCTTACGGTGTTTTTAGAACACGTTGCGATTGCTATTTGTATTTCATTGGCAGCATCTTTATTGATTGCTAAAACCTTACTACCCTTACTGTTAAGTAAAATACCTATTGAAAATTTGCTCGGTAAATCAAGTAAAGCGGGCAATGAACTGACGAACTCAGCCGCTGACAAACCAGTAAACAATGCTAATAGCCGTTATAAAAAGAGTCTTTCATGGGTGTTAACTCACCCTAAAATTACCGGCTTTTGTGCATTATTAATTTTAGCTAGCACAGCAATACCTATGGGGGTCATCACCTCGGATAATAATGATAACCAAGATGGAACACGGTTATTTATGCGATATCATGTTGAAGGGCAATTTCCTCTTGAACACGTTGAGAATATGGTCAACCGTATGGAGGACTACCTCTATCAACACAAAGATCAGTTCTTTATTGATTCCGTTTATAGTTATTACAGTGGTGAACGTGCATCTTCTACCCTGTTATTAAGGGAAGATCGTAATATTTCGATGAATGAGCTTAAAGAGCGTATTCGAGCAGGTATGCCTAATTTTGCCGAAGCTAAACCGGACTTTGGTTGGTCAAGTGCTAAAAGTGGCGGTGTTAGTGTCACCTTATTAGGGCCTTCAACAGAAATGTTAATAACCTTATCAGAGCAAATAGTTCCCGTAATTGCTCATATAGAGGGATTGACAGATGTTAAAAGTGATATATCACAACATCAAAAAGAAATGGTGGTGATCATAGATAGGTTTAAAGCCAACCAACTGGGTTTGGATTCTAGACAAGTGGCACAAATCGTTGGCACAGCATTGCGAGGGCTTGAATTAAGAAGTTTTCGCCATGATCCTAATGGTGAAGTCAATATTCGCTTACTTTATGATGAAAAACTTAAATACTCATTAAATCAGCTGAAAAAACTCCCTATTACCCAAATTGATGGTCAGAATATTAGCTTAGATAGTGTTGCAAAATTTACTGTTCAACCTAGGTTGGCCAAAATTTATCGTGAACAAAGACAAACGGCATTAACTATTGGTGCGAATCTAAATGAGATAACCATGGAGCAAGCACAAAAACGTATTGAGCAAGCCATGGAAAATTTAACGCTGCCTACCGGTTATAGTTGGAAACTAGGTCGAGGCTTTAATCGCCAACAACAAGAGCAAGATATTATGTTGATCAATATGTTGTTAGCTTTGGCAATGATTTATATCGTCATGGCGGCTTTGTTTGAGTCATTACTGTTACCTGCAGCAATTATTAGTTCTATTTTATATTCTATCGTTGGCGTATTTTGGTTTTTCCTGATTACCGGCACCAGTATGTCAGTTATGGGCATGATCGGTATTTTGATCTTAATGGGCATTGTGGTAAATAATGGTATTGTTCTGATTGATCAAATAAATCAGATGTCGCCGAAAATAGAAGCGTTAGAATCGGTTATTGCTGATATTTGTATGACGCGGTTACGCCCGGTTTTAATGACAGTTTCTACCACTGTATTGGGCATGGTGCCTTTGGCATTAGGTTCAACACAAATTGGCGGCGATGGTCCATCTTATGCACCCCTTGCTATCGCCATAATCGGTGGTTTAACCTTCTCAACGGTAACCAGTTTATATTTAGTTCCTTGGTGTTATTTGATATTTACCAAATTAGCACGCAATTCAAGCATAGGTTTTACCAAGGCAAATAGCTTTGCCAAAAGAATTGTTAAAGCATAACTACTTAGTTGAGCTAATAATAAAGCCAGTTAAACAGCGTTTAACTGGCTTTATTTGACTGCTAAATTTCAATCGGCCTGCTTTTTAGCCTCAAGCTTTTCTCTTCTTTTAGCCTCTGCTATGCGCCACTGTTGTAATTTGGCATAGTAATTATCCCATACACAAGGGTTACAGGCGCCGCCGCCACAACAATCGTCATCAGCTGGCGCTTTCGGTTTTTCATCAGGGTTAGACATCAATTAATCAACTTGGTGTAAAATCTATAGCACTTAACAGGGTAAGGATAACAAAAAAGCTCTGCAATTGCAGAGCTTTTGGCGCTAAACCTTAAGTAACGATAAGCTTATTGCTTAGTCAAGTTCAGCCAATTTATGTTCTAAATAGTGGATATTAGCGCCACCATTGACAAAGCCTTGATCATTTAGAATATCTTGATGCAAAGTAATATTAGTTTTGATGCCATCAATGACTAGCTCTGATAAAGCATTACGCATACGAGCAATGGCGACATCTCGGTTATCACCCCAAGTAATGAGTTTACCAATCATAGAGTCATAGTTAGGTGGCACAGAGTAATCGGCATAAATATGAGAATCCCAGCGAACACCTAGGCCTCCTGGCGGATGGAAACGTGTGATTTTACCCGGAGAAGGGATAAAGGTGCGCGGGTCTTCAGCATTGATACGACATTCAATAGCATGACCTGCTACTTTGATATCTTCTTGCGTACAAGATAATGGTAAACCAGCGGCAACACGAAGTTGCTCTTTGATTAAATCAACACCAGTGATCATTTCTGTTACCGGATGTTCTACCTGAATACGGGTGTTCATCTCAATGAAGTAGAACTCACCGTTTTCATAGAGAAACTCAAAAGTACCGGCACCGCGGTAGTTAATTTCAATACAAGCATTACAACAGCGTTCACCAATTTTTGCTCGCATTTCAGGTGTGATACCTGGTGCTGGCGCTTCTTCAACTACTTTTTGATGACGGCGTTGCATTGAGCAATCGCGCTCACCTAAATGAATTGCGCCACCTTTGCCGTCTGCAACGATTTGAATCTCAACATGACGTGGATTTTCAAGGAATTTTTCCATGTAAACCATATCATTTTTGAAGATAGTACCGGCTTCTCTTTTCGTTAGTGCGATTGACTCAATCAAGTCTTCTTCATCGTGCACCACGCGCATACCACGACCACCACCACCACCGGCAGCTTTAACGATAACCGGGTAACCAATGCGTTTTGCATGGGCCTTGTTGACTTCTTCATCATCAGTTAATGGGCCATCAGAGCCAGGTACACATGGCACTCCAGCTGACTTCATTGCATCGATCGCGGCAACTTTGTCACCCATGATGCGAATGCTTTCGGCTTTAGGGCCGATGAAGGCAAAACCTGAATTTTCTACTTGTTCAGCAAAGTCAGCATTTTCTGCTAAAAAGCCATAACCAGGATGGATAGCAACTGCGTTGGTTACTTCTGCTGCGGTAATAATTGCAGGAATGTTTAAGTAGCTTTCAGGTGCTGCAGCTTTGCCAATACATATTGTTTCATCAGCTAATAAAACATGCTTTAGGTTTTTATCTGCAGTGGAATGAACCGCTACCGTTTTAATACCAAGCTCTTTACAAGCGCGTAGTATTCTTAAGGCAATTTCGCCACGGTTGGCGATAACAACTTTATCTAACATAGAATAACCCTTATTGAGTAATATATATGGGCTTATTCAATGATGAAAAGCGGTTGGTCAAATTCAATAGCGTCTTCATTCTGCGCTAATATTTCTTTAATAACACCTGACTTGTCGGCTTCAATTTGGTTCATCATTTTCATTGCTTCAACGATACATAAAGTATCACCAGCATTAACATGGGCACCAACTTCAGCAAAAGCTGGTGCATCAGGAGAGGCTGAAGAATAAAAAGTACCGACCATGGGAGAACGCACTATATGGCCAGAAAGCGCTGGTGCTGCACTTTCAGCAGGGGCAGCAGCAGCGACAGGAGCAACAGGAGCAACAGGTGCGGCAACTGGAGCAGCAACGGGAGCCGCCACCGGCGCAGTAGTGACTGCAACACCACCACGACTGATTCGTACCGACTCTTCGCCTTCAGCGATTTCTAATTCGTTGATACCTGACTCTTCAACCAGTTCGATAAGTTTTTTGATTTTACGAATATCCATGGGACACCTTAATTTGGGTTGGTAAAAATAATTTACTTTAAAATAAGTTAATGAACAGTCATTAACTGTTATCGTTTGTTATTAATTTTTTTTGCTATGCTCGTTTAAGTATGAGTGAGCTGCATCTAAGGCAAAACTATAGCCTTGTGTGCCTAAACCACAAATGACGCCAACAGCAACATCTGAAAAATACGAATGTTGTCGAAATGACTCGCGACTATGCACATTTGATAAATGTATTTCAATAAATGGGATGTTGACTGAAAGTAGGGCATCTCGCAGTGCGACACTGGTATGAGTAAATGCAGCAGGGTTTATAATAATAAAATCTACCTTCTGATAGCCTTGATGAATGACATCAATTAATTCATGCTCAGCATTTGACTGGACGTGAGTCAATTTAATTTGCTTATCTATGGCTTGTAAGTTTAATGCATCAATGATGTCAGTTAAGCTTTCACTACCATAAATTGTTGGCTCTCGTTTACCTAACATATTTAGGTTTGGGCCATTTAACACTAAAACCGTAAACTTTGTGTCCATCTTCTGCTAAATCACCATTAAAAATTAATTAGCGCTAATAATTACATAAAAAAAAGCCGCTGTGAATAAAAAAAATGCTGTTTGGCTGATTATTTTATTATTGGCGAAAATAGTTGTGTTTTCGAAGAATATAGCAGCAAGTTACTGGTCAAACCTCTTTTGAGTCTTTGTTGTTGTTGATTTATTATTGAATTGAGCTATTATTATTTTGATATTTTTATTATTTCATTGATTTCAATAGTTTTTCTCATATTTGTACAGTTTTATTGTAAGGGTCTCCTTATTAAACACTATTTTCTAGCTATTATGCTTTTGCTGTGGTTTTTTGTAACTTGTCAGGTGAGTGCAATTGAAGTGATAACGCACCCACATGTGATTGACAACAACTTAACCAAATCACAATTGCGCCGTATTTATACCATGCGTCAGTTACGTTGGAGCGATAATAGCGCCATCACGGTTTTTGTCTTGCCTAGTCAGCACAGTCTTCATCAACGTTTTGCCAAAGAGCAATTACAAATTTTCCCTTATCAGCTCAATCGAATTTGGCACAAATTAACTTATTCAGGCTTGGGTGTCGCACCAACGGTGGTTGAGTCTGAGCAAGCGCTTATTGCAGCTGTTATTAATACTCCCGGCGCTATTGGCTATCTAGAAGATATGACTTTGGCTCAAGTTAATTCAAATAAAAATAAAGCCGTTACTTCAGAAATAGCTGGTGTTGAACAAGCCCCTGTTATGGAAAAAAAACAGCAGGAACGAGTGAAAGGAGTGGTCAATGTTGTCACAATTAAAGACTGATATTTTAGCAGTTACAAGCAATGTTAATAGTTTACTCGCTGCTATGAGCTATTTTTTCACTAGTTTATTACTTGCCACTTTAGTCGTTGTTTTGAGTGTTAATTCACTTCATGCAACTGAGAATGAAAGCTTTACTAGCACACAGCAGTTTCAACTTCATGGCTTTCTCTCTCAAGGAGTTATTGATGTCAATGGCAGTGATTTTGTTAATGACGATGGCGAATTATCCACGGAACTAACAGAACTAGGTCTTAATGCCTCCTACCAATTCAATGATAAATTTAGGTTTGCAGCCCAACTTGTCTATCTCGATGGCGGAAACCGTTATGCTCAAGGTGCAAGGCTCGATTATGCATTAATTGATTGGTCTGCCTATAATAATGAAAACTGGCAGGCAAATATTTATCTCGGCCGCTTTAAAAATAATCATTGGCTTTATTCAAGTTCAAGAGATGTGCCGTTTGCTAGGCCAAGTATTATTTTGCCACAGTCAGTATATTTTGATGGTTTCAGGGATATTGCCGTCGGTAGTGACGGTATTGCCGCAAAAATAAGTCATAGTACCGATGATTATGGCAACTTTGATTGGCAAATTAGTTATGGTGCTTCGCCTATTTCAAAGGAGCAAACTAAAAATATTTTAAGTGAATATGCCTTGGGGGATGCTAAGCAAGATTATGATAGTCAAACCAGTCTTTATTGGCAGCCTGACTTTTCTTCATGGCGTTTTGGCATATCCTTACTTGATGCAGGTTTTAGTTATCAAGGTGCTGATAACGGAGATCGCTTTTATGATGCGCAATTTAATTTTCAATTCTATACTTTTAATGCCCTATTTGAAGCAGAGATTTGGGAGTTTAGCGGGGAAATTTACCAACAGAGATTTACCATCGATGGCTTTTATCACCCTAGTTTTAAGATAGATAATATTGGCCAAGGGTTTTATTTACAATCACGCTATAAATTAACACCAAGACTAACCTTACTAGCGCGTTATGAAGATTTTTACCTTAATAAAGATGACAAAGATGGTGAAAAACTAGAGCAAGAATCTGGCGGTCTGATTCCTTACTATTTTGGCTTTCATAAGGACGTTACTTTAGGGATAAATTTTGATGTTACCAGCAACTTTAGCGCGCGTATGGAGTATCATTGGGTTAAAGGTGCGGGAAGATTAACACCCGTTGTGGCACCGAACCCTAACATTAATAATTCTGAAGACTGGCAAATGTGGGCCGTACAATTGATGTACTGGTTTTAAAAGTATTTTTATGAAGATAAGATTCGTCGGCGTACCAACTAAACTTTTGGTTCTGATTGTATCAACCCTATTGTTTTTAGCTGTGGGGTTTTCTTCGTTATCTTATTGGCGTTTACAACAAGATTATCGAGAATTTCAGCAAAATAATCTCTCCCAAGGCCAAGTACAAGTTAATTTACAAAATGGAATTTTAAGAACTAAATTAACGGTTTGGTTAGAGTCATTTACCGATCTCATTCAACTTTCAGAGCAAGATGATTTTTCTAGTTTAGCCGTTCAGTTAGAGAAACAATATGATGCTTTACAATTACATTTAAATGTTGAAGATATTTGGCTGGTAAATGATAAACAACATATTTTGTTTGCCACTCATGATTTCCCCGATGTAGTGCAAGAGAATATCGAACAAGTTTTTCGTTTACAAGAGCCTGAATATCGAATTTATTGCCCGCAAAGTTGTCAATTATTACTGAGTTTACCACTGCTCAATAAACAGGGAGACATGGTGGTGGTCTCCATGAGCACATCACTGGTTGATATGCTTTTTGCTTTAAAAACGACCTTAGATCGTGATGTCGCTGTTATTCGTTTTGTCAATGAGCCAAGCAATAATACCGAGAAAGCTAAGGTACTTTCTGCATCAAATATGCAATTAACTGAAGCATTATTAAAGTCAAATCAGCTAAACACTGAACTTGGCGCTATCCTTGAACAAGGTTTGCAATTAGATCGAGCTGAAAATAGTTATCTACTTAATTTGTTGACCTTATCTAAGCAAGATAAGCATGATTATTATTTAATGTTAATTGATGATGTTACCGCCTTTAAAACCACAAATGATACTTACCTACAACGCTTTATCTTTGCGTTAAGTACCATTTTTATCTTACTGGCTGCCTTTGTTTATTTTATTTCTAGCCCTTTTACTAAACGATTATTACTTCTATCAAATGCATTACCTTTATTAGCACAGAAAAAGTTTGATCAGTTTAGAAATGTTGACTTAAAAAGACCGAGAATGTTTGCAGATGAACTGGACGTTCTTGCGCACTCATCGCAAGAGCTCAGTTTTGAGTTAGAGCAGTTAAATTTAGTGGTCGAACAAAAAACCAAAGAATTAGAAAATATAGCAATGTATGATCTACTGACTGGTTTGCCCAATAGAAACATGTTGAATTACCAATTGCGGAAATCGCTGGCTAATATCGATAGGGATAATGGTGGTGTCGCGGTACTGTTTCTCGATTTAGATGACTTTAAAAAAGTGAATGATAGCAATGGCCACCATATCGGTGATAAGTTGCTTATTCAAGCGGCTGACCGGGTAAGGTTAAGTGTCGGTGAAATTGATCTTGCCAGTCGCTTTGGTGGTGATGAATTTGTCATAGTGCTGAGTCATTTAAATAGCCTTGATGATGCTATTGATGTTGCTGAAAAAGTGCTATTACAATTTAAGGAAGCAATACGACTTGGCTCAAATATATTTTATGTCTCTACCAGTATTGGTATTGCTTATACTGAATCGTCGACAGAAAAGTCTGATGATTTAATTAGTCATGCTGATATAGCTATGTATGAAGCAAAAGATAACGGTGGTAGTCAATATCATGTTTATCATCAGGAAATGTTTCAGCGCGTTGCTCAACGAGTCATGCTTGAGGGCGAGGTAAGGCAAGCACTTGCTAAACAACAATTTAATTTAAGCTTACAGCCGCAAATATGCGCACAAACTAAAAAACTTTATGGTTTTGAAGTATTACTGCGCTGGCAACACCCAGAAAGAGGCATGATTTCACCGGAAGACTTTATCCCTATCTTAGAAAACTCACAACATATGATCGAGTTAGGTTACTGGATTATTCGAAGGTGTTTTGAGTTAGCGATAAAACTTAAGCACTATGGTTTACCTGATGTGCGCATCGCTATTAATTTATCGGCGGGACAATTTATCGATGCTAATTTACCCCATTTTCTAAAAGAATTACTGCTTGAATTTTCGTTAACAGCAAAGAATTTCGAATTTGAACTAACCGAGCAGATTTTAGTTAAGGATATGGTCCATACCATTGAAATGATGGAGTCTTTAAAAGCAATGGGTTTTAGTTTTGCTATTGATGACTTTGGCACTGGCTATTCATCTTTAGCTTATCTTAAGAAGATGCCGGTAGATGTCATTAAAATAGACAAAAGTTTTGTTTTTGGCATGTTGGAGAACCATTCAGACTTTCAGATTATTACTTCAACCATTGCTATGGTTAAAAATTTAGGTCTGTTGGTGGTAGCTGAAGGGGTTGAAACGCAAGCACAATTACGCAGTTTAATTGAAAATGATTGTGACATTATTCAAGGCTATTACTACTCTAAGTCTATCCCTGAGCATGAGTTGTTTGACATGTTAGATACTCAGACGTCATTCGGTTATTGGAAGGTTGCCAAAAAAGCGACTGACATGGGAGAAGAAGATCAGTCAGCATAATTTTTCCTGACTGATCGAGTAGCACGTTAGCTATTAAAATATACTTTCAACGTGTTGACTAAATTCCTCAGCATTCATAAAACCAGTCGTTCGTTGTTTGGATAATTCATTACCTTGCAGGTCAAAAAACAGAATTGACGGTAAGCCAAGTATGTTAAAGTGCTGAACAAACTCAGTATTAGTAGCGGAATCAAATTCGGTCATATCAACTTGTAACCATACGGTATTACTCAATGCTTGTTGAACCTTTTTATCAACAAAAGTATATTTTTCAAATTCTTTACAAGCAATACACCAGTCGGCATATAAATCGACCATAACCGTTTTACCTTGTTTATTGGCAGTGGCGACTTCTGCATTGAGCTCAGACAAGGAGATAACTTGTTTAAAGCTAGGGTGGCCATCATGGTTTGCGCTAGAGTTTTGATTGGGAAACACTAACTGATAGACAAGGTTACCGCCAAAAACTAACATTAAAAATATGATTAAGGAACGGACTCCATACCAAAAGCCTCGCTTATAGCCTGGCGTTTGTGTGGCATGATTTTGGTTGGCAATATAAAAATAACTCGCGCTGATTAATATTAATGCAGCCCACATTGCTTGGCTGGCAACTTCAGGTAGAAAACGCTCAAGTAAAAATATTGGTACCGCTAACAGTAATAAACCAAAAATATTTTTGATGATATTCATCCACGGACCCGCTTTAGGTAATAACTTACCGCCAGAGCTGCCTAAGATTAATAGCGGTAGGCCCATTCCTAAACTTAAAGCATATAAAGCTGATGCACCCAGCGTTACATCACCGGTTTGTGATATATAAAGCAATGCCCCGGTCAATGGGGCAGTAGTACAAGGTGATGCAACCAAGCCAGAGATTACCCCCATTGTTAATACACCCAAATAAGAGCCTCCCTTTTGTTGGTTACTCATGTTATTAAGTTTATTTTGCCAACTAGCAGGTAGTGCTAAATTAAATACACCAAACATAGATAACGCCAAAAAGATAAATAATATACTGAGACTTATTAATACGATTGGGTGTTGAAAGGCGGCTTGAAACTTTGCCCCAGCTAGCGCAACGACTATACCTAATAAAGTATAGGTTACTGCCATACCTTGTACGTAAATAAAAGATAAGGTGAATGCTTTTTTAGTGGTTAACGGTGTTTTTTTCTCACCTTGGCCAACAATAATGCCGGTTAAAATAGGGTACATAGGAAACACACAAGGTGTGAAAGAAAGTAATAAACCACCAACAAAAAAAGCAATAAGGGTTAACAATAAACTCTCTTGTTTAAGCATATCCGATAACTGATGTTGTTCACTTTTTGAGGCTGCATTTGAAGCCGCTTCTGTGACTGCTTGTTCATTGGCATCAGCTAGTTTAACTTCACTTAATTGCACTACTTTGCTGGTTGGCGGATAACATAAACCTTTTTCAGCACAGCCTTGATAGGTTATTTTGAGGCTATCATTAGCGCTTGCTTGCTCAATATCGATGCTAAATGCTAATGACTCAGTAAAAACTTTTTGTACACCAAAAAATTCATCTTCATGGTCTATGCCTGTTGGCAACGCTACACTTGAAAAAACCGCATGATTACTTTTAAATTTAAATTGATGGCGGTAGAGATAATAACCTTCTGCAATATCAAAGTTTATTTCAATTTTGTTGCCGTTTTGATAAAAGTTAAAAACAAAAGCATCATCTACTTTTAAAAACTCATTATCATTGCTAAATAAACTGGTATTGGAGACATCAAAAATTGAGTTTTCAGTTTGTGCTTTTACTGTAGTAAAGAGACAAAGAGTGAATAAAACTAAAGCTAAAGAAATTAAATTTTTCATTAAACCTACTTCAAAGAGTTGCTGATCCAGTTTAAATAATTTTTATCACCTTGCTGGATATTCAAAGCGATAATCTCTACTACGTCGTAGGGGTGTAATTGGTTCATCCGAGCATTTAAGGCGGCAAATTTTTGCTGTGTGGTTTTAATCAGTAACTGCACTTCAGTACCCGTTTGTAATTTATCATCCCAATAATAAATCGTGGTCAGATTGGGCACAATGTTAACGCAAGCAGCCAATTTTTCAGTAACTAATTGCGTAGCAATCTGCTTGGCAATCACTTCATCAGGGCAGGTTGTTAAGACTAATTGATACAAACTTTTCACCAAACATTTTTAATAAGGCTGATAGTATACCCTGAGTTTAAATAAAAACTTAAGGCTAAAATTATTTTGCAATATTGATACCTTTATCAGACCTTGAAAAAGACCTGATTAACCCAATATATGTTTCATAGAATATAAGGAATTAATATGTTTCAACTGTTATTTGTACTTTTTATCATTATCCCGATCATTGAAATAACCGTCATTATGCAAGTGGGCACTATATTGGGTGTTTGGCCTACTGTTGCAATTGTCATTTTTAGTGCATGGCTTGGCGCAAAATATGTTCGTCAACAAGGTTTAGCAACATTGCAATCAGTGCAACTAAAAATGGCACAAGGGGAAATGCCCTCGGGTGAAATTGTTACTGGCTTAATGTTACTGGTTGCTGGTGTTCTCTTAGTAACCCCAGGTTTTGTCACCGATACTTTTGGTTTGTTATTGCTTGTGCCAAGTGTTAGAGAAGGCATAGTAAAACAAGTTCAAAAACAGATTAAAGTGAATCAGTTTAAGGCAGGAGCTTCATTTAATCATAACGCACAAGGCAATGTTTATCAGCATGAATCGCAAGAGCATGGCTTTACTCAAGACAGCAAGCCTGTCTCTCACCATGAAGGTGAAACCTTAGAGGGGGAGTTTCAGCGTAAAGACTAAGGTCTTTATAAAGTACTTGCTGATAAAGCATAAAAAAAATCAAAGCTGACCTTGTGTCAGTTTTTTTTATCCCCATTTATTATAGCAACTATCTCTAGTCGCTTTTGCGGCTGGTACTTAATTAAATCAATGAATAATCTCAGGAGAGAATTTATGAGCATTCGTCCTCTACATGATCGTGTAATCGTTAAGCGTAAAGAAGTTGAATCAAAGTCTGCTGGCGGTATTGTATTAACAGGTAGTGCAGCTGAAAAATCGACACGAGGTGAAGTTATCGCGGTAGGTAACGGTCGTATTTTAGAAAACGGTGAAGTACGTGCTCTTGACGTTAAAATTGGCGATCAAGTGATTTTTTCTGAAGGCTACGGTGTAAAAACTGAAAAAATTGACGGTGAAGAAGTATTAATTCTGTCTGAGTCTGACATTTTAGCAATCGTAGAATAATTAAGGCTTCATAGTCGCACTTTGCTTTGCTATTGAGCTGATTTGTTTTAAGCAAAGCCTAAATCGATAACAAGATCAACATTGCTTCACAGCAATGTAAATTAACAAAATTATAGGAATAAATAACATGGCTGCAAAAGACGTATTATTTGGAAATGACGCCCGCGTAAAAATGCTTCAAGGTGTTAATGTATTAGCTGACGCGGTAAAGGTAACTTTAGGTCCTAAAGGCCGTAATGTGGTATTAGACAAATCTTTTGGTGGTCCAACGATCACAAAAGATGGTGTTAGTGTTGCCAAAGAAATTGAACTTGAAGACAAGTTTGAAAATATGGGCGCTCAAATGGTGAAAGAAGTTGCTTCTAAAGCGAATGATGAAGCAGGTGACGGAACGACTACGGCAACTGTTCTTGCCCAAGCTATTGTTAATGAAGGTTTAAAATCTATTGCTGCCGGAATGAACCCAATGGATCTTAAGCGTGGTATTGATAAAGCGGTTGTTGCTGCTGTTGCTTCATTAAAAGAAGCGTCAACGCCGGTTACTGATAATAAAGCCATTGAGCAAGTAGGTACTATTTCTGCTAACTCTGATGAAACAGTTGGTCAAATCATTGCAACTGCAATGGATAAAGTAGGCACTGAAGGTGTTATTACCGTTGAAGAAGGTCAAGCATTAACTGATGAGTTGGACGTTGTTGAGGGCATGCAGTTTGATCGTGGTTACCTTTCGCCTTATTTTATCAACAACCAAGAAAATGGCTCGGTTGAAATGGAAAACCCATTCATCCTTTTAGTTGATAAAAAAGTTTCAAATATTCGTGAATTATTAACAACGCTTGAAGGTGTAGCTAAAGCAGGTAAGCCACTACTTATTATTGCTGAAGACGTTGACGGTGAAGCGCTAGCAACATTAGTTGTTAACAACATGCGTGGTATTGTTAAAGTTGCTGCAGTTAAAGCACCTGGTTTTGGCGACCGTCGTAAAGCTATGTTACAAGACATTGCAACATTAACTGCCGGTACGGTTATTTCTGAAGAAATTGGTATGGAGCTTGAAAAAGCAACCCTAGAAGATTTAGGCCAAGCTAAACGCGTTATTATCTCAAAAGACAATACAACTATCATTGACGGTATTGGCGAAGAAGCGGATATACAGGCGCGTGTTGCTCAAATTCGTGGTCAAATTGAAGATACATCTTCAGATTATGATAAAGAAAAACTGCAAGAGCGTTTAGCTAAACTTGCTGGCGGTGTTGCGGTAATCAAAGTTGGCGCAGCTACTGAAGTTGAAATGAAAGAGAAAAAAGCGCGTGTTGAAGATGCATTACACGCGACGCGCGCAGCCGTTGAAGAAGGTGTGGTTGCCGGTGGTGGTACTGCATTAGTACGCGCAGCTGAAGCGATTAAAGACTTAGAAGGTGCTAACGAAGACCAAACTCACGGTATTAACGTTGCTCTTCGTGCGATGGAAGCACCGCTTCGTCAAATCGTATCTAACTGTGGTGACGAAGCATCAGTGGTATTAAACGAAGTGCGCAATGGTAAAGATAACTATGGTTACAATGCCGGTAACAGCACATACGGTGACATGATTACTATGGGTATTCTTGACCCGACTAAGGTAACACGTAGCGCACTACAATTTGCTGCTTCTGTTGCAGGTTTAATGTTAACTACCGAAGCTATGGTGACAGACGCACTTCAAGAAGCTGCGGCTCCTGCTATGCCTGATATGGGCGGCATGGGTGGCATGGGTGGCATGGGTGGCATGATGTAATAGGGTTTAAACCTATTTCGTTAGCACCTAGCTAAGCCCAGTAAAAGAAAGCCTGAATAGCGATATTCAGGCTTTTTTGTTCATATCTGAATCATTTTATCTGTGCTTATAATATGGGTGTCTTAAAAGGTTACCTGATCGAATTGACCCATAACTAATGGTTTGCAAGTAGGTAAACAACGAGAATTATCTCAGATGGTTAAATTTATTGTCTTACTGGATAAGCTACCTATTTTTAATGAGAGTTGATATGTATGGCTATGGTTAGAGTTACTTAAAACTCAATGCAACATTAACAAAAGGTAGTTGAAAAAACGGGTAACTGTTAGATCAGGTTTGAGTGGCTAAAAATATGGCATTGTAACCACTCTTAAAAAGCGTCATCTTCACTAAATACATTAATATCAATGTCGCCATTGATATTCTCATACACTGAAAAGTTAATAGGTCTGCAGCAAACATGGCAATCTTCAATGTATTGTTGTCCCAAATCTGATGGTTCAATTAATACCTCAATAACTTCTCCACAATAAGGGCAATTTATCAGTTCTTCTGTTAAAGAGTGCATGTGTTCACCTAGGAAGATTCTCTGTTTGAAATCAAAACTATTATAATCGGCAATACCGAAAATGATGGGCAATGGGCAATCAGTTATGATTCAATATACGAGAAATGGCAAGTTCCAGACCACCGCAGAGATTTTATTTTACCTAATCTTTATAGCTTTTGTGAGGAAAACTCCGCCGCTCAGTAAGCATATATCAAAGACTCATAATGGTTGATGTTGATAAATGCTATTTATTTTCAGTGGGTTATCTTTGTAATGTAAGTGCTTTAGGCGGTAGTAAGTTAAACCGCCTAGCTTAAGACTTATTAGGCTATAGGCATGAAATTTCTTCTGTTTCAATAAAGCTAACAGTTTTATTGCTTGCTGGCGCTTTTACTAAACAATAGGGGTATGTTATTACCGTATTTTGCGCACAGTTATCACTAGGACTAGTGGTAGTGTAATGGACTCTGATATTTGACTCGTTTTCTATGATTTTTGTGATTTCAACCTGATAGCCTGAGCTACTGCGTTCTCCTGAACTAACCAGTATTACCATCGCTTGGTTGAAATCTATCTCAGGTGCAGACTGAGCTGAATCAACATCGATTTGATTCCAGTAATATATATAATTAGCCTCATCTTGAATGACGATTTCTGACTTGTTAGTGAGGTTTGAAGCATAAGAAATGCTTGGGCAGTCAAGTAAAACAGGTAATTCTTCATTTTCCTCAGAAGAGTCACAGCCCATTAAGCCGGTAAATAAAAAAGTAAATAGCATAGAGTATCTTTTCATAATCATTCCTTTAAATGATAATTAATAGCGCCTAAGAGTTTGAGTTATTAAATGTTAGGAGCCGAGTAAAATAGCATGAATTTATCTTTGAAGTTAAATTAAATTTTGTGTTAGTGCCTGTGTTCGCATTGATTATGGTTTTTCTATACAACATAGACGCTTTGGATAATGTTAACCTCTTAAAAAGGGCTTAAGCTCGCTGTAAATGCAACTAAGCTATCTAAATCATGTTTAGCATTAACAGGAATTTACCATCGACTAAAGCAATACTGGCTTTATATTTATCATGATTTGTAACGCTAACATGTCAGTTCTGCAGGAGCTAGCGCCTCTTAAAGGTGTTAAAACCTGACTAAGTAACTGGCTTTTATTGAGTTCAACCAAAAGTACACGATACAAGCTTTGCTGGTAATTTTGTGATATTTGTTACAAACCTTCTACTTTATCTTGTGTTAACGAAGATACTTTTGCAGGAGAAAGTGCGTTGAGCTTGTTTTTAATTTGTTGATTTTTTTCTTCTTGGGAACTAAGCGCACTGGCTAATGTTTGTTTAATTTGTGAAAGGTTAATTGGTGCAACGTTGTTTTTTTCATTATTAGTGGCTTTTAACGGTTTGGTTACTGCTAATTTGGTTGCAACAGGAGCGATGAAGGCTTCTTCTTCAATTAACTCTAAACAATTAATAAAGTTATTACGCACCATTATGGCTTCTGTCAGACATAAAGTATTAACAGCGCTTATTAAATTTTCTTGACTGAGTAATAGCTGTTTATTGGTTAAGCTAGCTAAGTCGCCGTCACTTAAACTTGCAGTATTGTTATCAACATCTGGTATTAATTTACCAAAAGTTTTACGATTTGCTTGTAGTTCTTTGACATCAATGTTTAAACACTTGGTGGTCAGTTTTAAATTATTACCAATGTTATCAAGCTCAGTGCTTGAACAGTCATTAAATACTGCGACTAACGTTGCTTGGCTTGCTAATAAATTAAACATTATCCTTCCTTGAAATTAAACTAACCATTAAGAATTAACTTAATTTTAACAAGCTAATATGACAGAATTATTAACTTGTTAAAAAGAACATTTATTTTTTACAGTAATTTTATTACAGCAACCATACTTCTACTCGGCGATTTCTTTTTCTACCTGCTTCGGTATTGTTGTTGGCAATGGGTAGAGCTTCTCCCATTGCTTCGACCGCTAGCACTGGAATACCCCGTGATGTAAGCGCTGACTCTACCGATTTAGCACGTTTAAAAGATAGCTGACTATTTTTAGCTTTAGCACCAATACTATCGGAAAAGCCCATTAGCACCACGCGTCGGCTTTGATGTTTTTCCATGAAGTCAACAAGACGCTCTAAGTCTCTTTTTCCTTTGTTGTCTAAATCTTTGGTTGCATAGTCAAACCTAAAGTTTAATGAGAGGCGTTTTGCTGTTTCGGCATACTCTTTATATTTTTGTGGTGCTTTGGCTAGAGGGTATACTTGCTCAAGTTTGATATTTTGAGAAATTAAGCCAGCCTTTGCGACTGTTTCCTGACCAGTTGTTGATAAGGCATATTGCGCAAAATCTTTGACAATGGTTGGTGCTGCAGTCGGCGTATAAAAATATAGTCGACGAGCTAGGGTGTAATCTTCGGTACTGATGGTAAAGCGTGTTGGGAAAATAGCGCCTGCTTCTTTACTTTCTGAAATTGCGATAGCTTTATTATGTAAAACATAATTTAAGCCAATAAAGCCAATGGCGCCCTCATTTTGTGAAACCAAACTAGAAAGCTTTGAACTCGATTCAAAACGCATCGCTTGTTGAGATAGTTTTTTATTATATTTTTTCAGTACTAAGTTATTAAACGTATCCCAGGTACCTGAGTGCTGATCTCTTGCGTAGAGTTTAATTGGTAATTCTGCGCCGCCTATTTGAGCCCAGTTTTTAATTTCACCAGAAAATATTTTCGCCAGGGTTTCATTTGATAGCTTTTTGACTGCATTATTTTGATTCACAATAACAGCTAAGCCATCTAAACCAATAATATGTTCATTACCGAGTTTATTTAAGTCACCTACTTTAGTGATGAGTGTTTGCGTTTCGTTAGCTTTAATACGACGTGAAGACATGCCGATATCAGCAATACCTTGGTTCAGTGAGGCAAATGCTGTACTTGAGCCATGTGCTTTTAATTCTATCGCATAAGACTGTCCATCGTCTTGATAATGCAATGTGCGTTCAAGCGGTGCGTTTTGTTGCCATGACATATCAGTAATACCGCGCTGTGTTAAAAAACCCTCCAGCAGCATAGGTGCCAGTTTTTCGCCTATGGTATTTGAACCATGTAAACGAAAAACGGTTTTAGGTTTATTGGCTATTGTCGCCGCGGCTTTTTGATTAGCTGCTTGCTTTTCAATGGGGAGTTTAGCCACTTGCGGTGTGCTTTCAACTTTTTTTACAGCGACATTAACCACTTTATTTGGGGTAACTTGAGGTTGAAGTTCAATTTGCTTTGTATTAGAAAGCCAATAAAAACTACCCGCTATAATAAATAAGGACATTAAGACCAGCAGGATATAGCTTGGTTTAATTACCCTTGATGGCCTGGTCTCCTTGCCTGCTAATGCTTGGCTTTCGCTTGTCGTTAACCAGGTAATAATGTTGTTAACTTCAAGATGAGCGAGTTGACTTAACTCACTTATAACTAGTTCACGATAGGCTAAATCGGTTAACATTTTATCGATTGATATATCAATATCAAACTCGTTGTCTACAAGTGACGCTAATTGATTCAATTTGCTGATGAGTGATTGGTTATCTTGTGTCCATACACCTGAAAATATGGCTGACATTATGGTTTTCTCGATAATTAAGGGAATTTTGCATAAGCTTAATCATCAAAGGTTGCACTTTTATGACGAATAAAGAACTCTTAATATATTAATTTGAATGAAGCTAAGCTATTGAAGTTTAGCCAAGTAAGTTACATCCTGTTGCAGACTATAATTTTATGTATTTATATACTTAATAATAAAATTAGGTCAGTATTAAAATGTTTATACATATTTCTAGGATAGAACAATGAAACTAAATCTCAGTTTACCTATTGCGTTAGCAATCAGTCTAGTTGTCAGTGCTTGTGTTACCGTGGAAAAAGCGCCTACAGAAAATCAGAATCAGTTAGCCATATCCAGCGTCAGAGATATCCCTATTTCATATGCTCTAGCAAGTCAGTTTTCATTAGCGCCTAAATATGTCAAAGAGACCTCATTAAAAGCTGAGCAAATACAGAGTATTTATAAGCTTTATGCCGATGCTATTATCAAGGATCTAAGCAATCATGGCTTTCAACATAGCAATAATAGCGGTGACTCAGTTTTTCATGTTGGATTTGAAATTGCTTTAACTAGCGATTTATCAGATCAAAAACTTAGTGAAGAATTTGGTATAGCCCCTGGCTTGCCAGATAGTAAAACCTTTAAAAAAGGCAGCTTTTTAATTTATATTGAAGATACGCTTACCAGCCAGAAAGTTTGGCGTGGTGCTGTGCAAGGCTTTGCCCATGAAAATATTGATGAAACAGAAAAAGAGCAACGTGTAGCAGCTATTGTTAGTCGCGTTTTAGCACAATTTTACGCTACAAATTAATACATTCTCATAGTAAATTGTCACAGATTTTCTTTGAGGCATTTGCTTTACTATAATTGTTCATTGAAAGAGAGGAATAGCATATGAAACAATCTACTCTACTAGTTACAATGATAGCAATGACCTTGTTATTTACTGCAAATACTTATGCAGCTACGAGTGAAGTAACTTGGAAAGACTATAAAAGTTATCGTGATATTCATGAGGGGCATGAAGGGCGAAAACAATTTAGGGAGCGTACTTTTAAAGAATTTGAAGAACATTTCGCTAAACTCGCTGAAAAACTGCCTGAAGATCAGACTTTAAAAATAGAAGTTACCGATGTCGACTTAGCCGGTGATACTCATGTTGGTATTAATAGAGTTCGTGTTATCAAAGACCATTATATACCGAGTATGGATCTTTCATATCAATTGGTTGATAGCAACAATAAAGTGATATTGGCTGATGAGGTGAAAATTAAAGATATGAACTTTATGACAACGAGTACTTTGAAATATCGTAGCAAACCTTTAGCTTATGAGAAGAAAATGTTAGATGATTGGTTTGATGATACTTTTAAGGATTTACTCACTAAAAAATAGCATTTCTGGTAAATTATCCTAATGATGAAAAAAGTCACTTCGGTGACTTTTTTTGTTTTAGCTAGTTGTTTTTTATATGTATTATATACGTTATTATTTTGGGTAAGCCCTCCAGCCAACAATAAAAGGAATACTTATGCTCTCACGGTATACTAAGAGTTATCGCCCTAGTTATTCACTGCCAGTGATGTGTTTGATTTCTTTAATATTATTACACTGTGCTTTTTCAGAGTCGAGAGCGCAGTCAGTTGCTGAAAATGCTAAAGACATTTCCGTTAAGAAAATGTTAGCGGTAAAAAATAATACCGAGCTCGATGAACAAATCGAAGAATATGATGGTCCAGATGATGAATTTGAACGAGGTCAACCACGAAGTGCAATTGCCGGTTATTTACAAGCAATGCGCTCTGGTAACATCACTTTAGCTACAGAATACTTGGACTATCGTAACTTATCAGAAAAAACCTTAAGTGTTGGTAAAGAAGAATTAGCACGACAATTAAGTGTGGTTTTAAATAGAACTTTATGGGTAGATTTACACAGTATCAGTGCTTTGCCTGAGGGAAAAAAAGATGATGGTCTGCCTTCTTATCGTGAACGCGTTGGGCAAGTTAAGTACCATGGACGTGATGTTGATATTCTCTTGCAGCGAGTGCCTCGCGCTAACGATAAAGTTAGGATTTGGAAAATATCAAATGCCACCGTTGAGAAAGTACCCAGTTTATTTAAACGATATTCTTATTCGCCTTTAGGTGAGTTCTTAGCAAAACACTTACCCTCGGTTGATTTTTTCGGAGTAATGCTTTGGCAATGGTTGTATTTCAGTGCCATGATGCTGATTTATTTCTTCGTCGCTAAGCTGATAACTTGGTCTATTGCTTTGGTACTTAAACGCATATCAGACAAAGTGTCAGACGATATTCTGCGATTTATTAAAGAGCCGGTCGCTTTATTATTGGCTGTTATTTTAGCGCGTAACTTTCAAGATGAAGCGAATGTGACTATGGCTGTTCGCGCGGTTAATGAAGGTAGTACTTTACTGATTATCGCTTGGTGTTGGGTTTGTTTTCGGTTTATCGATTTAATCAAAACCATTATGGGCGATAAATTTATCGCACAAAATAAACCCTTAGCAGTTTATTTACTAAGACCGGCAGGTACCGTGGTAAAAATCATTATTTTTACCATTGCAACACTACACTGGCTTGAAAACTTAGGCTTTAATGCCTCAACCTTATTGGCGGGCTTAGGTATTGGTGGTCTTGCTATTGCATTAGCTGCTCAAAAAACCGTAGAAAACATCATAGGGGCGATTACCCTCTATACCTCTGCACCGATTAAAGTGGGTAATTTTTGTCAATTTGATAATCATTTAGGGGTTGTAGAAGAAATTGGTTTACGCTCAACTCGTATTCGTACCATAGAAAGAACCGTTATTTATGTGGCTAATGCTAAGTTTATCGACATGAATATAGAGAACTTTTCAGAGCGTGAAAAAATGGCTTTTAAACCCAAAATATACTTAGCCCCTGATACTGATAAAGATAATATTGATGCGCTATTAATTGAGATTAAAGATATGCTCAATAAGACTGAAATCATTGCAAATGAGCCGTTGCGAGCTCACTTTAAGGGCTATAGCATATATGGTTTAGAGCTTGATATTTTAGCGTATGTTAAAACCACCAACTTTGACCTTTATTTAAATGAAATTAATCAACTTAATTTAAATATATTAGCATTGTTAAAAGCGCACAATTGTCGATTGCAAGTGGTGACCGAGCGCTTAGTACATAGTTAGGCTAGTCACGGTTTAAGTGGCATAATTCTTAGTTGAGCAAGGTTTTAGAGGGCAATGAGTAAGTTAGTCAGCGAATAATTGATCACTTACTCATTGTGATTAATTGCTATAGCTTTGTTCAAAATTAGCTAAAACGGTAAATAATTGCTCAATCTTTTTTACTAAACTAATGAGTAATTGATCATTTTTCGTTTCTTGCCATTTTAACAAGTCGTCGGCTATCTCTTCGACATAGGGTTGAAAAGTATTTTCTGAACAGTTAAAACCTGCATCTTGAGTAAAAATGGCTTTAAAGCCTGCTTTTTTGTGTTCACGCAAATCCGCCAATGTTGCATCTGCGGCTAACGATCTTTTTAAAATAATGGAAATATTTTCAATAAGTTGTTGTTCAATTGCTTTGGTCATAATAGGTCTACTTTAGCGATAAAATTAAATTTGCGAAATTATGCCAGATTGATTGGCGTTTTGTTAGCTTGGCCGGCTATTTCTCGCACCAACTTAGGCATTAAAAAGCCAGGTAACTTCGCTAACATATTTTTGGCAATTTTCACCGACTCCTGCTCACTGACATTAAAATGCGCAGCCCCTTGAACCGCATCAAACATATGTAAGTAATAGGGTTGAATACCGGCATCAAAAAGTGTTTCACTCAAGTTAACCAGTATTTGGGCATCATCATTGACCCCTTTTAATAAGACACTTTGATTAAATAAGGGAATGCGCGCTATACGCAATGGCTCTAGGGCCTCAGTCAACTCATGATTAATTTCATTAGGGTGATTGATATGAAGCACCATAGTGGGCTTTAAACGAGAGCTAGATAAAATATTAACAAATTTCTTGGTGATGCGTTTGGGGATAACGACAGGTAAGCGCGAATGAATTCTTAAACGGGTTACGTGTGAGATTTTTTCTATCTGCGCGACTAGCCAACTAAGGTGGGCATCATTAGCCATTAATGGGTCGCCACCACTAAATATCACCTCGTTAATTTCATCATGTTTGCTAATATACTCTAAAGCGTCTTGCCAGCGCCTTTTGTTTGGACTGTTATCTTCATAGGGAAAATGACGACGAAAACAATAACGACAGTTTATCGCGCAAGCTGATTTTACAATCATCAACACGCGGTTTTTATATTTATGTAACAAGCCTTCTGCGACTGTGTCGTGTTCTTCTAGTGGATCTTCTGAGTAACCTTCAGTGATAATAAACTCTTTAGATAGAGGCATCACTTGCCTTAATAAAGGGTCGTTAATATCACCATTTTTCATACGCTTGATAAATGACAAAGGTACCCGAACAGGAAATAAACTACGCGCTTTAAAGTGGTGTAGATAGGCTTCTGGGTCAATATTTAATAATGCCAATAACTGCTTGGGTTCAGTGATAACCTCACGTAAATCTTTTTGCCATGATTTTTCATCACAAAGATGCAAATCATCATCAATTTGGGTTATTATCTGCGGCAATTCTAAATTCAATTGAATATCTCTCACTAACTAGTTGCACTATTATAACGGTTATCAGCAAGAGAAGATCAAATAAATAACTTAAATAATTAATAAAAGAGCACTCTTATTATGGCTAATTTCAGTACTAACCAGTTCAAAGCTGGACTTAAAATCATGCTTGATGGCGAACCGTGTAACATTCTTGAAAATGAATTGGTAAAACCGGGTAAAGGTCAAGCTTTTAACCGGGTGAAAATTCGTAAATTAGTCTCAGGTAAAGTATTAGAGAAAACATTCAAGTCGGGAGAGTCTGTTGAGGGCGCCGACGTTATGGATGTTGAACTTGCTTACCTTTATGCTGATGGTGAGTTTTGGCACTTTATGAATAATGATACCTTTGAGCAGATTGCTGCAGATGAAAAAGCGGTAGCAGACAGTGTTAAATGGTTAGTTGAAGGCGACATTTGTACTATCACTTTATGGAATGGCACGCCTATCTCTGTAACACCACCAAACTTTGTTGAGATTGATGTTACTGAAACCGACCCAGGTTTAAAAGGTGATACTGCCGGTACTGGTGGTAAACCCGCTACTTTAGCAACAGGTGCTGTTATTCGTGTGCCTTTATTTGTACAAATTGGAGAGAAAGTTCGTATAGATACTCGTTCAGGGGAATATGTTTCTCGAGCGACTAAAGCACAATAATTGATTGACAACCTAAAGGAATGATAATGCTATTTAACAAGATGTTGATGACAAAGCTAGTGGTACTTCACTGTATCATTGCTTTGTTTGCTTTAACAATAAGCTCTGAGGTAAATGCTAAATACACTAAGCGTAGTGATAAATGGGAATCAAGCTTTAAAATATTAAATAACCAGTCCTTAGATATTAATGGCCAAAATGGCTCGAAGACAGCAATAGAAAGCGATTTTGGTTGGGGTTTTACTTTAGGTTATAACTTAAATCCGCATATTTTATTTAATTTTGATTTCTCTTCTTCAACGCCAAGTTATGCGGCAACTTTGATTGATGAAGATGGCAGCAATCATCTAGTCAACAACAAACTCGACTTATTAGAAAGCCAATTTAATGTCGTTTATAACGTCTTTGCGGAACAATTTACCCCTTTTATTCAAGCGGGTTTAGGTTGGACATATATCGATAGTAATATTGCTAAAGGGCCACCGGGATCTGTTTGTTGGTGGGATCCTTGGTGGGGCTATGTTTGTGATTATTATCAAAATACTCATGATGATGAGCGCTTTTCTTATAATGTTGCCGTTGGGTTGCGTTATGAACTGGATAATAGTTTATTTTTTCGAGCAAGTTATAAACAAGCTATTATTAATTTCAGCCATTCCAATGCCAATATTGGCTCTTTCCAACTGGAAGTAGGCTCTATTTTTTAGTTTTCTCAGAAATAATCAGCAATACTGTCATGATTCTTTACTGATAAAAGCCAGTAAGCAGTCGCGCTGTTTGCTGGCTTTTTTATGATAAATTTATTAGATTGGTATAGAGTAAAATCTTTTTATGGTGCAGTTAGTTTCAACTATGCTACCTATACATATCCTAACTGCTCAGGTATATTTATCTTTAATATCATTTTTTTATAAATTTTTTGGGTCGTATACGTGAAAGAAAAATCTACATCATTTGATATCGCTTATCGAGCGGGAGTTTCTCAATCAACGGTTTCTAGAGCTTTACGGAACAGTCCTTTGGTTAACGAAGCAACTCGAGAAAAAATCCAAGCAATCGCCAAAGAGTTGAATTATAAAGTAGATAAGAATGCCAGTAATTTGCGTTCACAGCAAAGCGATACCATCGCCTTGTTATTGTTTGAAGATCCAACCGACGATGATTCCGCAATCAATCCTTTTTTCTTGTCTATGTTAGGTAGTATTACTCGAGCTTGTGCTAATAAAGGCTATGATTTATTAATTTCTTTTCAACAAGCCAGCGATGATTGGCATGCAGACTTTGAAGACAGTAACAAAGCAGATGGTTTAATTTTACTGGGCTATGGTGATTATGTAGATTATGAAGAAAAATTGATTAAGTTACTCGAGCAAGAAACGCATTTTGTCCGCTGGGGCGCCGAGGATAAAAACTTAGCCGTTGTCTCTGTAGGATGTGATAACTTCCAAGGCGGCATTGATATGACAGCACATTTAATCAAGCAAGGCCGTCAAAATTTGGCTTTTTTAGGCAGCGCTTCAACTCATGCGCCAGAATTTTTTGATCGTTACAAAGGCCATTGTCATGCATTACAAGCTAATGGCCTCAAAATTAATGAGAAATTGCAATATAATGCCTTGTACACTGAAGAAGCAGGTTATCAAGCTGCTTGTAAACTATTAGCCAGTGGTGAACGTTTTGACGCGATATGTGCAGCTTGTGACTTAATTGCCATTGGTGCTATGCGTGCATTACAAGAGAAAAACATCGAGGTACCAAAGCAAGTTGCTATAGTTGGTTTTGATGATATTGCCAATGCCAGCTTTACCTTTCCACCACTGACAACAGTCAAACAAGATACTAAACTCGCTGGCGAGTTGTTAGTAGATACATTACTCACCATGATTGCTGAAGATGAGGCTAAAGCAGTGCTGATTCCACCACAATTAGTGGTACGTAAATCTTGTGGCAGCGAGTAACCTTATCATCTAGGTTACTCGATAACATAATAAAAAAACTTCGCTGACTTAGACATTCTGGTAAAAGTCAGCTTCCCCCTTTATGAGGCTAATTTAGTTTCTTCGATAGTGAGCTCTTCCTCAGGTTGTTCTTGCACGAAATAAACTGATAAAGCACCCAGTATCATAGAAGCACCTGCCAACATAATAATGTAAACAGCATTATTGTCGAAGACACTGCTTAATATCCAGCCTGAGATTAAGCCCGAAATAATTTGCGGTGCCGCAATAGTAAAGTTAAATATGCCCATATAGACACCGGTTTTATCCGCAGGTAACGCCCCGGCAAGTATTGCATATGGCATCGCTAAAATTGCCGCCCAAGCCATGCCAATACCAATCATAGACCAAACTAAACCTATCGCGCCTTGAGGTACTTCTACTTGGGTGATCAGTAAGTTTACCTGCGTAATGGTTGGCTCTTGAAATAAAATAAAGCTTAAATAACCAAAACCACCGGCCACTAGTGACAAGGCATAGATGGTTTTTCTGCCAAAGGTGTTAGCTAGTTTTGTTAATACCATGGCAAAAAATACTGCAAATAATGCCTGAGCTGCGTATAAAATGCCAACCCAGTCACCTGCTGCGCCTTTAGCAATTGCTACCGATTCGGGCAATCCACCCATTGAACTAATATAGTCCGGATCAAACCAATTAATCGCAACGCCCCAAGTATGTTGAGTAATCGCCGCAGGTGTATAAGTCCACATAATAAATAAGGCAAACCAAGAGAAGAATTGCACAACAGCCAATTGCTTCATGATTACCGGCATGTCTTTAAAAAGAGTCCAAAAAGCGCATAAACGCTGACTCATGGTTTTCTTTTCGGCTTGCTGAGCTTGAATTTTGCTCGCATCTAAGTTTTGGTATGCATAATAGTCTTCAGGTTTATATTCTTTGGTCCTAAACACTGTCCACAATACTGAACCCAATAAGATAGTTGCCCCGATATAAAATGCCCAAACTACCGAGGGAGCAACTTCTCCTTGTACCGAGACATTATCTAGACCAATAACATTGGTTAGAACAAAGGGTAGTATTGAACCCGCAACTGCGCCGATATTAATTAGCAGCGTTTGTACTGAATAGCCTAAGTTATGTTGTTGCTTGGGTACCATATCTGATACCAAGGAGCGAAAAGGTTGAAAGGTAACATTAAACGCTGCATCTTTAATCGCAAAAATAAGTAAACCAAAGATAATAGGGGGGATAAAGGCCACTACCATTGAAGCATTGGGTAATAAAATCATCGCGGTTGCGGCGACAATCGCACCGCCGAAAATAAAGGGTAAGCGTCTCCCCATTCTATTCCAAGTTCGATCAGATAAAGCGCCAACAATAGGTTGTACTAGCAGACCCATAATAGGGGCAGCTAACCAAAAAAGTGATAATGATGATAGATCAGCACCTAAATCAGATAAGATCCGACTAACGTTACCGTTTTGTAGTGCAAACCCTATTTGCACCCCTAAAAAACCAAAACTAACATTCCATATTTGCCAAAAGCTTAGACGTGGTTTTTGTTGGTTTTTTGATGTTTGCTTATTTATGTCGGTACTACTCATGTAAGGTACTCTTTTTTATAGATGATGCTATTCGTTTTAAAAAAGCACATTACCTCATTGAAGAGATAATGTGCTATGCCAAAAAAGCATTAAACAAGGCGTGCATTGAAATAGATTTTCAGCTCAATAGCGTAAAAAATAAAACAATAGTTTAAATATACCCACTTTGCAGGTTTACCTCTACCGTTTACATACGTATTCAAAGCGCACTTTGTTAGTAACAGCTTAACTTTGCAGTATGTATGCCGCAGCGCCTAGTAGGCCTGGTTGTTGTTCTGTTATTACATAAGTTGGCGCTTGTTCGGTAATATGAGCAAGTCTTCCTTTGGCTTCAAAACGAGCGCGAAAGTTACTGTTTTTCAGGTAGTCAATAAAGCGAGGCACTATACCACCAGCAATATAGACACCACCTTGGCTATTCATAATTAACGCTAGATTGCCTGCAAAGCTGCCTAGCACATCGCAAAACATTGTGAGTGTTTGTTGGCAAATATCGCACTGACCTTGCGTTGCTTTAGCTGTGATTTCTTTGGCTGATAGCTTGTCACTTTCGGTATTTATCGCTTTACCTTGATTAATAAACACTAACGCCTGATAGATTTGCTCTAAACCAAAGCCAGATAATAGTTGTTCATAGGAGACACGGTTCTTAAAGGCCTGAATAAAGTTAAACACTTGTTGCTCGGTATGATTAATTGCGGCAAAATCAATGTGACCGCCTTCACCACTGACACATTGCCATTTGCTCCCCGTTGAACTTGCGATTGGAAATAAATTGGCGACGCCTAAGCCTGTGCCTGGGCCACAAACTGAAATAGGTTTTCCAGCAACACTGTCACCGCCACCTACTTTGACTTTTTGCGCGTCGGATAATAACGGGATCGCCATGGCGATAGCGGTGTAATCATTAATCAAATACAAGCTATTAAGTCGTAATTTTTGTTTGAGCTCTGCTTGTGAAAATTGCCAGGGTAAATTAGTCATACTAATAAAATCATCATCGACAGGGCAGGCAATAGCTAAACAAGCATTAATGCTGTAATCGGTCAGTGCTTTTTGTTCAATGTAATGGGCTAATACCTCGGCTAAACTAGCGAATTCTTTGCATTGATATGTGGCTATTTCGCTTACCTCAATTGTTTCACTGGAAATGCTTTTAGCCGAGATATTGTCAACAAGCATATCTTCATTCAAGGACTGCTTTGTTCCGGCCAAGGCGATGCGAATGTTAGTACCACCGATATCAGCAATAAGATTGATAATATTTTTTTTTATTGTTTTCATGGATGCATTCATAAATTATTGTATTGTTATAGTTAATGGTTGATGTTGCCAATGAAACTTGACGGTTAGGGTATTATTGTCTCTATGCCAAGCCGTATCTTTTAATTGCTTATCGTTGAGCGTAATTTTTTTCGGTTCTTTATTGATATTATGCATAGTTAAGGTGATGTAGCGTGATTTAGGCATTCCAATATAACCCTTGCCTGCGTGATCTAGGCTTATCGATAATTGCTGTTTATCTTGTTTTGCTGAGAATTTTAGTAATTCAAATAAACCGTCTTTTATGGTGTGCGTGCTATTGCCATCATCCTCATACATTTGATATTGAGCTGTCTTAACCGACTCATCAGCATAATAATGCAAATTTAATTTAGTTGAATCATAGGCTTGTGTTGATTGAATATCTTCAATCATAGGAATAAACGAACCTGCGCGCACAAGCACAGGCAAAGTTTCTAGACTGGTTGGTAAGGAAATAGTTTGTCCGCCATGGTATCTTTTAGCAACTTGGTGATTATCAGTGAAATAATCAAACCATACCCCTTTAGGCAATGTTACCGAGACAGACTCGACTCCTGGCTGAACGACAGGGGTCACTAAAAAGGCATCTCCCCAGAGGTAGCTGCGGCTATTATCTATTGTCGGTAAGTTTGCTTTATTTTCCAGATCATACTCGAAGAACAGTGGACGCATTAACGGCAAACCTGTTGTACTGTTTTCATAAGCTAGGGTGTAGTTGTATGGTAGTAATTTATATCTTAACTTTATGAATTCTCTTAGAATATCTTGAGTACGTTTGTCGTGAAATACCACTTCAGCGGCGATATTATCTTGGGCATGTGGTCGGTAAATTGGTTGAAATACGCCATATTGCAACCAACGAATATACATTTCTTGGTCAAAGGTTTCGCCACCAGCAAAGCCACCTAAGTCTGAGTGTGTATAAGCCATGCCAAATACACTCATTTGTAGGCTCAATTCAACCTGAGGCTTTAAACCATCCCAAGAGCGACTGACGTCGCCTGTCCATGGGAGCATGCCGTATCGTTGCGACCCGGCAAAACCTGAGCGCATTAAAATAAATGGTCGTTCATCGGGGTGAAGGTTTAGTTGGTTTTCATAAACCATTTTGGCCCATTGATGACCATAAACATTATGAATAGCATCAGCATTAACAATACTGCCATCATCGAGGGTATGTAAGGTATCACTTGGATGAACCTCTGGCTCACCTAAGTCGCCCCACCAACCACTGACGCCTTGTTGGTCTAGTTTTTGGTAAATATTGTTAAACCATCGTCTCCCTTTATTATTAAAAACATCAATTAATCCTGTGTTACCAAAGTAAAAGTCGAACCGTTTAGCACTGCCATCTTTAGACGTCGCTAATGCTTGGTTTTCTACTGCCTCCTGCCACTTTGCTGAGGTGGATAAGACAAAAGGCTCGGTAATTAAGATGGTTTTTACCCCTTGGTTGTTAAGATCAGCCATCATCTTTTCAGGCTCAGCGAAGCTGTCTTTATCCCAAGCTAAGTTACCCATATGTCCTTTAATATCTTTACCAAACCAGTAAAGGTCTAAAATGAGAGCGTCTAATGGGAAATCTAACTCGATAAACTTATTTACTGTATCTCGAACTTCACGCTCAGAGCGATAGCCAAAACGTGAAGCAAAATTTCCTAATGACCAACGCGGAGGTAAGGGTTGTTTGCCGGTAACATCAACATAATTGTTAAGTAATTTGGGGAAAGAATCTGCGGCAAATATGATATATGCCATACGACCAGCAACAGCAGAAAACTCAAGAATATTGTCTTGTGTTTTACCTAAGTCAAGCCAACCTTTGGCCGAATTATCAAAAAGTAAAATATATTTGTTAGTTGACATCACTGCCGGGATTGAGAAATTCATTTGTTCTGACTGGGTGGTATAGTCGTAATGAGCACGGTTATAAAGTGGTAAGCGTTGTCCGCGCCTATCCATGCCTAATACCCGTTCACCGCCGCCGAGTAATTTCTCGCTATTATTAAGTTCAAAGCGAAAGCCTTGTACGGGCGTCTCTTTGTCTTCATCCTTTATTGAACTAGTAAAAAAACCGGGTTGTTCTTTAATCAGTAGTTTATTTTTTTGCTGCGAATTTGGTTGATAATAGCTAATTGAAAATGGTGACTTATTGATGACCGCAATAAGTTTGTGGGAGCTAATAATCAGCTTGTCTGTTAGCTCTTTAATAGTCAACTCGCTAACAGTCGCTTGTTCTTTAATCGCAAAAGAAGGCAAATGTTTGGCGGGTAGGGGATTTTGCTGAACCTGATAGTTGACTGCAATAGCACCTTGACCATAGGCGCTTAAAACCACATTGACTTTATCTGTTCGGATCAGCACTTGCTTATTATTAATGCTGTGGCTTAGATATTTACCGCTATTTGCTTGAACATTAAAGCTAGCTATAAAAAGCAGTGAAAGTATGGCTAGAGAAATGGTCGATTTTATTAAGCTAAGTAGGTGCAAATCAAAACCCTTATCGTTGAAAGAAACCTGTTAATTTAAGTGATAATAACCTTAGTATAGGTTATGCAGCATCTTGAATACGTATGCAGACTTTTCCTTATATTCTTTTAATTTATCTTGACGACTACATACGTATGTATTTTTTTAGAATACTTATACATACGTATGCAAAGGCTATCAGCTAAGTTTTTAATTGCGTATTCTTGATTGATGATTAATAGATGCTTATTTAGTTCTGTTTTCGATAACTAATACGGAACTGAAAAATAAAATACTGAGGTTTTCAAATGAGTGAACAAATGTGGTGGCGTGGTGCGGTAATTTATCAAATTTACCCACGTAGCTTCTATGATGCTAATCAGGATGGCATTGGTGACTTACCGGGTATTATTAACAAGCTAGATTATATTGCTAGTCTTGGTGTTGATGCTATTTGGATTTCACCTTTTTTTAAATCGCCGATGAAAGATTTTGGTTATGATATTAGTGATTATCGTGATATTGACCCTATTTTTGGAACCTTGGCTGATTTTGATGAGTTAGTCACCAAAGCTCATGCGCTAGGCATAAAAATAATGATTGACCAAGTATTAAGTCATACCTCGGATCAGCACCCATGGTTTCTTGAAAGTCGAGAAGATCAAAATAATGACAAAGCTGACTGGTATGTTTGGGCAGATGCTAAGCCAGATGGGACAGCGCCTAATAATTGGTTATCTATTTTTGGTGGCATGGGCTGGACATGGGAGCCCAGACGTCAGCAGTATTACCTGCATAACTTCTTAACTAGTCAGCCAGATTTAAATTTCCACAACCCTAAAGTCCGTCAAGCAGTATTAGAGAATATTGAGTTTTGGTTGAAACGTGGCGTTGATGGTTTCCGTCTTGATGCAATTAACTTCTGCTACCATGATGCACAGCTTAGAGATAACCCTGCTAAACCAAAAGAATTACGTCAAAGTATCGGCTTTGATGAAAAAAATCCTTATGCTTACCAATATCATTATTACAATAATACCCAAGATGAAAATTTAGGTTTTATGGAGGATATTCGCAGCTTACTTAACCAATATCCGGGTACGGTCGCGCTAGGTGAAGTTTGCTCTGAAGATTCACTTAAAACAATGGCGGAATATACCCAAGGTAATAAGCGACTCCATATGGGGTATAGCTTTGACTTATTAACAGATAATTTTAGTGCCAGCCATATAAAACAAGTGGTAGAAACCCTTGAATCTAGAGTGCTCGACGGTTGGCCTTGTTGGTCCATTTCTAACCATGACGTTGAGCGTGTTGTCTCACGTTGGGGTGGCTTCGAAAATAAAGATTTTGCTAAAATGTTGTTCGCGATGATATCTTCATTACGTGGCAGTATTTGTAGCTACCAAGGCGAAGAGTTGGGACTCACTGAGGCAGATATTGCTTTTGAAGACTTACAAGATCCCTACGGTATTACTTTTTGGCCACAATTTAAGGGAAGAGATGGTTGTAGAACGCCACACCCTTGGCAAAAAGAGGCAAAACATGCGGGCTTTACAGAAGGTAAACCTTGGTTACCGGTTTCTGCTCAGCATGCTGAAAAGTCTGTTGACTCACAATGTCAAGCAGTCGACTCTGTATTAAACAGTTACCGCCACTTTAATAAATGGCGTAAAGAGCAGCCCGCATTACGCTACGGCGATATTTCATTCATCAATACCGCCGAGCCATTGTTAAGCTTTATTCGTGAATTTGAAGGTGAGCAATTGTTAGTATGTTTTAATTTTAGCGACAAGAGCCATTCAATTGCCTTATCTAGTTTAACACCCAATAGTGATCAACTAACGCCAATATTAGATCACCAACTAATCAGTGCTACGATTAATGATGGCACGCTTAATATTCCAGCTTTTGGTTGCTTTTATAGTAAGCTTTAAAGCTATTTAACGGTAGCACTCGGTTTTAATCTATGTTGGCCTTGTGTTACTGTTTTTTAATACGTTGATGTAATACTTCTTAAAGAGATCGCCTATGAATATTTCACGCCATTGTCTACTGCACTTTAGTCTCAGCATATTGCTTTTACTACCATCATTATCTCAAGCCAGTACTGATGCTGCTAAAGCTAAAGACAGTTTATCCGCCAAAGCGAAAAATTTAGCTCCTTATCAGCAACGTAAGCTGCAAGATGAGGTGTTTTATTTTGTCCTACCTGATCGCTTTCAAAATGGCGACCCAAGCAATGACCTAGGGGCCAGTGCAACGGATAAAAAACGCGCTTTGTCGCGTGGTGGTTTTGATAAAACACATAAAGGTTTGTTTCATGGTGGTGATTTAGCAGGGTTAACCGAAAAATTACCTTACCTTGATAATATGGGCGTTACGGCTATTTGGTTAACACCAGTATTACGAAACCGTGCTTTGCAAGCAGGTACCTCAGGGTATCACGGTTATTGGATTTTAGATTTTACCGAGATTGATCCCCATTTAGGCACCAATGCAGAATTAAAACACTTTATCGATCAGGCGCATCAACGCAATATTAAAGTATTTTTTGACATTATCACCAACCATACTGCTGATGTGATTAAGTACAAAGAATGTCATGGCGAAGATGGCTTAGGTTGGTTTGTTGATGGCAGCCAAGGCGATGATTGTCCGTTTATTTCACTAGCACAAATAGACCAAGGTAAAAAATATACTCCCATTATTCCTCAAGGTAATGAAAACGTAAAAGTACCCGCATGGCTAAACAATATTGATCTATATCATAACCAAGGTGATTCGTTTTGGCAGGGGGAAAGTGCTATTCGTGGTGACTTTGTTGGCCTAGATGATTTATATACACAAAATAAAACCGTTGAGAATGGCATGATTGCCATTTATCAAGATATCATCAGTGAATTTAAACCAGACGGTTTTCGCATTGACACAGTTAAACACGTGAATATGGAATTTTGGCAAGCTTTTTCTCCGGCTTTAATTAACCATGCTAAAACACAAGGTATTAATAACTTTACTATGTTTGGTGAAGTATATAGTTATGAACCTGAAGTGTTAAGTCGCTTCACCACTGAAGCAACTTTACCTTCGGTGTTAGATTTTGCCTTTCAAGGAACCGTGACTAAAGCGCTAGTCGAGCAACAGGGCACGCAAGTATTAGCTGATTTGTTCGCTAAAGATAAGTTATACAATACCGATCACAAAAACCTACCTAATACCGATGCCAACCAGTTAGTTAATTTTACCGGTAATCATGATATGGGACGTTTTGCTTACGCTTTACACAAGAGCGACTTTAATTACAGCGAACAAGCTAAAATTGACCGCAATTTATTAGCCCATGCCATGATGTTTTTTACGCGCGGGGTGCCGGTTGTCTATTATGGTGACGAACAAGGCTTTGTCGGGGATGGGGGCGACCAAGCTTCTCGCCAAGACATGATGCCCTCTAAGGTAGCTAGCTATAATGATGATGATTTGTTAGCGACGGACAAAACCACCGCCGATGACAACTTTGATACTTCACACCCACTGTATCAAGAATTTGCTCGCTATGCTGAGTTATATCAAAGCTATCCTGCGCTGCGTTTCGGCCAACAACAAGTCATTTACGCGCAAGATAAGCCGGGCATTTTTGCTATCACTCGTCATGTCGAGGCGACAAAAAACACACAAGGTCAGCAGTTACTTGTGGTCTTTAATACCGCAGCATCGACGCAAACCTTGAAACCAGCAATAACTAAACAAGCTGACAAACTACTTTACCGTTCAGATAAGGCAACAACAATCAATAAGCTACCTGGGTTAAGTTTTGCGATTTATCAAATGAAGTAGCGCCCGACATTTGCTCGCTATAGACTCTAGTTACAGGTTAATTAAAAGCAATATCATTATAATTTGATATTGCTTTTTTTTTATCTTTTGATTTAAAGCTCGCGATATAACATAAGTAAATGCGCAGCACTCCAGCTAAAGTTAGTTGCCCCTTGCATTGCACCTGTCTCAGGGTTGTAGTTTTCTCTTATTGTGCCATTTTCACTTAAGCCTTGCGCATTATTAAATAACTTAGCTGCTAAGTGCTTAGCTTCTGCTTGGTAGCCATAATTATTCAGGGCAATTAGCCCAAAATACACTTGATCTAACCATACTCGACCGCGCCAATAGATGTCAGCATTATAGGCGGGGTTTGATAACGCTGCAGTACCAAGCGGCACTGTGCTATTGAACTCATCGCTCTTTAACATGAGATTGATAACTTGCTCAGCTTTATCTTCATCGGCAATATTAGCCCATAACGGGCTCCAACCTTCAGGACCTCGGCCACGGGCTGTTAATAAGGTACCTGTGCACCCTGAAGAGTCAGTCGATGTTGTGATTGCCAAGCTTCTATCATAATAAAAACCGCTTTGGCTATCGAAGAAGCATTGGTTAATGCGCTTAGCTAACAAGGTCGCTTCAGCTCGGTAACGTTTAGCCAGCATGGTTTTATTGAGTAATTGCGCCATGTTGGCTAATAATGTTTTTTCCTTAGCAAGGTATGTGTTTAGCTCTACAGATTCTTGATTAATTGAAAAGCCAAGTAATTCACCGTGAGAATTTGTATTTTCATAAAACATCACTTGCCAGTCTTTTCGTGCCTTGAGTAAGTCACCCTGTTGGTTCTTATTGGCATAGGCTATGAGTTGTTTAGCATTGATAAAGCCAAATCTCGCAGCATTATCCATACCTGACTCCCAGCCGGCGCCATGTTGGGCACCAATATCTATATCGTCATAAGCGGCATGCGCTAATATGCTTTGGTATAACTTTATACCTGAGCAATGATACCAATGTTGCGGCTGGCTTTGACAGCTGGTCAAGTTTATCTCTTGACTTATGGGTTTTACTAAATAACGTACTTTAAAGCTAATTTTACCGTCAGCAGTATTGTGATATCGATGTTTACTGGCGCCGTATTCCACTAAACCATTTTGATCATGATCTCTATTGCGATACCACCACTGATGATAGCGTTGTAATTTGGGGAACATCTCTTGAATAAAGTTGATATCTCCCGTCGTTTTATATATCTGCCATATTGCCCAACTCGCTAGTGGGGGTTTAGTATTGCGCTCATTCCAATTTCCGCCATCACCACCACGGGCAGCGTCTTGATTATAAAAAATAGCATCGATTACCATGCCTTCATCTTGCGGTCTAATGGCATCCTTTGACTCGACTTGATAAGCAAACATGGCGCGTATATTTTCTTTGGCAATATCAGCATTAAAATCTGCCATAGCATAGGCGTGTTTCCAGCTATCCCAAGCCCAAATACCATTAAACCATCGCGCGGTGACCGAAGGCGTGACACCATGATGCGTTAACTTGCCGGCCGGACTGCGCCAATTGCCGGTAAGTGTTTCAATCGCTTTAACAGCGATCCTGTGTTGTGATGTATTATGTTTGCCTGTTACTAGCGTTTTATCTAGATACTGTTGCCAGCGTTTTTGGCTGGCTAACACTTTAGCATGTGGCTTTAATAATGCCTCATTAATAAAGGCTTGCTGAGCGTCAGCTTCACTTTGATTATGAAAATAGCTTTGTGTGGTAAAGATGCGCTGAGTGCTTGCCTTGGCAACATTGATTTTGACATTGCTTTGGTAATTAAGTTGCGCTTGATTGATGGTTGTTATTGCCGGTATCGAGCGATTAATGTGATATTGTGCGCTATGACTAGTGAGAATATTCCAAGTATTGCGTACTTCGCTAAATTGAAAAGTAACTCCCTTGCTATCGGCAGTTAAATGCCTTTGCCAGTTCGGGAGTGCTGCTTTAACAGTGTTTTTATCATCCCATTGCGACAGTAATTCTCCTTGCCAAGTTAGCAGCAATGAAAGGTTGTCATCGCTATGATTAATAATTTTAGTTTCAATCAGGGCTGTTCGGTCACTAATAAAGTTCAACCGCAACTCGAGGGTTAACTTTTCAAAAACAAAACTTTGTTGTAACTGACCTGGCGTTGATACGCGTGTTATTTTGGCTTTAGCAAAGTCTAATTTTTGATTGTCACTAATATTAGTTATTGATAATTCTTCTAATTTCTCTGCAATAAATAAGCTGTACTCCTGGGCAATGATCATAGGTCCGGTAAAAGTAGCCTCATCACTTGTCTGCTCAGGCAATAAGAAACCATGCCAAGCACCTAAATCAAACAACGGATTAAAGCGTTGATTTTGGTATTTATCATACTCTTTATGTTGTTTAGGGTTGCCGGTTCTATCGATAACGTTACTGGTATTAATCGCTTGGCTTGGGTGCGCCCATAATGACCAGAAAATAAATAGCCAACGCGTGGCTGGGAAAACTTTACTTAACTGTAGTGACATCGCTGCTGTTTCTAAAGTGAGAATAATCAAGCTTATTTACTATTAATATATAGCAGCATACTATGTATCATTTTTAGTATATTGTATACCTTTTTAATGTGTAGTAAGGCATGAAATTGTCGATTTAATTGCTTGTTGCTGGCTCGGTGAGGAGCAATAAGATAAATAGCCCAAACGATTAAATCGTTTAGGCTATTTATAAAGAAAAGTAAAACTTAATGGCTTACTTTAATGCGTTCAATTAGCGACTCTGGTTTGGCTGATTCTTCATCCATAACAAAGTCAAGTTGCACTAACAGGTTTTTATGCACTGTCTCAGTAGTATTGTAACGCCATTGCTTTAAAGCGGTGACAGCTGACTTATCAAAAGTGTATGCTGGCATAGCATTAACCACTTCAACATGGCTAACCGAGCCATCGGTTTCGACATTAAACTTAAGTACCACAGAGCCCTCGATACCAGCTTTTGCTGCTTCAATAGGATATTTAGGCTCTATCCTCATGGTAGGAGATAGACCATTAACTACTTTTTTAGTACTTGTTTTGCTGACACCGTCTTGATGTAGATGATATCCAGCATAACTTACTCCAGCAAGTAATGAACTTGAAATAACTGTCACTGCAGCGAGCTTGGCGATTTTTTTGATAGTATGCTTCGCTGAGCCGCCGGCCGACATTTGTTTTATTTGTTTGATTCGATTAAACATAAAATGTTGTTCTCCGTTTTGTCTAAAGCTGTGTTTAAAACTTAGTAAGGTAAAGGCATTTGGCGGCGATGTTTCTGCCGCCAACACCAATGCTTTACAGTATTGGATCCTTGATTGAGTATGTTTTCGCGATAAAACAACTTGGTCACAGGAGTGCTCTTGATCTTGGCGAAATGCGCTATAAGCACGCCAAGCTAGCGGATTGAACCAAAAAAGCGCTAAGAGCATAAGCGCTATTTGATTCGTCCACATATGGTGCTGAGAAAAATGACAGACTTCATGACTGATAATTAATTGTTGCTGTTCAGTGCTATAAAGATTGTCAAAGTCCTCAGGAATAACTAATGTCTGTTTAAATAAACCAATCAATATTGGGCTATGAATGTGACTACTCTGGGCAATCATTAGGCGGTTTGCACCACTTTTATTAAGTTGGCATTGATATTTACTGTTAACTAAAAAGGTTAACTTTAAGGCTTTACGGTAGTTATGTTGGCTAAGGGTCCAGTAGCCTACAAGTAGCGCAAAACCTAAAGCCCAAGTAATGCAAAACCATAAGCCGATAACATTATCTAAAGACAATTCTTGGCTAAGGTTTAAGCTCGGTGATACTAAATAGCGTTGCATGACATCGTTTGCTGATTCATTAGTGGTTAAGGCATTAATACTGAACCAGCTGAAGTCTTGCCAAGGCAAGGGCGTTAAATACAGGAGTAAACTTAATGGAATAACTAACCACAAATTATACACGGTGGTAGCATCAATACTTTGTCTTAATGGCTGACGAATGATTAACATCAGCGATATCAAAAGGCTTAATGGTAGTAATGAATTGACTAGGGCACTAATCATGATGTTTCTCCCAGTCAGAAATGAGTGCTTTTAACGCGTTAATATCGTCTTTATTGAGTTCATTTTTCTTAGCAAAGCCAGCAACCAATGGCGCTAACTTACCACTAAACATTCGCTCTATTAGACTGGTGCTCTCTTTTGTCGTGTAATCCTCACGTTCTAATAATGGTGAGTATAAATAGTGGCGTTGCTGTTTTTCAAAACTAATAGCCTGTTTTTTGACTAAACGGTTTAATAAGGTTTTGACGGTTTTATCATGCCAATGTTTTTCTTGATTTGCTGCCTCTGCATGTTCATTTAATTTGGCGATAATATCGTTAGCACTTGCCGGGTACTTTTGCCATAAGGCTTCTAATACTTCAAATTCAGCATTACTGATCTCAGTCATGGGTCATCCAATTTCTATAACATTCATTAAACTATTACAAATGTAATCTTTTATTAGGATTACACTTGTAATCATTGTTGTCAATTGTTAATTTTGCTTAGTGATGATCAATATTAAGGAGTTAAATTAAATGAAGCTTGTCGGGATAATAATAGTTATTTGGTTGATATCTGCATGCTCTACTACAAAAGTGCATCTGTATACGCGCTATTTGTCTGAGGCAGAAACCAACGAAGTGACGAAAAACTTACAAGGGTTAGGTTTTGAGGTTATCCCCAATACTTTGATGTTTCCAAAGACTGTTGAGCAATCAACTTTATTGTACTCTCCCTTTGTCGAAGGCGAGGATACAGTAGATAACTTGATCGCATCAATACAAGAAAGTGGTTGGTTTATAGCGAATATCCAAGCAATTTCTGCCGACAATCATTATTACACTAACAATAGCCTCGGCTTATTATTACTGCCAGAAGGAGCTAAGCGAGATGAGCAAGTTCATCGACAAGATATGTTTAATGACTACCTGAGTAAAGACTGCAATGTCGAATTAAGGTTAACGTTAAATAGTGATGCAAGTTATCAGTTTTCATACCTCAATGAACAAGCAAGTCGATTTAGCAATGAACAAGAGCAATGGCAAGGGCGTTGGCAAATCACCAGTTATCCATATATTGAGTTAGTCTCATCAAAAAAATATCGACGCTTTTATTATGAAATACAAACAACAAGGGCAACGGACTTAGTCGGTAAAATAAACTTGATTGAGTTAAAGCCAATAGATGACCATTATAGCTTACCTCAATGCAGCTTCTATTATGGCTTAAGGCAATAACCCCTGTAGATTTCAAAATATAGGGGTCTTAACCTAAATTAACCTGCCTATAGCAGCGGCTACTGTGTTAAACCTTACTCATCGGTTAAGGTTGTGCAAAACCGTTTCGCGCTTCTAGCAAGCGATACCAGTCTTGGTGACCATATTCAATATTAAGTGCTTTTTTAGCTCCAACAATACGCTCAGGTGTGGTTGAACCAATTATCGGGCATATTTTAGCAGGGTGTTTAAGCAACCAAGCTAAAATAAGCTGCCATGGCTGGCATTGGTAATGGCTACTCTGGCGTTTAAGCTCTTTGGCAATACGCAGTTCAACCGCCGGGGTAAAGGTATTGCCCCAGGCAGGATAGGCTACGCCACCCAATGGGCACCAAGCGATAGGTGTTATTTTATGCTGTTGGCATTGATCTAAGCTACCATTGTTAAAACTGTCAATATTATGAATGTTAATTTCAACTTGATTGACCAATAAAGCTTCAGCTAAAGCTGATTGAAGCAGGTTAACTTGTGAAGGGGTAAAATTACTGACACCAAAATGCTTGACTTTGCCACTGGCTTTAAGTTTTTGAAAAGTTTGCGCTACATTTTCTGCATTAAATAAATAATCAGGACGGTGCAATAAAAACATATCAAGGTAATCAACATTTAAGCGCTGTAATGACTTATCAACACTATTTATCAGATAGTCGGCTGAGAAGTCATAGTGTTGTGGATCGCGTCGAATTCCTGCTTTTGAGGTGATAATAAGTTGTTCACGTATTGCTGGCGTTTCATGCTTAAGCTCAGTTAATAATTCACCAAATAAACTCTCACAATGCCCATCGCCGTAAATATCAGCATGATCGAAATGGTTATAGCCGGCTTCAATGGCAGCTCTTAGCGCTAACTTACCTTTTGTTTTATCTGCGGGTGTATTGTCACCGGCAATGCGCATACAGCCATAAATCAGGCGTGAGCTTTTGATATTTGATACGGTTAACTGACTAGTGTTCATTAATAATTGCCCTTAGTTTAAATTTGGCGTGTAGCGACAATACTTACTTAAGTAGTCACTATGACTACCGACATTATCAACGGTATTAACCAAAATGTCATGAAATGATTTTAGCGTTCGGGGTAAATCAATATGTTCTTTGTAAGCCAAAATGGGCGCTGTATTTTTAGGGTGTATACCTTGTCCGGTTAACACAGCTAACCAATTGTCTTGTTTAAACAGATCTTTACCATTGAGATCTAAATGACCATGAGTGCTAAACAATTCTATTTGTTGCTGCAAGCTATCAGGCACTTGCATATGCTGACAATAGCGCCAAAACTCACTATCATCACGCTGGGTTGCTTTATAATGCAAAATAATAAAGTTACGAATATGTTCATACTCTTCAATACTCTGTTTATTATAAAAACGGGTGTTAATTTCATCACATTGCTTATCAGGAAATAGATAAACAAGTCGCATTATCGCTCGTTGTATTAGGTGTAAGCTGGTTGACTCTAGTGGCTCTAAAAAGCCAGAGGATAAGCCAATAGCAACACAGTTTTTATGCCAAAATTTTTCACGTCGACCTACTTTAAAATTGATCACTCTCGGCTGAGTTAACAGTTTACCGTCAACACTATCTACTAGCGAATCAATGGCTTTTTGCTCATTAATAAAGTGACTACTATGGACAAAGCCGTTACCCATTCTAGTTTGCAAAGGTATACGCCATTGCCAACCAGCCTCCTGTGCAATTGCTCGAGTGTAAGGTGATATCGGGCTGGTATGTTGTGTTTGCACTGCTATGGCACGATTACACAAAAGGTGTTCAGACCAATCAATAAACTTAACCCCTAGGGTTTTATTGATTAACAGGGCGCGGCCACCACTACAATCAATAAAAAAATCACCTTCAATAACTTGCCCATCGGCTAAGGAAACTGAACGAATAAAGCCATTATGGGGGTGAGTGCTAACATGCTTGATTTGCCCCTCTTGGCGAATAACCCCGCGCTTTGTTGCATACGCTTTTAAATAATCGGCATATAAACTGGAGTCAAAATGATAGGCATAATCAAAACCAGAGAATAATGATTTTGGCTCTTTAGCAGGTAATGAAAACTTATTGTTTTTAGCTAAATGCCAAGCACTGGCATACTCTTGTAAAGGTTTAGCATTGCTTGTTTGACGTTGTTTATTCCAAAAGTAAGCAAATGGCATATAATCAAAATCAACAGCAAAGCGACCAAATGGATGAAAATAAGCGTGATTTTTTTGTGACCAGTTTTCAAAGTTGATACCGAGTTTTATTGAACCATTACACTTTTTTAAGAAATCATTTTCATCTATACCTAGTAAGCGATTGAATGCTTTTATCGGCGGAATCGTGGCTTCACCAACCCCTATAGTACCAATTTCATCAGACTCAACTAAGGTTATATTGACCTTAGCGTGTAACTGTTTAGCTAACATAGCCGCGGTCATCCAGCCTGCAGAGCCACCTCCGACAATAACAATATCATTAATTTTATCTGTTGCTGACATTAGCCTCATTCTCTTCTTGCATTGCGGTTAAAAACACTTGGTGGTCATCATAATTAAGCGCACTGCGCCTTATAAATTGATCTATATGGTTTAAATCATATTTGTGCGCTTGACTATTATGAGCTAATTGTTGATTGGGTTGTGGAAATACCCCATAGCCAGCCAGAAGTGCATGCCATGATACCGGCGGATAAAAACTGTTAATTTTACCCTCAACAAAGGCTTTATTTAGGTCTTGGCCGTGTAACCATGCTTGAACTATTTTTTTAAGGTTATTCGATATATTAGGGTTTTCGCTGTTTAAACGCCAATAATCATTATCAGTGCGATTACTTAGCCGATAATGACCGACAATATAATCACGAATACCATCAAAGCGAGCATTCATTTTCTGATTAAATAGCGCTTTATCAGCCGCTACTTTTTGACTATTACTACTTTCACGTATGATAGCTGATTCGTTAGCCTTTGAGTGGCTCAGACGTGAAGGGGGGCAGACAACATCATTGTATGCGGTGATAAAGCCTTCAATGGTCTCTTGAACAAAATGTAATGAGGTCGCCTCTAGTGGTTCAATAAAACCTTGCGCTAAACCAACAGCAAGACAATTTCGATGCCAGTGCTGTGTTACGCGACCTACCTTCATGGTGAGATGATTCGCTTTAATATCACTGTCGGTTAAGCCAAGTTTCTCACGTAATTCTTGTTCGGCTTGCTCGGCGCTACAAAATTGACTGCTATAAACATAGCCGTTGCCTGTTCTATTGGTTAATGGAATATCCCAAGCCCAGCCATATTTCATTGCCGTTGAAATGGTTTGCGAGTTAATTTTTTGCTCTGGTGGTCGAGGGGTTGCAATAGTGACGGCTCGGTCGTTAAATAAATTATCTTTAAAACTAACAAAGGGTATTTGTAAGGTTTGTTGTAGTAGCAGGCTATCAAAGCCTGAGCAGTCTACAAATAAATCGGCACTTATTGTGTCACCATTATCTAGAAGTAATTGGCTAATATCCCCTGATTTTGCCAAAATTACTTGTTCGACTTTAGCGACAAGATGTTTTACGCCGTTACCACTAGCAACCTTGCTTAAAAACTTGCCCAGTAATACGGCATCAAAGTGGTAGCCGTAACTGATATCAAAAGGAAAACTTTCTTGCCCTATTGGCGCTTTTTGTTGCTCAGCCAGTGTGGCTGCTAAAAAGAAGCGATCTACATGGCTATCTATATCATAACCTTGGCGTCTAAAATGACTATTATGGATAAATGCTGGGGCTGTATGTGCGTCAATGATTGAAGTAAAGGGATGAAAATAACGAGTAAAGCCTGTGCGCGTAGACCAGTCTTTAAATAATATGCCGTTTTTATAGGTTGCATTACAGGCTGGCATCCAATCTTTTTCAGCAACGCCAATGGCATTAAAAAAGGTTTTTAATTGCGGGGTTGAGCCTTCACCTACACCAATGATACCGATAGCCGGTGACTCAATCAGGGTAATTGATAATTGACCATTACTAAGTTGTGCTTGCCACGCTGCTGCCATTAAATTAGCGGTCATCCAACCGGCAGTTCCACCACCTAAAATAACGATATTATGTGGGTTTTGTTGCTTACTCATGTCAATGTCTCAATTTATTGTGCTTAAAAAAAAGAGCAATACTTCCTGTTCCATAAGTATTGCTCTTTATTATTTTAGGGTAAAAAACGATTTACATCGTGTAATTTAACCCAAAGTACACAGTACGACCAAAGTATTGAATAGTACCTGTACGTGATGTTTCACCAAAGTATGAAAGGTTTGGTTCATCGGTTAAGTTATCGCCAGAAACAAACAATTGTAGGTCTTCAGTGACATTATAAGACACTTGTGCCGAATAAATGGTTTCTTCTTGGAAGTACGCTGACTGATCACTACCGATAGCAATCTGACGGCTTAAGTAAGCACTACGATAACGGCCACTAAAGCGCGCTTCAAACTTGTCATCCCACTCGTAGAATAAAGTTGCACTAAGTACGCGTGGCGATAAACCTTCGATAGGTGATAGACCATTTTCCTCTCCAGGTACTTGTGACGGAACTTCAATTTCACTTTGCGTGTAAGAGAAGTTAATGTTGGCACCTAAACCGGCAAGGTAACCGGGTAAGAAACTAAAGGTTTGTGTATAACCAATTTCGACACCACGCATGTAACCTGCATCATCAACGTTGTCGGCACGTGTATAAGTACCATTTGCGTAATCAATTGGGTCACCGTTTTCATCGAGTAACTTATCTTCAGGCGTTGGTGGCACATCAATGCCCGCTGCTGCATAATCAAAGTCTTTATATTCCGAGGTACCGACCATGTTATCAATATCTTTATACCAAAATGCAACCGCTAAGGCACCTTCGGTTTCTGTGAAGTAGTGCTCTAACGATAAGTCAAACTGGTTAGCATAAAATGGGCGTAAAAACGGACTGGTTGAACTGTCTAGATTAATTTGATAACGGTTGGTTTCTTTGTCTTGCAACCAGCTAAAGTTACCACTGTTAGCCATTTTTGGCATTTCTGGGCGCGACATAACTTTTGCGTAAGCAAAACGAATTTGATCGTTATCAGTCACTTGGAAGTTTAAGTTAAGTGACGGTAATACATCTTCATAACTATCACCCACGGTTCTTAGCGTATAGTTAGTGTTAATTACCCCTAGATCATCAGCAATTGGGTCACCATTTTCACCCGCGCTCACTAAACCGGTACTGTTTTGCTCGGTATGTACATAACGTACACCAAAGTTACCAGTTAAAGGAATATCAAATAACTCAGTATCAATGTTCACCTGTAAATAAGCAGCAAGTACATCTTCTTCAACCACATTACCTTGAGTCATCGTCCAGGTATGATCCCAATCACGAACCGGTGTACGATCAACATTAGGAATCCAGGCATTTAAAATAGCGTCATTATCAACACTTAAGAAGCCAGGCATACCGCTTAACTCACCACCAATGGTGGTGGGTGTTGAGTTCGAGCTATCAAGAGGGTGAGGTTGAAAGCGCTCCACTTCTATTGGATTTCCTTCGTCATCAACACCTTGGTATTGAATATATTCACCGTTACGCATTTTGGCATCCGTGGTACCATATAAGAAACGGGCACGACTTAATTCATATTCACGTTGTGAGGCACGCGCACCGAACTCTAGTGAAGCAAAATAATCACTTTCTAATTGATAAGCAAAATCAATACGCACCGCATCAGAGCTATTCGATTCGATATGCGGGTATGATTCAGCACTGGTCACCATCATGTTTTCGGTACTGGTAAAATCTTGATTAAATTGAATATAAGGTTGATTCAAACCATTAAGTTGATAGTCTAAAATAATGTTATCATCGATTATTGGCGTTGCAACACGATTGTCTTCAAAGTAAGCCATACGCATAACTTGGTCTTTATAGGTTTCATCACCCTCTGAGTGAGCAAAATCAACCGTCATCATCAAGTCATCAGTAATATTCCATTCACCATTTAAACCAAAGGCTAATGATTGACTTTCGGTGGTATTATCATCGGCTTGAGTTTGCACGCGTAAATCTGATGAGGCACCTTTGTATGGTGGAGCTAGTACTGTATTATTAGGATCACGATAGATGGTACCACCGACAATAGCATTATCTGTCATCAATGGATTATCAATGAGTATTGCTGAGCCAGAAGTTGCTAAGTTATCAATACCTGATACCCGTAAACCTCGGTCCCATTTTTCTGAATCAAACTTTGAGCCAAAGGCATCAAATTGAAAACGCATGTCATCTCTTGGTTCCCAGTTTAATGCTAAGGTAAAGGCATTACGTTCATCTTCACCTCCACGTTCATTCAATTCAAAACCAGAAGAGACAAAAACTTCTTCCTCGGGAGCACCATCATAAGTTGCTGATAAATCTTTTTTGTCAAATTGGTAATTAACAAAACGACTTGAAACCGTTGGTTGAAACATATTTGCCCAGCCAATTGAAAAGCCTAACGTTTCATCTAAAAATTTACCTTGATAAGCTAAGGTTAATCGACGACCAAAAGTATCTGAGTCTTCGTTATCGGCCGCTGCTTCGTTATAATTACCTTGCAAAGAAGCACGGAAGGAATGAGTATCTTCATTATAAAGTGCGTTAGCCGTATCGAGGTTGATGGTTGCACCAACACCACCTTCAATTAGCGAGGCTTTTTGTGATTTGTATACTTGCGCGCCAGTGATCAATTCAGACGGGAAGATATCAAATTGAATTGAACGACCACCACTGGTAGAAACCATTTCACGGCCATTTAAAGTCGAAAAAACGAAACCACCCGATAAGCCACGAACATTCAATTCACTTGATTGTCCGTCAATTCGCACCGATGTCACACCCGGAATACGAGTTAACGAGTCAGCAATTGATACGTCAGGTAAACCACCGATATCATCGGCAGAGATGGCATCAACGACTGTGTCTGAGAAACGTTTAGTATTTAAAGACTTGATGATACTGCCTTTAAAACCGGTAACTTCAATTACTTCAACAGTTTCATCTATGTTGGCATCTTCTGTAGTTTCTGTCGCTTGTGGAGCTTCTGCAGCTATTGCATAGTTAGGTATAGCAGCAAGTTGTAATCCCCCAAGCATTAACGCTATTGAAAGCGCACTGGGCTTAAATGTTTTCATTAGTATTCCCTAAGGCAAATTATGTTTATGCTTATTGTTTAGCGCTAAATAAATCATGAGATATTGATTTAACTCATTGTTATTTATTGTATTAAACAGTTTGTTGTTACCTTTAATTAGTTATCGGAATATAACTTTATATAGACACTAGTATTAGTACTTTAGTTGTTTTGTTTTTTTTCTCAGCCATTCGAGTGTAAAAATAACTTAGTCAAAAAACAAGCAGTAGTTGTGTGCATACGTATGCACTTTTGAATTGATTGCTGCATACGTATTCATGCTATTTTACAGGGGTAGAGTTGTATACAGGCTCGGGTAACTTGTGTATTTTGTAATCGTTACTGAAAATAATAACCATCGGAAAAGTAAACTTGATGCTCTACTTAATCAGCAAAGTTTGGCATATAAAAACTATAAACACATAAACTAAAACGAAAAATAGTTATGGAATTATAAACTCATGAAACATCAATTCAAACCAGCCGTGCTTGCCAGCGCTATTGCGGTTACAATAGCTCTCGGTGGCTGTGGCAGTGACCAAGAACAGCCAGAAATTATCGATATATTTGAAGAAACCGGTCTGTGGTGTAAGCTTCCTGATATTGTACAAATTGCCAGCCCAGACTCTTATCCGATTTCAGCAGAAGAGCAAGCAGCCTTAGATAATGCAAAAGCAGCAGCTAAAGCGGCAGCTCAAGCAGAAGCTGGTGATTCGTGGGATGAAGCCGCATGGGAAGCTGATTTTAAATACGAAGATTTAGATCTGTATAGTGTCCTAGGCTTAACGCTTGAAGAGCAAGAAAGACAAGCGATAGCGAAAGCTGAAGCGCGTGAGTTTCAAATAGCCCAGGGTCAAGAGGCTATTCGTGGTGAAGATTTTGATACCTGGTTTGAAGCTTGGTTTGCAGCAGTACCGCCGGCTAGTTATCTAGGTGCATCACAACGTTTAAATCGTGCAGTAAATGCGACCACGCCTGAGATGAATGGCTCTGAGATCTGTTACACACCACCTTTATCATGCCCTAATTATAAAGTTCCTGATGAATCGGGTACCTATGACTGTATCATTCCTGAACAAAATATTATTGAAGATGCACCCGCGCCAGAATACATTGCCCAAGCGGGTGAAGCGGTAGCTTACTATCGTGACGAGAATCATGTTGAAGGTGCTGATAACACTGCGCTTTATGAAAATATAGTCGTGCATACCTGGAATAATGATGACTGTAACGCTTATGCCGATGATAGCCTCTCTCCACAATGGGGTGTCAGTGCTGCTGATCAAGCCGGTATTGATGACAATTATGGTGTTTATTGGAAGCTTAACTTAATCGACGGTCATTCTAACTGTGCTAATATCATTTTTAATGATACTCAAGGCAGTAAGCGTATTTCTGAGAATGATTTGATTATGCCATTGGGTGCCTCTGGTGATTTAACACTGCATAATCTTGATAAAAATTCCTATGCTGATGATAACTTTCCACCGAATGTACTTGATGGTCTGTTAATCATTAACCAACATCCGTTCTTTGGAGCTGAGGCTTCTTCAGGTGTCACTTCTTGTGGCTGGAGCCAGACACCGAATGCTGAAGGTATTTGTGTTGGTGAAGAACTTGTTTGTCCAGAAAACTCTGTTGCAGTCGGTGTTGGCGCTGAAGAAATTGCCTCGAAATGTGTTGCTACATTTGACCCAGATGAGACTTCGTTATTATTGCGTGGTGGTTTTAATGGTTGGGGTGATGCTGATGACGCTAACTTTGCCGCGTCACAACTTGAATATGCTGGTGAAGGTCAGTACCGCGTTAATTATGCTTACTCAGATGATGAGTGTGAAATTGTTGAGCCGGTAGAGGCTACTGACGATACTGAAGCGGTTGCGGGTGAAGATTGCTCTAGCTCTTATGACTTTAAAGTTGCTGATATCGATTGGTCTGAACCGACTACCTTTGGCAGCATAAAAGGTGGCGATCAATCTTCAGTTGGCGCAACTATCACCATGACAGTAGGTGAGGGTGTTGGTCAAAACATGAAGGTTGATATGGTTAAAGACAAAATCTATCAATTCCTTGTCGATGCAGAAGATGTTAAAGCGGTTGAGTTAACGATTAAAGAAGTGCCATTGAGTGCTTTCCCAGTATTAACTCTTGGCGGCGAAGAGACAGAGCTTAAGTACACGACTAACGGTCAGTATGTGGCACGTTTAGCGCTAGCTGCTGAAACTAACGTGTTTACTATTTCAGATATTGCCGCAGGCTTTGCTTTAGGTGCTGTAGGTACAGATGATGAAGTAACAGTAAATATGCCATTAGCGCTACAAGAGGGTGATGCAGCATTAAGCTTTACTTCGGAAGCTGCTCAATATGACTTTATTTTGAATGTGGCTGATATGAGCGCGCCTACCATTGAAATAAAACCGGCCTTACCTTTTGGTAGTGATCCAGTTTATATTCGTGGCTCAGTCAATGGTTGGGGAGCTCCAGCAGAAGATGAAGTTATTTGGGATGCAGACTCTCGTTCATACAGTGTTATATACGGTTTAGAAGCTGATGGTAATCATGCCTTTAAATTTGCTGATGCTAACTGGGGACCGGTTAACTTAGGCTTTGGTGAAGTAACAGTTTCAGATGCTGAAGGTGCAGAAACTATTACTGATAATGGCGGTAACATGCAAGTTGTTGTCGATAAGTCGACTACTTATAAGTTTGAAGTATCTTATGCAACGGCTGATCCTGTGGTAACAGTATCAGAAGCACCATTGTATTTACGTGGTGGCATTACCGCTGCTGGTTGGGATGCTAATGTCACTAACCAACTAGGCTTTATGGGTATGGACGATGCAAACACGGCAGAAGCTTCACATACATACTCGTTAGAAGTAGATTACCCAGGTGGTGCTGCACAGTTTAAAATTGCTGATGAAGGCTGGGGTGGAACCTACGGTTATAACTATGGTACCGAATTACCGGACACGTCAATTGAGTTAGGTGTACCACTGACGCTAATTAACTCAAATAATAATATTTTGATTGACGTACCTGCTGGCACCTACATCTTTGCCTTTGAAGATGGTGTCACTAAAACCATGACAGTAACAGCTAAATAGTCATTGTCAGGTTAAGTTAAACTAGGTGTTCTTAGTTTAGCTATACTTCAATCAATAATGCAAAAGCCCTACTTGATGTAGGGCTTTTTTTTTCTCGCCTATGGTTAAAAAATATCATCATCAGCAGAGATATTTTTAGATTATTTTAAGTTATTTACTATAAATTGCCGCTTGGTTAAGTAAAGTCATACCCTTGACTAGCAGATATTAATCTTTGCATTATTAACATCTCACTATAGGTAAGTGATGAAGCTAACTAGCGCTCAGGGTACCAAGCCTGTGTAAATAAACCAGCTAAACTAAAGTGTTAAAGGGAATATTATCTAAAGTTTTAAGTGTCACTGCTGCCATCCAGAGTAAAGTTTTTTAGCGCAGTCTAAATATACCTGGGCTTAAATTAGCGCCGAATTGAACGCTGTTTAGATTTGACAAACAGGTTATTGGTAATGCTTAATGTTCGCTTTTATATCAATGAAGTAGGGACTAGAAATCCATTCGTTTAGCCGGTGGAGCACAATAGATGAGATTTAATGGTCTTGCTTAAAAAATTGAGCTGGGTATTAAAACTAACCCCATTAACTCAATAATTACAATGACTTTTTGCCTATTTCTGCTTGGTAATTAGCTATTTTTGCCACTAATGCCAATAAAAATAAAACCGCCCATTGCTTGCGTATAAGTCCATTGCTTGCGTATAAATGGGCTGGTTTTAGCTTCATTATTATTTTGTTATCAGCAGAGTTCTTATAATAGTGATAAGTAGGCTTGTGAGCTAAGCTCTGGTTAGGTTAAGCCCAGTAAGTAGCCGTTACTACCCGGGCAACAAGGTTACGCTCAGCTTAATCATTTTAAAATAAGGTATAAATGAAACTTGCTAGGGCTGATTGTTGTGAAGCTACTACCAAGCCGCCTAATAAGCTTAAGATAATAATAATAGGTAATAACCACATTTTTTTGCGTACCCGCAGAAACGCCCATAGGTCAGTGATAAATTCAATCATTAGAAGGGTTGCTCCAGTTGTGTTTTAGCTATTTCATCGCGACGAACAACATAATTACTGTGTTGTGGATTGGTCTTTTTAAATTGTAATTTTTTCGTGAGTTTTAATAGCATACCAATAGGAAAAATTAGCAAGTAAAAAGTGGCACCTAATAACAGGCGAGTGTTAATAAAGCCAATGATACCTGCAACAAACATCCATACTTTATAAGGCCAATAAAGTAGCTTAGGTGCTACTAATGCTAAGCTAATAAAAAATAAACTTACCCATAAGGTCCACCATTGTGGCGGTAAACTAATTAACCAAGGGGCAATAATGCCAATGAATAAGGGAAATGCCCAGGTCATCAATAAACCAAACGATTTAAGGGCTTTTGTATCCATCTGGCTTGTTAACTTATTGGCTGATGTTGTCATTAGTCTAACTCAAAGTGATTGTTTTTAGCAGCTAAAATAGCGGCTGCGCTCTGTTGTGATTTAGCAATAAGCACGTTGTCCATTACCAGATAGTCCATTTCGGTGGCTAAGAAACAGTTTATGGCTTCATCAGGCGAACACACTGGCGGCTCGCCGCGGACATTAAACGAGGTATTGATTAAAACACTACTGCCGGTGCGCTCCTTAAAAGTGCTTAATAATTGATGCAGTTTAGGATTGGTTTGCTGGTGCACTGTTTGTAAACGAGCGGTATTATCAACATGGGTAATAGCCGGCAAAGTTGAACGCGCTTGTTTTAATTTTTCAATGCCTTGTAGTGATTTAGTTACGGGTAATTTTAGTGAATCATTGATTTGTGCGACAATTAACATGTAAGGGCTAGTTGTTTTATGCTCAAAGTAATCACTAACATCTTCTGCTAAGACAATAGGCGCGAAAGGTCGAAAGGATTCACGATACTTTATTTTTAAATTCATCACCGATTGCATGGCTTGATTGCGGGCATCACCCAATATTGAACGATTGCCAAGTGCTCTAGGCCCAAACTCCATTCGGCCTTGAAACCAACCAATGACATTGCCATCGTCAAGTAACTTGGCCACCTGTTGATGTAATTCTGCCTCTGCAAAGACAGTATGAGGCATCTGTTTTTGGCTTAGTACTTGCGTAATTTGTGCTAAGCTAAAGCTTGGCCCTAAGTAAGCCCCTTGCATTAAATCAGCGGGTAAGGTTGCAATCGTTGGCGTTTGTGTTGATTCAATACTTTGCTCTACTTGATATTTTTTACCCGCGTAATAATGATGCCAAGCAACGAGGGCTGCACCTAGCGAGCCGCCAGCATCTCCGGCGGCGGGTTGAATCCAAATATTCTCAAAAGCACCCTCACGTAAAATACGACCATTAGCGACACAGTTAAGTGCCACACCACCGGCTAAACATAAATTTTTGCTGTCGGTTAATGTGGCTAAATGATTAACGATATTTAGCACTATTTCTTCGGTAACCACTTGAATTGAGCGAGCTAAGTCCATCTCTCGTTGGGTTATTTCAGATTCACTTTGTCGTGGCTCTGCGCCAAATAAATCATGAAATTTTGTGTTGGTCATGGTGCTGCCAACGGCAAAATCAAAGTAATCCATGTTAAGCACAAAGCTACCGTCATGTTTTACTTCAATTAAGTGCTCTTTAATGAGTTCAACATAAGTGGGCTCACCAAAAGGGGCTAACCCCATGAGTTTATATTCACCAGAGTTCACCTTAAAACCGGCATAATAGGTGAACGCTGAATAGAGTAAGCCAAGCGAATGTGGGAATTGAATTTCCCAAAGTGGTCTTAATTTATTATTAGCTCCCTGCCATGCGGTTGAGGTAGCCCATTCACCAACGCCATCTAAACACAGTACCGCAGCTTCTTCATAAGGGCTAGGGAAGAATGCTGAGCCAGCATGTGATAAATGGTGTTCACTAAATAGCAATTGCGGTAAGGTGGCTTTTTTATCTAAGTTCTCAAGTAAGCGCAATTCTCGCCTCAAGACACTTTTTAAATACAGCTTTTCTTTGAGCCAGATAGGCATAGCCCGAATAAATGAACGAATGCCACGAGGGGCATAAGTCAAGTATGTTTCGAGTAAACGTTCAAATTTCAACAGCGGTTTGTCATAAAAAATAACACTGTCAAGGTCGGTCAACGAGCAACCCGCTTGCGCTAAGCAAAAGGCAATGGCCTGAGCTGGGAAGGCAGGATCGTGTTTTATACGAGAAAAACGTTCTTCTTGCGCAGCAGCAATGATTTTTCCGTCTATTATTAGTGTTGCAGCACTGTCATGGTAGAAAGCAGAAATCCCTAGTATTTTAATAGCCATAGAGCACTTCTTTCTTTAACACAAAAAAGGGTAAAAAATTATCATCTTTGATTATAGCCATAGTTTTAGCGCAAAAGCTATGTTTTGCAAACGTATTCAATGACCTTTACGTTGCAAATAAAATAAGTGTTCAGTAGGGTGATTAGCCCTTTATTTAAGTTTTTTTACAGTGGCGAAATAAGTGACTTATACTCCTGCAAAAAAAATTAGCTTCACCCTTATTATGGTATTGCTACCATTTATTATATTGCTGTTAATTGAAGGGTTATTAGTTGCCAGCAATTTTGGTAATTCATATCCTTTATTTATCGACAAAGTCAGTCAGGATAAATCGGTAAAATATTTACAGCCCAATCCTGATGTTATTCAGCGTTATTTTTCAGAACCGCGCTTTGCGCCCAAGGTTAGTCCTGATACTGTCTATTTTAGTAAACAAAAGCCAAAAGATAGTTTTCGCATTGTTATTCAAGGCGGCTCCACGGCCGCGGGTTTTCCTTATGGTCGTTGGGCCTCATTACAAGGCATGTTAGAACAACGTTTTAAACGCTTATACCCAGAGAAAAACATAGAAATTATCAATACCGCAATGGCCGCGGTTAACAGTTACACCTTGCTCGATTTTGTCGATGAAATTATAGCCCAGCAACCCGATTTAGTCTTGATATATGCTGGTCATAACGAGTACTTAGGTATTATGGGCGTTGGCAGTGCCGTTGGTGGTAAAGGCGGTAGATTAGCGACTCTGCTTCACCTTGCAGTAAAAGATTGGCGCTTATATCAATTAATGCAACGCGGCTACAGTAAAATAATGCGAGCAGAGCAAGCTCCTCAACGCACCGACAAATCATTAATGTCGCAGGTGGCCAAAGAAAAAAATATTGCCCTTGATAGTGAAATATTTACTCAAGGAGTGGAACAGTTTACTGAGAATATGTCACTGCTCTTAGCAAAATATCAAGCAGCCGGTGTACCTGTGGTTTTAGGTAACTTGGTTAGTAATGAAAATGGTCAAGTGCCCTTTTCAAGTGTTGGTCAAGTTGATTGGCAGACTATACGTAGTGCGGCTGCAACGGCAAAAGTTAGCCCAGCACTTTTTTCCTTAAGCGCTGAGTTAACCAGTGAAGAGGTTGCTAAAAACTACTTTGAACATGGTCTTTATATGCAAGCTCTGGGGCATTATAGCGAGGCAAAATTGGCATTTGTGCTAGCCAAAGATCATGACTCATTACGCTTTCGAGCGCCCAGTAAATTCAATGAAATTATTGCTCGTTTAGCTAAACAATATCAAACCGGCTTGGTTGATATACAAGCGTTATTTGCTGAGCATAGTGAAGGCGGTATTATTGGAAATAGCTTAATGCTAGAGCACGTACATCCAACGATTGAAGGCTATTTTTTATTAGCGCAAGCCTACAGTGATTATATTGTTGAACAAAAATTTTTAGGTCCAGCGAGCAACTACCCGATAGCACAGGCACGCGCAGATATTCCATTAACGAAACTTGATGCCTTGTATGGCGAATTTACTGTCAGGAAATTAATGAATGATTATCCTTTTACTGAGCCTAACATGCCGGGAAATAAAGCCATAGACTTGCCAGAGAGTCGGGCCTTTGAGAAAAAGGCCTTGATTAAACGTATCGAAAGCAAAGACTGGTTAGCAGTACAAAAAGGCTTATTAGTCGCTTATCAAGAACGTAATGAAATGTTAGAAGCGGCAAAAATTGCGGCAGCGTTAAGTACAGCTATGATAGATAATCATCAAGCCTCATATATTGCGGGTCAGCTTTATCAAAATATTAAAGATTGGCAACTTGCCGCTTATTATCACAAAAAAGCGCTATTGGTAAACAACAATAACATTAGCTACCAGCTAGCCTTAGCAAAAGATTATTTCTTTTTAAAACAGTACTCAAAAAGTATGGCACTATTACAAAAAGCGAATGCTTTGGCAGTTAAGAACTCTGCACAGAAAAAAGCCATAGCCCAATATATAAAACAGGTTAACAAGCAACTTATTGATAATTCGGTTAATAGTAACTGATAAATGGCTTGTTGCTCGAGTCATTTAACGACGAATCACATAAACTAAAGATAATTATTTATGAAGAAAACACGGGTTTTTCAGTTTATCGCTATTTGCATCCCCTTTGCCTTTTTCGCTTTATTGGAGTTAGGCTTGAGAGTTATTGATTATGGTCAAGAAACTCCCCTGTTTATCGATTACCCTAACAGCGGATCAGCTGATGCACCGCAATATCTTTTACCTCGCCCCGATGTCATTAAGCGTTATTTTCCACAAGCAGCAAAACCGCCCTCGGTAACTATTGAGACTAACTTTTTTTTAAAAGATAAACCCGAGGATGGCTTGCGCATTTTTGTACAAGGTGGCTCCACAGCAGCAGGTTTTCCTTTTGGTTATGGTGCATCTATTGCCGGCATGCTTGATTACCGACTAAAACAAAGTTTTCCAGAAAGAACGGTTGAAGTGGTCAATACCGCCTTATCAGCGGTAAACAGTTATACCATTTTAGACTTTGTTGATGAAATCATTGCCCAAAAACCTGATGCCGTACTCATTTATGCTGGCCATAACGAATATTTAGGTATTTTAGGCGTGGGTTCCGCTTACACGGCAGCAAACTCACCTACAGCAACCTTGTTGTACTTAAAATTAAAAGACTCAAGAATATTTCAACTGTTGCAAAATTTGTATTGGCAGTTCGCTCAGCCGTCAGAGCAAGGTAATAATCAAACATCTCGTACCTTTATGGCCAAGGTGGCAAAACATAAAAATATTGCCTATGGCTCAGATCTTTATCAAGCCGGTTTACAACAATTTCAACGTAATATGAGCTTAGTACTTGATAAATATCAAGCGGCAGGGATCCCGGTCTTTATTAGCTCTATTGCCAGTAATTTAGCTGACCAAGCGCCTTTTTCTTCTGAGCCAGTGCAGTCAGTAAATAAGGCAGCAACCACTAACGCCAATGTTTTTTACCAGCAGGGGAAAAAACTTATCGCCAAGGGCGAATATGAGAAGGCGAAGCAAGCGCTAACCAAAGCGCGCGATTACGATCTGTTACGCTTTCGTGCCCCCAGTGCAATCAATACTATTATTAATGAATTAGCAACGTCAGAATCAGTGCATTTTGTTGATGCTAATCAACAGCTTGTTGATGCTGCTAAAGACAATATTATTGGTAATGATTTAATGCTTGAGCATTTACACCCAACCATTGACGGTTACTTCATTATTGCGGATAGTTTTTATAAAGCACTGGCAAAATCTGCTATTTTCGGACGTTTTCCTCAGTACATAAAGACAGAATTAGCACAACAAGACTTACCTGTTTTTGATGCGGAAGTGTATTGGGGCAAAGCTAAAATTGCCGGCTTAATGGCAGATTACCCGTTTACCAATTCGCCGCAAAAAGTGCAATTGCCGGTGGCAAAAACACCCAGCGATCGCTTAGGTTTGGCGGCTTATAAAAAGCAAATTGATTGGTTAACTATTGCCAAAGAAAATCTAGGCTATGGTAAACGTCATGACCAAGCACTTTATGTAAAATCAGCCAAATTATTAGCTGATGCCATGCCGTTTGACGCCAATCATAATTACCGAGCGGGCACCGCCCTTATCAAGCGAAAAGCCTTTGGCCAAGCCCGTCGTTACTTAATGCGGGCAATTGCTATTGATAAAAAAAATATTAATTATCAATTAGCCTTGAGCCATAGCTTGTTAGAGCAAGGTAAGCTCGAACAAGCCTTACCTTGGTTAGAGTCTGTCCGTCGCATTGCGCCAAACAATGCAACGGTTATTGATGTATTACCGAAAGTTAGAGCGCATTTAGCAAAAAACTAAAATTGCCTAAAATATTGCTAAACAGCTCACTTTTAATTTAGGTGTTCAGCAAAAAATTCAGTCATCGCCTTTAGAGTTTGTATACGGTGCGCCTGATTACTGAGCGAGTGATTAGCGTCTTCTAGTTCAATGTAGTTAACTTGTTTGTTTTGCTTTGTTAATGCTGCTGCCATGACTTGACTGTGTTTTACTGGTACCACTTGATCGTCAGTACCATGAATAAGCAATATCGGGATCTTGATTTTATTAGCAAAATTCACCGGTGAGGTCGCTTCAAGTTGCTCGCTATTAGTACCAATTTGTTTTTGAACAATTTTTTTATTGCTAAAAGCTTTAGCGTCACGAATGATTTGCTCTAAATCGGTCACCCCAGCGAAACTGGCTGCGCATTGAAAGGTTTCACTGTGTTTAACCGCTGCCATTAATGCAGCATAGCCTCCATAACTGGCACCAGCAATGCAGACCTTATTCGCATCGACTAAGCCTTGTTCAATTAACCAATGTGTGGCGTCTTGTAAATCATCTTGCATGGCTAAACCCCAGCCCTCAACTGAAGCCATTTCAAATTCATAGCCATAACCAGAAGAGCCGCGGAAATTGGGCTGGAAGACTAAATAACCTTGATTAGCAAATAACTCAGACCAATAATCAAAACCGGCATAATCGCGTGCCATCGGTCCACCATGGGGGAGAATTATGGCAGGTAACTTAGCATTTTTGGCGCTATTGAGTGGAGTTGTTATATAACCTTCAATCTCTACACCATCGCGTGCTTGGTACTTGACAAGCGTTTTAGTCGCATAATTTGATTCATCTATTTGTGGGTATAACGAAGCTAGGAACTCCAATTTTTTGTTATTTCTATCTCCTAGCAGGTAATCCCCCGGTCGCTTTGCTGAACTTGAATATAAAACATATTTATTCTGATCTTTTGACATACTGATAATGGTGTTATCTGAGTCGGGTAAGGCGACATTTAGGGCTTTTTTAAAGGCAAGGTATTCTTTGTCCCAATAAATTTTATTATCTTCATTACCTTCATGACTTAAGCCAACCACGGCACCAGTTTTGGGTGAATAGATTAGTGAACCATCGACATCATAGTTGGCATCAGCATAAACTAGTTCTCTGTTTAGGTTTTTATCGGTTAAATTAACTTTAAATACCGCATATTTGCCTTGATGCAGCGCTCTGATAAATAAAATATTGGGGTCTTGATCAAAACCCAGTATGTGTACTACGTCTTGTTCAAACACTTCATAAGACCACAAATCACGCGCTAGTTTGCCTTGAGTGTTGAATAGTTTGTAGGAAATTTCGGTATCATCTACCTTGTAGGTTATTCTGGGTTTACCTTGCTGGTCGGCAAACCAGTTATCAATGTAAGTTTTATACCTTTTTATGCGGCTTCGTTGCTTAGTGCGAATATTGACTTCGTATAAGGATGGTTTAGACCAATGTTCAAAGTTTATCGCCATTAATATTTTATCTGGTTCGCTTGGCATCAAACTAATAACATTATCTTGAATTTGCACCACTTTTTCTTTGTGAGATATTTTAGGCTTGACTAGTAAACTCAATTCCTTATCGGTACTAAGGTCATACTTATACAAGCGAGTCGTGGTGTATTTTGTCGTACCATCTTTACTTAACGAGCCGGTACTTATCAGTAACACGTCATTATTGCCCCAAACATACCAGTTGAGAGTTATTTTGATGTTATCTGATTGTAATATTGCCTGCCTCTCACCATTAACTAGGTTATAAGTCATCAAAATTTGATTACCATTAAGGTTTTTCAGCATGGCAATGCGGTTACCATCTGGGGAAAGTTGTACATTACTTACCATAGGTAAGTGGCCGTAGGCATCAACAGGTAATACTGGTATTTGGTTGTTCAGTGCTGAGGTGTTACTGGTTGTTGCTGATGAGCTTAAGGTCAGTGTGAAAGCAATTAAGTAAAACAAGCTAATAAACACTTGTTTACCGAGTGAGGTTGTTTTTGATTTTTGTTTCACTTTTGAAGATGAAGACATGCTATTAATCCCTTAATTTAAATTTTTATTCAGTTTATCATGTTAATTATACATTGTGTGACTTACTAGTACTTATGTACAAGTCAGGATTTACCATTTAGCAGATGTTATTAACCGCCCATATCAAGGCACACCTAGAGGCAACCATTAAATTAGTGTTTGTAAAAGCCTAAAAAACTGACGAGTGAATACGTATGTATATGCTGTTTATTGTATGGTGAGAACGGTATTATCAAGCCTTGATTTGCTTAAAAAAAATACACTATGTGTCATTATCTTAAATTTCTATCGTCAGCTATTTTGTTATGTTATCTGCCTTTGGCATTAGCCCTTAATGATACTCAATACCTTGACAGTCCGGAACATCAATTTTGGTTTGCCATAGATGATTTACCTGAAATTGAACTTACCTTTGCAGAGGCACAGTGGCAATTACTATTAAACTCTACCAAAGGGGAACGTCAAGAAGTATCGGGTTCTTTTACCCTTATTAAAAATAATCAACGTTATCAACTTGATAATATTGGTATTAAGCTCAGTGGCAATACTAGCTTTGTCTTGCCTGAAAATAGTGAAGGTGAATATGTGCAAGCCAATTTCACGCTAGATTTTGATGAGTTTGTTGATGATCAACAACTCAGTGGCATTTCAGCTCTCAAGCTTAAACGCTTTCATAATGATCCTACGTATGTGCGAGAGCCGTTAAGTAATCAAATCATGCAGAATTTTAATATTTGGACTGCCCACTCATCAACTTACACTCAGGTTAGTATTAACATTGGTGACAGAGGTCGTGTTTATTTTGGTGTATACCGTCTAAATGAAAGTGTTAATCGTCATGAGTATCTTGATAAGCGCTTTGGCCAAGACAATGACGGTGGTTTTTTATGGCAAGGTAATTACAAAACTTGGGGTAAGGCACATTTTTCTCGTATTAGCGAACAGTGGCAAGGGGTAGGTGATTTTGATGAGGCCAGCTTTGAGTATAAAGGCAAAGGGAAAAAGTATCAGCAAGGACATCAACAGCTTGTTGAATTTGCCAAAAACATAACCGAGTTACAAGGTGATGAATTTGAAGCATATGTCGACAAGCATATTAATACTGACTTATTACTCAAAGGACTTGCCGCAGAAGCTGTGCTAGGTCATTGGGATGGCTTTTGGGGCAATGGTAATAATTATTTTGTCTATTTTGACGAAGCCAAGGTGATGCATTTTATTCCCTATGATACCGACAATACCCTGGGTACTTCAGCCATTATTGACGATAGTGGTCTCCAAGATGCTATTGCTTTTGCTAGCGCTGAAAACACGCCATTGTTAGTGGCCAAGGTCCTTGCTATTGATAAACATTTGCAAACCTACAAAGAGCATTTACTGAGCTTAGTGACGCAAAGCGATTTAATGGTGGAAAGTTATGCCCTCCCTTGGATTGAAAAAGTGCACATGTTAATTAGCAATGCGGTAGATAACGATACCGGTGATAATGTCATCATTGCCGACCAACCTGCTAGTTGGGGCAATCAGCCTGATTATCGTATTTTTGCTTTAGATCAAGACAAAGCAAATGACAAAAACTGGTATAAAACCCGTTTAAATGCTGTCAATAAAGTTTTGGGTTTAAGTGACTCGCTATTTGCAACTGTCTATTACCGTGGTGACACGAATCAATGGCAATCAACCTTGATGACCGAGCAAGAAGTCAATATCTGGACTATTACTATCGATACTGATGGACGTTCGGGGTTAGGGTTTAAGTTTGATATATTTGCCGATTGGCAAGAAAACTATGGTGATGATAATAACGATGGCCAAGTAGATAGTAGCGGAGAAAATATCATATTAACTCAAGGACAAGGCAAGTATGTGATTACTTTCAATGCTGTTGAGAAAAGCTATGTGGTTGAAAAAATAAATGACTCAGTTTCTAACCAAGATGAGTTGTTGACTGCTCAAGATGCCCTACCTGACCAGGCTAACGGCAATGATACTGTCGAGCAAACACCTATATTATTGGCACCGATAGCCAATGCCGGTCAAGATATTGAAGTCTATGTTGATGAAACTGTGTATTTTGATGCGAGTTTATCTACCGATGCCGATGGCGATATTATTCAATATCAGTGGTCAAATGGTTTAGAGGCTATGACTTTTTCCACCTTGTTTTCAAAAGCGGGTACCTATCAGATCTCCTTAACGGTCACTGATAATGACCAGCAAGTAGCCAGTGACTCTAGAGTTATTGTCGTGCAAGAGCGAGTAAGCAATGACAACGCTGCAAGTGAAAGCCAGCACAGCAGTGATGACTTGAATAAGCCTAATGAAAATAATAAAACGAGTGAGCCATCGGGGGGCTCTGTTAGCTGGTTATTGTGCTTTTTTATGCTTCAAGCTTTAGTGCAACGCAGAAAAAAACCTTCTCTTAGACTGTACAAAGGTATAACAAATAAGGCAGTGAATACGTATGTAAGCACTGTTCAATAGTTAGGCAAAGGGATAGCATGAGGTCATACCATAAAAATAGGATATGTTTTCATGTTAACAACAAGCTTAAAACAACTGACCGTATGTGTAACCTTGTCTCTGGGACTGGTTGCCTGTGGTGGAGGCTCTGGTTCAGATCCAGCACCAACGCCGACACCAACCCCAACACCAACGCCGGTAAATAATGCGCCAGTCATTACTTCACTTTCTGCTGCTCAAAGTTCTGAATCCGCTTTAGAGGTAAGTTTTTCCTGGCAAGTTACTGACGCCGATAATGATGACATTTCATGTGAACTTAACCCTGGCGGTCAATTAGCCAGCATAGCTGTCGATGATTGTCTAGCAACAACAACTACCACAGTGACCTATTCAACAGCAGGTACATACACTGCTAGCTTAGCTGTCACTGATAGTAACAACGCATCGACAGATAAAGCGCTTGAGGTTAGTGTTATTGATAACTCGCCAGAGCCGACACCAGAGCTACCTGAGCCTGTGGTTACTGCTGGCGAAAATGAATTAGTTATATTCTATAATCGTCCTGACGGTAACTATACCGGTTGGGGTCTGCACTTATGGGCAGATGACACTTGTAGCGCTTATGATGGCCCATTAGTTGAATGGTCAGCACCACAAGCCAAAGCGGGTGACGATCCAAATTATGGCGCATACTGGGTGGTTGATTTAAAAGCCGATTATGCTACCACTGATTGTGTTAATTACATTATGCACAAGGGTGATAACAAAGCGCCAAACAATGATGACCAAAAAGCTGATTTATCAGGCAACCGTATGGTTTGGTTACTTGATGGTATTAGTACAATTTATACCGAACCTACGTTATTTCCATCGGGTGTACAAATTGCTGACACGGCTGCTCACTGGACAACCCTAGAGACGGTGTTTTGGCAGCTTGATGATAGTGTTGCTAAAGTGCGTGTTTACAGCGCTGACAGCGATGATTTAGGCTACAACGGTGAAACCGGTATTGCTGGCGATAATTTTATTGAATTTGCACCTGCGACTAATGCAGCTAATGCCTTAGGTATGCCTCGATATAGTGGCCTAGACATGTTTGAAGCCAGTGCAGCAGACATGGCTAAAGCTAAAACTATGCTTAAGGGTAAATTGTTAGCTATTGCCTATGATGGTGACGACACTGTTTTAGCTGCCACTTACTTACAAACAGGTCGAGTGTTAGATGATCTCTATACCGCTGGTGATGCTGATGCTGATGAAGCTACTTTAGGTTTAGTTTATGCTGATGATGGCATAACGGCTAACGTTTGGGCACCTACCGCAAAAAATGTCGCATTAAAAATCTTTAATGCAAGCAAAGTGTTGCAAAGCACTGAAACGATGACTTTAAATGAAGAGACTGGGGTTTGGTCATTTACTACGCCATTGACTAACGATCGAGCGTTTTATCAATATGAATTAACGTTATATCACTACACTAACCAAAAATTTCAAACCTTAGTATCGTCTGATCCCTATTCGGTATCGTTATCTGAAAATGGTGTTTACTCACAATTTGTTAACCTTGCTGATGAAGATTTAAAACCAACAGATTGGGATAGTCATACCATACCTGAAATTGCTGATTTTGAAGATGCTATTATTTATGAAGGTAATATTCGTGATTTTAGTATCCGCGATGAAAGTACAACACAAGCGAATCGTGGTAAGTACCTAGCCTTTACCGAACAAGACTCTGCACCTGTGATGCATCTTAAATCCTTAGTAGCTGCTGGTTTGACCCATTTTCAAATTCTCCCTGCTAATGATATTGCCAGTGTTAATGAAAACTTTAGTGAGCAAATTAATTTAACCAGTACGGTAGATGAGTTATGTGCTGTTAATGCCAAAGCGCCAGTATGTGGCGTTGAAAATGGCTCGGCGACATTACTATCCGTTTTTCAAAGTTACGACCCATCAACCACTGATGCGAAATTACTCACGCAAGTCATTGAAGGTCTTGATGGTTATAACTTTGGTTATGATCCTAAACACTTTAATGCGCCAGATGGCAACTTTGCCACCAATGCTGACGGTGTTAGCCGTATTTTAGAAATGCGTTCCATGAACAAGGCCTTGCATGATATGGGATTAAGAACCTCATTAGATGTGGTTTACAACCACACTAATACATCGGGCTTATATAATAATTCTGTATTAGATCTAGTGGTACCTGGATATTATTACCGTCGTGATTTAACAACCGGTGGCGTAATGAACGCTACCTGTTGTCATGATACTGAAACTGAGCATCGTATGATGGATAAGCTGATGCTCGATTCGCTTGTTATGTGGGCAAGCGAATACAAGTTTGATGCTTTTCGTTTTGATATTATGGGTAGTCACTCAAAAACTTCTATTTTAAATGCGCTTGCAGCGGTAAAAGCCGTTGATGCTGACACTTATTTCTACGGTGAAGGTTGGTCTCGCCCTATGGAAGGTTATGAGCAAGCCGGTCAATATGAAATGGCTGGTACTGAGATTGGTACCTTTAATGATAGACCGCGTGATACTATGCTTAGCGCCTCATTATTTAACGAGAGTGCCAGCTTAAATGACCAAGATATTATGCGTTTGGGATTATCGGGCACGCTAGCCGATTACCAATTACAAAATAAGTCGGGTGAAATTGAGTCAGGTAAAAACTTCTCACAACCGTCATATGCGAAAGACCCCGCTGATATTATCAACTATGTTTCTAAACATGATGGGGCGACCTTGTGGGATAAATTACAATACGGCTTAGCGACTGATATGTCAGTTGATGACAGAGTGCGTGCTCAAAATATCACCATTAGTATGCCAGTTATGAGTCAAGGTATTCCATTCTTACAAATTGGTGGTGACTTAATACGTTCTAAGTCGATGGACAGAAACAGCTATAACAATGGTGATTGGTATAATCTAGTTGATTTTACGAAAACGACTAACAACTGGAATGTTGGTTTGCCGGTTGAGTTTCAAAATGACAATAATCCTGATGCTATTAATGAGGTTATAGCTATTATCAATAACCCTGAAACAACAGTGAATGCCAGTCATATTAGCTTTGCGGCTGAGGTATTTAATGAGTTTGTATCGATTCGTTCAAGTAGTAAATTATTTAGCTTAGCAACCGCGCAAGACGTCTATGATCGTGTCGGTTTTCATAATACCGGTACCAAGCAAACTAAAGGCTTAATTGTGATGAGTCTTGATGATGGTATTGGTTTGACTGATCTTGATGCCAATAATGATGCTATTGTGGTCGTTATTAATGGCAGTGGTGAAGCGCAATCACATACGGTTGCTACCGCGAGCGGTTTTGAGTTGCACAGCGTGCAGCAAAACTCAGTTGATACCAGAGTGCAAGATGCTAGCTTCACCCAAGGTACGGACGAAGGCACATTTACTGTTCCTGCCTTAACTATTGCGGTATTTGTTAAACCACAATTAGCTGAACAAGGCTCGGGTTTAGACGCCGGCGTTACTCGCGATGCTCCCGATGTTGCACCTTATGGAAATACGGATATTTATTTAAATGCTAGCAATGACTTTGATGATGCAAACAAGTTTAGCTACGCAGGCAATGATATCTATAAATTAGATACTGTGTTAGCCGCGGGTGAGCAAAGCTTCACTATTAGCTCAGAAGATGGCACGCAGGTAAACTTAGGTTTTGATGATGTTACTATTGGTGGTAACTCTGTTGAGGTTACTAATGACAACGGTAGTTTTGTTATTAATGTTGAGGCTGAAGGCAGTTTCACCTTTACTCTTGATGCATCTAGTGAAGTACCCGTATTAACGATTAGTAGTGTTTCTCTTACCGTTAACTGTAGCGCATTAGCCGATTCTACTGACGCTATCCCATTTGATATTGCCGGTGATGGTGAGCTTTATGTGAAAGGTGATCACAGTGGCTGGTCTGCGGCTGAAGCATATCGTTTGCACTATAAGGGTAATAATATTTATCAAGCTGTGGCTGAATTTGACGGAGCAATGCAGTTTAAGCTGGCATCGAGTGATGGCAGTTGGTCTACGCAACTTTGGGCACAAGCAGCCGATAGCGCTGATATTAATGACAGCAATTTAGCCTTAGGTGTGACTTACGCTGTCAGTTATGAGGATGCGGGTACTGCCAACAACAAAACCACACTCGCAGCGGGTAGTTATAGTTTCTTGTTGACATTAAATGAAGCGAACCCAAGCAAAGGCAGTGATGTTGGTACTATGATAATTCAGCAATGTAGTGAGTAAAGACGACACTGCTGTATAGTTAACAAGGGCTTGTTGAGATAATCAACAAGCCCTTTTTTATAGTGAAGAGAAATAATGGCTTAAAAGCTAGCACCGATGAAAACGCTTAGTCAATCTAACTAAATAGCCAGCAGTATGCACTCATGCCAATGGTTGATTGAAAGCTTAGTTGAATACGTATGTAATCTGATGAAAGAGGTTCTTTTATTTTAGTGAAACAAGTAAGTTAGAAAATATATTTAATAAACCGAATTTTACTATGAAAAAGTCTCGATTTTCCCTGTTAATTTGTAGCGTAATTACCCTAACGTTAACCGGATGTGGTGATAGCAGCTCTGCTTTAGATACTCAACAAGATACTCGCCAAGATAATAATACTATTTTAGCTAAGATTGTTAGCAAAGCGAGCGATAGCGCAGCACATTGGTTAACTCCTAGCATAGTGGTGTTGCCTAAATCTAATGAAATCTTGTCTTATCAGTTGCTAAAAATAGGTCAATCATTTGATGCCATTAAGCTAACAGAGATAGGTTTTCCTGAAAATCTGGCACAAAAGTTTCCTCATCTTAGTGGTTTTCAGGCCTATGAAATTGATTTACCTGAACAAGATGCCAAACTATGGCTTAAGCAACAATTAATTGTTGTTGGCATGGATAAAATGCAACAAGAAAAGCAAGTCTCTTTTGTGCAAACCGGGGCTGTGATTGATGCACTTTATACACAAGGTCAGCATGATGCCGATGAAGTGACTGATTTAGGGGCTGTGATTAGTAATAAAGCTGATAAGCAGGTGGTTAGTTTCAAATTATGGGCACCTACTGCGCGAAAAGTGTCTGTGCAGTTATATGATAATAATTTAACCGCCATTGCTGATGGTAACTTGACTATGCAAGAAGATACCCATACCGGTGTGTGGTCTGTGCAAGCTGGGCAGCGGGCTAGTTATGCTTATTATAAATACCAAGTTGAAGTGTATCACCCTGCGTCAAAGCAAGTGGAAACCTTAATGGTGACCGATCCATACTCATTGAGCCTTTCAGTTAACAGTCAATACTCACAAGTAGTTCATTTAGATGATGGTATCACTAAGCCACCAAGCTGGGATGAACATCAAATTCCCACGGTAAAAAATAGTGAAGATAATGTCTTTTATGAAACCCATATTAGAGACTTTAGCGCTAATGAAAAGCACTTAAGTAATCGTGAGTTTAAAGGCAAATATAAGGCGTTTACTGAACAGCACTCTGCTGGCATAAAACATTTAAAAGCTTTACGTGCGGCCGGTTTAAATAATATACATTTATTACCGACCTTTGATATTGCTACGGTTAATGAAGATAAAGCAAAGCATCTTGATATTGATGATAACCTGGGCAAAGTTTGTGCTATTGCACCGAAAACAAGTCTCTGTCAGCAAAATTACAACGAAAAACAGACCATTCGTTCATTATTACAAAGTTATGCCGTTGATGACGACAAAGCTCAGCAATTAGTCAGTGCATTACGCACATATGACAACTATAACTGGGGCTATGACCCATTTCATTACACGGTACCTGAGGGTAGTTATGCCCTTGATGCTCAAGGGGTTAGCCGTTTGGTTGAATTTAGGGAAATGGTGCAAAGCCTTCATGGTTTGGGCTTTCGCGTGATTATGGACGTAGTGTATAACCATACTCATCAAGCAGGACTTGAGCCAAATTCAGTCTTGGATAAAATAGTCCCGAATTATTATCACCGTTTGCACCCCATTACCGGAGCGATTGAGCAATCAACCTGTTGCGATAATACCGCAACAGAGCGAGTAATGATGGCAAAATTGATGACAGATTCATTAGTTGTCTGGGCTCGGGATTATAAAATTGATGGCTTTCGTTTTGATTTAATGGGCCATCAGCCTAAAGAGGCGATGTTAGCTGCAAGAAAGGCAGTGCGACAAGTCGATGCCGATACTTACTTTTACGGTGAAGGTTGGAATTTTGGTGAGGTTGCCAGTAATAGCCAATTTGTTCAAGCTAGTCAGTTAGAGCTTGGTGGCAGTGAAATAGGCACTTTTACCGACAGACTACGTGATGCGGTTCGAGGCGGCGGCAATAATACTCGAGACTCACAAGGGATAGGTAACGGCTTATTACATTTTCCAAATGAAAAAGTAACCAGTCAGCAAAGCCTAGCTGACTATAATTTGCGTATGAACCAACTGCGTATAGGTTTAGCAGCTAATTTAGCTAATTTTCCTTTAAGTAGTGATGGTAAACAAGTTTTAGGAAAGGATATCCCTTATGGTGATCAGCCAACTGGTTATGCCTTAGATCCTGCTGATACAATTAATTATGTCTCTAAACATGATAACCAAACCTTATGGGACAATAGTCAATATCGCTTAGCTTATGATATTACAACTAACGACAGAGTTAGAATGCATAACCAAAGCTTGTCTTTTGCTTTGTTTGCTCAAGGGATCCCCTTTATACATATGGGCTCAGAATTCTTGCGATCTAAGTCATTTCTTCGTGATAGTTATGATTATGGCGATTGGTTTAACCGAGTCGATTTTTCTAAACAAGATAACTTTTATCATGTTGGTTTACCGCCAGCGGAAAAAGATAAAGATAATTGGCCGTTAATTAAACAAGTTTTAGCAGGTCATGAAGGGCGCGATATTGTCACTGAAAAACATATACAGTTTTCAAGTGACATTTTTACAGAGATGCTAGCAATACGCATGAGTAGTACTTTATTTAGGTTAACCAATGAAAAAGACATTATTGAAAAAGTAAGTTTTCTTAATCTTGCTAAAGCTGACTCAGTGCCGACAACAGGCTTATTAGTGATGAAAATTGATGATAGTAATGGTGCAATAATTGATGAAAACTATCAAAGCTTAGTGGTTATATTTAATATCAGTGCTGAAAGTCAAACCTTTGCTTATGATACTAACGAACAAAGTACTCAAGGTTATCACTTGCATCCAATACAGCAAAAGGGCATGGATGAGGTGGTTAAGCAAAGCAAAATAACCTCGACAGGTTTTATTGTGCCGGCGCTAACCAGTGCGGTTTTCGTTAAACCAAGACATTAATTAGGCAACAAGTTTATTGCAAGACAAAGGCTGTGATTATTGAACAATAATCACAGCCTTTTTATTATCTGATATCTGCTTAACTAAGCCAGAGTTAAACGCTAGGGACTAAATGCAAGAAATATCCTCGACCAGCAAAAGTTAACTGGTAAGCTGGCTCGTCATGCGTAGTGTTGTTAGGGCATTTTTCAAGCAGGCCTTTGTCAATTAAATAATCTAGCATGTTAGTAGATAAGTGGTTTATTTTAGCTTTGGTGGTAATTTCAACCTTAGTTGCAACCCCTTTGAAAGAATAGAGTGCTTTAATTATTTTCGCCTCTATCTCTGAAATTTTTTGCATCTGACCGGTATAAGCCGGGAACTGATCATGCGGAAATTTACCTTGGACAGTTTCATAAGATGCTTGAATCGCCTTAATGTCATTGTTTTGATTGTCGGTTAATTGAAAGGTATGAAAAACGCCGGCTTCTTTACTCAAATAATCAACTTTTGCTAAAAATATCGGTAGCTGGCAACCTTGAGCAACATGATAAAAACCGGTTTTCCACTTAGCGACAGAGCCACGTGTTCCCTCAGGTGTAAATAAGAAGAATACTCTGTTTAGTTTTTGGCTATTAATAAAGCTTTTTATTTGCTCTACTTGTCCAAAGCCCTTTGAAGAACGGTCAATCGGGATGGCACCAAGGTACATCATCAGTCGACCTAAAATTGGCACTCGGCATAAACTGTCTTTGACTGAAAAGTAAATTTTTACATCTTGAATAATTGCCGCGCCAAGGGCGTAGACAAAGTCCCAATTCGATGTATGTGGCGCAGCAATGGCTACACCAGCCCCTTCAGGCGCTGTTTTACAAAGTTTCCAGCCAGCAAGTTTAAACCAAACAGAGAAAATAAATTTTAAAAAATACTTAGTGAAAACACCGTCAAAAATTGTTTTTTCGCGAATGATAAGTGCTTTTTTTACCATGATATATTTATATAATGTTAACGTTGAAAGCTAAAATTGTAGCATGTAAGTAAGCATAATTGTTGAGATAGATGACTATTTTTATCAGCTTGCCGGTAACTTTATCTAAGCAAGGCAAGTGAGCGTTTGAATTAATGTCAGCTGCTTTGAGTCATTTTAATTTTTAATTATAAAAACTTATAGTTAATTGTTTTTTGAAGGCTGATAAAAGTGTTAAACAAGTTATACTTTGTTTTAATGAAAAAAATAAAGGTTAATTGTTGGTTGTAAATAAATTGTAATTTGTTGCCAACAAACTGGATAACGCATTAAATATAGCTAATTTATTGTATTTTCGTTTAATTTTAAATCTTTAATTTTCTGTGTTATTTTGATAGGAATGTGAGAACTTATCTTCTTCACTAGAAGAGTCACTTATATTTATATACAATCAACTTAATATGCAAATTTGCATTTTTGTAATAACTTAACGTATCAATGATAATCATATGGCTGCCATCTTAGAACTTAGTAATAAAAACAAGGCTTTAAGTTATTTAAGTGCTTGTCATTGCTTTGGGCGTTCGCCAACAAATGTTGATACCGTCATTAACGCTCAAGAAGTTTCTCGCATACATGCGGTTGTCGAGTGGACAGATAACCAATGGTTTATTCGAGATATCAGTAATAATGGCACTTGGGTAAATAATCAAAAGTTGGTTAAAGATAGCCCGCACAAACTTAACCTTGGCGATAAAATATTTTTTGCTTCCGGTGAAAGCCATGGGTTTTCTATTGAAGATTTAAGCCCTCCGCAAAACATGTTATTACCTGTTGACCAATTAGACGGGCAGAATCGAGCACCAATCGTTTTGTCTGATGGCAATTTATTACCTTCTGAAGATAACCCTGAAATAGCTCTGTTCTATGTTCCTAGCAAAGACCAGTGGTATAAAGAATTTCTTATTGACACTGATGGTAGCGCTTACCCGGTAGCAAATTCAGATTTACTTTTCTTTGCCGATCAAAAATGGCAGTTGAAGTTAACTCCACTTACCGAAAACACAGTATTGATGGCGAAAGCCAAACTGTCTGTTGAAGAGATTAAGTATCGATTTAACTTAAGCTTGGATGAAGAAAATACCGAACTAACCATAGCAACCAAAGAAGAAACCTTTAATTTAGGCAATAAGGCACATCACTATTTAACCCTGAGTTTGGCAAGGCACCGTGATGAAGATGCTAAAAAAGGTATTGATGCCGACAGCCAAGGTTGGCGTTTACCAGAAACACTTACTAAAGAGCTAGGTTGTGATATAACCTTATTTAATACCCACGTTTGTCGCGCTAAACAGCAATTTAGAGATATACTTGATGGTGCTTGTGATGGTGATGAATTGATTGAGCGCAAAGGTAAAAAAATACGCTTTTCTGGGGTATTTTATCGTATCTACAAAGGTAGTGAACTGATCGTTAATCGCGGACAAGACAAGGTATCCCTTACGGTATTACATGGATAAAAAATTACCTCATTATAGTCGTCAGAGGTTATTAGGTGAAGGTGGCATGGGTAAGGTTTACCTTGCCCAAGATAACCAATTACAACGACCCGTTGCTATTAAAGAATTAACTTACCAGTCACAAGAGGGTGGAGTTAATCATGCCCTGCAAGAGGCGCGTTTATTAGCACGTGTAAGTCATACCAATATTATTCAAATCTATAACGTCCATGATGAAGGTGATCACATTTCCTTGGTTATGGAATATTTTAATAGTAAAACGTTAACGCAATTTCAGCTTGAGACATATTGTACTCTGATACAAAAATTAGATTTATTACAACAAATCGCCGCAGGACTTGCAACAGCCCATAAAAGTGGGGTTGTGCACTGTGATTTAAAACCCAGTAATATTTTAGTTAATGACCAAGGTTTGCTAAAACTTACCGATTTTGGCATCGCTTTATTAACCAGTCATGAAAATAATGAGCAAGCAGATAGCAGTATGGGTGATGACAATACTGTGCCCCAATACGGTAGTTTGTTGTTTATGTCACCAGAGCAAATCAAACAACAAGCTGTCGACTATCGTACCGATATCTTTTCCTTAGGTATTTTGGCTTATCAACTGATTGTTGGCACGCATCCTTTTGCTTATGCCAATAATGCTGGCTCTGCTAGAGATGTTGCTCATAGAATATGTGAACATACGCCAGAACATGCTAAAAATTTAATGTTAAATGCGCCTAGTGCGTTAACAGACTTATTAATGGAGATGTTAATAAAGCCAGTTGAAGAGCGCACGTTAACCGCGAGTAGTATTGAAAACCGCTTACAACATGTTAGAGCTGCATTAATGCAAGCGGCAATAAATGAAGAAGCAACCTTACCACTTAATAGCAACTTAGCTGATATGACGGCTACTATGCCTTTATCCGCTACTATGCCGTTATCTAGTGCCGCTCTAAGCACCACTTCGCAGCAACCAGTGGTGGCTCAAAGTCAGCGTTCTTGGGTTAAAAAAATAGCCAATAAATATGTTAGTCTAACGTTAACCTTAGTGCTGGGTATTTACGCGGTGTGGTTTTATAATCAAGCGGCAATTGAAAGCAAGCAAGTTGTTATTTTAACACCGGCATTAACCAATGATTCTGACATTGTTGATATGCAGCAAGAGCTAGTGGTCTCGGCGGTTGAAGATGCTTTAAGACAAGCGGTAATAAATACTCAGGATATGTATTTAATCCCTCAACGTGAAGTCAAAGCCATTACTAAGGCATACCCTGATGATTTAAAAAAGCTTAGGCAAGCAACCGGTGCCTCTGACATTATTTCAACCGAGTTAGACTGTGATAATAGCCGCTGTAAAGTGCATTTTTCTCGCCTTGTTGCTAAACAAGCAAATGATAAATTAACGGTAAAGTCTGAAAAAAACTGGTTAGCGCCGATTGATAAATTCAATGCTATTTTTAGCACCAGTCAAACCCAGTTTGCCTCACTTTATCCAGAGCACGATGAGGTGAATCAATCAGGCTTAGTGCAAAAACCGATTAAGGAAGCGGATTATCGGGAGTATATTGCGCTTTATAACCAAATTAAAGGGCAGGGGCAGTATAGCGATGATAGTTTAATTAAGTTAGAAGCGCTATTAACTCGGTCGCCATATTTGTATGCAGCTTATGGCTTATATCGGGATACTGCCTTAGATCTTTATTGGGATTCAAAGGATAAAATTTACCTCAGCAAACTAGATATGCTATTGCAAAATTCGGCACCTGAGTATCGCTATAGCCTTTTTGAGGCGATTGATAGGTTTTGGCTTGCGTCTGAAGTGGGCAATGAGTTAGAAGCTAGGTTGCAAATTCGTGAAGCGAGTAATAGAGGAGCAGATGAGTTAACGATCTTAGGGCTTGAAGCATTCTTTTCTTTTAAAGCAGGGCAATATAAAGAAGCCGCAGAATCATATACCCGCGCCTTTAACCTCAGGCCCAGTACAACATTATTAAATAATATTGCCTTTAGTTATTGGCGCTTAGGAGACTTAGATAAGGCAGCGGAACCATTGAACAGGATGTTAAAAGTTGTCCCAAATAACTATATAGCAAAACGCCTACAAGCCAATATCTGGTTGATGCAAGGTGAACTTGAGTTAGCCATTTTAGCTTATGAAAAAATTGTCGTAAATACTAACAATGGCTCAGATTTAACAAACTTAAGTATGGCTTATGGTTTGAATAAGCAATACCAGAAATCGTTAGAGTTTGCTCAGAAAGCTTTAGATAAAAATCCCAAGCATCCCTTTAATATATTAAATTTAGCTGATATTGAGATGATCTTAGGTTATAAAAAGAAAGCTAAATTTCACTATCAGCAAGTTGTAGATATATTGATAAATAAAGATAATATGAAAGATCTGACCAGCCTAGCTCAAGCTTATGCTCAGCTAAATCAAGCCAACCTAGCCATTGAAGTATTAAGTAAAGCGCAAGCCTTAGCACCAGATAATGGTGAGGTATCGTATGCTTCAGCGATTGTATATAGCTTATTAGGTGAAAAATCATCAGCTGTGTATTATGTAAAAACAGCGCTGAGTGGTAATACAGGTGTTGTATGGTTTAACCTTCCTTGGTTTGATAACTTATGTTCTGATACTAACTTCCAAAATTTAATGAAAAAATATAATAATTCTCAACGGTGTAATGGTTAATTAGTTACGAATAATGCCATTTCCATCGCTAATTGTTCCAAAAGTTACTCCCATTCTTTGATTATCTTTCGGTGGCTCACTATCACAACTTGCCTTTGCTGCTTGGGCATTATAAACGTTGGCTAAAGCCCAAAACATACTCGGGTCAGATTCTGCCAGATTTAACAGTTTGGCTACTTTTATCGGGTCGGCTTCAGCCATGGTGAGTAATTGGCTAAGTAGCTTTTCGTCATTGATTGCTAGCTCGTTGAGTCGTTCAATTAACACCGTATCAGTTTCGGCTAAGTCAATTAGCATGTCTGTTGTGCTTTTGCTGCTGGCCGCATTGGCAGCTGATAAGAAAATAGTGCTAGTTAGCGCTAATAATAGAGAAATCACTTTAATATATTTGTTCATCATTTTTTTCCTGCTTATTTATGTTCTTGTGTGAGCTGTAATTGTCATTTGTATGGTAATGCAATTGTGTAATGTCTGTAATGCTAAACCAATCCTTAGTTAAAGTTCCTTCCTTTCAAAGTTAAAAGCTATTGCGCCCTAGACTTGAATAAAATTTAATCCTTATTGATTTTTTACGCCATGTCAGCCAATTACAGGTGAGAAATTTCTATAATTTTGCTGGTATTTCAATGTTTTATTTGTAAATAAGTTATTGTTAAATAATTGCTTATTAAACTCTGTTGTTTTTGTTTAAAAACGGGGTAAAAAATATAATATTTTTTTACGTCGTAATAGCCTGTCATTTTTTAAACAATTTTTTTACAAAAAAAACATTTTTTTTATAAAAAAAATTTTATGTCATGCTCATGTCAGCGATTTTGTAATGTCGTGTAATGTTTTTTGACATCAATATGTGGGATAGTTCTTTTAAGTAACAAATACTGAATCAGTTTGTAGAGTTTACTATTTAAAACTCAGGTAATTTGGGAATTATGTTAGCGATGGCAACATTGGATTTAAATTTAGCGTCTAGTCACTATCAAGCTGATGTAGCTCTTTCAGGCATATCTGCTCACAATCACAAATTACAAAGTATCGATACAAACAAAAATATGCTCTGCAATAAAGTGCATGAAAAGAAATTTGATGAAAATTTATTAGCTGATGTCGCAGAACATCAATTACATCCAAAGGGAAAGCACAAGTGTTGTCAATGTGCGTATAACTCAGGTTTTAAGCAGGGAGCATTGTTACAAAGTTATATAAGTTTAGATATTGACAGTTTAGGTGATGCACCTACTAGACCTAATGAGCTCTATAAAAGTGTTCATCAAGCGTTTGCGATGGGTTATAGCGATGGTGTTAATTCATTTATTAAAAGTTAGTTATTAAGGTTAACTTATTTTTTAAGGTTGTTATTCATGTTTGAAAGTACTAGTACCTATGTTGTTTGTAATCAATTTTTACAACCGGAGCCTATTATGCGAAATAGAAAAGTACGCGCCAGTAGTTCGGGCTTTAACGTGATTCAAGTGAGTGAATTAGACGAAGAAGGAAAGCCAAAAAGAACCACTTATGAGGTGACAGAGCCTGATGGCAGTGTGGCCGGATTATTTGGTAGTTTAAAAGAAGCAGACGATTTCTTTATGATGTTATGTCGTCTGACTCGCCAGAATTTTGCCACCTAAAGTGGCAGATGAGTGAAGAAATAGCTTACACGGCTATTAGTTTATGTTTGTTTTGTTTGTGTTTGTCTTAAAGTGGCAACTAACTTAGCTTAGTTGCCCTTTCTATTGATTTTTTTGTCTAGCTGATTATTTTACTAATAGCTGCTCGATGAAAAAATTTGTCTTCATGGTTTTATAATGCAAAGTTGTACCTGCACCTTCTCGTAAGCTATGGCTTCGATTGGGATAGGACATAAATTCAAATTGTTTATTGTGTTCAACTAATTTGTTAATTAAACGCTCAGTTCCTTGATAATGAACATTATCATCACCGGTGCCATGAACAAGCAATAACTTGCCTTGTAGGTTTTGAGCATGAGTAATTGGTGAACCTTGCTTATAACCTTCGCCATGATCTTCTAAAAGACCAGAATACCGCTCTTGATAAATAGTATCGTAAAGTAATTGATCTGCTACAGGCGCAGAAGCAATGCCAACATGGTATTGCTCAGGGTATCGAAATAACATATTTAATGTCATTGAACCGCCACCAGAATGTCCCCAAATACCAACGCGGCTACTATCGATATAGGGCCAACGCTTTGACATAGCTTTTAAAGCGTCACTTTGATCACGTGAAGATAATATACCTACACCACCATAGATGGATTTACGCCATTGCTGTCCTTTAGGAGCACGCGTCCCTCGGTTATCAATTGAGGCAATAATAAAGCCTTGCTGCGTTAGAAATTGATCCCACATAAAGGCATTACCACGCCACTTATCTTGCACGGTTTGCCCCCAAGCTTCGCCATAAACATAAAAGATAATGGGGTACTTTTTACTGACATCAAAGTTTGCTGGACGGGTAATATAGCCGTCTAATATTACGCCATCTTGCGCCTTTACTTGAAAAAACTCAGTTTGAGCAAGGTTAATTTGTGCTAACTTGTTATTTAGCTTGTCATTGGTCATTAAGGTGTGTTTTTTCTGGTGACGTGTATTTTCACCGGCCAAAATATTGACTAAGTATTTACGGGTAGGTTGTGTGAAGCTCGAGTGGCTATGAATTGCCCAGCCACCATTTTCTGACATTTGATACTGATTGAAACCTGCATATTCTGTTGGTGTTACTCGTTGATTAGCTAGGCTACCATCTAATTTACTGCGATATAAATAACGCTGGGCAACATTGTGCGGCGAAGCAATAAAATATAGCCAACCCGATTTTTCATCGACGGCTTTTATGGCGGTGATATCAAAATCGCCATCGGTTAAATTAGTGATAGTTTTCCCGTCTCTTGAAATACGATAAAGGTGACGCCAGCCACTTCGCTCGCTGGTCCAAATAAAACTTTCCCCATTGTTTATCCATCTTGCATCATCAACAAAATCTAAGAAGCGCTCTTCTTTTTCTGTCATGATTAATTTAACCGTGCCCTTATTGGCATTGGCCAAATATAAATGATTAGTATCTTGTTTGCGGTTTACGTGCTGTATGAGTATTTCTTGACTGTTACCTGACCAATTCATGCGTGGAATATACATATTTCTCGAGTTGTTAGGTATTTTTGCCCAAGTAGTTTTTTGACTGGATATATCAACCACACCGACTTTGGCTAGAGCATTCTCTTCACCGACCTTTGGATAAGGAAACTTAGTGAGGGTAGGATAAAGTGCATCGGTATTGTTGATCATGATGAAGTCTTTACTCCCACTGGTATCAAGTTGCCAGTAAGCTATTTTTTTACCGTCTGGACTCCAGCGAAAGCCATCACGAATGATAAATTCTTCCTCATAAACCCAGTCAAACAAACCATTAATAATACCCTTGCCTGCGGTATTAGTTAGTTGACTAATGGTCATATTATTAAGATCTTGTAGGTAAATGTTATTGTTTAATACAAAAGCAACTTTACTGGCATCAGGTGAAAATTTGGCAAACATTAATTGACTGTTTGCAACATTTTCACCGCCTAATTGTTTCAGCGTGTTAGTGGCAAAGTTAAATAACCAATAATCACCACGACTGTTTGAACGCCAAACTTTTTTACTATTGGTGTATATTAATAACTTAGTGCGATCATCAGAAAAATGGTAATCATCAATTTTAAGCGCTTGCTCTGCTCCAGTTGGCGTTAGTTGCTTAGCGCTAATTAATACCTTACGGGCTAACGTTGCAGAGTCATATTGGACAATTTCTTTATCATTGCTTTTGCTGTCATCGTTTTGCAACGTTTTGGGCGTTTCTATTGCTAAGTAACCACTACCATCGTTGAGCCAGCGAATTTGACCAATATCTTCAGATTTAAATGCTTTATCCTGATAAATATTACTCAGTGATAATTGCCCATGAACTTGCCGAATCATGGCATTGTTATCTTTGCTATCTGTACTTTGACAAGCAGTAAGAGAAAGAGTAATAGCGCTAGTGAGTAATAACTTAGCTGAAAGTTTAGCTATGGCAGCGATTAAGTGATTTTGTAGCATAGTATTCCTTAAATTTGCTAATATTTATAAATATAATAGTGCGGGCACTATAAATTGTATACAATCTTGGTACAAGTTAAAGACGATGAATAACCGATAATTTTCGATTAAATGTTAGCGATTAAGTGAGTTACCATTGAAAAAGGTCGGTTAGACTCCATATTTATAATCCATCTCAATTATACTGGCGGCTAACATGACATACGCACTAGAAATTAGCGCATTAGCAAAAACCTATAAGGGCGGCTTTCAAGCTTTAAAAGGTATCAATTTAACCGTATCACAAGGCGATTTTTTTGCCTTACTTGGCCCCAATGGTGCTGGTAAATCAACTTCTATTGGTGTTATCACCTCATTAGTGAATAAAACAGCTGGACAAGTTAAAGTGTTTGGCTATGACATTGATACCGATCTGGAAAAAGCGAAAAGTTTTATTGGCCTTGTGCCACAAGAGTTTAACTTTAGTCAGTTTGAGTCTTTGAGCAATATTCTAGTTAATCAAGCAGGTTATTATGGGGTGAGTAAAGCTGTCGCCCTACAGCGGGCTGAAAAGTATTTAAAACAACTTGAGTTGTGGGATAAACGTGACCAACCCGCACGTTCTTTATCCGGTGGTATGAAACGCCGATTAATGATTGCACGTGCTTTAATGCATGAACCTAAGATGTTGATTTTAGATGAGCCTACTGCCGGTGTTGATATTGAACTACGTCGTTCTATGTGGGATTTCCTACGGGAATTAAATCAGCAAGGTATTACTATTATTCTAACAACACATTATTTGGAAGAAGCGGAAATGCTGTGCCGAAATATTGCCATTATTGATGGTGGCGAAATTGTCGAAGATACCAGTATGAAAAAATTGCTTGCTCAGCTTGATATTGAAACGTTTGTTTTTGATATTAAAGTCGGGTCAAGCATTGAACAGTTAAAACAATTTGCCCAACAATCGCAAGAAATTGCTTATCGAGTTATTGATGATCATACCTTAGAGCTTGATTTAAATAAGTCACAAAACCTTAATCAAGCATTTGAACAGCTAACAGCTGAGCAGATTGAAGTAGTAAGTATGCGTAATAAGAGTAATCGTTTAGAGGCTTTGTTTGTTAATTTAATACAAACGGCCAATGCAACTAAAGACGGTAAAACCAACACTGAGCATGCTGTTGCAGCGGGAGCAAAATAATATGAGAAACTCTATTGCCTTAAAAAGTATTTTAACAAAAGAAGTGCAAAGGTTTATGAGAATTTGGGTGCAAACTCTGGTGCCACCGGCAATAACCATTAGCCTATATTTTGTTATTTTTGGTTCTTTAATAGGCTCTCGCATTGGTGAAATGGGCGGCTTTGATTATATGTCGTTTATTGTGCCTGGTTTGATCATGATGAGCGTGATCACTAATTCCTATTCAAATGTTGCATCATCATTCTTTAGTGCCAAATGGCAGCGTAACGTTGAAGAGATGTTAGTGGCACCTGTGCCTAACTGGGTGATAGTTGCAGGTTATGTTGGTGGTGGCATGTGCCGTGGCATTTTAGTTGGTTTGATTGTTACCTCAGTTGCATTATTATTTGTTGATATTCAATTACATAATGTTTGGGTGGTTATTGCCACGGTAATGCTTACTTCGGCAACATTCGCTTTAGGTGGTTTAATCAATGCTATTTTTGCTGGCTCTTTTGATGATATCTCAATTATTCCAACCTTTATTTTAACCCCGCTAACGTATCTGGGCGGCGTTTTTTACTCGCTAACTTTATTGCCAGAATTTTGGCAAGGTGTTTCTCAGGCTAATCCTATTGTGTATATGGTAAATGCTTTTAGATACGGGTTTTTGGGTATCTCTGATGTCAGCTTAGTCAGTGCTTTTGCGGTTATTGGCTTTTTTATTGTGACTTTATTTACCATTGCTATGGTACTTATTTCAAAAGGTATAGGGCTGAGAAGTTAACATGAAGGGAAATGATAAACCAAACGGGCTAGGTGATTCTAAAGCGATCGTCAGTAATCAAGCGGGGGTTCATGAAAAGCTTGATGAAGTGGTTAAAAGGCACTTAACACATGACTTTCAAAAGCCTTATCAATCCCATACCAAGCGTGCTTTTGAAGAAATCAATGTTGTAGTACAAAAATTCTTAAGCACTAACCCTAAAGGCAAGGTGATACTTGATGCTTGTTGTGGCGTCGGACAAAGTACAAGACTGCTGGCACAGCAAAACCCACAAGCTATTGTTATTGGTGTCGATAAGTCAGATCATCGCATTAAGCGAAATGTTGAAGGGTTCGATGTCAGTGATGGTTTTAATGCCAACAACTTTCATCTAATTCGTGCAGATTTAAATGACTTTTATCGTTTAGTAAAAGCAGCTAATTGGCCCGTATCAAAACACTATATTTTATATCCCAACCCTTGGCCTAAATCAAAACATCTTCAACGTCGCTGGCATGGTAGTGCTGTTTTTCCGCAAATGATAAGTATTGGTGATGAGCTTATTTTACGAAGTAACTGGCGAATTTATCTCGACGAGTTTAAACAAGCGGCTCACCATGTTAATTTAGTAGGTGAAATTTCTGAGTTGCTTGTTGTCGATGCAGCTTTAGCGATGACGCCATTTGAAGCAAAATACCAAGCTAGTGGACAAATTTGTTGGCAATTAAGTCTAAAAAGATAATAAAGATTGTTGTCTTTATTGACGAAAATAGAAGACTTTTGCGGTATTTTTTATTAAAGTGCGTTCTTTCGTATTAGCTATGTGCCATCAATATTTTTAACCTTGCCGTGTTCTATTACTGAAAGTAACAAAGCAAGAAGTGCAGTGAACAGTTAAGTGAACAACTATGAGAGCAAGTAAACGCATTGCCGAGGCGACGCAAGAGTCTTTACATCGAATTTTTACTATTGCCGAAGCTCCTGATTCAACCTTAGGCCGCTTAGAGCAAGAAATGTCGCAAAACCTTGTTGGTTTTTTAAATAACCATATTGTTGCTAGTAAAAATGCCTTAACTGATATTGAACAAGACTTTATTAACGCTCAGATACCAGAACAACCTGCCTTTGTTTCTGATCATATGCACCACTTGCTTGATAAACTTGTTGCACAATCAGTACATACCTCAAGCCCTAGTTTTATTGGTCACATGACCTCAGCTTTACCTTCTTTTATTTTACCACTATCAAAGTTAATGGTCGGTTTAAATCAAAATTTAGTCAAAGTTGAAACCTCAAAAGCTTTCACACCATTAGAACGCCAAGTTTTAGGTATGATGCATAATTTAGTTTATCAGCAAGACGAAGGCTTTTATCAAAATTGGATGCATAGTGCGCAGCATTCACTCGGCGCTTTTTGCTCTGGTGGTACTGTTGCTAACATAAGCGCATTATGGGTAGCGCGAAATAAGTTACTTAAACCTGAGGGTGATTTTGGCGGGGTAGCGCGAGAGGGTTTGCATAGAGCCATGAAATACTATGGTTATGATGATCTTGCCATATTAGTCTCTGAGCGTGGCCATTATTCATTAAAAAAATCTGCTGATATTTTAGGTATTGGCCAAGAAAATGTTATTGCTATTCCAACAGATGAACACAATAAAATTGATTGTCAGAAGTTATCAGCGAAATGTCGAGAATTAGCTGAAAACAATGTCAAGGTATTGGCAATTGTTGGTGTGGCGGGTACGACAGAGACCGGCAATATTGACCCGTTAGCTGAAATAGCTGAAATAGCCCGGCAGTATAATTGTCATTTTCATGTTGATGCTGCTTGGGGCGGTGCGACCTTGTTATCAAATAAATATCGTCCTCTACTTAACGGTATTGAACAGGCTGATTCTGTTACTATAGATGCTCACAAGCAGATGTATGTGCCCATGGGGGCGGGCGTGGTTATTTTTAAAGATCCTGCTTCTGTTAGTGCAATTGAACATCATGCAGAATATATTTTACGAAAAGGCTCTAAAGATTTAGGTAGTCACACCCTTGAGGGATCACGCCCTGGTATGGCTATGTTAGTTTATGCCAGTCTACATATTATCAGTCGCCCTGGCTATGAAATGCTTATTAATCAGTCGATTGAAAAAGCTGAATACTTTGCTGATCTTATTAACCAGCATGATGACTTTGAATTAATTACTCGTCCAGAATTATGCTTACTCACTTATCGTTATGCGCCTAAATCAGTACAAGCATTGTTAGCACGTAATGATAATGAGGCCAACAAATCAGTGAATTTATTATTGGGTAAGCTCACTAAGTTTATTCAAAAACGCCAACGTGAAGATGGCCGATCTTTCGTCTCTCGTACCCGTATTGAAGTGAGTCGTTATGGTGGTGAGAAAGTGATTGTTTTTAGAGTGGTGTTGGCTAATCCATTGACGACCAAACAAATATTACAAGAAATCTTACTTCAACAATGCCAATTAGCACAAGAAAGTGAAAATTTTTTACCGCAACTACTTAACATGGCTAAATAAACAGTTAAGTTTTTACTTTTAAGCAATTAAAAAGGCTCAAGTTATTTGAAAACTTGAGCCTTTTTAATTTAATTCATCATGATGATAATGAGTGAGTATTGTGATTATTTAGTGACGATTAATAGTTGTGATATAAGCCAAACTCTTGATTGATTTTGAGGTTTTGTTGATCAGCCCAACGGTAATATTCTTGATCTTCCAACTCACTAGCGGCTTCTTTATCAAGCAATATAATGGCGTTTTCGTGTAATTGTAGCGCTGACGCCGGACACATAGCCGATAATGCACCGGTAATCATCTCTTTTACCGCTTTCGCTTTATTTTTACCGGTCGCCATAAGCAGGACATATCGTGCATCTAATATGGTCGCAATCCCCATAGTCATTGCCAGTGTCGGTTGAAACTCATCGGCTGAAAATAAGCGACTGTTATCATCAAGTGTTTGCTGGGTTAGGGTTTTTATGCGAGTACGCGAGGAAAGACTAGACGTTGGCTCGTTAAAGCCAATATGGCCGTTGGCACCAATGCCTAAAATTTGTAAATCAATACCGCCTGCTTGTTTGATTTTATCTTCATAATCAAGACCTTGTGTTCTAGGGTTTTCACCTTGACTACAAGTAGGTAAAAAGGTCTTAGTTTTGTCAATATCTACATGGTTGAATAGGTTTTCATTCATGAAATGGCGATAGCTTTGTTCATTTTCCTCATCAATACCTAGATATTCATCTAAATTAAAGCTGGTCGTATTGCTAAAACTTAATTCACCAGCTTTGTGCTTATTCACTAGCTCTTGATAAAGGCTAATAGGAGTACTGCCTGTCGCTAAACCCAATACCGGATCAGATTTTTTATTGATTAGCTCTGCAACCCATTCTGCTGCACTTTCGGCAACTTGTTGTGCATTATCAAAAATAATAACTTGCATGTTTTTTCCTTAGAAAATGGAATCGAGTTAAAGCGCACTCTGCACTTACATTTTAATCGATAAGTTTTTTGCATGATTTAGTATTAGCCTACAGTATTAAAAAATGACAGCGCTGTCAATTGTTAATGCATACCAAGAAAAGATATCAGGTTTTGTGGTCATATTTTGCCAAAGATTAAATTAACCAGTTTTTTTGCTAACAATTCTCACCTATGCGTTATGAAGCACGTAGTCCAAAGATAACTACACTAAGTAAAAATTAAATATTGACTAAAGAGGATTAAGCGCTTTAAACAAAAGTTAATTGATTAGGCTTATGATATAAATTGACAAGCCTTAGTGAGGATATTCAGATTATTTTTTTATAACTGAGCTTATTAAAAAGAGTAAAATTAGCTCACATGAAAATTTTTTCTACTTGTGTTCGTTGGTGTTTTGTAAAAGTGCTAACAATAAGTTATTTGTTTTAGCGAGTCTTCTGATAAACTAGTGTTCATCAATTTTGTTAAAGCACTTAAGTGCCTAAGTTTTAAAAGCCTTGTAACCAATGACGCAACCTGACTCCTTTACTGCCAAGTTTATCTTAGATAAAGACCATTATAATGAGTGTTATACACAATCGAGTACCTTGGAACATAATAAAAAAACATATTTTAAAGCGAATATTTTGACGATTTTTGGTTTGTTCATTTTACTTGCTACACCAGTAAACCCTTATGCGGCTTGGTTTGTTATTGCATTAGGTATTTTGGAAACAGTCAGTGTTTATTACCATCAACCTTGGTGGGTACTTAGGCAAAGAATGAGTAAAGCTGCTGGCAGTGAAGTAACCTTGACTATCGATGATAAGGGTATTTTGACAGAATCATTTCACGTAAATAATCGCATCCTTTGGTCAGACGTTACCTCGATAACTGAAAGTGAACTTGGTTTTATTATTTTTTTCAGCTTAGGAAAAACAATGACGGGGAAAGATATTGCCAGTAAAAGCTACATTTCTAAGAGTTGTTTATCTGAGGCAGCACGTCAATTTATTGTAAAAAAAATGTCCACAAATAACCAAGACTGAGTTAATTTAAAGTAGTATGTCTAAACAAGCTTTTATGCGATTGTCTAACCCTAAGTTCATTATCCTATTTTTGAGCTTGTGGGCCTTATTATTATTAAGTTCTTCCCATGCGTTAATCGACTTAATTGATTATGCTTCGTTTAGTTTTCTTGGCACGCTTGGTGCTATCTTTGCCAATTCAACTGGAGCCGGTGGCGGCGTGGTATTCATCCCCATGTTCGCCAAATTGAATTTTAGTGAACAGCAATCAGTTGCGACAAGCTTCGCTATTCAGTGTTTTGGTATGACCGCGGGCGCTGTAACTTGGTGGCACCATTATAAAACTGAAAAAACTGAACTACGTTTATGGCAAGGTTTTAAACGCATCATTGTTATTACTAGCTTTGGATCAATACTTGGCTTGTTGAGTGTTTTTTATTATCAATTTAAATCTCCTGCATCGCTGCATGTAAGCTTCAGTTATTTTTCCTTATTGCTTGGCTTCTTTATTATTACCACTATTTATTTATTAAAATCTCAACGAGAGCGCAGCGAGCTTTATCTGTTAGATTATATTGCGATTGTTGTGATAGGTTTGTTTGGTGGTGCCATTACCGCATGGTTAAGTGTTGGTGTTGGTGAGGTATTGGTTATTTACTTACTGTTACGTAGGTTTGATATAAATATGGCGGTAGCTGCTGCAGTGATTGTTTCAGCTTTCACCGTTTGGTTCGCTATTACGCAAGTCAGTAGTGAAGTATATTGGCAAGTGGTAATGTTTGCAGGACCCGGTGCAGTCCTGGGTGGGATCTTTGCTAAAACTTTAGTCACACATTTATCTGCGACCAAGCTTAAATTGTTTTTTGCATGCTGGTTATTAATAAGCGGTGCTGCTGGCATATTTTAATTAACACAGTTGACATTAGTTTATAGCTTAATGAGAGTTATTCTCAAAAACCTTGACAGCTTTTATTGGACTTGTACAATTCGCACACACTATTTTACTGAGACTATTTTCATGTTTAAAAAGATTTTTATTACCTTGTTACTTTTAACAACTTTTATCGTTGAAGCAAGCGAAGAAGTTAATGTTTATTCTTATCGTCAGCCGTTTTTAGTAAAACCATTATTTGATAAATTTACTGAACAAACCGGCATTAAAGTTAACGTGGTTTTTGCTAAAAAAGGCATGGCAGAGCGCTTGGCCCGAGAAGGTAAATATAGTCCTGCAGATATTCTACTCACCACAGATATTAGTCGTTTAATTGAATTACGCGAAAAAGGCTTAGTGCAACCCGTTACTTCTGACATATTAAATAATGCAATCCCACAGCAGTACCAAGCTAATGACAATACTTGGTTTGCTTTGACTACTCGGGTAAGAAATATTTACTCTGCAAAACGCTTAGGTAAGATTGATTTTAATTATGAAGACCTGGCTGATGAAAAATACAAAGGGCGCGTCTGTACTCGAAGTGGTAAACACCCTTACACCGTAGCACTTGTTGCTTCAATGATCAGTGAGCATGGTGAAGCTAAAACATTAGATTGGCTAAAGAAATTTAAAAGTAACCTAGCACGTAAACCACAAGGTAATGATCGTGGACAAGTACAAGCTATCCATCAAAAATTGTGTGATATCTCATTAGGTAACAGTTATTACTTTGGTAAAATGCTGAAAAATGATGAGCAAAAAGTATGGGCTGATGAAGTCTATATTAATTTCCCTAATCAAAATAACCGTGGAGCACACATTAATATTTCAGGTGTTGCCATGGCAAAATATGCACCTAATGCCAAAAATGCGCAAACTTTGATGGAGTTTTTGGTCTCTAAGCCAGCTCAAAAACTCTACGCTGAAACAAACATGGAATATCCTGTACGAACTGACGTGGAAGTTTCGGCATTGGTCGCTTCATGGGGAACATACAAGGCAGATACTTTACCACTAGAAGAAATCGCTAAAAACCGTAAACTTGCCTTGAATCTATTAGACAAAGCACAATTTGATCTGTGATAGCCCTAAATAGCAGTAAAACATGGAAGTTATCTAGTTATTTAATTGCACTGGTGTTAATGACACCAGTGTTAGTTATGTTAGTGCAAGGTATCAGTGGCTCAACACAGTTATTTGTTCACTTGTGGCAAACTGTTTTGCCTACTTATCTACTAAATACCCTTCTGCTTGGCATATTAGTTATTTTTTTTGCGTTGATTTTTGGCATTGTCAGTGCCGCATTAATTGCTCACACCAATATTGCTTTTAAAAAACAACTGCGTTGGCTATTGCTTTTACCTTTGGCCATGCCGGCTTATTTGGTCGCCTACCTTTATACTGATTTATTTGACTATGCAGGCCCTATACAAAGATCGTTGAGGGCTTTTTTTGACTGGCAATCACCAAGTGATTATTGGTTTTTTGATATTCGAACCTTACCTGGCGCAGCGTTAATGCTGGCGTTAGTGTTGTTTCCTTATATTTATATGCTAACTCGAGCAGCATTTGAACAGCAAGATCAAAACTTAATCAGAGCCAGTAGGTTATTAGGCTTAACAACAAAGCAAAGCTTTTATAAAGTCGCTTTGCCTTTAGCTCGACCTGCCATTGCTGTTGCGGTTAGTTTGGTGTTAATGGAAACCTTAGCCGATTTTGCTACTGTGCAATATTTTGCTGTCAATACCTTAACAACTGCTATTTATGATACTTGGTTAGGTTATGGTGATTTAGCGGCTGCAAATGCTTTAGCAAGCGTATTAATGTTATTGGTGCTATTTGTTGTATTAGCAGAGCAAAGAAGTCGGGCAGGGTTAAGGCATCAAAGTACAAGGCCTAATGCAAATAGAGAATTAATTCAGCTATCTTTTGTTCAACAAGTATTTGCAGGGTTGTTCTGTTGGGGCTTGGTCGTATTAGGGTTTATATTGCCTATGGCTTTATTAATCGCTATGGCGCTTCAATATAGCGACATGCAGCAATTATCCTTACTTTTGTTAGTCGGTACTAATTCCTTAAAAATATCCGTTGCTGCCGCGACGATTGCCGTAATAATTGCGTTGTTGTTAGGTTTATATCAGCGCCTTCATGGTGATAAATATCGGCAATGGCCACAACAAATATCTAGCTTTGGTTATGCGGTGCCTGGCACTGTTCTTGCGATGGCTTTATTATCAACCTTTGGTCCTTTGGATCATTGGCTTAATGATATTGCTAGCTTGGCCGGCTTAACCGCACCAGGATTAATTTTATCAGGCTCCTTATTTGCCATTGTTTTTGCTTTAGTAGTACGTTTCTCGGCTATCGCCAATGGCTCAATTATAAGCGGTATAAAACAAATTCCACAGTCTATAGATTATGCTCCTGCCTCACTAGGAGTAAAACTCAGTGTAAGTTTGGCTAAAATTCACTTACCGATATTAACGCCAACTATTTTTATAGCTTGGTTGTTAGTGTTCGTTGAAGCAATGAAAGAGTTACCTGCGGTACTATTATTGCGCCCCTTTAATTTTGAAACCTTAAGTAGTCAAATCTATCAACTCATTTCTGATGAAATGTTAGAGCAAGGTGCCTTAGGTGCTATCCTCATTGTATTGTTTGGTTTGTTACCGATAGTGTTATTAAACCGAAGCAAGGAAAAACTATGACCGCATTATTAGAGATCAAACAACTGTCGATAATTTTGCAAGATAAAGTGATTTTATCTGAGCTAAAGTTAACACTTGAACAAGGCGATATTTTGGGCTTAGTTGGTGCAAGTGGTTGTGGTAAAACAACTTTACTCAATGCCATTGCCGGTTTTAGTAAACTCAGCAAAGGACAGATAAGTATTGATGGTCATGTGCTCAGTGATGGCGAGAAAACTGTACCTGCTGAGCGACGTCAAGTTGGTATGATCTTCCAAGACTATGCGTTATTTCCTCATCTTAATGTGCGAGAAAATATCGCTTTTGGTATTGCTAAGCTGAACAAAACGGAACAAAGGCATAGAATAACTAAGCTACTGGACATTTTAAAACTGAACGAACATGAGGAAAAGTATATTCATCAACTTTCGGGAGGGCAGCAACAACGAGTCGCCATTGCCCGTGCCTTAGCGCCTCAACCCAAACTACTTTTACTGGATGAGCCTTTCTCAAATATTGATGCGCGCTTAAGAAATGAACTGATGGTTGAAATCAGGCAACTATTAAAGCAACTTAATACCACGGCAATATTTGTCACGCATAATAAAGATGAAGTCTTTACCTTTGCTGATAAAATGGCTGTTATGGCAGAGGGAAAACTTTTGCAGTTTGATGCCCCAAGTAATATATGTAGCAAGCCTAATAGTTATCAAGTTGCTGACTTTTTGCAGCTTGGCAGTTGGTTACCCTGTAAAATTGATGAGACTGGGGTAAATAGTATACTCGGTAAACTCGATACCAAAGACTTACAGAGGGATATAACAACTTTTGCCCCACCAGCATTGGTGAATTTATTAGTTAAACCGCAACAACTAATATTAACTGAAAGGGTAACTAGTACTCATCCTGCCAATGCTCAAGTCGAATACATTAGTGTCACTGAACAAGGTTATCATTATTATCTGCGCAGTATTGATAACAAGGCTCAACATCATGATTTATTGTTTAACAAACTCAGTTTATATAGTGATATTGAATTAGTTATAAACCAACAAGTCGCAGTCTCTATTAAACCTCATAACTTTTTATTCTTTAGATAAATCAACAATTAGCGAAAATTGCAAGCTGTTACAGTTTGGTTACAAGCAATTACAGTCTCCTTAAAATTTTGATTTTATAATTTCGGCATTCAATAAATCAAAGCTGTTCAATTTTAAGGAGTCTGTTATGACATCAAGTATAGAACTTGTTAAAAAGGTACAACAACTTGAAAGTAATCATCATCACCAGCAACAGCATAAGGTGCTACTTATAGAGCAAGGCAGCTATTTAAACAAAGTATTCACTTCAGTTTTGAATCAGCCAATTTATCAAGTGGATAAAGTTTCTTTAGAGCCGAATATTCGTTCAGAGCTGGAAGGTTATTTGCTCAAAAATACCCCAGAAATGATAGTGCTGGATTTAGGTTTTTCTAATAGTGCTGAGCTAATGCTGATTCGCGATATTCGCAAGTATTTTAATGGACTTTTAGTTGTTGTCTCAAACAAGAATTGTGAACAAGAACAACTAGACGCATTTAAGTTAGGTGTAGATGATTATCTGTGCAAGCCGTTAGATAACCGTATTTTAATGGTACGTATAGAGGCATTATTTCGCCGAAAAAATGATAGTGTAAAATCAATTGAGTTAGCCAGTATTACACTGGGAGATATTTGTTTACAGCCAAAATCACTCAAGTGTTTTGTTAACGGTGAACAGGTAAAATTAACCACTTTTGAATTCAATTTACTAAAAGAGTTGCTTGAGCATCAAGGGCAGATCTTATCGAGGGATCAACTGTACTTTACTTTACTCAATCGAACTTATAACGGAGTTGAACGAACTCTTGATGTAAGAATGTCGCAATTACGTGACAAGTTAGCGCAAGCTGGCATGGTTAAAAACCAAATTGAAACCATTTGGGGTCAAGGCTATATGTTTAATAACTTAAGTGCTTAACCACCAACTAAGTAACAACAAAGCGATAAATAAAGTAAGCTAATATCGCTTTGTTGTACTTTTATCCTCTCAATCGGCACTTTGTTTAAATAATAGTTAATTGCTTTACCCTATCATTTAGTTTTTCTGTATACTCGCCATTATCTTTTTTTAGCTACCAATAGTGGAGCTTTATTTGCTAGCTGTATTACGTGTGCTTTTAATAACCCTGGCATTTGTGGTTATTTGCATAATTTCAATATTTTACTGTTTATTACGTCCTTTTCATCGAGATAACGTTTACCATACTGCAAGGTTTCTTGGTAAAATACCCAGGATATTGGGGGTTGAGGTTGAAGTTCGAATTCCTGAATCTGTTAAGGGGATAGGTCCGGTTGTTTGGATTGCAAATCATCAAAACAGTTATGATCTACTAATCCACAGTAATGCTGTTTTACCCGGTACAGTTAGTGTTGGCAAAAAAAGTTTAAAGTGGATACCTTTTTTTGGTCAAATGTATTGGTTAACCGGCAATATTTTAATTGATCGGGCTAATTCAAACAAAGCGATGAACACTATCGAGTTAACAGCAGACAAAATTAAACGTAATAAATTGTCGATTTGGATGTTCCCAGAGGGAACCCGAAGTCGAGGTAGAGGCTTATTACCACTAAAAACAGGAGCATTTCGAACCGCTATTCAAGCAAATGTCCCTGTTGTACCTATCTGTGCCAGTAATCAACACAATACTATTAAGCTAAATAGGTGGGACAATGGGAAAATTATTATTGAATTTCTCGACCCTATTTATTTAACACAGGAAAATCGAGACAACTTGCGTTCAGCTGTTAACGATATACATCAAATAATGTCAAATAAAATAAAGCATTTATCCGATGAAGCTGCGACCTTCGAGCACCAGAGTACAATTAATTAGTAAGATATAAATAGGTGAAAATAATGAACGATGAAGAATTACAGCATTGGCTTAGCCATACTGAAGCGTTAATTTCTGAGTTACTTGAAGATGGCACAAACGACGAAGTTTACCACACTATAGAGCACCATTTTGCCAGTAGTAATTTTGAGCTATTAGAAAAGGCTGCAGTCGCTGCTTTTAAGTTAGGTCTAGAAGTTGAAGAGCCAGAAGAGGCTGAGTTAGAAAATGGTGATAAGGTTTTTGCATTTGATATTGTTACAGAGCAAATGCTTGACGAGAAGTTATTAAAGTCTGAAACCAAAGCCATGTTTGAATTAGCACAGCAATGTAACGTGGATTATGATGGTTGGGGGACTTATTTCGAAGAGTAAATTTTAATGGTCTGAATATTTTTATTTAAAAATTTAAAATGGCTCTAAATATTGGCTATAATAACCGTAATTAGACAACTGGTGTTGAACAAGCCCAGAAAAATTTAAAAGAGACTAAGGAAGGTAACCCATGGAATGGTTTATCAAAACGCTATCACAAGAACCTATTGTTTTATTTATATCCATCAGTATTATTGTTAGCATTTTTGCTTACGCTGCGCGCAAAGCGCATTTAAATCACTTAGCAAAAATTAAAAAAATCAATGACTCTTTTAATATTAAATGACTTGTAAATAGTGTTTAATTTTTTAACTGAGATAAGTTAACTGTATATCTGTATGTTGACTTATGATACAAACACAAGGTTTAGCTAGATTGAATGTTAATTTAAGTTGGCCTTTTATTTAGCACTGACCACTAGAGTCCCTAACCACAAGTTTGGGTACATATTGACTCATAGTCGTTTGATTCTTTTGCTTGCGAACCTGACTAATCAGTATATTGGCAGCGTCTTCTGCTATGACATCGTTTGGCTGATCTGCCGTGGTTAGTTTTGGCCATGTTTGACGAGAGAAAGGACTGTTCTCAAAACCGACGATAGATAATTGCTCTGGAATGGAAATATCCATTAATCTTGCAGCGAATAATGCGCCAGCAGCGATTTCATCGTTACAAGAAAATATAGCTGAAGGGCGATTATTTTTATTGTCATTAGACATTAATTTTTTTGCACCACTTACACCTGAGTCGAATGAATACTCTCCTTCGATAACAAGAGATTTATCAAAAGCAATATTACTTGCTTTTAATGCTCTTCTATAGCCTTTGTAACGTTCTATGGTTGACATATGCTCGGCATCACCCGCTAAAAATGCGATGTTTTTATGACCTAAATCTATCAAATGTTGAGTTATCGTTTGCGCAGCATCTCTATCGTTTACCATAACACATGGGCTGAGCTCATCGGGCGCTTCATCGCCGGACATGATTCTGACAACTTTAACATCAAGTTCCAAAAGAGATTTTACAAAATCAGGCATTTCAGATAACGGAGGCGTTAGGATTAAACCGGCAATACGTGCGTGTTTCACCATGTTGACTACTTCTTTAGTGATATTTTCACTTTTCGCATCACAAGGATGAATGACTAATTCGAAACCTTGCTGTTTACACGCCGATAAAATACCGTTTTGCATATCAATAATGTAATACGCATTCGGATTATCATATATATATGCGACCGAGAAGGATTTAGTGCCTGCTAAGTTACGTGCAGATAAATTAGGTTGGTAGTTTAATTCTGCTACAGCTTGTTGCACTTTTTCACGAGTTAGCGGTCTAACTGACGTCTCATTGTTGATAACGCGAGATACTGTCTTAATTGATACACCAGCTTGCTTTGCTACGTCGTTGATTGTCGCTTTCATTTAAAGATAACCTTGTTCTTATTTTTATAAATCGTTGGGTGAACCAGAAATACTAATATTATCGCATAGTTAAACGGTAGCAATATACCATATTTTATAATACTATAAACTGGATTAACAATTGACAGCGCTGTCATTTGTCTATAGGGTAACATGAAAATTTTACAAGTCATAATAGTTAAATAGAGTGAATGCTCAATATTAAATGTTATGATAAAGTCGATTACTGTGTATAAATCACCTTATAGGAACTAGTATGTCATCTCGTCAAACACTCGCTAGCTGGAAAAAACTTCAGCTGCTTGCCAAAGATAAGAAATCTCAGCACATGAATACCTTGTTTGCACAAGATAGCGAACGATTCAATAAGTTCTCTATTGAATTGCCAAATATGTTGCTTGATTATTCTAAAAACTTAATTGATAGCGAAACTATTGAAGCATTACTTGCGCTTGCCGATGAAACTGAAGTTTGTAATTGGCGAACGAAAATGTTTGCTGGTGAGAAAATAAATAAAACAGAAGATAGAGCGGTGCTTCATACTGCATTACGTCGCCAAAGTGATGAACCCTTAATCATTGATGGCGAGAATGTAACTGACCACGTACAAAAACAGCTGACTGAAATGGAAGTTTTTGTAAACAAGGTTCGACAAGGACATTGGTTAGGTTACTCCGGTAAGCGCATAACAGATATTGTTAATATCGGCGTTGGTGGTTCAAACCTTGGCCCGCAAATGGTTACCGAAGCTTTAAAACATTATAGTGATGGCAGTGTTAACGTACATTATGTTTCGAATGTTGATGGCGCACAAATAGTTGAAGTATTGCGTCCATTAGAACCTGAAAAAGTGCTTTTTATTGTATCGAGTAAAACTTTTACTACTACAGAAACCATGACCAATGCTCGTACGGCGATGAAATGGTTAACAAGCGCTTCTTTTGATGAAAAATCTGTTGCCAAACATTTTGTTGCTGTAACAGCCAATAAAGAAAATGCGATGACCTTTGGTATTGAAGAGCAGAATATCTTTGATATGTGGGACTGGGTTGGCGGTCGTTTCTCACTATGGTCTGCCATAGGCTTGGCCATCGCTCTTGATTTGGGCTTTGATAAGTTTAAAGAATTACTCAGTGGCGCAAATGATATGGATCAGCATTTTATCAATGCACCATTAAAAGATAACTTGCCGGCAATAATGGCGTTAATTAGTGTTTGGAATACCACTTTTCTAGGTTCGCAGTCACAAGCTATTTTACCCTACGACCAAACCCTGCATATGTTAACCGCTTATCTTCAACAGGCCGAAATGGAAAGTAATGGTAAGTCAGTAAGCTGGGAAGGTGATGAAGTAGATTATGCAACTGTCCCTTCAATTTGGGGCGAATTAGGTATTAACGGTCAACATGCTTTTTATCAATACTTACATCAAAGTAATAATGTGGTACCAGCAGATTTTATAGGCTCTGTTGAGAGTGTTACGCCTGTTAAAGGACATCATGAAACGCTAATGGCAAACTTTTTTGCTCAGACACAAGCATTGATGGCAGGGGTTAACGAAGAGCAAGTCCGTGCTGATCTTAAAGCCAAAGGACGTACCGATGATTATATTGATAAAGTGGCGCCTCATAAGGTTCATAAAGGTAATCGACCAACCAATACTATTTTATTGAAACGTATTGATCCCAGAACATTAGGTAGCTTAATTGCAGCTTATGAACATAAAATCTTTGTACAGGGTATTGTGCTACAAATTTGTTCTTTTGATCAATGGGGGGTTGAATTAGGTAAAGGGTTGGCAGCAGATATACAAAATGAACTAGAGAGTAATAATATCTCTGAAGAACATGATTGTTCAACATCAAGTCTGCTTAAGTTCTATCAAGCAGCCAAGTAACATTTATAAGATATTAGTGTTTAGAGTTAGCCGTTGTCTGATAACTTAAATTTCTACCACTGATGATACTGACTAAAGCTAAGGGCTATTTTAATGCCCTTAGCTTTTTTTTATCTAAAAATCAAATTTCAAATCAAAATAATTTTACTGTTAATCGCTTTGCTGTATTTGTTTTTTTATTCTTGTATTTTGTATAAAAAATCAGATTCTAAAAATAAGCGTTTTTTTTTTGAACAAAAAACCATAGATTTATCTCTGTTTACATATCTAATAACAAAATAGTAAAAAATAAATTAATAATAAAATCAATGCTTTGTGTGTTTTGTGTCACGTTAGTGCAATATTTTGTTAATTTATTCTGGTCAAACGTAAAAATAAACGGTATGGTTTGATATGTCTTATGACAGCGTTGTCATTAAATATTGACAGCGCTGTCGTGAAACCAAAAAATATTCTAAACTAATATAAAAACATTTTAAAAAACAAAACGTGTGTAAGGGAAAGTCGATGTCAACTCAAACATTTAAAAAAGGCGTATTAGCAAGCTCAATTGCTATGATCCTAGCTGGTACATCATCACAAGCTATGGCAGCCGAAGAAGCAGCTTCTCAGGTAAGTAAAGACGAAGTTGAAGTTATTGAAGTCACAGGTATTCGTGGCTCTATGAAAGAAAACATCAATGCAAAACGCTTTGCAGATAGCGTTGTTGATGTGGTTACTGCTGAAGATATTGGTAAGTTTCCAGATAAAAACGTTGCTGATTCATTAGCAAGAATTACGGGTGTATCAGTAAGCCGTGAGTTTGGTGAAGGTGAGCAAATATCTATTCGTGGTGCCGGTCCTAAATATAACCGTACTTTATTAAACGGCCAATCTGTTGGTACTGCTGATTGGTTTATCTTAGATGAAGCCAGCCGTAGTTTTAACTATACATTATTACCTTCAGTCATTGTTAAGACATTAGAAGTTCATAAATCACCTACTGCAGTGATTGATGAAGGCTCTATTGGTGGTACGGTAATTTTGAAAACTCGCCGTCCACTTGAAATGGATGCGAACACTGTATCTCTAGCTTTAGAAGCCGCTTATTCAGATGCATCTGAAGAAACTGATCCTTCTGTCAATGCAATGTACTCATGGAAAAATGAAGATGAGACAATTGGTGTAATGGTTTCTGCTGTAAGACAAGACAGAACTGTTCAGCGTGAAGGTTTTGAAGTTTTGAGTTGGCAAGAAAACGATGGTGGTGTAGTACCTGGTAACATTGGTGTACCTCTTTTTAACCAAGATCGTGAACGTACAACCTTTTTTGCAACGTTACAAGCTGCTCCAACAGATGAGTTATTAATTACGTTTAACGCGTTGAATTCAGAAATGGATGCCAACAATAAAAACTCTAACCTATTAACTTTTTCAAATGCAGAAACTGATATAGCTAATGCGACTAAAGTTGGTTCTGATGGTGCTGTTTTAGCAACCTCAAATCCAACCGGTAACGTTGCTTATAACTATATTAATCGTATCTCTAGCACTGAAACTGCTCAGTATCATTTAGATGTTGATTATGAAGCAGATGATTTCTCATTAAACTTTGAAATCGGTACAACATCGGCTAAAGGTGGTACTTATCGTGAAACTTCATGGGAGTTTGTTGCGAGAGAAGCTGGTTATGATTACGACCTAACTGGTACACCGAATGTAGATTTTGGTGTTGATGGTGCTGATGCGTCTGCCTTTGTCGGCGGATGGATCTGGGGTGGTGAAAAGCCAACTACTGATGATGAAGATTTTGTTCAATTAGATCTTGAAGTGCCAGTCGACCTTGGTATTGTTACGGCGATAAAAACCGGTGTTAAATACCGTGATGCAGCCCGTACTCAAGACAGAAATGTATATAGCTGGCATGCACCATTTACTAACGGTGGTGATCAAGATAACTACTTTGCTCACATTTTTGACTCTTGTCCAACATTGGCAAGCTGTGATTTAGATGCCGTTGGCACAGTCAACGTTGATGTTGCGGCAACCGGTGATATCACTAGTCAGGTAGGCCATAACCGCGCTGTGATGGAGCAAATAGCTTTTGGTGGCGTCAATGGTATTGATGCAACTTATGCGATTAGCCAACAATTGGCTGATATTTGGGATGTAGAAGAACAACATACTTCTTTCTATGTTCAAGCTGATTTTGCTGGTGATAATTTCCGCGGTAACTTTGGTGTTCGTTATGTATCAACAGACCAAACATCATATGGTTATGAATTCTCTAATGACAGCTGGGGTTTCAATACTATAAATGGAGATTGGTTAGCACCTAGCACTCTAAACTGGGTTAGTGTTGATAATGATTACTCTGAAGTGTTACCAAGTTTAAACGTCACATATGATCTAGCAGAAGATCAAATGATTCGTTTTAGCGCTTCAAAAGTTATGTCTCGCCAAAATTGGGCTGATATTTCTTCTTCATCAACTTATGGTTCTTTAAATGGTGAAGACCCTCAAGGTACACGAGGTAATCCATACCTAGATCCTACTTTGGCTAACCAAATTGACCTTGGTTATGAGTGGTATTATGGTGAAGCTTCTATGTTTGCTGCCACTTTATTCTGGAAAGATATTGATAGCCTAAGAGGTTCTATCGCAATAACTGAACCGGTATTAAATGAAGAAACAGGACAGCTTGTTGATGTTGACTTTAACCAACCAGTCAATGGACCTGGTGGCACTATCTCAGGTATTGAGTTAGGTCTTCAGCATGATTTTGGTGACTTTGGTTTCTCAGCAAACTACACCTACACTAATCTTTCTGCCGATGGTGAACGAGATATCACTAAGCCAGGCTCTGGATTAATCGATGGTACCTCTGAGAACATGGCTAACCTGACTGCGTACTATGAAAACGATGATTTCGGTGCGCGCTTAATGTATAACTATCGTAGTGATTGGTATACAGGTCTACACTTTAATGGTGATGAGCTTTGGACTGAAGGTTTTGGTCAGCTTGATGCAAGTGGTACATATAACCTAAATGAAAACATTTCATTTACACTTGAAGCAATCAACTTAACTGATGAAGAAGTTGTTCAGTACAATACTGAAAAAGACCGCGTAATGTCAATTTATGCTAACGGTCGTAGAATTGTAGCTGGCGTAAGAATTAATTTCTAAGCTAGGCTGTCATTGAAAAAGTCGAGCTAATGCTCGACTTTTTTTTATGAAAAATCTTAAGGTTTTATGATAGATTTAAGTATATTGTTTATTAAAAATTCTTGAGAGTTTATTAATTTAACGATTACTCTGATTATTACTTCATAGCGACTATACCCGTCAGGCAAGTTGTTTTAGGTAATGTATAATTAATCTAGCTAATATTGTAAAAAACTCACAGATACTCATAGGAATTAAAAATGCAAAGTAAAATAGTGCCATTAGATTCTAATATTCATAAAAATATTAAAATACAAGCAGATAAATTTTACAGCCATATTCAACAGCAAAATATTATTCCGATTTTAGCTTTTGAATTTTTAAAAGCTTCATCGGACTATCCGATATTTTTCATAAAGCAAGAAGATACTGGGCGTTTTAAAAGTGTGGCATTAATGGGCTTAACAGAAAATGAAAACTTAGTTTTTACTGAGGGCAAAGTTAATGCTGATTACATACCCGCGAATATTCAGCGTTATCCTTTTGCTGTCGGTAAAGATGAAAATAAAGAGCAGGAAATGATGCTTTGTATTGATGAGCATAGCCCTTTATTGAGCAAGGAACACGGAACAATATTATTCAATGAGGATGGCAGCCCATCTGAACTAACAGAGAAAATTTCCACTAAATTGACCGACTTAGTTGCCAAAGAAGAGGCGACAGATATATTTATTGATTTTCTCGTTGAACATGATCTAATTCAGTCACTTGACTTAAAACTCAGTTTGGGAGCACAAGGCACTAAAAAGATAAATGGTTTGTACAAGATTGACGAAGAGGCTCTTCATGCACTTGATGATGAAACTGCTTTAACGGTATTTAAACGTAAATATTTTCCAGCTATTTATGCCCATTTATCTTCATTAAGCCAAGTAAACAGACTACTGAAACTAAAAGCAAATTTTGAAAGCTAATCAGTAAAAACTGTTTGATTGTAAGGTGGTGATGTTAGATGCTTCAGATCTCGAAGAAAGTTAAAGTTTGGCATGATGTGACTCGTGATATATTTGAAAATGAAATTCAACAGTCAGGCCAACCTGCCATCTTAAAAGGCTATGTAAACCACTGGCCCATCGTAAACATAGCAAAACAAGGTAATACTCATCTTGCTCATTACCTTAATGATAATTATGTCGGCGGTAAGGTTAAATATGCTCGATTGAAAGCTAAGTTCAATGGCTTATTTACTTATAACGAGGCATTTAATGGCTTTAACTTTAAAAGAGAAGTTAATGAGTTCGCTTCATTTATAAAAGAGCTTCTCGATGCGCCTGAGCAACAAGAACGTGATACTTTAGCGCTGCAAAGTGCGATGTTATCTGAGCACTTTCCTAGTTATGCTAGCGAGCATGTATTTGACCTTTTTGATAAAGAGGTTGAACCTCGAATTTGGATTGGAAGTAATGCCGTAGTCGCTGCTCACTATGATGACGCAGAAAATATTGCCTGTAATGTTGCGGGCAGAAGGAGGTTTACTTTGTTTCCTCCCGAACAAATCAATAACCTATATCTAGGGCCTATTGATTTTACTCCAGCAGGTGCACCCATTAGTCTGGTAGATTTTTCAGCGCCAGATTTTAACAAATACCCGCGTTTTAAACTTGCATTACAACATGCACTTGTTGCTGAACTTGAGCCAGGCGATGCTTTATACATACCATCATTGTGGTGGCATCATGTTCAGTCTTTAGCCAACTTTAATATATTAATTAACTACTGGAGCGGCGGTGCTATAGGGGGCAATGAAAAACCATCTCCGTTAGATTTAATGTTAATGTCAATGGTGACAATTCGAGATTTACCACAGCACCAAAAAAATGCTTGGCGAGACTATTTTGACTATTATATTTTCTCAGATCAGACTGATAAATATGAACATATTCCGAAAAGAAAGCGTAGCATACTGGGGCAGTTATCTGAAAAGCACGTAAAAGATATCACCTCATGGCTATTAAGCCAATTGAAGTAGTCTAGGATTATTTAAAAACCACAATTACTCCGTTAGCGCCGTTTAACTTTGGAGGTTTTAAAGTGAACAATATAAAAGAGTTAAAGAATATCGTTATTGCCGGAGGTGGAACAGCCGGTTGGTTGACAGCGAATCATTTAGCAAAAAAACTTATTAAAGTTGGAAATGATATAACCATAACATTAGTTGAGTCTGATAATATTCCAACGGTAGGGGTAGGTGAAGGTACTGTCCCTCTGATGAGACAAACATTACAATCGCTGGGCATAAGTGAAACTGAGTTTATTGTTGAGTGTGATGCGACTTTTAAGCAAGGTATTAAATTTGTTGATTGGGTAAACAACCCCATTAAATGTAAACCGAGCTATTATCATCATGTCTTCGATAATCCAACCATGTCAAATTTGGATTTGACATCTTACTGGCTTAAAAGTTTAAGAGAAAGCGGACTGAGCTATGTTGATGCCATTTCTATTCAAGGTAAGGTGTGTGATAGTGGATTGGCGCCCAAATTAATTACCACAGCAGAATATCAGGGGGTAACTCCGTATGCCTATCATTTAGATGCAAGCAAATTTACTGCATTATTAACTAAACATGCAGTATCAAAACTTGGTGTTAAGCATATAAAAGCGGATATAGCTGATGTGACATTAGCGCAAGATGGTTCGATAGAATCTTTAGTCACCAGTGGTGATAAAATAATTGCGGCTGATTTTTTTGTCGATTGTACCGGTTTTCAATCTTTATTGTTGGGTGAAGCGCTTAAGGTGCCTTTCATCGATAAAAGTGATGTTTTATTTGCTGATCATGCGGTAGCTATTCAAGTGCCCTATGACGAAGAGGATACGCCAATACCTTCATTTACAACATCGACAGCATTAAATGCTGGCTGGATTTGGGATATTGGTTTGAAAAACCGCCGCGGTATTGGCCATGTTTATTCATCTAGCCACACAACGCATGAACAAGCAGAACAAGATTTAAGGGATTATATTGGTAGCTCTGCTGAAAATATAAGTAGTCGAGTTATCCCGATGAAAGTAGGCTATCGTGAGAAGTTTTGGCAGAAAAATTGTGTTGCTATTGGCCTGTCACAGGGCTTTGTTGAGCCTTTAGAAGCCACTGGTTTGTTAGTCTTTGATACGACAGCGAAAATGCTCGCAGAACAATTCCCAAGCAACAACATTGAAAGCGCATTAATTGCTGAGCAATTTAATCAACGAGTGAGTAATAGTTGGATAAATATTGTCGACTTTATTAAAGCACATTATTGTTTATCAAAAAGAAATGATACAGATTTTTGGTGTGATAACCGTTTAGAAGCTAGTATTCCTAACTCACTAAAAGATAGGTTAGCACGTTGGAAGTATCAACCGCCGAGTCATTATGATTTTGCCAATAAATTTAGTGTCTTTAATTTAGAAAATTATCGATATATTCTTTATGGGATGGAGTTTGAGGATGAGTCTGAGCTGTTTCTCAATCGTCTGGATAACGATAAAGTCGCTGATAAAGTCTTTAAAAATATTGCTGAAAAAACAGATAAAGCATTAAGTAAACTACCTAAAAATAGAGAGCTAATCGATAAAATATACAAATATGGTTTGCAACGTATTTAATAGTTTTCAAGGCTTTCGTCTTTCGTTGGTAGCAATGAGAAGATAACAGCTTATTTTAGTCAGCTAAATTACTGCAAGTAAAACCCTATAGTATAAATAGATCACTGAGCTAGGTAGACGATGAAAATGCTCTCTAAAGTATACTCATGAGTTAACGGGCGAAACGCTCGTTAGCAATTATTATGATTAGATAATAATTGCTAACGTTAACTTGTTTAAAAGCCTTAGACGCTTATATTTTCTTAAAGCCATATTGATAGACCTTGTTAATCAGATCTCTATTTTTTTGCATTAAGGGAGCGGTTTGCTTACCTTGTTTTAAAACTTGTGCTAAATAATGTTTTGCTAGTTTTTCGTTAACCATGATAGCTGACTTTTGATGGCTTATATCGGGGCAAAAATCCATGCCATATAAAACATATTGATGGCTTTCTAAACCAAAAATATCATAAATAGATGGGAAGTCATTTCGAGTTGGAGCAGACATACTCCATTTTTCAAGTTTTGCTTTTAAACTGTCGGGGATGCTGCTTGCTTCTCTATTATCTCGCCAAAATTTAGAATCATCACGTTTACTTATGACATAGTGAAGCTTGACAAAATCTACAATTGCTTGCCAACGATAAATAAATACCTCATTAAACTTTTTTTCTATGATTGGCATGGCTTTTTTAGAATAGGGAAACTCATCACTTAAAAACTTTGTGGCAAGTTCGATCATGGCTAAAGCTGTTGACTCAAGCGGCTCTATAAAGCCTGCAGATAAACCTAAAGCGACACAATTATTATGCCACTGTTTTGTTCTATAACCGGTTTTCATTGGGATGTGGCGAGTTGGTAGTTGTTCACTACTTTTACCCACATAATCACGTAGCAATTGTTCAGCTTCTTGGTGGCTGGAATGTTTACTTGAGTAAACATAACCAACCCCTCTTCGCTTGGTAAGCCCTATATCCCATGTCCAACCTGCAGGTTGAGCGGTTGATAGGGTATGAGTCATTATAGGAGTATCTATGTCATCATAAGGAACTTGCATTGTAACCGCATTGTCACAAAACAGGATATCACTAGTATCTTCAAAATCAATATTATAGGTTTCACCAATTAAAAGGGACTTAAAACCTGTACAATCAATAAATAGATCTGCAGATATTTCCCCACACTCTTTGCTTATTACGGAACTTATAAAACCATCTTCTGCTAGCTTAACATCAGTTACGGTGCCGATTAGGTGTGTTACTCCTAATGAATTAACGGCATATTCGCGTAAAAATTTTGCAAACTTTACAGCATCTAAGTGATAAGCATAATTAAGTCCATCATACTCTTTCGTAGTAATTTTTTTCGGAGCTAGATTGTTATCACAAAATATTGTTTGAATTGATACTGTTTCATCAAAAGGAGCTTTATTAGCCGTATTATTTATCAGCCAATGGGGAGATATGTCAAAATTGGGAGCACCCTTGGGTGTGTCGAATAAATGATAATAGTAATTTCGGTGATTTGTTTCACCAGGGTTATAAAGCCAATTGGAGAACTTAATTGCTTGCTTGAATGTTGCGTCAGCTTTTTTAATGAAATCAGTTTCTGATATACCTAAGAATTTTAATGTTGACTTTATTGTTGGAAATGTCCCTTCGCCCACGCCAATAGTATCAATATCGGGTGATTCTATCACAGTAACTTTGACAGAGTTTTCTTGGTGACTACCCAGTTTTTTAGCCAAGTAACTCGCGGCTATCCAACCTGCTGTTCCACCACCAACCACAAGAACACTTTTAGTATTTTTATCAGCCATACTGACTCAATTTTGTCATTTTGTGTTTTTTTATTGTAATTTCTTTTGACAGCGCTGTCAAAAATTAGGATAGTTATGCAATAAACAAATGGGATAAAGCATATTTTACCCGTAAAAGCTCTTAAGGTCCTAATTAATGATAATCAAGAAAACATCTAGAAATATGCTGGCACTAGCGATAGCCAGTACATTAACGCTCGTTGGTTGTGAGCAATCAATTAACTCTTCTATTGAGAATGATGAGAAAATTAATTTACAGGCTATCCATTCAATCACTCAAAAAGATATCAACGACGTAGCAAAAAATCTTGATGTTAATTATCGAGTGGTGACTAATATACCTACTGATAAATGCGATAGTAAAATAGCCGATGGTGTTTGTTTTGAAGTTGAGCTTAGCTTTACCGCGAAACAGGCTATTGCAGCTAAAGATTGGACTATTCATTTTAGTCATATTGCGCCCATTCAATCTTTTGAAAGTAATGATTTTAATGTTAGGCATCTAAATGGCGATCTACATTTAATAGACTTACAAGATAATTTTTCAGGTTTTGCGCCAGGAGAAACAAAAACCCTACTATTTCGCGCACAGTTTTGGGCACTGGCTGAATCTGATATCATGCCAAACTTCATTGTAAGTGCTCAAGGGTTACAAGCTCGCGTAATCGAGAGTACTAAGCCATATATTGACCAAGATACCGGTTTAGAGGTAGTGCCTCACGTAGAAAGTTTCACCGATGTTGCAACGCAATTTAAACGCAGTGCAAAAGACAGAACTGAGTGGTTAACAAGCGAAAAGCTCTATCAACGTAATGCGGTCTTAGTTGAAGATGAGCTATCCGTTCTCCAAGCAATTATTCCGACACCAAAATCTGTGAACATTGACACCAATAAGAGCTTTGTTGATATTAGTCAAGGGGTTCTAGTTTCTTTAGGGAATGTAAAATCTCAAGATGTTGATGCCGCCCTAGCGCGCTTAGATACTTTGGGTCTCAAACAAAATAAATCTGGCTTGCCACTTCATTTAAGTATTGCTGCTAATGAAAGTAAAATTATAGGCAGTTATCGTTTAACCGTCTCGGAAAAAGCTATTACTATTGTCGGTGTTGATGGTAATGGTGTATTTAATGGCTTGCAGTCATTGGCAAGTTTATTGAAAGTCGGCGAGAACAGGTTACCTATTTTGACCGTTGATGATGAGCCTCATTATGCATTTAGAGGTATGCTAATTGATGTTGCTCGTAATTTTCATTCTAAAGAGTTTATTCTAAACCTGCTTGACCAAATGGCAGCATATAAATTAAATAAGCTTCATTTACATCTAGGTGATGATGAAGGATGGCGTCTAGAAATTCCAAGCTTACCTGAATTAACGGATATTGGCGCAAAACGTTGTTTTGATGTAACCGAAGAAATGTGTTTAATGCCACAGTTAGGTGCAGGTATTGATGGTAATTCTTCAGTTAGTGGCTACTACTCTGTAAGCGATTATCAAGAAATATTAAAGGCTGCCAGCGCTCGTCATATCCAAGTTATTCCATCATTAGATATGCCAGGTCATTCACGCGCATCTATCAAAGCAATGACAGCTCGATACAAGAAATATCAAGCGCTAGAAGATGAGAAAAAAGCTAAGCAATTTTTGTTAGAGGATTTTTCTGATACAACGCAATACTCTTCAGTGCAATTTTACAGTGATAACACTATCAATGCTTGTTTAGAGTCATCTTATGATTTTGTTATTGAAGTCATGACACAAGTTAAAAAGATTCACGCTGATGCAGGCCAACCTTTAACTCGTTATCATATTGGCGCTGATGAAACCGCTGGTGCTTGGCTAGAATCGCCAGAATGTAAAGCATTTGTTGCTAATAACGATAAAGGCGTCAGCAAAATGAGTGAACTTGGCGCTTACTTTATTGAGCGTGTTGCCGGTATATTGTCAGAGCTTGATATAGAGACCGCCGGCTGGAGTGACGGTATGGAACATACTCGCAAGGAAAATATGCCAGCAATTGTGCAAGCTAACGCATGGGACGCTTTATTTTGGGGCGGACATGATAAAGTACATCAGTTAGCGAATCGCGATTGGCAAGTTGTTATTTCAAGCCCCGATGTTTTGTATTTTGATTTTCCTCATGAAGCCGATCCTAAAGAGCATGGTTATTATTGGGCATCACGTCATACCAATACTGAAAAAGTATTCCAGTTTATGCCAGATAACCTTCCGGTACACGCTGAGTTTTGGTTAGACAGAGAGGACAATACTTATGTTGCCGATGATACTAAAACACCGCTTGTTGAGGGACAAAAATTTCTAGGAATTCAAGGTCAGTTGTGGAGTGAAAACGTTCGTACTGATGATATGGTAGAACATAAAGTTTTCCCTCGTTTATTAGCTTTAGCAGAGCGTGCCTGGCATTTAGCTGACTGGGCTGTTCCTTACAACTATCAAGGCGCTAAATATTCCTCGCAAAGCAATAACTTTACCCAAGAGATGAAAGCAAGGCGTGATAATGAGTGGTCATTATTTGCTAACACTTTAGGAAAAAAAGAGTTTGCAAAGCTTGAGTTAGCACAAATTGATTATCGACTCCCAACCGTAGGCGCGCTAATCAAATCAGGTAAGTTACATGCCAATATTGCTTTTCCGGGCTTAACGATTGAATACCAAGTAAACGGCGGAGATTGGACAACCTATGTTGAACCCGTTGCATTGGAAGGTAAGGTCAATGTGCGAAGTCGAAGCATTAACGGCTTAAGAGCCAGTCGTATTACTGAAGTGAAATAATACAAAATTAACCAATTAATAATTATCTATTATTATCAATTGGTTAAATTACATTTGGTAACACTTGTTGCAAAAGCTTATTTTTAATCGAAAAAAAACAAATGACAACGCTGTCATTTGTCGATAAGATAACAAAAATCACAAAATAATAATCGTATAAATAGTTAACATGGGGTCGGTATGCTGACAAGTAGTGACAAAAAAAATGAATTGTTTTTAGGTATTGATGGTGGTGGCAGTAAATGTAAAACCATTGTTATGAATAAAGATAATGAAATACTTGGAACAGGCATTTCAGGTCCGGGCAACCCATTACATGGGTTTGAGCAAGCGACAAATTCGATTACTGAATCTGCCAAGCTCGCTTTGAAAGATGCTGGCTTAGCACATATTGAATTAAATGAAATTGTCGCTGGCGTTGGCTTAGCAGGTGTTAACTTGCCCGTGCTTTTCGATAAAATGTTAGCATGGCCACATCCCTTCAAATCGATGCATTTAGCCACTGATCTTTTAATTGCTTGTTTGGGGGCGCATAATGGTAGTGATGGCGCTGTAATGATTAGTGGCACCGGTTCATGTGGGTTTTCATGCGTAGATGATCAACAAACTATTGTCGGGGCTCATGGTTTTCCTCACGGTGATAAGGGCAGTGGTGCTTGGTTTGGCTTACAAGGTGTCAAGCAAGTATTATTATCACTTGATGGTATAGTTGAAAACACATTGATGACAGATGTGTTACTGTCAAAGCTTAACTGTAAAGATGATACGGATCTTGTTGAAGTTGTTGCCAGTCAAAAAGCAACTTTTTATGCCCAACAAGCTAATTTGGTCTTTGATGCCGCTGAGCAAGGCGACGAAGTTGCCTTAGCTATTGTCAGTGAAGGTGCTGAGTATATTAATAGTATTGCACGTACACTTTCAGCAAAAAAGCCACCACGTATGTCGATGATTGGAGGTTTGACACCTAGATTAAAACCCTGGTTGGCTGCCGAGGTTAAAGCAATTCTTGAAGAGCCTTTATTTGCGCCAGAAGTTGGTTCAGTAATCTTTGCTAGACAACAACAGGCTAAGTTATCCGTGCAACGAACTGCGTAGTTTCGTTTTAATATAGTTTTCCCACCTGATAATGTAGGACAAGAAATGATTTACAAACGCTTCCATGCTAAACGTCTATTTGACGGAGAAGCTTTTCTCGATGATCAAGTACTGACGATAGTCAATGGTAAGATAGTCGCTATTGATCAAGATATTAGCAATATTGATGAAACCGCAAGTGGCTTAGTTGTGCCAGGGTTTATCGATTTACAAGTAAACGGTGGTGGTGGTGCGTTATTTAATGATTCTCCTTCTATTGAAAAGCTAAAAACTATTATGCTTGCCCATGCTAAGTTTGGTACCACTGCAATGACACCGACCTTAATTACCGATAAAGTTGAAGTGATGCAACAAGCCGCTGATGCGATTGCACAAGCAATTAATGAGGGGGTACCCGGCATTGTCGGTATACATTTTGAAGGACCTCATTTATCAGTAGAAAAAAAAGGTACTCATTGCGCAGATTATATTCGCCCAATCAGCGATGCTGAATGGCAGGTGCTTGCACGACAGGATATAGGTCAAGTCATTGTGACTCTTGCTCCTGAAACGGTAAATGCTGAAGACATTAAGCGTATGTCGGATTTAGGTATTAAAGTTTGCTTAGGTCATACCAATGCAGACTACCAGACAACCGAGCGGGCAATAGATGCTGGCGCTACAGGTTTTACGCATTTATTTAATGCTATGTCACCTTTACAAGGGCGTGAGCCTGGCGTTGTTGGGGCAGCCTTGCTTAATAATAAGACAAGTTGTGGCTTAATTGTTGATGGCTTTCATGTTGATTACGCCAGTTGTAAATTAGCTATACAAGCTAAACCACAAGGTAAAATATTTTTAGTAACAGATGCGATGCCACCCGTTGGTACAGATCAAACTGAATTTGCTTTATATGATCGTACGGTTTATGTCGATAATGGCAAGCTTACTTCTACTACAGGTGAATTAGCTGGCTCTTCTCTGGATATGGCTAGTGCTGTTAAAAATACTCATAAGTTTTTAGGTATGCCTTTAAATGAAGCATTACGTATGGCTAGCCTATATCCAGCAGAGTATTTATACCAAAATCAAACCATTATTCGTGGTGAACTCAAGGAAGGAAAGCAAGCTGATATGGTCATTTTAAATGATGATTTATCAGTAAAATCAACCTGGATTGCAGGTCGCAAGGTTTAGTAACTCATTTCACAGTTCATTTTGTTACTTACTTAATTTACACAAAAATTATAATAACAACGCAAGTTGACGAGGAAGTTATGGAAATGTCTTTAACACAAGAGAAGAAGCAAAGTAATGCACTGCCGATGATAATTGTCGCAGGGTTATTTTTTATTTTAGGTTTTGCCACTTGGCTAAATGGCTCATTAATGCCATATCTTCAGCAGATTTTGCAGTTAACCCCCTTTCAGGCATCGTTAATATTATTCTCTTTTTATATTGCTGTGACATTTACCGCACTTCCTTCTGCTGCCATCATCAGAAGAGTAGGTTATAAAAACGGTATGGCATTAGGAATGGCTACTATGATGTTGGCTGGTTTGTTATTTATTCCGGCAGCAAAAACTCAATTTTTTCCGCTGTTTTTACTTGCTCAGTTAGTCATGGGGGCAGGGCAAACCTTATTACAAACAGCCGTTAACCCCTATGTTGTTCGCATTGGTCCTGAAGAGTCTGCAGCCGCACGTATTTCCATAATGGGTATCTTAAATAAGGGGGCAGGTGTTGTAGCGCCCATCGTTTTTACTGCTTTAATTTTAAGTGGCTTTACTGATACGGTTGGTACTGAGCTGAGTCAAAGTCAAATCGATGCAATGGCTAATAAATTAATTCTTCCTTATTTAGGTATGGCACTGTTTATTGGTTTGCTTGGTTTTGCTGTTAAACAATCACCATTGCCTGAATTAGCCAGTGAAGAAACAGAAGGTGAAAACAAAGGTCATTTAAAAGAAGCGCTTGCTCACCCTAACCTAGCACTTGGTGTTGTCGCTTTATTTTTGTACGTTGCTGTAGAAGTGATTGCTGGAGATACCATTGGTGCATTTGCGCTTGCTTTAGGGGTAGAAAATTATAGTGTGATGACTTCATACACCATGGGCTGTATGGTCTTGGGTTATGTCTTAGGTATTGCACTCATTCCTCGCTTCATTTCACAACAAAGTGCGTTAATGGTTTCAGCTGTTTTAGGAGTATTTTTAAGCTTAGGCGTAGTGTTTGGCGATAATAACTCTTTTACAATCGCTAATGCCTTATCATTTATTCTAGGTGGTGCTCAGCTGCCAGATACATTGATACTGATTGCATTTTTAGGTCTTGCTAATGCAATTGTATGGCCTGCTGTATTTCCATTAGCACTTTCTGGTATGGGCAAATTGACTAGTGTTGGCTCTGCGTTATTAGTGATGGGGATTTCAGGCGGGGCATTTGGGCCTTTATTCTGGAGTTTAGCAAGCGGCAGTAGTGGTCAGGCTATCGACCTTCAAGGAGGTTATATCGTGATGCTACCTTGTTATTTGTTTATTTTATTTTACGCGGTAAAAGGCTGTAAAATGAGAAGCTGGAAATAATTCACAACATCTGAGTTGTGAATATTTTGCATAGATCTATGGTAAATAGATTATTAAACCTATGAGAAAATTATCAAATTCGACAGTTAGGGGCTATTGATCTTTCAGGGTTAAAATTTATTCAACTTAAAACGGATTTAATCGCGGCGCAAGTTTTGTATCATAGTCATTCTATTAAAAAAGCGAGCAACAATGAGTAAATTTGTTTTAAATGAACCCTAAAGGGCAGCACTTGTTTGAAATTTATACTAGGTTATCGTATGTTCGAGTAGCCAGCTACACGCCACATACTCTGCCTTGTATAAATACCAAACAAGTTGCTGTAAAAGTAATCTCGAAAGTTCAACAGCCCCTAATTATTTGACAATAAATACAATGTTTAACTTAAGTGTTTCGATAGTTTTCTTAATGACTTTTATAATATAGCTTACTGGTTTAACCAGTTGTTGACTTACTGGTCTTACCCTATTAGGATTGTTTTTTTGTTTATAAAATAAACAGTTTTGTATGGAGTCTAAGAACCTAAGTGTGTTTATGAGCTAACGTAAAAAAAGATATGATATAATTTTTAAAAGGACTTAATAATGAGTGAAGCTAAAAAGAAAGTGACGATCATTTATTGTTGTGATGGTGATTTAGCTATGTATAGGAAGACACAATTTATTGATTTAAATGTTTGCGGCGAAATGATTATTCCAAAAGATTTTAAGCAGGGTAAAACTATCGTTGCAGTATGTGATGGTGACATTAATATACTTAATAGTATTGGTAATAAAATTACGTCACCTTATTAATAATGTTAACCTTAAACAAAAAAGCTGACGATATTGTCAGCTTTTTTAGTCATTTAATTTTATAAGATTAATTATTTTTACTCTCTAACTGCTTTTGAGTATAAGTTGCTTTTTCATGCTTTTGACCTGCAGATTCAGCAAGTTCAGCTGGCATATAATTTTCATCGTGTTTTGCTAACACTTCACTGGCTGTGATACTTAATCCTGAAGTAGCATGTTTTTCAAGTGTACCGTTCGCGACAATACCTTGCCCTTCTCGGAAAAGATCAGGCAAAATCCCTTCATAATAAACTGTCACTTTCGGATCGCTGTCTTTAAATTCGATTGGCATCGTCATATCAGAAAGTTGAAATGAAACTTTTAAACTTTCTGAGTCTCGTTTAACACTCCCAGGAACAACAAGGCCACCTATACGTAAGCGTTGTCCAATAGCTGGTTTTAATCCTGTTTCTTCCTTGCCTAAGCTTATCTCTGAAGGTTTATAGAATAAGTCTATATTTTGGCTAAGCGCATATAAAACGAGTCCAGACACTATCGCTATACCAATTAAAACGGAGGCAACAATGGTAAGGCGTTTTTTACGACGTGGGTGCATTATTCAGTAACCTCATTGATTGAACGTTTTTCTTGTTTGCGTATTTCTCTTGCTTGACGTAATTTGTCATCACGTTGCTGACGCTTAGCAATTTCATTAATGATTTTTTGGTGGCCAGCCTTTGAACTGACTAATAAAAAGCTCAATATTAATGCGGTGGTGCCAAATGAAAGCCAGACATAAAAGCCATAGCCCCCCATATCGATGAATTCGCTGAAACTACTAAATTGCATTGATTGCTCTCCAATTACGTCGCTAATTTTAGTGTTGGTTGAGGTAACTTATCGTTACTTATTTTTATGTGTTTTGACTAACTCACGCACCCAAGGACGTATGCTATTGCGAGCTAGAATTTCATTCCTAAAGCGTAAGCAGATGATCACGCCAACCAATAAGGAAAAGCCGATAAAGCAAACAATGAATGGCCATAACATATCAAGCGCCATCGATGGTTTGCCAAGCTTACTGACAGTAGAACCTTGATGAAGCGTATTCCACCAATCAACAGAGTATTTAATTATAGGTATGTTAATTACGCCGACCAAGGTGAGAATACCAGCAGCTTTTCCTGCGAGATTTTTATCCTCAAAAGCACTGTGTAAGGCAATGACTCCTAAGTATAAAAATAATAAAATTAGTTCAGAGGTTAAGCGGGCATCCCAAACCCACCATGTGCCCCACATAGGCTTACCCCAAGCAGAGCCTGTAATTAATGCTATTGCTGTAAATGCTGCACCAACAGGGGCCATTGCAGCAGCTGACGCATCAGCGAGTTTTAACTGCCAGACCAAGCTACAAAATGCTGCAATGGCCATAGCAAAATAAATACCCATTGATAAAGATGCCGCAGGCACATGGACATAGAATATTCTAAAGCTATGACCTTGTTGATAATCTGCAGGAGCAAATAATAACGCCCAAACAAGACCTATACATAAAAAGACTGCGGCCAGTACACTTAACCAAGGTAATAATTTATTGGTAAAGTGATAAGACACTTCAGGGTTTGCATAGGGATGTAACCATTTCCACATTAGTTGGTACTCACTTTTAGGGCTGCACCAACGGCAAAGGGTGCTAGCGTTAAAGATCCAAAGAATAGAGCGGCAATTATAGCAAGTTGTCCGCTATAAGGTAAGCCAAGCGCGGCAGTGTCTATTGCGCTGGTTGCAAAAATCAATACCGGTATATAAAGCGGTAATACCAATAAGCTGAGTAATATACCACCCTTTTTAATGCCAACAGTTAGCGCAACACCAATGGCTCCGAGTAAACTGAGTACAGGAGTACCGAGCAATAATGTTAAAAGCAAAGCCGTATAACTGTGTTCGTTTAAGTGCAATAACACCGCCAGCACAGGTGCAATGAAAATTAACGGCAAGCCAGTGATAAGCCAATGTGCACATATTTTGGCGAGCACGAGTAAAAAAACCGGATAAGGACTGAGTAACATTTGCTCTAGAGAGCCATCATGATGATCTGATTTAAAAAGCCGATCTAAGGATAGTAGCGTTGCCAGTAGTGCTGCTACCCAAATTACTCCAGGTGCAATACGGCTGAGCATTTGGGCTTCTGGGCCAATACCTAATGGGAAAAGTGTAATAACAATTACAAAGAATAACAGTGGATTGATGATATCGTCTTTATGACGCAACGCTATGGTTAAGTCACGTTTTACCATCAGCATAAAAGCACTACGATAAGACAATTTTTGCCCTGTCTGTTCTGTTTTTGCTGTTAAGGAATCTGTCATTTTTACGGACTGATTTTTTAAGGTCATGAGGAGACAGCCTCTATAACTATATTTATTTTAAACACCATTAACCTCGTAGCTATAATCTAGGCTGATTTTTTTTAGCTGATCCGGTTTAATACTCATGATATCTTGGTGGGTGGTCAAAATAACACAGCCTCCCCTTGCGGCATGTTGACAAAAAAGGTGCTCTAAACTGTCAACACCCTGCTTATCTATCGCAGTAAAAGGTTCATCTAAAATCCAAACTGGCGCATTACTTTGGTATAACCTTGCTAACGCTATACGCCTATGTTGTCCTGCGCTTAAATGTGAAGCTAAACTATCTTCAAAGCCAAGTAAATTCATTTTTGCCAAATAAGAAGCGCAGTTGTCGGGGGAGCTTGCATGCAGCGCTAGATTAAATCTCAAGTTTTCTTCGGCAGTCATCTCACCCTTAATTCCAGATAAATGGCCAAAATATAACAAATTTTGTTGGAACTCTTCTCGACATTGAGTAATCTTTTTCTTTTGATAATAAACATGACCGTCATACGGTTGAGATAAGCCTGCTAAAATTCGTAATAGGCTAGTTTTACCTGCGCCATTTGGCCCTTCAACTTGAACGATATCACAAGGGTTAATTTCAAATGATAAATCATTAAATAGCAAACGATCTTCTCTTATACAGGTAAGATTGACAGCAGAGATTAATGATTGTGTAGATTTTTTAGGTAGTGTATTCATTTTATCTTTATCAAAGAAATATTAATAGATTTCATCTTAAGCTAGTTTATTGGCTTTAACACAAGCTATTATTCTAATTCTGCTCGGTAAATCAGTCTGCGCCATATAATACCATAGTCAAGGTGTTCATAGCCTATGTAAGTTGTAACATTATGAAACAACTTGCGCGATTAAATTACATTAATATTTTCACAAAGAAAATGTTAATATAGTCGGGTAATGCTTAATCTGGCCTTGGTTATTGAAATGACCAAGGCCAGATTAACTGATATTGAAGTAGAGCGGAGATGACAATGATACCTGACCTGGTAACAAAAATGCCTGAGCTTGTTCCTGAGCTTGGTCATATAGCCCTTATTATAGCTTTAGCATTTTCTATCTGCTTAAGTGTTATTCCATTAGTCGGCGTCTATTGCTCAGAACAAAGCACCTTGAAAAGGCTTATTGGTTATGCCAAACCGTTAACTTTTGGTATGTTTATTTTTACCAGTATCAGCCTTGTCATTCTTGCTTATAGCTTTGTTATCGATGACTTTTCCATAAAATATATTGCCAGTCATTCAAATACTCATTTACCCTATTATTTTAAAGTGAGTGCTGTTTGGGGCGGTCATGAAGGCTCTTTGCTGTTATGGGTCTTTGCGCTAACCGCTTGGACAGCGGCCGTTGCAAGTTTTTCCAATGGTATTGAAGAAGAATTCATTGCCAGAGTGCTGGCTGTAATGGGTATGATTGCCATTGGTTTTATTGCGTTCACTTTATTGACGTCAAACCCATTTGAGCGTTTATGGCCAAATGTTCCTATGGAAGGTCGTGACTTAAACCCCTTATTACAAGATGTTGGTTTAATCATCCATCCACCATTACTTTATCTTGGTTATGTTGGCTTTGCTGTTGCTTTTGCCTTTGCTGTTGCTGCATTAATGGCCGGTAAAATGGATGCGGCTTGGGCGCGCTGGTCTCGTCCATGGACGGTAGGTGCTTGGATGTTTTTGACGCTTGGTATCGCATTAGGCAGCTGGTGGGCATATTATGAACTTGGCTGGGGTGGCTGGTGGTTCTGGGATCCAGTTGAAAATGCCTCTTTTATGCCTTGGTTAATTGGTACAGCATTAATTCATTCACTCGCGGTTACCGAAAAGCGAGGCACTTTTAGAAATTGGACTATCTTATTAGCGATATTTGCATTTGGTTTGAGTTTACTGGGTACTTTCTTAGTGCGTTCAGGCGTCATTACCTCAGTGCACTCTTTTGCTGCCGATCCATCTCGCGGTATTTTCATTTTAATGCTGTTAGCTATTGCCATGGGCGGTTCATTAACCTTATACGCTTTTAGGGCAAATACCGTGGCAAGTTTTTCTCGTTTCGCCTTCTATTCGCGTGAAACTGCACTGTTACTTTGTAATGTTATTCTTGTTGTGGCAACGGTTACCGTGTTGCTTGGTACCTTATATCCACTCTTAGTTGATGCCATGGGTTATGGAAAAATATCTGTCGGCCCACCTTATTTTAACGCTGTTTTTGTGCCGATTATGAGCATCCTCTTTATCATCATGGGGATTGGACCATTAATTCGCTGGAAAAAAGCTAAGCAAGGTGAATTACGTAAGAAACTAATAAAGCCCTCTGTGCTGAGTATTGCTTTTGGCCTGTTATTTCCAGTCATTTATGGCGGTGAGTTTAATGCCTTAGTATCAATGGGTATGATACTGGCGATGTGGGTTTTTCTTGTGGTTATTAAAGAAATGGTTAATCAATATAAATTAACGAGCAAGATAACCATCAGTCATTTAGGTATGACTATTGCCCATGCCGGCATTGCTATTACGATTGTTGGTGTCACACTTGTTTCTGTATATGAAAGTGAAACTAACATCAAAATGGCCTTAAATGAAAAAGTCATCATCTCAGGTTATGAAATTGAATTTTCTGGTATTAAGTATGTTGAAGGGCCAAATTATAGCGCTGAGCAGGGACAAATTAATGTTTACAAAGACGGTGACTTTGTTGCTTTATTGAAACCAGAGCGTCGAGCTTATCGGGTACAAACAATGGGTATGACCGAAGCGGGAATTGATCCTGGTTTGTTCCGTGATGTTTATGTGGCCCTAGGTGATCCATTACCAGACGGTGCTTGGGCGGTTCGTGTGCATTACAAACCCTTTGTTCGCTGGATTTGGCTTGGCGCAATATTTATGTGCCTAGGGGGCATTTTCTCAATGTTAGATAAACGTTACCGTAGTAAAAAAACCAGTAAAGTATCAAGTGCTGCTGTTGCTGACTCACAGGAAAATACTGGTAGCAATTTAACGACTCATCCAGCAAAAGTGTCAGAGGCATAGCTATGGACAAGTTGATTCGTTTTTTACCTTTAATATTAGTAGTTGCACTCGGTGTGGTACTCTATCGAGGTTTATCACTTAACCCGCAAGACATGCCATCAGCATTGGTAGGTAAAGCTATGCCTAGTTTTTCTCTAGCTAGCTTAAATGACAGCAAGAAAACAGTGACACAAGCTGATCTTATTGGTGATATTGTCTTAGTTAATGTTTGGGCTACTTGGTGCCCAACCTGTAAATATGAACACCCCTATTTAGTCGATATTGCTAAAGATCCGCAAGTAAAACTGTATGGTTTAAATTACAAGGATGAACGTGATGCGGCACAAAAGTGGTTGCGCTTTTATGAAGATCCCTATGTCTTCTCAATTTTTGATGAAGAAGGAACGCTAGGCTTGGATCTCGGGGTTTATGGTGCCCCTGAAACTTTTGTTATCGATCATCACGGTATTATTAGAAAACGATTTGCTGGAGCGATTGATACGAAAGTTTGGCAACGTGAGTTTGAGCCACTAATTGCTCAGTTAACAAAAGAAAAAAAGCAGGGAAAATAACATGCGTTTAATTAACCTTTTGATGATTTCACTCGTGTTGAGCTTGGTTAGCAATATAACCTTGGCCAGTCCGGTTGAAACGTTTGAATTTAACGATGAAGTCACTAAAGTGCGTTTTCAAGCGCTGAGTAAGGAACTTCGTTGCCCTAAGTGTCAAAACCAAAATTTAGCGGATTCTAACTCTCCTATCGCTCAAGATTTGCGTAAAGAGCTTTATCAATTATTACAGCAAGGCAAAGCGGATAGTGAAATTGTTGATTTCATGGTAAATCGCTATGGTGAATTTGTCTTATATCGTCCTAGAGTGTCAGCCGTTACCTATGTATTATGGTTTGGTCCTGCAGTACTGATTGTCTTGGCGATCATCGTGGTTATTGTCATAGTCCGCAGAAAACCACTCGATAAAAAAGACTTGCAACTTACTTCTGCACAACAAGATAAGCTCAACAACTTTTTAAAAGATAAATAATCCTTACCTCTCAATACATTAAGAGAAATAGTAGATAGCATTATGGAATTTATATTAATTAGCCTTATATTTTTAATCCTGTTATTGATGATAGTTTGGCGACCTTTTTTCAAACAAAGTTCACAAACAAGCACGATAGAAAAAAACTTGCGTGATCAAACAAATGTTCAACTATATCATGAGCATAAGCAAGAAATTGAAAAGGATTATGGTGAAGGTTCAATTGATGAAGAAAGTTATCAATATCTTTTAGCAGAGCTTGACAATACTTTATTACAAGATATTGAAACTAACAGCCAAGACAAACAAGAAAAGCCTACTAGCACTAGACAGTACTCTATTTTATGGCCAATAGGGTTAAGTGCTTTTATCGTGTTTTTTTCGATCTTACTTTATAATAAACAAGGTAGTTTCAAAGTTCTCACTGAATTTTCAAATGAGCATAGCAAACAAGAAAGCATGTCAGCTGAGCAAATGCAGAGACAACGCCAAAATCAAGCTTTGGCTCACATAGAGAAACTTCAAAAACATGTCAAAGCTAATCCAACCGATGGTGAAGCTTGGTATAACTTAGGACAAACTTATGTGGCTGTTGGTAACTTTGATCAAGCAGTCGATGCCTTTCAACAAGTTATTGACATTGAAGGTGAACAAGCGGACTTATTAGGGGCAATTGCTCAGGCATTATATTACAAAAATGCTCAACAGCTTAATTCGACAGTTCAAGAGTATATAGACAGAGCACTAGCAATAGATGTCAATGATCCTTCTACTAATATCTTACTGGGTATGCATAACTTTATTTCACAAGACTACCAACAAGCGATTGTTTATTGGCAACGCGTTATTGACTTAAATAAACCAGGTGTTAATAATGCTGCACTTAAACAGGCCGTCGCAGAAGCTAAGAATCGACTCAATATACCGCAAGAAAGTCTGCAAAGCTTATCTGGACCGCAATTAAAAATAAGTGTTAGTTTGACTGATACCATTGCTAAACAACTAGCTAAGGGAGAGGATCGGGTCGTGTTTGTTTATGCCGTTCCGACAAATGGACAGCGAATGCCACTTGCAGCTGTTAAACTTAAAGCGAGTGATTTACCCACTGTGGTGGTGTTAAATAATAGTCAAGCGATGAGCAGTGAACACACGTTAGCTAGTGTTGAAAAAGTTCATGTATATGCCATCGTTTCAAAACTAGGCGGCGTTGGTATTAAATCAGGCGACTATAAAGCTGAAGCGCGTGATGTTTTAGTTAATAGCGAGACAACGCTTGAGCTGGTGGTTAATCATTTGGTTGAATAATGTATAAATCTATCGGTGTTTAGGGTATTGATTGCCTAAGTTCTGTGCTTTTCAGCTAACTCTTAATAAAAACTAATGTCCTACTTGCGTGTTATCGTAAAACCACTATACTGTTCTTATGTACAGTGTGGTGGTTTGGTGATTCGAACATGGCTAGTCAACGAAAAATAATCCATATAGATATGGACTGCTTTTATGCGGCTGTAGAAATGAGGGATTTTCCACAATATCGAAATATACCGCTTGCCGTTGGTGGGGATGGTCCGCGCAGCGTTTTATCTACCTGTAATTATCTAGCAAGAAAATTTGGCGTACGCTCAGCTATGTCAGCGGTACGGGCTAAACAACTTTGCCCAGAACTGAAAATTGTTGGTGGTCGTATGGCGGTATATAAAGAGGTATCTCAACATATTCGTGATATTTTCTCGCGCTATACCGAGCTGATAGAGCCATTGTCACTTGATGAGGCTTATCTTGATGTCAGCCATGTTACTCAATGTCAGGGTAGCGCAACACTAATTGCCGAGCAAATAAGGGCTGATATTTATGATGAATTGAACTTGACTGCTTCAGCGGGGATTGCGCCCAATAAATTTCTTGCTAAGATTGCCAGTGATGAAAATAAACCCAATGGCCAGTATGTCATTACGCCAGATAAGGTTGCTAATTTTGTCGCAAAGCTATCATTGAGAAAAATACCCGGTATTGGGCCAAAAACCTTCGAAAAACTGAAGCGCCATGGTTTTGTTACCTGCGCCGATGTCAGAGCCGGTGATATTAGGGTGCTAAATAATATTGTTGGCAAATTTGCGTGCAGTTTATACTCAAAAGCTCATGGAGTAGATAATACTGAACTCAAGGTAAGTCGATTAAGAAAATCGCTTGCTATTGAAACAACCTTAGCAAAAGACTTAACTTCTCAGGCCGAGTGTTTGTTGGTAGTAGAATCTCTTTATGATAAATTGCTTACTCGACTCATTCCTCATAAAGACAGAAAGATAGTGAGACAGGGAGTTAAATTAAAATTTTCAGACTTTAATCAAACAACTGTGGAGATGCAAAGTCATCAATGTCAACGAGAGCTGTTTATAGGTTTACTATCAAAAGCCTTTGTGCGAGCAAATAAACGCAGAATTCGGTTAATTGGCTTAAGCTTGGGGTTTGCTGAGCAAACTAGTAGTAGTCAACAACTCTCTTTATCACTTTAGTACAGGTATAAAAGTAGGTAATTTTGAAACAAACCGCATTACATTGTGCTGTTGGTTTATTAGCAAGACGTGAGCATTCACAAATTGAAATAGAACAAAAGCTAAAACAACGTGAATTCTTACAAGAAGATATCGATAAGGCAATTAAAGTATTGCTTGCCAAAAACTATTTAAGTGATAAACGTTTTGCTCAAAGCCGCTGTCGATATCAAGTAAATCGTGGTTATGGTTGGTTGTTTATCGCTAATGAACTTAAACAAAAGGGAGTTTGTGCAACAATTATCCAAAAATTGCGTGAAAGTTGTGAAATTGATTGGTATCTTCAAGCCGAGCTTGCGTATAATAAGCGCTTTGGTGATAAATGTGCTATTGATGAAAATAATAAAAAGTTCGATAAAAAAACAGCACAAAAAGAAAAAGCCAAAAAAATTCGTTTTTTACAATACCGTGGTTATTCCATTGATGAAATCTTGTCGGTATTAGAGTAAGCAACAGAATTAGCAAAAAACCAGACTTAAATTAGACCTAAATCGATTTGTTGAGTATCCCATGATTAAAAGCACCGCCGAAGTCCGACAGGCATTTTTAGATTTTTTTGCCACTAAGCAACATCAAATAGTTAAAAGTAGTTCGTTAGTTCCCGGTAATGATGCCACCTTATTATTTACCAATGCAGGCATGGTACCATTTAAAGATGTCTTTTTAGGCGCCGAAAAACGAAGTTATACACGAGCAACTTCGGCCCAACGCTGTGTTCGTGCTGGTGGAAAACATAATGATTTAGAGAATGTTGGCTATACTGCACGTCATCATACTTTTTTCGAAATGCTAGGTAACTTCAGTTTTGGCGATTATTTTAAAGAGGATGCAATAGCTTACGCTTGGGAATTTTTAACTCGTGTTCTAGGGCTACCTAAAAATAAACTTTTAGTGACAGTATATCAAAGTGATGAAGAAGCTTTTAATTATTGGAAGGATGTTATTGGCGTTCCTGAAGATAAAATTATTCGTATAGGGGATAAATCAGCAGATAAAAAATACGAGTCAGACAACTTTTGGTCTATGGGGGATACTGGCCCTTGCGGACCTTGTTCTGAGATATTTTATGATCACGGAGAAGAGATTTTTGGTGGGCCTCCAGGCTCTCCAGATGAAGATGGTGATCGTTTTATTGAGATCTGGAATATTGTTTTCATGCAATTCAATCGTCAGGCCGATGGTCGTATGGAGCCATTACCTAATCCTTCAATTGATACGGGCATGGGCTTAGAACGTATTTCTGCTATTATGCAAAATGTGCATAGCAATTATGAAATTGATATCTTTCAGGCACTCATTAAAGATACGGCAAGTTTACTTGGCTGTACTGATCTTGAGCATAAGTCATTACGTGTAATCAGCGATCATATTCGTTCATGTAGCTTTTTAATTGTTGACGGTGTTGTACCGTCAAATGAAGGTAGAGGGTATGTACTTCGCCGAATAATCCGTCGTGCAATTCGCCATGGTCATAAATTAGAAGCAAAAGGACATTTTTTCCATAAATTGGTCGCGTCATTAATCGAGCAAATGGGCCAGGCATACCCAGAGTTAGTTCAGCAACAAGCAATCATTGAAAAATTATTACGAATTGAAGAAGAACAGTTCGGTCGTACGCTTGATCGCGGTATGCTTATGCTGGAAGATATTTTAGCTAATTTATCGCATGACACTATTAAAGGTGATGATGTGTTTAAGTTATATGACACTTATGGTTTCCCTGCTGACTTAACCGCTGATATTGCGCGTGAACGTCATTTAAAAATAGATCAAGATGGCTTCGATGCAGCGATGAAGCAACAGCGAGAGCGTGCTCAACAGGCGAGTAATTTCGGCACCGATTATAATCAACAACTTAAATCTGATCATAAAACAGCTTTTAAAGGCTACGATAATGACTCTTACTCGGCGACTGTGGTTGAGCTTTTTAATAGCCAAGAGCAAGAAGCTGTTAGTCAATTAAATTCAGGTGAGCAGGGCATTGTTATCTTAGATCATACGCCATTTTACGCAGAATCGGGTGGTCAAGTAGGCGATAGCGGTCTACTGCACCTTGATGGCGGTGTCTTTGAAGTATCAGACACAATTAAGTTAGGTAATGCTTTTGCACATAAAGGTATTGCACGAACAGATATTGGTTTAAATCGCCGTGTCAAAGCTGAAATCAATGTTGAACGCAGAGCAGCTATCGCTAAAAACCATACCGCAACCCACTTATTGCATGCGGCGTTACGCAAAGTACTTGGTGAACATGTTACTCAAAAAGGCTCTTTATGCGATGAAGAGAAATTACGTTTTGACTTTTCACATTTTGAAGCGGTTAGTGCGCAAGAGTTACAAGCGGTAGAACAACTGGTAAATGATGAAATTCGTCGAAATCATTTAAAGCAAACTGAATCTATGTATATTGAAGAAGCCAAAGAAAAAGGTGCTATGGCTTTATTTGGTGAAAAATACGATGATGAAGTACGTGTTGTGACCCTAGGCGATTTCTCTATTGAGCTATGTGGCGGTGTTCATGTTGATCGTACTGGTGATATTGGTTTACTAAAAATAGTCTCTGAATCTGGTATTGCAGCAGGTGTTCGTCGTATTGAAGCAGTCACTGCAAATGCTGCTTTAGATTTTATCAATCAGCAATCAGCTTCCTTAGCAAATATTGCCGCTTTGGTTAAAAGTGATGTCGCTAACGTTGGTGGCAAAGTTGAGCAGTTGATAAGCCGTTCTAAACAACTTGAAAAAGAAGTTGGGCAATTAAAACAAGAGCTAGCTGCACAAGCTGGCTCTGATTTAGTTAACCAAAGTATTGAAATTAATGGTGTCAAAGTCTTAATTGCTGATTTAGGTGGTGTTGAGAGTAAAGCTCTTCGCGGTATGGTTGATGAGCTTAAAAACAAAATGCAATCAGGTATCATTATGTTAGCTACAGCTAATGGTGAAAAAGTAGGCCTAATTGCGGGTGTAACAAAAGACTTAGTTGCTCGCGTTAAAGCCGGTGAGTTAGTCAATATGGTTGCACAACAAGTTGGTGGTAAAGGCGGTGGTCGTCCTGATATGGCACAAGCCGGAGGTAGTCAGCCTGAAAATATTCCTGCAGCACTTGCTAGCGTTGCCGATTGGTTAGCGGATAAATTAGCATAACGGTTCACTTAGCTAAGTGTGATTAGAGTCGGTATAACTAAATGAAAAGGAAGCTTGAGCTTCCTTTTTTTATGATTGTCAATTTACCTCTTTTAGTGCTAGCTCTTTTTGTAACTAGTTTGTAACTGGCTACATAAAATAACTGAAAAATTGCACTTAATCACAGTATCGCCAAGTAAAGTAGGCTATAAATACATTGAAGGATACGGAAAACTTGCTAAAATATGACCCAATAATAAGAGACAAATTAAAATGTCGCTTATTGGTAGAATCTTCATTTTAAACGTTTATTGGATAAGATGTTTTAAATGAATAATGGCTTTTAATCTAAAGTTGACTATTAATTATAGTGTAAGGATTAAAAGTAACTAATTCTAATATATTACTAGCTTATATATATTTATTTAGTGATCTCACTTTAAAGGATAAGGAAGCAATTATGCTTATATTGACAAGACGCGTAGGCGAAACATTAATGATTGGTGACGAAGTTACCGTAACAGTGCTTGGCGTTAAAGGAAATCAAGTAAGAATAGGTGTTAATGCGCCAAAAGAAATATCTGTACATCGCGAAGAAATATACATGCGAATACAGGCAGAAAAAGGCGGAGAAGAAGTTTCAGGCAATAAAGCATAATAAATAATCTTGTAATAAACTATTTATTAGAAAATTTTATTTAAAGAAGAGCAGTACCTTCTTTTTAAGCCTAGTAAAAAAACATCGCATAGTCGGTGTTTTTTTATGTCAATTACCAAGTGAATGATTAAAAAACATCTTAATTGCATGAATTCTCAGCAAACAGCGCTTTATATAAAATAAATTCAAAAAAAGGTTTGACTCTTTTTCTGAGTTCTCTATAATTCGCAGCCATTGGAGAGGTGGCCGAGTGGCCGAAGGCGCTCCCCTGCTAAGGGAGTATCTGGTTTATCCCGGATCGAGGGTTCGAATCCCTCCCTCTCCGCCATTATCTTTACAGCTAATGGTTGGGTAGAAGAAGAAAACTGTTATCTTTAGCTAAGATATAAAAATAGTGAATAAGGACGCGTAGCTCAGCTGGATAGAGTACCTGGCTACGAACCAGGCGGTCGCAGGTTCGACTCCTGCCGCGTCCGCCACTACCTTTAGTGGTTAAATAAAAGGTCAGCTAATGTAAAGGCTGGTTAAAGAAATTTTCATACCGCGGACGCGTAGCTCAGCTGGATAGAGTACCTGGCTACGAACCAGGCGGTCGCAGGTTCGACTCCTGCCGCGTCCGCCACATTCTATTTAATAGATAAAACACCTAGCTTTTGGCTAGGTTTTTTTATGTCCAAGAAAAAGTTGCTGCTCTGTTTTAAATAGCGAAGTTGACTACTGATCACTTAGCTTGCAGGTTAAACTTTTGCCGCCTCCTAGATTTCTAAAAAAGTAAAATTAAAGGATATTGCTTCATTGCTTAGCATTGTCAAGTTGCCTTGCTTAGTTGTTTGATTTCGCTGCTGGCTATGTCGTCTTTATCGTTTTGATCATAGTCATAATTTCAGCTGATCAACTGATGCGTTTAATTCACCAGCCAACAGCTAAATTGTTTTAGCTTTACTTTATTCGTTATGAGCTTGAGAGTAAGGCTTCTTGAGCTTGATTTTGACAAAGTAAAGGCTAGGAGATCTCGATAATGTTCTTACTTCTAGCGAGGCGATTAACGATAGACGCTTATTAATTTAAAGCTTTTTCAATGAGTCCGATTTTTATACTAAAGTTGAATATTTTTATCAAATTCTGCTTGATAAACTACAGCTGTCTTCGTATATGTATTCGAATTTTTCAATGATATATTCATATGCGTATATTGTATATTTCAAGGGGATTTTCGTTGTCTAATCCCATTATTCATGGTTTTGATATTGTATACAATATTTAAAGTATGCAAAATAAAGTGAATAAACCTTAATTTAAGGTGAATAATTTTGCTTTTTACTATTGACGCAAAGTTATTTTTCTGAAACGCAATAAAATTGTTTGCTTTTTATCTATTGGAGTGATTATTCTAATTGTAAGAAGTTACATAGAAATCGAAAGAGATTAAAAAATGGACAATATGCAAAGTGAATTTTTAGAAGCTGGCACACTTATGTTAGCAGGTATGGTATTTGTATTTGCCTTCTTAAGTATCCTTATAGTATTCATTAATACAGTGTTGGCAAAACTTGCAATCAAGTTTCCTGATGCAGTCGCTGTAGCGCCATCGCGTTCGACTAAAAAAAATAAGAGTCATGCTAAAAAACATGGTGATATTTCACCAGGTGTGGTTGCCGCAATCAGCGGAGCGGTAGAGCAATATCGTCGACAACATAATCAAAAAAAATAAATCGAACCATAACCACGTTTCCAAATAAACATAATTTAAAGTTAGAAAGGGCATTAAAATGAATAAGCCATTAGGTATAACCGAAGTTGTCTTAAGAGACGGTCACCAGTCAATTTTAGCCACTAGGCTCCGTTTAGCTGATATGTTACCCATTGCATCAACACTCGACGAGGTTGGGTATTGGTCAATTGAATCATGGGGCGGTGCGACATTTGATTCATGTATTCGTTATTTAGGTGAAGATCCTTGGGAACGCATTCGTGCGCTAAAAAAAGCAATGCCGAATACGAAACAACAAATGTTATTTCGTGGACAAAACATCTTAGGTTATCGCCATTATGCTGATGATGTCGTAGAAAAGTTTGTAGAGCGTGCTCACATCAATGGTATTGATGTATTTCGTATCTTTGATGCAATGAATGATGTACGTAATTTACAAACATCAATTAAGGCTGCAGTTAAAGTTGGTGCACATGCACAAGGGACTTTGAGCTATACCGAAAGCCCTGTACATACCCTTGATGGTTGGTTAACTATGGCGAAGCAACTTGAAGATATGGGAGCCCACTCACTCTGCATTAAAGATATGTCTGGTTTATTAAAACCTTATGATGCTGCAGAATTGATTGGAAAATTAAAAGAAACAGTTTCTCTGCCAATCGCCTTGCATTGTCACGCAACAACTGGTCTTAGCGTCGCAACTCAAATGAAAGCGATTGATAGTGATGTTGATGTTATTGATACCTCTATTTCTTCGATGAGTATGACCTACGGACATTCGCCAACTGAGACAATTGCTTCAATTGTCGAAGGTAGTCAACGTGATACAGGTTTGAATGTAGAGAAAATGGCTGAAGTCGCTGCATATTTCCGTGAGGTTAGAGAGAAATATGCTGAGTTTGAAGGTAGCTTGAAAGGTGTCGATGCTCGCATTTTAACAGCACAAGTGCCTGGTGGTATGTTAACTAACATGGAAAACCAATTAAAAGAGCAAGGTGCAGCGGATAAGTTTGACGATGTATTAAATGAAATACCTCGTGTCAGAAAAGATTTGGGCTATATCCCGCTAGTAACACCTACCTCGCAAATTGTTGGTACACAAGCGGTATTAAATGTTCTTACCGGTGAGCGTTATAAGTCGATAACGAAAGAAACATCTGGCGTTTTAAAAGGTGAATATGGTGCGACGGCTGCTCCTGTCGATGTAGCACTTCAAACACGTGTTTTAGAAGGCTCAGAGGCGATTACCTGTCGACCAGCTGATTTACTTGATCCCGAAGTAGATAAATTATCGGAAGAGTTACAAGCGCTAGCCAAAGAAAAAAGTATTAGTTTAGCCGATGACCAAATTGATGATGTGCTTACCTATGCATTATTCCCTCAAATTGGTTTAAAGTTCCTAGAAAATCGTAATAACCCAGCTGCCTTTGAGCCGATTCCGACCAAAGCGAGTTTAACGCCAAAAGCAGTGACGGAAACAACCTCGCCAACAGCACCTGAAAACTATGCAGTCAGTGTTGATGGTAAAGTTTATGATGTCGTTGTCGCTCCTGGAGGCTCAATTGAGGCAATTACCCTTCCTGCTGGTGATGATGCTATGAAGCAATCAGCTTCTATTTCAGCAGAAGAAACTCTTAATGCTCCTCTGGCCGGTAATATATTTAAAGTATTGGTTAATGAAGGTGATCATGTAGAAGCCGGTGATGTTGTCATCATCATGGAAGCGATGAAGATGGAAACAGAAGTGCGTGCAGTCACTAGCGGCGAAATCGTATCGTTATTTACCAAAGAAGGTGACTCTGTTGCTGTTGGTGATGCTTTACTTAGTTTTTCATAGGAACTCTCATGGATTCATTAATTACATTATGGCAATCAACAGGGTTAGCCAATTTTGAAACGGGACAAGTGGTTATGATGTTAGTAGGCTGTGGTCTACTTTATCTAGCTATTGCTCGAAACTTTGAGCCTTTATTACTATTACCAATGGGCTTTGGTTCTATATTAACGAATATCCCGCTTGCTGGCTTTTCAGAAGTCGGTGGTTTATTACATTACATATACTACGCCGGTATTGATACGGGGATTTTCCCGCTTATTATCTTTATGGGGGTAGGAGCTATGACTGATTTTGGTGCGTTAATAGCCAATCCTAAGACTTTATTACTAGGAGCGGCGGCACAGTTTGGTATTTTTGCTACCTTGTTTGGCGCTATTGCATTAAACGCTATTCCCGGGATTGAATTCACTTTGCAAGATGCTTCTGCGATTGCCATTATCGGTGGTGCTGATGGGCCTACCGCTATCTTCTTAGCTTCTAAATTAGCGCCTGAGTTACTCGGTGCTATTGCTGTTGCTGCTTATTCATATATGGCATTGGTACCAATCATTCAGCCACCGATTATGAAAGCATTAACTACAGAGGATGAACGAAAAATTGAAATGGCTCAGTTAAGATCGGTAACCAAAATTGAAAAAATTATTTTTCCATTAGGTGTTCTACTGATGACTATTTTCTTTTTACCTGCGGCGACGCCACTTGTGGGGATGTTTTGCTTAGGTAATTTAATGAGAGAATCAGGTGTTGTTGACCGGTTAAGTACTACAGCACAAAATGAATTAATTAATATTACCACTATTTTCTTAGGGTTAGGTGTTGGCTCTAAATTAAGTGCAGAAGCCTTCTTGAATGTTGAAACTCTGGGTATCTTAGGTTTAGGCGCTGTTGCTTTTTCTATCGGTACTGCCTCAGGTGTTATCATGGCTAAGACGATGAATAAATTATCAAAAGAGCCAATTAACCCGCTTATTGGTGCTGCCGGTGTATCTGCTGTACCTATGGCTGCGCGAGTCGCCAACAAAGTCGGTTTACAGGCTAATCCACATAACTTCCTGCTGATGCATGCTATGGGACCTAATGTTGCGGGTGTACTTGGCTCAGCAGTAGCTGCTGGTGTATTACTGGCACTGGTGGGTACTTAATTTATTCAGAGATAACCTTGTTTAACAATGAAAAACCGAGCATGGCTCGGTTTTTTTGTTTAAAAAAAACGCTGTTTATGGCTATTTTAAGCTAGTATATTGATAGTTGTCGTCATAAAATATAGCGAGTATATTTTACGGATATAAAGGTCAATGAAACTCTCTATCATTATACTCAGTGTATTATTTTTACTTACCGCTTGTTCAAGCTCAAGTACTGGCCGTAAGCAAATTATGCTATTTTCAGAAAACGAGCTCAATAAGATGGGCGCTGACTCTTTTGAAGAAATGAAAAAGCAAACCCCAATCAGTACCGATAAAGCAACAAATAACTTTGTTCAATGTGTGGCAAATGCAATCACCAAGCATGTCTCTAAGTCTGTCCATAAAGGTGATTGGGAAGTCGTGGTTTTCGATTCGGTGCAAGTAAATGCTTTTGCATTACCGGGTGGAAAGATAGGGGTTTATACTGGTATTTTAAATGTAACAGAAGATCAAGATCAATTAGCTGCGATTATTGGTCATGAGGTTGGTCATGTTATCGAACATCATTCCAATGAACGGCTATCAGCAAGTAAACTAAAAAATATTGGTATGGTAGCGGCCACAACGGCTGTAGGCTTTTCTGACCTAGAAAATAAAGGCCTTTGGATGGCAGGATTAGGTATTGGCCTACAATATGGTGTAATAATGCCTTATGGCCGTTCACATGAAAGTGAAGCGGATATTGTTGGACAGGAGCTTATGGCTCGTTCTGGCTTTGAACCCAGTGCGAGTATTAAATTGTGGCAAAACATGGCGAAATTAAGTAAAGACGCGCCGGCTGAATTTATGTCAACTCACCCGTCAAATGAAACACGCATTCAACAATTAACCAAACACTTGCCAAAATCAATGAAGTTTTATCAAGCAGGCAACAATCCACAATGTAGAAAACCTAGTGTTATTGCGGCAGCTAGCGCATAATTTAAGCTAGCTTAGCCAAATGTTAACTTAACACATAAGTTTTAAGGGTGTAATTTAAATTGACTCCAGCTATGGGCTGTCTTTTCAAAACAAATGCGGTCATGTAAGCGATTAGCTCGCCCTTGCCAAAACTCTATTGTATGAGGTTTTACGCGCCAGCCTCCCCAAAACTCAGGGTGAGGCACTTCACCTTCAGCAAATTTTTCTTGATAATGGCTCATACGTTCTTTTAATTCATCATCATGACTTAATTTTTTACTTTGTTTTGAAGCCCATGCTCCGACTTGGCTACCTCGATCACGACTATGAAAATAATCCGCGGATTCTTGTTGCGTTACTTTTTCGACGGTACCTTCAATACGAATTTGCCGTTGCAAAACATTCCAATGAAATAATAGTGCAACTTTACTGTTTTTACTAAGTTCATGACTTTTTCGACTTTTATAGTTTGTATAAAATACAAAACCTTGCTCGTCATAATCTTTAAGCAAAACCATACGAGAACTAGGTTGACCGGCACTATTACAGCTACTGACAGACATGGCTTCTGGTAGTAAAATGCCCGATTTTTTTGCATCATCGAACCATTGGTTGAATAAAGGGAGTGGTGCTGAATTACTTGGTATTTCGGGAAGGGATAATGCAACGCCTTGTCCAAAAGTGAACAAGCAGCGTAATTTTTCTAATAGCGTCATAATTTATGTTTGATATAAAAGTTATGATACATATTCTATGCATAAATTACGCTAATGCAAGGTTGTAAGGTTTTTACCAATGCTTATAAAAAGAATTACCAATCATCACTATCATCAAGTAATTCTTTAAGTCGCTTTTTCTCCATTAACTCATCAATTCGCTTGCGAGCGAGTAAATTTTTTTGTGCTTGCTCTTGCGCTTTTTTTTCGGCTAACGAGGTTCCTTTTAAGTTGTTGTTTTCTGATTCATCTACTTCACCATTGCTATCCATTTCATCGGGAAAGTTTTCATCTATATCAGCTACCATTGCTATACCCTATGTAAACAAATTTAAAGTTAGTATATTGCTTAACATAGGTAACATATTTACGATTTTCAATACCTTTTTACAAAAAAAAAACAGAAAAATATGTAAACATTTTAATTTTGTTAGTTTTTTAAACTAACCTTGTTTAAAGCTTAAACGCAGCGTGCTGTATGACAAATATAGTTTATAAAGCTTGTGTTAAAAATAAGAAAACACTGGTCAGCAATAACAGTTAACCTAAAATTAATTCGCTAACATTGTGCTTAATAGCACTAACAAAAATCAAAGTCTTTATACTGTACCTAGATAGAGTGAGTAATTTTTTAGCGGTAATTTAACCGCGATGGCTGAGTATATAAAATTAAATTTTTTCTGTTTGCATATACTTGGTAAACTTGAATTATTATCTAACTTTTTAGTGGTTTAATCGTTTATGCAAGCTCAGCGCTTTAGTCATTGGTTTAGTCAATTGGAAGAACACGCTACCTTATGTAATGAGCGACGCATGGTGGTTCTGTGTGGAAGTGAAGCTTGGGCATTATCACTATTAAAGACAGTTGATAGCATTGCTACAGCACTAAAGCACTATGAAAAGCAGCCAACTAAAGCGACAACAACTACTACTAACTGTCTGATATATGGTGACAGTGGTGTGTTTCCTCCTACCATTGAGAAAAAGCGCTACCGAGATAAGCTTGGTAGTGAAAGCAATTATATCATCTTTGCCGATAGTCAGTTTTCTGTCGATGCTTTCGCTGCGTTATCCGGCACTCTTATTGCTGGCGGTATTTTAATCCTAGTTGTGTCAGACATAAACAAACAAAGGCGGAGCAGTTTATTTCTGCAGCGGTTATTTGCCATGTTACAGGAAAATTCAAGTCACTGTTTTATAGAACAATCGCAAGAGTGCTTACCTTTTTTAAAAGATAAGCATGTTGAAAATACTAAGCGAGAAAAACAAAAAATTTATCCGTTAGCCTGCCTGACCGCAGAGCAACTTAATGCTGTTAAAGCAATAAATAAAGTGGTTACAGGGCATCGCAAAAGACCTTTGGTCTTAACGGCTGATCGCGGTCGTGGTAAATCATCAGCATTGGCTATTGCCTGTGCACAGATATTGAAATCTAATCAAAATAATAACTTTCATATTGTTATTACAGCACCTGATAAACAGGCTTTAACAGTATTTTTTTATCAATTAGCGAAAAGTTTACCTAATACAAAACATCAACAACATTGTCTATATTTTGGCAGCTCATCATTATCTTTTATTGCTATCGATCAGTTAATTAAACGGCCAGTGAAAGCTAATTTGGTCATGGTAGATGAGGCTGCCGCTATTCCTGTATATTTACTGGAACAATTATTGAGAAAAAATAGCCGTATGGTTTTTTCAAGTACCGTGCATGGTTACGAAGGAGCAGGGCGGGGCTTTACTTTAAAATTTCAAAAAATCCTTACTCGGCTTTGTCCTCATTGGAAAAAACTTCATATTAAGCAACCGATCAGGTGGCGGGAACATGATCCGCTTGAACAATTCGTTTTTGATGTTTGTTTACTCAATACGGAGCTGCCTGTTTTGTCAGATAATGAAGTTAAAAACTTATTGGCTCCGACTGAGCATAAAGAAAGTAGCTTGTTTATTTTTAAAGTATTTGACGCCAACACGTTAGCCTCGAATGAGGCTTTATTACAGCAAATTTTTGCCATGTTGATAACTGCTCATTATCAAACAAAGCCAAGTGATTTACAGCTATTACTTGATAACCCGCAAGTGCAAATTGCTTGTCTATTTTCCCAACATAATCAAGAAACGCTTATTGCGGTTACTTTATTAATGAATGAAGGTGCAAATAACGGAGTTCATCAGACAGATATTATTGCAATAAAACGCTCACAACAAAGACTGCGTAATCAATTTTTACCGCAATCGTTACTAAGTCACTGCAGCGTCGAAGAGGCTTTTGACTATAGCTATTTGCGCATTATGCGTATAGCCGTGCACCCTGAAATACAGCTGCAGGGAATTGGTAGCCACTTTATTAGAGAAATAGAAGTTTTTGCTGAAAAACAAGACATTGATTTTGTCGGCAGCAGTTTCGGCGCAAATACTGAATTATTGTCTTTTTGGTTGAAAGCTAATTATCATACTGTGAGAATCGGTTTTACCAAAGACAAAGCAAGTGGTGAGCATTCAGCGTTAATGATTAAAGGATTAAATAGTAACGCTCAGCTACAGCAAAATAAACTCAGCGATGAATTTTATCGTAGCTTTGATTATTTACTGATAGAAGAATATCATTCTTTGTCTACTAGGATGGTTTATTTATTGTTGTCACGACAAAAAAGGGAAAACTTAATTGCTCTTTCCACCAAAGATATTGCTAATGTGCGAGCATTTTCATCAGGCGAGCGACTTTATAGTAGCTGCGCTTATAGTTTATATTTGTGGCTTAAACACGACTTGCTCTCTTGTCAATTAAGCGACAGTAGCAATAGTGAGCATAATAGATTAATGCTTGTTGCGCGCTTGATACAAAAATACAGCTGTGAGCAGGTTTGCCAGCAATATGGTTTAACTGGCAAGAAAATGCTTAATCAACACATCAAAGACTATGTTCTGTCTCGATTAAATAATACCACCTGTTAGCGAATACTTGAGTTAACCTTAATGGCTTGCCAATGCCAAAAGCGTTGCATTGCTATATACTCGCAACGTTTATCACCGCAAAAGTTTATATCGTCATGAGTGAGTATTTTACCTAAATAATAGCTGATGGTTTTGGCTAAGCCTGTACTCGGATTTTGTTTATAGGTTGATAACAGCATTAATAGCCAATTTTCCATATAAGTAAATTCTGTTGAAACAGTTAGACACATAGGTATTCCTCTGAGCTAAAGGTTTTGATTAGTGCTGTTAGCTAATAAAGTATGCCAGATTACCGACTTTGCTTTGGCATTTAGGCATTTACAGTCGCCACAATGCAGTAAACCAGAATTGAGTAAACTGGCTAATAAATTACTGGAAATTTCAACTTGTACTTTATCGTTATTACTGATGTTTAATGTAGTCATTTCAGTTCCTCCACTATTGAAGGTTAAGCTTAAACATAAGAATAATTTATTGCAAATGATAATTATTATCATTTGTGGAAGTTATTGAAAGTCAATGTGATTTAGTTTTACTCCAGGATATTAGTTAGTACAATAGATAAATTATTTATCGAAATGGTATAGAATATGAGCGCAGCAGTTAGCGTACAGTCACTTAGTAAGCAATATAAAGATGTTTGTGCGGTAGACAATGTAAGTTTTGAGGTACAATCAGGTCACTGCTTTGGTTTACTTGGCCCAAATGGTGCGGGCAAAACAACGACCATTGAAATAATGGAAGGCCTTATTTTGCCCTCTTCAGGCCAAGTGCTTTATCAAGGGCAACAGGTTGATGAGCAAATTTCACAACAAATCGGTATTCAGTTTCAACATACAGCACTACAAGATTTTTTAACGGTTCAAGAAACCTTAAACTTATTTGCCTCTTTCTATCAAAAAACTTTACCTCAGGCTAAATTAATCGAGTTATGTGATTTAAGTGACTTTTTAACTCGGGATAATCGTTTGCTATCTGGCGGACAAAGGCAACGCTTACTGCTCGCTTTAGCGTTAATAAACGATCCGCAAATAATCTTTTTAGATGAACCTACCACGGGATTGGATCCCCATGCGAGGCGAAATTTTTGGCAATTGATCAAAAATATTAAAGCCCAGAATAAAACAATTATCTTAACAACTCACTATATGGATGAAGCAGAGCAGTTATGTGATGATATTGTCATTATGGATAAAGGCAGAATCATTGAAGCTGGCACTCCACATAGCTTATTAGCAAAACATTTTGATGATATATTTATATTCTTACCTAAAACTGAATTACTCGAAGCGCTTGTATTGCAGCACGGCTGGCAAATACTGCCAGACAGGGTTGAGATAGCCAGTAAAAATGTTGAACAGACTATTGCTGTTTTATTGGATGCCGGAGTTTCACTTGAGGGACTACATGTTAAGTCAGCTAATCTCGATGATTTATTCTTGAAATTAACCGGTCACTCGTTGCAAGCCTAAAAACAGTATTTTATTAGGAAAAATTATATGAATATTAAGCGTTTTTTTGCCGTTTTCAAAGCCCGGAATATAGAGTTCTTTCGAGATAAATCATCACTTGGTTGGAACTTGGTGTTTCCGGTATTACTGTTAATTGGTTTTTCTTTTATCTTTTCTGGTGATGGCCGCCCAGCCTATAAGGTTGGTTTAATAATTAGTGAACAGCATACTGCTAACGCACAAACAAATGAACTAAAAGCCATACGTTATATTGACTTTATTAATTATAGAGATATAGAAACAGCAAAAGCTAAACTAAGCCGCCATAATATAGATTTTTTGGTTGATTATTCAACAAAGCGTTATTGGGTAAATCAAGAGTCTTCAAAAAGCTACCTTGTTGAAAAGATATTTCTTGGTCAACAACGCGGCTTTATGCGGTTAGAAAGTAGTGGCAAAAATATTCGCTATGTGGATTGGGTTTTACCAGGCATATTAGGAATGAACATGATGTTCAGTTGCCTCTTTGGCGTAGGTTACGTGATTGTTCGCTATCGCAAAAATTCAGTATTAAAGCGCTTAAAAGCGACACCTTTATCTTCATTTGAATTTGTGTCAGCGCAGCTATTATCGCGATTATTTATTGTCATGTTTATAACAACTATCGTTTATAGTGGTTGTAATTTATTTTTTGATTTCTTTATGTTGGGTAGCTACCTTGATTTATTTATCATTGGTGCTTTAGGGGCGTTTTGTTTAATTAGTTTAGGACTTTTGGTGGCAAGTAGAAGTAAGAGTGAAGAGCTTATCGGCGGGCTTTTAAATGTTACCTCTTGGCCAATGATGTTGTTGTCTGGTGTTTGGTTCAGTTTAGAAGGTGCTCCTGATAGCCTGAAACTGTTAGCTGACTTTATGCCACTTACGCATATAGTTGCTGGTGCTAGAGCGGTCATTACCGAAGGGGCCTCGTTGTCCGATGTTAGTTTTCATATTAATGTATTGTTGATTATGAGTAGCATCTTCTTAATATTGGGGGCTTATTTATTTAGCTGGAATACTGAAAGGTAAGTTATCCCCTATGTAAAATACATTGAAATGATAGCGCTGTGGTGTAGTATTAGTATACTAAACAAGCAAGTAGAATAGGCGCTTTGATAGTTTTACCGCAATTATTGTCTTTGTGGTAATCATATGGTCATACCAGTATACTTACTTTAAAATAGGCAGTTAATAGGCTATTGCCACTGTTTTTATTCCCTTATCTTATATTGAGAGATTTATTATGGCTGTTGTGATTAGCGGAACGGGCTTATATACACCGTCGCAGAGCATATCAAATGATGAATTAGTGCATTGTTTTAACCAATACGTAGAAAACTTTAATCGTAGTCATCGCCAAGAAATTGCTGATGGCAAAGTCACAGCGTTATCACCTTCAGATAGTAGTTTTATTGAAAAGGCGTCAGGTATAAAAAGTCGCTACGTTATGGCGAAAGAGGATATCTTAAACGTTGATGTGATGGCGCCTCGTTTTACTGAACGCAGTAATGAACAATTATCAATGCAAGCTGAAATTGGCGTTGCAGCCGCTAAAGAGGCAATTGCTGCTGCTAACAAAACACCGGCAGACATAGACTTGGTTATTGTTGCTTGTGCCTATACTCAACGTTCCTACCCGGCTATGGCAATAGAAATACAAAATGCGCTGGGTTGCAAAGGTTGGGGCTTTGATATGTTAGTTGCTTGTTCTGCAGCTACCTTTGGTATTATTAATGCAGCTAACGCGATACGTAGCGGAACGGCAAAGACCGTTTTAGTGGTTAACCCTGAGATATTGTCACCGCAGATTAATTATCGAGATAGAGATAGTCACTTTATCTTTGGTGATGTAGCGACAGCGTCTATTATTGAAGATGAAACTACAGCCAATAGCAAACACGTGTTTAAAATTATCAGTGAACAGCCAATAACAAGCTTTTCTAACAATATTCGCAGTAATATTGGTTATATGAATAACTGTAGTCCCGATAATGTTGATGATGTTGACAAATACTTTATTCAACAAGGTCGTAAGGTGTTTAAAGAAGTGTTACCTATGGTATCTAACTTAATCACCTCTGAAATGGAAAAAATGGCGCTAGGAGCTGGTGATATTAAGCGACTTTATTTACATCAGGCCAATATTAATATGAATAACTTTATTGCTAAAAAGGTACTCGGCAGAGATCCTACACGTGAGGAGGCACCTATTATATTAGATGAATATGCCAATACTAGCTCTGCAGGTTGTATTATCGCCTTGCACAAACATAAGCAAGGGTTTTCTTGTGGTGATAAAAGTGTCTTGTGCTCTTTTGGTGCTGGTTATTCCGCTTGTTGTTTATTGTTGGAATATGTATAGATTCTAAATTATGTCACAATCTAGCCTTTGGCAAATACAAACTGATAGCGGAGACTTTGCAGAGTTATGCAATGGACTTTATCAACGTGAAATCAATACTATTGCCAAAGGAGATTTTAGTAGTGCACATGCGGTGCAAAAACGTCTTCAGAGCCTCCCTTATTATATAAATCGTACCGCTCATGCGATGACGCAAGTGATTGCGCAAGGAAGCTCACCACTAATGTTAGATTGCCAAAATGCCAGTTGGTCAGCTAAGCAAAGTAAAAAAATTCCCTTGCAAGGGCAAGAATCTGAACAGGATCATGAGAAAGTTAGAGCTTGGTATTTAGATACCTGTATTTCTGTCGGCTTGGTGGTTCCAGTGTTATTGATTGATCATATTATCATTGATTGTATAGATCGTATTGATATAAAAAAGGAGCGAATTCATACTAATGTTGGGGGCTGGTTTTGTTTAGGTGTACAAAGTACTAAATCACAATATACAAGTGATAGAAAGCAATTGCTTATACCAAATAAAAAAATTATGAGCTCAGCATGTGCTGGTCATTGCTGGCAAGGCGATTCTAAACAATTACCGATTGTTCCGAGCTTGCGAGAGTTATTACTTTCTTGCTCAATAAATTGGAAGAATTTCAAAAAACCTTTGGCTATTTAACTCTGCCTTTACTTAGGTATAATAACCGCGATATTCTGCTTATTATTTCGTGTTCTTAATCTAGGCTGCTATGCGCGTATTTACAGCAATGTTGCTGATACTATTAGTGTTACTGCAATATCGACTTTGGTTCGGTAAAAACAGTGTGCCCGATTATCTGGCGTTGAAAGAGAATGTTCTTTTACAGCAAAGTGCTAACGAAAAACTAAAACAAAGAAATAAACTCCTCTTTGCTGATACCGACGACCTAAAATTGGGGCTTGAAGCAATTGAAGAACGAGCACGAAATGAATTAGGCATGATCAAAGAAAATGAAACTTTTTTTCGTCTTATCCCTAAAGATAATAATACTCGTGATGCTAGTAACTAATCGGCGCGTAGGTAGATTTTAAATGGCTCAAATACAAGAGTTTATTGTTATTGTTCCCGCTGCCGGAGTAGGGAAGCGCATGCAAGCAAATTGCCCTAAGCAATATCTATGCATTAATAACAAAACTATTTTAACGCATACCGTGATGAAGTTACTTAATCATGAGAGAATTAGTAAGGTAATCATATCTCTTGGAGCTAATGACCAATATTTTTCTGAATCTGAGCTAGTGAATCATCCTAATATTATCCGTGTTGAGGGTGGTAAGGAGCGTGTTGATTCCGTACTTAATGGCTTAAAAGTTATTGATAGCAAAGATTACCCTTGGGTTTTAGTCCATGATGCAGCTCGCCCTTGTATTGCCCATCACGATATAGATAACTTAATTGAGCAATGTTTGGAAAGCGATTGTGGTGGAATTCTAGCTGCACCGGTAAGGGACACAATGAAGCGTGGTATTGGTCGTACCAAGGTTACTATCAAGCAAACGGTGGAACGAGCACAGTTATGGCATGCCTTAACCCCACAAATGTATAAAACCGATGAATTAATAAGTGCTATCGAGCATGCATTAGCAAACGGGTTATCGGTAACCGATGAGGCCTCTGCTATTGAACATGCCAATTTACCCAGTTTATTGGTCTGTGCTAGCAGTGAAAATATCAAAATAACCCACCCGGATGATTTAGCGTTAGCTGAATTTTATATAAATAAACAAGAGAATAATGAGTGATAAGGAATACTTCATGCGCATAGGCCATGGTTTTGATGTACATAAGTTTGGTGGTTCCGGACCTTTAGTGATAGCGGGGGTTACTATTCCGTATGAGCAAGGTTTTATTGCTCACTCTGATGGTGATGTTGCTATTCATGCCTTGTGTGATGCGATATTAGGGGCTTTGTCCTTGGCGGATATTGGCAATCACTTTCCAGATACAGATGGACAATATGAGAATATTTCTAGTCGAATTTTACTTCGCCACGTTGTGTCTTTAATGAATGAAAAAGGCTTTGTATTAGGCAATGCAGATATTACCATTGTTGCCCAAGCGCCCAAAATAGCAGCTCATTTATTCGCTATGCGTACTTGTTTAAGTGAAGATCTACAGAGCAGCATTGAACAAGTTAATGTCAAAGCAACTACAACGGAAAGGTTAGGTTATACCGGACGTAAAGAAGGTATTGCAGCGCATGCTGTTGTATTGTTGGTTGCTAGTAAGCAAGGCGATAATACAGCATAGTCACTTAAGCTGGCAGTAACTTAGTAAGCTAGCAATATTTGGCATAGCAATAGTGGAATAAATAAAAGTAAGAGTAATATGTTAACAGAAAATGCGTATTTACACGGTAAACCTGAATCAACTGGCTTATTACGCAGCCAAATGAGTGACTTCAAAGTTTTTGAAAAGTTACCTTTTGCTCCTTGTGGGGAGGGAGAGCATCTTTATATTCATGTTAGAAAAACCGGAGCAAATACCTTATTTGTTGCACGAGAGTTGGCGAAGTATTTTCAGGTTAAAGAACAGCTTGTTTCTTATGCAGGGCTCAAAGATCGTTTTGCCGTAACAGAGCAATGGTTCGGTATCCATTTACCTGGCAAGCAAGAATACAACTTAAACGACTTAAACATTGAAGGTGTTGAGGTACTTTTTTACCAGCGGCATAATAAAAAGTTACGTACAGGCGCTTTAACGGGTAATCACTTTGAGATAACACTCAGAGAAGTCACTGCGCTTAAGGCATTATCTATGCGCTGGCAAAGCATTATTGCGCAAGGTGTACCTAATTACTTTGGTGAACAACGATTTGGTATAGAAGGTGGCAATATTGAACGTGCACTGTCTTTATTTTCAGGACAGAAAGTAAAAGACAAGAAGAAACGTGGCATGTACTTATCTGCAGCGCGATCCTATCTCTTTAATCAAGTTATTAATCAGCGAATTGAACAAAGTTGTTTTGATAAAGTTGCTGTAGGTGACGTAATGATGCTAGCGGGCAGCCAATCAGTTTTTCTGTTAGATAAATTAGATGATTCAATTATGGCTCGCCATAAAGAACAAGACATTGATATTACTGCACCTATGTGGGGAGCAGGTGAATTAATGACCACAGGTGGACCCTTAGCATTTGAGCAGAAAATAGCAGATGAAAATAGCGAGATTTGTCAGGGTTTACCACGTTTTGGTTTAAAACAAGAGCGTAGACGTATTCGATTAAATATCAGCGATACAGATATAGAAGTGTTACCAGAGCATGATGGTCATAACACCGTAAAAGTGAGCTTCTTTTTACCGTCGGGGTGTTACGCGACTACTATTTTACGTGAATTAATTGCTTATCAAGATTTAACCGCGCGAATTGACAAAAGAGAGCAAAGATAAAGTGAACATTCTATTGAGTAATGATGATGGTGTAAATGCCTTGGGTATCAAGGTACTTTTTGATGAATTGAGCAAGCACTTTAAGGTAAATGTTGTTGCTCCTGATAGAAATTGTAGCGGTGCAAGTAACTCATTAACATTACTTAACCCATTAAGAGCAGAGCGCCTTGCACACGGCTTTACTTCCGTTAATGGCACGCCGAGCGATTCAGTTCACCTTGGGATTAGTCAGCTTTTTACTGATTGTGATCTTGTGGTAGCAGGAATTAATAAAGGGGCTAACTTAGGCGATGATACTTTATATTCTGGTACTGTTGCAGCGGCAACAGAAGGGCGTCATATGGGAATGCCCGCTATTGCGGTCTCTTTAGTGGGTAACGCAGAGCAATATTATCAAACGGCGGCAGTCGTTACCGCAAAAGTAATTCAACGGCTGATTACTCACCCCTTACCTGCCGATCAAATATTAAATATCAATGTTCCAGATGTGCCCTTAAATGAACTTAAGGGCATAAAAGTAACGCGTTTAGGTCATCGTCATAAAGCAGAAACGATGAAAAAAGTGCAAGATCCCTGGCAACGTGACATTTATTGGTATGGTTTACTTGGTGAAGAACTTGACGGCGGTGAAGGTACAGATTTTCATGCAGTAGCTAATGGTTTTGCTTCGGTGACGCCATTAACTGTTGATATGACTGCTCACAGTAGTATTGATAATGTCAAGTCTTGGCTGAGTGAACTGAGCTTAACCGTTTAATATGGATATATGATTATGATGTCTAGTCGCGCTGGCGGAAAGTCTATACGCAGTGGTGAATTGTTAGCACAAAAATTGTACAGTGAGGGCATAACTAATGCTGCGGTTTTACAAGCTATTGCTCAAACTCCTCGCCATATCTTTTTACCGGAGATATTAGCGCATAAAGCTTATGATAATACCGCATTACCAATAGGTCAGGGACAAACCATTTCACAGCCTTACATTGTTGCAAAAATGTCTGAGTTATTATTGGCTGACAGAAGACCCAAAAATATTCTAGAGATTGGCACCGGCTCAGGTTATCAAACCTCAATATTAGCTCAGTTAACAGACAAAGTTTATTCTGTTGAGAGAATAAAATCACTTCAATGGCAAGCAAAAAGATGTTTACGAGCCATGGACTTACATAATGTTGCAATGAAACATGGCGATGGTTGGCAAGGTTGGCAAAGTAAAGCTCCCTTTGAGGCCATTATTGTTACAGCAGCTCCTGCTACTGTCCCGCCGGCGTTATTAGAGCAACTCGCTGATGGCGGTAGTTTAATTATTCCCGTTGGCGAACAAACTCAAGTTTTAAAAATTATCACGCGAAGCGGTGATAGCTTTAAGGAACAACAAGTAGAGGTGGTACGTTTTGTACCTTTAGTACCTGGAGATTTATTATAGTGAAAGTATTTTCAAGTCTTTATCAGTGGACTTTACATTGGGCCGAACATAAGTTTGCTCCGCGTGTTTTAGCGGCACTTACCTTCGCCGAGTCAGTCTTTTTCCCTATTCCGCCGGATGTATTACTTGCACCTATGGTACTAGCTAAACCGCAAAAGGCTTGGTATTACGCAGGCTTAACTACGGTCGCTTCAATCCTTGGTGGTGCAGTAGGTTATTGGTTAGGCTATTTAATGTTTGAACCTTGGATCCAACCATTGATAACTCACTTTGGTTATCAAGAACGGTTTGATACGGCAATTGCTTGGTTTAATGAGTGGGGTGTTTGGGTAATTTTTATCGCGGGCTTCTCTCCCATACCCTATAAGTTGTTTACCGTCAGTGCGGGTTTTTTGCATATGGCTTTTGTACCTTTTTTTATTACTTCTGCTATTGGGCGTGGCATGCGATTCTTCCTGGTTGCAGGTTTAATAAAGTGGGGCGGAAGCGCCATGGAACAGAAGATTCGTCAATGGGTTGATGTATTAGGCTGGGGTATGGTTGTAGCAATTGTAATTGGCTATTTTGCTTTACGTTAAAATGAATTATTATTCTGTTTATGTATATAAATAGTGAAATATTGATGGCTAAGACAGTATTATTTCCAAGGAAAGGTAGCAATATATGAGGCTTCTGACTAAGTTTCTATACATATTTACTTGCTTCATCGTCACGACAACTCTTACTGCTTGTAGCAGCCGTAATACCCCAGCACCGGTTTCAAGTATTTATAGTACAAGTGTCTTGGGGGAACGAAATCGAAATGAAATAAAATCTAGTCAATATACTGTTAAGAAAGGGGAAACTCTTTACTCAATCGCATGGCGTGCTAATTCAGATTTTAGGAAAGTCGCCAAGCTTAATAATATCTCCTCACCCTATAAAATTTACCCTGGACAAAAATTAATTCTAAGTCAGAAACAGGTTAAAAAATCAACGAAAGTAAGTAATGACAAGGTTTCGCATAAAAATTTGACTAAAAGCTCTACTGCGAACAGGAAAAATAGTCAAAAAAATACTCTTGCATCTACTAAAAAGCAGGCGTATGGTGAAAATGTAAGCGCTAGTAAAGATAAGAAAAACAGCAAACTGCCAAGTGAAAAATTTTCACAGAAGATTAGTCGATGGCAATGGCCAGTTAAAGGTAAAGTAGTTGAGTTGTTTTCAAATAGAGCGCAAGGTAATAAAGGGATTGACATTACTAATAGTCGGGGCAGTAAAATTAAATCTGCGGCTAAAGGTAAAGTGGTATATGCCGGTAATGCTCTTCGGGGCTATGGGAAACTTGTTATTATCAAGCATAATGATGATTACCTAAGTGCTTATGCCCATAATGATCGAATCCTTGTTAAGGAGCAACAGCAAATTAATGGAGGTGAGGTTATTGCAACAATGGGAGATACTGATGCTGATAAAGTGATGCTTCATTTTGAAATACGCTTTCGAGGTAAATCAGTTAATCCATTGAAATACTTACCAAAAAGATAAGCTGTAAGATAGTATAAAGTTATAATAAACCTAAAGATAAACATAAAAAGCAATCGGAGTTACTGTGAATAGTTAAATATTAAAAACAAGCTTTGCCAAATTGGGAGAATAGCATGGTCAAATTAAAAGAAGAAAAAGAAGCAGTTGAATCAAAGGAAGATGTACCGTCAAACTTGGACGCTACTCAAATCTATTTAAGTGAAATTGGTTTTTCACCATTATTGACAGCTGAAGAGGAAGTTTATTTTTCACGCTTAGCCCTGAAAGGGGATGAACCTGCACGAAAACGTATGATAGAAAGTAATTTACGTTTAGTTGTCAAGATTGCCAGACGTTATAATAATAGAGGTTTGCCGCTGTTAGACTTAATCGAAGAAGGCAACTTAGGTTTAATTCGAGCGGTTGAAAAATTTGATCCAGAACGAGGCTTTCGCTTCTCAACCTATGCTACTTGGTGGATTCGTCAAACGATTGAAAGAGCCATCATGAATCAAACCCGCACCATACGACTGCCAATACATGTTGTCAAAGAACTCAATATTTACCTGCGTGCTTCACGTGAGTTAATCCAAAAATTAGATCATGAACCTACCTCTGAAGATATAGCACAGCATCTTGACAAACCTGTTGCAGATGTTAACAAAATGCTGCGATTAAACGAGCGAATTGCTTCGGTAGATACCCCTTTTGCTGGCGACTCTGAAAAAGCGCTGCTTGATGTTATTGCTGATGAAAAAAGTGCAGGTCCTGAAAGCGATCTTCAATCAGAAGATATGAGCAATAACATTGTTCATTGGTTGAACGAGCTAAATACCAAGCAGCGAGAAGTTTTAGCAAGGCGTTTTGGGTTACTTGGCTATGAAGCGGCAACCTTAGAGGATGTAGGTAGCGAGATAGGACTAACACGAGAACGCGTGCGTCAAATTCAAGTCGAAGCATTAAAGCGGCTTCGCGATATTTTATCTCAACAAAATCTGTCAATAGAGGCTATCTTTCAAGTATAAGTAAATCTATATAAAATTTATCTCAAACTTTAAAAAGTTCAAGATAAATTGCAGCTCCTGTCATAAAGAGCAAGAGGTTATTTTAAAGACCAGTAACTAAGCTTTCTGGTCTTTTTTATATCTAATTGAGTGAAGCTCTGCTTGCTCTAAATACACTATCCCATCATCATTATTTGTACTTACTTTTGTATTTCAATCGCTTATTTAGCAAAAATTGTCAGTGCGTTATATTTTTCTTAAGCTTAGCGTAGTTAAGTTAATATTCTCGCAATAATTAAGCGTTAAGTTAAAATAGCAATGTAACAAAATTCCCTTAAATAATTTTAGTCGGTGAAATTATCATCAAAAGCGAAACTAAAACCAAATTTATAGGCGAAATTGTAATGAAATATATCGAATGCCCATAGAATAAAAAGCTCATTTTATGGTATAATCGCGCCCAGAAAATTTTAACTTAGAGCCAGTGGGATTTTATTTTTAGCGGTAACGCTAATAATTAATTCCTTACTGAAATACACTGAAATTGGTGAATCTAGCTTTATTTAATTGATATTTAAGTAATTACTCAATTTTTGGGCATGATTTTCTTAGTATTCCTTAGATAAACTGACGAGCTAATTTTTATACTCCCATCAAAAGTAGTGCAAGTGTTTATGATTACAATAAAAAAAGGCTTGGATGTTCCTGTTACAGGTGCTCCCCAGCAGGTAATCCATGATGGTTTGTCCATCAAAAACGTTGCAACACTCGGTGAAGAGTTTGTGGGTATGCGTCCAACCATGTTTGTTAAAGTGGGTGATCGCGTTAAAAAAGGTCAAGTGATTTTTGAAGATAAAAAAAATCCTGGCGTTAAATTCACAGCTCAAGCTGCCGGTGTTGTTAAAGAAATTAACCGTGGTGAAAAACGTGTTTTGCAATCAGTTGTTATCGAAGTCGATGGCTATGATCAAGAAACATTTAACAGTTACTCAGCCAATGAATTAGCTACTATTTCCCGTGAAGATGTAGTGAACAACTTAGTTGATTCAGGTCTGTGGACTGCGTTAAGAACTCGTCCATACAGTAAGATACCAGCCATTGATAGTTCGCCTGCAGCGATATTTGTTAGTGCAATGGATACTAATCCATTAGCGGCAAATCCTGAGGTTATTATCAATGAGCAAGCTGAAGCATTTAAAAATGGTTTAACTATTTTATCTCGCTTAACTGACGGTGAAGTATTTGTTAGCAAAGCACCAGGAGCTAATATTCCTGTTGATGCTAATGCTACTGTTACTGAGTTTGCAGGTAAGCATCCAGCAGGCTTAGTAGGTACTCATATTCACTTTTTAAAGCCTGTTAGTGCAGAGAAGTTTGTCTGGCATGTGGGTTACCAAGATGTAATCGCCTTTGCTAAATTATTTACAACTGGTGAACTCGATAATACCCGTGTCATTTCTCTATCAGGACCTGCCGCAAAGAACCCTCGTTTGGTTCGTACTGTTTTAGGGGCTAGTGTTGCTGAATTGACCGCCGGTGAGGCAATTGAAGGTGAATTACGTACCGTTTCAGGGTCATTATTAATGGGGGCAATTGCAACCGCAGTTCATGGTTACTTAGGCCGTTACCATACCCAAGTTTCATTGATCCTTGAAGGTCGTGAAAAAGATTTTATGGGTTACATGTACCCAGGTCCGAATAAATTCTCGGTAACACGTGCGTTTATGTCGCATTTCTTCCCAAGAAAATTATTTAATATGACCACAACAACTAATGGTAGTTCTCGTGCCATGGTTCCAATTGGTAATTTTGAACGTGTTATGCCGCTAGATATTTTACCTACCTTATTTTTGCGCGACCTTTGTGCCGGTGATACCGACAGCGCGCAACAATTAGGTGCATTAGAGCTAGACGAAGAAGATTTAGCACTTTGTACGTTTGTTTGCCCTGGCAAAACAGACTATGGCGTTCTTCTGCGTGATTGCCTTAGCACAATAGAGAAGGAGGGTTAGTCATGAGTTTAAAAACTTTTATTGAAGATATTGAACCACACTTTGAAAAAGGCGGTAAGCATGAAAAGTGGTTTGCTTTGTATGAAGCAATTGCCACGGGCTTATTTACTCCAGGTTATGTCAACAAAGGAAAAACTCACCTTCGTGACAGCATTGACCTAAAACGTATCATGATCACTGTATGGTTAGCGGTTTTCCCTGCCATGTTTTTTGGTATGTACAATATTGGTTGGCAGGCTGTTGACGCATTAGCTGCGGGTTATTCTTTACCACAAACTTGGCAAGTTGATTTGTTCACCATGCTAGGCGGCGTATTAACAGCTGATTCAGGTACATTTAACTTAATGCTTTATGGTGCTTGTTTCTTCCTACCCATTTACGCGGTTACCTTTGTGGTTGGTGGCTTTTGGGAAGTATTGTTTGCTGCGGTACGTAAACATGAAGTGAATGAAGGTTTCTTCGTGTCATCGATACTATTCGCGCTTATTCTTCCAGCTAGTATTCCTTTATGGCAAGTAGCCATTGGCATCACCTTCGGTATCGTTATTGCTAAAGAGATTTTTGGTGGCACAGGTAAAAATTTCCTAAACCCTGCGTTAGCAGGTCGAGCGTTCTTATTCTTTGCTTACCCTGCAGAAATTTCAGGAGATGCGGTATGGGTTGCTGTTGACAGCTTCTCAGGTGCAACATACTTAAGTGCTGCTAACCAAGGCCTTGTTGATTACTCAATCAATGCTGATTGGTGGAATGCTTTTTGGGGCTTTATTCCAGGCTCTGTAGGTGAAGTTTCTACATTTGCTATTTTACTCGGTGGTGCATACATACTCTACAAAGGAATCGCTTCATGGCGTGTTGTGCTTGGCGTATTCGCTGGTATGGTATTTACCTCGCTACTATTTAATGCAATTGGTAGTGAAACCAACACTATGTTTGCGATGCCTTGGTATTGGCATTTTGTTATCGGTGGTTTTGCCTTTGGTATGATGTTTATGGCAACAGATCCGGTAACTATGTCATTCACTAACACAGGTAAATACTGGTTCGGTGCTTTAATTGGTATCATGGTGGTATTAGTTCGTGTTGTTAACCCAGCTTTCCCTGAAGGCATGATGTTAGCTATCTTATTTGCTAACTTGTTTGCGCCATTGTTTGACTACTTTGTCGTCAAAGGCAACATTAAACGGAGGCTTGCACGCAATGTCTAGTAATAAAGAAACATTCGGCAAAACGGTCGGTTTTGTATTAGCTGTTTGTATTGCTTGTGCATTGTTAGTGTCTTTTTCTGCTGTGCAGTTAAAGCCATTACAAAAAGCAAACAAAGCACTTGACCAACAGACTAAAATTCTAGAAGCGTCGGGTTTATTATCACAAACTGATGGTTCATCTAAGTCGATTATTGCACTGTATAATGAGAAAGTTTTTGGTTCAATCATTGAACTGGAAACGGGTAAGACTTTATGTTCTGTTAAGGAAAATACAGCACAAGATAGTTGTTTTACGCAAATCCTTAACTTTGATGAGCGTCGTAACTCTCGCGATAAGGCACTTTCAGTTAAACCTGAAAATGATATTGCGGGTATTAACCGTAAATCTAAAACAGCAGTGGTATATGCGGTAAAAGGTGACTCAGGTGCTGTTGAAACCATTGTATTACCAATCGTTGGTTCTGGTTTATGGGATTTGATGTTTGGTTACATTGGCCTTGAGTCTGACTTAAATACCGTTAAAAGTGTGATTTATTCTGATCATAAGGAAACTCCTGGATTAGGTGCTGAAGTACTGAATCCTAAATGGAAAGCTTTATGGCCAGGTAAGAAGATCTATAATGATGCGGGTGAAGTTAAAGCTAAACTTGTTAAAGGTGGTGCTAAGGCTGATGATATTCATGGTGTAGATGCATTATCAGGTGCAACATTAACCAGTGATGGCGTAACGCGCACGCTACAGTTTTGGTTTGGCGCGGAAGGTTATGCACCATTTGTTGCTCAATATCGTGCACAAGGGAGTAAATAATGGCTTCAGATGCTAAAAAAATATTAACGGGTCCTATCGCTGATAATAACCCGATTGCATTACAAGTACTGGGTATTTGTTCTGCGCTTGCTGTAACAAGTTCAATGAAAAATGCTTTAGTTATGACGCTAGCCGTTGTTTTTGTAACGGCATTTTCTAACTTGTTTATTTCAATTATTCGTAATCATATTCCATCTAGCGTACGTATTATCGTACAGATGGCAATTATTGCTTCATTGGTAATTGTAGTTGACCAAGTTCTTAAAGCTTTCTCTTATCAGCTTTCAAAAGAGCTTGCCGTTTTTGTTGGTTTAATTATCACTAACTGTATCGTAATGGGTCGTGCTGAAGCTTTCGCCATGAAAGAAAAACCAGGTGTTAGCTTTTTAGATGGTATCGGTAATGGTTTGGGTTACGGTGCAATCTTAATGCTAGTTGCTTTTGTTCGTGAGCTATTTGGATTTGGTACCTTATTTGGTTATGAGATTTTACCACTCATTCAAAATGGCGGTTGGTACCAAGCAAATGGTTTATTAGTATTACCATTTAGTTCATTCTTTGTTATCGGTTTACTTATCTGGGGTCTTCGCCAGTGGAAACCAGAACAAGTAGAGAAGGATTAATACCATGGAACATTATATTGCATTATTAATTAAAGCTATTTTTATTGAAAACATCGCCTTAATGTTTTTCTTAGGTATGTGTACCTTCTTAGCAGTATCTAAAAAAGTTGATACCGCTATTGGCCTAGGTGTTGCTGTTATTGTTGTACTTGGTCTGGCTGTGCCAGTGAACCAAGTTATCTATCAGGCAATCTTAGCGCCGGGTGCATTAGATGGTGTGTTAGGTATTACTGATCCTAATGAATCAATTGATCTGAGCTTCTTGTCATTTATTACCTTCATTGGTGTCATTGCAGCATTAGTTCAAATCTTGGAAATGATTCTAGATAAGTATTTCCCTGCTCTTTATCAAGCACTTGGCATCTTCTTACCACTTATCACGGTAAACTGTGCGATTTTTGGTGCTGTGTCTTTCATGGTAGCGAAAAACTTATCATTTGGTGAAAGTGTTGTTTACGGTATTGGCTCTGGTATTGGTTGGGCGCTAGCTATTGTTCTATTAGCTGGTTTGCGCGAGAAGATGAAATACTCTGATATTCCAGACGGCCTTAAAGGTTTGGGTATTACGTTTATCACCTCAGGATTGATGGCTTTTGGCTTTCTATCTTTTGGTGGTATTTCCCTATAGGTTTGGTCGGTGTGACGCAAATAAAATTGTCTTACACCCATAGAGAAGTTTAAGGAAAAGTCGATGGAAATAATGCTCGGCGTATCGATGTTTACCGCAATAGTACTAGCCTTAGTTTTAGTAATCTTGTTTGCTAAATCTAAATTAGTCTCTAGTGGTGACGTAACGATCAACATAAATGGCGACCCTGAAAAAGCAGTAACAACTGCTGCGGGTGGTAAATTATTAGGTGCACTAGCTGATCAAGGTATTTTTATCCCTTCAGCATGTGGTGGTGGTGGTACTTGTGGCCAGTGCCGTGTAGAAGTTCATTCAGGTGGTGGCGATATCCTTCCAACTGAACAAGGACATATTACTAAGCGTGAAGCAAAAGAAGGTTGTCGCTTAGCCTGTCAGGTTGCTGTTAAACAAGACATGGAAATTGAAGTGGAAGATGAAATCTTCGGAGTTCAGCAATGGGAGTGTGAAGTTATCTCAAACGATAACAAAGCAACATTCATTAAAGAGCTTAAGCTGCAAATTCCAAATGGTGAATCAGTGCCATTTAAAGCCGGTGGTTACATTCAAATTGAAGCACCAGCACATCATGTGAAATATAGTGATTTTGATATTGATGAGCAGTATCGTGGTGATTGGAACCATTTCGGTTTCTTCGATGTCGAATCAAAAGTAGACACAGATACATTGCGTGCCTACTCAATGGCTAACTACCCTGAAGAAGAAGGCATCATTATGCTTAACGTGCGTATAGCTACGCCGCCTCCAGGTAAGTTACATTTGCCAGCGGGTAAGATGTCATCATTCATCTTTAACTTAAAGCCTGGTGATAAAGTGACCATTTCTGGCCCATTTGGCGAGTTCTTCGCTAAAGAAACTGATAATGAAATGGTCTTCATTGGCGGTGGTGCTGGTATGGCGCCAATGCGTTCTCATATTTTTGACCAGCTTAAGCGCTTAAAATCTAAGCGTAAGATGAGCTTCTGGTATGGTGCACGTTCGCTTCGTGAGATGTTCTACGAAGAGGATTACAATGGCTTAGCTGCTGATAATGATAATTTTGAGTGGCATGTAGCCTTATCAGATCCACAACCTGAAGATAACTGGGATGGCCTGACTGGTTTCATTCATAACGTTCTTTTCGAAGAGTACTTGAAAGACCATGAAGCACCAGAAGATTGTGAGTACTACATGTGTGGTCCACCAATGATGAATGCTGCGGTAATCGGTATGCTAAAAGATCTTGGTGTAGAAGATGAGAATATCATGCTGGATGACTTCGGCGGTTAATTGTTTGTTAAACTTGCTTACTAGCGTTTAAGCGACACAATTGATATAGAAGATCATTTTGAATAAAGACGGCCTCGGTCGTCTTTATTATTTTGATAAGGCTTTGCTATAAGAAAGTTATTTATATCGTTATATTTTCAATGAAAATATAACGATATAAATAATAATTTGGACTCCTGATGAATAAACTTAAATTATTGTCGTTAATCACCTTGCTGATTATTTTATCTGCGTGTTTTCCCAGTAACCCTTCTAATAAAACAGAGGTTTTATTGCAAGGACGTACAATGGGCACAAGCTATAACATCAAAGTTGTGGCGACCCAAGAGCAGCTTAATGAACTTAAATTGCAGCAGCAAATTGATGAGGCACTGAAACAAGTCAATCAAGCAATGTCTACCTATATTCCCAGCTCGGAAATATCGCAATTTAATCAATCAAACTCAACTGAAGCTATTGAAATTTCAGCAGGCTTTGCACGTGTCTTAGCTGAATCAATTAGAATTGGAGAGCTGACACAAGGCAAGCTCGATGTTACCGTTGGGCCTTTGGTTAACTTATGGGGCTTTGGCCCAGAGCAAAGACCAGAAACGGTACCCAATGATAAGCTTTTACAAGAAACTAGAAAGCGTATTGGTCTGAGCAATATACTTCTTGAAGGTAATCAGTTATCGAAAAAAATTCCTGCGCTATATATTGATTTATCAACCATTGCTAAAGGTTATGGTGTTGATATTGTGGCAGAATTGATTGAAGCGAATGGCTTTTTCAATTATCTCGTTGAAATAGGCGGTGAATTACGGGTCAAAGGTTTTAAAAGCACTGGCGAGTTATGGGCAATTGCTATTGAAAAGCCGGTGAGTAATGAACGCAGCGTTCAAGAAGTTATTATACCTAAAGATAATGCTGTTGCCACGTCGGGTGATTACCGAAATTATTTTGAAGCAGATGGCGAACGCTTTTCACATATTATTGATCCCGCTACCGGTAAGCCAATAAAACATAATTTAGTCTCAGTTACCGTTATTCACCCATCGTCAATGACAGCGGATGGTTTATCAACTGCCTTAATGGTTATGGGCATGGAACAAGGCTTAGCATTTGCTAAAGAGCATGATATAGCCGCTTTATTTATTTCTAAGCGTGAAAATGGCTTTGACGAACATTTTACGGTAAAATTTAAACAGTACTTTAAATAGATTAAAAACAGTTATTTTTTTCTTTAACTACGTAGCAATATTAAGCGATGCCTCTTGTCCAGAGCATTGGCTTTCTTTACCCGAGAGCAAAAATTTATGATGATTTTCTTTATTACCTTCGGTTTATTTCTAATTGTCGGTGCGGCTATGGCTGTAGGCTATATTTTTCAAAATAAAACACTTGCTGGGAGCTGCGGTGGTTTAGCAAGTGTTGGCATTGAAAAGGCATGCAACTGTGACAATCCGTGTGAGAAAAGACAAGAGAGAGAAAAGAAAGCAGCACTTGAAGAAAACTTAAAAAATAAGATAGATGTAACTAATTTGTAAGTTTCATTGACGGTGTACTAAAGTAAAAATTTACTACTGATTAAGGGTAATGAAGTCAATTCATTGCCCTTTATTTTAATAAATAAGCATCCAGTTTAACTTATAAAGTCATTGATTCTTTTGATAATACCTGTCGAATCAAGTGCCAATTCTGCGTGGATCTCCTGCTGCGTACCATGTTTAACAAAATGATCACCAACACCAATATTAAGTATTCTAACTGCTTTACTTTGAGTGAGAAGATATTCATTGACACCTGAGCCAGCGCCACCAGCAATTGCGTTATCTTCAATAGTGACTAAAACGTCATGATTGGCGCATGCATGCTCGATGAGTGATTGATCTAAAGGTTTAACAAAGCGCATATCGAACAATGTTGCATTGAGGGCTGAAGCAGCTATTTTCGCTTCTGCTAACATGGTACCAAAGCTCAATAGCGCAATTTTCTTACCATCTTGGATAAGTTTGCCTTTACCAATTTCAATAGTTTCGCCAACATGGGGTAATTCAGCGCCAATGCCATTTCCACGAGGGTAACGCACTATGCTTGGGCCATTATGTTGGTAACCAGTATTGAGCATTAATTGACACTCTCGTTCATCTGATGGCGCCATAATAACCGTATTAGGGATGCAACGAAGATAACTTAAGTCAAATACACCTTGATGAGTGGCACCATCTGCGCCAACAATTCCTGCACGATCAACAGCAAACATTACCGGTAAGTTTTGAATGGCAATATCGTGAATAAATTGATCATAACCACGTTGTAAAAAGCTAGAATAGATCGCTACTACAGGTTTTTGTCCACCAATGGCTAAGCCTGCCGCGTAAGTAACAGCATGCTGCTCAGCGATAGCGACATCAAAATACTGCTCAGGGAAACGTTGGCTAAATTCAACCATACCCGAACCTTCTGCCATCGCAGGAGTTATCGCAACTAACTTGTTATCGATTTCGGCGGTTTTACATAACCAATCACCAAAAATCTTTGAGTAACTAGGTAAGCTAGGTTTGGCTTTAGGTAAGTTAGTATCCTCAGGGTTAAATTTAGGTACCGCATGATATTTAATAGGATCTTGCTCAGCGGCTTGATAACCCTTACCTTTTGTTGTAGCAATATGAAGAAGCTGAGGCCCTTTGAGGCTTCTCATATTACTAATAGTATCAACTAGGCCGTTAACATCATGGCCATCAATCGGACCTATATAATTAAATCCGAGCTCTTCAAAGAAGGTACTGGGAACAACCATACCTTTTAAGTGTTCCTCAGCACGGCTGGCGAGCTCTTTAATTGGCGGAATATTACCTAATATTTTTTTGCCGCCTTCACGCAAACCTGTGTAAAAGCTACCAGATAACATTTTTGCTAAATGATTGTTTAATGCGCCCACATTTTGCGAAATAGACATTTCATTATCATTTAAGATGATAAGCATATCTTTGTTGATATCACCAGCATGGTTTAAAGCTTCAAATGCCATGCCAGCCGTCATAGCACCATCACCGATAACCGCAACCGTTTTACGATTCTTTGCTTCTTTTTCTGCCGCAACCGCTAAACCTAAGGCAGCAGAAATTGAGGTACTTGAATGACCAACACTGAGGACATCATATTCGCTTTCTTCTCGCCATGGAAATGGGTGCAACCCCTCTTTTTGTCTGATGGTATGTAACTTATCTCGACGGCCGGTTAAAATTTTATGTGGGTAAGCTTGATGACCAACATCCCAAATCAAATGATCAAACGGCGTATTGTAGACATAGTGTAAGGCAACAGTTAGCTCAATAGTACCGAGGCCCGAAGCAAAGTGTCCGCTACTTTTACTGACTGAATTTAATAAAAAACTACGTAATTCAGTACTGACACGAGTTAATTTTTCTTGTGGTAAATCTCGCAAGTCTTTTGGCGTGTCAATTAATGAAAGTAGTGGGTAGTCAGCAAGGTTTGTAGTCATAGTTTTTCTATTGATAATCTTTTTATTTAAATTTATGCTGCCAATGGCAAGCATATCGCTCTCACACGAACCTAGTGGCTGCGTTTTATAATAAATGTCGCAAAGTCAGCCAAGCATTGGGTATTGTAAGGTAATCTCGCTAAAGCTTGAAGAGCTTGATGTAATAAGTTTTCAGCTTTAGCTTGCGCACCTTGTAAACCTAACAAAGCAGGATAAGTGCTTTTATTTGCCGCTAAGTCTGAGCCAACAGGTTTGCCAAGCTCTTCTTCAGTTGAAGTTAGGTCGATAATATCATCTTGAACTTGGTAGGCTAAACCAATAAGTTGTGCATATTCAGCTAATGCTAATTTATCCTCGTTAGTGACTTGTTCACTACACTCTGCTGGCATTAGTACCGATGCTTTTAATAGCGCCCCGGTTTTTAATGAATGTAAAATCTCTAGTTCTTTTATAGTGATTCTTTTATCGGTAGCTGATAAATCGAGTGCTTGTCCACCGCACATACCTTGGTAACCTGAGGCAGTCACTAATTGTTGTATTAGTTTAATTTGCTTGTTGGTATTGTTAGCGTCATGGTGAGTGATTTGCTTGGAAAAAGCATGATTAGATAAAATATCAAACGCTAACGTTTGTAAGGCATCACCCGCTAAAATGGCTGTTGCTTCGTCAAAGGCTTTATGACAGGTCGGTTTTCCTCGTCTTAAATCATCATCATCCATTGCCGGTAAATCATCATGCAAAAGTGAGTAGGCATGAATACATTCTAATGCGCCAGCAACAGCATCTATATCATTTAAATCCGCACCTGTCGCTTCACCGGTTATGTATGCCAGGTATGGTCGCATGCGTTTACCACCGATGAGTAAACCATAACGCATAGCTTCATGTAACTTGATATCATTAATGGTAAATTTTTCTAACTGTATTGCTAAAAACTTATTAATGCGCTGCTGATAGTGTTCATAGGAATGCAAGCGGCTCATTAATTATCACTCACATTGCTGTCAAAATCTGTTAACTGTGCATTACCATTTTTTTCTAGCAAGATTTTAACTTTTTGCTCAGCTGCTTGCAGTTTTACTTGACTCAATTGACTTAAGTTTAAACCGCGCTCAAAAAGTGCCATTGATTCTTCAAGGTTCATGTCACCTTGCTCTAAATTTTGCACAATCGAATCAAGTTCTTGTAATGATTCTTCAAAAGACATGTTTTCGAGTTTCTTTTTAGCCATAATATCTACTCTAACAGCGTTACGTAAAATTAAGTGCGGCAAACTTACCTTAGCTTGCAACGTCGGTCAAATGCCCTGTCGGCGTTTTTATTCAACAAATATTTTAACATTAGTGTTAAGTTATTGACACTGCGGACGATAATAAACTTATAGCGGGAGATTATTTTTACTAAGTTATTAGCGAATAATTTTTGCTTAATGTAATATAATTTTATTGGAAACATTGTCTTAAAGCGTAAAGTATTGGTTTTATAGGAGAATTCAGTGGATTTAGCTACGATAATTGGTATTTTAGGGGCTATTGGTTTTTTGGTCATGGCCATGGTGTTATCAGGCGACATTATGATGTTCGCTGATACGCAATCAGTACTGATTGTTTTTGGTGGCTCTATTTTTATTGTGCTATCTAATTACAGTTTAGGCCAGTTCTTTGGCGTAGGAAAAATAGTCGCTAAAGCGTTTATGTTCAAACTAGAAAAACCAGAAGAGCTTATTGAAAAAGCTGTTGATATGGCTGATGCTGCACGCAAAGGCGGCTTTTTAGCATTAGAAGAAGCCGAAATAACTAACCCTTTTATGCAAAAGGGGGTTGATATGTTGGTTGATGGTCACGACGCAGATGTTGTTCGAGCAACGTTACAAAAAGATATTAATTTAACGACAGAACGTCATGAATCTGGTTCAAATATGATGATGGCATTGGCGGACGTGTCACCTGCTATGGGCATGATTGGTACCCTAATTGGATTGGTTGCCATGCTATCTAATATGGACGATCCTAAATCTATTGGTCCTGCGATGGCTGTTGCGCTATTAACAACCCTTTATGGTGCTTTCCTCGCCAATGTTATTGCTATTCCAATTGCTAAAAAACTTAAACTACGTTTAGCCGAAGAGAAAATGAATCAAGAACTTGTTTTAGATGCTGTTTTAGGTATTCAGGATGGCCAAAATCCGCGTGTTATTGAGGGTTTATTAAGAAATTACCTTGCAGAGGGTAAAAGAAAAATAGATACCACCGAAGAGTAGCGGGAGTACTTTATGGTACAACAAAAATGTAAATGCCCACCTCCGGGGCTACCAGCATGGATGGGAACCTTCGCTGATTTAATGTCACTGTTGATGTGCTTTTTCGTTTTATTACTCTCGTTTTCTGAAATGGATGTTTTGAAGTTTAAACAAATTGCTGGCTCAATGAAGTTCGCTTTTGGCGTACAAAATAAAATTGAAGTAAAAGATATCCCCAAAGGTACCAGTATTATTGCGCAAGAGTTTCGTCCAGGTAAACCCGAGCCAACACCGATTGAAGTTATTCAACAGCAAACCATGGAAATGACTCAGCAGATGCTAGAATTTCAAGCAGGTGATGAAACTTCTGCCGGCGGTAGACAAGAGCAACGTGGTACAGAGCGTGGTGGCCAATCACAAAATACTGAAGATGCAATGTCACAACAAGCGCTTGAGCGAGCTAAACAAGAAATGGAAGAAGCTGCTCAAGAACAAGTAAATGATTTAGTTAAAAAGATCGCAGAGCAACTTGAACAACAGATTCAAGATGGTGCTATCGAGCTAGAATCTTTAGGACAACAAATTATTATTCGCATTAGAGAAAATGGCTCTTTCCCATCAGGATCGGCATTTTTGCAACCAAAATTTAGGCCGGTTATTCGAGAAATAGGTGAGCTGCTCAATACTATTCCCGGTGAGATTATGGTTTCAGGTAATACTGATAATCATGGTGTTAATTCAGAGCTTTATAGTTCAAATTGGGATTTATCAAGTAAACGAGCTGTGGCTATCGCGCATGAGCTAATTAAAGTACCTAATTTTGATCCCGTCAGGTTAATTGTAGCGGGTCATGCCGATACGCGGCCCTTAGTTCCAAATACCAATGCACTGAACAGACGCCGTAACCGTCGAGTCGAAATTTCCATCAATCAGGGTAAGGCTAAAGAAACAGAACGAATTAGTATTACTCAAGATCAGTAATCACTGGTTTTAATCGCTAATTTGACTCGCTCGGCGTTTAATGCTTAAAAAGGCAACAAAATAGTGTACAATGCGCGCCACTATTTTTTTGTCTTTTTAGGTTATAACCGATGAAATTTATCGTCAAACTTCAGTCTGAGATCACTATTAAATCTCGCCCAGTACGTAAACGTTTTACTAAGATCTTAGAGACAAACATCAAAAATGTTTTACGTCGTGTTGATGCGCAAGTCACCACACGTATGAATTGGGATAATGTTGAAGTTAACACGAAAGACAACTCACCTGAAAACCGCGCTCGTTTAGTCGATGCATTAAAGTGTATTCCTGGCATACCTATGTTTTTAGAAGTTTTACAAACAGACTTTGTAGATGTGCATGATATTTATGAGAAAACTTTAGCTGTACATGAAAAAAGTATTGAAAACAAAAGCTTTTGTGTACGTGTAAAACGTACTGGTAGCCATGAATTTAACTCATTAAAAGTAGAGCAATATGTTGGCGGTGGTTTAAATCAACACGTTGATAGCGCAAAAGTTAAACTTAAAAACCCCGATATTACTATTCACTTAGAGATTAAAAATAAGGACTTATTTATTGTAACTGAACGCCATCAGGGATTAGGTGGCTTCCCCATTGCTACTCAAGAAGATGTTTTGTCACTGATGTCTGGTGGCTTTGACTCTGGTGTCTCTAGTTATCAGATGATTAAAAAAGGTGCTCGTACTCACTACTGTTTCTTTAATTTAGGTGGCTCTGCCCATGAAGTTGGCGTTAAACAAGTCAGTTATTATTTATGGAATAAGTTTGGCGCATCGCATAAAGTTAAATTTTTTGCTGTAGATTTTGAACCTGTAGTCGCTGAAATTCTTGAAAATATTGAAAATAGTCAGATGGGCGTTGTGCTTAAACGTATGATGATTCGTGCTGCTAGTAAAATTGCGAACAAGGGTAAAATTCAAGCGATGGTTACTGGTGAAAGCTTAGGTCAGGTATCAAGTCAAACCCTTACCAACCTTAATATTATTAATCAGGTAACCGATAACCTGATATTACGACCGCTTGCTGCTTATGATAAGCAAGACATTATCGATATTGCCCGTAAAATTGGTACTGAAGACTTTGCTAAAACTATTCCTGAGTATTGCGGTGTTATCTCGAAAAAGCCGACAGTTAGAGCAGTTTTATCACAAATTGAAGCAGAAGAAGCAAAGTTTGACTTTGATATTCTCGACCGAGTTGTTCGTGAAACACGGGTATTTGATATTCGAGATATTGGTAAAGAGTCCGAGGAAGAAATACATGCAGTAGATCTAGTTGAAAATATTCCATCAGATGCCGTTATTGTCGATATCCGTAGTCCCGATGAAGAAGATGAAAACCCTTTAGAGCTTGATGGTGTTGAGGTGAAGCATATCCCGTTTTATAAGCTAGCGACTCAATTTGGCGATTTAGATATGTCTAAAGAATATTTACTATATTGTGATCATGGTGTGATGAGCAAACTGCAGGCTTTATACCTTTTAGACAATGGTTATAAAAACGTTAAAGTCTATCGTCCTTAACATGTTCTGCTATTGATAATTTCTGTCAGTAGTGAGTTGTTTTAGCATTTATTGTTTGCCTATACAGTGCTTTACTTACTTAAAAAGTTTTTATATCAAGTGAGCCAGTGAAGCACAACAATGGTTAGTTTATATTGAGTACCTGTTGCCATAAACGAGAGTTCTCGGGAGTAGCGACATGGTACTTCTGGCCTAAACGATGTATGTAACCATTAATATAATCAATCTCAGTTCGCTGCCCTGCTAAAACATCACAGCGCATTGAGGAGCAATTTTGTGCTGTCGCTAGTGCAACGTTACTGACCATTTCTTGTAGTGTTGGTAAGGTAAAATTGATGCCTACTTTTTTACTTACTGCGTTAATTTCGGTTAACAAAGAAGTAATTTGCTTTGCATACTTAGCTTGGTTCACTTCACCATTATTAATGTCGTTAATTGCCGTAATAGGGTTAATAACGCAGTTTATCGCTAACTTTAACCACTGTTTTTCCAGTATATTCTCATGAAAGTTAACCTTGGGTAGTGCCCGGTTTAGTATGTGAGTAAGTTCTCTTTGTTGGACTAAACTTAGCTCTCCTGACAATAACCCTATGTCGCTGTGACCTAGGCCTGTATGAATAATATTTAACGGACCATCTCGAAGTGAGCCATGGGTTGTTAACATAGTCAAAATAGCTTGTTTCTTAGGGAAAATATTTTTTATTTCTTCAAAAGTGCCCATGCCGTTATGGGCCAATATTATTTTACATTGTCTCGATATATCAGCACTGAACTGTTGCAAAGCGCTTGCAATATGAAATGACTTTACACAGAGCAAGATGATATCTGCTTTTTGGATGTCAGCTTTTTGTGCGTAATTTAATGGGAAATTTTCAGCAGTAATTTGTTGATGGTAAGTAAATTTATATTGTCCTGCTTGTTGCTCAGCGAATGTTAATTGAGCTTGGTTTGAAGCCAGTAAACTGACATATAACGGAATATTAATTTGAGCTAGGTGATGGTACCAAAGTAAGCCGATGGCGCCTTGACCAACAATGACGATATTAGTTAATGTCTGAACCATAATGTTAAGAGTGCTGGTATAAGAATTTTTGATATCAATACTATGGTGTTGATATTAACATGATTTAATCAGCATTTCTTGCCTGTGCTATTGGCAAAGGTATAATAACAGCTATTGAGTTAACCAATTATAGAGAATTAAATATGCCATCAATGGATATCGTATCAGAAATTAATTTAGAAGAAGTGCGTAATGCGGTCGATAATGCCAACCGTGAAGTAAGTACACGTTTCGATTTTCGAGGTGTGGAAGCAACATTTGAATGGAAAAAACCGAACGTAACACTGAAAGCTGAAGGCGATTTTCAGTTAAAACAAATGTGTGACATGTTACGTAGCCAGTTAACTAAAAGAAATGTTGATTCCAAGGCGATGAATGTCGGTGAGCCGAGTGCTTCTGGTAAAAACTGGAGTCAACAAGTGACTTTTAAAGAAGGTATCGAACAAGAGGTAGCTAAAAAAGTTGTCAAGCTTATTAAGGCTGAAAAACTTAAGGTTCAAGCTGCCATCCAAGGTGAGCAGGTAAGAGTAACCGGTAAAAAACGTGATGACTTACAAGCTGTGATGCGCTTAGTTAAAAGTGCAGAATTAGAACAGTCTTTTCAGTTTACAAATTTCAAAGACTAATCTCGCAATGCCTGCGGTATTGAGCCGTTGCTTAGATATATCTGACCTGTTCTTTTAACTATATATTTTTATAGCGAATTATAGAAAAGCCATAACCACTGTTATGGCTTTTTATATTGCTACGTAAATAGAATTAAATACTCGTGACTATAAACTTACCTTAATATTGCAAAATACGCTTAACCTGAGTATTTAGTTATAGACGTCTATACGTTTAGAAGTTGACATATCTAGCAATCTAAGTAACATTGTAGACTTATCCTATAATGTTTATTTTTTGTTAGGTAACACCATGCCCATTAAAATTCCCGGTCAATTACCCGCATTGTCTGTGTTAGATAATGAAAATATTTTTGTTATGTCTGAGCACCGCGCTGCGAATCAAGAAATTCGTCCAATGCAAGTGGCTATCTTGAATTTAATGCCCAACAAAATCGAAACGGAAGTACAAATTTTACGTATGTTGTCGAACACGCCATTACAAATTAATGTCGAGTTTGTTCGTATCCATAAAAATGTTTCAAAAAATACCCCAAAAGAGCATTTAGATAATTTTTATTGTTTATTTGATGATATTAAACACAAGCAATATGATGGTTTGATTATTACTGGCGCACCATTAGCCTTGTTAGATTATTCAGAAGTGAGCTTCTGGGATAAAATTTGTGAAGTGTTTGATTGGGCAGATAAAAACGTAACTTCTACCATGTTTTCATGCTGGGCTGCACATGCTGCTATGTATCATCATTACGGGCTTAATCGTCATTTACGTCAACAAAAGCTATCAGGTGTATATCAACATTACCCACTGAATAGCAAAGAAGAGTTAACACGAGGTTTTGATGAGAGCTTTAATGTACCGCACTCACGTTATGGCTACATTAAACAGGCTGACTATGAAAGCATTGACGAATTGAATATCTTAGCGCAATCGCATGATGCCGGTGTTTACCTGGTGGCGAGCAAAAATAAACGCCAAGTCTATTTAACCGGTCATCCGGAGTATGACAGCTCAACCTTGCATGAAGAATACCTAAGAGACAGTAAAAAAGATGCTGCGACTCAGGTGCCAATGAATTATTATCAAGATGATAATGTTAACAACAAACCGATAGGATCATGGCGTAGTCACGGAAGCTTACTTTTTACTAATTGGTTAAATTATTATGTTTATCAAATTACACCATACCAATTAGATGCTGATCATATTAAATCGACCCTCGCCGAATAAGTTTTTGGCGACGCTCAATTTTGCATAGTCAATTACTTACTTAATATATGTATACCTGGATTATATAATGAAGAAACACCCGTCGTTTTCGTTGTTTGAACAACAACTGGCTAAAAATATACTTATTCTCGATGGTGCTATGGGTACCATGATCCAAGCGTACAAGTTTGAGGAGCAAGATTTTAGAGCAGAGCGCTTTGCAGACTGGCATTGTGATGTAAAGGGCAACAACGATATGTTAGTGCTTACTCAGCCTGATATTATTAAAGCGATTCATTTAGAATACCTCGAAGCGGGCGCTGATATATTAGAAACCAATACCTTTAATGCGACTACTATTGCCATGGCTGACTACGACATGGAAGAGCATAGTCGTGAGATTAACTTGGTTGCAGCACAAATTGCCCGAGCAGCGGCGGATGAATATAATAAAAAAACGCCAGAAAAGCCACGTTTTGTTGCCGGGGTCTTAGGGCCGACCAACCGAACATGTTCAATCTCTCCTGATGTTAACGATCCTGCTTATCGTAATATTACCTTTGATGAACTCAAAGACGCTTATATTGAATCAACTACAGCCTTAGTTGAAGGTGGAAGCGATATCATTTTAATTGAAACCATCTTTGATACGTTAAATGCTAAAGCGGCAATATTTGCTGTCGAAACGGTATTTGAACAACTAGGCCAACGTTTACCTGTAATGATTTCGGGTACTATCACGGATGCATCCGGTAGAACTCTGTCGGGACAGACTACAGAGGCGTTTTATAATTCACTTCGCCATGCTAAACCTGTTTCATTTGGGCTTAACTGTGCTCTAGGGCCGGTTGAATTGCGTCAATATGTTGAAGAGTTAAGTCGTATTTGTGATGTCGCGGTTTCTGCCCACCCCAACGCGGGTTTGCCTAATGCCTTTGGCGAATATGATTTTACTGTCGAAGATATGAATAGCCATATTCAAGAATGGGCTAGTGCTAGTTTTTTAAATATTATTGGTGGCTGTTGTGGTACTACGCCTGCGCACATAAAAGGAATGGCTGAAACCGTTGCTAACATTCGTCCTCGTTTAATCGAGCCGCGAGAAATAGCTTGTCGTTTATCCGGTCTAGAAGCGCTAACGATTAAAGAAGACAGTCTCTTTGTTAACGTTGGTGAACGGACCAATGTTACTGGTTCAGCAATGTTTAAACGACTGATAAAAGAAGAGAATTATGATCAGGCTATCGCGGTTGCTTTGCAGCAAGTTGAAAATGGCGCACAAATTATAGACATCAACATGGATGAAGGCATGTTGGATTCTAAAAAGGCCATGGTGCGTTTTTTAAATCTTATTGCTGGTGAGCCTGATATTGCCAAAGTACCTGTGATGATTGATTCCTCTAAATGGGATATCTTAGAGGCTGGTCTGCAATGTATTCAAGGTAAAGGTATTGTTAACTCTATCAGCTTAAAAGAAGGTGAGGAGAACTTTCGTCAGCAAGCGGAATTATTACGACGCTATGGCGCTGCTGTTATTGTCATGGCGTTTGATGAAGAAGGTCAGGCTGATACCCGTGAACGCAAATATGAGATTTGTCATCGTGCCTATCATATTTTGGTTGATGAAATAGGCTATCCTGCAGAAGATATTATCTTTGACCCAAATATTTTTGCCGTGGCTACTGGTATAGAGGAGCATAATAATTACGCGGTAGATTTTATTGAAGCGGTTGATGATATTAAGAAGAACCTGCCACATGCTATGATTTCTGGCGGCGTATCAAACGTTTCATTTTCATTTCGGGGCAATAACCCGGTGCGAGAAGCTATTCATGCAGTGTTTTTATACTACGCCATTAAAAATGGTATGGATATGGGCATTGTTAATGCCGGGCAATTGGCGATTTATTCTGATTTGCCTGAAAAGCTCAAAATAGCGGTAGAAGACGTTATTCTTAACAAGGATGATGGAGCAACAGAACGTCTATTAGATATGGCGCAAGAGTATCATGGCCAAGCTGGCGGCCAGGTAGCCAAAGTAGACCTTGCTTGGCGAGACCTACCTATTAAAGAGCGTTTATCACATGCTTTGGTTAAAGGTATTAATGAATTTATTGTAGAAGACACTGAAGAAGCGCGTTTAGCAGCAGATCGGCCACTCGATGTCATTGAAGGCCCATTAATGGATGGCATGAATACTGTTGGTGACTTATTTGGCGCTGGTGAAATGTTTTTACCGCAAGTAGTTAAGTCAGCACGAGTGATGAAACAAGCGGTTGCTTACCTCAATCCTTTCATTGAAGCTGAAAAAACTGAAGCGAGTTCAAATGGTAAAGTATTACTAGCGACTGTAAAAGGCGATGTTCATGATATTGGTAAAAATATTGTCGGCGTCGTTTTACAATGTAATAACTATGACATTATTGATCTCGGTGTCATGGTTTCTTGTGATGATATTTTACGCGTCGCTAAAGAAGAAAATGTTGATATTATCGGCTTATCTGGGCTAATCACCCCATCGTTAGATGAAATGGTACACGTGGCCAAAGAGATGAAACGTCAAGAGTTTACTTTACCACTACTTATTGGTGGTGCGACAACATCAAAAGCTCATACCGCCGTTAAAATTGAGCCTCAATACGAACATCCTGTGGTCTATGTTCCAAATGCATCGCGTTCAGTCTCTGTGGTGAGCAACTTATTGTCCGATGAGTTACGAAGCGACTTCATGGCGAGACAAAAAGATGAGTATGAACGAGTTCGTGCCCGTCATTATAAAAAAGGCCCTCGCTCGAGCTTGATTAGTTTAGAGGAGGCACGAGCTAACGCGACACAAATTAATTTTACTGATTACACGCCGAAGAAACCGAATAAATTGGGTGTTACTGTGCTCGATAATCTCGATTTAAATGAAGTGAGAAATTATATTGATTGGACGCCATTTTTTATGACATGGCAGTTATCAGGAAAATATCCGCTGATTTTAAAGCACGAAGTGGTGGGTGAAGAAGCGACAAAATTATTTAATGATGCTAATGCGATGCTTGATGATGTTATTAGTAACAAAAAAATCACTGCTAAAGCGGTATTTGGCTTATTCCCCGCTAACAGTGATATTGATGATATTCGTGTTTATACTGATGAAAGTCGCAATGAGCAATTAATTAAATTACAACAACTGCGTCAACAAAGTAAAAAACCAGCAGGGCAATTTAACCGTTCTTTATCTGATTACATCGCACCACAAGGCTCTGGCATTGAAGATTATATTGGTGCCTTCGCTGTTTCAGCGGGCTTTGGTGCTGATGAATTGGTAAAGGTCTATGATGCTGAGCATGATGCTTATAATTCAATTTTACTTAAAGCGGTTGCCGATAGGTTGGCTGAAGCGAGTGCGGAATATTTGCATGAAAAAGTCCGTAAAGAGTATTGGGGTTATGCACCCGATGAAGATTTAGATAATGACGCTTTAATTCGGGAAAGTTATCAAGGTATTAGGCCAGCACCAGGTTATCCTGCCTGCCCTGAGCATACCGAGAAGGGCCTACTTTGGCAGTTACTTAATGTAGAAGAGAATATCGGCATGGAACTCACCTCAAGTTATGCTATGTGGCCAGGTGCCGCGGTAAGTGGTTGGTACTTCTCACACCCCGAATCTAAATATTTTGCTGTTGCCAAGTTAGCGAAAGATCAGGTACTTGATTATGCAGCCCGCAAAGGTATGACTATAGAACAAGCGGAACGTTGGTTATCGGCAAACTTAGATTATGAGCCAGAATAATTTTAGCGCATAACAACATAAAAAAGGCTGCAGTTGCAGCCTTTTTTGTTGAAGAAATAAATTTGTTACTTTCATGATAATAACAAATAAAGGACTACCATTATGGCGTCGCTTGATATAAGTCTGTTTGTTGCACAACAAACTTATTATGGAATTTGGCTGATAATTGTCCCTTGCGATGAGCAAGCGCTGATTGTAGTTTCTTGGTTACTTTGGCAATAGCTTTATAAAGCTGTTTATCTGAAGCATTTACGGTAACCTTAGCTCCTTCGTATAATGTGGTTACTTCTAACTTTTGCTGATTAGGCTCAACGGTAATTTTTGAATCAATCTCCATAAGGGTCGGATAATGCTTAGAGATTTTAGCAAACTTATTTTCGATAGACTGCTTGATACCTTCAGTAATTTCTACGTGATGTCCAGAAATTTTAATCTTCATAATATTACCTCTTTTGTTATCGTAATCATTCTCTTCAATTTCATAATCCTCCTTCAGTCATAAAAATGCAACAGAAAAATCGTCGATAAATGCAATTAAATGTAAATAGATTTAAAGGCTATTATTTTATATGTTGGCATGAATTATGATGGCTTATTCATTGTTGTAAATAAAGCTTACCTAAGAAAAAAGGCAAGTAACTTTCATTACTTGCCTAGCTGTTTTTATTAGGGGGTGATTTAAAGAGGAGGTAAGCGTTTATTTAAAGTGCCTATTAAAGAAATCCATTATCGTCTTGTTCAAATGCACTTTAACTTTTTCCCCACGCATGCTGTGTTTACTGCCAGGGTAAGTCATTAGCTCAAATAGTTTTCCTTCATCTTGCAAAGCTTTAATAAGTTTAGTGGTATTGGTAAATAATACATTATCATCGGCCATGCCATGATAAACCATTAAGGGCCCACTTAAACCGGCAATATAAGGAAAAACACTACTTTGCTCATAGCCAGCAGCATTGACTTTCGGATGATTCAAATAACGCTCTGTATAATGGGTATCATAAAGCAGCCAATCGGTTACTGGAGCACCACTAACACCTGCTTTAAAATAGTCGCCTGCCTTAAACATAGTCATTAGTGCCATATAGCCACCATAAGAATGACCAAAAATACCAATACGTTCTTTATCTACATAAGGCAAGGTGTGCAAAAACTTCACCCCGGTAATTTGATCAGCAACTTCTATTTGCCCGAGTGTTTCATATATTGGAAATTCAAACGCTGTTCCACGGTAGTTAGAGCCTCTATTGTCAAGTTGGTAAACAATATAACCTTGTTGCAGCATATATTGAGTCATGTCGGCACCTTGCCATGAATTAGTTACACGTTGGGCATGAGGGCCACCGTAAACTCGCACAATAACTGGGTACTTTTTCCCCGGCTGCATATTTTTGGGTTTGTATAACTTATAGTATAAGTTAGCTTGACCATCCTCTGATTTTAACGAACCAAACTCAGGCATAACTAGCTCATCATAATAGGGCGCAATTGGGTGTTCTGGCTCAACGGCATTTTCTGCTAACCAGGTGACATGCTCGCCATTGGCTAAATGTAAGCTGACTTGTTTTGGGGTATTAGTATTTGAAAAACTATCAATATAATTTTCACTGGTAGCACTGAAATTAATACTGTGAAAACCATTTCGCTCAGTGATACGCTGCACATGTTCAGGTGATTTACCACTTAGTGGTACTTTATATAAGTGACGTTCAAGGGGGGTATCAGCACGTCCAGTGAAATAGACCCAACCACTTTTTTCATCAACATGGCTTAATGCATCGACAACCCATTCACCTTTGGTTAGTTGAGCAATTAATTCACCTTTAAGTGTATAGTGGTATAGGTGTTTAAAACCATCACGTTCAGATGCCCAAATGAAGGTTTTATTATCACTTAAAAAAGTTAAATCTTTATGTAAGTTAATCCAATGATCAGATTTTTCGGTAAGTAGTGATTTTTCTCGACGATTTTTAAGTTCATAGGTATTTAAAGTTAAGGTTTTTTGGTCACGACTTTGTATTTGATATGAGAGTTTTTTACTGTCTTTAAGCCATTTTACCCGAGGGATATATATATCTTTATTATCGCCAATATCAACAAAACGTTTTCTTTTACCTTTAATATCGGTCACCGCCAATTGAATCAGAACATTGTTAGTACCTGTTGCAGGGTAACGTTGCTCGATTAACTCAATTTTTTCTGCATATATTTCATTACGCACCACGGTTTGCACTGGTGTTTCATCAACACGTAGAAAAGCGATATGCTTTTCATCTGGTGCCCACCAATAACCAGTCATTCGAGCCATTTCTTCTTGAGCAACAAATTCGCTCATACCATTTTTAATCGCTCCGCCGCCATCTTTAGTGAGTTGTCGCTCATCGCCAGATTCGATATTTAAGACATAGATATTTTGCTCGCGAATGTAAGAAACAAAATTGCCTCTAGGAGAGAATTTTACATCGGTTTCAAACGCTTTAGTTTCGGTTAAACGTTTGGCTTTTTTTGTGGCAAGGTGGTAGTAGTAAATATCACCATTAAGAGGGAACAATAGCGCGCTGCCATCTCTAGAGAATTGATATTCCATAATACCGAAACCGTAGATACGTTGACGCTCACGGCGCGCCTTTTCTTCATCTGATAAATTTTCGGTGCCACTGAATAAGGATTGTGAATCAACCAGTAACCTATTTTCTTTGCTGGCAATATTGTATTCCCATAAATCATAACGATATAAATCATCACTTTTACCTTGTAAGTAGGTAACACGGCTTCCATCAGGAGAAAACTTTAATGATTTTGGTGTTTGACCATGAAGAGAAGGGGAACTGTATATACGTTCTATGGTTAATTGCTCAGTATTAGCGGCTGTCTGGGCGGCTGCATTAGCATGGGTACTTAGCGGCAAAGCTAAGGTGTAAGCAATAGCAATCAGTGCTTTTTTTAGGGTACATTTCATAGGGAAAGTTTCTTATTTTTTATCGTATTGATCAGTTTGATTATTTTAATTTCTTTACTGTTACTCTGGTATCGTTTGTTGCTAAGGCCTGAGAACATACTACCATTAAAGTAGCATAGTAAAAGTTACTAGTATTTTGGACATTATTTTCTTTAAAACTCAAGCAAAGTGCAACAAATGTCATTAAAACACTACTTTTGGTTATAATATCTTCTGTCAGCTAAACTGCACAGTGTTGCCGAGTTACCTTATTAGTTCAATTAATTCATGGATGGTTTTTACCGGACAAATTTTTGCCCCGAGACCTTCCATTGATTTATGGTAGTTTCGATAGGGAATAAATATTTCAGTAAAACCATGTTGTGCCGCTTCTTTAACGCGTGGTACACCACTATCTATTGGTCTGACATCACCATTTAGGCTCAATTCACCCATGATGCAAGTGCTGCGAGGAATGACAAAATCATTAAGGCTACTTAACAAGGCGGTCACCAAAGCAAGATCAATACAGGTTTCAGATTCATCTATTTTCAAACCGCCAACAATGTTGAAAAAGGTATCATGAAATATTTTAGTTTTAGTATGTTTACGCAAAACCCCAGTTAACATTTTTATTCTATTCATGTTTAAACCAACACAAACACGTTGTGGAAATTCAGCCTCTGTTTCTGTCGTTAAACATTGTATTTCTAACAGTAAGTTTCGGTTTCCTTTTCGAATACAGGTGATTGCTGAGCCAGGGGATTCGGTTGTTGAACCTGATAAAAATATCTCGCTAGGGTTATCAACACTGACCATACCTCGTTCGCACATTTTAAAAATACCAACGGTATCAATATCGCCGAAGCGGTTCTTATTGGCTCTAAGCGTGCGAATTTGACCATCGTTGGTATCAATATGCAATAATGCATCAACAATATGGACGAGAGTTTGAGGGCCGGCTATTTCATTGTTTTTATTAACATGGGCAATAATAAACATTGTCACGTCATTTTGTTTACAATATTGTGTTAATGTTTGTGCGCCACTTTTTACCTGTGATGGTGAGCCAGGACTACCGTTTGCATTATCGGTTACTACCGCTTGAATAGAGTCAATGACGGCAAATTTTATTTTTTTACTTTCTAACTCTTCAATGATCGCTTCTACACTTGTTTCTGAAAGTAGATAGAGGTTGTTTTCGTTATAGTCTAATTTTAATCGATGCACCCTGTTTTTAAACTGTGATAATGACTCTTCTGCGGTGCAGTATAGAGAAGCTTTTGTTTGTGACATACGAGCGACAAGATCAGATAGTAGTGTAGTTTTACCTGCACCTGGGTCGCCAGAAATAATGTTTACTGAGCCTGTTGTGACACCACCACAAAGGACACGATCAAGCTCGCCGATACCGCTAAGGTGCTTTTCTACTTCGCTGGCTTGAATTTCGTTAATCTTTTTTGAACCACCGCCAGTGATACCCGCATACCCCGCAGTCACTTGTTGACGGGATTTACTAGTTTTAGCGCTAGGCACTTTCATTTCAACTAAGGTATTCCAAGCTCCGCATCGGCATTGTCCTTGCCATTGGGCGTAATTCATACCGCAGTCTGTACATACAAATTCGATTTTTGCTGCTTTAGCCATTAAATTATTACCTAGGTTAATTGATTAAATGCTTGTTATTATTAGCCATGATGAAATAGCTTTGCCTTTGATGGTGCAACTATGAAGTTAAAATAAATGTACCGGAGAAAATAATTGTTGATAGGCATAGAAGTTGCTTGGTTTTATTTAATAAAGTCGGTTAGATTATAATGCTTTTGATTTTTTTGTCTAAGCTAAAAGCGCATTTAAAATATTTAGTTAGCCATCAAACTTCATGGACAAGTTTTAAACAGGTAGTCATTAAAGTTAACATTAAAAACTATGAATAAAGATTTCAGTAAATACCATAAAATCATTAAAAGCTTTCGTGGAGAAGTTGGCAAGAGTAGCTTTGAGGCTAATTATAATGCAGCTACCAAACAACTTAATAAAAATGAAAGGTTTTTATTAAAAATGGAGTTGAAGCGTTTAGCTGCACCTTGTTCAAGGGCAATAGATTTACGCGGTTTGGTTGATGGCGAGTGCCAAATATTTGACTATAAAGGTCAATCACACTTTCTTGATGAAGTGGCAATTCAAGCATTTAATGAAATGCTGGCTATTTATGGCAGTTATACCTTTGGGGTTTATGAAGCGGTAAAAGATGCAAAAAATAGTTTTCGCAATCTTTACCATAATGAAAAAATGCCCAGTAATTCAATGCATGGTTTAGCACAATCAAATAAATCGACCGTAGAAAAACTGCAATATCCAGCCAAACTAGAACTTTTAACAAATTATGCTAATCGTGAAGAAGAGCGTATGAATTTCGCGACGGCAATTACTTTATCAATTACCGATAAATTAACTGTTACTACGACAAGTGTTGATATCAGTGTTAAGGGCATTAAGTTTAAATTGATCAAAGAAGCTAACTTGTATGAAGGTGAGCAGTTGACCATTACTTTCACCGGTTTAGAGCAAGAATTTCAATTTAACAAAAATATTTCCCTAACCTATGAAGTCATGAATGTATTACGTGACTCAGATACTCAGCTTATTGGCTGTCGACGCATAGCGTTTGATGAAAATGATGGTTTTGAGCGTTTTTTAGCTGGCTATATCCAGGGCAATAAACGCCGTTATAAAATTAATTTAGATAATAGTTTGACAGCCTTGCAGACCCGAGGTTTTGAACAGTTTACTTTAGTTAAGTTTAATGAACTTGCCGTTTTTATGCACAGTGAAAATAACGATATTACCAGCGTTATCCCACGGTATGCATTAACCAATAGAAATAACTATCGCTTATATCAATATTGGCAAGATGAGAAAAAACAATCTACTCTAGATTACCTGATAAATCCTGCAAGATTTAAACGCCTTGTTGCTATGCAAAAACAGGGGAAAAGCCTGCTCGTTTTTAGTTTTATTCATCAACATAAGGGTCATAAGTTTTTCTACACCATTGATGAGCAGCAATTTGACAGCAATAGTGCTTTTTTTCGTCAGTTTTTAGCTTTTGCTGCCAGTAAAAAGTCTTTTGCGGTAACCGCTTTAAATTATCACCCGGTCAAGGCGGAGCAAGCCTATTCTCCCTATACTTTATCGAGTGCTATTACTAAGCAGCAACACTACTTAAATCCGCCTTTATCAGATGAAGTGTTAAACATTCTTGCTAGCTTACCCTTTGTTGTCACCGTAACCGATATGACTGCAAGCACCAATGTCGATGAATATCAAGCGCTTGGTTATGAAGGAATTGACTTGGAACGTTTGAAAAATTATGGCCATAAGCAGGGAGAGAATGCTAATCAACTTGATGAAATTACAGCAAATTATGGCCATCAACGTCAAGAAGTTCGCTTTAAGTTTAAGACCCCCGCGATTATAGAATGTGAAGAGGTAACTTGGTCTGGCTATTCTGCCGATTTTTCAGTATCTGGCTTGAAGATAGAATTAGAGGCACCAGCAGCCCTAGTTAAAGGCGATATTGTTTATTTGAGTTTTCCTAATTTACAAAAAATAACTTCCACTTATGATCTTAAACAGTTGCCATACAGAGTGATGAGGGTAAGTAAAGATAAAACCGTGATTAACTTGCGTGTCTCGGTTAAAGAACATCAGCATATTGGCCGCTCATTTTTCAGGTTACTTATTGACAAAAACAAGGATAAACTCACGCCAGATGAATATGCGATGTTAACACCGGGGTTATCTTCGGCGCTAAGAACTGTATACGGCGTGAATATGGCTATCCCTACTGCTGTGGTGCAATCAAGTGGTAGTCGTTATAAAGTGGAGACACTTGTAGCAGGGCAGCATGGTTATCATAGTCCGAAAAACTTATTAGCAGCGATGTCTCATTTAAGTGATCGCAATGGCTATTATAATTTATACCCTGTGTTAGGTCACTTGCAGGTACGCAACATACTTGATCAACAGATGAAAAAATTATTATCAACAGATGTCGCCATTGATGAGCTTGTCTATATTGGTATAAATTCTCGTCGCAATAATATTGAAGACTCGGTACAGATAAAGCTAGCTAGTGAATTAAACACACCTGAACTGACAAACTTTTTTATAAAAAAATCATTAAAACAAGGTGGCTTTTATAGTGTACAACTTAAGCTCTCACGCAGTGAAGCGCCGCATATGGAACACTTAAACCCAGAGTTATCATATATTAGCGCTTATGCTATACATCGTGGTAAGCAACTAGAGCAAGAGATATATAGTGTTGCAGGCTTAATACAATTAGTTGATGTTACTCAAGAGACCTTGTTTAGGTATGGTTTAGTAAATAATAACAAGACACAACCATGACAAGTTGTTACTTACCATAGTTATTTTCGTTATTACCGACACTACTCTCATCGTTTAAGGCATCATGATAATGACTCGTGCTTGCTTTTTGTATCGGGTAATAGCATGTTCTGTTGTTTTATAGTCAATAAGCTTATTGCTAGTAAGCCATAGAAGCCTGTCAGCAGCCAAAGGTGTGCACGAATATTGACTAGGTTGTCAAAATTATCACCCATTTGATTTAAACGTAAAAAGCCATTGATGGCAGGTGTTGAAGGAAAAAGTTGTGCAACAATGTTAATAGCCGCTGGTATGTTAGTTGTTGGCCATATAAAGCCCGCACAAAAAACTAAGGGTAATGACGTTAACAACACTATTAAGGTGGCTAATTCTTTTCGTGGAATAAGTAAGCCAATAATAATACCCAAGAAAATAACCGATAATAAAAAGGGTATAGTTAGCCTCAATAACTCGACTAGATTAGCGTTGGTACTGATGCCGTAATAGTCAAAACTGAAGCCAAAATAATAACAACTCAACAGCAAATATATATTTAACATGATGACACTACGAACCATTATAATTTGCCAGGCAGGGAAATTAAGCCAATAGTACTTTTTTCTATTGATGAGTCGTTGTTGTTGTATTTTTTGTTCAAATTGTCCTGCAGTTAACAACCCTGCCGCAATCAGTAAGGTTTGATGTAAAATTAAAATAAACACTGCAGGTACAATATAATTGATGTATCCCAAACTGGGATTAAAAGTCGGCTTAAGATTTAAGCCAATGGGTGTATATTGTGATGCAGCAAGCGCGATATTCTCTCCGCTCATCACCATCTTGCTAACCTTGACCTCTGCGACTACGGTAGAAGCTGAACGCACTAAACCCTCAATAATCGTGCCGTAGACCAAGAAATAAGCGGCATTGCCGGCAAAGACAAGATGTGGGCTTTTAGCCAAGAGTAAATCTTTATAAAAATTTTCAGGAATCAGCAAAAAGCCACTAATATCCCCTTTGATAACGGAAGCTTTGGCTTGTTCAATAGTAAATTGCTGTTCACTGATATTAATCTGTGGGGTTGCGTTGACCATACGTGCGATTTTACGGCTTATCGGGCTATTATCTAAATTAATCATCGCAATATTTTGTTTTGTCGGGGTTTGATTGATATAGGGCAGGGGATAAAGGAACGAATAGATGAAAACGCCACCAAATACCGTTACAAGTAATGGAATATTGCTAAAAATACTGTGTAATTCGCAGCTAAAGAGTTTTTTCCAATGCATTACTCTGGCCTTTTAGTGTCTTGCGCTACTGACGTTTGTGATAAGTTAAATGTGGGCGGTTTACTCCTTGTTTGACGCCTATGAAGTATGACCTTGCTCAGGTAAAAGCAGCTAATAAATGCACTTAATGCGATAAAAGCTGAAATGCTATCGGTCAATGGTGTCGCATAATTTACTTGTTGAACCTGAATAGTAATATAGTGGCTTATTGGCAATAATGAGCGCCACCATTGCGCAATAACAGGCATGTCTGTACTGGGAAAAGTCACCCCCATAAAAGCGAATGCTGGCGCGGTTAAGCCGGCGACTAAGCTCATCGCTCGGGTAACGTCTAAGGTAACAAAAAACAATAAGGTAGCAACCCCAGCGCAGGCAATAACTAACAAGAGTTGAGCAAGAATGAGTAATAACCAACTACCATGCATCGGCCAATGTAATGCACCATAAAATACACTCAAATAAGTAATGCCTTGTAGCCAAAATATTAATAAGTACAAACTCAAACGTTTGACTAAGTTTGTCATCGTTAAATTAATCAGCCATTGATTGCCTTGGTTATTTTGCATGGGTGCGGCCGTTACAATCACCAGTGTGGCAATAATTAATATTTGCCACATAGCCGGTATTACCGCAACAACCAAAAATTGGCCATAGTGACTATTTGCATTAAATAATGGGTTAATTTGATAACTGATAGGTACTGCTTGGGCAATCGCTTGGCTCAGTTGCCCATGACTATCGACTAAATCTTTCAGTGTATCTAGTTGTGCGACATAAGTATTATGGGCAGCCAGTAATGCTGAGCTCACTAGCTTACCTATTAGGATAAATTGACTGTTATAAAAAGCAGTTACTTGCGGTGATTTCCCCAATAAGGTGTCTCTTGCTAAGCCCTCGGGAATAATAACATAGCCATATATACTGCCTTCTTTTAAAGCAAGGCTAGCGGTTTTGATTGAGTGATAGTGATGCGCTACTTCTAAGCTGGGTGTCGCATCATAAGCCCTGACTAAGCCACGAGAAATGACACTGTTATCATGATCAATTACACCGATTGCAAGGTTACTTGCAATACCTTTTGAAAAAACACCCCAAATAATAATAACCAGTAAAGCAGGTATCCAAAAGAGCAAGGCTTTAAGCCATTGACTTTGGGTGATTTCACGCCACTCTTGTTTGATGTGCTGGTGTAAGGTCATTACTATTAATCAACAATATGCTTAAAGAGAACCGTCATGCCGACTCTAAGCTGAGCAATGGGCTCAACAGGACGAGCTTCGAGTGCAAAGCTTTTCATGTCAAAACCTTGGGTTGTATCGGTTGCTCGCCAGGTAGCAAAATCGCCCATTACTGCAATATGGGCAACCCTAAAGATAAAAGTATCTTCGCCCAACGCTGGAATGGTGACCGCAATTTTTTGGCCGGTCGGAAAATCTTTTAAACGATCCTCTCTAATATGAAAAATAGCCCAAGCATCGTTAATATCGACTAGCGTCACTACTGGAAAACCTTGCGGCGCAAGCTCACCTGGGTGAAGTAAAACTTGACTGACCTCGCCATTATACCAACTGGTTATTTTAGTATCTGCAAGGTAAGCCTCAACTTCGGCAACGGCACCAGCAGCCATATTCTCTTTTGCTTTTGCGGCACGTTTTACTTCTTCTCGGGCCCCTTCACTGGCCATAGTGTAAACTTGATAAGCGGCGCGTTCATTGTATTTTGCCGCTTGCCATTGTGTATAAGTTTCATCGCGTTTTTGTTCAGCAATAATGCCATCTTTATAGAGGTTATCAATTCGCTGATAGGTTTTTTCCATTAACTCATCTGCTGCTTTAGCTTTTTGCCACTGTGTTTTGGCCGCGGCGATTTCTTGCGCCCTTGCTCCTGACTCTGCTTGCTCTGCCAAAGCTGAGGCTGCGTCATTGGCGGCTTCAGCTTGTTGTAGTTTTGCTTCTATTTCAGGGCTTAATAAAGTAAATACCATCTGCCCTCTAGCAACACTATCACCTTTTCTGACCAGCACTTGCTCAATTCTACCCGGTACCTTAGAGGATATATTATAATGTTGCGCTTCAATTTGTCCTTGCAGCCTAAAGGGAGCTGGTTGATATGCCTGATAAAAACTGTAACTAAGCCATGAGATTAACAACAGAATTAGAAGTACTAGCGGCCAACTTTTCTTTAAGTTTGTCTGTTCGTTCATGTTTATTTAACCTCAATACCTTGTGAAGATTGATAATATTTAAATGAATTAATATCTGAGCTCAGGGTGAGTAACTTAGCAAGTGAAAGCAGATATTGGTAGGCAGCAACAAAGCGTTGGCTTTCAATACTGGCGACGTATAATTGCGCATCCACCACATCAAGCGAGGTAGCCATACCTTGACTAAAGGCCTTTGTTCTTAGTTTTAAGTTTTCATTAGATAAGGTTAAGCTTGACTCTAGCCCAGTAAACTCCTCGAGTGATTGACTTGCTTCTCGATAGGTTTTTTCAACCAGAACGGACAAATCTTGTATTGCTTGCGCTTGCAAGTGACTGACCTGCATTACGGTACTATGCGCGGCTTTAGTTTTACCAGCGCGACCTGAACTATCAAGAATAGGCACCCTTAAGCCTATGCCAATTTCCCAATCAGGGGCTATTTTTGAGGCTAAATCATCTTCTTCATATAAATTGTAATTACCATAGAGATATACTTCCGGGTAATATTTACCTTGCTCTAATTCAATTAAACCTTTTGCTTGCGTTTTTTTGCTGTCTAACAATTTTAACGCCGGGAATTGAGATAAAGTTTTATCGATAAAAAGTGGCATTTTAGGTAAATTTTCATTAACAAATAGCGTTGACGTTGGTTCAACTTGCGCTGAAACCTTTAATAACCTTGACAAGGCGACTTGTGCTATTTCAGCATCTCGATAAGATTTTTTTAATTCTACCTGAGCTTTGTTTAATGAGACTTGCGCTTGCAGCCGTTCTACTTTATTGATTTGACCTTGCTGCTCAAGTTTCAGGGCATTATGGTAATGCTGACGCAGGCCACGCTCAACCTCTTTTCTGGTCTTGAGCACCTTTTCTGATAACACTAGTGCAAAATAATATTTAACTAATTGCTCAAATTTTTCTGATTGCTTGATGGTTAATAAAAAACTGGCTTCTTGAGTTTGTGCATCAGCAATGTTTTGTGCGGCAGAAATCCTACCGCCAGTGTAAATAGGCCAAAGCGCGCGTATTGAGCTGGTAAATATATCTCGCTCTGTTAATGTCGAGGTAAATAAACTGTCTAGGCTGTCGGTTTGTATGCCAAACGCTTGATTAACGCTATCAATAGGCATACTTTCAATAAGATCTGATGGCTTCACTTTTACGCTATGATCGAGGCGAGTATAATTAGCGTTAAGTGAAATGCTGGGTAAGTTTAAATCACTGGCGGCATCTTTTAAGTGCATGCTCCGCTCAATGTTTTGTTGTTCCGCCGCTAAGGCATCACTTTCTTTTAATACCCGTTGCCAAGCTTGTTCAAATGAGAAAGACTGCGCCATTACTGTGCTGAGTGAGCAGATCAAAACTAACGATAGTGAGCATGAAAACAATTGTTTTTTCATTTATCAACCTAATGACTGGTTATGCAATTTTAAGGATATGAAATCGCTTATCTTATTTATTAATAGTAATGAATATTTCGAGAATATACAGAGAAAATTAGTTTTTTTAAGCTGTTGATATTACAAGGGTGTTTTTGGGGACTTATCCAAGGTGAAACACCTTAAAGTAGCGAAAAAATATTGCAGTGAAAATGTGACTAAACACGTTTATCTCGCACAATGTTATGTTGAAAGGGCGACAACCTTGATGCAAGTTTGCGGATTTACATCTTTAGCTTTGGCAAGTTCTTCAGTAATAAGTCCTTTTTCAGTACCCATCACTACATTGTGTAATTCACCCATTATTCTGACACTCCCTTTTGTGTTACTACGATTAACTGATTAATAAACTGATGTATTTCTGCCACTTTCAATAGGGTATTTTCTAAATCTACATAACTGACAAGCACGTTAATGGTGACCGCAGGGTTATAATCAAACATCACCTTGCATTGCACCCTAGCTAACTCTTTTTTGTTCATCTTGGTTACATCGGGATTCATCTCAAGAAATAAACACCTTATATAAAAAGGTAACTCAGCTTTATCGCCAAGATTATAGAAACGTAAATGACTCATTCCTGCAGAAGGTTTTTCCTCTTCATTAAAAGATATTTTGTCTAAATAAGTAGGCAAACCGAGGTAGTTATTAAATAACTTGACGTCACGTTTTTCTGAAGAAATTTGACTGCCAATAAATCGTGCTGTAAAGCTAGTATCAGGATTATGCCCCTCGCTGAAATAAATAGTCCGACCTCTTAACCAGCTTTCATGATCCTCTTCGATGCTAATCTTCATTTTCCCTCGGCTTCCTGAGTTATAGCCATGATATTTTATGTTTTTAGCTGCCTTAAAAACGTAGCCATTGCACTGTCCTTCTTCAATAAAGGCCCCTCGGTCTTCTTTATCAAAGGTGTCATTATAAATACATACATAATTATCTGGCTGGCAAGCAGTCAACGCCAACAGACAAAAAGCTGCCAACAATGAACACATATTTCTTAGGGTAATTATTTTCATTATTATTTCTTCCTTCCAGGAAACATCTTAGAAAACTGATTCGGCCATATCTATTTTAATACTTTCCATAACGTCGCTGCTTAATGCTTCGGCATTAGCGCCAATAGCACCCAGCATTGCCGAGTCATTTAAAAAGTCTAATGCAGCTGTTCCTGCGATAGTATCACCATCTGCAACTCCTCTTGCCCAGCCAGCATAAGCGTAACCATTAGCTTCATACATCACTGTATAAAAATCACTAATTTCACCGTTATCAAGGTATATTTGATATGATTTTAATACTTCCAACGAGAGTGCGTTAGCCATGAAATTTCCTTTTAATTTTATTAGTTTATTAAGCCTGAGGCTTGTTGATTACTATCAACCTCAAAACCATAGATTAAGTTACTGACCGATTGTTGAATTTTTTGCCAATGAGGGAGCAGGCCTTTACGATAACTAATCCTAATATTAGCCTTCATTCTTGGGCTTAAACTGAAGTACTGTTTGCACGGTGCCGCTGCATGGGATACGTTGCTACAAGTAATAAAAGTGGTGACATGTCCAGCTTTATTTTGAATAAAATAAATATTTTTATCTCTCATGTCAGTTCCGCGGCCATGGTTAATGCTTCTTTTTTCAACATCAACACCAGAGCCTGTTGGGGTATAGCCCGTCAATCCATAAGTTTCATTAGGCAAAGGATGATAAATAAAACACTTTGAAAAGCATCGCCGTGTCGAATTAATATAATACTCTTTTTTGTTATCCAAATAATTTTCAATACCATAGAATTCACCCGTATTAATCCCCACTCGCAGCCACATTGTGGTACGGATATTTTTCTCTTCTTTAGTTTGTATTTTGACTGAAGCCATATCTGGGTAGCGCACTTCAAAACCAAAACTACGCAGTTTGGACTGATACGCAGGGTCAACGCTTGTTCCTATTTTTTTGTCCATAAAGTGCGGCTCCTTGTTGTACTCAACAAAACGGGCATAATCACTAGGGATTTCAACTGGTACACCGCCCAAATCCCCTATTACAGGGCTATTGTGATTTTTTAGTAGGGCACTTCCGATAAAGTACACGCTATTTAAAAAAGATACGAAAACTACAACCGCTAATAAGGTTGTAAACACTAATAATATTTTTTTTAATGCTTTCACTTAATCCCCTCGAATTGTTGATTTATAAAAACAGTAGTATTGTGTAATCCGTCCAAAAAAGTTTCAATTTAGGTTAAAATCAGCCTCTAATGATATCGAAATCAACCATTAAGAAATGAGTTGATTGATTTACTTTTCATCTTCGCGGAAACGCCCTAGAAAACTGATTCGGCCATATCTAATGCTGCCTGCTACTGTTTGTTTTTTTAGACCTTGCACTTTAGCCAACAACATTACCGCTCACCCACACTTTCATCGGCTTTACACATCAACGGCGACAAGACAAACTCAATTAATTTACGTTTACCGGTTTTAACTTCGGCCATGACCGGCATTATCTGTATATAAATCTAAATTCTCATGCCCGCCTTCCTCTACAAGTTTTATTAGTTCATAGCGAAAGTTTTCGTATTCATTTTTAGTTAGGGTACTTGCTGATATAGACATGTAATTTCATCCTTGCATAAATTTATTGTAACGTTATTTTGCATACATTTGGGGTGATAGAAATACCCGCAGCATTTGGCCTTTTAGCTAATCTAGGTTCATTAATTAATATTTCATCTGAATATCTATGTAATAAAAATGTTCGCCCACGATAAAGGAAAAGTTCCCCACCAATACTTGAGCCGCGTTGCTTATTAAACCAATCGACAGCTAGATTACCGAAGTTATTTAAGGGAAAATTACTGTAAGTTGTAAACTTGTACTTTTGATGAAAAAATGTGTGCGTTTGTACCCTATCTTGTTGTCCATCATTGTTTAGATCCACCTGTGTTTCATAGTATTTAGTGGCATTAAAACGTTTTTCATAACGCTGTATACTTTTAAGCCACCCACTAAATCCATACATACCTTTATTTGCATATGCTGCATTTTGCATATCAATTTTTAGGCCTTTATCTGGTTTTATTGGGTTATATATAGGGGTAAAAAATAGTGAGCTTTGAGCTGTAAAGTGTGTTTTTTCTAATTCATTACGTTCGTTATAACTTTTATTTAAGTAGCTTAATAAGTCATGGCAAAGTTCATATTGCTCACCTCTTGTTAAAGCGAAGCTTAGCTCTGGTTTATTTTCTTTTAATTGACTCTTACTGATATTTGCTGCTTCTTCCGCACTTTCTTTTAAGTCAAAAGCCACACTCTTACTTGAGCTTCCTAATAGGAAAAATCCCCAAAAAGTAAGTATTAATGATTTCAAATTTATTTGAATGATATTCATAAACTTCCCTAGTTGTTTAATTTATTTTTAGATTTAACGCTCACGTGCACCTTCACTAACGCGAAGCATTAAGGGGGCTAATAAAAACTCCATTAATCGCCTTGTTCCGGTTTTAATCTCTACCGTCACTGACATGCCGGGTTTTAATTTAACCCACTTGCCATCCACATTTATTTCATCGGTTTGCATTGAGGCTTTTAGCGGAAATAACAGCCTGGTAAGCGGGTAACCAGTTCTCTCCTTAGCCTATTCCTCTAATACTTCGCGTATTTGTTGTTGCTGTTCATTCGAATCCGTATTTGCTTGTGTAAAATATTCGTTTATTTCTTTATTACTGCGCACCAGTAAATCAAAGCCATAACCTATAGCGATACTCTTGTTATCTGAATAGTTATCTAAATCTGTCGCTAGTGCATTTACTCCCTCACGGAATAGCACAGCATGTTCTTTTTGCGCAATTAATGCGTCGCGATAAGTTTCATATGACGTATATTGTCCGTAAGCAGTAGAGAAAATCATAATAAATCCTTTTTATTTTTCAGTGTTTATTGTTAGTTTATAGTGGCAAAGCTGGTTTTTAATTTGATAATCTTCACCTAAATCGGCCAAAATAATATTTTCTTGGAAAACGTCAGTGAAACCGTAATGCAGCATCAACAATACGTAAACACGTTCATTTAAAGTAACAAATTCAAAGTGAAAATTGTTGCCTCTGCTACTTCTCGTCACATAAGTGTCTTTAGTGGAAGTATCAATATTATTATTTCTAAAGCTAAAGTTTATTGATCGATTAGAAGATGAATAAGGTATTACCTTATGAGAAGAAGGGTTAAATTCAGAATAAACATCCCAACCATAGCCATCAGAGATATCGTTTAAGTCCAAATGTTTAACAACAAACTCTCGCTTGTCGTCATTATTAATATCGGTAAATATAAATTCTCGTTCTTTAGCTATAACGCCATTAATCGTCTCAAATTTTACTTCTTTTTTTGACCACGAGATAGCCTTCCTCCCGACATTTAACAAATTCACTAAATTATTCGTTGTTATACTACTTACTGTCATGTATGGTTTTTGACGAACCGTTATAGCCCTAAAATTATCATTTGCTTTCGCCTTAATTGAAGATATAACTTCATTACATAACTCTTTGTCTTTTTCGTAGATATTTTTAATCACAAGAGGAGACGTTTCATTTAACTCTGCCAACGTTGCTCTCTTTTTAACGATATTACGCAGCACATACTTGAAAAATAACACGCGCTCTTGGTAAGCAATCAATAAGCATTGTTTGATTTTACAGTTATTGCGCTCTTTTAACCAAAACAACTGGCTTTCACGCCAGTTGTCCTGTGCGTTATTTATTTTTTTGTATTGCTGCGATAATTGTTCATCCAAACTAGAGAGCGCTTCATCAGCACAAATTTGACGTTCGGCAAAGTTACTGGCTTTGTTACAGTCAAAACTGGCACTGTCGGCAAATGTGCTGAGTAACAAGCCTATTGCTATCATTATTACTTTCATTGGTAGTCCTTTATTTTTCTTTCATTTGTATTAATGACACTTTTATACGTTTTCAGCAGGCTTAGTACTGACCGACACTTTTTGGGCTGTGCGCACCAACCCAGACAAGATAAATTCGATTAAAGTACATTTGCCCGTTTTTACCTCGGAAAAAGCCGCCGTGCTCGGCAATATATCAAGCTTGCGGTCATCAATTATTATGCTTTTTTGTTTCATTCTTAACCGATGTTTTGTTAGCAAACCTTTGGTTTCGTAAGCCGTTGCAGCTAGCACTTCAATGTCAATTAAGCCGTATTTGATAAAATTGAGGCGATTAATTTATATCGCGGCTCTTTGCCCTTAATATACAAAAGCAATGTCATGCAGAGTTAAGTGTGTTTTTCTTATTAAGAAATAGGGGGGAAATAAACATTTCCCCTCAACTTGCTAGAGTTCTGTTAATTGCCTAGCTCGGTTATGAATGGCTAAGCCAGCTGACTATGCTAGCCAATGGAGCAAACAATCTAAGCCTTGTTGATTAATTGTGCTATCAGCTTGCTCAAGCACAATAGGTTTGGCATGAAACGCGACACCAAAGCTGGCGGCTGCCATCATCACTAAATCATTAGCACCATCGCCCATGGCAACGGTTTGGTTTTTGGGGATCTGGTACTCCTTGCTTAATATAGCCAGTGAATCTGCTTTAACTTGGGCATCAACAACATCGCCTAAAACCTTACCGGTTAGTTTGCCATCGATAATTTCAAGGGTATTGGCAAAGGCTGCATCTAGCTTGAGTTTGTCTTTTAGATGATCGGCGAAGTAAGTAAAGCCACCCGAGGCAATGGCAATACGCCAGTGGTGTTTTTTAAGTTCTGTAATTAAGTTTTCTAAACCAGCCATTAGGGGGATATTCTTTGCCACATCACTTAATATGCTTTCAGGAGAATCTGCTAGGGTGGCAACGCGTTGATGTAAACTTTGCGCAAAATCTAACTCGCCTTGCATAGCTCGTTCAGTAACTTCAGCGACTTGTGCACCAACACCGGCAAGTTTGGCTATTTCATCAATGCACTCAATTTCTATGGTGGTAGAGTCCATATCCATCACTAATAAGCCGTGTTCATTTAATGTGGGGACTTGCGTTAATAAAGCCGCCTCAATACCATTTTCTAAGGCATATTTTGCCACTGCTTTTCTTGCGCTAATAAAGTCATCATAGCTGACATTAAAGCGACAGCTTATTTGCTTGTTGCGATTATTTATCGCCGTTAACTCGACAATGTTAAGTTGAGCTTGGCTTTGTAATGCTAAAAGTTGTTTTAAGGTTAACGTTTGAAAAACCACTAACTCAGCTGTTTTTTGCGCTGGGCTAGCCGTGCTCGGTTGTTTTTCATGTGTAATAGTTTGCTCAGATAAGCAAAATGCCAAGGGCAATTGCTCACCAATAGCCTGGTCGGCTAAATACTGTTTAAGTGATAGGGGTAATATGTTGGTGATAAAAGACACGTTAGCTCTCTAGGATATTGGTATATATAATAAAATATTAAACTTCACATCAGCGTATAATCTAACTATAGTGACAGTATTACTGCCTGGAAATAGTTAACTGTGTTTTATGAAGCAAGCCGAACAGCCTTTATACCCTAAATTATCGTCGATTTATAATAAAATTCTGCAATTAGCTAGTGCAATTTTACTTATCATAGTGCTAATGATTATCTTACAATCCTTAGCTGAGAAAAATAATGATAAATTAACAGAGCATTTTAACTTTATTGCCAAGCAGCAGCTCCAGCAAGCGATTGCCGGTACCACTGTCATATTAGAGCAAAATACCAAGGATGAGCTAATGACAAAGGCATTGTTACAGCAATTTCTTGACGGCTTAGCTAAAGTTGACTTTGTTAAACAAATACACCTTTATGATGACACCGGTATGTTATTAGTTTCCAGTTTCTCAGTTGATGAGGATACGCCCCCCTCAGTTAAAACCATTAATGATCTTTACGGTATCTCGCCCAATCAACAAAATTTATCGGATAAATTAACACCTTTTGTTGAAGAGATACGCCATAGTGATATGACTGATAATAGTCTTCATGGCTATTTGCGGTTTACGATTGAATCATCCTACCTTACTAATATTTTAGCGAAAGCCGATGAAGAACAGCGTTCATTACAGCGTTTGATGTTGTTACTTGCTGGTGTTGTCGGTTTTCTGTTAACGCGCGGTTTAAATCGATTTAGTCGAAGGGGTTATCGTTTGTCCTCTGCTACTGACAACACATAATGCTGGTATCAGCCTTAACAAAAAAATAGTTGCTCAACATTGCTTTCTAATTGCTTGGCAATGTCGTTTGTACTTTCTGGGCGTATTTGGCTTAATACATTAAATATTTGTATTATTTTAAGTGGATAATTAATTGCTGGCTCATTACTGGTGAGCCCTTGAGTTAGCTGATCTTGCTCGATTACATTATCCAGCTCTTTACTTAATGGCATTGCTGGCGCATCGGTCTCAAGTAATAAACTTTCTATTGGCACTCGTTTAAGGGTATTGATGGTTTTTTTAGCTCTAGCATAGGTAATGGTGCTGCCAATACCTAGTTTAAAACCTAAATCCAAATAATCTTTAGCTTGTTGGTAGCTGCCTGTAAAGCCATGAATAACCCCAGCCCTAGTTAACTGGTATTTTTTCAACAAGGGGATTATTTTATCATGTGACTGTCTATGGTGGATAATCACAGGTAACTCTTCTTGTTTTGCCAGGTTAAGTTGATAGTCAAAAAAGTGTTGTTGCTTGGCGAGTTCTTTTTCTGGCGCTTGGCTGCGTTTGATATTAGCGCCGTCTATCCCTATTTCACCCAGAGCAATGATATTATTGCGCGCTTTTTGTACTTTGCTAGTTAACTGTTTTAGGTGATCTTCATTTAAGTTGTCTAAATACCAAGGGTGAATGCCTAAACAAGGATACAATTTAACTGCATGATCATTATATCGTTTGGCTAAATTGAGCACTTGCTCGAAGTTATCAGGACTGGTTGCTGGTATGATGATGCGTTGGATTGACAGACGCTGGCACTGTGTTAATAGCTCAGGCAGTTGTTGCTGAAAAGTGATATCATCAAGGTGGCAATGACTATCAGTGAACTGCATATTTTTCCTCAAAACTTTATAGAAATTAACGCTTAAAAAGCGCGATTAACATCGCGCTTGTCTTTGCTAATAAGGCGGGTTGTGTCCTTACATTCTATCCATTACTTCAATACCTAAAATCGCTAAACCTTGTTTTAAGGTATTAGCGATCACTTGGCATAGCGCTAAACGCGACGCTTTGACTTCATCACTGATGCCTTCTTTAAGAATAGGGCAGGCTTCATAAAAACTCATATATAGGCTAGCTAATTCGTAAAGGTAGTTACACAACAAGTTAGGCGTACATTCACTAATTACCGCATCAACAACATCTTCAAGTTGTAATAATTTCAGTGCTAATGCTTTTTCTTGTGGTTCAATAATACTCATCGTTGCATTATTAACAATTGCACCAGCGTTGTTAGCTTCTTTAGAGAATATACTTTGAATGCGTGAGTAGGCATATTGTAAATATGGAGCCGTTGCACCCTCAAAGCTCAACATGGTTTTCCAATTGAAGATATAATCACTGGTGCGATTTTTTGAGAGATCGGCAAATTTAACGGCGCCAATACCAACTTTATCAGCGATAACTTTTAAATCAGCATCATTAATTTCAGGGTTTTTCTCTTTAATTAACTCTGCAGCGCGAACTACCGCTTCATCAAGAAGTTCTGCCAGTTTAATCGTGCCGCCGGTACGGGTTTTAAATGGCTTACCATCATCGCCCATCATCATGCCAAATGGACAATGTTGGTAGCCAACACTGTCAGGCAAGAAGCCTGCTTTACGGGCAACAATTTCTACTTGCTTAAAATGTAATGCTTGACGGGCATCGGTAAAAATAACAATACGATCGGCAGCTAATTTACCACTGCGATAGCGACAGGCAGATAAATCAGTGGTTGCGTATAGGAAACCGCCACCAGATTTTTGCACGATAAAGACCGATGGTTCACCATCTTTGTTGGCCATTTCGTCAATGAAAACAACTTTTGCCCCTTGATCTTCAACAGCAATCTCTTTTGCCATTAACTCATCAATAACATTGTTTAAATCGTCGTTATAAGCACTTTCGCCCATAATATCTGAACGCTTAAGCGAGACGTTTAATTTAGTGTAAATCTCTTCAGAGTGACTAATCGAGATATCAATAAACTGTTGCCATAATTTTGCACAAGCTTCATCACCACTTTGCAGTTTAACCACATCAGCACGGGCTCTATCTGCAAAGCCTTCTTCTTCATCAAAGCGTACTTTTGCTTCACGGTAAAAGTTTTCTAAATCGGCTAGTGCGGTTTCTGCTACTTGATTGCTGGCAAGTTTATCGCTTAAATGTGCGATTAACATGCCAAACTGAGTACCCCAGTCGCCCATGTGGTTTTGACGAATAACTTTATCGCCTCGAAACTCTAAGGCGCGCACTACCGCATCACCAATAATAGTCGAACGTAAATGCCCAACGTGCATTTCTTTAGCAAGGTTTGGCGCTGAATAATCAACGACAACGGTTTGTTGCTCGTCACCTGAAACAACCCCACGTTGTGTAACACCTAGATGTGAATCTTGAGCAACACTATTTAACTGGCTTGCTAACCAGTCTTTGGATAAATGTATATTGATAAAACCCGGCCCAGCTAATTCAACTTTACTGGCAATTCCTGATAAATCGAGGTTATCAACAACTTTAGTGGCTAACTCCCGTGGGTTAGTTTTTAACTTCTTAGCAGCACCCATGACACCATTGGCTTGATAGTCACCAAAGTTTGCGCGATTAGATAAGCTAATGGCTGGGTTGGTATCTTCTGGTAAGCCGGCCGCAAGCATTGCCGCACTAACTTTTTTACTCAATAGTTGTTTAATATTCATTTTAATAAACTCTTTTTCTTTGTTATTTGCTTCAATACATTGAGCAATCGTGCTGATTGACAGCTGTAAAACCCGCACATGTTCTTTTGTTTTGAAGCAACTAACTGCGAAAAAGAAGCTATTACGCAGTTAGTAACTTAAATTGTCTTTTGCTGATCTTATACGCTAGAAGCAGCAACAAAAATTATATATGCTGGCTAGTTTAGCAAATTAGCCAGTCAAATTAGTGTTCACGAGTAGAATGGAACACTATATCGGGGTGACGCTCTTGGGCTAACGATAAGTTAACCATAGTGGGGGCAATGTAGGTTAAATTATCACCACCATCTAATGCCAAGTTATCACCGGCTTTCTTTTTAAACTGCTCTAGCGTTCTTTCATCGTCACAAGTACACCATCGGGCAGTAGCAACACTAATAGGTTCATAAATTGCGTCTACGTTGTATTCAGTTTTTAAACGTTGCACAACCACTTCAAACTGCAATACACCAACGGCACCAACTATCATATCGTTATTAATGAAGGGTCTAAAAACTTGAACCGCGCCTTCTTCAGATAATTGAATCAAACCTTTTTGCAATTGCTTGGCTTTTAAAGGATCTTTTAAACGAATACGGCGGAACATTTCAGGGGCAAAGTTAGGAATACCGCTGAACTTCATCATTTCACCGGCGGTGAAACTGTCGCCTATTTGAATGCTACCATGGTTATGCAAACCAATAATATCACCAGCATAAGCTTCCTCAACATTAGCACGATCACCGGCCATAAAGGTGACAGCATCGGCTATTTTAATATCTTTGCCCAGGCGAACTTGTTTCATCTTCATACCCTTTTCATATTTGCCTGAACAAATACGCATGAAAGCGATACGGTCGCGATGTTTAGGATCCATGTTGGCTTGAATTTTGAAAACAAAACCAGAAAACTTTTCTTCACTGGCAATAACTTCCCGTTTATCGGTTAAACGGGGCAAGGGTTTAGGTGCCCATTTAGTTAAACCATCAAGCATGTGGTCAACACCGAAGTTACCTAATGCGGTGCCGAAAAATACTGGGGTTAATTTGCCGGTTAAAAATTCTTCTAAGTCAAACTCATGAGAAGCGCCTTGCACAAGCTCTAGTTCTTCACGTAAATCCTCAGCATAACTACCAACAGCTTGATCAAGTTCTGGATTGTCTATGCCTTTAATTATACGCACTTCTTGTATGGTGTGACCCTGACCTGATTGATATAAAACAGTTTCATTGGTCATTAAGTTGTAAACACCTTTGAACTCTTTTCCCATACCTATTGGCCAGGTAATCGGTGCACATTTAATTTTCAGTACTTCTTCAACTTCATCCATGACTTCCATTGGATCACGTACGTCACGATCCATTTTGTTCATGAAGGTGATGATGGGCGTATCACGAAGGCGTGTTACCTCCATTAATTTAACGGTACGTGCTTCAACACCTTTGGCAACATCAATAACCATTAAACATGAATCAACTGCGGTTAATGTTCGGTAAGTATCTTCAGAGAAATCTTCATGTCCCGGCGTATCTAGTAAGTTGACTAAACAGTCATTATAGGGAAATTGCATGACAGAAGTGGTGATTGAAATACCACGGTCTTTTTCCATTTCCATCCAGTCAGATTTTGCATGTTGACCTGATTTTTTTCCTTTTACGGTACCGGCTTTTTGCAGGGCTTGACCGAACAAAAGTACTTTTTCAGTAATGGTGGTTTTACCCGCATCGGGGTGAGAGATGATGGCAAAAGTTCTACGTATATCTACAGCTTTGGCTTGTGCGGTTGTCATGGTGATTATTTTCTCTTTGGTGTACATGCTGGTGTACATAAAATGCTTTTCTTAAACTGTCGGGTTATTTCAGCATCGTTCAAATATGGGGCGCATTGTATCACAAATAAAAAAAGCCGCGATATGCAGCTTTTAATTAATCTAACAGTTATTATAAAGTTTTTATTTTGTTAAAAAGTTAGTTAGCGCTTCTTAATTTTTTAAATTTAGCCAGCCCTTTATTTTGCTCGTAGCGTTATCTTCACCTCAAGAGTGCTGATATCGAATGCTTAGTCATATACTCAATGATTATTAAATTTTGACTAGTTTAGCATTATATGCGTTACTTATAAGACAATGCACTAGTTATCAAGCATTTTGAAAGTTCTCTTTACAAGAAGCAAACTAACTGTCTATAGCCAGTCTTAACTTTTGTAAAGTTGACTGAATAATACCGTTAACTTTTTCTATCACCATTTCTTTGTGGCTATCAATAAAAAAATGATTGCCGGGAAGTAGATAGATATTAGCATTCATTGTAAAAAACTCGCCCCAAGAGTTCAGATTAGCATGGCTTATATTCATATCATCTTCACCACCTAATACAGAAATAGGGCAATTGAAAATGGTGTTACCAGTGTAATTATAGTTATCGGCAATTTCAAAGTCGGCTCTTAGTAGAGGCATAAAAAGTTTCATTAGCTCTTTGTCTTTTAATACCGCCTGAGGAGTACCATTTAATTTTTCGAGCTCTACAATGAACTCTTTATCTGATAAATGATAAATAGACTTCTTTGTTAATTTTTTATGGGGTCCCGAACTGGCTGATGCTATGAAATGCAAAGGTAAAGGATAATTTAATTGCTTGAGCTTATCCATTAATTCAAAGGCAATGCGACTGCCTAAACTATGACCAAATAATATATATGGCCTGTCTAAAATATCAGGTGCCACTTTTATAAGTTCATTTATTAAACAATCCATATTAGAATGGGCCGTTTCACCTAGACGGGTTCCTCTGCCTGGGGCTTGAATAATGACTAGCTCAACATTTGATGGAAGTTTTTCACTCCAAGAGATATAAGTGGAAGAGTTCCCCCCTGCATATGGGAAGCATATAATCTTTAAATCGGCATTAATATTTTTTTTCGGTATAACAAACCATTTGTTTTTCATAGTATTTAGCTATTTACAAATTTTTTACATCGTATAATTGCTCGCATTAAAAAGCAATTATACGATTAAAAATATTAAGCGAAGCCTAAAGTTGAGTCGATAAAATGTTATTCCTGTTATACATATTTCACACGATAATCTTTAGGGGATAAACCAAACCAACGTTTAGCAGCACTATAAAAGCCTCGTTCATCTTGAAAGCCTAGTAAAAAAGAAATTTCTTTAATTGATAATGTGTTATCAATTAAATATTTTTGAGCTTTATCTTTTTGTACCTGATTAAGTATGTCATTAAAGGCATACCCCTCTTTCTCTAAACGTCTCTGCAGCGTTCGTTCGCTCATATGAAGTTTTTTTGCTACTTCGGATAGTTTAGATAGCCCAGACTCTATTAAGTTGGTGACTCGTAATGTCATCGTTAATTGTTGATCTAATGCTTTTAGCCTTTTTTCTGCTTGTTCTATTAATATTTTCATTAAAGCAGAGTCTTGGTTAATAGGTCGTTCAATTTGCTCTTGAGTAAGGATAACTGCATTTGTTGACTGGTTGAAACGCAAAGGAGCGTTTAGTACCTTCTTAAAATGCGATTCATTTAAATTTGCATCGCAACCATGATAGAACCAAAATTCAACAGGCTGTAAGTCAGGGCCAAAAATAAGTTTGAGAACTCTATCAAGGTATACCATATCTGCTTGATATACGATTGCAGGGATAGTTTCATCTCCAAGAAAAGATAAGGCGACATTATTATCATCAATGGGCGTTAAATTGATATCTTTTTTATCTTCGGTTACTAAGCGCCAATAACGGATTATAATTCCCATAACTTGGCTAAAATTAGAAGCATTGAGACTAATATATTCGATTAGGCCCCAATGACCAAAACGCAAGTTTTGCCCTATTTGTAAACCAATGTCAGGCATGTTAGATAATTGCTCAATACTTTGCCATAACTGATGGAATTGTTTTGTAGAAGCTCGAGCTTCCGGATCTGATAACTGTTGTGTTGATAACTTTGCATCGCGCTTTAAAGTTTCAGTTGAAAGTCCCAATGCTTGGCAAGACCAAAGCAAGTTATTAATGTGCGATATTGCTACAGTATATTCACTATCTATTTTTATTTTTGTTTTACACATTGTCATTTTTTTTCCGATATTTGTCGTGATTGATCATAACTTTTTATAATCCCTTAATTCATAATCCTTCCGCTTTATTTATTAGGGAAGTTGATATGAACTTTTTTTTAATCCTTGATAAAATTTTGTTCAAGGAAGTTGCGTGAAAAATCTCATTATTTTACTGGGAAAGCACATTGCTGGCAATGTGCGCTTTAGATTTTTCCATAAACAAAACAGTCTCATCAAAACAACATGTTATGGTGTTATATCGACCTTAATAATTCCGTTGTATAGTTGCGTTTACGCTGCAGATTATGATTTTTCTCAAGATTATAAGTTTTGGTATAACCTTGCTTATAATACGGCTAAAAATGAGCTAGCTAAATCTGAAGTTGCAACAGAGCCTGAGTATGTTTGGTCTTTCGATGATGGTGACAAGGTCTTTCTATCGGCAAAGCTGCTGGCTGATTTGGGGGGGACCCTTGAAGTAGGTGACCCATATCAGGGAGAACCATCTTCACCAAGTGATAGAATCAGTATTGCCGGCTCAAATAACCTGCAGTTTGAGTTGAGAGAGTTTTATTATCAAACTTATATTGCTGATAATTTACTTGTTTTTGGTAAGCAACAAATTGCGTGGGGACAAGCTGACGGCGTAATCGTACTTGATATTATAAACCCGATTCGTTACAGAGAATTTATATTAGATGACTTGGAAGATGCTCGTATTCCGCTATGGTCAGCTAAATATGAGATGCAATTTGATAATTTTGATCTGCAACTTGTTTGGGTATTTGATCAAACTTATTCTGATTTCCCTAATGATGACAGTGAGTTTTCTATTACCTCTAGGGCATATCGTCCAACTTATCTTGAGCCTTCACCGGCAAATTTTGATGTTAAACCTTTAGATAAACCTTCAAAAATTATTTCAGATTCAGAGTTAGGTTTTCAAATTTCACGAGAGTTTAGTGGTTGGGATTTGTCATTTAATTATTTTTATCATTATGCAGATAACCCTGTATTCCCTCGTTATATTGATTATGAGAATGAAATAGCGCTAGTTACTGTGGCTGAGACATATAAGCGAACATCCACCATAGGAATGAGCACAAGTGTCAGTCTTGATGACTATGTTTTGCGCTCAGAATGGGCATATTCCACTGATAGGTACGTTATTGATTATGCTGTTGACGACTATGATGGCCTTCTAAATACCGACGAATTAAATTATGTAGTTGGGCTCGACTATTACGGTTTTTCTGCTTCTTTAGTCAGTGTTCAATTTTATCAAAGCCGGCTTGGTGAACATAAAGATACCCTCTCTAGAGATAAAAATAATACCACTTTAACAATGATTATTCGTAATGACTTTTTTAATGAAACCTTTAGTACGGAAGGCCAATGGCTATACAACACTAATGATAATGATAGTTTAGTCAGATTAAGTTTGTTCTATAAATTTAATGACTTTACTTCGATAAAGTTTGGAGCAGATATGTTTGGCGGAGCTCAAAATGGCTTATTTGGGCAATTTAAGGAAAGTGATCAAGTTTATTTTGAATACATAGCAAATTTTTAAGTAGTGCTAACAAAAATATTTAGTAAAAATTATTTAATAGGATGTAAGTAATGAAATCGATTATCGACTATTTCGAAAATGTAATTAAAAATCAGTCCACATTGACATGGTATTTCCCCGACACAAGTAAATACTACAATGTTGTTGAATTATATGACTTAAGCCGGAAATATGCAGCAAAGCTTGAAAAGCTTAAATTAGCACCGCAATCAGTGGTTGGCCTTATTTTGCCTAATACGGTTGAAATGGTTGCTTATTTGTATGCCTGTTGGTACAAAAATTTAGTTGCCGTCCCTTTGCGTCCGAAATCAGGGAAGTTTCATGATTATAGTGATTTCATAAATGGTTGTAATAACAGCTGTAACTTTAGCTTGATAATTTGTGAGGACTCTACATCAGATGAGAGTTTATCTTCATGGAAAGCTAATACACAGTTAAACATTATGCGAGCGCAAGAAGTAAGTAATATTGATACGATTGTGCCAGCAACCAAAATTAAGAATAACCCACATGATCTTGCTGTTATTCAATTTTCTTCTGGTAGTACAGGTTTTCCAAAGGGAGTTATTGTTAATCACGAGATGATGATTACTCAACTGGGACATTTGGAACGGCCTATTAGGGAAAACCAATTAAATAGCAGGATAAAAACTAATGCATCTTGGATGCCTATTAATCATGATTTAGGTATATTCTCAGGTGTGTTAATGCCTATTTTTGTCGGTAGCGATAATATATTGGCAACCCAAGAATATTATATGAGAAAACCAGCCAGATGGTTTCAATTGCTCGCTGAACACAAAGTAGAGTTAACCTTTACAACTAATGCTGCCATCGCTGTCGCACTTAGATCCATCAAACGTTTGTATGGTCAAGAAAATACCGATTTATCTCACCTTAATTTATACATCACCGCTGAAAAAATTAGTGCAACTATTTTAAGGAAAACTCGTGAACGTTTAGCTCCGCTAGGTTTAAGCAGTGGGCAAATTCATTCTGCCTATGGTATGGCTGAAAATGCCTTGGGCGCATCAATTAGTCGAACAGATAAGACCTATATACTAAGAATTGCTGTTAATGATGACAATAAAATATTGCTTGTCGATGAGTCTTACGCTAATTCATTAGAGTTAGTATCGGTGGGGCCTGCTCATATTAATCATACTTTCTCTATTCGCAATGACCTCGACAATATTTTACCTGAATTATACCTTGGGGAAATAAATATTGAGAGCGATTGTCTTACTCCTGGATATTTAAACCAACCAGAAATAACGAAAGAAAAACTGGCTGATGGACGCTTTAGAACAGGAGACTTGGGCTTCTTGCATAATGGCTTGTTGTATTTCTATGGCCGAAAGGATGACTTAATGATCTATAACGGCAGAAATATTGTACCAGAAGATATTGAAGAAACAGTAGAAAATTTAGAGTTTGTGCGCCATTCGGCATCAGCTATTTTTGCCTGGGAAAATACCATGACGGGCTTAATGGGCTTACATTTGGTTGTCGAAGGTAATGCTTCTGATTCTCCACAGCTCAATTTTGAAAAAGAATGTGTAATTCGTGAGACTGTTGCTGAAAAGCACGATGTAACACTGACTAAGGTCTACTTCTGCAGTAAGGGTTCGATAGAAAAAACCTCAAGTGGAAAAAAACGTCGCAAAGTTGTTAAAAAACGACTACTTAGTGGCACATTAGACATTTTTAAAAGTGAAGAAGAGTCGTTATACGCATAGCCTCTTATTTAGCTGAAAAAGCTCCAATAATATCAACATGAGCTTGGCCGAAAGTTTCGCCTGAGTTTTAATTATATTTGCTACAAGGATAGAAGTATTCAAATGAAAGATATCACCAAAAACTGCGCACAAGGCCCATTAAATTTAATTAATGAATCGTCAATAAAGGTTAATACCGTCGCTCAAGTTGAATGCTATTTGAATGCTTGGTTAGACGATAATGATTATTTTGAAGATGAAGCTATTAATCTTAATAAATCATTCGCCGAGATTGGCTTGAGCTCTATTGATTCAGTTGGTTTGTTAGAAGATATAAAAAATGAGTTTTCTGTCAAGATTGACCCGACCGCTGCTTGGCGGTTTCCCAATGTTAATAAGTTATCCAGACATATTGCAGAGTTAAAAGTTAAACAAACGCAATACCAAAAAATCGATAAAGATATAGCCGAAGCTGTCACTTTTAATCTTTCCAAAGAGCAAGTACCGATTAGCACTGAAAAAGAGAGTAATGTTGCAGATTTAGCATTAGAGCTAGAACAGCTTTTGTATCAGCAAAGTAGCACTATTGATCAAGGAGAACATCGTGAGTAGTGTTAAATCACCGACTGTAGATATGAAGCAGCTATTAATTAACTCATCTAATGAAATTAAGAGTTTACGCAAAAAGGTTAGTGAATACGAGAAGCAGCAACACACGCCTATAGCGATTGTCGGTATAGGTTGTCGTTTCCCTGGTGGTAATGATTCTCCTGATAGCTATTGGCAATATTTACTTAATGGAAATTGTTCAGTTTCAGCGATAACGAATACGCGATGGTCATTCAGTGCCAATACCAAGTCTGATAATAGTGTACTGTCTGATATATATTCAAATCATATGAGTTTGCTGGATCAAATAGATCAATTTGATGCTGAGCTATTTAATTTACCAACCGCTGAAGTTGAATTAATGGACCCGCAGCAGCGTTTATTGTTGATGGTCTGCCAAGAAGCACTGCACAACGCTGGTTACCATAACTCGGTGCTTAGAGGGAGTAAAACCGGGGTATTCATCGGGGCTAGTAGTAATGATTATGCTCGGCTGACAATGAATGCTGAATTACAAAATAACATTGATGGTTATGCATGTTTAGGGAGTACACCGAGTGTAATTGCAGGACGTATTTCTTATCTAATGGACTTTAACGGTCCAGCGATAACACTTGATAGCTCTTGTTCATCTTCGTTATTGTCGGTTCATTATGCTTGTGAAAGTATTCGTCGAGGGGAGAGTCAAGTTGCATTGGCCGGCGGTGTAAATCTAATTTTAACACCGGAAAATACGATAGCCTTATCTAAAATGCAAGCACTGTCTCGAAAAGGCTTGTGCAGAACATTTGATGAAAATGCAGATGGTTATGTACGCGGTGAGGGCGCTGGTATTGTGGTCTTAAAGACTCTTGCCCAAGCAAAAGCAGATAACGATGATATTTATGCTGTCATAAAAGGCTCTGCGATCAATCATGATGGTGCCAGTAATGGCTTAACCGCTCCAAATGCTGAAATGCAAGAACAAGTTATCAGGGACGCTCTTAAAAACTCGGGGGTTAAATCTAATGATGTACACTATGTAGAAACACATGGTACAGGGACTCCATTAGGTGACCCTATTGAAATTAATGCGCTAGCTTCAGCATTAAGAGCAAATCAGAATGATATTCCTTTAGTTATAGGCTCGGTTAAAACCAATATAGGTCACCTTGAATCAGCAGCCGGCATTGCGGCTTTGATAAAAATGGCGCTATGCTCCAAGTACGGTAAAATTCCTGCCCATTTACATTTTAACAGCCCTAATCCTTATATTGCTTGGGATCAATACAACTTAAACGTGCCGAAAAAAGTTGAAACTTGGCAGCAAAATGATGCATCTCCTAATTATGGTGCAGTCAGTGCTTTTGGATTAAGTGGTACTAACGTTCATGTCATTACGAGTGCTTATAAAAATGTTGAATCACAAACTAATGATTTAGAAAAGCAAATAAGCAGTAAGTTACTTTTATTATCAGCGCGAAGCCCTGAAGCTCTTGTTAATACAGCAAATCGCTGGTCCAACTTTATTCAAAATAGTTCGGCTAGTAGAGAATTAATTTGTAAAAATAGTCAACATTATCAGCATCATTATAACTTCCGCTTGGCTGTTGAGGGCAGCAGTAAAGATGAATTATTGCTCGCTTTAAATAGTGTGAAAATTAATAGTTTACCTGCGAAAACATGGCAAGGACAGACTGATAAAAAACCAGTAAAGTTGGCCATGTTATTCTCAGGCCAAGGCTCTCAATATGTGCAGATGGGGCGTGATTTATATAAGAATGACCTGGTTTTTTCAAAAGCTATAGATGAGTGCCAGCAATTATATAAAGTCATTTCCGGTAACAATTTGACAGATATTCTCTGGGGTAATTCAACGCACAATATTGATGACACTCAGTACACCCAGCCAGCTATCTTTAGTATCCAATACGCATTATTAAAATTTTGGCAAGCAAAAGGCATACAGCCAAGCGCTGTTATTGGTCATAGTATCGGTGAATATGCCGCGGCCTATGCAGCAGGTGTAATGTCATTAGAGGATGCCATGCATTTAGTTATCAAGCGTGGTCAATTGATGACGCAAATGTGTACCTCAGGCAGTATGCTGGCAATAAATTCATCGGTAGACGTGGTCAAAGATTTACTTGAAAAATATGTGCCTAATCAACAGATCGCTATTGCTGCAGTGAACTCTGAAAACAATGTTGTTATCTCTGGAGATAGCCGAGCTGTTGATAAGTTAACAAATGCCTTAGCTGAACTGAATGTGAAGTCAGCAATTAAATATACACCTTTAAAGGTTTCTCATGGCTTTCATTCGCCACTTATGGAGCCAATGCTTGATTGCTTTAGTTTAGAAGTAACTAAAACCTCTTTGCATAAACCTAATATTGCCTTTTACTCTACCCTAAGTGGACAAAAAGTCACTGCTGAGCTGTGTGATCCCGAATATTGGTCAAAGCAAATTTCTTCACCCGTTGAATTTTATCGTGCACTGCTGGCGCTTGAGGAAGAAGGTATTGATGCATTTCTTGAGATCGGCAGTGGTACAACATTAACAGGCTTAACTTGTACAACTATTAATTTGGATGATAATGCAAGTTTTTACTCTTTACAAAAACATCAAAGTGAAACAGCCTGCATTACAGGGATGCTTGCAAAAATGTACTGTAATGGCATTGTTGATGCTAAATTATTCAATGATAAAAATGAAATTCAAAAGCTTGCATTACCTGCCAGCGCTCCTGTTTTAAAAAGCTATTGGTGTGATTATGTGCCGAGCTATTTAGCTAACTCATCGGCGGAAAGTTCAATAGCCACAGCCCAACATATTATTCAAGCAAATCTGTGTCATAAATGACAAACGAATAATGACCTTATTAAGGATTATAAACCGCTAGAATCGTGTTTAATCATAGGGGATAACCGAGATTCATTCAGTCATATGGTATCCGAGCCTAATGTCCCATCCGTTTTTATTGACATTTCATTCAATGATTTAAAAGCAGATAAACTTAAAATATCGAACATAGTTAAAAATTCGTCTCCTTTTTCTAAAGTGGTGATGATTGATCCCAATATTGATTATGTCGCAGAGCAAGCAGACGCGGTTGAACGAATAACATACAGTACCTTAGCCATTATAAATCACCTTATTGCCCATAAAGTGATGAAAGACAATGCAGCGATATCTTTATTGTCTTTACCTAGGCCCGATAATTCACTATTAACCATAGAAACTAGCTTAACAGCCTTGTGCCGTTCGCTAAGGTTTGATTACAGTAAATACCGTTTTCAACGAATTATAGTGACTGATGTTGATACGCCAATTGATGATGAGCAATATGCATTAGAACATATTATTTGGGGAGATGTTCAAGGCGAAGAAAGTCAAACGATAAAGATAGAAAATGGCAATATTAAACAGCCACTATTGACTGAAATTCCTCTGGTTGAGTTATCAGAGCAGAAGAATATATATGAAACGGGTAGCTATTTGATCACTGGTGGCGTTGGTGCTCTCGGGTTAAATATTGCACAATATTTAGTCGAAAGGAATGCTGGTCAATTACTGTTATTGACACGACGAGCAGAGCTAGATGAACGAATTAAACAACGTATTAGCACTCTCAATGCGCAAGGTTGTGATGTTCAGGTGCTATGTGTTGATATTGGTGAAACTGCGGATTTAGAAGCAATATTACAAGAGTGTTTAGGAGATAATTATACCTTACGCGGTGTTGTTCATTGTGCCGGGGTTTTAAAAGATCAGTTGGCTAGTCAAATTGATCTCAATAGCTTTAATGCAGTACAAAATGCAAAAGTAAAAGGTACTTTTGCCCTACATAAGGTATCACAGTCTCACCCTCTTGATTTCTTTATTATGTTTGGCTCTGTTGCTGCGGCCTTTGGTAATGCAGGACAAGGCGCTTATGCAGTCGCCAATGGTTTTTTAGAAGACTTTGCTCGCTATCGTCGACAGTTAAACTTACCTGCGCAGACCATTGCATGGGGGCCATGGCAAGGCGATGGTATGGCTGATTCTCATTCTACTCTAACTGATATAAATAATATGGGAATTGCTCTTCTTGAAAGCGACAATGCAATAATGAGAATGCAAAGTTGTTTAGAGCATTGCGATACTGATCCCATAGTAATTGATATCGAACCTGGCAAGTTATTAGGTGTGATTGATGACCTGAAGTTTACTAACGAGTTTAAAAGCTATGTAAAGACATTTTCTCAAAATAGCTCTGATACCCCTGATTCAAATGAACAATCAGATATTGCATCAAGCGATAGTGAGCTCAACGACTATCTGAAACAATGTGCACCGCAATCACACATATCCGCTGTGATTCAACTTTTACGTGAAAAAATGGCAGCCTGTTTTGGCACAAATGCAGTTTTAACTTGTGCACTTAACTACCCTCTTGTTGATTTAGGCTTTGACTCTTTAATGGCGGTTAAATTACGTAATGTATTGGAAAAAGTAACAGAAACTGCTTTACCAATCTCATTACTTTATGATTACCCTAGTATTGAAGAACTTGCACAATATTTAGTTGAATTATGTATTCCAACTTCGTCAGAGGAAGAGCTAAAGGCTAATGACTCATTAACGGCTGAGGAAAGTGATAACGAAGAAATTGCCATTATTGGTTTAGCTTGTCGATTACCTGGAGGTATTGAAAGTCCACAACAGTTTTGGCAAGTACTTGAGCAAGGAATTGATTGTGTAGGTGAATTAGGTAATAAACGTTGGGAAAAAGCGCTTTATTTTGATAAAGATCCTGATGTTGCAGGAAAAATGTATAGTCAATGGGGAGGCTTACTCGAGCAAGTAAATTGTTTTGATAATAATTTCTTTGAGGTAAGTAGCCATGAGGCTTTAATGATGGATCCTCAGCAACGCCTTTTAATGGAAGTTAGTTGGCAAGCACTTGAAAATGCAAATATTGTTCCGAGTAAAAATCAAAAGGCCGGAGTCTTCATTGGTTGTGGACCAAATGAATATTCACATATTCTTAGTAGCCAAGGTATAACAAATACTAATGCCTATTATGGTACGGGTAATTCAATTAGTGTCACTGCAGGGCGTTTGTCATACTTTTTAGGTTGGCAAGGGCCCGCAATTGCAATAGATACCGCATGCTCTTCTAGTTTAGTTAGTATCAATCTTGCCTGTGATGCCCTGCGAAAAGGGGATTGCTCGATGGCTTTGGCCGGAGGTGTTAATTTAACGTTATCACCACAAACTAATGTTGCTTTATCAAAAGCCCGTATGTTGTCGCCAGTTGGACGCTGTAAAACTTTTGATGACAGTGCTGATGGTTATGTACGCTCAGAAGGTTGTGCGCTTGTTGTATTGAAAAAACTCAAAGATGCTCAACGTGATGGTGACAATATTCTTGCGGTAATTAAAGCAGGAGCGACAAATCATGATGGTCGTAGTCAAGGATTAACAGCACCTAATGGCCCCTCTCAAGAACGTGTGATGACTAAGGCACTAGCACGTGCCAAGCTTAGTGCTACTGACATTCAATACGTAGAAGCTCATGGCACAGGAACCCCTTTAGGAGATCCAATAGAGATGAACTCTATTGAAAAGGTCTACCTTAAAAACCGTCAAGAGAAGTTATTTGTTGGTTCGGTGAAAAGCAATATAGGGCATACTGAAGCTGCAGCCGGTGTCTCGTCATTAATTAAAGTGGTATTGATGTTACAGCATCAAAAAATTGTCAAGAATTTACATTTAGAAGAATTAAATAAACATTTTAGCCCAGCGGTTCTTGATGATAATGGTTTAATCGAGGTGCCAAAAGCGTCATTAAGTTGGCCTGAGCAAGACCAAATTAACTGTGCTGCTGTAAGCTCATTTGGATTTAGTGGCACTAATGCCCACTTAATTGTTGGGCAAGCTCCACAGCAATCATCGAATGAAAAACAGCAATTAAATTCAGCGCAAAAAGAAAAGCGGGATATGTGGGTATTGCCCCTATCTGCTAAATCAAAAGTTGCTTTACAAGGCTATGCTTCTCGTTATATTCAGCATCTTAAGCAATTGTCGTTAAGTCAATTAAATACAGAGCAGCAAAATGATTATTTAGCTTCGTTGTGTTTAACAGCAGGGGCTTATCGTGAGCATTTTGAAATGCGTCAAGCAATTAGTGCGAGAGATATAGACAATTTATTGTTGCAATTGCAGCAGGTAAGTGAGCAAGCTAACGAGTATGATGAAAAGAATACCGGCATCGCTTTTATGTTTACAGGACAAGGCAGTCAATATGTAAATATGGGTAAAAAATTAGCAGAATCGGCTAATAAGTTTAAAGAGGTATTACAGCTATGTAATAACTTAATGTTGCCATATCTAGAAGAGTCAATATTAGATATTATTTGGGGCGACTCTCTGGAAAAAATTAATAATACTTTTTATACTCAGCCGGCGTTATTTGCCCTTGAATATGCATTAGCTAAGCAGTGGCAAGCTTGGGGGATAGAACCCGATTATGTTTTAGGTCATAGTGTTGGTGAGTATGCTGCGGCTTGTTTAGCTGGGGTATTTAGCCTTGAAGACGCGATTAAATTAATTTGTGCGCGTTCTCGATTGATGACCCAACAATGCGATACTGGCGCTATGGTTGTTCTTTTCATCCCGGTAGAGCAAGCACAACATATCCATGATACATTTATGCAACAAGAGCCCGAGCTAGCTACTCAGCTCTCTATTGCGGCCGAAAATACAACAACCAATACCGTCTTTGCTGGCAGCCATGCATCTATTGAATGTTTAATTGCCTATTGCCAACGTGAAAATATTCCTAATCAACCTTTAACTGTTTCACATGGTTTCCACAGTGTGATGATGCAGCCTATGCTGGCTGATTTTGAAGAAATTGCCAACAGCATTCAATTTCATCGACCGAAAATTCGCTTTATTTCCACCTTATTGGGCAAAGAAATAACCGATGAATGTTGTCAAGCTCAATATTGGGTTCGTCATGTCCATCAACGTGTACTTTTTTCAAGTGCTGTAGAGTGCTTGTCTGTTGCGAAAGTTAATACTTTCCTAGAGATCGGGCCTGCTTCTCAACTTGTTGATATGGCCAATAAGTGTCTTTCGGATAATGTGGCTAATAATAAATATATTCCATCAATTAGAAAATATGGTGACGATTGGCAACAGATTTTAGAAGCCGTTACAAATTTATATCAACGCCAGATAGAGCTTGATTGGCAGCAACTTTATAACGCAACTGAGCATCTAAATGCTTCTTATATTCCAAATTATGCTTTTCAGCGTAAAGTGATCTGGCCAAATTTTTCAGGTGAAACGCTTTATCCTAATGAAATTTCACCTCGACAAGAACCGCTATCGCAGAGCCCGTTAGGTCGACAAACACACCTTGCCAATGACAGCCATATCTTTGAATTTGAGGCATCATACGATTATCCGTTTATCATTGAAGATCATCGATTATATGAAACGGTTGTGCTACCTGGAGCAAGCCATTTAGCAATGCTTGCTATGATTGGAAATAATCAAGCTTGGGGTGTTGGTTATGAAATTAAAGATGTAGTTTTTCCTGAAGCAATGATTTTTGGTGAGCAATTAGATGGCAGTTCTGAACAACGTGACGTGCAATACCTTGTTAGTGCTCCAAAAAATCAATGTCATGAGATTTCAGCATTTAGCCGCTTAGTTAACAGTGATACAAAATGGGTACAGCACTTTCAAGCTAAGGTACATTTGCAGCAAAGTGCTAAGGGGAAACAAAACCTACCGGTATTTATGTTAGATAAGTGGCAAGAAAATTTAACAGAACAGATCTCAGGTGTTACTTTTTATAATGAAATGGCTGCTGCTGGTTATCAGTTAAAAAATAGTTTCCGCTGGATAGATAATATATGGAGGAAACCTGGGGTAACGCTAACATATTTAAGAGCCCCAAATACTCCTCAGGAAAAGAGCTATCTATTTTACCCTGGGTTAATGGACGCCTTTTTTCAATCAACGGCTGCAGCAACATATGATGAGCAATTTAGTTTAAGTAATAAAGAAGATATCTATATACCAATGGCAGTTGATGACATGGCTGTTATTGGTCCTTGCGCAGGACCATTGTGGTGTTATGTTGAATTACTTGACTCTAGTTCAGAAGAAACTTTCTCCCATAGGATATGGGTATTTAATGAAGCAGGCGAAACATTATTATGGGTTGACTCTTTACGCAGCAAGCGGGCACCTAAAGAGGTTTTGTTAAAGTCATTACAAAGGAAAACAAAAAACTGTATTTATGGTTTACGTTGGCAAGAGTTGTCGTTGCCAATAGAACTGCAGTCACCAGTGATTGAAAATACTCAGCTTGATTCAACTACATTGATATTAGGCTATAAACATCATGCTAATTTTATTGAAGCGTGCCAGGCAAAAAATATCCACTGTATTGGTTTGGATCTTAGTGAAATAGAGCCATTACCATCACCCGAAGAGAAAAAACAAGCTATTTATCAACTATTAGATAAATTACTCCTCGAGCGACCCATTAACCGGATTATTAGTTTAGTGGCGGTGGACTTTATTCGTGACAATATTACCAGTATTGATGGCCTAGCGCGTGCTCAGGCGGCAATAATTCAACCTAATTTATTTTTGCAGCAATATGCTATAGCAAAAGGGCAAGAACCGCAGTGGTTAATCGTTAGTCCTCAAGATCAGAAGTTGTCACCGCCAGTATCATCTATTTTAGCCGGGTACACCCGTGTACTTCGTAATGAGTCTACTCATAGTCTTGTTAAACATGTCATTGTAGACAGTGCCGAAAACTATCAACCTTTGATATTACAAGAATTTTTGAGTGAAAGTAATGAACCTGAAGTTCGTTATCAAAAAAACACCAGACAAATTGTCAGATTTCATGCTGAATCCATTGATACCAATATTGAGATTGAAAGCCGACTTTTTGATGCTAATAAGAGTTATCTGGTTGCAGGAGGGCTAGGTGCCATAGGTATCGGCCTGGTGAATTTTTTAATCAATCATGGTGCCCAAAATATTGTAATAACAACGCGTAATAAAACTAGCCAAAGTGCAGAACAACAGCTGAACGAGTGGCAAAGCACAGGGGTACGTGTTGAGGTTTGGCAATGCGATGTTACTCAGCATGAAGAGGTGGTTGAGTTATGTCGGACAATCGAGACAGATGTCGCTCCTTTAGATGGCATATTTAACTGCGCAGGTGTGCTCAATGATGGCTTAATTAGTAATCAAAGTTGGCAAGGTTTTCAAATTCCATTAACAGCGAAAATACAGAGCAGTTGGTGTTTACATGAAGTGAGTAAAAACTTGTCACTCAACTGGTTTGTCTTATTTTCTTCTGCTGCTAGTGTTTTTGGCTCTGCTGGGCAAGCTAGTTATGCCTGTGCGAATAGTTTTTTAGATGGCTTAGCTGAGTATAGACGACATATTGGCTTATCAGGCTTAAGTATTAACTGGGGACCATGGGCTGGCAATGGCATGGCTGCTGCTTCAGAAGTCGTCAATAATTTAGGTCGAACTAATGGCTTAAATATGCTTGATCCAGATAATGCATTTCTAACCATGGCAGCGATTGCTAGGCATCAAAAATTACAGTCAGGATCAAACGCTAATTTCACAGTGATTGATATTGAATGGGACAAATTTACTGGCTCAATCAAAAACCAATTAGCATCCACGTTTTTTAGCCCTGTGGCGATATTGTCAAATCAAGCTACTGAAAATGATGGCATGGCTTTAGATATTGAGACATACAAACGTGAAATTAAGTCGATAAGTAGTGAACATCGTTTCACCTATACGCTCGATAAAATGACTGCGCTTGCTAACGAGTTAATGGCACAGGATATTGATAGTTATATTGATCCCGCCGAGCCTCTACAAACTTTAGGTTTTGATTCTCTGATGGCACTGGAGCTGCGAAATGTTATTAGTAAATTGCTAGATAAAAGCTTACCCGCCACCTTGTTATTTGATCTACCAACGCTTCGCGAGGTAAGTGAATTTATGATTCAAGAGATATTTGGCGATGAAATTGAAAATCTCGCGAAAGTAACAACCCCTGAAGAAAGTATAGAAACTGAAATTTCGATTGATGATTTAAGCGATAGTGATTTAGCCAAACTTCTCGAAGAAGAACTCATTTAATTTAACATGGTAGTGAATGTTGTGAATGAAAATAAAGAAAATCGTGCACTATTAGAAAGTGCACTAACCAAAATTCGAACCTTAAAGAAAGAACTGGCAATACAAAAAAACTCTGTGAGTGATGAGCCTATTGCCATTGTTGGAATAGGTTGCCGTTTGCCCGGCTCAGCTAATAATGTTGAGCAGTTTTGGCAAAATTTACTTAATGGTAAAGATTCTGTTGTGCCTTTAAACAACCAACGTTGGCAACATCAGCAGTATTTTGATGAGCATAAGCCAAAAAAGGGCAAAACTTACTCTCCTAGAGCAGGGCTAATAGATCAAGTATTAGATTTTGATGCAGATTTTTTTAACATAACGCCACGGGAAGCTGAATGGATGGATCCTCAGCAGCGCCAATTATTAGAAGTGAGTTGGGAAGCATTAGAAAATGCGGGAATGGCTGCTGATAAAATTCGCGGAGCTAATGCGGGTGTGTTCGTTGGTGTGATGAATAAAGATCATTCTGATCTATTAGTGCAGCAATTAGAAGCTGAACAATTACTACCGCATATGAATACAGGGAATCATGAAAGCGTACATTCGGGGCGTTTGTCTTACTTTTTTGATTTTAAAGGACCTTGTTTAACTTTAAATACCGCCTGTTCATCTTCGTTAATGACGGTGCACTTGGCTAGTCAAAGTTTGCGAGCCAATGAATGTGACTTTGCAATTGCTGGCGGATGTAATGTACTACTTTCTCCTTTGAGCAGCATAGCTCAATCACAGGCAACAATGCATTCAAAATCAGGATACTGTAAAACATTTGATGCAAGTGCTGATGGTTACGTTCGTGCTGAAGGCTGCGGCGTCGTGGTTTTGAAAAAGTTATCTGACGCGAAACGAGATAATGATCGCATTTATAGCGTTATCAAAGGCAGTGCTGTAAATCAAGATGGCTTAAGCCAGGGCATTAGTGCGCCTAATGGTGCATCACAAGAACGTGTGATGCGTGCAGCATTGAAACAGGCTAAATTGGCTGCCAATGAAGTGGATTTTGTTGAAGCGCATGGCACAGGTACTAAATTAGGCGATCCTATTGAATTTAGGGCATTAGAAAATGTATATGGCAAAGTACAGCGGCGAAATCCATTATACATAGGCGCTTTGAAATCAAGTATTGGTCACAGTGAATCAGCAGCAGGTGTTGCGGGCTTAATTAAGTTAGCCAAGGTGCTAGAAACAGGAACTATCCCTAAAAACCTTCATTTCAATACCATAAATCCTGATATAACACTCAGTACTGATAGCATAACCTTATGTAATAAACAGGAAGTGCTTTCAAAAGAAAAAAAACGCATCGGTGCAGTGAGTTCTTTTGGCTTTAGTGGGTCAAATGCTCATATCATTCTTGAGTCTTATGAGAATCAACAATTAGATGATTTAGCCTCGACACCTGATAATCACTTACTTAGGATATCAGGTAAGAACTCTGCTGCACTCACCGCGAATATAAAGAACGCAATTTCTTTTTTACAAAGTTCGTCTGATAAGGATTTAGCCGATATTTGTTACACCTATAATACGGGGCGTTGTGCTTTTTCACATTCAACATTAGTTACAGGGCAGAACACTGCGCAATTAATTCAAGCGTTACAAAAGGTAACGCCAATTCCTCCTATCAATAGAAAGCAGGTTAACAATGCTTTTTTAGTGGGCGCTTTTAATGAGTGTGATTTTAAAGTATTTAAGTCTTTATATGATTCGTTCCCTGTCGTGAAAACCGCCTTTGATAAAATATCTAAAGCGATATATATAAAAATTAATAGCGACCTTGATTTTGCATCTTTTGATATTTTTGAACCTTCATTGAATCATTATGCTCAATTGGCTTGTTTGTATGCTGTCAATACGCTGTGGCGAAGTTTAAATTTATTGCCATCACAGGTGATTTGTGCAGATGGTCTAGAGTACGTAGGTAAGCTTTTACAACAAAATCTGCCATTAGAAAAATGGTTAGATATTGACTCAATTAACTATGATAAGTCATCTAGTCTCGCTTTTGTCTTTTCCAATGCTAATGACTTGCCAAAAACTATTAACTCCCATGAAATATGCAATGAATTAAGAACCAATGATATAAAACGTCTTATTAATATCGGCTCAGTAACAGCGCCGTTAGCATCAAGTTTTACAGGGGAAAAATTATACCAATTAAATCTTTTTAATAACAAAGCTAAAAGTGTTTCTCAGGTTATCGCTGAAGATTATTGTCAACTATACCATGATGGTATGTATATTGATTTACTTAGTTGGCAAGCACAAAAAACAACTAAGAAAACAACCGTACCTAGTTATGCTTTCCAACGAGAGACTTACTGGTTGGATGAAATAAATACCTCGGCTTTAGGTCAAAATGCCGTTGTAAAAAAGTCAACTGAACCTGAGACTGTGTCATCGAACAGTGAGACTTTTCACTCAACTCCTAAAGAATATATCCTCAGACAAATTGCAGAGATAACCAAGATACCGCTTAATAAAGTCAATACAAATGGGCATCTTGTCGGAGAGCTTGGTTTTGATTCAATTATGGTTGTTGATTTACGTGAGCGCTTAAACAAGAAATATCCTGATATAAGCGAAATTCCTTTTAATGTTCTTTATGAGGGCTCGGTGGTTGAGCTAATCGCATACATAAATGCGCATCTTGACTCAATTAAAGATAAATCAGCGAATGTGAATAGTCATCAAGATAATAAAGAAAATGAACTCATTGAAATGCTTGCATTAATACAACAATGGGAAAGCGAAATGCCATCCTCAAAAGTTTTACGTTTAAATAAAAAGTGGGTACATAAGTATCACGATAATAATGTGCTACTTGGACAAACGCGTAAACTTGGCAAGGAGCATTGGTATGTCGCACAAGTTTACCAAGATAATCAACATAGCTTTTTTTATGAGCACCCTCAAGATCATGTTCCTGGCTTGTATTTAATTGAAGCTGCAAGACAGTTTGGTTTGGTTTGCGCCCATCAATTTTTTAATGTGCCGCTTGAAATGCCATTTGTACTCGACGATATGCAAATTAAATTCGACCACTTTGCCGAAAAAGACAGCCCTTTATACTTATTAAATGAATATACCGACAGCTTCTTTGTTGAGGGTGTGATGCATCGTATGCAAAGCCGCTGTTACATTGTACAAAATCAGCAAGTGTTAGGGGTTATTACAGGCCGAGGGCTTATTATGGAGCGCCAAAAATACACTAATAAACGACTAGAGCATGTTTAGGATTTAAGTGAATTTTCACTTTTATTTAATTCGTTATAAATACGAGAAGACTTACTTTTAAAAGGTATTACAAAATGACTAACCATAAAGATGAACGCCCTGTCGTAGCGGTGTTTGACTTCGATAGAACAATCACCAACCGTCATACTTTTTGGCGATTTTTGATTTTTTTAATTGGCCCAGTGAAGTTTTGGCTTATTGCTGTCACTTTGATTCCGGCAGCGATACGTTATTTAAGGGGAAATATTTCTATGATGCAGGCGCGTGAAGTCATGATCCGTCGATGTATGAAAGGAGTAAGCTATGAGACATATAAAAAAAGAGGCCTGCTTTTTGCCCAAACAAAACTAAATCAATGGCTTAATCAAGAAGCGATAGAAAAGCTGCGTTGGCATCAACAAAATAATCATCGTTGCTTGTTGATCAGTAATTCTGCTGATTGTTATTTAGAGCCATGGTCAATTGATATGGGATTTGAAAGCATGAGTGGTTCTAGGTTTGAACAAGACCAAGAAAAGCTTACCGGAAAATTAATTGGTGAGCATTGCCAAGGGCCTGAAAAACTTGTCCGTCTTAAAGGCATTCTTGGTGATACTCGAAAATATAGCCTTTATGCATATGGCGATAGTGTCGGAGATAAAGAGTTATTAGATATCGCTGATTATCCATTTCTTCGTTGTTTCAATTAACAGTAGAGTTGGTTAACACTCGTATCAAAGTCATTTTAACGATGAGGCTAATTTATATTTAGTTTCAATCATTTGAAATTTAAGTGGGCTTCATAACAGCTATATCGACAGGGATAACTGTCGAAAACATATGAATAAAGGATAATCTATGCAAAGCGAAATGAAAAATAGCCAGATGAATGAAGTACTCATTGTTGGTGCTGGTCCAGTAGGGCTTACCTTAGCAATTATACTTCAACGCAATAATATACCCCATAAAATAATTGAAAAGCGTCAACAGCGACAGCCTTTTTCTAAAGCATTTGCTATTCATTCAAGAACTTTAGAGGTTTTTGAAGATTTAGGGATACTCGATAAAGTTTTGTCAAAAAGTTTACCTGTGACCGAAATGAATATTTATAGTAACGGTAAAAGACTGATAAATTACAGTTTTAAATCATTAGATATTCCCTATCAATTTGTGGCGAGTATTCCCCAAGGGGATATAGAAAAGATTCTAGTAAAAGAGTATCAGAGGCTTGGCGGCCATGTTGAAGAAGGTGTTGAACTCATTGCTTTAGCACAAGAACAGCAAACCATAAAAACGGAACTTGTTAATACTGATAGTTTAATTAACCAACATGATTACCGTTATGTATTAGCTTGTGATGGTAGTAAGAGTCGTGTTCGTGAACTAATGAATGTGCCGTTTGATGGAAGTGAATATGACACCCCTTATATTATTGCTGATGGGGTACTTAATTGGTCTGGAGATTTGACTGCAGGGCATGTTTTTGTTTCTGGGGGAGGGTATGTCATGTTCTTTCCCTTACCCAATAATCGTTGCCGAGTCGTAGTCGATGATCATTCAGGTAAACTCAAACCAAGTGACTTAACCGTCGACGTTATTAATGAGCATATCGTCAAAAAAGGCATCAATGATGCTATATTTTCCGATCCCTCTTGGCTGACTGTTACACGCTTTAGTAAAAAGCTTATTGATAATTATCGCCACGGTAATGTTTTCTTTTCTGGTGATGCTAGTCATGTGCACAGCCCTTTTGGCGGTCAAGGATTAAATACCGGATTACAAGATGCCTACAATCTTGGATGGAAAATTTCACATACCATAAAATATAATGCTTCACCTGATTTATTAGCAAGCTTTAATAATGAGCGCAGACCTGTCGCCGAAATTGTTCTTGCAAAGACTGATCAGCAAATGAAGTTACTCAGTGTTAGCAATGCAATAATAAAGTTTTTACGAGATAGTATTGTTCCTCGTATTGCTCGAACGAAAAAGTTCCAGCAGCAGGTTGTAGGTCAAGCAAGCGGTTATCTAGTTAATTATAATGACAGTGATATTGTTAGCCAAGCAGCGCACAAAAAACAAGAACCGGTTTTAGCAGGCAACCGTATGAAAGATGTTATTTTGTCAGGGTACCCAGTCTTTTATCAACAAGCTGAAGATAAACAAACCAATAAACGTCTGTTCGATTTATTAAAAGGTACGCATTATAGCCTCTTTGTTGTAGGCAAAGAGTTGTTCAATAAAACGGTCGATGAGATATTGCCGCTTAGTTATCATCATAACGATTTCTTTAGGTTTTTTGCTTTTGTTGAAGATACATCAACAGTTGAATTAACAGCTGAAATCAAAACATTTTATCACCACATATTTACGGATCAATACGGTAACTTTAGTCATACCACTCAATTGACTCCAGATAGTTTATTACTTGTTAGGCCTGATGGATATATAGCATTTAAGGGCAATGATGTTGTGAGTCTACTTAATTATATTCAACGTTTCTACAGTAATGCTTTATCTGAACGGACCAGTACCAAGGCGAAACAACCTGAGCCATCAAATACGCAGTGTGCTTAAGCAAATACATCGAAGATATATTGAATTAATAGATTTAAAATCTTACTAGTAAAGGAGAAATACATGACAAAGAAGATGGAAAGCTTTGTTTTAACTTATTCCCGTTGGATAGAAGAGCATACAAAGCTATTTGCATTTGGCCTACTAACTATTACTTTATTTTTAGGTTTACAACTAACTAAACTGCAAGTTAATCCTTCATTGTTTTTATTAGATAAACAAGATACGGGAAGGGTTCATATGGCGCAAGCCAGGGAGCTATTTAGTAGTACAGGTGAGCAAATTTTTATTGGTGTGCTCACCGAAAAAGAAAACATTTTTAATCAAAGCTCGCTTGAAACAGTGAAAAAGTTAAGCACAGAATTTAAGCATTTGTCATTAGTTGAAGAAAGTGACAGTGAGCAACTTAAAATGTTGGCAATAGATGAAACATCAACCGGCTTGATTAATCTCATTTTAACTGAACAAATTACTTATAAAGACAAACGTAATTTAACCAAGTTACTTAAGCATTACCAAGCGATACACCCTGAAAAATTTAATGATATTAACTATTTAAATAGTTTAATCGTTCGCTCTGCACCGGTAGTCAAAATAAGAAGTTTATCTAATGTTGAAAATATTCAACTTGATAATGAAGCACTTGATGTCAGTGATTTAATGGAAAGCGTTCCAACAACACCCGCTGCAATTAAAGCGCTTGAACAGCAAGCATATGATAATAACTTATATATCAATTCACTTATTTCGAAAGATAAAAAAGCGACTACAATACAAATTGAGTTGGCTATTGATGAAGAAGATTCTTACAATTTACAGAAAACTTACCAGAAAGTTTTAACGACTCTCGATTTAATTGACACTCAGGACAGTTTTCATATTGGTGGTTCAGCTTCTTATTTAGCAGCTATCACTGAAATTGTTGAAAAAGATAATAATAAATTCTTCCCTTTTGTTATTCTTGTTATTTCTATTTTGCTATACGCAAGTTTCCGTCGCTGGCAAGGTGTGTGGATCCCACTGACTATCGCCGTTGTAACACTAGTATGGACAATGGGAGTTGTTAGCTTATTGGGGTATCAACTCAATATAATTACCAACATGATACCAGTCTTTCTAATCTCTATTGCTGTTGCAGACAGTATCCATTTTTTATCAGCCTATTATAATTCAGCCGAGAAAAACAACAAATCAGTTGCAGTGACTAAATCATTGGATTATTTGATGACGCCTATGTTACTTACAACTATCACGACGTTTTTTGGCTTTATCGCTCTTGCGGTTTCTAACTTGTCTTTTATTCGTGAATTCGGTTTGTTTGTGGCAATTGGTGTCGTGTTTGCGTTTATTTTAACCATCTCAATGTTACCGCTTATTATGCCACGTCTCAAAGTGGAACAGACGTCAATCAAAAAAACTAATCAAAACATTTTATTGAGCATGATCGACCGTGTCAGTTTTAATATTAATAAATTAAGTAGTTCTAAGCCAATCCTAGTATTAATTTGTTTTTCAACGATAATAGGTGGTGCAGGTTGGCTTGGCAGCCAAATATCGGTTGATAATGAGAATCTTGCTTCTTTCTCACCAACGACAAGAGTTTATCAAGATAATCAAACCCTAAACAAGCATCTAGGTGGTACTATCCCTGTGTCACTTTGGTTTGAAACTGATAATGATAATACGATGAAGTCGCCGGAAATGATGACAGCGATTCGTAAGGTTCAAGAACGTTTAAATACTAATCCCAATATTGGTTACAGCTTATCTTATGTTGATTATCTTGACCGTATACACGAAGTGATGGCAAACGATGGTTTTTCGAAATTACCCAGTGATGCCTCGCGTGAACTTATATCGCAGTACTTTTTATTGTATGAATTTAGCCAAGGTAATGATATTCAAGATGTTGTGGATTTCCATTATAAAAATTCACGTATTATCGCACTTTCATACACCGACAAAGGCTCTGTCTGGCAGGAAATCATTCAAGATATTACAACATATGCTGACACAGTATTACCCGAAGGTGTGACCCTGAAAGTTGTTGGTATGGGCGAACTTCAGGCTAGCAATATTCCCGAGATAGTTAACAGTCAAATTAATAGCTTTATCATTTCTGTGATTTTAATTTCTTTAGTGATGATCATTTTATTTCGCTCACTTGTACTTGGCTTGATTGGTGTCGTTCCTCTTATAACAACTATTGTCTTTGTCGGCGGCATAATGTTCTTACTAGATATTCCGTTAGATATTGGTACATCAATGGTGTGCGGTATCTGTTTTGGCATAGGTATTGACTATACCATTCATTTTATCAGTGTTTTCAAACGAAAATTTGTTGTATTTTCAGGGGATTGGGATAAGACATTGAAAGAAACAACATTATCCGTTTGTCGTCCAATTATTGTTAACTCGATTACCTTATCAATTGGCTTTTCAATGTTAACTTTTTCTGATTACGCGGCGATTCGAAATTTAGGACTATTAATAGGCTGCTCTATGGTGATATGCGCAATATTCACACTATTTCTATTACCTGCAATTATTCGTTTAGTTAAACCTCAAGTTCTGGTTAATAAACTCAGCGAAATTAATGAAGCGGTACCCGCATAATTATAGGGCTACTAGCGCTTATTTCTTCTTAGTGCTAGTAGCCTTTAAAGGCATACTTAAGGAAAATTATACAATGTTAATTAAGAGTATTCGAATTAGCTTACTTTTATCTATTATGGCTATTTTACCATGTAGTTGGGCACAAAGTATTACTGAGAAAATTGACGACTTGACGGCAAAAGATATTATGCTTTTGAATGAAAAATCACGTAAAAGCATCACTGAGTATACAGATTTATATATGACATTAACCAATGCTAGAGGTCAAGAACGCAAACGTGTCATGAAAATGCGTATCGACGATAGTAACTTTATTGCGAGAAAAACCTATATTGAGTTTATTTCACCCAAAGATGTCAAAGGCACACGAATTTTAACCTTAGAAAAAGAAGATATAAATCAGGAACAAGACCGTTGGTTATATGTTCCTGCTTTACGTAAAACACGTCGTATTGCTAATTCAGATATTGGTGAAAGTTTTGTTGGAACGGATTTTACTTATGAAGATATGGAAATTAACGATGGTATTGTTGGTACAAATAATCATAGTTATAAGTTAATTCGTGAGGAGGACAGGGAAGATGCGTTAGGTGTAATAAAACCTTGTTGGGTCATTGAAGCTATACCAGTGACTGAAAAACGTATAAGTGATAGTAGTTACAGTAAACGTATCATTTGGATTGAAAAAGAGTACTATACAGCGATTCAAGAAGATTACTATAACAAAGATGGTGAGCATTTTAAAACACGCACATCGTCTGATGTTACAAAGTTTATTACTGCTGCAGGTAAGGAAATTTGGCGCCCTAATAGGATTGAAATGATCGATTTTGAAAAAGAACATAAAACCCTTATTGTCTTTGACCAGATTATTGATAAACCAATTCCCAGTAGAGTTTTTACAAAACGTTTCTTACAGGTTGGTCTATAAGCTACCTGAAAAATAATAAAGTATAATTGTAGAACTTAAGCACTTATTAACTGGTCGAAATACTTAAATTGGCATCATCTGACTTGATTTTTGAATTTATGCCAGAAGAAGTGCTGAGTTCTTATTAATTTAATACCAGAACAAGTTTTCTTTTGCACTGGTATTACTTTTAATTGAGGTCATTGTTTTTAGTCAGAATAATTGATACGTCATCTTAATAATCAATGGATGATATGGGCATTCTTTTGTCTTAGAGCAAAACTTTACATCGAGTTTAGTTAAATAAACTTGAAATAAACTGATACTCAGTTTTCTCTATGATAGGTCGACGATGAGTGTTAGGTTTTACCTTAATCACTTGCGTGTTTTTTTGATTAACTTGCATTTTTAAATGCTCAAGCGCTGCTTTAGGTGTCATACCTGTTAAGTTAATGATGTTGTTTATCGCGTCGTCAACTACAAGCTTAACAACATTTTTGTTGCTCAACTCGCTATCTGTTTTTGTCGAGATTTTGGTAAACATATTACTCTCCTTATTCCTTCAACTATGATAGTGAAAAAGGCAGCATTAACTAGTGGTTTTGTGTATAGAAATGTTTTTAATTGTTACGCTTATCGTTCAATAGCCTGGTGGCGAGAGGCTAGTCATAACCTAAATGTGTTAACTGTATGCGCGAATTGAACACAATCTTTGCTAAACTTTTCAGGGCGAATGATATTGGACTATGTTCTTAATAGGTAAAACGTAGCATTTTATTTGACAGACAAAAAATGCTCTTTTTGATTATGTTAGTGACGAAACACTATGCAAGATAGTTAATAGCGCAAACACATAACAATGGCGTCTTCATAGCCAAACCCTGTATTGCTAGGGTAGTATCCTATTCTTCGGTCAATTTCGATAAAGCCAGCGTTCATATACAACATTTGTGCTGCGGTGTTTTTTGCACGCACTTCAAGAAATACTTTTGTTGCTCCTTGTTTCTTTGCTTGCTTTAAAAATTGAGTCAGTAATAATTTACCAAAACCTTTACCTTGCTGCTCAGGTGTAACACAAATGTTCATTAGGGTGGCTTCACCGATAACATATTCTGCGACATAAAAACCAACCGTGGTGTTTTTTTGACAAGTGACCTGATAATTTGTCTCTGTGAGCATTTCTGCAAAATAACGACCACCAATACAGCTAGTAAATGTTTTTTCTGTCCACGGGTGTGCGTGGCACGCTAACTCAATGGGCATTAAAGTTTTTACATCATCAGCTGAAATGTCGTTAAAAGTGTGAATCGCTTGTTTAACTTTATTGCTCATTGTGTCTGCTCAATATGTCCCATAACTGTCGTTTGAGTGAAGAGGACTGCGAAATAATATCTATAGCAGGTGTAAAAAGTTGCTGTTCCTGCCAGGATAGCTTAGTGGTTGATTGCTCGGTGGTGAAATACCAATTAAATAGCCCTAAATCCAGATGATCTTCTTTTACTTTTACCTCACCAATAGTTAACCCTGCAGCTAAAACGATATCCGTGAAAAGCTGTTTTTTCGCTAGTTCAGTTAAATCAACAGCTAAGTAGTTAGACACATTTTTGGCCTGATTTTTATTGGACGCTTGTTGAGTGCGACGTTGCCAGAGGCTAATGCCCATCTCTGTGAGGTGTTCGAACTGCTTTTGATTTATACTCATGGATAAAGGTCACCAGTGAAAGTTCATCAGGCCATTAGGCCCGTAAGTAAATATAATGACAGAATTAATAACAGACTAAAAGTACATCACTATATGCTAGTGAACAATAAACGAATAGGGTCAAAGTTGTAATACTTAGGAGTGGCTTACTTGAAATTAGCTGAAATGGAATTGGCAGGGGTGGAGAGATTCGAACTCCCAACCGTCGGTTTTGGAGACCGCTGTTCTACCAATTGGAACTACACCCCTGCAACGGATTCGAATTATACTGATGCGCAGCCAAAGGTAAAGGAGAAATGTTATTTTTTTTATAAAAAACATCTGTTCGGCGGTAAAATCAACAAAATGCTAATATAATAGACGCCGTATTAATTTTTAACGCTCATTATTTAAAAATATATATTTTTACTAAGCGCAGATAATGTAAAAATCACTTGCGCTTAAAGCAAATAAAGTCACAATTTTCTGGTTTAGTTTGACTTTGTTTTTTCGTTGACTGCTAAGTAGTTAAATTAAGCTTTGCTGGTATTGGTTAATAAATGACAGAAGCGGTATTTATCAGGGTATGGAAAGACGTCTTTATATACACCGTTAGCCACATCTTTTTGGCATTGTTGCCAATAAGCAGCAGTGAGTAAGTCTTGATGGTGCACTTTAAAGGCTTTTAAGTAGGTTGGGTTAGCTAAGGCAAATGTAGCCAACTCTTCAGGAAACATATCACCCGGCATAACACTATACCAAGGTTCAGCAGCGAACATTTGTTCTTCTGTCATGGCTTTGGGCTTTACTCTGAAATTAACTTGGTTCATATAAGTTATTTCATCATAATCATAAAAAATAACTCGACCATGACGAGTTACGCCGAAGTTTTTTAACAACATGTCGCCAGGAAATATATCAGCAGAAATCAACTGTTTTATTGCTTCACCATAACCAAATAGTGCATCGTCAATTTTTTCTTGTGCGTCATTTTTAAGGGCGTCCATTAGATACAAGTTAAGAGGAACCATGCGACGTTCGATGTATAGGTGCTCGATTATAATAAGCTCATTTTCACCTTCTCCCTCATATCGAATGATAGAAGGCGCAACTTTTTGCAATTCGGCCAGTAGCTCATCATTAAAGCGTGCTTTTGGAAAAGCAACTTCAGAATACTCCATGGTATCAGCCATACGTCCTACCCTATCATGCAGTTTGACCAGACGATATTTGCCTTTAACATCTTTTTTGGTCATATTTTTACTCGGGGCAAACTTATCTTTTATGATTTTAAAGACATAAGGGTATGAGGGGAGGGTAAATACTGACATTACCATGCCTTTAATACCGGCAGCTAATTCAAATTTGTCGTTACTAGTGGCTAAATGATTGAGAAAGTCGCGATAAAATTGTGTTTTGCCCTGTTTATGAAAACCAATCGCGGAATATAAATCTGCTTTAGTTTTATGTGGCATCAGACTTTGTAGAAAGTTAACCAATGCATAAGGGTGTTGGCAATCAACAAAAAAGTAGGCTCGGGCAAAGCCAAAAACCACCGCCATACTCTCACTGTCAGTGACTAACGCATCTAGATATAAACCACCGCGCTCATTATTTAGCACTGCAACAATAAAAGGTGTTTCACCGGCAGGAGATATCACCCGCCCGATAAGATAAGCCCCTTTATTTCGATAGAAAGTAAAATCGAGAATATCAAATTGTAAGTCTTCTAATTTTACTCTGGTTTTATGAGCATCACGCTTAAAGGCACTGATTAAGGCATCAACATCACGGTCTAAATCCTCAAAAGGAATGACGGTTCTATGATTATTCATAATGTCACAGATGGTTTGTTTTAAACCCAGTTCGGTTGGTTTATAGCTGGTATATATTTTAGGGAGCGCTTTTTTATCTAAACGGTGCGCGGTACTTTCAACAAAAATATAATCATTGTGATAATACTTACGCTCAAATAGGTGACAAAAAACAGAATTATAGAAAGTTTCTGCAAGCTCTGGCTGTTTATGATTGGTTAATAAATCTGAATATTCCAGCTTAACTTGCTGCCATAAAATATTATCTAATTCATTTATTTTGAAGTCATTCTTTATTTGCTTAAAACTTTCTTGAACGCGCTCATCATAAAAGTTGGTTCTTGCCCGAGCAGAGCGGTGCACTTCATTCCATTGACATTGCTGGAAACGTTCTCGGGCAGATTGTGTTATCTCAATAAAAAGGGCGATATGGCGCTCAAAGCCAGTAAGAATAGTGGTCGCTATGGTTACAGCGGTGGCGTTAGTCATATAAAAACCTTAGCGGCAAGCAAATTGGGTATTGAACATATCAATAACATACACTAAATAACTAGCCCATAGCGTATGTTTGCTAAATGTTGGTTATAAATAATAGTAATAAGGGCAAGTGTAGCCTTAGTTATTATTTAAGCAATAATTAGCACTAAGTAAAATAAAGTTTCACTTGCTATCAGTGGCGTGCAGCACTAAAATCACAGCTTTTTATAGCAAGTAAATTAACCAAAATCATGCGTGTTTCTGATTTCTCATTTGAATTACCTGAAGCTCTTATTGCCAGATACCCAAAAGCAGAACGAACTGCCAGTCGTTTAATGGCATTAGATGGTAATTCAGGGGCCATTACCGATGGCGTTTTTACTGATATTATTGACCACCTTAATGCAGGGGATTTATTGGTATTTAATAATACCCGTGTTATCCCGGCAAGAATGTTTGGGCAAAAAGCCAGTGGTGGAAAAATTGAAGTATTGGTAGAACGAATTGTCGATCAACATACTGCGCTTGCTCATATTCGGGCCAGCAAAGCACCTAAAGTTGGCAATGAACTCTATCTGACAAAAGAACAAGCCTGTGGCGGCGAAGCTGAAAAGTTCAAGGCAACTATGGTTGCCCGTCACGGCGCATTATTTGAGTTAAAATTTGCTGATGACTTGTCTGTGTTAGAAGTGTTAGAGCAAATTGGTCATATGCCGCTGCCGCCTTATATTGACCGCCCTGATGAAGACAGTGATAAGGAACGCTATCAAACAGTTTATAATGAAAAGCCTGGTGCCGTAGCAGCACCTACCGCAGGTTTACATTTTGATGATGTCTTGTTAGAAAAACTCAAAGCCAAAGGCGTTGAACTGGCTTTTGTCACTTTACATGTTGGTGCAGGTACTTTTCAGCCGGTAAAGGTCGATGAAATTGCTGATCATGTTATGCATGCGGAATATGTTGAAGTGTCAGATGAAGTGGTAAGACAAATTGCAAACACTAAGGCTGCTGGCGGGCGAGTGGTTGCTGTTGGTACAACTTCAGTTCGCTCTTTAGAGAGCGCAGCTCAGGCAGCTAAAGATAAGGGACAAGCTTTAAGCGCTTTTTATGGCGATACCGATATCTTTATTACGCCAGGATACCAGTTCCAGCTTATTGATGCCTTGGTGACAAACTTTCATTTGTCAGAGTCGACCTTGTTAATGTTAGTGAGTGCTTTTTCTGGCTATGAACATATTATGCCAGCGTATCAGCATGCAATAGACAAACAATATCGATTTTTTAGTTATGGCGATGCAATGTTTTTAACTAGAAAAAAGTAATTAATGTAGAGCGCAGTTTGTCTGTAATTAACACAGATAATAAGCGATAAATTATTGTTAGACTAAACACCGCCGGCCTGTTTTGCTAGTGGGTGAGAGAGATTAAATGACAGAGCAAGTAAAAAATAAAATGACATATGAGTTAATCGCTACGGATGGCAAAGCACGCCGTGGACGTTTAACCTTTGATCGCGGGGTCGTGGAAACACCGGCATTTATGCCTGTAGGGACATACGGTACCGTGAAAGGAATGAAAACAGACGAGGTAGAAGCAACCGGCGCTGATATTATTTTAGGTAATACCTTTCACTTAATGTTGCGACCGGGTACTGACATTATTGAGCAACACGGTGGCTTACACGGCTTTATGAACTGGGGAAAACCTATTTTAACTGATTCTGGTGGCTTTCAGGTTTTTAGCTTAGGTAAAATGCGTAAAATCACTGAAGAAGGAGTACGCTTTAGTTCACCTGTCAATGGTGAGAAGATTATGCTGACCCCAGAGCGTTCAATGGAAGTTCAACGTAGTTTAAATTCCGATATTGTCATGATATTTGATGAATGCACACCATATCCAGCAACACATAAAGAGTCGAAAGAGTCTATGGAGTTATCACTTCGTTGGGCACAACGGTCAAAAGATGCTCATGGTGATAGCCCCAATGCACTATTTGGTATTGTTCAAGGCGGTATGTATGAAGATTTGCGTGAAATATCAGTGACAGGACTCAAAGCAATTGCGTTTGATGGTTACGCCATAGGTGGACTCTCGGTCGGAGAACCCAAAGAAGACATGATCCGAATTTTAGATCATACCGCGCCGTTAATTCCAAAAGATAAACCTCGCTATTTAATGGGCGTGGGTAAACCTGAAGATTTAGTGGAAGGTGTCCGTCGTGGCATTGATATGTTTGATTGTGTTATGCCAACACGTAATGCTCGTAATGGTCACTTATTCGTCAGTACCGGGGTGATAAAAATCAGAAATGCGAGTAATAAAACCGATACTAGGCCACTTGATGAAAATTGCGATTGTTATACCTGTAAAAACTATTCTCGTGCTTATTTACATCATTTAGACAAGTGCAAAGAGATTTTAGGTTCGCAATTAAATACCTTGCATAACCTTCATTTTTATCAAAAAGTGATGCAAGGTTTGCGTGATGCCATCGAGCAAGGTAAATTAGACGCCTTTGTTGAAGAGTTTTATGCTTTACGTGGTTTACCTGTCCCTCCTCTAGCTGAGGGCAGTAAACAAGTTTAGCGTTAAAGATTAAGGTAAAGCGCGTTTAATACGCGAGTAATTAAAGTATTTAAAAATCCAGTGGTTGGGAATGTTAAGTCATAGCGCTTAATTTTAGTAAAGAAGGCACAGCGTTGACGTGAGTCAATGACTACCTTTATTTGTAAAATCATACGCTAACGCAATAATATTACCGCTACTCACTATTAAAAGAAGAAGTAAGAGGAATTTATGAGTTTATTTATTAGCAATGCCCATGCAGCCGCAGCACCAGCACCAGCCGGTGGTGGCATGGAAATGATCATCATGTTAGCTGTCTTTGGTTTGGTATTTTATTTCATGATTTATCGCCCACAAGCTAAGCGTGTAAAAGAGCATAAGGGTTTAATGGCTTCGCTGGCTAAAGGTGATGAAGTATTAACACAAGGCGGCATTGTTGGAAAAATCGTTAAAGTTTCTGATGAGAAAGATTTTATTGTAGTCAGTGTTAGCGAAAATACTGAAGTAACCGTTCAAAAAGCAGCAATTAATGCGGTACTACCTAAAGGTACAATGAAATCTCTGTAGCATAGAATCTCATGGCCAGTTAGCACATTAGTTGTAAAGAGCATATTTACTGACTTGCGTTAAATAAATATGCTCTTTGGTCGCTAGTGTCAATTGAAATTGAGTTCAGGTACTGCAGTACGTATTTCAAAAAGATAAAGCTAAAAAGCGTTAATTTAAGTAGGGTGGGCAGCTTGTTTATTAAAAGTTATGTTCGCGCGAAGAATAAATAAAAAAGGACACATTGTGTTAAACAAATACCCTTTATGGAAAACACTGATGGTGGCAATGATTGTTGCTATAGGTGCGCTCTATGCCACACCAAACTTATTTGGTGAATCTCCTGCTGTGCAAGTATCAGGACTACGTGGAGTTGCAGCAGATGCGTCAACTCTTGATGCTATAAAAGCACAGTTAAAGCAAAATAACTTAAGTTTCGATAGTATTGCATTAGAAAAAGGCCAAGTATTAACGCGCTTTAAAAATACGGAAGATCAGCTTAAAGCACGGGATATATTAGATGAAAATTTAGGAAAACAGTTCTCTGTTGCGTTAAATCTAACCCCCAATACCCCTGAATGGTTAGCAGCTATTGGCGGCTCACCAATGAAATTAGGTTTAGATTTAAGTGGCGGCGTAAGCTTCTTGATGGAAGTGAACATGAAAGAAGCCATCAATAAAGCTAAGGTGGGTATGGTGAGTGATTTTCGTGGCGATTTACGTAACGAAAAAATTCGCTATCGCAGTGTAAAAGAAGACAACGATGCCATCGTGGTTATTTTCCGTAAAGTTGACGATTTAGAAGCGGCAGAATCACTGCTGAAAAAACGCTATCGTGATTTGGTTTTGACGACCAATGACGATAAATTAACGCTGACGGCAAAAATGACCGAGCAAAAACTGAAAGAAATCCGTGAGTATGCTTTACAGCAAAATATCACTATTATTCGTAATCGTGTCAATGAACTTGGTGTTGCTGAGCCGCTTGTGCAGCGTCAAGGTAAAAAGCATATTGTTATCGAATTACCTGGGGTTCAAGATACCGCTAAAGCAAAAGAAATTCTTAATGCTACTGCGACGATTGAATTTAGATTGGTTGATACCGAAGGTGATTTGTCTAGTGCTTTAAATGGTCGGGTTCCTGCAAGTTCTATTTTATTAACTGATAAAGATGGTAATCCGTCGTTATTGAAAAAGCGTGTCATGTTAACGGGTGATCATATTACCGATGCAAAATCAGGTTTTGATGAATACTCACGTCCGCAAGTCAATATTTCACTTGATAGCGCTGGCGGTTCAAAAATGTCCAACGGTACTAAAAGCAATGTTGGTAAGCCAATGGCGACGGTATTTATAGAATACAAACCAACAAAGAGACGTGATGCTGAAGGCAATATTGTTTTTGAAAAGGTTCAAGAGATCATTTCAATCGCAACGATTCAATCACGTTTAGGTAAAAGCTTTCGTATTACTGGTGCCGGTAGCCAAGCTGAAGCACATAACTTAGCCTTATTACTCCGTGCTGGTGCCTTAATTGCGCCCATCACTATCGTTGAAGAGCGCACTGTTGGTCCAACATTGGGTGCTGAAAACGTTAAACTTGGCTTCCAAGCAATTGTCATGGGTTTTGGTTTAGTGTTTATCTTTATGATGGTTTATTACCGCGCTTTTGGTGTGGTGGCAAACCTTGCATTGGGCGCTAACTTAGTGTTGATTGTTGGTGTCATGTCAATGATACCTGGTGCTACGTTAACGCTTCCTGGTATGGCAGGTATCGTATTAACTGTTGGTATGGCGGTTGATGCCAATGTCCTTATTTTTGAGCGTATTCGTGAAGAGATTCGAGAAGGTAAAACAATTCAGCAAGCGATCCATCAAGGCTATGAGGCGGCTTTTTCAACTATTATTGATGCTAATATTACTACCTTGATTGCGGCATTAATTTTGTTTGCTATTGGTACAGGGCCGGTAAAAGGTTTTGCTGTCACGCTATCTATCGGTATTATCACCTCAATGTTTACCTCTGTTGTCGCATCACGTACCGTAGTTAACGCAGTTTGGGGCGGAAAACGCCTTACTAAGCTCTCTATATAATAAAGGCCGGAAGAAAAAATTATGCAAATTTTACGATTAAAAGAAACTGTTGCCTTTATGAGCTATCGCAAGCTAGCCATGGTATTTAGTGCGTTATTAATGATTGCCTCAATCACTTCATTAGCCACCAATAAGTTGAACTTTGGTTTAGACTTTACTGGTGGCACCTTGATTGAAGTAGGTTTTCAACAAGCTGCAGATCTTGAAAAACTTCGTGACGTTATGAATGTCAACGGCTTCCCTGATGCAAAAATTCAATTTTATGGCAGTAGCCGTGATGTTGTTATTCGTTTGGGCCTTCGTGATGATGTAAAAGCTGAAATGCTTGGTAACGAAGTATTGGAAATTTTACAAACCGGCACAGGGCAATTTGTTGATATGCGTCGAATAGAATTTGTCGGCGCGAGTGTTGGTGATGAACTAGCAGAGCAGGGCGGTTTAGCGATGCTAACGGCGCTAATTTGTATCTTAGTGTATGTTGCCTTTCGTTTTGAATGGCGTTTCGCTGTCGGCTCGGTGGTGGCATTATTCCATGATGTTTTGTTAACACTTGGCTTATTCTCTATTTTAGGGTTAGAGTTTGATTTAACCGTATTAGCGGCAGTACTTGCGGTAATTGGTTATTCACTTAACGATACCATTGTTGTCTCTGATCGTATTCGGGAGAACTTTCGTAAAGTACGTGATGGTAGCGCAGAAGAAGTGATTAATATTTCTTTAACACAGACGCTGAGTCGTACCTTTATTACCTCAATCACTACGCTACTCGTATTAGCGGCGTTATTCTTTAAAGGCGGTGCGCTTATTCATGGTTTTGCAACAGCATTATTATTTGGTGTATTTGTCGGTACTTATTCTTCAATTTATGTTGCCAGCCTAGTGGCATTATCATTGGGTATTTCAAAAGAAGACTTGATTCCTGAAGTGATTGAAAAAGAAGGCGCAGATCAAGAAGCTATGATGCCTTAAAGCATTATTTTCTTCTGATTATTCAAAGCCGAGTAATGAAAATTACTCGGCTTTTTCTTTATAGGCTATGCGTAAATTAGGCTATTTATTTTTGCACTAAAGTTTACCTTGCGGTATGCTGCACGCCCTTTCATGCGATGCTGCCAACATTACCATTGCGCTGTCAGTATTTTTGTTATGTTTTTAAGAGAACACTTATGAGTGCTACCCCAACAACTCAATTTACTGATTTAGGTTTATCTGAGCCTATTTTAAAAGCGATACGTGATAAGGGCTATGTAAGCCCGTCGCCAATTCAGGCACAGGCTATCCCTGCGGTTATTTCTGGCCGAGATGTTATGGCAGCAGCCCAAACAGGCACAGGCAAAACAGCGGGGTTCACCTTACCTTTATTAGAGCGTTTAAGTGCCAATAAAGGTCATAAGGTCTCAGCAAATAATGTGCGTGCGCTAATACTGACGCCAACACGTGAATTGGCGGCGCAAATCAGTGAAAGCATTGAATTGTATGGCAAACACTTAACCCTATATTCAACGGTAGTTTTTGGTGGTGTTAAGATTAATCCACAAATGATGCGTTTACGTCAAGGTGTTGATATTTTAGTGGCAACTCCGGGACGTTTACTAGATTTATACCAGCAAAATGCAGTGAAGTTTAGTCAACTTGAGGTATTCATATTAGATGAAGCTGATCGTATGTTAGATATGGGTTTTATCCGTGATATTAAAAAGCTTATCGCGCTTTTACCCAAGCAAAGACAAAACTTATTATTCTCAGCGACATTCTCACCAGATATTCGTATGTTAGCTAAAGGTCTAGTTAGCAAGCCCTTGGAGATCTCAGTTAATCCAGCAAACTCGACCGCTGAAAAAGTTACGCAGTGGTTAGCAGCCGTCGATAAAAAGCGTAAACCTGCTGTATTAACCCATCTCATAAAAGAAAACAATTGGCAGCAAGTCTTGGTTTTTACCAAAACAAAGCATGGCGCAAATAAATTGACGCGTTATTTAGAGGCTGAGGGTCTAACAGCAGCGGCGATCCATGGCAATAAGAGCCAAGGCGCCCGTACGAGAGCTTTAGCATCTTTTAAAGAAGGAGCGATCAAAGTATTAGTGGCCACGGATATCGCGGCACGAGGTATTGATATTGATTTATTACCGCAGGTGGTAAATTTTGACTTACCTAATGTAGCAGAAGATTATGTCCATCGTATTGGACGCACTGCTCGTGCCGGCAACACTGGCCAAGCACTGTCATTGGTTTGTGCTGACGAATTAGAGCTATTATGGGATATTGAGCATGTTATTCAACAGCATATTGAACGTAAGGTTATTGAAAAGTACATTCCAGTCAATGAATTAGGTGAATCTAGGGCAATTAGGCCTCTGAAAGCGAAAAAACCTAAAAAAGCCAAAAAACCTAAACACGCTAAAAAGCCGGAGCAAGGTAAAGTTGAGCATAAAGATGGTCAGCGTTCGGGAAAAAATGCCAACGGTAATCAAACGAAAGTTCGTGATCAAGCACATCGTCGCACAAGGCCAGCTAAAAACAATAATGCTTCAAGAAAGCCTAACAAAGCAGGGGCTTTACCAAACTAGCGTGACTCAATGTCTTTAGCTTTTTAGTACTCGTTTTAGCAAACTAGCGAGCTAGTTAGTGATGATAAAAGTTACCGCTCACTGTTAGGGCTTAGGTAGCCTAAATTAGCCAGTTCATTAGTAGAAAAAGTAGCCACGACATCGCCTATTATTATTAAACTAGGTGGTTTTATATTGTGAATGGCAACTAGCTCAGTTAAGTTATCTAAGCTACCTTTAATCACTTGTTGATTACTATGAGTTCCTTTCCTTATTAATGCAGCAGGTGTTGTTTTATCACGGCCTGCCTTGATTAACTGTTCTGTGATAACGGGTAAGGTTTTAATGCCCATGTAAAAAACCACCGTTTGCTCTTTATCATTTAATGTTTGCCATGGTAAGTCCAATGCACCATTTTCATGCACATTACCGGTGATAAAGGTGCAACTTCTGGCAACCTTTCGGTGTGTTAATGGAATACCTGCATAACTAGTACAAGCAGATGCAGCAGTCATCCCCGGCACGATATGACAAGCAATACCATGTTTTAAGACAAATTGTGCTTCTTCGGAGCCACGGCCAAAAACAAAAGGATCGCCACCTTTTAAACGCAGTACTTTTTTGCCTGTTAAGGCGTGGTCTACTAATAGTTGGTTAATACCATCTTGTGGAACTCTATGTTCTGCTTGTTTTTTTCCCACATATATTTGTACACAATCAGTGGGTAATAATGCCATGATTTCTTTGCTAACCAGTCTGTCATAAATAACGACTTGTGCTTGTTTAATAAAGCGATAGGCTTGAATAGTCAATAACTCAGGATCTCCAGGACCGGCACCTACTAAGGCTACTTCTCCGCCAACAAAGGCTTGTTTTGTGCTGTTAATATTTTCCATGGTCTCTCTTTAAATAAAGTACAAATGACTATCTAGTGGCTCTACTGCAAAAAAAACGCCACAGTTGCTTTAGAGAAAGTAACTGTGGCGCTTTAAAATCTACTGTTAATACTCAACTCATGTAACTTAACAAGATTATTTGCTAAGCGCGTCACCTAAATGTGGACGAATTTCTTGTAACAGGTCTTTTAAGATACGAGTATTTCCTGCAACAATGTTACCTGACTTAGTGTGGTTATGACCGCCAGTGAAGTCGGTAACTAGACCGCCCGCCTCGATCACTAATAGCTCACCCGCTGCCGTATCCCAAGGCTTTAAACCAATTTCGAAGAATCCATCAACTCTTCCGGCTGCTACATAGGCTAAATCAAGTGCTGCAGAGCCTGTACGGCGCATATCAGAGGTTTTTTGGAAGAGGGCTGAAAACATTGCCATATAAGCAGCACTGTGTTGCTTGTGTTTAAAAGGAAAACCGGTTGCTAAAATAGTACCAGAAAGCTCTTTATTTTTATTTACACGAATACGGAAACCGTTTAATTGCGCACCTTTACCGCGACTTGCGGTGAATAACTCTCCGCGAATAGGGTCAAATACTACTGCTTGATCTAATTTTCCTTTGACTTTTAACGCAATTGAAACAGCAAAGTGAGGAATACCCTTGATGAAGTTCGTTGTGCCGTCTAGTGGGTCTACAATCCATTGATGGTCATCATCGCTACCTTTTAAAATACCGGACTCTTCACCAATAATGGTGTGATCCGGATATGATTTACGAATAGTCTCAATTATGGCTTCTTCAGCGCTACGATCAACACTGGTGACGAAATCGCTCGTTCCTTTTGATTGAACTTCAACTTTGTCTAGTTGCTCCATAGAGCGAATGATAACTTTACCTGCTGTACGGGCTGCGCGCACGGCAATATTTAGCATGGGATGCATAATAGAGTACCTATTTGTAAATAACTTTTAAAAGAACACTTTCCAAGCAAACATTGTCTTGAAAATTTAAGCGGCGCAAATTATAGCAAATAAAAAATAATTTAGCGATAGACTTATTGAAAAAATTGGTTAATAAGTAAACAGTATAGGGGTTTGGCTTTCAATAGAGAGAAAATGACTAGTTAATAGCGAATTACCATAGATAAAATTAGCTAATTTACGTGCTTTTTGTTAGCTACAGCAGTAATCTTCTATGCTAGAATACTGGCCATCTAGATGGGTTAATGAACCCGGGTAAAATAAACAGAAGAGACTATAATGCCAGATTCACTACAAGGTTCTCAGCAAAATAACGCCAAAGCATCGTTATTAGATCGTGTTAAAATCGTTTTAGTAAATACTTCAGATTGTCGAAATATTGGTAGCGCTGCTCGTGCTATGAAGACAATGGGTTTGAGTCAACTTATCTTGGTTGATCCAATAGAAATGCCCAATGGTCAAGCGCAAGCTTTGGCTGCGGGTGCGACAGATGTTCTTGCGAGTGCTCAAGTGGTAAGTACTTTAGCAGAAGCAATTGAAGATTGTGGTTTAGTTGTCGGTACCAGTGCCCGTTCAAGGACATTGCCATGGCCTATGTTGGAGCCACGTGCTTGTGGTGAGAAAATGATCGCAGAAGCCAAGGAGTATCCTGTCGCGTTAGTATTTGGTCGTGAAAGTAGTGGTCTAACAAATGAAGAGCTTCAGCTTTGTCACTTCCATGTACAAATACCTGCTAACCCGGAGTACAGTTCATTAAATTTAGCGATGGCTGTACAAACGCTCAGTTATGAAGTGAGAACCAGTTACTTGTTAGCGCATGATCAAAACTATCAAGAACGCAGCACTGGCAATGGTAATTCAATTGCTAAGACCAAAAGCGACAATGAAGAATTGTATCCTGTTGTCGAAGAAACAGAACGTTTTTTTGAGCATTTTGAAAAAGCACTCAAAGCGACCGGTTTTATTGTAGAAAACCATCCAGGCCTTGTGATGACAAAATTGAGACGTTTGTTTAACCGTGCTAGACCAGATGTTAAAGAAGTAAAAATGATGCGTGGAATTTTTGCTTCAATGGAAAGATCGAGTAAAAAGAAGTCATCGTAGCGCTTATTTAGTTAGCCATTTATAGAGAAGATAAGGAATAATGTATGTTTAGTCGTATCAAAGAAGATATCAACAGTGTCTTTGATAGAGATCCCGCAGCCAGAACCAGTTTTGAAGTTATTCTTAATTACCCTGGTATGCATGCTATTTGGATTCATCGATTAAGTCATAGGTTATGGTGTGCTGATTGGAAACTACTTGGGCGAACTTTTTCAACCTTTTCTCGCTGGTTAACCGGTATAGAAATCCACCCTGGCGCAAAGTTAGGCCGTCGAGTGTTTATTGATCATGGTATGGGAATAGTCATTGGTGAAACGGCTGAAATAGGCAATGATGTCACGCTATACCATGGCGTAACTTTAGGTGGAACCAGTTGGAAAGCAGGTAAACGCCACCCAACCTTAGAAGATGATGTTGTTATTGGTGCAGGTGCGCAAGTACTTGGGCCGATAACAATAGGCAAGGGGGGTAAAGTTGGCTCTAATTCTGTTGTGGTAAAAGATGTACCAGCCAACGCAACAGCCGTCGGTATTCCTGGTAGAATAGTACCTGATAAAAAAAGCAAAGATCAGCAGTCAAAACGACAAGCTGCAGCGCAAAAGTTTGGCTTTGATGCTTATGCGGTTTCCCATGACAATCCAGACCCAGTTGCAAAAGCTATTGGCCGTTTATTAGATCACGTTCATTTAATGGATGCCAGAGTGACTGACTTATGCAAGGAAGTAAACAATTTAGGTGGTGATGTCTGTTCTCAAAACTTACCAGAACTTAAGGTAGGTGAGTTTGCTGAAGATGAAATTGCTGCTGCCGCGCGTCGAGAAAGTAAAGTCGCAAGTTTTGATCCTGAAATTTAGCTAAAATATCGTTAATTTACGTTAACACTTATGTTTAAATTTAATGAAAAAGTAATACTTGACTAAATTAGTCAAGTATTACTTTTCGACTAGTACTTTATGGTGTATAATACCCGACTATATTAGTCAGGTATATATTTGACTAATACATAGGGTTATGTAAAATTGCGCCGAAATTATGGAATAAGGCATATTTTACTATGTTTTGTTGTTAAAAGGCTTTGATTTAGTTGTCCTACTAAATTATTCACTGATTACACCAACATAGTGTTTGAGAGCGGATTATGAAACTTACCTCAAAAGGTCGTTATGCAGTTACTGCCATGTTAGATGTTACTATTCATGCTGTTTCTGGACCTGTATCTTTGGCTGATATTTCTGAGCGCCAAGGTATATCGCTATCATATTTAGAACAACTCTTCTCTCGTTTACGCAAACATGGCTTAGTCAATAGCGTACGAGGTCCAGGTGGCGGATACCGTTTAGGCAAATGTTCAGCACAAATTGCTGTAGCAGATGTCATTAGCGCTGTTAATGAAAGTGTTGATGCAACTAAATGCTCTGGCAAAGGTAATTGTCAAGATGGCGAGCAATGTTTAACTCATTCTTTATGGCAAGGGTTAAGCCAGCGTATAGAAGAATTTTTGCAAGAGATCACCTTATCCGAGTTAGTGGCTAAACGTGATGTACAAACGGTTTCTAAACGCCAAGATGATTTACATATAGGTGCTAAAAAAAATATTGCACTAGAAACCCTAATTACAACAAAGAATATAATGCACGACTGGTAAATACCGCTTGTGCCATTTTAAAGAATTACCACCGGAGAGAGTAAGCGAATGAAGTTTCCTATATATTTTGATTATTCAGCTACTACACCTGTAGATAAGCGTGTTGCCGACAAAATGATGCAATACATGACTAATGAAGGACATTTTGGTAACCCAGCCTCACGTTCACATAAATTTGGCTGGCAAGCTGAAGAAGCCGTAGACATTGCCCGAAATCAAATTGCAGAGCTAATCAATGCTGATCCACGTGAAATTGTCTTTACATCAGGTGCTACTGAATCAAACAACCTTGCTATTAAGGGCGCGGCAAACTTTTATAGCAAAAAAGGTAAGCACATTATTACCTGTAAAACTGAGCATAAAGCAGTACTTGATACTTGCCGTGAACTTGAGCGCCAAGGTTTTGAGGTAACTTACCTTGATCCCGAAAAAAATGGTTTAATCGATTTAAATAAATTAAATGATGCCATGCGTGATGACACCGTATTAGTTAGTATTATGCAACTTAACAATGAAATAGGTGTCATTCAAGATATCGCTGAAATTGGTGAGATGTGCCGTGCACGTAAAATAGTTTTTCATGTTGATGCCGCACAAAGTGCCGGTAAAATCAAAATTGACATGCAAACACTGAAAGTCGATTTACTATCTATATCAGCACATAAGTTATACGGGCCAAAAGGTATTGGTGCATTATATGTGCGTCGTAAGCCTCGTATTCGTCTTGAATCACAAATGCATGGTGGTGGTCATGAGCGTGGTATGCGTTCAGGTACGCTGCCAACTCATCAAATTGTAGGTATGGGTGAAGCATGTCGTTTAGCAAAAGAAGAAATGGAGCAAGACCTTGCGCATGTAACAGCGATGCGTGACCGCTTATGGGCAGGCATAAGTGATATGGAACAAGTCTTTATCAACGGTGATGTTGATAAGCGTTATCCAGGAAATTTAAACGTAAGTTTTAATTTTGTTGAAGGTGAATCATTGATTATGGCATTGAAAGATTTAGCGGTCTCTTCTGGTAGTGCCTGTACTTCGGCAAGTTTAGAGCCTTCATATGTATTACGTGCATTAGGCTTAAATGATGAAATGGCGCACAGTTCAATTCGGTTTAGTTTTGGGCGTTTTACAACAACTGAAGAAATTGATTACGCGATTGAGTTAATTAAAAACTCGATAGGTCACTTACGTGATATGTCACCGCTTTGGGAAATGTTCAAAGACGGTATAGATTTAGATTCAATTGAGTGGGCTGGTCACTAAGCTACCTTAGTAAGGGAAGCGTTTAGACAAGACTACAGCACTTTAAATAAAATTTAGTGTCAAATTATCACCTGGAATATATTTGGCACAAGTTAGGAGAGTAACATGGCTTATAGCGAAAAAGTAATTGATCATTATGAAAACCCTCGTAACGTTGGCTCAATGGATAAAAATGATCCATCGGTAGCCACGGGTATGGTTGGTGCACCAGCTTGTGGTGACGTAATGAAGTTACAACTTAAAATATCAGACGAAGGCATTATTGAAGATGCTAAATTTAAAACCTATGGTTGCGGTTCAGCGATTGCTTCTAGCTCGCTAGTAACGGAGTGGGTTAAAGGTAAATCAATTGAAGAAGCCGGTGAAATTAAAAATACAGCCATTGCTGAAGAGCTCGCTTTACCACCGGTTAAAATCCATTGTTCTATTTTGGCTGAAGATGCCATTAAAGCGGCAATTGAAGATTACCAAACTAAACAAGACAACCAAACCGAACAAGGTTAATAGCGGAGAATGCAATGTCTGTTACCATGACGCCTGCAGCAGCTGAACGAGTCAAATCTTTCATGCAAAATCGTGGCAAAGGACTTGGACTTCGCTTAGGTATTAAAACCACAGGCTGTTCAGGTTTAGCTTATGTGCTAGAGTTTGTTGATGATTTAAATGAAGATGATCAACTGTTTAGTGTTGATGATGTTAATATTATTATCGATACTAAAAGCCTCGTTTACCTAGAAGGTATCGAACTTGATTTTGTTAAAGAAGGTTTGAATGAAGGCTTTAAATTTACTAACCCTAACGCAAAGGGTGAGTGTGGTTGTGGTGAATCCTTCAACGTATAATGTTTAATCTCTTAACAATTTGGCTCTGTAACAAGGTTGAAGGTGTAGCTTGACTAAAATCAACTTGACACTTTTATTGTTTACTAGAGCCAAATTAGCTCGCGAGTAAAGCAATATTGGCATTAAGCTTACTATTGATAACGCTTGAATTTTTCTGAGATATTACTCCTTAGGTACAAGTTTTGAACTACTTTCAATTATTTGGCATCGAAAACTCCTTTGACGTCGATTTACAAAAGCTTTCTGCAAGTTACCAAGCTTTACAAAAAGCGGTGCACCCTGATAAGTTTGCTCATGCCTCTGAGCAAGAACAACGAATGGCGGTGCAAAAATCAGCACAAATAAACGACGCCTATCAAACATTAAAGAATCCCTTACAACGTGCTGAGTATATTTTAGTTGAGCGCGGTGTCGAGATGCCCGATGAGCAAAGCTCTTTTAGTGATACCAGTTTTTTGATGCATCAAATGGAATTAAGGGAAATGCTAGAAGAGATAAAGTTTGCTAGTGATATTGATGCTGCCTTATTTAAAGCCCAAGAAGTCTTAGCTACAGAATTTCAGCAGCTTGCTAAGCTAATGCAAAGGCAAATTCATGAAAATAGTGAGGCATCGAACGCTAACGCATGCGATAATCTTAGAAAATTAAAGTTTTATCAAAAGCTAAATATTGAAGTAGACCGTCTTGAAGATAGCTTACTTAACGACTAGCTTATTACTGCAGAGCAATTACTGGTATAGCACCTTCTTATAACTGTGCATTTAGTATTTAACATTAACTTATAACTTTGAATCAAAAACATGGCTTTATTACAAATTGCAGAACCCGGTCAAAGTACCGTCCCTCATGAGCATAGATTAGCTGCAGGTATCGACTTAGGTACGACAAACTCTTTAATAGCCAGTGTAAAAAGTGGCAGCGCTAGTACCTTGAGCGACCTAGAAGGGCAAGATATTCTCCCTTCTGTAGTTAGTTATCAAGAAAGTGGTATTTTAGTCGGAAAAGCGGCTCAAGCATTGAGTGTTGAAGATGCCCGCAATACTATTACTTCAGCAAAGCGCTTAATTGGTCGTTCATTGTCTGATATTCAAAGTAAATATCCGTCATTGCCTTATGAATTTACTACAGATGAAAATCATCCTGAATTAATTACACGTCAAGGGACAGTCAATCCAGTTCAAGTGTCGGCACAGATACTAAAAACCTTAAATCAACGGGCACAAGCTGCTTTAGGTGGTGAATTAACCGGCGTAGTGATTACTGTGCCTGCACACTTTGATGATGCGCAAAGGCAAAGCACTAAAGATGCGGCTAAATTAGCGGGAGTTAATGTACTACGCTTGTTAAATGAGCCTACTGCTGCCGCCGTCGCATATGGCTTAGACTCAGGTCAAGAAGGAGTTATTGCCGTTTATGACCTAGGTGGTGGTACCTTTGATATCTCTATTCTTCGTCTCAATAAAGGTGTTTTTGAAGTATTGTCCACAGGTGGTGATTCTGCGCTCGGTGGTGATGATTTTGACGTTGCTCTGGTTGATCATTTAATCGAGCAAGCAAACTTGACGCGTCCGCTTGAGCCCTCATTAGAGCGTCAGTTGATGCAACAAGCCTGTCAAGCGAAGGAACAACTGACTAGCGCCGAACAAACAGAGATTTCTTTGTTATTAAGCGATAATAAAACTTGGTCATATACTTTATCAAAAGAAGTATTTAATCAATTAATTAAAGCATTGGTCAATAAAACGTTAAGAGCTTGTCGACGAGCGTTAAAAGATGCTGATATTACTGTCGATGAGGTTATTGAAGTTGTTATGGTGGGCGGCTCTACCCGTGTGCCTTTAGTACGAAGTGACGTTGAAAAATATTTTAATAAACGTCCGCTAACCTCAATAGATCCAGATAAAGTTGTCGCTATTGGTGCAGCTATTCAAGCGGATATTCTGGCGGGCAATAAACCTGACAGCGACATGTTATTACTGGATGTTATCCCCTTATCACTTGGTTTAGAAACTATGGGGGGCTTGGTTGAGAAAGTCATTCCACGTAATACCACAATACCTGTTGCTAAAGCTCAAGAGTTTACCACTTTCAAAGATGGTCAAACGGCGATGGCTATACATGTATTGCAAGGAGAGCGTGAGCTAGTGGATGATTGTCGTTCATTAGCACGTTTTGAACTACGCGGTATTCCGGCAATGACCGCTGGAGCTGCTCACATTAGAGTTACGTTTAAAGTTGATGCTGATGGATTATTGTCTGTATCGGCTACGGAAAAATCAACAGGTGTTGAAGCAAGTATTGAGGTAAAACCGTCATTTGGTTTAGATGATAAACAAATCAGCCAAATGATCAAAGACTCGATGAGTAATGCTGCTGATGATATACAGGCACGTATGTTAAAGGAGCAACAAGTCGAGGCTTCTCGCGTTATCGAGTCAGTGCAAGCGGCATTACTAAGTGATAGTCACTTACTTAATGCTGAAGAGATTGATGTGATTAATACGGCTATTCAATCGCTCGCACACATAAGCCAAGGCACTGATAACAAGGCAATAGAAGATGCCATTGATGTTTTGAATAATAGTACAGCCGTCTTTGCTGAGCGTCGTATGGATAGTTCAATTAGTCAGGCTCTGTCGGGTCAATCTGTTGATAAGATTTAAGCCATCAGCAAACTATATTTGCTTATAATGTAAGTTAGGCTTGAGCCTAAAAATGAGAATGAAAAAATGCCAAAAATTATATTTTTACCCAACGAAGAATTATGCCCCGATGGTGCGGTAGTTGACGCTGAAACTGGCGAAAGTGTGCTTAATGTCGCTTTGCGCAATGATATTGGCATAGAGCACGCGTGTGAAAAGGTTTGTGCCTGTACAACTTGCCACGTTATTATCCGAGAGGGTATTGACTCTATAGAAGAAAGTGATGAGTTGGAAGATGACATGCTAGATAAAGCTTGGGGGTTAGAGCCAGAGTCTCGTTTGAGCTGTCAATCGATTGTTGGTGATGAGGATTTAGTGGTCGATATTCCTAAATATACTGTCAATATGGTCTCTGAAAATCATTAATAGCTTGCATTAACGATAAAGCGATTTGTTTTCATTGATAGCTAAGTTCTACATTTTTGTCGAGCTTAGCTTGTTTTTAAGATGCTGTCGTTTGCTTTAATTGAAAAGCTAGTCAACTAATTCGCTGGCAATTAATTTTAATAAAAAGGTCTCTCGCTCTATCGACAGACCTTTTTTGTCGCTGTTTGTCATGGTTTCTTCATTATGCGCAATTGCTTGATGAATGTTCATCCAGGTAGGGGACATACCATTATTTACTTCATGTGCTTCCAGCTCAGGCGCGAATAGCTCATCATCTATTGTGCAGGTATAACAATAAGACTGCATATGAACCATATCAAAGTCATCTTTATACCAAGGTCTGAATTCTTCATATAAGCCAAATGCTTGAATGTTTTGTACTGTGTGTGCACCCGTTTCTTCTTTAAGCTCTCTAATTAACCCCTCGATATTACTTTCACCTTCATCTATGCCACCGCCAGGTAGGCTATAGTCATGATAACGTTTGGTATAAAGTAATAATATATCTTCACCTTTGATGACAATTGCTCGAGTCGCCTTTCTAGTAAAACACTTAGCTAAAGGATTTTTGATTTCAGGGTGAGTGCTTGTTTTTAGTAATCTCATATTTGATTTGTTTTGATACTTTATATTGTTTAATTGGGGGAAAATACAATATTAATCAATGTAAAAAAAGTCTCTTTTCATCAATAAGTAAATATTATTGTTTTGTCACGTTCGTGTCAGATGATTAGGACAGCGTTTAGTTATTATTCAAGCTTATTGGTTGCCCATGTTTTTTATTCTTAAATATTTAATTTAGATAAATATATCATTAACAAATATTAGCCATTGCGCAGAAAAAGTGAGTATACTTATTCAACAAATATTTAACTGAAAATTTTTAGTTTGATTACTAAAGTTATGCACTTAACTAGGGAAGTTTTCAATTTCTCATCTCGCAATTTAAGGGATCTCCATTGAATAAATATCTATTACCACCTTTATTACTTACTACCTTTTTGCAAGCTTGTGGTGGAAGTTCTCCAAGCACACCTGAAGTGCCAGTCGAGCCTATTGAATATAGTTTTTCATTAACGGCGCAATTAACTAATGCATGTGGCGCTAAAAGTGCCTTTACCGACATTGAATTATTGTTGCAAGATGATAATTGGCAAACCTTGAATCGCTATAGTGCAGATGAAAATGGTGTTATCAGCTTTGTAACAACAAATGAATTCATTAACTACACCATTGTTGCAAAAGATCAGCAGGGCACTGAAGCAGAAGGGCTAAATGTTGTTAGCTTTTATCAAGCGAGTAGTAATACGCCTGCGCATTATCAAGCTAGGTTTGATAATGCGCTGGATAATAGCAATTGTGAATGTGTCAGCCAAAACCTTGAGTTAACTCATCGACCTTTTACGACACAAGTAAAAGTAACCAGTTCGCTTCCATTTGATAATTGGCTTGCTATAGATGACAAGACAACATTGTTTGAAGGGGTTGAAGTTTGTCGTGAAATCGATGGAGATTGGCCTTTACATTCGTTTTCTGTTTCGGGGACCGATAATAACGAAAAAGAAATTGCCTCGGCGGAGTTTGTTGATGATTTTACTAGCGATGGCAGCGGTGCTTGGCGAGTGTCAGCTTTTCAAGTTGCTGATAGTTTTGAGTTAGCTGCCCAGCATCAAGCTTTTACTACTCATCAAGTTATCAATAACAGCGCGCACTTTTCTAGCTCTGTTGCTGAAGACGATGAAAGTTTACTTGTATTTTCTACCCATGACTACATCAGTGAAGCCTATTATCAATCAAAGGCTAGTATAACCTTTGATGAAAGTAGCTCGATTTTTGGTAGCTCTGTTATTAAAACGCAACAACAACTCACTTCCACTGATAAAGGACTTTCTTTTGCTGTAAAAGCCAGTGAAAGCAAGCCGAATATTGATGACAGGAATTTCTCTGAAATTAAGGCAGATGGCAGTTATGACTACAGTGCTGTCAATGGTTACCCTATGGCGATAATCACCTTTACTTTTACCGCTTTTGATCCTGAATCAAATCTGTTGATGCCGGCAAAGTGGAGCTTTTATGGCCCAGAGCAAGGGACTTTAGCAATAAGCGCTCCTCTAACGGGCTATGAAGATATTATTAGTATAGATACGGATAAAAAAAGTACCGAAGTACGTTTAATTCAAAGTTTGGCAACAGACAGTTATCAAGATTATATTAAGTTTTATCAAGGGGAGTACGGCTTAGGTATAACAGAGGAATTTGCTAAAAATGTTAACGAAGTGGAAATCTCTATTACGTTAAATTAATTGAAATAGCTTATTTAAAAAAGCCTGCAAAAGCAGGCTTTTTTTATTGAATAACTTGCTGGTTTACTCTTCAATAAATCGAATAGTCGCTGGGTTTAATGTGGTCGGTAAACGAGTAATTCGTTTGGTATTGGAACTCGTATCGATAATATCAACGCCAGGTTGTTCCGGGTTAGCAACACTAACCCATAAGAAATTTGCTGAATCTAAGCCTATATAATTGATGTTTTCATTTCCAGTATCGGCAATGTTTGCTGACAAAATATCACCCGTAGAAGGGTTAAATTCGTATATGGCTCCTACTTCGTAATAGCTAGGCGTGAAAAAAGCTTGGCTTGTATAAAAATAACCTTGCTCTGGCGATACTACAACACTGGCTTTAATAAAGCTCGCGCTATTGTTTTCAATGTCACCAGCATTAAGAACTTGGCGAACACTGTAATCATCGGTATTGATCTCCTCAATACGACTAAGCGTTAAATCAACTGAGCTGTAGCCATTTCTGGTTGTGACAAAGACTTTATCTAGGTTGGCAATTAAACTGTGTTCAAGCGGGTTAATGCCCATTAATGGAATGCCTTTTAGATTATCATCAGCATTGGCATTAGTTTCAATTTCTGTATCTGTCTCGGTATCAAATACTGCAATATAGGCAGAGCCAGCATTAAAAGAATCATCTTGTCTTTGCATTGCAATATATAACTTACCATTGTTAATAACTGCTGCAGCAGGATTCGGTGTGCCGCTACTATTATTTTCATGAACGTATTGACTTAAGTCTAACTCACCTATTTTAAAGTCTTCACTTGTCGTCGCTTCTGGGTTAACAATCCACACTTGGCTTGAACCATAACGTAATAGATAGGCTTTTGACTCATTTAATGAAACCAACGCATAAGGATTACGACTGACTGAATCTTCTGCATCATTGGTTGAATATGACCAGATGACTTTGTCACGATCTGCAACTTCACTGGCATTATATTTGGTTATTGTATCTATAAAAAAACGCCCAATATGAAATACATCTCCTTTAAAACTACTTAAGGTGTAGTCAGAAGCGTCTTTTCTATAGTAACCTGAAGCAACTTGTTGACTTTGAGCGTCGAGATAAGCGACTTCTGAATTAGTATAATCAGGAGCTACTGTTTGAACTATGGCAGCTGAAGGCGTGTCTTTAACATCACCAACAGTGATACTTAATGCTAATTCACTACTTAACTGTCCTTTACCGTCATCGGTAGCAATAATCGTAACTGCAAACGGGCCAGTGTCACCATTTTCATAGTCTGGAGCTACTTTAAAGCTTAACTGACCAGATTGTTCTAGGGTAAATAGCGCGTTTGCGGCTTCGTTTAAACTTAAAGTAATATTATCATTATCGATATCTGTTGCTGTGTATTGACCAACATTAACAGTATTCTCTTCGACTACGGGGAATAACTCACCTGTAATTTCTGGAGCATGATTTTGATCGTCTGAGCCGCAACCACTGAGCAGTGTTGTACTTAAGACTAAGGGTATTGGTAGTAATTTAAAGTTGAACTTAGGTAGCATTTATATATCCTCTATGGAAAATTTTAGTTGGAAGCTTCTGCCCTGAGCTGGGCGATTAGCAAGATCTTGATAGTTTTCATCAAATAGGTTTAAGCAGGTCAAGTTTATGTGATAGTTGTTGACATGCCACTGCAATGATAAGTCTGTAATTGCACGATTGGCAGGATTACCACTTTTGCCTTGTTGTTGATTGACCTCAAACTGGTTACTGCGATTAAAATATAAGTCTTTATCAAGCTTAGAGTTTAATTCAATTCGCCAAGAGTTATTGAGTTTATAAGCTAAAGAAACACCATATTGCTGATGGTAAATACCAGGTAAGCTTTTATTATTGAATGCTAAAAATTTAGATTGAGTATTACTATCAATGATATGAGCTTGTAGTGATAATGATAAATTCGTATTAATTTCGCTGTTGGCTTGTAGTTCAAAACCTAAAAGCTCTGCGTTACTGACATTCGTATAACTACCGGTACCACTTGAATTAAAAATAGCGACAATAGAATCCTCTAAAAATTGTTGATAGACAGAAGTGGAAAGTGCTATCGAGCCTGTGGGAATTTTTTTATGATATTTTATAGACAATGAGTAGGTTTCTGCTTGTTCTGGTAATAAATTATCATTTCCTTTAAAGGAGCCTCTATCACCGAATAGCTCATATAAGGTAGGGGTTCTAAGGCCATTGCTCCAATTGATTGATGCGGTAAATTCTTTTTTACCATAGTTTAACGCTATTTCTTGGGTATTATATTGCTCACTGGATTTTTTGGTATCTGCATTGAGCTGGTTTAGCGCGATATTGCTATTGTCTTCATTTAATTGATTTATTAATAAATAGCTGTGTAAGGGAAACGATATACTTTGCCATGTTAATCGGGCCCCCAGGTTCATTCGATATTGCTCAGCTTGAATATCACAAGCACTTATGCCATTGCATTTTGTTGGCTCACCGTTTCGTTCACCATATGAAGAAAATTTTTGTTTACTTAAGTTGATGTAAGGGTTAAAGCTGATATTGTTAAAATTAAAACTAGGCTTTATACCTAACTGTTGTTTATCGGTTTGATAATCGTTGGTGGTTATTATCGACCCTACTAAGTTATCAAAATAAAATTCATCTTTTTGATCGTTATAATATTCTAATTCAATTGTTTCTAGATAATTAATATCACTTAACCAATTGTATTGAAAACCATACCTGAAACTATTCATTGAAATGTTGGATGAATTTTCTTCTGGATTAAATTGGTATTGTGGTAAAGCTTTATCTTGTTTATTGTAAGTTAGGTTTAACCTCAATTGATGCTGATCTATTTGCGCGTTATCATTGATAAAAAACGACAGTTTTTCATAGTCATTATTATTTACTTGTTCGGTGATTAATTTTTCAGGATTAGGTAATGTATAGTCATAATCATTATTACTTTTTAAGTAAGTCCCCCCAATTGCGATACTATGATATTTAAAAGCAGTATTTTTTAGTAAGCTAAGCTCCTTATAACCAAATGAACCAAGAGAAGCACTTATATTCTGGTTATCTTCACTAGGGTTATAAGTATTGATACGAATAACTCCACCAATAGGGGTAGAGCCAGAACCTATAGCTTGGTTTTTACTGATTTCTATGCTTTCTATTTGTGCTGTTGAGAGCTGATTTAGATCAAAGCTACCAAACTGACTATCGTTGACTAATTGACCATCAATATAAAATTGTACTTGCTTGGCACTTGAGCCTCGAATTGAGATAGAAACTGGGTTACCAATACCACTAATTTGTCGAATCTGAATGCCGTTCACTTGCCCTAAAATGTCGGATAGGCTATTTGATGAATCAATAAAGTCTGAACGTCTTATTACTTGGTAGTTACTACTAGTAAATTCATGACTGTTAAGGACTTTAATCACTTCTATATTATTTTTGCCTTCATTCTCTTTTGCATAGAGTTGCTGTTGTAGCAAAGTCATACTGGCGCAAAGTAGAACTGCATATTTTGTTGCTAAGATACGTTTGTAGTTTCGAAGAGTCATTCGATTTTATAGTTCTGTTTTCGTTGATAAAAGCTTAGTTCTTATGCTATCGATTTCTACACACAAACTCTTTAATGCCGAGAGACTGCGAACTGTCATACGATGCATCGCGTCTGCGTCAGGCTGAATAATATATTTATTAGCTACAGCGGGGATAAGCTGCCAATCTTGCCAATTAAACCCTTCACGATCCTTTTGATTCACGGATAAAGGCTGAATAATAAGCTCTACACTGGCTGGTAAAACTTGTTCAATGCTAATCTGCGGGTATGGGGTTATTACCTGCTTAAATGGATTCTTTACTTTGCAAATATTTAGGAATTGTTGCGGCCAACTACCTTGAGCTACCGTGGTTAATGGTCGAGACCAAAGTTCATAGAAGCCGGTTAGCTCATTTTTATTTTGATAAGTCTTTTTTATGCTTGCTAACGCTTGTTCAAACTTTTCGGCTAATTTTTCGCCTTGCTTAGCATGACCAGTTAAGTTAGCAAATAAACGCAATTCACTCGCAATGTCTTCAAAGGTATTAGGTTGAGAATAAACGATTTTAAAGCCAAGTTGCGCTAATCTAGCTAAATCATCACTGGGGTTGCCACTCTTCCAAGCAATAATTAAATCGGGTTGCAGTTCAATGACACGCTCAAGCTGTAAGCGAATATAATTGCCAATTCGAGGAATTTTCTTAGCTTGTTCAGGAAAGTCGGCAAAATCGGTAGTACCAATGATCTGCTCACCTGCACCGACATCAAAAAGCATCTCAACAATATGCGGAGAAAGCGCAATAATAGTAGGCTTATGCTTGTTTTTACTTGTTTCAGCTAACACTGCAGTTGATGTTAGCAATAGAGTAAAGAAGAGTATGTTTATTTTCATTAAATGATGTCTTTATAATGTTAATTTTAACGAATTCAGTAGGTTTTTAAGTACATTACTGAATGATTAATGTCTGTTTACCAATCAATACCTTTTTGCGCTTTTATGCCACTGTCAAAGGCATGCTTTATTGATTGTACTTCGCTGACAGTATCTGCCATTTCGATAATAGCTCGATGACAAGCACGACCAGTAATGATGACGTGTTGATGTTTAGGACGATTATTTAATACTTCAATAACTTCATCTAAATCAAGGTATTTATATGACAGCATGTAAGTCATTTCATCGAGTAATACTAGGTCAAGGTTAGCGTCGCTCAGTAATGCTTTACACTTAAGCCAAACTTGTTTAGCTGCGGCAATGTCCTTTGCTTTATCTTGCGTATTCCAGGTAAATCCTGTGCCCATGACACTAAATTGAACACCAGCATTTTCAAGTAGTTGTCTTTCACCACATGCCCAAGTGCCCTTTATAAATTGTGCTACAGCGGCATTAAGGCCATGCCCTACTGCACGGGCAACAGTACCAAAACCAGAGGTACTTTTTCCCTTACCATTGCCAGTAATCACAATGAGTAAACCACGTTCATCGGTCGCCGTTTCAATGCGAGAATCAACTTTCTCTTTTAACTTTTGCATTCTTTGTTTGTGGTTATCAGTCATAGCTTTCTCTCTATAGTGATTGTTAATTTATTGCTCGCGAGCGATACATGATAAATAAAAAGAAAATACTGCCTAATGCGGAAGTAATTATCCCGATTGGGATCTCAGCATGAGGGAGTGATGAGCGGGCGACAACATCAACCCAAATTAGAAATATCGCGCCAATTAAGGCACTACCAAATATTAATTTCAGCGTGGTTACTCCGATTAACTGTCTAACAATATGAGGGATCATTAATCCGACAAAACCAATACCGCCGCAATAAGCGACTATAGTGGCAGTTAATGCAGCACAAAGAGCAAGCATTAGCAGACGTAATTTATCAACATTGACCCCTAAACTAGCAGCACTTTCATCGCCGAGTAACAGTGCATCTATTTGTCTATGCAAAGCGATAACTGTCACTATTGCCATAATAAGAATAGAAGCAATAACAAAGAAGTTAGACATTTCAACACGGGCTAAACTACCCATCAGCCAAAAAATAACGCGATTGCTGGCAAAGGGTTCACCAAAGTACAAAATAAATTGTGTAATTGCTGCTAGCATAAATGATACTGCTACTCCTGCTAGTATAAGCTGCTCCATGCGCTGAAGCACTTTGGCGATCAGTACTACAATGATGACTGAAAACAGTGCCCCTAAGAATGCCGCCAGGGGTAGAGCAATAGTATGGCTATCTGCCAAGGAAATATTGGCTATCGTTGCCCCTAAACCTGCTCCCGATACAATGCCAAAAAGGTAAGGATCGGCAAGTGGGTTGCGTGTCGTGTTTTGCAATATAGCACCCGCAATAGCTAAGCCCATACCGGCAACTAATGCCACTAATACTCTTGGAATGCGTACTTGCCAAATAACTACATTGGCTATTGGGTTTGAGCATTGGCTCACTAAACAATGGATTAATTGTGACGAGTCGATATCGGCCGGTCCAAAAGTGATGGCTATTATTGCAGAAATAATAAGCAGTATAGCTAGAACGATAAGTTTCATTGAGACACTATTCATCATCACTTTCCACTAATGCTTGCTCAAGGTGATCACTACTTGGCAGATAAAAAGAGACTTGTGCTGCTCCCGTGATAGTATTTAAACTTTTTTGACAAGGTAAGCCAAATATTTTACTTAATTGTTGTGGTGCTAAGACTTTTTTCGGTATGTCATCGCAAATTAGTTTGCCCTTATCTAATAACAATAAGCGCTGGCAGTATAAGCTGGCTAGATTTAGATCATGTACCGTCATGATGACAGTGATATTGAGTTTTTTGACCAATTGTAATATTTGATGTTGGTAGAACACATCTAAATGGTTGGTTGGCTCATCAAGTATTAATATCTGGCTGGCTTGAATGATTGCTCTGGCAATAAGCACTCGTTGCTGTTCACCTCCAGAAAGTTGATTAAAGTGATTTGATAGCTTGTTAACTAATCCCACTTTTTCAAGTGCTAAACGAATTTGAGCTTTGTCGTGATCGTTATCAAATGAAAACAGTGATTTGTGCGGAAGTAATCCCATTCTCATGACATCTTGCACTGATAACGCAAAGATACTGTCACTTTTTTGCATGACCAAGGCAAAGTGTTGAGCAAGTTCTTTGGAACTAAATTGAGTTATTAACTTGTTTTTAAGACAGATATTGCCCTGTATAGCCGAGCTGGCTAGTATATTGGCTTGATTTGTTATACAGCGCAGTAAACTGGTTTTACCTGCACCATTGGGGCCAATAATACCGATCACTTCACCTTTACCGACATTAAAATTAATGTTTTGTAAGATGTATTTATTTTGAACCTGCCAGCTAAGCTGAGAGATATTGAGCAAAATTGACATGATTAATTCGTGTTTTCCCGCACGGTAATTAAAGAAAGTATAGTTGTGTGCTAGCTATCTGACTTAGGAATAACATTACTTATCAAGGAAATGCCATATCAATTACAGTTGCGGGTACAGTGATGGAATCACACCATCTTCGTTAACACCAATACTACTAAACCGTGATTCTATCTTGATTCCGTATGACTAGCAAGTTTTAGGTGTTTAGACGTCTAAAGTAAGTGTTTGTATATTACTCATTGAGAGCTTTTCATTTGGCTTGGTGTTGTTATTTTTTAGGGGGTTAACCTTTAATGACTAGTAATGCTAATGAGAATAGTTTTCACTTATAAATTAATAACTTAGTTCAATAAAAATCATTAATTTATTAGGAGATTTAAACAATGTCTACTATGATTAGACTAGAAGAGTTTTATTTTGAATATACTTAAATATGGAGGTGTCAAATGAAAGGTAATGCAAAGGTTTTAGCCAGCCTAAATGGCTTGTTACACAATGAATTAGCAGCAATAGATCAATATTTTATTCATTCACGCATGTATCAAGATTGGGGTTTAGATAAACTTTATGAACAACTCGATCATGAAATGCAAGAAGAGATCACTCATGCCGATGCGTTAATTAAGCGGATTTTATTTCTTGAAGGTACGCCTAATCTTGTTGACCGACGAGACCTACTCATTGGTAATGATGTCCCTAGTATGCTCAAAAATGATTTGATACTAGAAATGGAAGTAGTCGCTGCACTAAAAAACACTATTAGCATATGCGAGGCAGAAGGTGACTACCAAAGTAGAGAAATGTTAGAAAAACTACTTATAGATACAGAAGAAGATCACGTTTATTGGCTAGAAAAACAGATAGGCCTTATCGATAAGATTGGCTTACAAAATTATATTCAATCGTATATGGGTCAACACTTACCCGGTTAAGGAGAGTAATAATGAAAGGTGATAAACAAATTATTGCGCTACTTAATAAAGCATTAGCAGTAGAGCTTATCGCGATTAATCAATACTTTTTACATGCGCGCATGTATAAAAACTGGGGTTTAGAGAAGCTAAACAAAGCTGACTATAAAATCTCTATTGAAAAAATGAAGCATGCCGACGACTTAATCGAGCGGATTTTATTTTTAGAGGGATTACCCAATTTACAAGATTTAGGTCGTTTGCATATAGGTGAAAACACAGAAGAGATGATGCAAGCTAATATGGATTTAGAATATGTATCTCGAGCTGCGTTGCAAGAGCTAATTGTCGAGAGTGAGAAAATGCAAGATTATATCAGTCGAGACTTAGCTGAAGGCTTATTGGAAAACGTAGAAGAACAAATAGATTGGATTGAATCACAGCAATATATTATTGCTCAAGCAGGTATCGAAAACTATCTGCAGTCTATGATGGATAAATGATTTAAAAGTGAGGCGTTATCTTAACGTTGCCTGCGAACTTATTGACAGAGTTTTTAGGCAACTTTAGGTTGTGCCTCGCCAATTTGAATTAATTTATTTGTTAAAACTCGTTTCGCACACTGACAACATTTACCACATTGAGAGCCAACCTTAAGCTCGTCGCTTAATTGTTTCATTGTTTCTGCACCATTATCGATAGCTGACTCAATTTCGGTATCGGTAACTCCATGGCAAATACAAACGTACATATATAACTCAACTTAAAAAAATATACTTAAATAATGTTGTATATAATAACCGTAATGATAACAATTATCAATAAGATTGTTTATTAGTAATATTAAACAGTTAGTGTTTTTGTACAAAAAAATAAAGCAGATAGTATGTGAATAATTGTTCATTAGCTTCAACTAGCAGCACTATTTATTAATTTACTGACTGTTAAGTGCATGCCAGTTTTTAAGCGCTTGCTTGTATAAGCCTGCTTGTATAAGCCTGCTTGTTTTAATGCTCTGGCAATCGTGTGATGGGCTGGCAATAGTTGTTGAGCTTTTGATAGTCTTTCAAAGTTTGTTGCAGCATATATTATTAATAGCCTGCATACATTAGTACACGGAATAAAATCTCTAGCTAGGTTTTTATTCGCCTAAAACTGATATTGAAAATAATAAACACTAGTACATTGCCGATTAGTGCTAAATGAAAGGCTTTGGCACAGCGTCGATTAAAGCGTTTTTCTGTGTGGCAATACTGCATTGGAAAAAATAATGCCTGCGACCAGAGACATAAAAATTAAAAAAGTTTGTGAGCCTAAGTCGGGGACATTTAGCATATTTTGACCGGAAACAGCACTATTTAAGCCAATATACACTTTAGAGCCGGGTACTAAGACAACTAACCCTAAAAGACGGACGATACTCGAAGGAAGGTTCATAATACGAGAAAACAAATTACTATATAACCCCAGTGCGAATGCACCAGCAAATGCCCCTAAAGCCACACCTAAATAATCACTAGCCCATATACTAACGCCAAAGGCAATATATCCAGAAATCATACCCCAAGGAGCATCTTTTAGCCTGACTTTAAATAGAATCACCAAGCTTGCTGCTAACGTGGTTACTGCTACCCATGAAGTCCAGACAGGCATACTCTGTGGAGGAACAAAGTTAACCTCTCCCCAAATTAATTTACCCAGAGCCATGCCTAGTACCGCACCAAAGTAGAGTTTAAATAACATCATAATGCTATCCATAATCCGAGCGGTGCCTGACATTAAATGTCGAGCCGCCAGCTCTGATAAACCGACGGTTAGCGATAGTCCCGGAATAAATACTATGATAGTAGACAGGATTACCATAGGGATATTAATACTGGGATCAAATACTGATATAGCAGAAGCTAATAAAGAAGCGGTTAGTGCAGACAGCGGCTCGAGCAAATCGGTAACGCGCTTAGAACGTTCTGACCAAAGTACGAAAATAAAAATAACCCAACCGAGTAAGGCCGACCAAAAAACATCGTGCCAGCTGGTGTTCATTAACATGGCGAAAGCGCCACTTGATGCGCCAAAGGCTAAGAAAGTTAGCAGCGAGCCATAGGGGGCAGGTTTATTTTTTACTTCGGCGAGGCGTTCTATTGCTTCATCAAGTGTTCGTTCACCATTGATTAATTCATCTACTAGTTCATCAATCCGCGCTAAAGAGCCGAGATCAATATCACCAGGACTAACCCGAACTAAATGATTATATTGCTGATCATCTTCATCATCAGATAAGATAAAGGTCAACGCAGTTGGCGTGATAATAAACGAAGCACGAATATCAAGGAATTTTGCAATTGATAATAAATTATCTTCTAAGCGATAGGCGGTAGAACCTAATTTATGTAAGGCTTTGCCTAGTTTGATGATGAAACGACGTTTTTGGTAGAAATTATCAGTTTGCTGCATTGCGATTATGAACACTAGATGGCGCTATTGGCTATGGTAATCGATTTTGTTAAAACAGGGTATAAAAAACTAACTTTAAGAGAAAATAATGACATTAATAACAATATTAGCGTGCGTATTTGTCGCCGTCTTTTTGATGGTGGTTTTAGGTGAACGTTTTGGTAAACCGATGAGTGAGGAGCAACAGAGCAAATTTGGTAAAACAACTCGGATCTTGGTCTTTGTCATATTAGTTGCAGCAATTATAAAAGCTATGATGTAAAGCCTTTATTGCCTGGTTATCATCAGGTAAAATTTAATAATTATTATCGACTTTATACAACATAGAACTTTAGCAGATGCAACAACTTCCAAAATTAGATTTAAAAAATAAAGTCTCTGAGCAAGAGTGGCAAATACGCGTTGATTTAGCGGCATGTTACCGACTTCTTCAGATGCATGGTTGGGATGATCTCATACACACACATATCTCAGCCAGGATTCCAGGTACTGAGCACCTTTTGATTAATGCCTTTGGTTTGGCATTTGAAGAAATTACCGCATCCAACTTAGTCAAGATTGATATTGACGGCAATATTATTGATAAGAATAGCCCGTTTGAAATTAATCCAGCCGGTTTTACTATACATAGTGCCGTTCATGAAGCGCGTCATGAAGATATTTGCGCGTTACATGTCCATACCAATGAGACAATTGCGGTTGCTAGCCTTGAAGAAGGCCTTTTGCCCTTAAGTCAATATTCAATGTTTGCCTTAGCGTCGATGAGTTATCATGATTATGAAGGTTTAGCGGTAGATCATGCTGAAAAACTAAGACTACAGGAAGATTTAGGTGATGCAAATTTTATGTTATTACGCAATCATGGCGCTCTAACCATGGGGAAAACCATTGGTGATGCATTTATGCACATGTATGACTTAACCAGAGCTTGTCAAATACAACTGCAAATCATGGCTACCAGCATGAAGCCTATTTATACACCACAAAGTATTATTGATGGTATCAAGGCACAAGCTAAGATTGTCCATGATGGCGAAACAGGTGGCCAAAAAGCATGGCCTGCGATGCTGCGCAGGGTATATCGAAATGATGCAAGTTTTGCGCAATAGATTAGCATTGTGCGATAGCCAAGTTGTTATGATTTATCGCATTTAGGTCTTTTAAAAGCATTAAATATAACTTTACTCTACACTATTGTGGTGCAACTTTGCCCGATAAACTGAATTGAGATAAAAATGAAAATAACCCATATAGAAGTATTTGATATCCATTGCCCTAAACGCACTCAATGGAACCCTGTTTTTGTTCGCATTCATACTGATGAAGGCCTCAGTGGTGTTGGTGAAGCCGGCCTAGCATATGACTGGGGACACAGTGCTGCTGCGGCTATGATAAAGGAAATCAGTGAAGCGGTATTGATTGGCTTTAATCCATTTAATACTGAACTATTATGGTCACGTATGTTACGCGAGAGTTTTTGGGGCCTAGGTGGTGGACCAGTACTGTATTCTGCAATGAGTGCTATTGATACCGCACTTTGGGATATTAAGGGTAAGGCGTTAGGAGTGCCCGTGTATCAATTACTGGGTGGTAAGGTCAATGATAAACTTCGCACTTACGCCAGCCAACTACAATTTGATTGGGACAGTGAGATAAATAAACTTATCGAGCCTGAGCAATATGCTGAGGCTGCCTTAAAAGCTGTTGCTCAAGGTTATGATGCAGTAAAAGTTGACCCTATCGTCTATAACCAAGATGGTAGCTCTTCTTTTGATAGAACTAAGTTGTTTACCAACCCGCAAATGCGTTTATTTGGGGATAGGTTAAGAGCGATCAGAAATGCTGTTGGTGATGATGTCGACATTATTTTTGAATCTCACTCACTCATGGGCGCCGCATCAGCTATTCAAATGGGGAGAGTTGTGGAAGAAGTCGGTTGTATGATGTACGAGGAGCCTGTTAATTACTTAAATTCTTCAGTACATAAAAAGGTATCTGATAACGTTAACGTGCCGATTGCGGGCGGAGAGCGTCTTTATCATCGTTGGGATGTTAGACCTTATTTTGAAGAGCAAAGCATTGATGTCTTGCAACCTGATGTTGGCTTATGCGGCGGTTTTACCGAAGCTAAAAAAGTCTGTGATTATGCCGATGTTTACGATATTCGTGTACAAGCTCATGTCTGTGGTGGCCCGGTGGCAACGGCGGCCTCACTACATTTAGAAACCGCAATTCCTAACTTTTTAATTCATGAACATCATACTTATGCGATTAAAGATTGGAACAGAGAATTATGTTTACAAGATCCTCAACCTGTTGATGGCTTTTTCCAAGTGACAGAAGTGCCCGGCATAGGTATTGAATTGAATGATGAAATAGTCAAAAAGTCGCCGAATGTTACTATTAAATAACTAGGGGCTGTTGATCTTTCAGGGTTAAAATTTGCTCAATTTAAAACGGATTTAATCGCGGCGCAAGTTTTGTATCCTAGTCATTCTATTAAAAAAGCGAGCAACAATTAGTAAATGTGTTTTAAATGAACCCTAAAGGGCAGCACTTGTTTGAAATTTATACTAGGTTATCGTATGTTCGAGTAGCCAGCTACACGTCACATACTTTGCCTTGTCTAAATACCAAATAAGTTGCTGTAAAAGTAATCTCGAAAGATCAACAGCCCCTAATGTTAGTGGTTTTTATTTGGAAATTCTCAAGCGCATTGTTAGTTAGCAATGCGTTTTTTTAACCAGTAAAACAACCTTATTGATAAAGTAGCCTTTTAACGTCCTGGTGACTAGCAAACGAACTTCGAAAACTAACTGTTTAGACACTTAATTTTCATGGATTGACTGCTCGTTTTGTTTTGGTAAATTTATCACCTTTAGCTCTATAAGTTAGATAAATCCTCAGAAAATAATGACTGTTCTATAGAAAAAAGCCACATATCAGGCTTTGTTGAAAGATAAACTCATTGAATTAACGGTACTTTAGCGTTTCAGGTTGCTATTTTCATACCATTTTAAGTAAAAATAAGCCCATTATTTTGTTCAAAGCCATGGAAGTGATTTGAGAAAGCTATGTGAAAAGTAGTTATGTCATCTGCCGTATTTTTCAGGCGAGGGCGTTTAAATAATAAAAAAAATAAATAAATCAATTTTATTTAACCTTCTGTTTTTTATTGTATTATTTTTTGTTGTTGTATTGATTCATATTTTAAAGCTCAACTACTAGAATAATTCAACTTATTTTTATCATGCTGCTTTGAATACGTATTCATAGTTTTTAATATTTATTTTTGTACAAATTAAGAGCAATGTAGGGAGGCTGAGAAATTAGCCATATAATAAAAAAACCTACAATAGGGATAAAAATAACAATGAAAAATAACCTATCTAAATCATTATTAGCAACAAGCTTAGCTCTTGGTATAACCTGCCAAGCACAAGCAGCTCCTGAGCCACAACCAACTACTTTCGTACATTTATTTGAATGGAATTGGCAAGATATAGCACAAGAATGTGAAGATTACTTAGGTCCTAAAGGTTATGCAGCGGTACAAGTATCACCGCCAAATGAACACATGCAAGGTAGTGAATGGTGGACGCGTTATCAACCTGTTAGTTATAAGATCGAAAGTCGTGGTGGTACCCGTGAACAATTTGTTGACATGGTTAACCGCTGTAAGGCGGTTGGCGTAGAAATTTATGTTGACGCGGTAATAAATCATATGGCCTTCGGTGACGGTGTTGGTGTTGCTGGTAGTCCGTTTGGCTTCAGAACTTTCCCTATTTATTCTCCACAAGACTTTCATCAGGATTGTTCTGTAAGTGATTACAACAACCGTTGGGAGGTACAAAATTGTCAATTAGTGGGTTTACCTGATTTAGATACTGGCGCTCCATACGTGCAAGAAACGTTAGCGGGCTACTTAAATGATTTAATCGATATAGGGGTAAGTGGTTTTCGTTTTGATGCCTCAAAGCACATGGCTGTTGGCGATATTCAAGGGGTTTTATCAAAAGTAAATGGTACTCCGTTAGTTTTTCAAGAAGTAATTGACCAAGGTGGTGAAACAATCACTTCGGCTGAGTACCTCAGTACTGGCCTAGTTACAGAATTTAAATATTCTACTAAATTGAGTGAAACCTTTAAGACAGGTAAATTGGCTTGGTTGAGCACGTTTGGTGAAGGTTGGGGCTTTATGCCCAGCAGCTCTGCTGTTGTCTTTGTAGATAACCATGACAATCAACGCGGGCATGGTGGTGCTGGTAATATTGTTACCTTTTATGATGGTCGCATGTATGATTTAGCTAACGTTTTCATGTTAGCTTACCCTTATGGTTATCCTAAGGTCATGTCAAGTTATGATTTTGGCGAACCTGGCAATAAAGATGAAAGTGTCGGTGGCCCTAATGTCCCTGTTCACAATAATGGCACGTTAGAATGCTTCGGCGATAATTGGAAATGTGAACACCGCTGGAGTTATATTGCAGGTGGCGTAGATTTTAGAAACAACACCGCCGATAACTGGAGTACAACGAACTGGTGGGATAATGGTAACAACCAGATAGCTTTTGGTCGCGGTAGTTCAGGTTTTGTTGCCATCAACAAAGACGATTATAATTTAACCGCTACACTTAATACGGACATGGAGTCAGGTGAATACTGTAACGTGTTGAAAGGTGAATTATCTGCAGACGAATTATCTTGTTCAGGCGAAACCATAAGCGTTGATAACAATGGTAACATTAATGCTAACGTTGGTCCTTGGGATGCTTTTGCTATCCATCAAGGTGCTAAAATTAAAAAAGATATTATTGACCCACCACCTTCAGGACGCACCGTGATCTTTATTAAAGCGCAAACGCAAAGTGGTCAAGATATGTTCATTCGCGGTGGTATTGATCATGGTTATGCTAATAACGAATTAGGTAGGAATTGTGATAGCAGCAACTTTGAATGTGCAATGCCTATTATTCATAACAACCTAGCTAATGCAACAACAGCGCCTTGGAAACTTAACGAAAACTACCTTGATTGGTACGGCAGTGAAAATGGCCAAAGTAATGAAGCTGAAGGCACGCCTCTTGATTGGACTACTAATGTATGGCCAGCGAGTTGGGGAACTAAACGTACTACTGCTGATGATGGTTATGGTGAAGATCCATTAAACATCTGGGGACAACATTACTGGATGTTAGATGTAGAAATGGATTGTACTAATGCAGTTAACAACAAATTTGAAGTTAAAGCTTATGTTAAAAATGGTCAAGGTTGGGAAGGTGATATTAACCACCCAGAAGCACCATATGCATCAAATAACCACTTTGTAGAGTGTGGCAAAATTAATACCTTTGAATTTAACAGTAATTATGTTGAAGTGAGAGAATTTTAAAAACTCATCGACTGTAATTTACTAATAATCAATATGTTATAAGCAGGCAATAATAAAGAATTGCCTGCTTTTTTTATCTTCGATCGCTTGCTAGCAAAAACTAAATTCTTAACAATAATCAATATAAAATTAATCAGCCATCAAACTCGCCGCTCGTTTGTTAGTGGTGAAAATAAATCATGACTTGAATTTGATAAGTTCGTTGATTATGCCAATAGCGACAAAGTTGCCTAGAACGCGTTAAACCAATCAAATGTTAACTGAGTTGGTATAATGCCGCTTGCTGTTGAAACATATCAATAGTCGCGTTAGATGACAGAACTAATCAAACAAAGCAAAGAAAAACTCTCGATATGGTGATTACTCAGCTAAAGTTAAATGTAAAACACTTGCGAGGATTAATTAAACACATAGGTGGTTTTTATTAGCGTTTGTGTCCTTTTAATTATTACTCTGTTGTCAAAATATTCATAAGTGGATACTATTACTAGCTAAGTTAACCGTTCGGTCAGTTACTGGCTGGAATAGCTGTTTTACTCTCTCAATAAGTCGGAGTCAATATGAGTTACCCCAGAGATCTCCTTGGATATGGTCAGCATACCCCTAAAGTTATTTGGCCAAATGGTGCGCGTATCGCAGTGCAATTTGTTATTAACTATGAAGAAGGTGGTGAGAATTGTATTTTACATGGTGATCAAACTTCTGAAGCATTTTTGTCAGAAATCATTGGTGCGCCAGCGATGGATGGCGTTCGTCATATGAGCATGGAATCAATTTATGAATATGGCAGTCGTGCTGGCTTTTGGCGTTTGCACCGCATGTTCACAAAGCGTGATATGCCCGTAACCGTTTATGGCGTAACCACCGCTTTGGAAAAAAATCCACAAGCCGTTCAAGCGATGAAAGCCGCAGGTTGGGAAATTGCCTGTCATGGGCTCAAATGGATTAACTATCAATATGTTGATAAGGAACAGGAAAGTCAACATATTCAGGACGCTATTATCCGTCATGAAGCTATTACAGGTGAGCGCCCTCAAGGCTGGTATACAGGACGAACCAGTCCTAATACACGTGATTTAGTCTATGAGGCTGGTGGTTTTCTCTATGATGCCGATTCATATGCCGATGATCTACCTTATTGGGTTTACGATTATGAAAAACCCTATTTAATTGTCCCTTACACCCTCGATACTAACGATATGCGTTTTGCCACCCAGCAAGGTTTTAATTCCGGAGAGCAGTTCTTTAACTATCTCAAAGACAGTTTTGATGTTTTATATGAAGAAGGTGAAACCGCACCGAAAATGCTCAGTATTGGTTTACATTGTAGGTTAGTAGGACGCCCTGGGCGAGCCGCTGCTTTGGCACGTTTTCTCGACTATGTGCAGTCTCATCAGGATGTTTGGGTGACAAGACGCATTGATATTGCCAAACATTGGTATCAGCAGCATCCTGCTGAAAAATAGTAATAATGGTAGCAAAAAGTTAAATAACTTATCTGTGATAACTACTTATTATTGGCGAGCTATTTTCTGCTATTGATCTGGTTTTTAGGCTTATAAAAGGCTGCTAATGTATGCTGTTGCCATTTTGAATACGAGATAAAATTTAATTATTGTTGTTAATATTTGCTAAATATACAGAAAATAGGAGTTTCACCTTGGTAGCACTATTGCGATGATTCGTGTAGCAATTAATAACTTTGCTCTAATTGCCATCATCTGATTTAAAGAAATATATTGTAAACAAAAAGTGATAGCACGAGTTGAATTTGATGTTTTATTGGTAAGTTGCCAAGTAATAGGTTTTCAGCTTATTAATGACTCTAATAGCTATTATTCGCTTATTTTTTGTAAAAATGCCACTTAACAGTGGCATTTTTCATTCATATACTCAAGACTATTTATTCTTTAAAGCCTTTGTTGCGAAGTAAAGCGTCTGTGGTAGGAACTCTGCCGCGAAAGCCTTTATAAGCTTCAACATAGTTTAAGGTATCACCGGTACTAAATACGTAATCGTAAAGTTTTTGTGCTGTTTCTTTATCGAAGATATTGCCAGCTTCAGTGAACGCATCAAAGCCATCCGAATCAAGAATTTCTGACCACATGTAAGCATAGTATGCAGAGCTGTAACCACCAGCGAAAATATGGCCAAAGTGAGTACTGCGATGGCGCATAATGATTTCTTCAGGTTTGCCATAACCAGTTAAAATTTCATTTTCAAAGTCACGTACATCAAGGCTGTCTACTTTTGTCATTTTATGATACGCCATATCAACTAATGCTGAGGCAGTAAACTCAACGGTTGCAAAGCCTTGGTTAAAGGTACTGGCGTTTTTAATGCGCTCAATTAATACATCAGGCATTGGTTCATTGGTTTGATAATGACGAGCAAATTTCTTAAGCATTTCCGGTTGAGCGATGAAGTGCTCGTATAATTGTGCAGGGAACTCTACCCAATCACGTGAAACGCTGGTTCCTGAAAGCGTCGGGTAGGTTACATTTGATAATAAACCATGTAATGCATGACCAAATTCGTGGAATAAAGTAATAGCATCTGAGTAGCTCATTAAGGTTGGCTCACCTTCAGCTGGCTTATTTAAATTCATGTTGTTAATGATTAAAGGCTTAACATCACCCGCAAGTTTTTGCTGCGTTCTAAATGCGCTCATCCAAGCACCAGAGCGTTTTGTCGCGCGCGCGTAGTAATCACCGAAAAACAAACCAATTGAATTATTATTAGCATCTTTTACTTCCCAAACACGCACCACAGGATTGTATACTGGGATATCTTTACGCTCAGTAAATGTTAGGCCAAATAATTGCTCTGCTACATAAAACTTAGCTTCAAGCATGTTGTTTAGTTCAAAGTATTGCGCAATTTCGCCTTGGTCTAGATCAAATTTTGCTTTACGCACTTTTTCGGCATAGTAACGCCAATCCCACGCAGCGAAATCATGTTCTGCACCTTCAGCTTTCATTTGCGCTAAGATCCAACCACGTTCTTTTTCCGCTTGCGCTACTGCAGGTTTCCATACTTTTAATAGTAGCTCCATTGCCGCTTCTGGAGAGGCCGCCATGGTGTTTGAAAGCACATAATCTGAATGGTGCTTATAGCCTAATAACTGTGCGCGTTCAGCACGTAACTTGACAATTTCTTCGATAATAGCTTTGTTATCAAACTCATTATCGTTGTCACCACGCATAGCCCACCCGTTAAAGGCTTTTTCACGTAGATCACGACGATCAGAGAACTGTAAAAATGGCTCAACGCTAGAACGTTGTAAAGTGATTAAATACTTACCTTCCATGCCTTGTGCTTTAGCTGCAGCTGATGCGGCATCAATCATTGATTTTGACATACCTGCTAAATCACTCTCTTCTAAAACTAGCTTAAATGCTTTGCTGTCATTGAGTGAGTTTTGCCCAAATGCCGTGGTTAAGCTTGAGAGGCGCTCGTTAATTTCTGCATAACGTTCTCTATCTTTGCCTTCTAAATTGGCACCAGCGCGAACCGAATCATTATATAAACGCTCCACTAAGCGTTTTTGCTCTGGGTTTAATTCGTTGTTATCACGATTCTTATAGATGGTTTTTATGCGGTTGAACAATGCTTCATTCATGGTTATTTGAGAGCTATGGCGTGCTAGCGCAGGCGATAATTCTCTCTGCAACTTTTGCATTTCTTCGTTGGACTCCGTCCCCGTTAAATTGAAGAATACCCGCGCAACGCGGCTTAACTCAGCTCCTGATAATTCAAGCTGTTCAATAGTGTTAGCGAATGTTGGTAAGCTATCTGCATTGGCAATGGTATCTACTTCTGCTAAGTGCATTGCCATGGCTTTGTCAAATGCGGGTAAAAAGTGCTTAGTTTTGATGATATCAAACGGCGGTGCACCAAATGGCGTATTCCACTCTTCAAAGAAAGGGTTAGTCTCTACTGCGACAACCGCTTCTGTTGAGGTTTCTTTGACTGCAGACTTGGCGGCAGTTTGTTCTTCTTTCTTAGAACAACCAGTGAGCATTACAGCAAGCGATAAAGCAGTTGCTGAAGCAATGACTGAAAATTTTTTTTGTTTATACATTAGTTTTCCTTGCGGGGTTTAATAATGTTGTTATTTTTTAAAGCTTGTTTTAAATGTGAGTATTTAGTGCTTACCCCTGTTATTTTGTTATGTTGTAACAGGCGTTTCAATGCTTTTCATCGAGAAAAATAGCCTATTCATAGCAAATTTCAAAGCTCAGATGTTGACTCTTAGTCACACAGTCTTAGGTATTTAATCTATACAGCCTTATTTTTCAAGTCGACGCTAACCGACAAAATTATGCTAATACAAATAAGAGTCATGGGTTTTGCAATTCAGTAAGCTTAGCAGGAAATATAACTATTTTTCTAATATTGTCTGTATCGTGATGTTCATTGACTATTTTCTCATGAGAGAAGGTCAATATATTACTTGTATTTGATAGCTAATTTTAGCCCTTGTTATGTTCACAAAGGTACTTGTAAGAGGAGCTTTACTTACAGTGAAAGGTGCTTTTAATTAAAGTTATCTTAAGACTAAAGACAAGATACCAATATAGCTACCAGCGGGAATCGCTTTTAAAAATTTCGATAGCGAAAATAAATTGATGATAGCTATCAGCAAATCAGCTTGTCATTTTCCTCAAATAGGATGAAATAAATCTTGGTGTGTATCTGAGATTTTACTCTGTAGTTGGTTTTTTAAGTGTCTGTATTCTTGGTGTTTTTGTTGTGCTTATGTCTATTTTTATTTTATTTGTTATTAATTTTAATGGGTTTTTATGGAAATAATAGCTTACATTTGTAATGTTGTTGATGCTTGCAATGATGAGATTTTTTCTAGATTATGTGTTGTGAATTTTTACATTACAATAAGGTTATAGACAGTGATAAAGAAAACAATTTTATTCTCGGCATTTGCCGTTGCTATCGCAGGTTGTAGTTATAACTCAAATCAAATGGATACACAGGTCGTTAAAAACCTGTCTCAATTTGAGCGTTATTCTGCAGAGACATTTTTTGATACCACAAGTTTTAGAGGCAGCTCATTCTCACATGATGGCAAGCATATTTTAGTCAGTTCAGATGAAACCGGTATTTACAACTTGTACTCAGTGGATATTGACACTGGCTTAAAACAACAACTTACTCAGTCAAAAGATACCACTAATCCAGTACGCTACTTTCCTAATGATGACCGTATTTTATTAACACGCGATCAAGGCGGTAATGAACTGTTTCATGTTTATGTCAGAGATATTGATGGCACTATCACAGACTTAACGCCTGGCGATAAATTACGTGCAAGCTTTAACGGTTTTAGTGATGATGAAAAATCATTCTATATATCGACAAACGAGCGTAATCCAAAGTTTATGGACTTGTATCGTTATGATGCTAAAACTTATCAGCGCACTTTACTGTATAAAAATAATAGCGGTTTAGGTGTGCAAGCTATTAATGCAGATGGCACTACTTTAGTGTTAGGTAAATCAAATTCTAACAAAGATAGCGACATTTTCTTGCTAGATTTAACGCTTAAAAACTCAAAACCAAGACTGATTTCAGACTTTAAAGGTGACGCGCAGGTATATGCGGTTACTTTTTCAAAAGACGATAAGTATTTATATTACAGTACCGATGGTCAAGGTGAATTTAGTCAGGTATGGCGTTATGAGTTAAGTAGTGGCCAGCACAGTGAATATTTGCAAGATAATTGGGATATTAATGCACTTTACTTTTCTAAGTCAGGAAAATATCGTGTTACCGTTGTCAATGAGGATTCTAGTGCAAAAGTTAACGTTATCAATACCGAAACCGGTCAAGCGTTAAAATTACCTGATTTACCGGCAGGCAATTTAAGTGGTGTTAATTTTTCAGCAGATGAATCGCATATGTCCTTCTATCTTAACTCTGATACTTCACCAAATAATTTATATGTTTGGTCTGTAGGTAGTCATGAAGCTAAGAAACTGACCTCCTCATTAAGCAAAAATATTAACCCTGATAATCTTGTTGAAAGTACCATAGCGCGTTTTAAGAGTTTTGATGGCCTTGAAGTGCCCGGTGTTTTGTATAAACCTAAACAAGCAAGCACAGCAAATAAAGTACCCGCGGTTATTTTTGTTCATGGTGGCCCTGGTGGACAAAGTACCACAGGTTATAGCGCGATGAAGCAACACCTTGTTAACAATGGCTATGCGGTATATGCAGTTAATAACCGAGGTAGTTCAGGCTATGGTAAAACCTTTAACCATCTTGATGATAAAAAACATGGTGAAGACGATTTACAAGATATTGTCTGGAGTAAAAAATATTTACAAGGCTTAGATTGGATTGACGCAGATAATATAGCTATTATGGGCGGCAGTTATGGTGGTTATATGACCGCAGCGGCGCTAGCTTTTGAGCCAGAAGAATTTAAATTAGGTATCAATATTTTTGGTGTGACAAACTGGGTAAGAACATTGAACTCAATTCCACCTTGGTGGGAGAGCTTTAGAAAGGCGCTTTATGATGAAATGGGTGATCCTGCTACTGATGGTGAAAGACATCGTCGTATTTCACCATTATTTCATGCTAAAAATATTACTAAGCCTTTGATGGTAGTTCAGGGGGCAAATGATCCTCGCGTATTACAAATTGAAAGTGATGAGCTTGTCGCTGAAGTCAAATCGAACGGTGTTCCGGTTGAATATGTGTTATTTGAAGACGAAGGGCATGGCTTTACTAAGAAAGTCAACAGAATTACTGCATCTAATGCCTATGTAGAATTCTTAGACAAATATATGAAATAAAGTCGAACTTATCGCGCCATTATTTTGCCGTAATGGCGCGTGAGCCTTTAATCACCTTGCTATATTTAGTCTAATTAAATGCTTCACTTAGTTTTAAAAACTACAGCAGAAAATAACCCAACAAGCTAACAACAGCTCTTTCATTGCTGCCTTTTCCTTAAATCGCTGGAAAATGTTAAGCTGTGTAAGCAAGGTAATACCTCAACTTAATTGTTACTATGTTTTATAAGTAGAGGTTAAGTATTTGTGTTGATTGGTTTACAAATATTGCGAAGTGCTGGTTCCAGTATTTACCGTTAGATTGTTGATTAGTTTAGTTAGCTTTACACTGATTGAAACCACTTTAGCAAATTAGCACTTTTTGACTTTAGTATTGGAGTCAGTTGCGAAGAATTGTCCGGGTAAAACAAAAATGCGTTTGAACAATAATATTAATAAGATATTCATTTATCTTTCTTTTTCCTTTTCAATTATCAGCTGCGGTGGTAGCGGCAGTTCTTCAAGTTCAGCAGGTATAAATCAGGCCAATTCGCCCTCGGAAACTACCTGGGTTGCTGGTGAATTTAACCCCTCAACTGATTATGCCGCTCGGTGTGAAAACCCCAGAACCGGCAGCAGTCCGATAACCGGTCAAGCATACCCTGATAAAACCGGTAGTGAGTTGCTCGAAAAGTTTTGGCAACGTAGTTTCAATAATGAAACTTATCTTTGGTACCAAGAGGTTGTAGATAAAGATCCGAATAATTTTGCTTTAGAGGAATACTTTCAGCAATTAAAAACAACCGAGATAACTGACTCGGGTGCCGATAAAGATCAATATCACTTTATTCAAGCAACCCAGGAGGTTGAGGAGCAAACGCAATTAGGGGTTAGTTATGGTTACGGTATCCATTATCAAAGAGAAAGCAATATACCGCCTCGACATTGGCAAGTTGCTAATGTTACACCCAAAACACAAGCGGTGACTAAGGTTTCGCGCGGCTCTAAATTATTGGCTATTAATGGTATAGATTTTGTTAACAGTAGCAGTGAAAGTGATTTAGCCCTCATTAATTCGGCGCTATTTACGGCAACAGAAGGTGAAAGCTATAACTTTAAGTTTGTTGATATTAATGGCGAGGAATATGAAGTGACACTTACCTCTGAAACGGTGACAGGTGTGCCTCTTCAAATAGCGAAGGCCATTAATACTCCACAAGGTAATGTTGGCTATATTTTATTAAATTCATTTAATAATGCCACGGTTGAAAAAGATTTATATGAGCAATTTAAACAATTTGAACAAGACAATATTACTGATTTAGTTGTTGATTTACGCTACAACGGTGGCGGTTATCTAGCATTGTCTTCGCAGCTTGCTTATATGGTTGCCGGTAGCTCTGCAACGCTAAATAAAGTCTATGATAGCTTAATTTATAATGATAAGTTATCCAGTGAAAATCAACGTATTGCTTTTTTTGATAAAACCCTAGATTTAAGACGATTAATTGGTGGTGACTCCATTATTACCGCAGGTCTAGAATTACCTTCTCTAAACTTATCACGTGTCTATGTACTCACGACAGGCTCTTCATGTTCTGCAAGCGAATCTTTTATGAATTCATTACTTGGTATTGATGTTGAAGTGATTCAAATAGGTGAAACTACCTGTGGTAAACCCTATGGTTTTGTCAGTGAAGATAATTGTGGTTTAACTTATTTTACCGTGCAATTTAGAGGAGAAAACCATAAAGGCTTTGGCGATTATGCTGATGGCTTGGTACCTAAACAGCTTCCAGAAGCAGGCAAACAATATCAAATACAAGGTTGTCCAATAAAAGATGACTACTTACATGCCTTAGGAGACGAGCGAGAGTTATTATTATCAAGTGCTTTATATTATCAAGCTAACAATACTTGCCCTGAAATCACGCAAACTAGCCTATTGAAATCGAGACGCCTTAACGGTGGTGGCATGAATAGAAATGGCGTAATGACAGATAATGAAAGCCACTATAATGGTGCTAAACTTAAAGTACGTTCGCCGCTGCAAGATGCTATTATCAATGATCTTTATTTTGATAAATTTCGAAATATTAATAAACTCAACAACAATGATGATTAATCATAATGACTCCTGCGCTAAACAAGCCGTTCATTAACAAGCGAGTACTATCGGCAATTATGCTCATCTTGGTATTATCCGCTTGCTCGCTTAAAGCCAGTGAACCCATACCTGCAATTTTACCCACGAGCTCAGCCAGTGTTAGCGAAAGTGATTTACTTGAATTTAGGCGGCAAATAAATGCTATCGTGACAAAGTCGTTAGGTGGGCAAAAAGTCCCTATAGCCAAAGAGGTCTTTTCTGAGTCAAGCCGATTATTAATTGGCGCTAAACCTGTGATTGCTCCAAATGGTGTTACCGTTTACGAGGAAAGTCACAACGCTGCATTGGTATTTGAATTACTAAAACAGGATAATAATTGCTTGTTAAGACGGCTTGATACCATGCAAAGTTGGCGCTTAAAAGCTAACTTATGTATTGCTAGGTAATTTTTAAGTAAGCTATAACATGAAGAAAATACTAAAAGCTTATATTGTCTTGATACTGGTCACTTGCGTTGACTAATATTTCTCTATTCTTTCAAGCGATCAAGTATGTTTCTATAGCTACACCTTTAACGCTATCGTAAAGTAATAGTGAACTTAATGGCCGCTGAAGTATATCTGCAGGGCGTTTTGGTATAATAAGGCATCTTGCTCTGTTTGCTCAAGTTGCTTGAGAAAATCACAGGTTAAAATATCTTGCCAAAATTCGCTATAGTTTGCTTTGGTGAATAAGCACAACGGAAAGTTACTGGCGAGCATCACTCGGTGCGCTGTAAAATGAGTCAGGCAACATTGTGCAATATCATTAAACCAGCTCATTTGGTATTGACGATTTACCATCTCCATGCCCGAACACTTAATATAAACGTTATCATGCTGTGCAAGGGTCTTAATATTTTCTTGCCACAGTTGCCATTGTTTACTTTGGCGGCATTTAGGGGGAAAACCTGCATGGTTAATGATAAAGCGTAGTTGGCTGTTTTGAGCAATGGTTTTACTTAATAGCGGTATCACCTTTAGGCTAGCCTTTTCAGCAAGAGGTAATTGCAACTCAAAAATAAAATCAGCTTCTTTGTTCAGTTCACTAAAATTACTTTGGACATTTTGTGAGGATAAAAGCTCAAAGGCTTTTTCATCGAAAATATGCCTCACCCCCACACAGCTAGAAAATCTTACTAGGCTATGGAGTGTTTTTTTAAAACGTAAACTAGGTGCTAATAAGTTAATAGCTGCAATAGTCGCTAATCTTTTTACTGCTAAGCTTTCAATGTATTCTATTTCACGTGTCGGCTTTTCATTATCAAAACCAGCTTCAATATGGACTAAACCACTAAGGCTTATTGCAACGGGGTTTTCTTGTTCAGCAGCACAGCTAACGCTTAGATCATTAATGCTAAAATCACGTTGAATCTTTGATTTATCTGGCCAGAAGGGGGGATTTTCTGACTTTAACCAATGATAATCACCGTGCTTTAGGGCAAAAAAATGTAGGTGTGGATCAATAATATTAGTGGTCATAGTTATTCATTTTCAGCTGGTAAAGGCTATTTTGCGGTGTAACCACCATCAATAACTTGCAGGCTTCCGGTAATGAATTTGGCTTTATCAGAAGCAAGGAATAATACTAATTCAGCCACTTCTTCTGGTTGACCTATGCGCTGTAATGGTTGTTGTTGCGCTTCTTCACTATGCACTTTTGCTTTGTCAGCGCCTGATTTTTGGCAATAATTGTCAATTGCTTGGTGATATAGTGGGGTTTCTATCGTTCCTGGACAAACTGCGTTGGCGCGAATATTAAAAGCGGCGTAATCTAAGGCGGTGGTTTTTGCGATAGAAGCTAGCGCACTTTTACTTAAGTTGTAGGCAAATGAGTTTTGTTTACCAATAAGTGCCTGATCAGAAGCCATTAAAATAATAGCGCCATTTTTATTTTTTTTCATGCTAGGTAAAACAGCTTTTATCGCAGCATAAGCGCCTTTAACATTAATATTAAATACTTTATCTAAATCATTTTCACTGGTGTTTTCGATATTGGCGGAAAAATGTATACCTGCATTAGAGATTAAGACATCTATGTTATGTTGCTTGGTAATATCAGTAATGATGCTATTTACTTGAGATAAATTTCTTACATCACATTGACGAAAATTGCCATAGTCGCAAGGGCTTAAATCTAAATTAAATACTTGATAATTATTGTCTAGAAAAAGCTTTACTATACTTAAGCCGATACCTGAGCTTCCGCCTGTGATTACGCATACTTTATTCATTTACTTTACCCAGTTAACACAATTAGCACAAATGATACCTGTTAGCTTGATTAACTTCCATTTACTTATCGGGTCACTTTGCGTGTATAATGATGGCAATTTGTTTATAGAGGTTTTTCCATGAAAGTTTGTGGTGTAGAAATTAAAGGTAATGATGCCATTATTTGTATCATGTCAAAAGAAAATAACTTGTATGATATACCTCATACGCGTGTTCAAAAGGTTAGCCTGGATAATGCAGGAGAAGCAGAGCAAGTACAAAAATTTCAGTTTACCTTTGCAAAATTGATGGAAGATTATCAAGTCACTCATGTGTTAATTAAAGGGCGAGCCTTAAAAGGCAAGTTTGCCGGTGGTCCAATAGGCTTTAAGCTTGAAGCGGCAATTCAGTTAATTAATGAGTTAAATGTTGAAATTTTATCTGCTAGCTTTATTAAAAAAGAATTAAGCAAAAGCCAAATTGATATTGATTTTCGTGATACCGGCTTAAAGCAATATCAAGAACAGGCATTTTCTACCGTGTTTGCTTATTTAGAAAGTCTCTAATTATAAGTCATAACAATAACGCTAACAAAAAAGCCTAGTGATTATTAATCACTAGGCTTTTTTGTTAGCAAGATGATAACTAATTGCTCAATTAATTCAGTTATTAAATAACAATCTGATGAGTGCATTAACCTTATCTCTTTAGATAAAACCTGAGGTTAAACTTAGCGATAATTTCGTCAATATAGCTTGCTCATTTTCGGTCTATTTAGCTTAAATAGCCAAATTTTTATACTTGTCCTATTTAAAATATTTTCATTCCATGATTTAATCAAAGCCATTCTTGAAATAGGTCTGACCTCAGACCAGTTTCGTGGTGAAGTATAAAAGTTAACTAATGGAGAAAGTCATGCCTGAGTATAAAGCCCCGATAAGAGATATTAAGTTTGTTATGCAAGAGTTACTCAATTGCGACAATCATTATCAACAGTTAGGTTACCAAGACGCTAGCTTAGATATGGTAGACGCTATCATCAATGAAGCAGCCAAGTTTACTGAACAAGTGATCGCACCTATTAATCAAATAGGTGATGAGCAAGGTTGTACATGGAATAATGGTGAGGTAACTACACCTGATGGATTTAAGGAAGCATATCAGCAATATGTAGACGGCGGTTGGCCAACTTTAGCGCAAAGTGAAGAATTTGGCGGGCAAGGTTTGCCACACTCGCTAAATACAGCTATAAGTGAGCTTTTTTCTAGTGCCAATCATAGTTTTGCTATGTATCCAGGTTTAAGTCATGGCGCATTAGCCACCATTGAAGCGCATGGTAGTGACCTGCAAAAGCGCCAGTTCATGCCTAAGTTAGTAGAAGGCTCTTGGACTGGCACCATGTGTTTAACAGAGCCTCATTGCGGCACTGATTTAGGGATGTTAAGAACCAAGGCTGAGTTAAATGAAGACGGTAGTTATTCATTAACCGGTACAAAAATCTTTATCTCTGCGGGTGAACATGACTTGTCCGATAATATAGTACACATTGTTATTGCCAGAATCCCTGGTTCCCCTGATGGCAGTAAAGGTATCTCACTCTTTATTGTACCTAAGTTTAATGTCACTGACCAAGGTGAAAAGAGTGATCGTAATGCGGTATCTTGTGGCTCCATAGAACATAAAATGGGCATTAATGCCAATGCAACTTGTGTCATTAATTTTGATGGCGCCAAAGGTTATTTAATTGGCGAGGTTAATCGCGGATTAAATTGCATGTTTACCTTTATGAATGCAGCACGTTTAGGTGTTGCTACCGAAGGTGTTGCCGCAGCTGAAGCATCCTTTCAAGGGGCTTTAGCCTATGCCAAAGATAGATTGCAAATGCGCTCATTATCAGGTGCAAAAAACCCGGATGGTCCAGCCGATGCTATCATAGTGCACCCAGACGTACGTCGTATGTTGTTAACACAAAAATCAATTGCAGAAGGCGGTCGAGCCTTAATTGCCTATTTAGCTCAGCTAGTTGACACGGTTCATGTTAATCACAATGAAGAAGAAACTGCTGCAGCAGAAACTAAACTCGCTTTATTAACACCAATTGCAAAAGCCTTCCTTACCGAACTTGGTTTAGAGTGCACAAGTCATGGCGTGCAAGTTTTTGGTGGTCATGGCTTTATCAAAGAGTGGGGCATGGAACAACTAATGCGTGATACAAAAATTAGCTGTATATATGAAGGCACAACAGGTATTCAAGCCCTCGATTTATTGGCAAGAAAGATATTGGGTTCTAAAGGTCAAATCCTAAAAGCTTTTGGTAGTGAGGTGACCAAATTCTGTTTAGAAAATGCTGATGATGATGCCATGCAAGAGTTTATTCAGCCTATTATGACCTTTGGTGGTGATTGGCAAAAAATGACCGAAAGTATTGGCGTAAAGGCAATGAAGAACCCGGATGAGATTGGTGCTGCTTCTGTTGATTATTTGATGTATTCAGGGTACATAACGCTGGCATATTTCTGGGCGAAAATGGCGAAAGTTGCCCAAAATAAACTGGCGCAAGGCGCTGAGGAACAAGCTTTTTATCAAGCTAAAATTAAAACTGCACGTTTCTACTTCCAACGTATATTACCACGTGCCAAAGGTCATGCAGCTTGTGTAGAAAATGGTGGTTTGTCAATGATGGAACTTACTGAAGATGAGTTCTGTTTTTAAGTAAATTTAATCATAGTTTTATTGAGTGATCACATAATAAAGCGCCGAAAGGCGCTTTTTTTTATCCAAGTAAATAGCTGGTGGTGTCAAAGTTAAAAGGGCTGGATATTTGAATCAAGCACCTTTACTGGCAATTGTGGCATTACTAGCGCTAGATAATATCGTTAAAGCTATAATTAAAACGCTTAACGTCATATTTTGGATTATTGTCACTTGACTCGTTTCGCTATTAAGCACTGGTGACGATAATACACCTAAGGATGATTTTATCATCATTAAATATTGTATACAGTATATCTTTATAGTATCTTTGCTGACTTTATATTAAGCAACTTACTAAAAAGGTTAAGTATGAACTTTAAACCTGCATTACTTTCATTAGTTATTTCCACTGCACTGTTAGCTGGCTGTAACACAAAAACTGATGCCCTGAAAACTCATGCAAACGCTGATCACTCAGACATAACACAGGGCAAAGCGGCCTTAATTCCTTTTGCCGATGAAATTCCACACCCATCACAAATGCAAGTTAATATTACTAGCAGTGGTCGCGTCACGACCTTACATAGTATTGATGTGGTCAAAGTAGGTAAAAATATCCCCTATACCTACAGCGATGGTCGTGTAAATAACACCCCAGGATTTGATTGGTATGTCAGTAAACATTTCGCCTTAAAGAGTAATAGACCAGAAGATCAAGTTATTTTGTATATGGAATTATTAGAGAGCTCTTTTCCACACTATATTGAGCTTTTTGGTATGACACCGCCAGATTTAGAAAATAAACGCATGGTCGCTGTTTATGGCTCAAGTAAAAGAGAGACTAAAATATTTGTTACCGATGATCATCTAACCCGAGGGATTAGCGCAGGAGGTGAAGCGATGTTTTATAACCTGGCTGGTTATAGTTTTCCGAGTGCTCGCGAGCAACATCAGCGTTATATTGTTATACATGAGCAAGGGCATGTTTTTCAAATGGCATTGATGGATTACCCTGGCTGGTTACCAACCTGGTTTACTGAAGGAACCGCTGATGCGCTTGCCCATCATTATTACGACCCAGAAAAAAAACAATTACAAGTGATGGTGTTTGATAGAGCCTCGCCTATGGATTATGTTCGTTTAGGTATTAAGCAATATCAAGCATTAAATAGCCCCAGTATTCAAGATATGACCAATAATCCTAAATTGTACCGGGGTATTAACTTCTTGATTGTACATTTTATGCTAGACGATCCTGATCGTTCTCATAAATTTAAAGCCTACCGTGACGAGATGGCGGCGAAACGACAATCAGATTATGGTAATGGTAAAGCACTATCGCACCAGTTAATGGTCGATATTTTTGGTGATTGGGATACGGTCGAAGCTGAGTTTGCACAATATATTGCCAGTATAGATAAAACCTTTAACACTGCTGCCGGGCCTTGGGAGCAAGATGGCAATAAATTATGGGTAAAGGTGTTAAATAATAGCTATGAACATGGCTCTCCACGTATGGATGTTTACTTAAAACCAGGAGAAAAACCAAGTTACAGCGCTTTTAAGTTTGATCAACCCATACCTGAAATGTCGTCATTAATCACCAAACCAGCCCGTGGGGTTGATAATCCAACGCTGGCGCTGGTAATTGATTATGTAGCTGATCACCTACATCGTGGCCATGTTGGTATTGGTTTAGGCCTAAAAGTCACTGATGACAACCTTAAAAGGAAACAAGCCGATAAAAAGGTTGGCACCTTTGAACAAAAATCGTATAAGCCGGATGAAGATGAGTTATTGCAAATAAAAGTCGTTAAAGGCAATACTCTTGTCATTCAGGCAAGCTCATTAGGTGGTAAAGATTCGCGCTATGCTATCCCAAACAAGATGATTGCAGATTTAGCAGGGCAGGCGGCACCAAAATTAGGCTTGTCAGTTACCATCAATGCCGATCATCTAGCGATAGCGCTTAAATCAAAAGCTAGCCAACACAATATTGATTTTGCTATTTCAGCCGATGTTCGCAAAAAATTACTGGCACGAAACACGGCAATCCTTGCTGAAAATGCAGAGCATAGGCTTACTGCTTTTTTTGATGACGGTCGAGAGCTAAATCCCGTACCACGAGACCTATCAACTAACTTAGCCGTGAACCCTTGGGCAAATCCAGCCGATCGTTCAATCAGTCGCTTATTCAGAGCCATGTGGCGTTTGGGCGACAAAGCGCCCACTTCGTTAGTAAGCATGTACGACTATATGATTGCGGCCACTCCCCAAGATGGTAAAACTCAGCTCGCCTCGCTCGAAAAACTCAATCAAGCAACCCCTAACTTAGTGCAAGATATTGTCAACTCAGGCGCTACACAAGAAAAAATTAACCATGCGCTACAAGAGCTCTCAGGATTACATCTTCGCCTAGAGTGGCGACAAGCGCAGGATAACGGTGAACAAGTCGTTTCTGCAGTACTGCGTAATCAAGGCTTTGCCTCGGTCAATGCAGATCTGACCTTGAGCCAAGGCACAAAGCAACTTAGCAAGCGCTTAACCCTGGCCAGTGGTGAAAAAGGTATGGAAGATTTAACCACTACCCTGGCAACGCGCTCCAGTAAAGAAGATATAATTGCTAAAGCTCAAGTTCAATGGCAGGGACAAACGATAACCTTAACTGATAGCCAAGGAGCAAGATTTTACCCTTGGTCTTCCATGGAAATTGTCGAACCGGCAAAAGCTACCGGTAAGCAAGTGACTATTACCAGTGAGTTTAGAGGGCCACATGCGGGTGAAACTCAAGGTAAAATTATGGTACAAGCCTATCCTTCTGATATTTATCAACAGTCATATTTTGAAGAAGAAGTGAGCATGTCACCTTATGAAATTCGTCAGTTCAGTAATCAGTTTACGCTCAAGCCATTAGCGACAGCAAAGCCAACTGCGGTCGATGTGACTTTTGAACTGGTGATTGATGGAGAGCCAGTATTAATTACCGAAAGATCAACACTGAATTAGACGTTTAAAACCAGAAAATATGTCTATGCAATGAGAAGGGTCCAAGTCATTTTTACTTTTGACCCTTTTTTAATTCACCCCATTTCACTTGGCACTATCCTCTAAACTGTCTCACGTTTAATGCTGTTGCAAAGGTGCATTAGCACTCACTCTGTCTTAGCTTCATTCTCGCCGTTATCCTTGATTGTGCAATTTCTTGAAATTTTTTAGGTGGTTAGGCGGTCTTCTAGCGACTCTTTTACTTTTTTTTTAAGCTCTTATTTTAAATTAAGATGTCAGTCCTATGTTCGATAAATTAACACTAAAAGCAAAGATTACAGCAGTACTTGCAACCATGTTATTACTTTTTTCACATAGCGTGTTGGCGAATAAAAAGATTGCCGTAGGCCCTAAACTAGGTGATATCGCGCCAGCGATATCGGCAATAAACAGTCATAAAGCGCGAGTTACTTTAAAGCAATTACGTGGTGATAAAGGCTTAATTTTGGTGTTTTTTCGCTCTGCTAATTGGTGCCCCTACTGTCAAAAGCACTTACTGTAACTAAATAAAGTACAAGATGAGTTTTCAAATTTAGGGTATGCTCTAGCGGGTATCTCTTATGATTCTACTGAGGTTTTAAATCAATTTGCCAGTCAACATGCTCTTAGGTTTCCCTTATTAGCCGATCAACAAGCGCAAACAATGCTGGCTTTTGGCATCCTCAATAAAGCTTACGTTAAAGGTGATGATAACTATGGTATCCCTTATCCAGGTGTTGTTGTTATTAATGCAAAAGGTAAGGTCACTAATAGTTATTTTTATCAGGGTTATAAAAACCGTGTTGACTTTAATGAGCTATATAAAAAGCTCGATAAGACCCGTTAACTAGCAATAAATAAACGCCGCCTTATCAACTTAGTTTTTCAGTAAACGCTATTTGCTCAGGAATTTCCTTGGCCAATAAAAAAGGGAGTATAACTATACTCCCTGTTAGCATTATTTTAACCATGAAGGTAAGTATTTACTAGTTAACAATTAAAAACGCCCAGTAACACCGATTGCAAAGGCATCATCGTTATCTAATGAGATATATGAAACACGTGCAGCGATTGCCGGTGTGAAGAAATGCTGAGCATTAACACCAAAGTTATAGCCTTCTTCTGTTGATAAATCTAAACCAACACTTGATTTAGCTGTCCAGTAGTAATCTGCAGACGCGGTAAAGTCACTATCAAGATTAAGATATGAAGCTTCTACATTGATAAATTGACCATCAGCTAAGGTAGCAATATATTTAGTCGAAAGTTCGAGAGAGTCAGAAAAGTCTTCATCCGCACCAGAAATTGACACTAACCAATCTTTTGCAAAAAAGTAACCCAATTCTGCGCTAAGAGTGGTATCACTTGAGCCATAATCAGGGTCTGTGTAGGCGACATCTAAACCAACAAAAATATTATTATGATAATAATCTCCACCTAAGTTTAAGGTGTAGGCATCACCATTTAAATCTAAGTAGCCAACTGAAACACTGTTATTTTTACCCATAAAGGCAGCTTCTGCCCAGGCAGTATTTTTTGTTGTTACATGATCGACATAATAACTACCTTCAACACCAATAACGTCGAAGTTATCAATCTTTAGATAGTCTACATCTACTTGAGCATTGTAAGTATTCGCGATTGCTGTTGAAGAAAGTAGAGATAAACCAAGTAGTAGTGCAGTTTTTTTCATTATATAAATCCTTTATATATTTCAAGGTGAATTTTAAAGAGAAAAAATAGAAAGAACAGTAGTTTATTGCTTGAATGGAAAAACAAAATAGCTGTTTCTATTTGCCGCGCACTGTAATGGTTATTTTGAGCCAAAGCAATAAACTCTGTTCATTTCAAAAAAATAATAAAGCGAGAATTGTTAATTTCTCTATACAATTTTTATTTATTAAGTTTTTACTCAATTTTTCCAAATTAATTGCATTTAGCGCTGTACATCGTAAAAAAATGGTGTAAAAATAATAATACAAATCGCGTAATTAAATCTTTACAATTTCTTGTTTTTGTTTTTGGTCGAGCTGTAGCCCGCATTTTGCTGTTGTAATTTTGCCTTGAATATCAATATTTGAATCTGTTTATTTAGCTAGCGTATACCCATTTAATATTCCACTTAGTGGATAAATAGATAACTTAAGGAAAGAAAATGACCACAAAAAATGAGCTAAGCGCAGTGCCAACTAGCTCGAATGATATTCATGTTAATGCTGAGCATGTATTAATTACTCCAGAAGCCTTACGTGCCGAATTACCTTTATCTGAAGCGGGACGTGAGTTTGTGCAAAAATCACGTAAAACCATCGCTGATATTATTCATAAACGTGATCCGCGATTACTGGTTATTTCAGGCCCCTGTTCTGTTCACGATGTTGAAGCGGCAAAAGCCTATGCTCATGAATTAAAAGCTCTACATAATAAACATCAAGGTTCATTATTTGTTGTCATGCGTGTCTACTTTGAAAAGCCACGTACTACTGTCGGTTGGAAAGGGTTAATTAACGATCCGCATATGGATGGCTCTTTTGATGTGGAAACTGGACTTAGAAAAGCGCGTGAACTTATTCTTTACTTAACAGAGCTAGGTTTACCGCTGGCAACTGAAGCGCTTGATCCCATTAGTCCACAATATTTAGCAGAAGTATTTAGCTGGTCAGCTATTGGTGCTCGAACAACTGAATCACAAACTCACCGAGAAATGGCCAGTGGTTTGTCTATGCCGATAGGTTTTAAAAATGGCACAAATGGTAGCTTAGGTGTGGCATTAAATGCATTACAATCTGCTGCTTCTCCGCATCATTTTATGGGTATTAACCGTCAAGGTCAGGTGGCATTAATTCAAACGCGTGGTAACCCAGATGGTCATGTTATCCTTCGAGGAGGCATAACGCCAAATTACGACGCAGTAAGTATTGCTGAATGTGAGCAAGGACTGCTAAAGCAAGGTATTGAACCAGGTATTATTGTCGATTGTAGTCACGGTAATTCAAATAAAGATTACACCCGTCAACCGTTAGTCGCGCATGATGTTATTGAGCAAATTTGTGCCGGAAATAAATCCATTATAGGTATTATGCTTGAGAGTAATATCAATGCCGGAAACCAAAGCAGTGACTTACCAAAAGAGCAGTTGGCTTATGGTGTCTCGGTAACTGACGGTTGTATCGATATGGCCGCTACTAAGCAATTACTCAATGATGCTGATGCGCAATTGTCAGCTTGTTTAACTGCACGTATTGCTTAATTTGACTAGGTATTCGTAAAGTAACTATCAAATTTAAAAAATGGTGTAAAATAGGCGTGAGCAATATACTCACGCTTTTTTGTTTCAGGGATAAGGGTAACATGACAGATTTTGGTGATACATTTGAAAGTGAACTCGCTAGTTTACGTGATGAAATTGACGAAATTGATAGTGACTTAGTCAAATTATTACAAAGGCGTTTACAAGTGACGAGTAAAGTGGGCGCGCTAAAAAGTGGCGTAGGTAAACCCATTTACGATGCTGAACGTGAAGCAAGTTTATTTGCCAAGAGGCGAGCACAAGCTAGTAATGTTGGTTTGTCACCGGATTTAATTGAAGATGTCTTACGCAGGCTAATGCGTGACTCTTATGTGAGTCAAGATGCCAGTGGTTATCGCTGTGTTAATCCTGATTGTAAAAAAGTTGTCATTGTTGGTGGTAAAGGCCAATTAGGCTCGGTATTTGTCGATTTATTTCAGCGCTCAGAATATCAAGTTGAAACAATCGGGCAAGCGGATTGGCCAAATAGTGAAGCTATTTTGGCTGATGCAAGTGTGGTCATTGTTGCGGTTCCTATTCGTTTAACGAACCAAGTTATTCATCAGTTAAATCATTTACCTAAAGAGTGTATTTTAGCCGATTTAACCAGTATTAAAGAGTCACCCTTATTTGAAATGAAAAATGTTCATCCAGGCCCTGTTGTTGGTTTGCATCCAATGTTTGGCCCTGATGTTACTGGCTTGATCAAACAAACCATTATTGCCTGTCAAGGGCGCTATCCTGAGCAATACCAATGGCTATTAGAGCAATTTCAAGTTTGGGGCGCTAAAATTTATCCTGTTCAGGCGCACGAGCATGATCAAGCGATGTCTATGGTACAAGTTATGCGCCATTTTTCCACTGTTGCCTACGGTTATCACTTAATGAGTGAAGGGGCAGACATTGAAAAATTGGTCGCGATGAGCTCGCCAATTTATCGATTAGAGCTGATTATGGTGGGTCGATTGTTTGCACAGGACCCGGTACTTTATGCCGATATTATTTTTGCTAATAAAGATAATATTGCCATGATGAAGCGTTTTGCCTATCACTTTTTAGCCTTACTTGATGATGTTAGTCTTGATGATAAAGATGCTTTTGTTGGTAAGTTTAATCAGGTTTCTCAGTGGTTTGGTGATTATGCCGACGACTTTCTTAAAGAAAGTAAAGCCATGTTATTAAAAGCAAATGAGCTGAAAAAAGATTAACTAACAACAGTAAATTTTTACTTAGTCTGCGTAGCATGGTGTTATGTTTGGCCTCTTATGATGCGACGAAACTGCAGACATCACTGTGGTTTATTGCCCTTAAATTTATCATCAAGGGCAATGATAAAAACTCCAATATCCAATAGTAGTTATATACCCAAGCCGCCTCAAAATGCAGGATTCAGCTGGAATTTATGCGCTTTTTTATAATGTATGTATTTGCCTTGCTAACAACGGCTTGTTACGAAGAGCTACTTGCTCGGCAATTTGCCTGCGCACAGCGGTATTTTTATTTTGGCTAAGCTTAAAATGTCCTTCAATCTTGTCAATGGTGAAAGTAAATGCGGTAATTGCTTTGAGCATATATTTTAAGGACTCATCAATTTGGTTAAGTCGCTCTGGTGAAGATTGACCGAAACTATCCGCCAGTGACCAAGCGATGTTATTTGCTGCTGAGGTTAGCCGCTGTTGTTCTTTTTGCTGTTCAAAGTAATCACTCATCAATAACAGCTGTTGATATTTATCATCAAGTTTTTCCACTTCCGTTAGCTGGCCGATAACATGTACTTTACTGTAATTCCATGTAGGCACTTTTTGCATTGCCCGTAATTCAATACAGACATCATTAGGAGAAATATAATCATCTTCACCGTGGAATATCAGCGTTATTTTTGTTTTGCTTTGGGCTGAATTATCTGTCTTAACTTGTTTTGCTAATGGGTGGTTATTACTCACATGTGCTAGCAATTTTCCATCGGCAATTTGATGGTTATTCTGCTTTACCTTTTCACTATTAGGGTAGTAAAAAGGGATATGACTGATATGCATTTTGTGATGGCTATCAAGAAAAATTAAACTAGCTAAAGGGTTTTTCTGAATAACTTCTAACAAAGCAAGCTGCTCATTATTATCAATAAAGTGAGGAGCAGGATAATTAATCATAGTGCTGTCATTAAGTTTACTCATGGCAAAACTCCGCTTTATTTTTTCCGCTGATTAATAACTTTTGTTTAATTTCAGGCCAGTCTTCATCAATAATGCTAAATAATGCGGTATTGCGATAGGCGCCATTGGGTGCGCGGCGATGCTTTCTTAAAATCCCTTCAAAATGTCCACCAATACGTGTGATGGCATTCCTTGATTGTTGATTTTTTTCATGGGTGCATATTTCTACACGCGCCATATCTAATGTCTCAAAAGCGTACTTTAACATTAAATATTTGGCATGCGAGTTGACATAACTTCGCTGAAATGTTGGCGTGATAAAGGTATGGCCAATTTCAATGGTTTTATCGGTTTTATTTAAACGCAATAGTCGTGTAGAACCAATAATGCTGTCGGTTTGTTTATCAATGGTGATAAAAGCAATTTGTCTGCCTTTTGCCATTGCTGTAATCGCTTCAGACATCCATGAACCGGCAATTTCTTTATTTTGACAAGGGTTGACCGGCATATGTTGCCAAACTTCAGGGTAGTTGCCAGCCAAACAAAAACCGTCAAGGTGCGCCATAGTCATCGGCACTAATTTTATTAGTTTAGTTGCTAATATTGTTGGTGTAAGCATTATTCTCTCCTTTGCATTTAAATAAATGTTTATCAGCTATCCTTGTTATTATTATTGTTTTTGGTATAACTACTACAACCAGATTGTTAAATTTATATAGACCAGAATGCGGGCGTTAACGTTAGACCTAGTGGCTCATCATGAAAAAGAACTTAAGCAGGCTAAGTATTTAGTCATTGCCCAAGCGTTTCGCGATGCTATTAAAAATGGGCAGTTGACAGCCAACGAAACTTTACCGTCAGCGCGTAAACTGGCCTCACAGTTAGCGGTAAATCGACACACAGTCATGGCTGCTTTGGCAGAGCTCGTCGCACAGGGCTGGCTCGAATCTAAAGAGCGCTCTGCTTATCGTGTAGTGGAGAACCTACCAATACAAACCAGCAAAGTAGTCAATAAGGTTTCTCACAAGCAACAGGCGTTTGATTGGCGTTTTAGAAAAGTGCAGCAGCCAGTCGATAAAGCTAGTTTACAAGCTAGCCTGTATCGATATAATTTTTCCGGTGGCCAGCCAGATATTAGTAAGTTTCCTTTTGCTGAGTTTAAAAGTCACTTTAGCCAGAATTGCCAGCGCCCTAAAGTTGACCAGTTAAGCTATGGTGATACCCGTGGTGACAAAGCACTAATTACTGAAATTGCTAAATATTTGCGACGAGTTCGTTCAATTACTGATAAAGAGTTAATGATATGTAATGGCTCACAAGAAGCTTTATATATGATCTCACAAGTATTACTGCAACCTGGTGACAAGGTGGCAGTAGAGCAACTGGGTTATCCTCCTGCCTGGGCAGCTTTTAAGAGTTCAGGTGCCCAGTTGGTTGCTATTAAACAAGACGCATTAGGCATAATACCAGGGCATTTAGCATCGGTACTTGCTCAAGGTCAAGTTAAATTGCTCTATTTAACGCCTTTACATCAATACCCGACAACCGTATCGTTAGATATTAGTCGAAGAATGCAAATATATCAGTTAGCCGCGCAGTATCAGGTTGCCATCATTGAGGATGATTATGATCATGAATTTCATTTTGATAGCCAACCCAATGCCCCGATGGCCAGTGATGATCCCGTGGGCTTAGTTATCTATATTTCAACGTTTTCAAAGTTAATGTTTGGCAGTGCTCGTATTGGTTATGTGGTCGCCGATGAGCAATTAATAGCGCAATTGGCTGCTTATAAAATGCTGATGAATCATAAGTGCAATGTGTTGATGCAACAAACAGTGGCTAAGTGGATGCAACAAGGCGGTTTTGAGGCACAATTGCGCCGAATGACCAAGTTATATCATAGACGACGTGATTTTATTGTCGCGCAATTACACGCTTATCAGCGACAAGGTTTGCCTATTCAATTTGAAATACCCGCAGGCGGTATGGCTATTTGGCTAGATACTGGCAAATCGGTTGTTGGTTTAAAAGAAAGCTTATTGAGCAAGCAAGTTTATCTGCAAACCGAAATAGAATTTAACATAATTAAAGACTTACCTGAGCAGCACTATCGTTTTATTCGTTTAGGATTTGCTGCAATGAATGAACAAGAGGTGGTTCAAGGACTTAAACTAATCTTTTCTAGTTTGTATACTATCAATAATAATGCTGACTAGCATCACATCAAGTAACAATTTCGTCTTGCAATTTTCAGCGCTTTACGCGATAAACACTAGTTAGCTGTCTTTTACGTTATAGATTAAAAATAGAGATTTAGGTGTTAGCAGATATTTTAGTGGGTCCCATTTTACGGCGTTTGACTTCTGAGCAATTTGTCTTGTGGTGGCTTAGCCCTTATGAATGTCGTGGTGAGTTACAATTTTATTTTGCCAGTAATGATAAGCCTGACAAAGAAACAGCGAGTGTGACCGCGCCATTAAACAATAAAAATTTAACTACCTTCAGGGTTGGTGAAAATGCTGTCATCCATTTGCTTGATGTAAGTATTAACTTACCGATTGAAAGCTATATTGAATATGATCTTAAGATAACTAACCTTGAGGATAGCCCCAATACTGACAATTGTGTCAGTAAAAACCTTGCTGATATCATACCGCATTTAGCGTTTGGCCAAGCCTGTCGACCATCATTTATTATTCAAGAAAAACTCAATAATTTACTGCATGGCTCATGTCGAAACCCTCATCATGACAGCCAAGACAGCTTGTTGGCAGGTGAAGAGCTCGTGGCAAAGTCTTTAACTGATAATGAGCAAAGACCTGCGCTTTTGATGATGTCGGGCGATCAAATGTATGCCGATCATGTTGCCGGCGTCACCCTGCATGTCATTCATCAGGTGATTGCTTTATTAGGGTTAAATGACGAAAGCTTTTCAGACAGTAATTTAGCCAACTATGGTATAAGTTCAGCAAGTGAGCTATATCAATTCAACCAGCAGTACTTTCAACGAGAATTATTACTGCCTAAAAGTACAGTGGCAGCTTCTTGGTTTCGCCAAGCAAAGCAGCAAGCTATTTTTACCTCGACTTATGCGCATAACCATGTGATGACTTTTGCAGAAAATTTGGCGATGTATTTTTTAATTTGGTCGCCTACCTTGTGGCAATATACTCAATTAGATGGTTTTGAAGTTCCAGCCAAGTTTCAAGCTATTCATCAAAAGGAGTTAACGGCGATTAAAGATTTTGTCGCCGGTTTAGATAGAGTTCAGCGCTTATTAGCACATATTCCTTGTTATATGATCTTTGATGATCATGATGTGACTGATGACTGGAATTTGACCGCCGCCTGGGAGCAAGCAGCTTATCAAGATCCATTAGCAAAACGTATTATTGGCAACAGTTTGTTTGCTTACTGGTTATGTCAAGGCTGGGGCAATGATCCTAAGCAGTTTAAGGGCGATTTTGCTAAAATTGCCAATGATTATCAACAGCAACCGATGACAGAAAACCATGATAATTTTATCAATTACCTGTTAAGGTTTTCTCATTGGCAATATACTGTAGATAGCCAGCCAAAATTAGTTGTCTTAGACAGTCGCACAAGACGCTGGCGTTCTGAGCAATCTCTTGATGAACCCTCTGGTTTGATGGACTGGGAAGCGTTATGTGAATTACAGCAAGAGTTAATCGGTCATCAAGCAATATTACTGGTATCTCCGGCACCTATTTTCGGCGTTAAGCTCATTGAAACTATTCAACGCATAGCAACTTTCGCCGGGCAACCTTTAGCCGTTGACGCTGAAAACTGGATGGCGCATTCTGGCGCTGCCAGTACTTTACTGAATATTTTTAAGCACCCTAAAACCCCACAACACTTTGTCATCCTCTCTGGCGATGTGCATTATTCCTTTGTTTATGACATTGAGTTACGTTTTCGTCACCAGTCGCCAAAAATTTGGCAAATCACTTCAAGCGGTATCAAAAATCAATTTCCGCGACCCTTAATAACGATATTTGATCGTTTGAACCGTTGGCTATATGGTTCTCAATCACCATTGAATTTATTTACTAAACGAAGAGCTATGCGTATTAAAGGCCGTAAGCTGTTCATTGATAAAAGCGATGCCAGTGAAAAAGCGATAAAGACGAAAAACCTAAAGCTGAGGCATCAGCGATTACAGCCTAAAAGCGGTTTAGGTTATATAGAATTAAAAAACGATGGTTCACCCAGTTTAATTGCTGATTTGCACGCTGATGGCAGTAGAACAGTATTTATTGAAAGTAATGAAGAATTAATACCTTAGCTTTTATTATTTGGTGGTGTTTTTGTTGCTTTATTGGCGACTTTCAATTGACTGATAATTGCTTTAAGCAATTCCCCACCTAATTGGTTACTGTCCAAACCATATTTATCGCCAAAACGGCCTAAATCGATAGTGTCAAAATACTTATTTGTACTTTGACCTTCAATAATGTGAGTTAATGTGGCGCCTTCAATAATGACTGATGAGATAATAAGTCGTGTTTGTGCCTTTCCTAAAAGACGTTTTTGCTGTTTTGCTTGCTTTGCTTGAATAACAGCTTGGTTTACTTCAGGCTTTTCATTAGCGATAACCGACTTGTCTAATGCGAGTTTTTCATTGAGTTCGGGATGTTGTTCAGCGTATATTTTTGCACTAATTTCTGGATACAATACAGGATAATCGCTAGCAAGTTGCATGGTAATGTCGTTGACTAATTGTTCAAGGTTTTCTTCACCCGATAACATTATTTCAGACCAAACTTGAACATTTGATAACAGCAATTTTTCAATAGTTATAATCGTGGTAGTTTTTGCTTGCAGGCTTTGGTTATTAAGCTTCTTAGCCGGAGTTTTGGCAAGTTGGGCTGTTATATTATCAACAGATAGTAGCAACGGCTCTGATGCTCCCTCAATATTAGCCAAAGTCAGTTTGTTAAAGTAAGCAACACCATCCTCTGTTTTGTATTCCGCATCAAGTAGTATTGCTTTTTGACCGCTATAATATTGACTTTGCAGTAGTACTTGACTTTTAAGGTACTCATTTAAAGAGCCATTAGCCAGGTACCATAACATGGTGCTGAAAAATATTAATAGAGCAAAGGCTAAAATAGCTAATTTATTCAAAGGAGATCTCATTTGCGGTAATTTGCGTTAAGTGGTTAATATTTTAAGCTAAGTTACTTGCTAGGTAAATGCTATTAAATAGGCTATAGGTTATAGTATTGATGTGCAATGAGAGCATTTAAAAGCACAATTCATCACTTATTACTATTGTCTAGAGAAGTTCTTTATGTCAAATCAATCTGTGCCTAATAATGCGAATAGCAATTCGCCGATTAGTAGCCGTTTACCCCTATTTATTATTATTTCTATCTTGCTAGTGCTAATCGTTTATTTGCAATGGCCCGAGACGAAAAAAGAAAAATCACAATATAATCGTGTTGTTTCGGTAAAAATGACACCAGTATTATTAGCTGAATTTATAGAAAGTGTTGAGGCTTTAGGCACCGCTCGAGCAAATGAGCAGGTCGTTATTACCAGTAAATACTCAGATCTCGTTGATGAAGTTTATTTTGACGATGGGCAATTTGTTAAAAAAGGCGCGCCTTTAATAAGGCTTAACAATCAAGAAGAGTTGGCAAAAGTTAATGAATTAACGGCTAACTTATCGGAATCACAAGCCCATTTAAAACGTTTGACTGAATTATTAGCAAGCCGAGCTACTTCTCAATCTCTAGTTGAACAGCAAGCAGCGCAAACCAAAGCGATTGAAGCGCAATTGGCCAGTGCTAAGGCAAGGTTAAGTGATTTAACTATTCGTGCGCCTTTTTCAGGTGTTTTGGGATTTCGCCAAGTAAGTAAGGGCGCCTATGTTGATGCGGGTAAGACTATTACCAGTCTAGACGATTCAAGCTTGATTAAAGTTGATTTTCACTTACCGGAACGTCTGTTGACTCATATCAATGTTGGTCAACAAATCAGTGCAAAAAATACCGCTTATAAATCAAAAGAATTTATCGGGAAAATCACGGCGATTGATAGTCGAATTGACTCAAATACTCGAACGATTAAAGTGCGCGCTAGTATTAATAATGAAAATCAGAAACTTCATCCAGGTATGTTGTTAAACATAAGTGTTTTATTACAAGTTGAAAACATTCTGCAACTGCCCGAGAGCAGTATCATCCCTATAGAAGGTAGCCATTACGTTTTTACCGAAAAAGAAGGTAAAGCTTTTCGAAAAGTCATTGAAATCGGTCGTCGTCAGCCAGGTGTTGTTGAGGTTATCTCTGGTTTAAATGAAGGCGAGCAAGTGGTTGTTGAAGGTGCGCTAAAATTACGTGATGGCGCAACCGTTAGTATTATAGAGCCAAAGCAAAAAGCATCGGAAGTTGAATCCAATAATGGAGTACAACACTAGTGATATTATCAGATTTATCGGTAAAAAGGCCGGTTTTTGCTACGGTGGTAAACCTCTTAATTGTTACTTTTGGTCTTGTCGCTTTTTTAATGTTACCACTGCGAGAATACCCAGATATTGATCCACCTGTTGTTAATATCAGTACCTCATATCCAGGTGCCTCGGCGGCTATTGTCGAAACAAAAATCACCAAACTCCTCGAAGATCGCATTAGCGGTGTTGAAGGGATTAAAACGATTAACTCGAATAGTCGGGTGGGGCGCTCAAGTATCACCATTGAATTTAACTTAGATAGAAACATTGATGCAGCGACCAATGATGTCCGTGACAGAGTGTCTCGCGCGTTAAATAATTTGCCAGAGCAATCAGAGCCCCCTGAGGTATCGAAAGCAAATGACGATGAAAATGTCATTGTCTGGTTTGTACTGCAAAGTGACACCATGAGCTCTTTAGCGCTTACAGATTATGCTAATCGATATATTGTCGATCGTTTTGCTGTAGTCGATGGTGTTGCCCGAGTGCAGGTTGGTGGCGGTCGTACCTATGCCATGAAAATACGTCTTAATCGTGCATCGATGGCTGCACGAGGTATTACTGTGCAAGATATTGAAAGTACGTTGCGTGATGAAAATATTGAATTACCCGCAGGGCGAATTGAATCGGTAGATAGAGACTTTTCAATCAGGGTGGAGCGTAGTTATTTATCTGAGCAAGATTTTGCCGATATGGTCATTACCCATTCAGACAGTAAATCTCTGGTACGTTTAGGTGATGTCGCACAAGTGTTTGTGGGCGCACAAGATGACGAAAACATGTTTCGTGGCAATGGCAAAAACATGGTTGGTTTAGGTGTTATTAAACAATCTAAAGCTAACACCTTAGAAGTCGTTAAATCTGCTAGAAAAGAAATGATCGCCATTCGTGATTCTCTGCCGGTAGGCACTACCATTACCAATAGTTACGATAGCTCTGTTTTTATTCAAGGTTCAATTGATGAAGTTTATAACACGTTAATTATTGCCATGATGATGGTGGTTTTAGTGATCTTTTTATTTTTAGGTAATGTTCGCGCGACACTCATTCCCGCCATAACAGTCCCGGTTGCCTTAATAGGCTCAATGATGGCCTTATCTTGGTTTGGCTTTTCTATTAACTTATTGACCTTACTAGCCTTAGTATTGGCGATAGGTTTAGTTGTTGATGATGCTATCGTAGTATTGGAAAATATTTACCGTCGCATTGAGAAGGGGCAAACGCCATTAATGGCCGCTTACGAGGGTGGTAGAGAAGTTGCTTTTGCAGTGGTTGCGACTACGTTAGTCTTGGTTGCTGTTTTTGTACCTTTAGTGTTTTTATCTGGCAATGTCGGGCGTTTATTTACCGAGTTTGCTATTGCGATTGCAGCTGCGGTAGTTTTTTCAAGCTTAACGGCATTATCGTTGACCCCGATGATGTGCTCAAAAATGTTAAAACACCGAGAGAGAAGTTCTTCTTTTGGTCAAGTACTTGATCGTATTTTCGCGTGCATTGAAGCGGGATATGGCCGTGCTTTAGCTAATGCTATCCATCAACCTATACTTATTATTATAGTGTTGGCGTTGTCTTTCGCTGCAGTGTATCTGCTGTTTAACAAAGTTCCCTCTGAATATACACCTAAAGAAGACAGGGGCAACTTTTTTCTAATTATGCAAGGAGCAGAAGGGGCAAGCTATGAAAGTAATGTCAAAAACATGCATCAAATTGAAGAAAAACTTCTTGCCTATCAAGAACAGGGTGAGCTAGATCGGGTGCTAGTTCGGGTACCAGGTTTTGGTGGCTCAGGTGGCATAGCGATTGTCGGATTACCTGAGTGGGATAAGCGTAGCGTTGATACTTTTAGTTTTATCAACAAAATAAATCGCGAAGTACAAAGTGTTACCGATGTGCGTGCCTTTGCTATTATGCGTCGAGGTATACGTGGTGGCGGTGGCGGTAATGAGCCGGTGTCTTTTGTTTTACAGGGTAATACGTTTGAAGAGCTTGCCCAATGGCGCGATATACTCATTACAGAGGCTGAAAAGAACCCGAATCTATCCAATATTAACAGTGACTATAAAGAAACTTACCCTCAGTTATTGGTGCAAATAGACAGAGAACGTGCCTATGATTTAGGTGTGCCCGTCGGTGATATCGCTAAAACATTAGAAACCATGTTAGGGCAGCGCAGAGTGACCACTTTTGTTGATCGCGGGGAAGAATACGATGTTATTGTAGAAGGTGATGAAAAACAGTTTCAATCACCTACTGATATCGATAACCTTTATGTGCGCTCGCGCACTACCAATGAGCTAATACCTTTGGCTAATTTATTAAATATTGCTGAAAACGCGACGTCATCACGACTTAATCGTTATAACCGACTTCGTAGTATAACCATTACAGCTAACCTTGTTGATGGTTATGCCTTGGGTGATGCGTTAAACTTCCTTGTTGATGTCACTAAAAATAAACTCCCTGAGCACGTGCAAATCGCGTATAAAGGTGAGTCGTTACTGTTAAAAGAGTCAGGAAATTCGATTTTATTTGTTTTCCTGTTGGCATTGCTTATTACTTACTTAGTATTAGCCGCGCAATTTGAAAGTTTCGTTCATCCCTTTGTTATTTTATTGACTGTGCCTTTAGCCTTGGTTGGTGCCCTTACTGGGCTTGAATTAATGGGGATGAGTTTAAACATTTATAGTCAAATAGGCATTGTTATGCTTATTGGTCTAGCGGCAAAAAATGGTATTTTAATTGTCGAGTTTGCCAATCAATTGCGTGATAAAGGCGTTGCCTTTGAAGAGGCATTACTCAGTGCTGCTCAACAGCGTTTACGGCCTATCGTGATGACTACTTTTACCACGGTAACAAGTGCTATTCCATTAGTGTTAGCTGTCGGACCCGGTGCTGAAAGTAGGATGGTGATTGGTGTGGTCATATTTGCCGGTGTCTCGCTAGCAAGTCTGTTTACCCTATTTATTGTGCCAGGCGCTTATTACTGGCTATGTCGAAATACAGGGTCACCGCAAGCGATAGCGAATGAAATAGATGAACTAGAACAGCATGAATTGAAAAGTTAGTGCTTAAGTAAGCTATTTATTAGCTGTGCATACAGTGGCTTATTTTATTTATCGCTAGTCGAGCTAATTTATTAGGGATGATAACTGTGATATCTATGACTGCTGAACAGCTTTTATTTTAGCTATCATCTTGATTATCTTTTGAGGTTATTTGATCAGATAAAGGGTTTAAGCTTCATGGTAAAGCACCTTAAAGCTTAAACCTTATATTGATTAATAAATGAATAGTAGTACTTTGTCATCATGACAGTTTTGAGCAATAATAAGCGCTTTCAATGATTAAAAACTTTATCGTTGCTCAAAGGTTATAGTTTTTTCAAACAAGGCTTACTGCTCGGGTTTAACTAACCTAAAACCGTCATGAGTCAGCGCTAGAGATGTTCTGTTGTCTCGCTGCGCATTCGTAAATACTCCCTCGCCATAATTCCAATGACCACCACGAGAAGTATCGCCGTTGTCTGACGAGGCTGAAGTAATCAGTGGGTCGGTAACCGCCGGACCAAAACAATTTGGAATAGGAAGGGGAGGAAAAACATCGCGGTTAACGCAGTCACCAACCGGATCATAGGCACCGGCATCAAAAACATCAAGTACCCACTCGGCAGCGTTTCCTAGCATATCGTAGAGGCCAAAAGCATTGGCAGAGTAATATTTAACCGGGGTCGTTTGTGGGACTGAGGGCTCAGTAACGGGTCTGTCGTACTGCTCGTAAGGATCGCCACTGCCAAAAAAGTTTGAAAAAGAACCATCTGGCTCTACTTGAGTACTCGGTTCGCCTTCTAACCACCAGGTGTATTTAGCCCCATCCCAACCGCCATCGGCAGCCCATTCCCATTCAGCTTCTGTTGGTAAGCGGTAACCTGCTAGCGTCATATCAACGCTAAAATCAAGCAAACTCACCGTTTGTGGCAATGCTAAAATTTCATTCATCGCCCAAGCATAAAACAAACCGCCTTCACGAGTTGTTGCAATAGCTGGATGTTTACGTCGACTGTCTATATCGCCATCAGGATGAAACGGCGCATCAACCAAATCAAACTCTTCATTTTTCCATTTTATTTGCGGCAAAATACAGCGGTCGTAATCGGTTAGCCCGCATTGTATTGGAAATAAGCGAAACAAAGGTTTATCAGATAAGGATTCATTAATATTCAGCGGATTCTTGTCCACTAAATAAACGAAATTATATACAGGCGAATCAGGGTTATCTAAATCATTATCAACCGCCACGATTTTAATCCAGGCATCACTTCTGTCGCCATCCTGATTGGGGTCGAGCGCCCAATATAGTATCTCTACGAGCTGGCCATTGGTCACTTCGGTTGCAAACATATCATAGCTTTTGGTTAACGTGACTTCTCTTGGCGCTTGAAATACGGTAGAAAAGCTTTGATCACCTTGAATGAAAAATGGCTGTGGTTTACTAATGCTAACGCTATCAGGATAAGCATTGGCTACCTCAATGGTGAAAGTTGTAGAAACTTTTTGCTGGCCGTCACTAACACTAAAGTTGAAGCTATCTTCACCAATAAAATTACTCGGCGGTATATAGCTAATGTGTCTGTCAATTAAGGTAATAGCGATGCCTTGTGCTGTCTCGTTATCATCTAAGGTAAATACCAAGTCTTCATCAGAGGTTTCAGCGTCAGAGCCTTGGAGCTCAATACTGATTTCACGGGCCATCGGTTGGTAAGCAAAAGCGCGCCCGTCTTCTGCCACTGGTGCGTCTTCAACCGGGGTTATCTCGATAACGATATCTGCGGGGAAAGAGGTATTACCTTCAGTATCGGTGGCAGTATAAGCCAAGCTTTCCGTGCCATTCACATCAGGGTTAGCCGTGTATGTTAATAGATTACCATCGAGTGTGTAACTACCTAATTTTGCTGCTAAAATTACTTCATAGGTGAGTTCGCTATCTTCAACATCAGTTGCTGCTAAAGTTATCGTTGTTGCTGGCGCGTCTTCGATAATTTCAAGTTGTTTGTCAGCAGCAACCGGTGCGTCATTAATACTATTGACGACAATATCTATGTTACCGATATCGCTTTGTAAACCTGCGGGATCGGTTACTTGATAGCTAAATGAGTCATTGCCAAAATAATTAGAATTAGGGATATAATGAAATAGACGATTATCCGGGGTCGAGCTATCAGCTTCAACTAAACTACCATGCTCAGGTGGTGAGGTTATTTCTAGCTTAAGTTCAGCATTGCTATTGTCAACGTCGCTAAATGCCGGTGCTTTGATAATTTCAGTGTCTTCATCTAAAACCCAGCTATCGTTGTTACCTATTTGCGGAGCATCATTGACTGGCGATACGTTGAGGGTAACCGTCGCAGTACTTGAAGCATTAGAGGGATCTGTTACCGAAAACTGGAAACTGTCTTGGCCAAAAAAATACGGATCTTGAGGACTAAGACTGACTTGAGTACCGTCGAGAGTTAACGAGAAACTACTTGGCTCTGATATCACTTGATAAACTAAGGTATCATTATCGGCATCAGTGCCAACAAGTGTTAGCTTAAATGTTTGCCCTTCATTAAAGGTTTTCGTTTGTGGTTGAGCTACCGGCGGATTATTAACATCTGGCGCAGGACTATCATCACTGCCGCAGCCTACGGTTAGCAAGGCGGTAAAAATAATTGTTAACCCATTACGAAAGCCTTTCATAATAACTCCTCAATTCGACTTAAAGTGGCTTAAATTTTATCTGCTTAGTGCTGGTTGGACAAGTGACAATGAATTAATATTACTGCTTCATATTCTGGTGATATGTTCAGTTAGCTATACGAAAATTTTAATTGAGATCTCGTAAAAGATCTTGTGATAATGAGCCTAAAGCCTACCAGTAATTTTAGATGATTATTATGTTAATTTGCTAATCGATGTAGCTAGGCGCAGCAGTATCGTGATGAGCTCAGCTGTTGTAATGCCCCTTTTATCTTAACAACCCCAAGTATGTGCTTAATCACATTGAATTGTTTTATGGCTGCGATTTTGATCCCTGCCATCATGGTTAATATCTGTTGTCGTATAAAACCTGCCAGAACGAGCAATAATAATGCCTCTTGATTTATTTTGGTGACCTTTAGGGCAGTATTTTAGTGTGCCATTACTTAAACCAAATAAATGCCCGGTTGCTTGATAGGTTATTTTAGTTCTATTTTTGGCATAGATGAGCATGTCGCCAATGACCGCGGCACTTTTTTTAGCAATCAAAAGCTCGCCGTTATTGACATCAAATTTTTGGTTATTATTACTATCGACAAAGACAGTTAATTCTTCATGCCACATAACGCTGCAAGCACCATTGGTTGTTAGTGGACAAATAATAACGTTATGATCTGAATTAATAGCGAAGTTGCGCGCAAGGCTTAACAAGCGTGCTAAGCGTGATATCTCACTATCTACTCGTAGCTCGACAATGAAGTCATTAAAATTGGGTAAGGCAAATGCAGCTAATAACGATGAAATAGTCATAGCGATCATCAATTCTATCAGGGTGATTCCGCGTTGGCTTTGCTTTTTAGCTCGCGAGATAAAACTACTTTGTTGAGGGTAAACATGTTTTATTAAAAAAGAGTGTTGCATAAAAAATCCATTTTTATTAACTATCCTGTGTTATACAGGTATAGGTAAAAAAAATGGATTTAGCGAAGTATAACCGCGTAAGTTTCAGTTATTAATCATAAATGGTTGGTATTGCTTGTCTTTTATGTTGAGTCTTTTTATAGATATTAATAATGTGTTCACTTACCGCGCTGGTGACTTTCTTTCCCTCTAAAAAGTTATCGAGCTGATCGTAACTTATACCTAAGGCATCTTCATCGGTCTTACCCGGGTTAAGTTCTTCAAGATCTGCTGTTGGGGCTTTTTCTACCAGAATACTGGGTGCGCCAAGTGCATTAGCAAGTTGTCTTACTTGTCGCTTAGATAAACCAAAAAGTGGTGCTAAGTCACAGGCCCCATCGCCCCATTTGGTGAAAAAGCCGGTAATGTTTTCTGCACTGTGATCGGTACCAATGACTAAGCCACCAATAATACCAGCAATATGGTACTGGCTTACCATCCTCACTCTTGCTTTGGCATTACCCTTAGAGAAATCGATTTGCGCATCATCAGCAGTTAAAAGCTCTGCTTTACTCATTGCTTGTAAAACTTCATGATGAATGCCGTCAGCACCAGCAAGTACATTGGTTGTTAAGCAATGACTTGGTTGAATAAAATCTAGTGCTTGCTGCGCATCAGCTTCATCAGCTTGCACTCCATAAGGGAGGCGAACTGCGATAAATTGATATTTTTTACAATGACTGTCGCTGTCTTGCTCTGCATTGAGTTGATCAACAGCAAGCTGGGCAAGTCGGCCACAAGTCGAAGAATCAACACCACCGCTAATACCTAATACTAAATTACTTAAACCTGACTGCGTCAATTGCTGTTTGATAAAAGCAATACGACGGTTAATTTCAAATTGCACATCGATTTCAGGTAATACTTTCATTTCTGCAATAATGGTTTGCTGATCCATAAGACTTCCTAATGAGGCTTTAATAAAATGATTTTTTATAGTTTAACAAAATTAAAAGCTAATTGGATATTGATATATACCAATAAAAGAGCTGTAATAACTAAATGAACTCAACTAACTTTAATCAATAATTAACGAGCAAGACAAATGAAAAAAATTGAAGCGATTATAAAACCATTTAAAATGGATGATGTTAGAGAAGCTTTGGGTGAAATTGGTATTACTGGCATGACTGTCTCTGAGGTTAAGGGCTTTGGTCGACAGAAGGGCCACACAGAATTATACCGTGGCGCAGAGTACATGGTAGACTTTTTACCTAAAGTAAAAATAGAGATTGTCATTGCTAAGGAAGATGTTGAAAGATGTGTTGATGCTATTTTAGCAACGGCGCAAACTGGAAAGATCGGCGATGGCAAAATATTTATTACTGATGTTGAGCGTATTATTCGTATTCGTACCGGTGAAGAAAATAACGACGCGATATAGCGTTTTCAATAGCTTTCTCCATGCTGTGGTTGTCTGCTCGGTGTCAACCACGAAATTCAGCACGTACTTTTAACATGCGCTCTGTTTAAAATTTCCAGCCTCGTCGGTATCGATGTTTTAATGCCTATTAATAGCAGCACTTAATTTATAACTACTTTGCGCTAGCACGGATTGTTGTGCGCTTTATGTATTAAGGTCTATATATTGTTGCTTTTTAATTATGGATACCGCTATATAAATTCGTATTAATTACCTTAAAAATAATAATATTAATCAAGACAAAATAAATTTAGTTAAAAAAGACTAAATTACAGCTGAAATTTAGTCTTTTTGTCGATGATCTACGCTACGTTTAATAATTAATTAACGAGCTTATTATTTGGGTAGTTGGCAGCGAGCACCTGCATAGCGTTCTTTTGTAAGTCAGATAAACCGAGTTTTTCATAACACATGATCATTACTTCAAGTGCCTGCTCAACTTCTGGACTGGGCGCGAAATATTCGACAACATAGCGACCACGATTAGCAGCAGAGGCATAAGCTTCGCGTTTAACATAATATTTAGCTACAGCAATTTCATAACGGGCTAAACGTGACTTTATCGCAATCATGCGTTGGCGTGAATCGGCAGCATATTTACTGTCTGGATAGTCAGTTACTATAGTTTTAAAGTTTCTAAACGCTTCACGTGATGCTTCTGGGTCTCTGTCGGCGCGATCAATGCCGACTAAATCTTGAAATAGATTTTCCTCTGTCGAAATATTGATTAAAGCACGCATGTACAGTACATAATCAACATTTGAGTTGTTAGGGTTTAAACGTAAAAACCTATCAGCTAAGGCAATACCTTGAGCAGCATCACCACTTTTATAATAGGCATAAATTAAATCAAGTTGCACTTGATGAGAGATGGGACCAAATGGAAAACGAGAATCAATAGCACCTAAGATTTGAATGGCTTTTTGATATAAACCATTATCAAGTGCTGCTCTTGCATCAACAAATAATGCTTGTGCTGATTTATCGGGAACCTTTTCAATTTCATCTTCAGAAGAAGAGCAACCTGCTAAGGCTAATACTAAAAGGGTTAATATAATTTTTACAGTCAATTTTTCCATGAAGTTTATTATCGCTACTTTGTTTTAATTAAAATAAATATCAAACCACCGAGTAAACGGGTAAAATGTTTCTATATTTAAGAATATGCATTCTACCCTAGCAATCTTGCCTTGCACAGTGCAAATGGTAATTTGATTTATTCACTAGGTTTAAACGAGTTTAAAGAGAATTTAATGGCAGAAATCATTCAACATAAAGATACCGTACCTGAGTCTTGTTTAGGTAAACGCTTTGACCAAACATTAGCGCAAATGTTTCCTGATTATTCAAGATCACGACTAAAAGATTGGATTTTAGCCGGTCAGGTGAAGGTAAATAATCAAGTGCTTACTCGTGCTCGTGAAAAAATGTATGGCGGCGAAGTTATTGAAATAAATGCAGAAGTAGAAGCTGAACTTCGCTTTGAGGCACAAGATATTCCATTAAATATAGTTTATGAAGATGATGATATTTTAGTGATAAATAAACCTGCTGGTCTAGTTGTTCACCCTGGTGCGGGTAACCCAGATGGTACTGTATTGAATGCTTTACTTCACCATTGCCCGCAACTTGATGTTGTGCCAAGAGCAGGTATAGTGCATCGCCTTGACAAAGATACCACCGGATTAATGGTTGTTGCGAAAACCATTGCGGCTCAAACCAACTTAGTTGAAGCATTGCAACTGCGTGAAATTACTCGAGAGTATGAAGCGATAGCAAATGGGATAATGACCGCAGGTGGTGTTGTTGATGAGCCTATTGGCCGTCATTCAACTAAACGCACTCAAATGGCTATTTCATTTTTAGGTCGACCTTCGGTTACTCACTATCGTGTAATGGAAAAGTATCGTTTACATACTCGCTTACGCTTACGTTTAGAAACCGGAAGAACACATCAAATTCGTGTTCACATGGCACATATCACTCATCCTTTGGTCGGAGATCCTGTCTATGGTGGTCGGCCGCGTCCACCCAAAAATGCCACTGAAGCACTATTATTGAAATTGCGCAGTTTTAAACGACAAGCATTACATGCAACAATGTTATCATTATTTCACCCAATAACCGGTGAACAAATGACCTGGCATGCAGATTTACCCGAAGACTTTGTTGAGTTAGTCGAGCTGCTTCAAGAAGATAATAGACTTAATGCCAAAGATGAGTACTAACATTAGTGATAAGTCGCTAGTTAAAAATAGTGTTGCGTTCACTGACTCAGCTATTGAGTTGGTGAACTGGGCAACAGATAAAACAGAGCCTGAGCCAATGTCAGAAAAGGTTTTTGCTTGTCAAACAACCAACGCCTTTGCTCGAAGTAATCAAGTAACTAAAAGTGATAAACGCCTATCAACTGCATATGATAATTTATTAAATAAAGAAAATAAGCCTTTTGGATACTTTAATCTTGGTTTACATGTTGGTGATAACGCTCAGCGGGTTATTGCTAACCGCAGTTCGTTAACGCAATACATTAAGCAAACAGTAGCTAAAGATAATGATGCTTCGCAACTCGATATTCAATGGTTAGAACAAGTTCATGGCAATGAGGTTGTCGTCGTCTCAACCGTTAACCAGCAAGCTATCATCGCTGATGCGAGCATTACCCGGCAAAAAAATATCGCTTTGGCAGTTATGACCGCCGACTGTTTACCCATATTATTAAGTGCTGCAGATGGTAAAGAAGTCGCGGCAATTCATGGCGGTTGGCGCTCTTTATCAGCGAATATTATCGAAAAGACACTCGAGAAAATGCAGACAGAGCCACAAGATATTAAGGCTTGGTTAGGGCCTTGTATTGGGCCGAATTCTTTTGAAGTTGGTAGTGAGGTTAAAGACTGTTTTATTGAACAAAGTCATAAGTTTGCACAGGCTTTTATCGACAAAGCTAATGGAAAGTCTTTATGTAACTTACATCGTATAGCTAAATTAAAATTAACTGCTTTAGGTATTGAGGCAATAGCGAGTTTGCCAGAATGTACCTATGAAAACTCTACAAAATATTACTCCTATCGAAAAAGCCAGACGACTGGCCGTATGGCAACTATTATTTGCAGGCGATAGTCTGTTAGGTTGTTAATGCCCTATTTTTGTGTCAATGATAAAATCTGCTTAGCATTGAAAAAGCGGTATTTACCCTCATAACTTAGTTATTCAGTAAACTATATTAGAGATAAGTAGGAGCTAAAATGCGCTTAGATCGTTTTACCCAATCATTTCAAGAGTCCATTGCCGATGCGCAATCCCTCGCCCTTGGTAAAGACCATCAGTTTATAGAGCCTATCCATTTAATGTTAGCGCTGCTCAACCAAAATGGTAACTCAATTATCGCCTTGTTAAAAAGTGCGGGTATTGATGTACGTTCTTTACGTGCAAAAATAGAGGAAGCGCTGTCTTCATTAGCGCAAGTTGAAGATAACGGCGGTGATGTTCAACTATCAGCGGCCTCAGGTCGAATTTTAAATCTGTGTGATAAACACGCACAAAAAATGTCAGACAAGTACATTTCATCAGAGATATTTTTACTTGCAGCTGTTGAAGATAAAGGGGTTTTAGGAAAAATCTTAACAGAGCTTGGTGCTAACCAAGCAAGACTGCAGTCGGCTATTGACCATATTCGAGGTGGTGAAAGTGTTGATGATCCAAATGCAGAAGATGTTCGCCAAGCATTAGATAAATATACAGTAGACTTAACAGCGCGAGCTGAGCAGGGGAAATTAGATCCGGTTATTGGTCGTGATGATGAAATACGTAGAACCTTGCAAGTATTGCAGCGTCGAACTAAAAATAACCCTGTACTGATAGGGCAGCCAGGTGTTGGCAAAACAGCAATTGTTGAAGGGTTAGCTCAGCGCATCGTTGACCATGAAGTGCCGGAAGGTTTGAAAAACAAACGAGTTCTTTCACTTGATATGGGTGCATTGGTGGCCGGTGCTAAATATCGTGGAGAATTTGAAGAACGTTTAAAAGCGGTTTTAAATGAATTATCAAAAGAAGAGGGGCAAGTTATCCTCTTTATCGATGAGTTACATACCATGGTCGGTGCTGGTAAATCTGATGGAGCAATGGATGCAGGTAATATGTTAAAACCCGCTTTAGCCCGTGGTGACCTGCATTGTGTCGGGGCAACAACGTTAGATGAATATCGCCAATATATTGAAAAGGATGCGGCACTTGAACGTCGTTTTCAAAAAGTACTGGTAGAAGAGCCGACTGTTGAAGACACTATTGCAATCTTGCGTGGTTTAAAAGAACGATATGAGCTTCATCATTCGGTGAACATTACCGATCCCGCCATTGTTGCCGCGGCTAGTTTATCTCATCGTTATATTAGTGATAGACAGTTGCCTGACAAAGCTATTGATTTAATTGATGAAGCGGCTTCGAGTATTCGCTTACAGATGGATTCTAAACCTGAAGATCTTGATAGGTTGGAGCGACGTCTTATTCAATTAAAGCTAGAACAAAAAGCGTTAGAAAAAGATGAAGATGAAGCGTCAATTAAACGCTTAGCAACTATTTCTCAACAAATTGACGAAAAACAACAAAAGTATGACGAATTAGATGAAGTTTGGACAACGGAAAAGGCCGCACTTTATGGTGCTCATACTATAAAAGAAGAACTTGAACAGGCTCGTATTGAGCTAGAAGCAGCAAGAAGAACAGGGGATTTAAATCGTATGTCAGAGTTACAATACGGTAAACTCCCTGAGTTGGAAAAGCAGTTAGACTTAGCCAGTCAAGCTGAGATGCAAGAGATGAGTTTGTTAGCAAATAAAGTAACTGATGTTGAAATTGCCGACGTATTAAGCCGTGCTACAGGCATACCTGTTGCGAAAATGTTAGAGCAAGAACGTGATAAATTATTGCTTATGGAAGAAAATTTACACGAAAGCGTTATTGGTCAGCATGAAGCTGTTACGTCTGTCGCAAATGCAATTAGGCGCTCTCGTGCAGGTTTGAGTGATCCTAATCAACCAATAGGATCCTTTTTATTCTTAGGACCGACGGGGGTTGGTAAAACAGAATTAACAAAATCACTTGCTGAGTTTTTATTTGACTCACAAGAAGCATTAATTCGTGTAGACATGTCTGAATTTATGGAAAAACACTCAGTAGCACGTCTTGTGGGTGCTCCTCCTGGTTATGTTGGTTACGAAGAAGGCGGTTATTTAACAGAAGCGGTGCGCAGGAAGCCCTACTCAGTAATTTTACTCGATGAAATTGAAAAAGCACATCCTGATGTGTTTAATATCTTGTTGCAAGTACTTGATGATGGTCGATTAACTGATGGACAGGGCCGTACCGTAGACTTTAAAAATACTGTGATTATTATGACATCAAATATTGGCTCTGATGTTATACAGGAATTGGCAGATGATGGACATTATCAGCAAATGAAAGCAAAAGTGATGGGGGTCTTGGGCCAGCACTTTAAACCTGAATTTATTAACCGGGTTGATGAGTCTGTTGTCTTCCATCCGCTGGCAGCCGAACAAATAAAGCAAATTGCGGCAATACAAATTAAAGCTTTATCTCAAAGGTTAACAGAACAAGAGCTTAGTCTAGTGGTGAGTGATCAAGCATTATCTTTAGTCGCGCAAGCTGGTTTTGATCCTGTTTTTGGTGCTCGTCCCCTTAAAAGAGCAATTCAGCAGGACATTGAAAACCCATTAGCACAAAAGCTTCTAGCTGGTCAGTTTGATAAGGGAACTTCAATAAAAGTTGAAGTTGTTGATGGAGAGTTAGCGTTCACTTCCAAGCCTAAGGGATAAAAAAGAGTAAAAGCTAGTCCTGCAATTTATTTTGCAGGGCTAGTTAACGCTGCAATACTTTACTCTTGTTCACCACAATAAAGTTTTTCTTGCTCTTTACTTAAGGTTAATTTTGCTATTTTTTCTTTGGCAGTTAATGGACGATTGCCAATACTACCATCATTTTTTTCTTCATTAACATAAACAGCCTCTAGAGAACTTAACATCTTAATATTTAAGCGTGCAGCTTTGCAGTTTTTTTCGAAGATTTCCTTATTTTTAGCGATGACCATATCTCGCTGCTTTTCTTGCTGCTCAATCAGTTTAGCTGAGTTTTCTTCTTCAGCGAGTGCTTTCCTTTGTGCTTTTGATAATGCTTTGTATGAAGAAATAGTGCTGAGCTCTTTATAATCATTACCTTTAGGAAGATTTTGGCTGAAATGGACAACATTATTATTATCTACCCAACGGTATATCGCTATGTCCTTGGCAGTTGCACAGTTACTGACTGATATAGTCATTAGAGCTGCTATAAAAGGAAACTGTTTAATGTGCATGTAAAAACCTTAATTCTGTAACTTATTAATGAAATGGCCGATAAAGCCCTCTTGTCATAAACATACGCTAGCAAGTTATTAAAATAAAAACAAATAGCAAGTATTGTTTGCTTATTCTATAACTGGTCGATAAGTGTCAGAAAAATTTACACTTTGACTGGGAGGTGTTAACCCAAAGTAATATCGTTGTTACTATTGTGATAATACATTGTTTTAAAGTAGGTTTTTCATTTAGGCGCGATATTTGCTATGTAAGCTTGCAATGTCGGCAACTGATTAATGGTATTTACCCCTTATTCGGCTTTGTCGCTATTAACACTATAAAAAAATGAAAGTCACAATATAAAAATAGGAAGTAACATGTTACATAAATTAGTTTTACGCGTCTTATTATCAATCTCTATAGCGTTCAGTGCTATTGGAGCGGCTAACGCAACCTTAATTAGCCAAGATATTCTTTTAAACTCTGACTTTGATGCAGTTGATGAGTATGAAGTTATTGGTAATGTTACTATTAGCTTAGATACTATGGATGAATGGGGATATGTAGAAAACACATGGGAGTCATTTACTTTCTACGGCTATGACGTTGATACTTTTGACATTAATTGGAATATTTTTTCTGCTATTGTTGATGTTAACAATGTAGAAGCAGGTATCGAATCTCTAGACTTTGACGTTACGATTTTCTCAACGTTAAGTTTTGCTGGTGTTATCGATACGTTTAACCCAGCAGGTAGCTATAGTTACTCATTATTCGATAATGCCGATGGTAGTTTATATAATGCTGGCACATTAGCTTTTGGTAACACAACAATTGTTCCAACGCCTGCTACTTTAGTGCTTTTCTTAACTGCTGTGATTGGTTTAGCTGCACGTCGCAAAAATAGCTAATATATAGCAATTTGCAAGCAAGCCCTCACCTGGCTTAATAATGTTACAAGGCTTTACATCAGTAAGGCCTTTTTTATATCTGAAAGCTATTTCTAGCACCTTATAACCACTCATACTTGCTATTCATCAAATAGTTAAACTAATGAGTTATTTAATCAATAGCTTTGTCTCATTCCTACAGGGTTCTTAATAATAAAGCTTAAACAAAACGAATATGAGCCAAAGTCATCAGCTGATCAATATTCTGGTTTATTAACGATTCTATATTAATGATGCTTTTTTACTGTTAGTTACGTATTCTATAAAGCATTATTTATCCTATTAGGCATCAAGCTTGTAACGTTAATGCCTATATTATTGTTCGCTAAAGCCAACTCAATGTCACAGTCATCGTCGAATAGTTTTTTGTGTAAACTAGCATTAAAAGAGAGCAACATAAGAACTATAGGTTAATGAAACCCAATGAAATCTAACAAGTATTTATTCTTATTTGCGAGCTAAGTGGTTTTTTAATGTAGGATTATTATCGTGGTGGCTAATCAAGTGACTACTAAGTAAATAAAAGCCCACCAGAGTAGACTCTGGTGGGCTTACAGTTTAAGTAAAACTAGCACCTATATCAGCACTAGTTGTCACTTTATTGATACTAATTATTTAATTGTAGTACCGTGGTACCTTCAGCTTCACCTTCAGCATTAAAATAAGTAACTGCCCCCATATAAGTGGTACCTGTTGGTAAACCTCTTGTCATGATAGTGGTGTAGTTAAAGCGTCCGTTAATTGCACGTGGGCTTGAGATAACACGTGTGGTGCTTTCTGCTTGATCTGCAATCCAACCAACCAAAGTATAATCTGTCGAGGCTGCAGCACCCGTAGAATAACCGTGGATCATAGTTACATAAACGTTACCAACATTTACGTCATCAGCTGGCTCTGGGTTTGTTAACAAGACATCTTCGTTTGAACCTGCATTTAATGAGTTACCAACTTGCGTACAACTCCAACCGATACAACGGTAAACATATATATCGAGATCCGAGCCTTCTTCAGCAACTAAGGCATCAGCTAAGCTAAAGCGAGCAAGTTGAGTACCCGCTGGCACTGTAAACATGTGATAAGTGGTACCAGTGCCTAGGAACTCATACTCCTGACCTGGATCAGCTTCTACGTTACCAGGGACACCGAATGGTGCGACTAAACCAGCATAACTAATACTTGTTTTACCAGAGTAAAGCATTTGAACAGGGAAGCGGAAGCGACCACGATTCAGATCACCGGAGATTAATTCAGGTACCTCAATTTTAGCTTCTGGTATTGCCTTAATAGCTAGTGGTAGTCTCACTGAATGGCCTGCGTTATCAGTCCAGGTAATTGCACCAAAATGCCACTGATTAAGTTCAGTTGATTCTGTTTTGCTAAAGGTTAAAGCAAAACTTGCTTGTCCATCTGCATCGATATCTAAGGTTGAGCCTTGTGTCTCATCACCATTGGCATCAAACGTTTGCACATTCACTTCAATGCCAGCAGGCGCTTCAATAGTTGCGGTATAAGATGAGCTCGCATTCGTTGCGTTACTAACCGTTCTGTAAATAGTTTCATCAGCAACAAGCTCTGCTATCGCAATAGAAGGTAAGTTAAGCTGACTTGCATCAGTGCTAAAACCATTAGCAGTTAACGTCGCACAAGAGGTGTTATAGCTTTCAACGAATGCATCTTCACCTTGACCACAAAGGAAGGCTAGGTGATCAGCAAGATTGGTATCAAACAATAAACCAGGATCTAGTGCGGAAACCGGTTCTGCATGACCAGAGCCAAAGTCGTAAGGGTCTGCTGGTGTAGCACCATCTTCTTTAGTCAAATCTTGACGAGCTGTTGTCATTAAGGCCGACTTTATTTGAGCAGGTGTCCATGAGCTATTTGACTCTTTAAACAGAGCTGCCATACCCGCAATATGTGGACTAGACATTGAAGTACCTTGTAAATACCTAAATGTTTCACCCGAATCTCCAAACATAGGTGCGGAGGTTGTAGCGGCTAATATTCTGACACCTGGCGCTGTAATATCAGGTTTAATAATGTCATAAGTATTTAGGTTAGGACCTCTTGATGAGAATGAGGCAATGGTGTTACCTACTTCAATAACTTCACCAGAAGTTTGGTTTTCTGTAAATTCAACGGTAGCTGTGCTCTCAGCAAGACTATCAGCTAATGCTCTACCATCAATAAATGATACCATTGAACCGGGAATAGTAATTTCGGTTTCTGGTGTACCCCCCATGATAAAAGCAGCAGTGTTTTCGTAAGTATAAACGATAACACCAGTAGCGCCTGCTGCTTGGGCATTAGCAAATTTTTCGGTAAATGCACAAGAGCCACGAGCAATGAGAGCAATTTTACCTGATAATTCAGTGCCGTTAGTTAATGGTGCTGAATTACAAGCTTCAATTGGCTCTGCAATAGCAACTTCACCAGTTAATCCGTTTGCTTGAGGAGCGAATTCAGCTTCCACAGATAAGAAATCGGTGCCAGCTAAAGAACCATCTGTAACAGATAGAGCTTTACCAAAAACAGTAGAGGTACCGTTGTAAGTCGAAGCCGCTACACTAGTTACCCAAGGAGCCGGAGTGCCAACTGTTTCTTGGTCTGGACCACTGTTACCAGCTGAAACTGCTACAAATACACCGGCCGCTGTTGCATTTAACATTGCCGCGGTTGAAGGAATAGTCAAATCAGTTAGACTACCGCCAATTGAATAGTTGATGACATCAACACCATCAGTGACTGCGGCATCGATTGCTGCCATAGTATCACCATAGAAACAACCAGCTTCTCGGCCTCCATCAGGGTTTGTATAATCGCTATTCCAACAAGCTTTATAAGCGGCAATGCGAGCGCGTGGCGCAATCCCCGATACTGTACCAACATCGAAGCCAGAAAGAGTTGCCGCAACATTTTCATTACCGCCAGCAGTACCAGCAGTGTGGCTACCATGACCATCAGCATCACGTGGTGAATCGAACTCACCCAATGCATACTGAATATCGTACTGAGAACTAAAACTGTCGCCGAAATAACGAGCACCAACTAGTTTATTATTACATGTAAATGTTTCATCGCTACCAACATCACAAGCACCTTGCCAACCTAATTCAGCTGGATCTGAATAAGAGCCATCATCGGCAAAACTTGGGTTTTCAGGCCAGATACCAGTATCAATAATACCGATAATTACGCCTTCGCCTTTGATGTTCATGGTGTGTTGGCCATCTGGGCCGGTTAACCCAAGGAATTCAGGTGTATTTGCTGTGTTAATCACTTCTAGTCTATCTTCCCATACACCGACAACATCAGGGTGAGCTTCTAATTGTGATTTTTGTTTAGCATTTAATTTTGCAGTAAAACCATTATAAGCGTGTTTGAATGAGTGCAGTATTTCAACAGAGTCTATTGAACCAGCAACTTGCTTTTGTTTATTTTCCAGTGCTTTTGTGTAGGCTTGCATTGCAGGTGTGTATGCGTTGTAACGGTTGCCAATATTTGCAACCTGCTGATTAGTAGGCAATAATTCGCCTATATCTTGAGCCTGAGCTATGGCAGTATTACCTTTTAATTGAACTATGTAACTAGTTGCTTTGTGTTTTGTTTTGACTGTATTCCCTGTTGACTTGAATTTACTAATATCTGCAGTTACTTCATTAGCCATTACATTGGTGCTTACACCAGTTGTGAATGCTAAAGTAATCAGACTTCCAAGAATCGTTTTCTTAAAATACATGTTTATCTCCGATTTTATTGTTATATCTTCGCTATGTATATTTCTATACTTCATTATTTTTACTGGCAGCTGCACAGTAGGAAATAGCGAGTGCCAATTATATGCAATATCAATGCCTGTGTTGCAATATTGTTAAATTATCGTGAACTGGTGGGCTTTATAGATTTTATTGTATATACAGGTTATGAATATAAAAGGATAATTGTGTAAATTTTTTTTACATAAAAATAACTAAAAAATGACATTTTGAATGTTTCAATATAATTTAAACGGTAGTAATTTTATTAAAACATTGTTTTTATTGGTTTATTTTAAATTGTGAATTGCTTTTTGAAAGTTTACTGATAAATGTTCTACCTGTAAAAAAAACTGACACTAGTACTGTCTTATTCATAAATAGTTAATGGCTTTTGATTTATGTCGATAATGAATAAATAAAAAGTCAATTATTACTAGTGTTTTTGTTTAGTAGTAAATAGGGCTTTAGTTTTTATCTACTTCAGTGCTCGATCTCAAGAAGTGTAATGATGATAATATTATTAGTGACGACAGGAAGTAATATAATTCATTATAACGAGATATTTACTTCTGAGATTTCAACTTATTTTAACAGTAATTGAAAATAAGTGTTGACATCAAAAATTGGAAGCGTATGATACGCATCCTGCTTCGGGGCTACGGTGACGTTAGCTGCCAAGTAAGCAAACAACGAATGCGATTGTTTGCTCCTTAATTTACTATAAATATGAGTAAGTTAAGATTCTTTAACAATTAGTTATCATGCAATTTGTGTGAACACTCACATTATGTTGTTTTACAAAGTTCCTTACTTTTATAGTAAGAACAAAAAACGCTTAATGATGCTGTTCATGCAAACTATATAAATACTTATATGTAATGCTATATCAGTTTGCTTTAGTAAATTGGTATCACGACAGAATTCATTGAGCAGGAACATAAGTTCCACAAACGATTTTTAATTGAAGAGTTTGATCATGGCTCAGATTGAACGCTGGCGGCAGGCTTAACACATGCAAGTCGAGCGGAAACGATGAAAAGCTTGCTTTTCAGGCGTCGAG
>JBFONR010000060.1:0-408 GCA_040779365.1 Colwelliaceae bacterium MEBiC 14330
CAAAATGGTGGAGCTAAGCAGGATCGAACTGCTGACCTCCTGCGTGCAAGGCAGGCGCTCTCCCAGCTGAGCTATAGCCCCTCTTTGACTTGCTATTTGAATTTATTCCTTCGTTGCTTTCTCATTTTATTCAATCATGTAGCGCACTACATTCAATCTTAAAAAGCTCAAGCGCCTTGGTTTAAAGTCAAATCACGTCGTCTAAGCTGAGTATCAACTCAACTTAAAGGTTGTTCTTCTTTCTTTCGTTATCATGTAATTTGTGTGAACACTCGTGAAAGCACCTTCAAAGAAATGCCTTCCATTATACTTTTTTACTTCAAGATAAGGAGGTGATCCAACCCCAGGTTCCCCTAGGGTTACCTTGTTACGACTTCACCCCAGTCATGAAACACAAAGTGGTGACCG
>JBFONR010000061.1:0-406 GCA_040779365.1 Colwelliaceae bacterium MEBiC 14330
CAGCGGAGTGGTAGTTCAGTTGGTTAGAATACCGGCCTGTCACGCCGGGGGTCGCGGGTTCGAGTCCCGTCCACTCCGCCAATTTTGCAAAAATCATCATAAATGATGTAGGTTTGAAGTCCTGTCAAAATTTCATAAGCAAATCTTGTGGAGTGGTAGTTCAGTTGGTTAGAATACCGGCCTGTCACGCCGGGGGTCGCGGGTTCGAGTCCCGTCCACTCCGCCAATTTTGCGTAAATCATCATAAATGATGCAGGTTTGAAGTCCTGTTAAAATTTCATAAGCAAATCTTGTGGAGTGGTAGTTCAGTTGGTTAGAATACCGGCCTGTCACGCCGGGGGTCGCGGGTTCGAGTCCCGTCCACTCCGCCAATTTTGCAAAAATCATCATAAATGATGCAGGTTGT
>JBFONR010000062.1:0-396 GCA_040779365.1 Colwelliaceae bacterium MEBiC 14330
CTGAGCGTGTTGTCACGCGCATTACTCTGGCAACTAAGCCCAATGCACGATATAAGCGTTCAACACGCTTCTTACCTATCTTGTAACCTTGCTTTTGTAATGCCTTAAATATTCGGGGACTCCCATAACGTCCTTTATTTTCAGTGAAGATTTGTTGAATTTTATCTTTAAGCTCAGCATCCTCTATCGAACGAGCACTAGGTTGACGTGCACGCCAATCGTAATAACCACTTTTAGATACATCAAAATAATTCAGCAATCGCGTCACCTTGATATCGGCTCTTAACTTTTCGATGAATCGATATTTGCCTGATGTTCCTCGGCAAGAAACCGTTGCCACTTTTTTAGGATATATAGCTCCTCCTTAAGTGCTTTATTTTCACGTTCAAGTTGTTG
>JBFONR010000063.1:0-358 GCA_040779365.1 Colwelliaceae bacterium MEBiC 14330
GGTTTTTATCACCTTATCTTCGCTTTTCGCAGATTAACACGTCCTTCATCGCCTCTAACTGCCAAGGCATCCACCACATACGCTTAGTCACTTAACCATACAACCCTAAATGCTCTTAATAACATGTTAGTCAACCTTGGTGACTAAACCAAGGTAATTGTAAAGTCTGACATTTTCACGTACTCAACAAAGTTACAAAGGTAAGTTTGTGATGAGTTACTTGATAAAACAATTAATGTCGAGTAGACATTAACTGAGTTTTTACTTTGGTTGATAAACACTCGAGGAGAATGTTTATCGAGGGTATTTATATCATCTGCAAGTTACAGCGCGACACTGCGCCTTGCGACATAAATAC
>JBFONR010000064.1:0-352 GCA_040779365.1 Colwelliaceae bacterium MEBiC 14330
TTCCGCTCGACTTGCATGTGTTAAGCCTGCCGCCAGCGTTCAATCTGAGCCATGATCAAACTCTTCAATTAAAAATCGTTTGTGGAACTTATGTTCCTGCTCAATGAATTCTGTCGTGATATCAATTTATTAAAACAAACTGATATCGCATTACATATAAGTATTTATATACTTTGCATGAACAACTTCATTAAGCGTTTATTTTGTTCTCACTATAAACAGTAAAGAACCTTGTAAAACAACATAATGTGAGTGTTCACACAAATTGCATGATAACTAATTGTTAAAGAATCTTAACTTACTCATATTTATAGTAAATTAAGGAGCAAACAATCGCATTCGTTGTTTGCTT
>JBFONR010000065.1:0-336 GCA_040779365.1 Colwelliaceae bacterium MEBiC 14330
TAAAGGGTCGTTGGAGACTACAACGTTGATAGGTCAGGTGTGTAAGTGCTGCGAGGCATTGAGCTAACTGATACTAATTGCCCGTGAGGCTTAACCATACAACACCTAAATGGTTTTAAAGATTGTGTGAAGACTGACAAAAGCGAAAGCGAAGACATCACGTACTTAACGTGTTACTTGAACTATTACTGATTTATATCAATTTCTAGATTGTCCCCTTTTTGTTTAGCGACAATAGCGCTGTGGTCCCACCTGAACCCATTCCGAACTCAGAAGTGAAACGCAGTTGCGCCGATGGTAGTGTGGGAGTTCCCATGTGAGAGTAGGACATTGCTA
>JBFONR010000066.1:0-327 GCA_040779365.1 Colwelliaceae bacterium MEBiC 14330
CTGTGATAGCTACCTGCGTCATTTCGGCAGCATTAATGGTATTATCAGCAACATCAGCATTGGTATCTACGGTAATGGTAATGGCTGCTTGGGTATCTTTATCGGTGTTGGTTGACGCGCTAGCCGGGTTACCGGCGACATCTGAAACGTGCGCGGTATAAGTTAGTTGCCCATCATGTAAACTTGATAAATCTGCATTACTAACTGTCCATGCCCCGGCAGTGACTGAGGTATCAAAGGTCAGCGCTGTTGTACCATCGGTTACTGTTAACGTTACTGTTTGGCCATCTTCGACATTGCTAACGGTACCATTGATAGCTACCTGCG
>JBFONR010000067.1:0-325 GCA_040779365.1 Colwelliaceae bacterium MEBiC 14330
TTAACACGTCCTTCATCGCCTCTAACTGCCAAGGCATCCACCACATACGCTTAGTCACTTAACCATACAACCCTAAATGCTCTTAATAGCATGTTAGTCAACCTTGGTGACTAAACCAAGGTAATTGTAAAGTCTGACATTTTCACGTACTCAACAAAGTTACAAAGGTAAGTTTGTGATGAGTTACTTGATAAAACAATTAACGTCGAGTAGACATTAACTGAGTTTTTACTTTGGTTGATAAACACTCGAGGAGAATGTTTATCGAGGGTATTTATATCATCTGCAAGTTACAGCGCGACACTGCGCCTTGCGACATAAATAC
>JBFONR010000068.1:0-325 GCA_040779365.1 Colwelliaceae bacterium MEBiC 14330
GTGTTATCTCATCGATTAGTAAAAAGTCATCATTACCCGAGTCTATTTCTACAGTAATGCTTGCCTGACTATCTTTATCGGTATTGGTTGACGCGCTAGCCGGGTTACCGGCGATATCTGACACGTGCGCGGTATAAGTTAGCTGACCATCATGTAAACTCGATAAGTCTGCATTACTAACCGTCCATGCCCCGGCAGTGACTGAGGTATCAAAGGTCAGCGCTGTTGTGCCATCGGTTACTGTTAATGTCACCGTTTGATTATCTTCTACATTGCTAACGGTACCTGTGATAGCTACCTGCGTCATTTCGGCAGCATTAATGGT
>JBFONR010000069.1:0-316 GCA_040779365.1 Colwelliaceae bacterium MEBiC 14330
TTACCTTCTCTGAAGCGACGACGAATTTTGTTGATGCAGATATTTTGGTCACAGGGGGCACATTAGGTACGCTCAGTAGTTCAGATAATATTACCTATACCGCGACGTTAACGCCGACGGCAGAATACGACGGTGACATCAGTATTTCCGTTGCCGATAATTCCTATACCGATGCTGATGGTAATAACGGTACCGGTAACAGTTTGGTTGTATCGAGTTCAACGGATACACCGACCTTGGCGATCACCTCAGATGAGAGTGATTTAGTGGCGGGTGACACCGCGACGATTAGCTTTACCTTCTCTGAAGCGACGAC
>JBFONR010000006.1:0-185773 GCA_040779365.1 Colwelliaceae bacterium MEBiC 14330
TTAAAGAATCTTAACTTACTCATATTTATAGTAAATTAAGGAGCAAACAATCGCATTCGTTGTTTGCTTACTTGGCAGCTAACGTCACCGTAGCCCCGAAGCAGGATGCGTATCATACGCTGCCAAAATATTAAGTCAATATTTTTTTTAAAAAAATTTAAAAGCCTTAGAAAGTAAACGCTTAGTTAGTTGTCTTAATGCCTTTATTCAGTAAATAGTTTATTAAATTTCACCTTGAATGACGCTGGGTATTTAACAAACTTTCAACTTACATACACAGCCCACCATCTATTTCAATCACACGACCGGTAAAAAACTCATTTTCAAAAATATATTTTGCCGTGTGCGCTATTTCATCAGCTTCACCTAAGCGACCTACAGGCTTCATTTTCTCCAATCGGTCGCGCATTTCTGCTTTCATAGCATCAGTCATGGCTGTTCGAATCACCCCTGGAGCAATAGCACCTACCCGTATTCCATGTCGACCTAATTCTCTTGCCCACGTTGTTGTCATTGCTACAACGCCTGCCTTTGCCGCTGCATAATTAGTTTGTCCCATATTGCCACCACGAGCAATTGACGACATATTAATGATAACTCCTGGCTTACCTCCTTGTATCATATGCACAGTTGCCTCACGCCCACAAAGGAATACACCAGTTAAATTAACATCGATAACAGATTGAAAACTCTGTAATGACATTTTATCAGCTACAATGCCGTTTTTTGCTTTGACAAACATACCATCTCGCAAAATACCGGCATTATTGACTAAACCATCAATACCATTAAAGTCGTCATTTATTTGGCTAAAGGTTAATTCGACTTCACTTTCTATGCTCACGTTAGCAAGGTAATACTTTACCTTAGCCCCCTCTTGCTCTATGAGTGTTTTACTCTCTTTTAATAACGCTTCATTTAAGTCAATGAGGGCAATATTAGCTCCACTTTTAGCAAAACTTATTGCCATTGCTCTTCCTAAGCCTTGACCACCGCCTGTTATCACTATCGTTTTATTTTGTAAATTCATTGCTTTTATTTCTTATGATGTTGATTAATTATTATCACTTAGCTCAATCTAAGTTTGCCAATGGATGTTCTGATTCAGACCACTTTGACTGAAAAAACCACTTCACTATGTTTTGATCTATAAGAGCTATTGAATCAAATTTCCACTTGGGTGAGTTATCTTTATCTATTAGTAATGCTCTAACTCCTTCAAGAAACTCACCAAAACAACCTGATTTCACTGCTAGGTTGAGCTCCATTCGAAAACAATCAGCTAAGGAAAGTTCTTTACCCTTTTGTAATTGAATATATGCTAATTGCGCACTTAACGCGCTACCATTTTTTAATGATTTTTGAGCTCTAGTTAACCATTTATCGTGGGTTTCTTCTCTACTAATGGCATCGACTATGTCGATTAAATTATCTTTTTCGATAAGTCGTGTTATCAATACTTGATGTGCTTCAATTTGCGAAACCGGTTGTAATGTTAATGATTTTTGCTCGAATTGTTGTAACAACCGGGAAAGCAAGTCATGGTTTACCTGCTTGCTATCCTCCCAACTAACCAATTGAAGTTGTTGTAGAAATTTATCCTTTTTTTCCTGCGCTACGAAGAAATCTGCAAGCGAACAATATTTAGCGTCCGCCGCATTTATTGATGTCCCAGTCAAAGCTAAAAATAGACCACATGCTGGCGGCATTTTATTTAAAAAGTAACTTGCCCCAACATCAGGAAACAGGCCAATACTAACTTCTGGCATAGCAATTCTTGAGTTTTCAGTTACCACTCTATGACTTGCGCCTGCCAACAGCCCTAAGCCACCACCCATGACAATACCGTTGCCCCAAACAACGAAAGGTTTATTAAATGTATGAATGAGGTAATCAAGCTTATACTCTTGAGTAAAGTAACACTCAATTTCTGGCATATAATTGTTAGTTGCTGCAAGTATTGATGCTTCTTCTCCTTCATTGAAATTGCTTTTCATTGCTTTGTACAAGTGAACAATGTCTCCGCCCGCGCAAAAAGCCTTTTCTCCTTCACCTTGAAGAAATACCGCTGCAATATCTTGCTGTTTTTGCCAATCAATCAACTTGGGATAAAGGAGATCTATCATTGCGCCGCTTAACGCATTCAATGATTTAGGCGAGTTAAGAGTAATAACTCCAATCTTTTTGCCATTTTCACAATCAATTTCGTTAAAAAGAACTACATCCGTCATATTTGGTCCTATTGAGTTGTACTTTTATCCTGATAAATTTCCAGCTACTTGTTATGCCATACTGGCTTACGTTTTTCTAAAAAGGCTTGCACACCCTCTTTTTGATCAAGCGAATCAAATAAGTCGACAAAAGCTTGACGCTCTTTGGGTAAGGCTTGAGCAATTGGCATCTCACGATTCTTTTGAATGAGTTGTTTACAAGCAGCCACCGCAACAGGACTTTGTTTGGAAACTTTATTTGCTAAGGTAATTGCTGCATTCTTAGCATGACCCGTTGGCACAACTTCTTCGACTAAGCCGATTGACTGTGCTTTCAAAGCATCAATACGTTCACCGCATAAAATCATGCGCTTTGCCCAACCTTCACCGACTAAAATAGCTAAATTTTGTGTGCCACCAGCACAAGGTAATAAGCCAACACTGGCTTCTGGTAAGGCCATTACGGCATGCTCTTCTGCAATACGTAGGTCACATGCTAACGCAACTTCCAAACCACCACCCATCGCATAGCCATTAATTGCGGATATAGATACGCCTCTAAATTTAGCCAGGGTTTCGAAGGCCTGAGCAAAAATATCACTCATGTCTTTAGCCACTTGCTTATCACCTGATGCAAATACATTTAAATCCGCTCCAGCAGAGAAAAACTTAGCGCCGTTACCAGTCAATACAAGTGAAAATATAGTTTTATCTTCGTTTAAAGCCAATACTAAGTCACGTAAGTCAGCTAAACTTTGAGCTGTCCAAGTGTGAGCAGGAGGATTATTAAAGCTAACGACTGCGGTGTTACTTAGAATTTCCACGTGTAAAAACTGTGATGAATAATCTGACATTTTATTTCCTTAACTTACAGGTTTTCTTAGAGATAGTCTTGAGTAGGGCAACAGATCTAAGCCATTGACATACTCGTGCATACAGGCAACTTACAATAGCTGACCAGCACCTTCGGTTAATAGGCGACGCGCAATGATGACTCGCATGATCTCATTGGTTCCTTCCAGTATTTGATGTACACGTACATCTCTAAAATGACGTTCTAAAGGATATTCTTTGATATAACCATAGCCCCCATGAATCTGAAGTGCTGCATCACAGACTTGAAAACCAATATCTGTGGCAAATCGTTTAGCCATAGCACAATAAGCAGTTTTTTCAGGGTCATTTTGATCGAGTTTGTATGCCGCTAAACGCACAAGTTGTCTAGCAGCAACTAATTCTGTTGCCATATCAGCTAACTTAAATTGTAGACCTTGAAAGGCAGCAATCGGTTTGCCAAACTGCTCTCTTTCCTGCATGTACGTCATAGCCGTATTTAATGCTTGCTGAGCGGTACCAATAGAACAGGTAGCAATATTAATTCTACCGCCGTCGAGACCTTTCATTGCAAGCGTAAAACCTTCGCCTTCATGGGAAAGTAAGTTATCTTGCGGAACTCTGACATTATCAAATGTGATTAATCTAGTTGGTTGAGCATTCCAGCCCATTTTTTCTTCCGCTTTACCATAAATGACACCTTCAGCATCAGCCGGGATAACAAGTGCTGAAACACCTTTTGCTCCGGCTTCACCGGTTCTAACCATAACAACTAAAACATCTGTTTCTCCCGCACCAGAAATAAACATTTTAGCGCCATTTATGATGTAATCCCCCCCCTGTTTCTTTGCTGAAGTTCTAAGAGAAGCTGCATCCGAGCCAGAGCCAGGCTCCGTTAAACAATAAGAGGCTAACTTTTCCCCTGTCACTAACCCTGGGCACCAAGTTTCTTTAACTTTTGTCGATCCCCAGGTAGCAATCATCCAAGTTGCCATGTTGTGGATAGTCATCATTGCTGTCGTTGTGGTACAGCCCATAGCAAGCTGTTCAAAAATTATAGATGAATCTAGACGACTCAAACCCAAGCCACCAGCATCTTCTGGAGCATATAAGGCACAAAAACCCAATTCTCCAGCTTTAGTAATGACATCTTTGGGAAAAGTATGCTCTATATCCCACTTAGCAGCGTGAGGTAGCAACTCGCTATCACTAAATTGTTTAGCTGTATCAACAAACATTTGCTGGTCTTCGGTTAAATCAAAATTCATTACAATTCCTTTATTGAAAGATCAATTATTGATAGGTAATTGGTCAGTATTGCACCAATCAATAAGTTGCTTACATCATTTCTAATGCTATTGCCGTTGCTTCACCACCACCGATGCAAAGGGATGCAACGCCCTTATGCAAGCCTTTGTTTTTCAGGGCATGAATTAGGGTTACCATAATTCTGGCACCACTAGCCCCTAAAGGGTGACCTAGTGCACAAGCACCGCCATGAATATTGACTTTATTGATATCTAAAGACATGTTTTTCATAGCAAGCATAGTTACCATGGCGAATGCTTCATTTATTTCAAATAAATCAACGTCATCCTTTGTCCAGTTAGCCTTAGCTAGTACTTTTGTCATTGCGCCAACTGGCGCCACAGTAAATTCAGCTGGTGCTTGCGCATGCGTAGCATGTGCCACAACTTTACAAAGAGGGATTAATCCTCGTTTTTGTGCTTCTGATAACTTCATCATCAGTAAGGCCGCGGCACCATCAGAAATAGAACTAGAATTGGCTGCCGTTATGGTGCCATCTTTTTTAAATGCGGCACGTAATGAAGGTATTTTATCTGGACGAGCATTACCTGGCTGTTCATCCGTATCAATAAGCTCGTCATTACGGCGATTTTTAACAGTTATTGGCGTGATTTCATTTGCAAAGGCTCCTGACTCAATCGCTTGATTAGCACGAGTTAATGAGCGAATTGCAAATTCATCCATGGCTTCACGCGTAAAAGCCGCTGCATCAGCTGTTTCTTGAGCAAAGCATCCCATAGAAATGCCGTCATAAGCATTTTCAAGACCATCTAGCATCATATGATCAATAACTTGACCGTGACCCATACGCATACCTGAACGCGCTTTGGGAAGAATATAGGGCGCATTACTCATACTCTCCATACCACCAGCAATAGCAACGTTAATAGAGCCAGCTAATAAGGCATCATGTGCTTGCATTGCCGCTTTCATACCCGAACCACATACTTTATTAATGGTGGTACACACGGTAGATAAAGCTAAATCAGCCGAAATTGCTGCCTGTCTTGCTGGTGCTTGTTTTAAACCTGCGGGTAAAACACATCCCATTATCACTTCGTCAATTTGGTCATTAGCAATATCTGTTTGTGCTAAAGCTCCTTTAATTGCGTTAGCCCCTAATTCTGGTGCGGTTACATTAGCTAGACAACCGCCAAAGCCTCCCATAGGTGTTCTAGTAGCAGAAACAATAACAATAGGGTCTGATGATGACATTTGATACTCCAACAATTTAAATAAATATTTTTATCAAGCCTAACGCAATAAGTGCTTGACGCCAACGTAAGCTAATTATGTTAATTCCATGCAAAACCAAAAAGTGTAATCAGTTAATTACAGTGAGGTTTCCATATGCAAAGGTAATTACCACAATATTTAACACTGATTTGCTGATACTATTAGCATAAACAAACTTTACGTTAACGTAAACTTCATATAAGATAAATTAAAAATAAGTTTTTGAGATGAAATGACATGAGTGAGAAGTTGACCTCAATAAAGTATTCAATAAGTGATTTATCAAAAGAATTTGATATTACTACCCGAAGCATACGTTTTTATGAAGATCAGGGGCTAATTTCCCCGACAAGAAAAGGCCAAACAAGAATTTACAATCAGCGAGATAAAGTCAGATTAAAATTAATTTTACGTGGTAAACGTCTAGGTTTTTCTCTAGCTGAAACAGGAAGGTTGTTCGAACTTTATGACGTTGATAAAACCAGTGCTAAACAGTTACAGAGTATTATGAGTTTAATTTCACAAAAAAAAGCCGATCTCAAACAACAATTTGACGATATTAACGCGGTATTAATTGAGCTAAATGATCTGGAAGAAAATTGTAGAAGCATTCTAGATTCTCTGGAAGGTAAAAAATAGCTTAACAAACTGATAAATAAACATATTATTATTTTCAATAGTTACATACTTATGACTACCCAGTAGTTAAAGTTTAATCAAAAGGAACAACCATGATTTCTTCATTTAGCTCACTTAATTTTAACTTAGGCGAAACCGTCGATATGATTCGCGACCAAGTAAACACTTTTGCTCGCGATGAAATAGCACCTCGTGCAGCGCAAATCGACATCGACAATGAATTCCCTAGAGATTTATGGCGCAAATTCGGTGATATGGGTTTATTAGGTATGACAGTTGAAGAGCAATACGGCGGGTCAGGTTTAGGCTACCTTGAACATATTATTGCTATGCAAGAAATTAGTCGAGCTTCTGCTTCGGTTGGCTTAAGTTATGGTGCTATGTCCAACCTTTGTTTAAACCAATTATGTAAAAACGGTTCACACGAGCAAAAATTAAAGTACTTACCAAAACTATGCACTGGTGAACATGTTGGCGCCTTAGCAATGAGTGAGCCAAATGCCGGCTCTGACGTAGTTAGCATGAAACTTCGCGCTGACAAAAAAGGTGATAAGTATGTGCTTAATGGCAACAAAATGTGGATTACCAACGGTCCTGATGCAGACGTTTTTGTCATTTATGCAAAAACAGATACCAACGCAGGCTCAAAAGGTATTACCGCCTTTATTGTTGAACGCAACTTCCCAGGTTTCTCTCGTCATCAAAAGCTCGATAAATTAGGTATGCGTGGTTCAAATACTTGTGAATTGGTTTTCCAAGACTGTGAAGTGCCAGCAGAAAATATTTTAGGCAACGAAGGTAAAGGTGTTCGTGTCTTAATGTCTGGTTTAGATTACGAGCGTGTTGTTCTATCTGGCGGCTCATTAGGCATCATGGATGCGTGTATGGATTTAGTGGTTCCCTATGTCCATGACAGAAAACAATTCGGCCAATCTATTGGTGAATTCCAACTTGTTCAAGGTAAAGTCGCTGACATGTACACTCAGATGAACGCGGCCAAATCATATGCTTATATGGTAGCTGGAGCCTGCGATCGTGGTGAAACGACACGCAAAGACTCTGCGGCTGTTATTTTATACGCAGCAGAACTAGCAACTAAAATGGCTTTAGATACCATACAACTACTCGGTGGCAATGGTTATATCAATGAGTTCCCTGCTGGTCGACTGCTACGCGATGCTAAATTATATGAAATTGGCGCTGGCACTTCAGAAATCAGAAGAATGCTCATTGGTCGTGAATTATTTAACGAGTCTAAGTAATTAGTATTTAAATTAAAATTATTGACGCTGTAATCCTTTAGTTTGTTTCAACTTGAGCCAACAAAAAAGTCAAGTAGACAATTGATGTAAATTATTAACCATGCATAGCGCAGTCGTTGGATAAAATTGCTATCAACTAAAAGGTTACTAACAAATAAAAGGCACCATCGTGGCAAAACTAGTATCAAAAATAAACACTCGCAGCCAAGACTTCATTGACAATGCTGCCCATATGCAAATGCAAGTTGATGACTTGCGTGAAAAACTCTGTGAAGTAAAGCTTGGTGGTGGCGAGAAAAGTCGTCAAAGGCATTTAGACCGGGGCAAATTATTACCTCGTGATCGTGTCAATGCATTACTTGATGATGGTTCTCCGTTTCTAGAATTTTCTCAACTTGCTGCTTATAAAGTTTACCAAGATAATGTGCCTTGTGCTGGTATCATTAGTGGTATCGGCAGAGTCGCGGGGCAAGAATGTGTTATTGTTGCCAATGATGCGACAGTAAAAGGTGGCACTTATTATCCATTAACCGTCAAAAAACACCTTCGTGCTCAAGCTATTGCTCAGGAAAACAACTTACCTTGTATTTATTTGGTTGACTCTGGTGGGGCTAACTTACCTAATCAAGATGACGTGTTCCCTGATAAAGAACATTTTGGTCGTATTTTCTTTAATCAAGCTAATATGTCAGCTAATAACATTCCTCAAATTGCGGTAGTCATGGGCTCTTGTACCGCTGGCGGTGCTTATGTACCTGCTATGGCTGATGAATCCATTATTGTTAAACAGCAAGGTACAATATTTTTGGCTGGTCCCCCACTTGTCAAAGCAGCAACCGGTGAAGTGGTTAGTGCAGAGGAACTCGGTGGCGCTGATGTTCATTGTCGAACCTCAGGGGTAACTGATCATTATGCGCAAAATGATCACCATGCTTTAGATCTTGCTCGTGCTGCGATTAGTAACTTAAACCGTGTTAAACCGATAAAATTAAATATAGAAGCTCTGGGTAAAGTTGTTGAGCCAGCATACGCTGCTAATGAGATTTACGGCATCATTCCTAAAGACACTCGTCAACCTTATGATGTTCGAGAAATAATTGCCCGGATTGTCGATGGCAGTAATTTTAATGAATTTAAAGCGCTTTATGGTAATACCTTAGTATGTGGTTTTGCCAATATCTTTGGTTACCCTGTCGGTATTGTCGCCAACAATGGTGTTTTATTTGGCGAGTCGGCAGAAAAAGGGGCTCATTTCATTCAGCTGTGTGCTCAGCGTAAAATCCCGCTAGTATTTTTGCAAAACATCACAGGTTTTATGGTTGGCAAACAATATGAATCAGGTGGTATTGCCAAGCATGGCGCTAAAATGGTAACCGCTGTGGCCACTGCACAAGTCCCTAAATTTACAATATTAATAGGCGGAAGTTTTGGTGCAGGGAATTATGGTATGTGTGGTCGTGCTTATGATCCACGTTTTTTATTTATGTGGCCTAATGCGCGTATTTCAGTTATGGGCGGTGAGCAAGCGGCTGGTGTAATGGCACAAGTAACGCGAGATAAAAAAGAGAAACTCGGCGAAAGCTGGAGTGTCAAAGAGGAACAAGACTTTAAGCAGCCTATAATCGATGATTACGAGCATCAGGGTCATCCTTATTATGCATCGGCCAGATTATGGGATGATGGCATCATTGATCCCGCAGAGACGAGGCAAGTGCTAGGCTTAGCCATATCAGCATCATTAAATAAACCCATTGAAGATACTAAGTTTGGTATTTTCAGAATGTAGCATCTCATTATCAATGAATAGAAAGAACTTTATTTATCGATAATCATCCTTAAGGAAAATGTATGTCTACAAAGACAACTGAACTAAATCAAACAGGCAACTTGTCTAATGCAAACCATGTACTCTTTAATTTAAGTGATGATGGTATTGCAACTGTCACGTTAAATAACGTTGAAAAACATAACGCTTTTGATGAAATTATCATTGAGACATTAACAAATATCTTCAATGAAATAGCTAAACGAGATGATATAAAAGTCATGGTTTTAGCCGCTAATGGCAAAAGCTTTAGTGCTGGTGCGGATCTCGCATGGATGAAGCGTATGGCAGGTTATTCTTATGAAGAAAACTTAAAAGACGCCAGTAAATTAGCGCAAATGTTAAAAGCATTAAATTACTTACCTCAGCCAACTATTGCCAAGATACAAGGTGCCGCTTTTGGCGGTGCTGTTGGACTGGCCAGTTGCTGTGACATTGTCATTGCCAGTAACAAAGCAAGCTTTTGCTTAAGTGAAGTGAAACTTGGCCTAATACCAGCAACAATTAGCCCCTATGTAGTCGATGCAATTGGTTTAAAAGCGTCACGACGTTATTTTCAAACCGCTGAGCGATTTTTTGCTGAAAAAGCAATGCAGCTTGGTTTAGTTGATGAAGTTGTGAACATAGATCAATTAACATCGGCTGTAGAGAGAGTCATTGCTTCTTTAGTCGCTAATAGTCCTCAAGCAATGAGGCAAGCAAAGCAGCTTGCTTTTGATGTTGCCTATCAAGATATTAACGAACAATTAATGCATGATACCAGTGTGCGTATAGCTAGTATTCGTGTATCAGATGAAGGACAAGAAGGTCTATCTTCATTTTTTGAAAAACGTAGTCCTTATTGGCAGAAAAAAACATGAAAACCAAACAACTAACTAGCAGCTCATGTAAAGATAGCGAAGGATAACAGATGTTTAGTAAAATATTAATTGCTAACCGCGGTGAGATTGCTTGCCGTATCATTAAAACAGCTAAAAAAATGGGTATTTTAACTGTTGCGGTTTATTCCGATGCAGATAAAGATGCATTACATGTTCACATGGCTGATGAAGCCGTATATCTTGGCGCTTCCCCTTCAAGAGAAAGTTATTTAGTGACTGAGAAAGTTATTGGAGCGGCAATGAGAACAGGCGCACAAGCTATTCACCCTGGTTATGGCTTCCTTTCTGAAAATGCTGAATTTTGTCGTGCTTGTGCACAACAAGGGATTACTTTTATTGGCCCTCCAGTTGAAGCCATCGAAGCAATGGGCTCAAAGTCAGCGGCTAAAAGCATTATGGAAAAAGCTAAAGTCCCCCTAGTCCCAGGTTATCATGGTGATGATCAGAGCGAAAATACCATTAAAACAGCTGCTGATAAAATGGGATACCCTGTTTTACTCAAAGCAACTGCCGGTGGCGGTGGTAAGGGCATGCGTCAAGTATGGAGTGAAGAGGAGTTTAGTGAGGGTTTTGCCGCAGCAAAACGCGAAGCTATGTCATCTTTTGGCGACGACACCATGTTAGTTGAAAAATACTTAACCCAGCCACGTCATGTTGAAATTCAAGTATTCTGTGATAATCATAAAAACGCTGTCTACTTGTTTGAACGTGATTGTTCTGTTCAGCGTCGACATCAAAAAGTGATAGAGGAAGCTCCTGCTTTTAGCATGAGTGAATCCCTTCGCTCAAAAATGGGTAAATCTGCAATCAAATCAGCCCAAGCTATAGGTTATCAAGGCGCAGGCACGGTTGAGTTTTTACTTGATGTTGATGGTTCATTTTACTTTATGGAAATGAATACTCGATTGCAAGTAGAGCACCCGGTAACTGAGATGATCTCAGGACAAGACTTAGTTGAATGGCAACTGCGAGTCGCCGCTGGTGAAAAACTTCCTAAAAGCCAACAAGAGTTAACCTTGAACGGACATGCTTTTGAAGCGAGAATTTACGCAGAAGATCCTAATAACGACTTTCTACCAGCAACTGGGCAACTTAACTTACTAAAAACGCCAATAGAAAGTAAACATGTGCGCATTGATACCGGTGTTAGACAAGGTGATGAAGTCAGTGTTTTTTATGATCCTATGATCGCAAAACTTATTGTCTGGGACGAAAATAGAGAAAAAGCACTTTTACGTTTAGCCAAAGCGCTGCGTGAATATCGTATTGATGGCGTCACTACTAATATTGAGTTTTTATATAACCTTGCTACAACTCAAGCATTTAAAGACGCTGATATAGACACCGGCTTTATAGAAAAAAATAATGCCGCTATTTTTCACCAATCCTCTGTAAATCAAGATACAAACCTACGAACAAAACAAATACCTATCGCGGCATTGTATTTAGTACTTTCATTGTCAAAGCGAAGCAAAGCGCTTGCTGGCTTAAGCAATGACCCTAACTCCCCTTGGTTTTTAAGCAATGCTTGGCGTTTAAATGAACCACATAATCACTTACTAAAGCTGGCTTATAATGATATTGAATATACCGTAACGGTTGAACAAAAAAGGCAAGCTAGTGCATGTTATTACATGATCACTATTGCTGGCGATGGCATAAATAAACAGACATTCGATTGTCAAGGTGAGATTGAAGATGACAAAATCACTGTCACTATTGACGGTCATCGAAGCCAAACCATTGTCGCACATAAAGATAACAGTATTAGTCTATATCAAGAACAAGGCGTTTTTAACTTCAGTCAAATATTACCTGATCACGGACAAAACCTAGGCAATGATAACCTTGGCGGTTTGACTGCTCCAATGAACGGTACCATGGTTAGGGTATTGGTTTCTTCAGGCGAGCAAGTTAGCAAGGATCAACCACTAATCATCATGGAAGCAATGAAAATGGAACATACCATCAAGGCGCCGAGTGACGGAATAGTCGATGAAATATTTTTCAATGCTGGTGATATGGTTGATGGTGGTGCTGAATTATTAGCATTTTTTGAACAAACATTGGCAAGTGAGTAAAATGAGCGATGAATAATCCACGACCACTTAAGCTACCTAGTAAAGTTAAAATTGTTGAAGTCGGCCCAAGAGATGGCTTACAAAATGAATCGTTACCAATTAGCGCCGCCGACAAAGTTGCTCTAATTGAGCAACTTAGCGATGCGGGTATAAGCTACATAGAAAGTGGTAGTTTTGTATCCCCTAAATGGGTACCACAAATGGCCACCTCTGCTGAGGTGTTTCAAAGCGTAAAACGTCGTGCTGGCGTAACTTATGCCGCATTGACACCCAATATGAAAGGTTATCAAGCTGCCATTAGCGCTAACGTGGATGAAGTAGCAATTTTTGCCGCTGCATCTGAAAGTTTTAGTCAAAAAAATATCAATTGCTCTATTGAAGAAAGTATCGCACGTTTCGAACCTATCATCATAGATGCTAAAAAAAATAATATAAAAGTTCGAGGTTATGTCTCTTGTGTGGTCGGCTGTCCATATGAAGGTGATATAGCGCCAGAAAAAGTAGCTCTGGTTACAGAAAAGTTAATAGCAATGGGTTGTTATGAAGTATCACTTGGCGACACTATTGGTGTTGGTACACCCGACAGCGTAACCAAGATGTTACAGGCCGTAAGCGCCCGTGTGCCCTCAGCTCATCTTGCTGTTCACTTCCATGATACCTATGGACAAGCGTTAACTAACATTTACGCTGCTTTACAATTTGGTATTTCGGTGATTGATAGCGCTATTGCAGGCTTAGGCGGCTGTCCTTATGCTAAAGGAGCATCAGGCAATGTAGCAACTGAAGATGTGGTTTACCTACTTAACGGCTTAGGTATTGATACTCACATCGACTTCGATAAATTGCTGCAGGCAGGTTGGTTTATCAGTAATAAACTTGGAAGAACGCCGGTCTCCAAAGTATCTACTGCGTATTTAGCACACCAATAATAAAGTGAATCAAATGAGACGAGGAGAATAAAATGGCCGGATTCGACAAAGTAGTTTCGAGCTACGAAGAAGCCATGGCAGGACTAACGGATAATATGACAATTATCGCTGGTGGTTTTGGTTTATGTGGTATTGCAGAGAATTTAATTAGCGAGATTAAACGTAAAGGTACCAAAGGATTAACCTTAGTATCGAATAACTGTGGTGTTGACGATTTTGGTTTAGGTATTTTATTACCTAATCGCCAGATTAAGAAAATCATTGCTTCCTACGTAGGCGAAAATGCCGAATTTGAACGTCAAATGATGGCAGGCGAGCTTGAAGTAGAACTCACTCCTCAAGGAACATTAGCGGAAAAAATGCGTGCTGGTGGTGCCGGTATTCCCGCTTTTTATACCGCAACAGGGGTCGGTACTCCTGTTGCTGAAGGCAAAGAAGAGCGCAATTTTAATGGTAGAGATTATATTTTAGAAGAAGCTATTGTCGGCGATTTTGCCATTGTAAAAGCATGGAAAGCCGACAGATATGGTAATTTAGTTTTTAGAAAGACTGCTCGTAACTTTAACCCTATGGCAGCAACAGCAGGTAAAATTACCGTGGTAGAGGTTGAAGAAATAGTGGAAGTAGGTCAATTAGATCCAGATCAAATTCACACACCGGGGATCTATGTCGACCGTCTCATTCAGGGGCAATTCGAAAAGCGCATAGAGCAACGCACAACACGTCAGGTATAAGGGGAATTAAAATGGCTTTATCACGAGAACAAATCGCCCAGCGTGTCGCACAAGAATTAAAAGATGGCTATTATGTCAATCTAGGTATAGGGATTCCAACTCTGGTAGCTAATTACGTACCTGATGGTATGGAAGTGATGTTACAATCAGAAAACGGTTTATTAGGCATGGGGCATTTTCCAACAGAAGAAGAGCTCGATGCCGACTTGATCAATGCAGGTAAACAAACGGTAACCATGGCAATAGGCGCTTCAGTTTTTGATTCTGCTGAATCCTTTGCCATGATACGTGGTGGCCATGTAGATTTAACGGTATTAGGCGCTTTTGAAGTTGATGTTCATGGTAATATTGCCTCTTACATGATACCTGGAAAACTAATTAAAGGTATGGGTGGAGCAATGGATCTAGTCGCCGGCGCTAATAATATTATCGTCACCATGACACATGCCTCTAAACATGGTGTTTCTAAACTTCTCAATAACTGCTCATTACCGCTAACAGGTAAAGGCTGTATAAAAAAGGTCTTAACAGACTTAGCTTATATTGAAATTAAAGAGAATAAATTTCATCTCCTCGAACGAGCACCTGGAGTTTCCGTTGAAGAAATAGTTAACCTAACTGAAGGTGAGCTTGTTATAACCGGCGAAATACCTGAGATGAAGTTTTAATTTTATCAACAAGTTATCAAAACGTTTGTTTAACTTAAATAACTTAAGCACTTCAAAAAACTCCTAGATAATATCTCGCTAAATAAGGCAACGCTTTACAGATAGTTGCCTTTTTTCATTAAAATATCTGTACTAATTATTTTTATCTATAAGTGAAGATAGACCCCGTTTCCCGGCATTTAACTTGCACTTTGGTAATATTTGCGTGATACTTGCTATTGACAAAGAAAAGGCAAGACATGTGAAAACGTGTTACGCAAAGCCACCGGTCTAAGGGTAATTTAACTTTAAATTCACCTATGACAGCGGAGTTACCACGTTAAAGGTACATCCCGTGGTTTTTTCTTTTATTAACTCAATTAATATTAAGGTTTTTAAAATGAAAAAATTATTAATAGCTTCAACCATCACTGTTTTAACATTAACGTCTGCTGTAACGACACCAAAGGCCCAAGCTGCTGACATTGCGACAAGTATTTGTGAGTATGTGGCAACCGATGACAAGAAACGCATGCGTTCATTTTTAAAGACGAATAAACTAAAAATTCGTCGTATCTTCGACGGTATACAGTGTAATGGTAAGAACTTATTAGAGTTTGCTGCGGTGTCTGGCTCAGTAAAAACAGGCTCTTTGATGATTTCTAAATTACCAAGGAAAGTTGTTTCTGCTAACCTACCACTTATTCAAACTGGATCGCAACCATTGATAGATGCTGCTAACGCTCGCGTAAGTAGTTAAAAATTATTTTAGAGTAGACGTTAATACCTTTTAGTAATAAAAACGGATGTGTAAGATCAATACTATTTAATAATTCTATGTCATTTTAAAAAAGCCAGCTTTGCTGGCTTTTTTTTTCGACTATTAAATGTTTATTATCAACAAATAAATCACGCCATTATCTAGCGAAGTAAATAAAAAGCTCTTACACTTAACTTATTGAAGCCGATTGAAATATTTATTCATTTAGCGCAAATTAATAATAATAATCATCCATTAGCCTATGACATTAAAACGGAGTTATCTTAATAGTAAAAATGCCTTAGTGCTCACGGGCGGTGGTGCTCGTGCCGCCTATCAAGTGGGTGTTTTATCAGCAATTGCTAAGTTTGTACCGAGAAATCACGGTATTCCATTTCCTATTCTCTCAGGTACTTCTGCTGGCGCTGTCAATGCGACTTCCTTAGCTTGTTATGCCTCTTGTTTTCGTCTGAGTGTAAAAAAGTTAGAATGGGCTTGGAAAAACTTTAATATATCCAGTGTCTATCACAGCGATCCAATCCGAGTTTTCTCTCATATAAGTCGAGGAATGCTGGCAAGTTTTCAGGCTGATTATGCCAATAAAACCCCACGAAGTTTATTAAATAATGCACCTCTTAGACAGCTACTTAATCAAATTCTCGACTTTAAACGCATTGATAACAATATTGCTCGAGGGTATTTATCAGCGGTTTCGATAACAGCATCAAATTACAGTAATGGTGACTCTATCAGTTTTTATCAGTCCAATGACTTGTCTGAGCCTTGGTTAAGAGCGAAAAGGCGTGGTGAAGTTAGCCAACTTAATACCGAACATTTAATGGCATCAGCGGCAATTCCTTTGGTATTCCCTTCTGTTAAAATAAAGAACCAACATTTTGGTGATGGTTCCGTTCACCAATTGTCTCCATTGAGCCCAGCTATTCACCTTGGCGCCAAAAAGATTTTTGTCATTGGTGTTGAGCAACCTAAAGAGCCGCTGCATGTTAGAGAAAATAACCCCCATCCCCCAAGCACTGCCACCATTGCTGGTCATTTACTTGACTCTATTTTTGCCGACACTATACATAGCGATTTAGAACGATTACAGCGTATCAATAGTACATTAAAGTTGATTTCAGCACAAAACAGAGCGACCAACGAAGGATTACAACATATAGAAAGCTTTGTGATAAACCCCAGTCATGATTTTAACGCTATTGCAGCAAAACATTACCATGACTTACCACTATCTATTAGGCTATTGCTTCGCAGCACCGGTATAGGAAATGATTCAGAGTCTAGTATTATTAGTTATTTACTTTTTGAAAAAAATTTTTGTAGTGAATTAATTAAATTAGGTTTTGCTGATGCTATGGCACAAGAACAAGCCATTAGGGCCTTTCTCGATTTGTAAACTGTCATCATATTAATCATAATTAGCAGCTCCGTGATCGAATTTAGATTAAGATAAATCAAACTTAGCTCCCTTCTTGCAAATAACGTTCGACTCGCTCTACCCTTCTTGGTTTTCCTCGAATAATCAGGGTATCTTGATTTTGTAAAATACAATCTAACTCGGGTGATTCAGTTTCTACGCCGTCACGATGCAAAGCAACAGAGTAAACCCTACGTTGCTGTAAATCGAGTGAAGCTAGGGTTTTACCGCATGCATAAGAGTTATCGTTAATCATTATTGCATGAGCAAACTCTATCTTATCAATTGCTTGAGGACTCATATCGGTTTGTTCCCCCTGGAAAAAACCATGCAGGTGGTTGTAGTGGTTTTTACGTTCTTTTTGCACACGGCGCATAATTCTAGAAAATGGTACGCCAGATAACGATAAAACTTGCGACACTAACATCAAACTTCCTTCCAAGCTTTCAGGAACGACTTCATTAGCTCCTGCAGCTTGCAGGGCATTTAACTGATCATCATTTCGCGTTCTAACTAAGATAGGTACACCAGTATTCATCGTTCTCACTTTTTGAATAACTTCTAGCGATTGCTTATCATTGCCAAAAGCAATAACAACAAGTTTAGCCTTCATTAAACAAGCGGCATTGAGTACTTCGGTCTGACGAGAAGAGCCAAATAAAACTTTCTCGCCAGCATCTCTTGCTTTTTGTGTACGAAGCGGGTCGACATCGATAGCGACAAAGTCTATTTTATCTTGCTTTAAGAATCGGCTAACTGTTTGCCCAATTCGGCCAAAACCACAAATAATTACATGGTTATCTAGCACCTGATTTTCAGGGAGCTCCGATAAATTAACAGACTGAGGTGTTTTTTCTTGGCTTAAAAACAGTGCCCAATCTCGGGCATTGTTGATCATAAAAGGAGTAATAGCCATACTAATAACACCAGCCCCAAGCAACATTGACGCAATATCGAGCGGTAATACAGCACTTTGACTGGCAAGTGCGATCAATACAAAACCAAACTCTCCCATTTGAGCTAGCATTATACCAGAGGCCCAAGCATCTTTACTCGATACGCCAGCTTTAACGGCTAAGGTCTTAATCACCAAGACCTTGATCAACATGAAACAAAGCATCAAACCAAGTAGGCTAAACGGAGAAGACAAAACTAACCTAATATCAAGCTTCATACCGACTGTGATAAAAAATAACCCGAGAAGTATATCCCGATAAGGTCTTATATCAGCTTCTAACTGATGTTTATACTCACTCTCTCCTAACATCATGCCGGCAAGAAAGGCGCCTAAGGCCATTGATAAGCCAAACCATTGAGTAAAAGCTGCCGCTAAAAGCGTCACTAATAAAGTTGTTAAGACAAAAAGCTCATCTGTTCTGACTTGTGCAATAATATTAAAAACTTTAGGTAATAACCACTTGCCAATTAGAAGCAGTAATGCAACAACAACGACCCCTTTAACCATTGCCAGCATTAATGCCCATGCCATAGAGCTATGACTGTCTAATGCCAGCATAGGGATGATAATTAACAGCGGAACAACCGCAACATCTTGAAAGAGTAATATTGCTACAGAAAGTTGTCCTGATTTACGCTTCATAGCGCCACTTTCACTCAACTGTCGAATAACAATAGCGGTAGAAGACAAGGCTAATATACTTCCAACAACAAAGGCGGCAGGAAAGCTTAAGCCAAAGAACAAACCAGCCACCATAAAAATGAGCAACGAAATTCCAACTTGCAAACTACCGACAGAGATCACTAAATGCCGCATAGCCATTAATCGCGGTAATGAAAACTCTAACCCTAAAGTAAAGAGTAAAAATACAATACCTAGCTCGGCAAAGTGATCATAATCAACTTGTTCATGGGCTATATTTAAGCCATGTTGACCAACAATCATACCTGCAACTAAATAGGCTAATATGGCCGGCAAACTTAAACGACGAAAGAGCCACACGACAAAGACAGCACATGTTAATATTGCTAGAATTTCAAAATAACCGCTCACATCATTTCCCTTATTTGTTATTGATAATAACTGACGGTAGATAAAACTATCATTCACTTATGGCATGGTTAATTTAGGTGCGGCAATAAATTGCCCCCCAATTAACATCTTAAAGTAAATAGGTAAAAATTATCCTTTCAGTTTACCTAGTCTTAAATCATATTATCAATAAAGAAAAATACATTTCAATGAGTTAAAGCATAAGTATTGCTTAACAATAGTTCTGTAAATTTAAAAACACCTAAAACACCACCATGGTATGTTTTTTGCTTTAAATTAACTAGTTACCATTATCGTCAAATAAATCTTTTAAGCGCTTATAAAATCGACTAGCAATAAGAGATAAAGTTAATGAGGTTGTTGTATGCAAACACTAAACGTACTTGATAATAGATTTTCACCATTCAATACCTATAGTACATTAAGCGCTGATGCGCTTATTGCTGAAACTTTTTCTAACAGTATTTTCGATAAACGTAAAAAATTAGCGTTTATGACGCAATTGCAAACCACCTTGGACATAGACGAGCTTTTAAATATATTTGCCGCTGAAGCTTCGCGGTATGTTGAGTTTTCAGGACTATATTTTGAAAGCAAGCAGTTAAATAAAACCTTACGAGGTAGCAGAAAAGCTAAAAAAGAACTGCAATTTGACTTAAAATTAGCAAATGATTTTATTGGTATTTTAACTTACGGTATTGACTGCCCAGTTAGTCTAGCCAACCATAAACTACTTGAGCAATTGCATCAATGTCTATTGCATCCGCTTAAAAATGCTATTTCTTACCATTGTGCTATGGAACTAGCGATGCAGGATGCTTTAACTGGCTTAGGTAACCGACGTTATTTTGACGAACAGTTAAAACGTTCTATGCATAATGCTAACCGACAGCACAGCTTAGTAGGCCTAGTACTTGGTGATTTGAACAAATTCAAAAGTATTAACGATACCTATGGCCATGCAACTGGTGATGTAGTTTTACAAGAATTTGCTAAAATACTCCGACATTGTATTAGAGATTCTGATAGCTTATTTCGCTTTGGTGGTGATGAGTTTGCTATTATTTTAGAAAATGCGACCGAGACAGCATTAGCTGTGATTGAACAAAGAATAAATAAGGCATTGATCAATAATGTCATACTAAGTAAGTATCAATTAGGTTGTAGTATTGGCGCTACTTTGATGAACCGTGCCGATAATGGCGTCAGCTTCTTCAAGCGAGCTGATGACACTCTATACCGTAAAAAAAAGCAATCTAACACTCACTTAAGTGTTGTTTAAGTCTTTAGTGACATATGATTTACTGTATTAACGGTTGAGGTATTACTTTTGTTCAGTCAATGTTTTAAATGCGGCTTTACGCTCATTAGGTGTGGCATTGACTAATAGTCGACAAAACCTAATAGCCTTGGAAAAGCTGGTGGTGGAAATATTACCAGCAGCCAAATGTTGAATAACCGCGCTCATATAATGCTTATCCAAAGCAAAAACTTTAGCATAATGTATAATTGCATCGTCTATTGAGGGAAACTGAACGCCATCAAAACAAAAAGGAGTTAAAGACGCTTCTTTAAACTTACACTCATCAAGCTCAATACCGTTAACAATTAACACCCAACCAGGATAATTTACACGTCCTTTAGCCAACTCATACATAAACCAGGCGCTTCGAGCAAAACCAGCAAAATTACCCTGTTCAAAACCACCCGCATCTAACTCTTGCTTGGTCCAATTTACACCAATAGCAAGGTCCTTAGCATGTAACTTAATTAACTGACGCTTTACGTATGCTTTCACTGACCAAATGTTATTTACCTGAGCCTTCAGGGCAAAGTTTTTACATTCATTACAACTAGGCACCGAGATGGGTGGATGCGGACAATCGAGTATTAAATTTTTATCCTCATGATATGAACAAAGTGAACTATGTGGCGGAAAAATAAAATGACAACTATTAGGCTCGCCACAAAACCAGCAACAATGCCTTTTGCTAAAAGGTGTTTCCGTGATAACGACATCGGCTGTCAATGATTTCATTGGATATAAAATAACTTAAACTGCAGGTTTATCGCTTTTTTTTAATTTTATTATTATACCTACTGGCTTTACCCGTTGATTTATTGCTGTTTTGTGTTCCACGATTAGTGGTCTTTTTTGCTAATTTTTGGTTTTTTTCTTGAGTTACTCGGTATCTATTTTTACTTTCTCTTTTTTCACTTGTCTTTTGATAAGTGTCAGCCTCTTGACGATTAAACTCGTAGCCCGGTACCACAATTCGTTCAAATTGTCGGCCGACTAACGCTTCTATATTCTCCAAAAAGCGCTCATCCTTAGGACTGACTAACGATATCGCTGTACCTGATTTACCCGCTCTCCCCGTACGACCTACACGATGCACATAATCTTCAGCTAAAAAGGGTAAATGAAAATTAACTACATAAGCAAGGTCATCAATATCTAAACCTCGAGCCGCAACATCAGTGGCAACCAGCACACGAATTTTCCCTTCACTAAATTGTTCTAAAGCTTTGCTTCTTGCACCTTGTGATTTGTCACCATGACACAATGCCGCTTTAATGCCATCGAGTTTTAACTCTTTAGCTAAGATATTCGCACTTTCTTTTGTGCCTGCGAAAACAAGCACTTGCTGCCAATTATTAACACCAATAAGCTCTGAGAGCAATTCTCTCTTTCTTGATTCACTCACCCAATAAACCGTTTGTTTTACTTTGCCTGAAGTTGTATTTTGCCTGGCAACGCTTATTGTTTTAGGCGTTTTTAAGAATTGCTTGGCTAACGATTTGACTCGTTCAGAAAAGGTTGCAGAGAACATTAATGTTTGGTGATTATGTTTAATAGATAACATGAGCTTTTCGATATCAGATAAAAAACCCATATCTAACATACGATCGGCTTCATCTAATACCAAGAATTTAACTTGAGATAAATCTACATTATGTAACGCTAAATGCTCTAACAAGCGCCCCGGTGTAGCAACTAAGACGTCTAGTCCTTGTTTCAACATAGCCGTTTGTGATGGCATTTTTCCACCACCATAGACAACGCCAGTTTTAACAGGTAAATGTAGACTAAACGCTTTAATGTTTTCTGCAACTTGCTTTGCTAGTTCCCTTGTTGGCGCTAAAACTAAAGCGCGAATGGCTTGGCCAGAAGCACTTTTTTTACTTTCTAAAGCGCCTGAGCTGTTAGCTGCATGATTGGCTTTTGCAACCGCATCTAAAATAGGTAGGCTAAAGGCAGCTGTTTTACCTGTACCTGTTTGAGCGCTCGCAAGTAAATCAGCACCTTGGCGAATAACAGGTATGGCTGCTTGTTGAATTGGGGTTAAATTCTTATAACCACAGGCTTTAACCGCTTTTAATAAATCAGCTGAAAAGCCAATTGCATCAACACTCATATTTCACCTAACCCTAAATAGTCAAACAAACGATGACAGCATTTAATTGCACCGCATTAATTGAGGCGGATTATAATACAATTTTTTGGGAAAAGCAGAACTACTCAGGATTAATTAACATGATTTACAGTTACCAAAGCGACATAGTAACTGCACAGAAATAGAGATTGTCATGATGTTGTTTAGATTTACACAAGACTTACATTTAAAGCTTTGCTATTGGCGCTGCAACACCAGCAGCCACATAGGGGATAACACGTTCAATAACCCCTGCAATATCTAGCTGATTATCAAAATCATTTTGGGCAATATCAATCAAAGCTTCGCTTGATGACATAGTGAAAACAATCGTACCCATGGTGAAATGCAATCGCCAAAACATTTCTTCAGTGCTTAATTGCGGATAAGCAATCTTTACTGCTTTGGTAAAATTGGTAAATACATTAGGGTATTGCGTAGTTAAAAACCAACGGAGAAAGCCCTGACTATCGGTATAACCTCTCCCCAGTAACTGTAAAAATGTACTGGTGCCATTTTCTTTAAATTGATTAAGGTTCAATAATGGCTCTATAAAAGCTGAAAAAACCTCATGCAAACTCGGTTTATTTTCTGCTTCACAGATAGCAGATAAGGCTAACTCTAGATGAGGCGATAACTCATCCATATAGCGCGACATCACTGCTTTAATTAACTCTTTTTTAGAGCCAAAGTGATAATTAACTGCCGCTAAATTTACATTAGCTTGGCTAGTTATTTCCCTTAATGAAGTACCGTTAAAGCCCTTATCGGCAAATAGTACATCAGCAGCATCTAATATTTTATTTTTAGTACTCATAAATCCACTTACAACAGCTTGCGGCTTAGTTGGTTTTCAAAATACAAACATTCAGTTCAAACACGCGTTTAAAATAGCCTATTTTTTGTATAAAGGTCAAGCTTTTATCAATTCCTATAAAGCATAAGTTAAATTTTATTGGACAAATGTATTTTATTACAAATCGTTACGTTATTGGTACAGAAAAATACAAGCAAAATATTTATCATTAATTTAGTTTAAACAAACCAGTGAATTTTATAATTCGCTTTGTTTGTTAACTTAGCTCCTAGTGTTTATTGTTATATTTTCATGTTGTAGTTTTGCCCATTCTTTTGAATGGGTATTTTTTTACTAAAATTAAGCCACGTTGACTAAAAAGCCATCTGCCGTATTAAATATTTTCATTGAAGTAACTCTACATAGTCAAAACACAGAATAATATTTCTGTAAAAATGAAAATAAATATGAAAATATTAAACAGGTATTGAAATTAACAGGGCTAGCACTTCTTTATTGCTACACTAAAAGCATATTCAACAACTTCAATTCTATCGCGCATTATGTGATGTATCTGGCAATAAAAATCTGATAGACCATTGCTCAATCTATAACTCAAAAAGAATTAGCTACTGCACTTAAAACCAGTGATAGATGAGCTCAAGACAACCAAGGTAAGCAATGTGTCTGTGTATAACTTGGCAATGATATCAGTGTTAAGCAGTCAAGCTAAATTTGACAACAAAAAAACCCAGTGAACTTAAAGTATTAGCTAAAAGCGACTGGGCTAATTTTATTGTTCTGCTATTGATAAAAAGTTATAGCAAAACAGAAATCACGAATTAAATTAGCTCATATGAACTAACATATTGCTTGGTTTTTCTAAGAAAGACTTCCACAAGTTACAAAAGCGAGCAATAGTACCACCATCAATAACTCTGTGATCTCCAGACCAACTTACTTGCATGATACTGCGAGCTTCAACTTCACCTTGCTCATTAAAACGCGGCAGTTTTTGCAACTTACCTAAGGCCACAATGGCAACTTCAGGCTTATTTATAATAGGTGTCGCAACCGTTCCGCCAATAGCGCCAATATTTGAGATGGTAATGGTGCCACCTTTTAAGTCATCACTTGCAACACGACCACTGCGGGCATCATTGGTTAAACGCATAATATCATTAGCTAAATGTAAAATAGATTTGCTTTGCACCTGTTTAATATTAGGCACTAATAAACCGGCCTTAGCGTCAACAGCCATGCCAATATTATGGTCGTGAAAATAAGTCAATTCAGTACAATCTTCATTGACCTGTGAGTTAACAATCGGATATTCTTTTATTGCCAATGACATTGCCTTCATAAAGAATGGCATCATGGTTAATTTAATATCTTGTTTAGCGTAAACCTCCTTTAGCTCAGCCCGAAGTAAAATCAATTCTGTCATATCGATTTCTTCACAATAAGTAAAATGAGGAATAGTACTAACACTATTTTGCATCGCCGCAGCCATGGCCGCTTTTATACCACGAATAGGCTCTGAATGTGTGCTTGGAGTCGAGACAAGCTTAGTAAGACTTTGCTCACCTTGACTAAAAGCCAGTACATCATCTTTATATACACGGCCTTTTTTGCCGGAACCAGCTACTTGATGAATGTTAATGTCTAACTCACGTGCAACCCTCCTGACCGCTGGGCTTGCAAGTGCCTTTTCATTGCTAATTTTATTTGCGATGACAGTACTAGGGTCAACCTTGTTAGCAGCTGCTGATACTACTTCATCTTGTTGAACTGGCTCTTTGGCTTCTGACTCAACTTCACGCTTTGCCTCATTAGAATTGGTATTATCCTCTGAGGTCACCATTGCAAATAATGGAGAATGAACTTTAGCTATTTCCCCTTGCTTATAATAAAGTTTTTCTACAACTCCCGAATGCATTGCCGGGATCTGTACTAGCGCTTTGTCTGTCATAACGTCAGCAATAGGTTGATCTTCAACAATGCTTTCGCCTTCTTTAACTAACCATTCGACTAGCTCGCATTCAACAATACCTTCACCAATATCAGGTAATATAAAATCAATACTCATACTCTTTTTCCTGTAATTAGAAAGTTGTTGTTAGAAATTTACCGTTTTCTTAATGGCTTCATATACTTTTAAGTGATCACTCATATATTCTTTTTCGAGTGCTAACGGGTAAGGAGTATCTAAGCCACAAACTCTCGCGATAGGAGACTCTAAATGCAAGAAACATTCACTTTGAATAGTTGCAGCAATTTCACTGGCAAACCCCGCAGTAAGCGGAGCTTCTTGGCTAATGAGTAAACGGCCAGTTTTGATCACTGAGTTACTTACCGTTTCAATGTCCCAGGGGAGAATAGTTCGTAAATCGACAATTTCACAAGAGATACCATCATTGTTTGCCATCTGAGCAGCTTTCTCGATAATTTCCATTTGAGCGCCCCATGCAAGTAAGGTGATATCTGAGCCAGCTTGCACAACTTCTGCTTTACCTAAAGGTAACTGGTAATCCTCTTCGGGTACTTCACCAACTGAGGCTCTGTATAAGCGCTTTGGTTCAAAAAACACAACAGGGTTGTCATCTCGAATAGAGGCCAACAATAAACCTTTTGCTTGATAAGGGTTTCTCGGTATAACAACTTTCAAACCCGGTGTGTGAGCAAAATAAGCTTCAGGTGACTGACTGTGATACAAACCACCTGCAATACCACCGCCGTAAGGGCTACGAATAGTTAACTTTCCGACATTAAATTCATTACCTGAACGGTATCTAAATTTTGCTGCCTCATTGACTATTTGATCAAAAGCAGGAAAAATATAATCCGCAAATTGAATTTCGGCAATAGCAATACTGCCCTGCGCTGCTAAGCCATTAGCAAAACCGATAATACCTTGCTCTACCAAGGGGCTATTAAAACAGCGTGCTTTTCCATATTTTTCTTGTAAGCCACTGGTTGCACGAAAAACACCACCAAAATGGCCAACATCTTCGCCAAAACAGACCGTTCGCTCATTTTCAGCCATCGCAATGTCGAGTGCGCTATTGATAGCATGAAGTAAATTAATTTTAGCCATGGTTAAAATTTCCCTGCAGTAAATGGATAGGCTTGTGGATACTTATTAATGTGAGCTTTAACTTCATCTAACTGCGCTTGCAGTTGTTGAGTCGGCACGTCATAAACATCTTCTATTAAGCTATCTATATGGGGTTTATTGACTTTTTCTGCCACTTTTACCGCCGCTAAAACATCTTCCCTTAGTTTTTCAAAAAGCGTTGTTTCTTGCGCATCATCCCACCAATTTTGCTTAACTAACCAGTTTTTCATCCGTAAGATTGGATCATGACTTTGCCATTTAGCCTCTTCTTCTTTAGTCCGATAGCCTGAAGGATCATCAGACGTTGAATGAGCACCAAGACGATACGACATGGCTTCAATTAACACTGGCTTACTTTCTTTAACGGCATAAGCACGGGCAATTTGGGTGGCTTTAAGTACAGCTAAAATATCGTTTCCGTCTATACGGATAGTTTTAATACCGTAACCAACACCACGTGAGGCAATACCATTACCCTTGTATTGTTCATCTGCAGGGGTAGAAATAGCATAGCCATTATTACGGCAGAAAAATATCACTGGCGCTTCTTGCACCGCCGCCATGTTTAAACCAGCATGAAAGTCACCTTCTGAAGCAGCACCTTCACCAAAATAACATAAGGTAACTGCATCAAGCCCTTGTAATTTTTGTCCATAGGCATAACCTGTTGCTTGCGGAATTTGGGTAGCAAGTGTTGATGATACGGTCATGCAGTTAAGGGCTTTACAACCATAGTGGATAGGCATTTGCCGACCTTTACCTAAATCATTGGCATTACTGAACATCTGATTCATAAAATCTTCAAGACTGAAATCACGAAACATTAAGGCGCCCTGTTCACGATATTGCATCATGATCATATCTTGAGGTTTAAGTGCTGCTGCTCCACCAACGCTGGCAGCTTCTTCGCCTAAAGCAGTCATGTAAAAACTTAATCGCCCTTGGCGTTGCGAGGCCACCATACGTTCATCTAATACGCGATGAAATGCTAGGGTTTTATATATTTTAATCGCGAGTGTTTGGTCTATTTCGGGTAAGTCTGCATTTGGGTATGTATTGCCGTCTTCATCCAAAATTTTTAATTCTGGAATTTCAACACTGGTACCATCAATAAACTGAGGTTGATGCACTGCAGGTCCATCATCATAAAAATCTGTGCTCATAATGTTCTCTTCTCATGTCTCTAGTGCACATTTACGCACATTAGAGATCTGTGAAAGTATATGATTCTAGTTAAGGTATTAAATACTCTGCTTTACTAGACTCACTGGGCGCTATGTTATTTTTAGTATAGCCACTTAATACCGAATATAGGTATGTTGTAACAACTACCTAAACCTTACCTTTACGTCAACTTACATTCAATAAACACGCACAAAGAAGTGTTACACCTTTCAGTAACAAGTGAGCAATTTTCTTTACAGTTGTAAAAAACGGCCTAAAAGAGCACAGAGGAATTATCAGTAATGTTGACTTCTAGTCATTAAGAATTAGTCATTAAGAGAATAACCAAACAATATCTAAAATAGCTTTTTTAAATTACCTGAGTTAATTACTATCTAGCGATAAAAAATTAATAGTAAGGATTAAAACTCATTAATGAATTAAATGATTGGTAGCTGTTAATATTACATAACAAAAGACACTAAAACATTTAAAAACAATTAAAAATTCAAGAGACATTAACCGTTAACCCGACATTAAACCTCGTCGATAGGGCATGGTAAAGCAGGACTAGCTAATCCTAAACTAATAGCCAACTCAATATGTAATAGCCAACTCAATATGTTGTTGAAGGTTTATGCCTTTAAATATAGCATTAAAACGCGTGCGCATGACTGGCATATCAAATTTATGTCCATTAAAGCTGGCAACCATCGCCATAAAAGCTGAACCGCATTCCGCAATTTCAGATTATAAAATAAGGTGGGTGGGTTTAAAGATATCAAAATTTAATTGCTGTGATTCTTGGTTCATATTTTAATACCTCTTAAACGAACCATATTGGTGCAAAAAGAACGTAATAATTCGACGTCATATGAGCAACAATAGTGTAATTGATGTTTTCAGTTTTAAGTCTAATGAAGCTCAATATAAGGCTATAAATTAAAAGAACTATAACTGGTAATATCTGTTGGTATTGGAAATGAAATAATGTAAACAAAAGACTGGAAATTCCTACAGCTCCAACAGGACCAAGCTTCGTACTGACCAATTTTTGAAATAACCACCCTCTAAATATTAACTCTTCCACGATAGGGCCAATAATACAAATAGCAAATATAACTAAAACAGCCTTTCCATATGAGCTGATAAATCTTCTAACTTCAAGCGTAAAGTCATTAATAGGAACATTATTGAAACTGAAAAAAATATCAAAAGAAAGCTCCAAAAAGATTGTAAAAATTATCACATATAAAATATAAGTTAACCTTACTTTAGAAAGTTTCAAATAAGATGAAATTTCATCAGCACTTTTACAGCCAATGACGTATATTAGTAGTGGAAAAAATAAGACTGGAGATAAGATTGATGTCCAAAGTGCTATCATCACTTCTATCTGAGGATCTTTTGTTTCATAAATATTCAGTCCATTTATAGCCAATACTACAGATACAATAAAGCTAAATAGTAAAGACGGTGCAAAACTTAATACGATACACCACCCAAATATAGAGAAACTTAATTTAGATTTTTCATAATGCACACTTTCAACCACACTTCACCCTCTATTCATAATCCTAAAATAGTTAAAATAATCAACCTTTTTATATATATCTAAAAATTAAAAATTTTATACAATGCAGGATAGCTTTGAATAAAATTTGCAAACATAGCAAGCGCGTTTTGAGAACTGAATAAAAGATAATTAAACTTTTCTGACATTTTATAAAAAATAAAGGTAATTTAAGACACTAAATATTTTTATGATCGCTCCAGCAAGTTAAATTTTAACTGTTCAATTAAGGTTTTGGAGCGATCCCTTTTATTAAGATTACTTAACTAAAATTAAGGTCTCCATCCTCCCGCGCCATATCTATTTCCTGCTCCATTTCCAAAACCTTCCGCAGCTAACCAACGAAAGATTCTAACCATACGGCTACCACCATTCACTTGCTCAATTTCATTTACATTTAATTCATTCATAATTATTTCCTGTTTAATGTCCGACTCTCTAACTATGTATTTGAGTGTCGGTTAAGTTGTTTTGTTGGTTATGTGTTTTGCTAAACGGACCAACTGTTTGTTTTTAACCAGCGCCTCTAGTGAGGTTTTAATTTCGTTAATTACACATAATTTAACGAAATTAAAGTTAATTAAAGATTAAAGCCTTCACCAGTAACACAAGTCAGTATTGTCAAATATATTACCAAACGTTATTAAGTTATTTCCTTGCAGTGTAATTCATCATTGTTAGCGATAGTAACTATACCAGTGATAGTTACTGTGCGAGGTTAAAACCGTTTGTTATTTGACGAAACGAATATTGACTGGAAAAAAATAAAAACACAAACCTTACAAAAAAACATAATAAAAAACAAAAACAATAATTTAGTTTAGATTATTATAATAAAAGTAGTTTTTGTCATCATTAAATAATGAAGGCTAATAAATACTAAGCTAAAAAATTAAAAAAACAGTGAATTGTTTTGCCAGGTTAACAACAATTACAGTTATACATTGGTTTTATGCGTGTTAACTAACAATAAAAAATTATTAAGCGCTATTTTATATTGCAAACACCTAGTTGATCATCATAATTCAAGGTGAGGTGTTAAGAGCTTTTAACGGCTATTAAGCTTAATATTATTTTGACTAACGATTACTCATAGCTGCCTCACATTCAATTAATCTAGTGTTTAATTGAAATGAAAATTTTCAGCGATTGCGTTAGTACAAGCCAGGCTATTATTGTAGAGGGGGTTATATCTTGTTTTGTTTTTTTTGTTTACAACATAACAAAAATTTCAACAGTAGCTAAGTGAAGTTGCTACCAAGCAAATGTAAAGAGTGTTTAAAACAGAAATAGTCATTGGGGAATCAAATAATTAGCTTAACAACTTAAATCAGTTAACTGCACCTTAGATTGAAGTCATACTGGAAGAAATATTGGCAGAAATCACAAGTATTTTTTTAGGCAGAGAAAAACCCAGAACAATGATTGATCTGGGTTAACTCACACGTCTATTTTATAAACCTTTGGCTTTAAATACCTTAGCGACAATGTCTTGTGCTTGGCTAATAATGACTTGTAAATGGTTATCATCAATAAAACTTTCTGCATAAATTTTATAAATATCTTCTGTGCCAGAAGGTCTGGCGGCAAACCAGCCATTTTCGGTCACCACTTTTAAACCACCAATTGCGGCATTATTACCTGGTGCTTTGGCTAACACTTGAGTCACTTGGTCGCCAGCAAGCTGATTTACATCAACATCATCACTTGATAATGAGCTAAGGACTTGTTTTTGCTCAAAACAAGCCACGGCTTCTACGCGACCATAGCAAGGTTGGCCCAAGGTTTTTGTTAATTCAAGGTAATATTGGTACGGGTCTTTACCGGTAACTGCTAAAATTTCAGCAGCAAGCAAAGCTAAAATAAAGCCGTCTTTATCTGTTGTCCAAGTACTGCCATCTTTGGCTAAGAAAGAAGCACCGGCGCTTTCTTCCCCGCCAAAAGCATAGCTACCATCGGCTAACCCTTCAACAAACCACTTAAAACCAACGGGTACTTCTGATAAAGGACGTTCAATTTGCTTGGCAACACGGTCAATCAATGAGCTTGATACCAGTGTTTTACCGATTTTACACGCTGTTGACCAGTTTCTGTGGGTCATTAAATAATGAATGGCCACCGCTAGATAATGGTTAGGGTTCATTAAGCCACCTGATGGCGTTACAATACCATGGCGGTCATAGTCAGGATCGTTACCTACGCTTATGTCAAAATCGTTTTTCATGGCAATTAAACCAGCCATGGCGTATTTTGAAGAGCAGTCCATACGAATTTTGCCGTCTTTATCTAACGGCATAAACGCAAAACTGCCATCAACAACCTCATTCACCACGTTAACTTTCAAACGGTATTGTTTTGCAATAACAGGCCAATAATCAATACCAGAGCCACCTAGAGGATCTACCCCGATAGTTATGCCTGCCTCTTCAATAGCTTGCATGTCAATGACTTGATTTAGTTGGTTAACATAATGACCAATGAAATCTTGTTTAGATAGTAATGGCGATAACAAAGCTGCTTGATAAGGAACTCGTTTTAAATCAACGAGTGCATTAGCAATAATTGCATTTGCACGTTGCTCTATTTGTTTTGTGATATCGCCTTCAGCGGGCCCGCCGTGTGGTGGGTTGTATTTAATACCGCCATCTGAAGGTGGGTTGTGCGATGGTGTAATAATTAAACCATCTGCCAGTTCACTCTGAGTTTCTTTATTAAAACTGATAATTAAGCGTGAAATAACCGGTGTTGGTGTAAAACCGTTATCATCTTGTATAACCACCTTTACCCCATTAGCGATCAACACAGAAACAGCACTGGCAAAAGCTGGCTCAGACAGCGCATGCGTATCTTTACCTAAATAAAGTGGGCCATTAATGTTATTTGCTTGGCGATATTCAGCCACTGCTTGACAGATAGCAAGAATATGTTGTTCATTAAAACTGCACTTACTGGCACTACCACGATGACCAGAGGTACCAAAAGTGACTTTTTCAGTGACACTAGTCACATCAGGAACTAGGTTAAAGTAGTCGCTAACTAGTTGACCGATGTTTATGCGATCTTCTGGACGAGCTGGCTTACCAGCAAAAGGGTGAATACTCATTTTTTATCCTTGTAAAATGCAGGTTTATGATAGGAATAAGTAACCTAATGATTACCTAATTCACATTAGCTTATATCAAATTATCACTTAGAGTAACTCGCGTATTTTCTCAACATCAGCATCACTATAACCTAAAGATAATGACGCTTTTGTTAACATCATTTTTTTACGCGTAGTATTTGAGTTGGTTATGACCCAAAAAGGGCTATCTGGTATTTGGCGAGGTTTAGTACTACTACCGCTCTCAGCTAGTTTATTTTCACTATCAGCGAAATACAAGCGATCTCGACCGCTAATTTCTGTGACAACATTAAACTGTTCAGGATGAGCTCGGTATAATGCTGCAAGTATCAGTAAAAAACGTCCTACTGCGCCCCGCTGCATTGCCAGCTCTTCTTTATTAATGAAGTTAAATACCGTTTCATGGCATTGCGAATCAGTTGGCGCAATATCACCTATGATACTTACTTTAGCCTTAGTTGCTGGATTTTCTGCAACTTCAGCAATAACCTCAGCTACCTTTGGCTCAGTATCTACTGTCTTTGTTTTCGCGGTAACACTTTCATCTGTAGATTCAACTCCAAAGCTAAGTAAGCGGCGTAAGATGGCCGAAGCACTTTCTCCAATATATTGAGTATTAGTTGCAATGTATTGATAAAGCTCTTCATCTATTTCGATGTTTTTCATTGTTACCCTTCACTTAAATTATTCGCGGCAAGATTATATAGGGAAATGCCGATAGGTTGAACTCATTTATTTGCAAAAATACATTAAAAAAACGACAATATTAGCTATTTATTTATCAGTAATAATAACGACATGACATTAAAACAGCCATTACTTAACTTTCAACAAAGAGGTACAGGTCACCACTTAGTGCTTATTCATGGTTTATTTGGAAGCTTAGAAAATTTAAATATGGTGGCAAAACCATTAAGTAAATCATATTGTGTTACCAGTGTTGACGTAAGAAACCATGGCGAATCATTCCATCATGCTAACATGGCATATGATGAACTTTCACAAGATATTATCAACCTACTTGACCACTTAGGTATTGAAACCTGCCTGTTACTTGGGCATTCAATGGGTGGCAAAATTGCCATTCAAGTTGCGCTAACACATCCCGAACGAATAGCTAAATTAATCGTCGCCGATATCGCACCAGTGCAGTATCCCCCTCATCATTTAGAAATTATTGAAGGCCTAGAAAATATTGATTTAACAAAAGTAAAGACTCGCTTAGATGCTGACAAACAGCTAGCTCCTTTTGTCGCTAATGTTGGTGTCAGACAGTTTTTGTTACGTAATTTAGCCATCAATCAACAAGGTGATTTTACTTTTAAATGTAGCGTTAATGATATCGCCAGAGCTTATCCTCAAATAATGAAAGCGAATCAACTTCCGGTAGACAAAAAACCCTACACTGGCCCCTGTTTATTCATTAAAGGCGGAGCATCAGACTATATTTTACCCAAACATAGAGAGGCAATAACCAAATTATTACCCGAAAGTAAAGCCAAAATCATCCAAGGCGCGGGTCATTGGCTACATGCAGAAAAAACCGTGGCTTTTAATAAGATTGTTTCCGAATTTATCGCTTAAGCTAATAGTGATATAATAGCAACGATAATTAACTAACAGCGAAGAAATCAAAGAAAGTTTTCCTTCATAGTGCTTTGACTATATTTGGTTATTAGCCATAAATGCCGATGGTATGGCGTAAATGATATGCTATAATGCTGGCAATTTTTTGGCCTTAGTACATGAGAAATAGTCAACCGCTATGCTAGCAGAACATTTAGAGCTTATTGAGGCAATTGGCCTGAATTTATTTTTCCTTTTTATTTTTGGCTTTATCGGTTTATCAATTCACGATGTTATGAATAAAAATGATGTACCTAAAATAGGAAAAATTGTCATATATTTTGTTTTACTCTTAGGCTGTGCGGGATTTATTGCTAAAGGCATTATCCAGTTTGCCTGGGAAAGTCAGGGTGTAGGCTAACTCATGGCAAAAGAAGTTACTGATTTAACTACTATTGATTTATTCAATGATGAAAAACGTCCAGGACGCCCTAAAACGAATCCTCATTCGCGCAGCGTTCAGGTTAAAATAAATAAACGAAATCAGGTGAAACGTGATAAAAACAAAGGTTTAAAGCGCGTAGAATTTAAAATTCACCTGAGCTTATTTGAACAATTAGAACAATTAGCAAAAACTCAAAAAGTGAGTAGAAGCGAATTAATAGAGTCGTTATTAATTGAATCATTAGCGACACAAACTAAATAATACATTCTTTTAAGAAAGCACTATAAGGTAATATTTCATGGCAATCGTAGGTTTATTCTTTGGCAGTGATACAGGTAACACTGAAGCAATTGGTAAAATGATCCAGAAAAAACTTGGTAAGCAATTGGTTGAAGTTAAAGACATCGCCAAAAGCACTAAAGAGGAAATCGCTGAGTTCGATTTACTCATTTTAGGTATTCCTACCTGGTATTACGGTGAAAACCAATGTGACTGGGATGATTTCCTCCCTGATTTAGAAGAAATAGACTTTACTGATAAATTGGTGGCTATTTATGGTCTTGGCGATCAGGAAGACTACGCTGAATACTTCTGTGACGCAATGGAGCCTCTGCGAGATATTGTCGAAAGTAAAGGTGCTATTGTCGTTGGTAATTGGCCAACCGACGGTTACGAATTTGAGGCATCAAAAGCTTTAGTGGATGAAAACACATTTATTGGCTTGTGTATTGATGAAGATAGACAAAGTGAATTAACAGAAGAGCGTGTTGATAAGTGGCTAGCACAGCTAAATGACGAAATGTGTTTAGCTGAATTTGCATAGTATCAAGACTGTATGAAAAAGCCCTTTCAAGGGGCTTTTTTTTTATCTTTTTTCAACCAATATGAAGAAAATAAGTGAAGAACAAAACAAATGCTTTTCTCTTACCCTATAACAACCTATAATTTTACTCATACCTTATTAACTAACTTTAGAGACTTAAAATGGCTGATCAAAATGAAGAACTTAAAAGAGCAGGTTTAAAAATTACTCTGCCACGTGTAAAAATCCTAAGTATTCTTCAACAACCACTAAACCAACATATAAGTGCTGAAGATGTTTATAAAATATTATTAGAGCAAAATGAGGAAATAGGTTTAGCAACCGTATACAGAGTTTTGAACCAGTTTGATGATGCCGGTATTGTCACTCGTCATCATTTTGAAGGCGGTAAGTCGGTTTTTGAGTTAGCACATAAAGCGCACCATGATCACTTAGTTTGTTTAAAATGCGGCAAAGTTGTAGAATTTGAAGACGATGTAATCGAACAAAGACAAGCTGATATAGCCATATCACATAATATTAAGCTTACGAATCATAGCTTATATTTATACGGTGAATGTGAAGACTTAGAGGCATGCGACTCTTATAGAAAGCAAAACCAATAAACATCAACTTAGCTTACTATAGTTGAGTAAATAAAATAAATAACGCTATGATGACTTCATCATGGCGTTTTTTTATGCTTGAAGGATAAACCAGCATAGCAACCAATAAACTTCGCAGTAAACTTTTAAAGTAAGCCAATTGATATTAAGACGAGACAACTGACATTAACTTCTCCTTAATAGCTTAAGCATGATCAATTAGGCTAATATTTCTTAACATCACTTGTTTTTTCTGACGCGATTTTAATATGCTTGCCTAATATAACTGCAATAGAAACGACTTTGACAGTTTATTGCGCGTTGTTTAACGAATAGCTATAGACAACTACAACGATACAATGCTAAAAACTAGCTCATCATTAAAATCTTCGGTAAAGGTAAAGTATGACACCGCAAAATATCGAGTCCCCGTCGTTATTAGATAAATTGAAATCAACCAGCTTAGTAAGCCAGATACTTGTTGCCATTATTTTGGCGAGTATATTCGCAACAATTGCGCCACAATCTGCTAAAGCATCTGCAATGCTGGGTAATTTGTTTGTAAGCGCACTCAAAGCAGTAGCACCCATTTTAATATTAGTGATCGTAACTTCTGCTATTGCCAATCAGAAAATAGATAGTAGTGCCGAGCTTAAGCCGATTATTAGCTTATATCTTATTGGTACTTTATGCGCAGCCTTTGTTGCGGTTTTACTGAGTTTTGCTTTTCCAACTACACTTTCTTTAGATTTAGCCGGGGTAAGTGCCACGCCACCACAAAACCTAAACGAAGTATTGGCGACCCTTGCTTTTAAAGTGGTAGAAAACCCGATAAGTGCACTAAGTAATGGTAATTTTATTGCCGTTTTAGCCTGGGGCATAGGTTTAGGTTTCTCGTTAAAACATGCCAATGAATCGAGCAAGGCTATGGTTCATGACGTAAGTGAAGCTATTTCCCGTATTGTTCGTTTGGTTATTCGTTTTGCTCCACTAGGCATTTTTGGCTTAGTGGCTAATACGGTGGCAACAACAGGCTTTGATGCTATACAACAATATAGCCATTTGGTTGCCGTATTACTTAGCGCCATGTTGATTATCGCACTGATCGTTAACCCTATTATCGTGTTTATCATTACGAAGAAAAATCCTTACCCTTTGGTTTTTACTTGCCTTAGAGAGTCTGGCATTACTGCTTTTTTTACCCGCAGCTCAGCGGCAAATATTCCGGTTAATATGGCATTATGTAATAAGCTCAATTTACATGAAGACACCTATTCCGTCTCTATACCTTTAGGTGCAACCATTAATATGGCGGGCGCCGCTATCACTATCACCGTATTGACCTTAGCTGCGGCTCATAGCTTAAGTATAGAAGTTAGCTTTGCCACAGCAATTTTACTCTCGATTGTTGCTGCTATATCCGCATGCGGTGCTTCTGGGGTTGCTGGAGGCTCTTTGTTACTTATTCCGTTAGCTTGTGGTTTATTTGGCATAAATAATGATATTGCCATGCAAGTTGTCGCGATTGGTTTTATCATTGGTGTTATCCAAGACTCTGCTGAAACCGCACTAAATAGTTCAACCGATGTGGTATTTTCAGCTGCAGCTTCTCATCATATCACGCAATAAAAAACAGCTTAAATGTTAGGGCATAGCAGTACAACTACCATGCCCTTTATTATCCATCTCGTCACTATTAGCTATTTACACCAATTAATCAAAATACTGGCTTGATTGTCTTTTACTATAAAACCTTGGCAAACAAAATAACCTATTGCCGCAACGAGTTCATCATCATAATATAAGAAAGGAATGCGTTTTCGTTCCCAAGGCGGGATATTTAACTCCTGAAGTACTTTTTTGACAGAGCGAGAATGTTGACGATAATCGGGCAGGCAGCTTGGATTTTCATGGCTAAAACGCACCATAACTTTCTGACCTTTTTCGGGCAGGCAGACACAACGATGCCATTTAATTTGCTCGACTTTATCAGCTTTGACTGAGTTAATAGCTTGGCAGCTAAAAACAATTTCAGTTAATTTATCAGGTAAACTTAAGCGAAGGTTTTGCTCAGTTAAGTCAATTTCAGCCTGCCACTGGCTTATATCTTTATAATCACCCGTCAAGTAAAGACTATGTTTATAGCGCCTCAAATAATGATTGGCAACTTTAATCATAGGCGTTTTATCTACATCAGCTTGCAGCTGTAAGCGTACTTGTGCAATTTGTTCAACACTTGGCATCAAACAATTATGTTGTGCTAAAAAGAAGCGAATTAGATTATTAAAACGAGCTGGAGACAACTGCATTAAACGTTCAATATTTAACGCAAAATCATCAGTTTTAGTGACATTTAAATCTTGAACGGCTAATTCGTCTAATAACTCTTGCCCAGCAAAACAATGACTGGCGCTTCGATTAATCGTATTAGAAATACTCGGCCAGCGTTCTTTTAACAATGGCATCACTTTTTTGCGGATAAAGTTTCGGTCAAAACTCGTATCTTGATTAGATTCGTCTTCAACCCAAGATAATTGATTGGCAAGCGCATATTGCTCAATTTTCTCTCTGGAAATATTGAGTAAGGGTCTAATTAATAGGTGTTTACCCAGCGATGATGTCTTTGCCATAGATGACAGCCCTTTTAAACCAGCACCGCGTTTAAGTGCCAATAAAAAAGTTTCACTTTGATCATCGCTATGATGCCCAGTAAGGACAATCGCCGGTTTATCACTTACAGTTTTTAGAGCGCTATATCGAAGTTCACGAGCAACCTCTTCCAATGATTGTTGCGCGTGCGCCCGCACTTTCACTTGTTTTATCACAAGCTTTAAAGAAAATTTTTCACATTCTTTTTGGGCAAAACTTTGCCAATCCAAGGCATTGCGACTTAACCCATGATTGACATGACAAACGGTTACTTCATGGCTGATCTGTTGCTGTTTTTTTAATTGACTAACACTGTGCAGTAACACTTGGGAGTCAACACCACCACTATACGCAATAATGATATCAGCGCGCTCATATTGTTTTATTGTGTTAGCAACTGCCGTTTGTACAAGAGAGGTGACTTTTGACATAATGAGCTTATTACAAAAAAGCCGATAGCTTATAGCTATCGGCTATCAAGGTTAGCAATAGCCAAATGACATTAAACGGTCATAGCGCTTCTCTATCAGTTCATCTTTGCTGAGATTTTCCAATTCACTTAAATCTTTCTTAATCGCTTGCTTAAGATGTGCGGCCATCAAATCCATATCTCGATGAGCGCCACCTAACGGCTCCTCAACAATATTATTAATCAAATCTAGCTCTTTAATACGAGTTGCAGTAATGCCCATCGCTTCGGCCGCGCTTGAGGCTTTTTCCGCTGTTTTCCATAGTATAGAGGCACAACCTTCAGGTGAAATAACTGAATAGGTTGAATATTTTAACATATTAACACGATCACCTACTCCGATAGCTAAGGCACCACCAGAGCCGCCCTCGCCAATAACGGTACAAACAATGGGGACGGTTAATCGAGCCATCACTTTTAGGTTACGAGCAATGGCTTCACTTTGACCACGCTCTTCTGCGCCTACACCTGGATAAGCACCTGGGGTATCAATAAAGGTGATGATAGGCATATTAAAACGCTCTGCCATTTCCATTAAACGTAATGCCTTTCGGTACCCTTCTGGGCGAGGCATACCAAAATTACGCTTAACTTTTTCTGCAGTAGAGCGCCCCTTTTGATGACCAATAACCATCACAGGTTTACCATCTAAGCGAGCAGTCCCACCAACAATAGCACTATCATCAGCGTAAGCGCGATCACCAGCTAACTCATCAAACTCAGTAAAAATACGTGGTAGATAATCCAAGGTATATGGACGTTGTGGGTGACGTGCAACACGTGCGGTTTGCCAAGGGTCTAAATTAGCAAAGATTTTTTTAGTTTGCTCTTTATTTTTTTCACGTAATTGCGCAATCTGCTCTTCAATATCAAGATCAAGCTCTTGCCCGTTATTAACCAATTGTAACTCTTCTATTTTTGCATCAAGCTCAGCTATTGGCTGCTCGAAATCTAAAAAGTTTAATGACATGCTTATTTTTACCCAATAAATCAAGTTAATTTTTTAAAATTGTTTATGCTATTGTTTAAACGATACAAAAGTGCATTACATTCAATAGCCAGTTATTTAAATTCCATGGTGACACTGTCTTCACCAAGCAATGTTTTTAATTCGTGTAACAACATATCGGCGGGTGTTACTCGCCATTGAACGCCGAGCTCAAGCATAGCTTGAGCTTCTTCACGCTGATAAAAAACTCTCACAGGACAGGTTCCTTCTTTATAAGGCGTCAAAACCTGAGTAAACTGTTCAATAAAATCTTCGGTTATCAAGCTTTTATTAACTTTAATATCAATTGAACTGAGGTAATTTTCTCGCGCATCTGTGATAGTCATTATATCCCGAGCAGTCATTGTATTACCACCAGAATAATCATCAAAGCTGACCTGTCCGCTGCAAACTAAAATCGCATCATTTGTGAGTAACTCAGCAAAGCAATCATAGTCATCAGGAAAGAGCCTAACGTCCATACGAGCACTCTTATCATCCAGAGTAACTAGTGCCCAACGACGGCCGCGCTTATTAACTAATACACGAACGCCAATGACTAGGCCAACAGCAACCGCTTGTCTATCTCGTCCTGTCGGTTGCATGGCAACAAGTCGATTAGAAGAATACTTTTTTATTTCACTTAGGTAACGGTTTATCGGATGTCCCGTTAGATAAAGCCCTAAAGTTTCTTTTTCGCCATCAAGCCATATTTCTTCCGGCCATGCTTTTGCTTCTTTAAAGTTCTGCCGGGAACTGGTTTGCTCATCATTAATTAAACCAAATAAATCATTTTGCCCTAAAGACTCTGCTTTAGCATGTTGCTCTGCCGCCTTGATTGCTTCAGGTAAGGTTTCAAAAAGTGCAGCACGGTTTGCCCCCTGCTCTTTTGTACATGCTTTCTTATATTTCGGACCTAAAGCATCCATAGCTCCTGATTTTATAAGTTTTTCTAACACACGTTTGTTAGTTTTTTTAAGGTCTAAACGTGCACAAAAATCAAATAAATCGGTAAATGGACCGCCATTTTTTCGTGCTGCAATGATCGCTTCTATCGGTCCTTCACCAACACCTTTAACAGCGCCAATACCATAAACAATTTGCTCATCATCATTGACAGTAAACTTATATTGGCCAGCATTAACATCAGGGGGTAATAGCTCAAGATTCATGTTGCTACATTCATCTACTAAAGTAACAATTTTCTCAGTATTGTCCATATCTGCAGACATAACTGCAGCCATAAATGGTGCAGGAAAATGCGTTTTCATCCACAAGGTTTGATAGGATACTAACGCATAAGCTGCCGAATGCGATTTGTTAAAACCATAACCGGCAAACTTTTCCACGAGATCGAAAATCTTTATTGCAAGTTCGCCGTCAACACCACGTTCTATTGCACCCTTTTCAAAGCCAGCACGTTGCTTAGCCATCTCTTCAGGCTTTTTCTTGCCCATTGCCCGGCGAAGCATATCAGCACCGCCCAGAGAGTAGCCCGCAAGTACTTGAGCGATTTGCATGACTTGCTCTTGATATAAAATAATACCGTAGGTGGGCTCAAGCACTGGTTTGAGATCTTCATGTTGCCAAGTCGCGTCAGGGTAACTTATTTCTTCTCGGCCATGCTTTCGCTCGATAAAGTTATCAACCATACCTGACTGTAAAGGACCCGGACGAAACAAAGCAACTAGCGCAATAATATCCTCGAAACAATCTGGCTTTAATTTGTCAATCAATGACTTCATGCCACTCGATTCAAGCTGAAATACGGCTGTAGTTTGTGAGGCAAGTAACACCTTAAAGCTTGCTTTATCTTCAAGGTCGATGGCGGCAATATCAATAGGCTCTTTGCCTGCTTTGATAAGCTTTTCATCAGCCATTTCTATGGCCCACTGAAGAATTGTTAAGGTGCGTAACCCGAGAAAATCAAACTTAACTAAACCGGCATCTTCGACATCATTTTTATCAAATTGTGTTACCGGGTTTTTACCTTCATCGTCACAATATAATGGTGCAAAATCGGTTATAGTTGTCGGAGAAATAACGACACCACCAGCATGCTTACCGGCATTTCTTGTTGTGCCTTCAAGAATTCGACACATATCAATAAGATCTTTTACTTCGCTATCTTGTGCATAAACTTCAGGTAACTTGGGTTCTTCCTCAAAAGCTTTAGCCAATGTCATGCCAGGTGTTGCCGGGATTAATTTTGAAATTCTATCGACAAAACCATAAGGGTGACCAAGCACGCGACCTACATCACGAATAACCGCTTTAGCAGCCATAGTACCAAAAGTTATGATTTGTGAAACCGCATCACGCCCATAAAGCTCGGCAACATGATCAATAACTTCGTCGCGTCTATCCATGCAAAAGTCGATATCAAAGTCAGGCATTGATACCCGCTCAGGATTTAAAAAACGCTCAAAAAGTAAGTCATATTGAAGAGGATCAAGATCAGTAATATCCAGAGCATAAGCAACAAGCGAACCAGCACCAGAGCCGCGGCCAGGACCAACGGGGATGTTATTATCTTTGCTCCACTGGATAAATTCCATCACAATAAGAAAATAACCCGGAAAGCCCATGTTATTGACAACTTCCAGTTCAACTGCAAGGCGTTCATCATAGGGTTTTCTGATTTCTGCAAAGTTATCAGCGCTTGTATCAAATAGTTGCTTTAGTCTTTTCTCAAGCCCTATTTCAGACACTTTGATAAAGTAGTCATTTATCTCCAATCCTTCGGTAGGAAAGTCAGGTAAGACATACTCACCAAGCGTTACGGTAACATTACAGCGCTTAGCAATTTCAACGGAATTAGCCAGAGCTTCAGGAATATCACTAAATAACTCACACATTTCTTCTTCAGTGCGCAGATATTGCTGATTAGAATAGCGTTTAGGTCGACGTTTATCATCCAAGGTATAACCATCATGAATAGCAACGCGTATTTCGTGGGCGTCAAAGTCTTCAGGTGACAAAAACATCACTTCATTCGTCGCCACTACGGGTATGTTGTGTTGTTCAGCAAGTTCTACCGCTAAATGGATATAATTTTCTTCATCATCACGGCCTGTTCTGATCAGCTCTAAGAAAAAACAGTTGTCAAAATGCTCTTGGTAAAAGTTAACCATCTGCTCGACTAACTCAGTATTACCTTTAATTAAGGCTTTGCCAATATCACCTTCACGCCCCCCTGAAAGGATAATCAATCCCGCTTTAAATTCGACTAACCAAGCTTTATCTATTACGGCTCTATTTTGCAGATGACCACGCATATAGGCTTTTGAAATAAGCTCTGTAATGTTTTTATAACCAACATTATTAGTCGTTAAAATTACCATGCGTGAAAGCTCACTCCCTAGCTCATCACTTTGCACCCAAAAATCAGCACCAATAATAGGCTTAATCCCGGCGCCATGAGCAGCATGGTAATATTTAACTAATCCACATAAATTTGTTTGATCAGTGAGCGCAAGCGCCGGCATTTTTAATTCAGCAGCTCTAGCAATAATTGGTTTTACTTTATTGAGACCGTCGCACATGGAAAAGTCACTGTGCACACGTAAATGAACAAATTTGGGAGGCTCATAAACATCTACAAGCTCTTCGTCAAAGACCGCTATTGAACCATCAGTCATGGTAAGTTCCTAGCACACGAGCAACGGGTTTAAAGCTTTGTCTATGACATGCTAACACACCATATTCTACGATTTTTTCAAGATGTAATTGAGTCGGGTAGCCTTTATGTTTGGCAAAGCCATATTCAGGGTGTAATTTATCGAGTTCGATCATCTCGTCATCGCGTGCTACTTTGGCGATAATTGAAGCTGCACTTATTTCTGCCACTCGGGCATCACCTTTAACAACCGATTGACTTGCTATTTTTCGGGTTTGTACAAGGTTACTCTCATCAGCGCTTAAAAAAGTTGGGCAGCGGTTACCATCAACAAGCACAAAATCAGGCTGTACAGATAAAGCAGCAACTGCGCGCTGCATTGCCAGCATGGTGGCATGCAAAATATTTAAGCTATCGATTTCTTGTGGGCTTGCTCGGCCAATAGACCATGCTACAGATTTTTCTTTAATTTCTATTGCTAATTGAGCGCGTTTCTTTTCTGAGAGTTTTTTAGAATCCATTAGACCTGCAATGGGATTATCGGGGTCTAAAATAACGGCTGCAGTGACCACATCACCAACTAATGGTCCTCGACCAACTTCATCAACGCCTGCAATACAATAGGCAACCGGGTATTGAAAATCAGGAAAAGTCTGCTTACTCACCATAAAACCATTCTTATGTTAATTGTTATTTTTACACTTTATCCGCTAGCAGTTCAATAACTGCTTTCGCTGCTTGTTTACTGGCATCACATTTAATTTTTTGATGGATCTGTCGATAACTTTCATCAAGTTGACTTTGATCCTGGTATAAACGCTCTTTAACCAAAGGTACAATCTGCTCAGGACAAACTTCTTTTTGTAATAATTCAGGAACTAGTGATTTGTTAGCTAATAAATTAGGTAAAGAAAACCATTTTAATTTCACTAAGACACGCGCTAATAAATACGTTACAGGGCTAAATTTGTAGCAGATAACCATCGGCCTTTTAATCAAGGCCGCTTCTAGTGTTACTGTTCCTGAAGCAGTTAACAAACAGTCACTGGCAGCCATGACATCTTGCGTTTTATTTAAAAAAACTTCAACGGGTAAATCAGGGGCAAGTTTTTGCTTAAGAAGAGTAAATTGTTCTACTCGCTTTTCACTAATCATCGGTGCGACAAAGATAAGGGATTTGTCTTCAGCCAGTAATAATTTAGCACTACTAAAAAAGTCTGTAAGTAATCTGGATAATTCTCCGCTTCGGCTACCAGGCATAAGTGCTAGAATTTTTTTCCCTTGCGGCAAACCTAAGCGGTCTCTAGCTGCAGGTTTATCACTCACCATTGGAATATCGTCGGCAAGTGGGTGACCCACAAAAGTACAAGGCACCTGATGTTTATCATAAAATGATTTTTCAAAAGGTAATAATGCTAGCACCATATTTGTTGCTTTTGCTATTTTAAAGATTCGTTTTTCGCGCCATGCCCATACAGACGGGCTGACATAATGCATTGTTTTTATATGACGATTTTTAAGCTTTAGTTCTAGGCCTATATTAAAATCTGGCGCATCAATACCGATAAAAACATCGGGTTTATTTTGGCTAAAATAATTTATTAAATACTTTCTTACCGCTAATAAACGACGAATTCTGCCAAGAACTTCCACTAAGCCCATCACTGATAATTCATCCATAGCGAATAAACTTTCAAAGCCGAGTGCTTGCATCTTAGGGCCGCCAATGCCAATAAATCTTGCATTTGGATAAGTTGTAAGTAATGAGCGCATTAGGCCTTCACCTAATGTGTCACCAGAGTGCTCGCCAACAACCATAGCAATTATTGGCTCTGGCTTTACCGTTTGAGTATCAAGTTTCATAGGTGTTAAAGGTACCTTAAATTCACGGTACCTTAAACTAACGGTACTTGGTTTAATTGCTTTGGTTTAACGAATAATGCCACGATTTGATGCTTTTATTGAACTAGAAAACAATGCTAACTCTTTGGACTGCTCTGGCATTTCGTCGATTGAGCTAAGGGCGTCATCAACAGAGAGGCCTTTACGATACAAGGTTTTATAAGCACGCTTAATCGCTAAAATAGTTTCTTTGGCAAAGCCGCGGCGCTTGAGCCCTTCACTGTTTAAGCCGAAAGGTTTTGCTGGTTGTCCAGAGGCCATAACATAAGCGGGTACATCTTTAAGCACTAGGGCGTTTCCTGCAATAAAGCTATGTGCGCCAATTTTACAAAATTGATGCACGCCAACCATGCCACCAATAATTGCATGATCACCAACATGAACATGACCAGCAATGGAGGCGTTATTAGCAAAGATACAATGACTACCAACCATACAGTCATGAGCTACATGGGTATAGGCCATGAAAAGGTTGTTACTGCCGATTTGGGTCAGGCTGTTATCTTGAACGGTACCACGATGAATTGTACAAGACTCTCTAAAAGTATTATTGTCACCAATAATTAGCTCTGTCGGCTCACCTGAATATTTTAAGTCTTGACAGTCTTCACCAATACTGGCGAATTGAAAGATGCGATTGCCTTTGCCAATACGTGTTGGACCATTAATAACAACATGAGAGCTAATATTGCAGTTGTCACCAATAACAACATTAGCAGCGATATGGGTCCAAGGGCCGATAGAGACATTTTCGCCAATAACTGCACCTGGCTCGATAATAGCTTGGGGATGAATCATAAAATTAATCTTCTAGTGATTTAGTTATATTAGATTACATTGGTCGACGTGCACACATAAGATCTGCACTACATACTACTTTGCCATCGACTCTCGCTTCACCATAAAATTTCCACATGCCTCGTCGTTCTTTTATAAACTCAACATGAAGATGCATAGTATCACCTGGCAATACAGGTTTTTTAAATTTGGCATTATCAATTGATGCAAATAAATACATTTCATTTTCGTCTCGGCCTTGTGTACTCTTAAACCCAAGAATCCCTGTTGCTTGTGCAAGCGCTTCTAAAATTAAAACCCCTGGGAAGATAGCTAATTCTGGAAAATGACCAGTAAAAACAGGCTCGTTGATAGTAACATTCTTGATTGCATGCAACGTTTTTCCTGGTTCATGATCAACGACTTTATCCACTAATAGCATTGGGTATCTGTGCGGTATTAACGTTTTAATTTCGTTTAGATCTATTGGTTTTTTTACAGTTTCCAAATGAATATTCCTTGTTGGCTAGTGTGATTAGTATCAGGAAACTAATCACCTAATATAATGGCGTCTATGTTCTCAAATGAGATAGATAGGTGGAAATTTTCGCTATTTTACGCATTGGCTAGTTGAATAGCTAGTTTTTAGAAAGTAATTTTTCTAACTCTTTCACTCGTTTATTCAAGCTTTCTAGGCGTTTCACTCTAGCATTACTTTTATTCCATTCTTTATTGGGTGCCGCTGGCATACCCGATGAATAAACCCCTGGTTGATTTATATCCTTTGTCACCATAGCCATCCCGGTAAATGTGCAGTTATCAGCAATATTGATATGGCCATTTATACCAACTAAACCTGCTATAGTGCAATTCTTACCGATAACGGTACTGCCGGCAATCACACTACATGCTGCCATGGCGGTATTTTCACCAACAATGACATTATGAGCTATTTGGATTTGGTTATCGAGTATTGCGCCATCACGAATTTCAGTACTATCAAGTGCGCCACGATCAATAGTAGTGCTAGCACCTATTTCAACATGGTTACCAATGATCACACTGCCTAACTGAGGAATTTTATGCCATTTATATTCACCTGTTACCGGTGCATAGCCAAACCCGTCTGAACCAATAACTGTATTGGCTTGAATTAAACAGTGATGGCCAATTTCTACTTGATGATAAATGGTGATATTAGCCCATAAACTAGTAGATTCACCAATTTTAACGCCTTGGCCAATAAAACAGCCAGCTCCTATACTGACATTATCTGCGAGTTCGACACCCGACTCTATAACAGTATTAGCACCGATGTTAACATTGCTGCCTAAAACAACATTTTCAGCAATCACGGCACTTGGATGAATACCCGATGAGACTCTGGGTGTAGTATCTAAAAGGTTCGCTAAAACAGCATAGCCCATGTAAGGGTTTTCCATTACAAGGGCAGGTACAGGACAGGCGTCAACGTCCTCAGGAGACACAATAACTGCTGATGCATTTGTCTCACCTAATTGCTGCTGATATTTACTATTGGCTAAAAAAGCAATTTGTCCGGATTGAGCATTAGCTAACGTTGCCAAGCCGATAATGGGGCAGTGTTCAATACTTAAAGCATCAAGATTGGCAGGAATTACTAATTTTGCATTTAATTTCTCAGCTATTTCAATTAGCTGGTAAGTCATATATGTTGCCTCAAATAGCCAGTATTACACAATATATCAAAGTAAATAGTACTTTATTTAAGTTTGCTAACATGCTCTACGACAACATCTGTGATACTTGCATCAGGCTTAGAGTAAATGACAGCTTGCTGTGATAATACTAGGTCATAACCTTTTTTAGCGGCAATGTTGTCAACAGCTTGACGCACCAAAGCGATAATTTTATTAGTTTCTTGGTTTTGACGCTGTGTTGCTTTTTGTTGTAGTGCTTTACCTTTAACTTGGTATTCTTGAAATAAAGCGCTAACTTTAGCATCTAACTCTTCTTTTTCTTTCTTGCTCATTAGTGAACCATCACGTTTAAGCTTTTCTTGATAATACTTTATGTCTTTTTCTAGTTGCTCGATAACTGTCTTTTCATCTTTAAATTCGGCTTCGAGACTTTGCATTAATGCTGCTGTTTGCGGAAGCTTACTCAATATTTCTTGAAAATTAACCACAGCGATCTTTTGATCAGCCGCCATTACTGAGCTTGCTAATAACATACCAGATGCCGCTACACCCATTACCATAGATTTAATCACTTTATTCAACGTTGTTCCCCTTTATTTTGTATTTGTTACTTGTACATATAAAAATTGAAATTGTTTCAGTTAATATAACAAAATTTAATTCATTAACGCAGTTAAAATTTGCCACTTAAAATGTTTTACCAATATTAAAGCTAAAGAACGAAGTATCATCTCCTTCTTCTTCTTTGATTGATTTAGCAAAACTGAATATCATCGGTCCCATAGGCGATAACCATTGGATAGAGAGTCCTGCTGAACTTCTAAAACGCGATGGGTCAGAGAAGTCAGCGATTTTCTCATATTCCTCAGGTTGTAAATCTTCATAGCTTGCTAAATTAAATTCGGTGTCCCATACATTACCAGCATCCCAGAATAAACTGGTACGGACACTATTAGCATAACTTTCATCTAAAAAAGGTGTTGGCACAATCAATTCAACACCAGCGAGTGCTATCGCATTACCACCCACTGATCGTTGGTTGATGGAAATAGAATCAAAGTCAGGACCTAAACAACAACCATTATCAGGAAGTCGCTGTGGAGTACGGTAAATAGCACGAGGACCGACAGTATTATTTTCAAAACCACGTAAGGTATCTGCTCCACCTGCACTGAAATTTTCCCAAAAAGGCAGTAGTTGATCATTGCCGTCAACATCTCCATAACCATTAGCATAACCTAATTGAATCCGTGTTAAAAATGACCACTTTTGACTACGCGTTAAAGGAAAGTAGAACTTTGCATCATAATTTAATTTAAAATATTGTAAATCAGACTTGGGTGAAGTCATTTTAGCACTCAAGCGCTGTTGAGAGCCCGCCGAGGGAAAAGTACCTCTGTTTAACGTAGAGCGAGATAAACCTGCATTCAAATCTAGAGTTTTAAAGTCAAGTTGACCATCTGGATCGCTTGGGTCTGCATAGATATCATAAAATTTTTGAATTTGATCATAAGCTTGCAATTGAGAAATCTGGTTATACTTCCAACCAACACCAAAGTTTAGGCGTAAATATTCGTTAACTGGAAAACCCCAGTTAAGGCCAAGCCCGAAGGTTTTATTATTATAATCAATCAAGTTGGCGTTACCGGCATCATATTCGCTAAAATAGATTTGTCCACCTAAAGAGACTGCATCGACGGTAAAATAAGGATCCGTATATGAAATGGTCGCACTTTTTTGATAATAGTTTTTTGCTAGGTTTAAGCCCAACTGATTACCCGTACCCAAGAAATTACTTTGTTGAACGCCTGCATTTAAACTTAATTTAGTTTGGCTACCATAACCAACACCAGCATTAAAAGCACCTGACGGTTGCTCTTTAACAGTAAAATCAATATCAACCAGATCATCTTCACCTTCAATTTGGTTGGTTTCAAATTCTACAGTCTCCATATATGGTAAACGCATCAACCATGACTTAGACGATTCAACCACACTATTTGATAGCCAGGCCCCTTCCATTTGTCTCATTTCACGGCGAAGCACGTGATCTGCGGTTACGTGGTTACCGGTAAAATTAATTCGATTTACGTAAACACGTTTACCGGGGTCTACCGAAATAGACAGTTTAACAGTATGATTTTCATCATCAATTTCAGGTATAGTAGTCACTTTCGGATAAGCATAACCATAACGCCCTAGGAATTTACTAATAACTTCCTCAGTGTAGGTAACTTCAGCACCATTATATAACTCACCAGCTTGTAAAGGATTGATTGCTCGAATGGTATTTTCGAAACCGGCCATATCACCGATAAAGTCAACTTCACTGACTTTATAAGTCTCACCTTCGCTCACGTTTAGAGCGATATAAACGGCTTCTTTATTTGGTGTCATTGATACTTGGGTTGAGTCAACTTTAAAGCGTAAATATCCACGATTAAGGTAATAACTATTTATAGTTTCCATATCACCTTGCAATGTTTGTTTTTGGTACCTATCTTGCGCCATGAAATTCCACCATGGCGAATCATAAGTTAACTCTATTTTCTCTAAAATTTCAGCATCAGAGAAAACCTCATTACCGACAATATTTATTTGTTTAATTGACGCGGAGTCACCTTCAACAAAAAGAAATTCTAAATTGACGCGATTTCGTGGTAAATGAGTTACCTTAGCAGTAACCTTAGCATTGTATTTACCCACGCTGTGGTAAAAGTTCTCTAAGCCCATTTCAATACCTGATATCACAGTTCGATCTAGAGTCTCACCGACACGTATATTACTTCCATCTAGGCTCTCAGTTAATTGCTCGTCTTTTAAATCACTGTTACCGTCAAAGATGATTTCACTAATGGTTTCACGCTCTCTAACTCGATAGACTAAACGATTACCATCACGGTATACACGAATGTCATTGAAGTGGCCTGACTGATATAGTGCTTTTATTGATTGAGAAATACGAAATTCGTTCAGGTTATCACCGACATTAAAAGGAATGTGTGTTAATGCCGCGCCTAAAGCAACACGCTGTAAGCCTTTAACTTCAATATCTTCAACTTGAAAATTTTGCGAAGCTTGGACACTTTTTAGTGATGTACCTAGCGCACCTATTAGGAGGGCAAAGGCTATTTTTTTCATTATCATATATTATAACTTCGTTACTTCTTTTTATAAAAACTGTCTCGTATTATCTATTTAAAGATGTCAGTTTTCCTTTTATCAGACTTAAACTACCAATAAAATCATAGTAATCAAATCAACTGTACTTACATATCAAGTATCTATCTCTAACCCCTAAAGCGATAGCTTATGGATTTAGGAAAATTAAATAACTCTTTTAGTTTTCTGTAAATTCATTTATTAGCCTAAAACTCGACTAAAATCGTTCATTAAACCGATAGCCATTAGCATCAATAAAGCTAAAGCTCCAAACTTAAAACCTGCTTCTTGTATATTCTCAGGAACTTCTTTGCCTGTGAAAAGCTCTATAAGATAATAGAGTAAGTGCCCGCCATCAAGTACTGGCAAGGGTAAAAGGTTAATTATTCCTAAATTAATGCTAATTAATGCTAAAAAGCCTAGAAAATAGACAAATCCATGCCCTGCACTACTGCCTGCTCCTTGGGCAATGCCTATTGGACCACTTAGGTTTTTGACAGAGACATCACCAGTAATTAACTTCCCTATCATACCAAATGTTAAACTCGTTAATTGCCAGGTTCTTTTGGCACTTTCTAGCATTGCATCAAGTGGTCCATAGCTTAAATCTATCAAAAAAGCTTTTGGCCAAGCTTCAATCTTCGGCCCAACACCAATATAACCAACGATTGCTCCACCTTGTTCAACACTATTAGGTGTTAAAGGAATCGACAATATTTGCTGATCACGCTTAATGGTGATTAAGACCTCTTTTCCTGGATAGCGTTTTATTTCATTAGCGAATACTTGCCAATCTTCAGTTTTTACGCCATTTAAGGCGATAAGCTCATCTCCAACCAATAAACCACTTTTTTCTGCAGGGCTTTCTTTTGCTACAGCAGCCAGCTCATTGTGTACTTTAGGGCTAAAAGGGATAATACCTAAACTGGTTAAAGCTGATACTTTCTCAGGTGCGAACTTCCAATCTACCGTATTTAAATTGAAGGTCTTAATATATTGGCTTTCATTAACCTTAGCTTTAATTTCTATATTTTTGCTACCAATTTGAGAAATCAAGGCAAAGTTAACTTCCTGCCAATCACGAATAGACTTCCCATCAATACTAATAATTTCACTGTCTTCTTCAAGTCCAGCATTATCGGCAATAGAATTTGGTGTTATTTCTCCAATAATAGGTTTTACGCTCGGAACACCTATTAAAAACATCAGGTATAGTGCAAACAAGGCAAAGATAAAATTAGCTAATGGGCCGGCACTAACAATCGCTATGCGTTGGTAAACACTTTTGCTATTAAATGTTTTATCCTTATCGGCAGGTAAAACATTATCAACACGCTCATCCAACATCTTGACGTAACCGCCAAGTGGTATCAAGGCTACTACATATTCAGTGCCATCAGCAGCTTTTCTTTTCCAAATTGCTCGACCGAAACCTACAGAGAAGCGCTCCACTTTAACGCCATTTTTCCTGGCGACCCAAAAATGCCCATACTCATGTACAGTTACCAAGATACCTAATGCAATAATAAATGAGGCTAAATTCCACAAAAAATCAAACATATAACTTATTACCCTTTAGCTCTCATCTGCAATATTTTGAGTTAATAACGACTGTGCAAATACACGTACTTGTTGATCAAGCCTTATCACCTCATTAATATTATCTACCTGTTGTGAGACAAATTTTTTCATAGAAGTTTCATTTATTTTATAAATATCTGTAAACTTAATTTTTTCATCTAAAAAAGCGGCTACTGCAACTTCATTGGCCGCATTAAGCGCAGTACAAGCGCTTTGCCCCAATTTACAGGCATCTATAGCAAGTTTTAGGTTCGGGTATCTGTTAAAATCTACCTCTTGAAATTCAAATGCTGCGGTATTAAAAAAGTCTAATGGTGCTACCCCTGACTCTATTCGTTCAGGAAAACTTAATGCATGAGCAATAGGCGTGCGCATATCTGGGTTACCCATTTGAGCGATAACAGAGCCATCTTTGTATTGCACCATAGAATGAATGGTACTTTGCGGATGCAAAACGACTTGAATGTCATCGGCATTGAGGTTAAAAAGCCATTTTGCCTCAATAAACTCCAGACCTTTGTTCATCATGGTTGCAGAATCTACTGAGATTTTACGCCCCATATCCCAATTAGGATGCGAGCATGCTTGTGCAGGTGTTACCAATGGCAGTGCATCTATTTCTATGGTTCGAAAAGGCCCGCCAGATCCCGTAAGTAATATTTTACTAACACCACTTTCTAATAATTGGCACTGACCAACAGCCTCTTGCTGATGTGATGGTAAACATTGAAAGATAGCATTGTGCTCACTATCAATTGGCAGTAACTGTGCACCTGATGACTTAACTGCTGCCATAAAAATAGCTCCAGAAGTTACCAATGCTTCTTTGTTGGCTAATAAAACTCTTTTACCCGCTTTAACCGCAGCAAGTGTTGGCAATAACCCTGATGCGCCAACAATGGCAGCCATAACGGTGTCAATTGATTCACACCCTGCAATAGTATTTAACGCTTCACTACCAAATAATACCGATATTTTAGTTAAATTGGCATCGATAAGCTTGTGCGCTAACTTCTTCGCATGTTCCTCTGATACTAATACAACTTGTTGAGGGCTAAACTCGACACATTGTTGAAATATTAAATCAACATTACAGTGAGCTGCTAAACTGATAACCTCAAATTTATTTGGGTGGCGACGTACAACATCAAGGGTACTACAACCAATTGAGCCCGTTGAACCTAAGATACATAACTGACGTTTAGACACGTGTTTTCCTCAATTATCCAACCAAAATACTACTTATTTAATACAAAATTTAAGCAAGCAGTATGTAACAAAGAGCAAACACTGGTGCTGTTGCTGTTAAGCTATCTATTCGATCTAAAACGCCACCATGGCCAGGTAAGAGAGCACCACTATCTTTAACACCAGCTTGACGCTTAAACATACTTTCGGTGAGATCACCTAAAACAGAGACAGAAGAAATTATAACAGTGACCATTAATGCGCGGAAGTATTGTTCAGTTGACCACTCTAAACAGCTGCCAACTGCAATTGTTAATATTGCTGCACAAAAAATCCCACCGATAAAACCTTCCATCGTCTTACCAGGGCTGACATTAGGCATAAGTTTACGTTTACCTAAAGATTTACCAACAAAATAAGCGCCTATATCAGCACTCCAGACTAACATAAACAAATACATCAATAATTGGGCACCTTGAAATTCATCAAGGAAGTGATTATTTGTTCGTAACACCATAAAGGCTTGCCATGTTGGGACTAAAGTAAGCCAACCAAATAGTGCAATAACATACTTATTGTTTGCCCAAACGCTCTTTGATTTTGGGTAGCTAAACATCAAAAAAGCTGCAATAAACCACCAAGCAACACTGAGCCATAATAATGCAGTCATTTCATCTGGTAAACCTGAGATGATTAGCCAAGAACTCTCTATCGGAAATGTCAACCATAAACAGACAATCAGAGTTATTGTTAACACAACATAAGTTAAACGAGCGCTAGTATGGACTAATCCCATAAAGCGTGCCCACTCCCAAGCACCGATAGCAATAATTGCCATTAAAAATAGGGCAAAATAGTTGATAGGTAAATAAAATATTGCTGAAATAGCTGCAGGGGCTAGTATTAAAGCCGTTATAATTCTTTGTTTTAACAAGGGCTACCCTTCCTTTTTTGCGTTAATTTTAAAATACGCAAGTGATTAAAGCTTGGAGCATATTTTGCTCAGCTTGTTATTGATATTATTATTGTTATTATTTAGCCTTGTTGGCTTCTAGCTTGTTCACCTGTTTTCCCAAAACGTCGTTCTCTTTGATCAAAACAGTCTATAGCCTTTTCAAATTGTGCTTCATTAAAATCAGGCCATAAGGTGTTGGTAAAATAGAGCTCAGCATAAGCTGCTTGCCATAAGAGGAAGTTACTTATCCTAAAATCTCCACCGGTGCGAATTAACAAATCTAAAGCAGGAAGGTGAGATAAACAAGTGTGCTCATGAAGTGATTTTTCATTTATATCTGCCACTAATATCTCACCTTGTTCTACTTGGCTTGCAAGCTTTTGTGCAGCTTGCGCGATATCCCAACGTCCACCATAATTTGCCGCAATAGATAATACCAAACCAGTATTTTCAGCCGTCAAGGCTTCTGAATTTTTAATGTTATTCTGTAATTTATCTGAAAAGCGGCTCAAGTCTCCAATCACTTGAAATCGTATATTATGTTTATGTAAACGTTTAACTTCTTTTGTTAACACCAACATAAACAAGTCCATCAATACACTGACTTCTTTTTCTGGCCTTTGCCAGTTTTCACTACTAAAAGCAAAAAGTGTTAATGCTTTAACACCAGACTTCCTCGCACTAGCAACAACAGCACGTACTGATTCTACGCCGGCTTTATGACCTGAAACTCGTTTTTTCCCCTGCAATTGTGCCCAACGGCCGTTGCCATCCATAATAATGGCAACATGTTGAGGTATATTTTTACCCGCAGTTTGATTCACTAAAGTTTCGCTACTTTCCACTTAACAATTACCTACTTACATTAACCTTTACTTACTATTTGTAAGTCTTAATTAAATAAAAACGCCAGTTGGCTTTTCAGCAACAACCTGGCGTTTTAGTCATAAAAAAACTTATATTTCCATTAATTCAGCTTCTTTTTTCACTAATACTTCATCAACTTGTTTAACATAAGTATCTGTGATTTTTTGTATTGAATCTTCAGCTTGATGATGTTCATCTTCACTGATTTCTTTTTCTTTTAATAAACTTTTAAAATCTGAGTTTGCATCACGACGGATATTTCGGATTGCTACTTTACCACCTTCAGCTTCGCCACGCACAACCTTAACCAAATCTTTACGACGTTCTTCTGTTAATGGTGGTAAAGGGATACGTATTAAAGTACCGTTTGATTGAGGATTTAATCCCAAATCAGATTTTAGAATAGCCTTTTCAACAGCACCAATCATCCCTTTATCAAAAACAGTAATGGATAAATTACGTGCATCAGGAACAGAAATATTGCCAACCTGGTTTAATGGCGTGTCCATGCCATAATATTCAACAACAATATTATCTAATAATGAAGCATGAGCGCGTCCCGTTCTTACTTTATTTAAACTGCCTTTTAAAGCTTCAACGCTTTTGCCCATGCGTTCTTTAGCATCTTCAATTATTTCATCTATCACGTTATTTGTTCCTAAAATATTATCAAATTAATTTTAGCCAGTAATGCCAACCGTATGGCTTTTCTGACACGCTGTTTTGACTTTTATCTCAAAATATTACTTGTGTGAAATCACAGTACCTTCACTGTCACCCATAATAACTGACTTAAGAGCGCCAGCTTTGTTCATATTAAATACACGAATAGGGATATTATGATCACGCGCTAGCGTAAAAGCAGCTAGATCCATTACTTTTAATTCTTTATCTAACACTTCATCATAAGTTAATTTATTGTATAATTCAGCATCTGGGTTTTTCACTGGATCTTCAGAATAAATACCATCAACTTTTGTTGCTTTTAATACGGCATCTGCTTCTATCTCAATTCCGCGCAAACATGCAGCAGAATCAGTTGTAAAAAAAGGATTTCCAGTTCCTGCAGAGAATATCACCACTCGGCCAGATTTTAATAAACTAATCGCATTAGCCCAATTATAACGTTCACATACACCGGCTAAATCAATGGCTGACATCAAACGAGTATTAACAAATGCGCGATGCAGTGCATCACGCATAGCTAAACCATTCATGACAGTGGCAAGCATACCCATTTGATCGCCAACAACACGGTTCATCCCTGCTTCAGCAAGTCCTGCACCACGAAATAAATTACCACCACCGATGACTAAGCCAACTTGTATGCCCATTTCCACTAGTTCTTTTATTTCTTGAGCCATACGATCAAGCACTTTAGGATCAATACCAAAACCCTCTTCCCCCATTAGCGCTTCTCCACTAAGTTTTAATAAGATTCTTCGATAAGCAGGTTTTGGATTAGTTGTCATAGGGAAAGGTTCCTGTAGCAGTTTGCATTATAAAATTTAGAACAAAAAAATAGCCGAGGTCCAAAAGACCGCGAATATTTTAATACGTTTAGCTCACTCACGAAAGCTTAAACTTAAAAAACTCTATTTTATTATGAAATATATGAGATATATATTGTGCACAAAAAGTACAGAGCATAAAAAACGCCTAATTAGATTAGGCGTTTTTTAGGTTTACAATACTTACGTATACTGTCTATCGTTCTAACGATAAGTAAGGTAAGTATGTTAAATTAAGATTTAGCGGCAGCAATTTGTGCTTCAACTTCGGCAGCAAAATCTTCTTCTTTCTTCTCAATACCTTCGCCTACTTCTAGGCGAACAAATGAAGTTACAGCAATACCTTTCTCTTTTAACACTTCACCTACAGACTTTTTAGGTTCCATTATAAAAGCTTGACCTGTAAGAGAAACTTCACCAGTGAACTTTTTCATACGACCAGTAACCATTTTCTCAGCGATTTCTTCAGGCTTGCCTTCGTTCATCGCCATTTCGATTTGGATACGTTTTTCGTTAGCAACAACATCAGCCGGAACATCATCAGGAGTTAAGAATTCTGGCTTGCTAGCTGCAACATGCATTGCAATGTGCTTAAGTGACTCTTCATCACCTTCACCAGCAACGACAACACCTATAGTAGCGCCATGCTTATAAGAAGCTAATGTAGCACCTTCAACATAAGCTACACGACGAACATTGATGTTTTCACCGATTTTAGTAACTAAAGCAATACGCTCTTCTTCAAACTTAGCTTGTAAAGCTTCAATAGAAAGCTTTTCAGCTGCAGCAACTTCTGCAACTTTATTAGCAAATGCTAAGAAGTTATCATCTTTTGCAACAAAGTCAGTTTGACAGTTTACTTCAACTAATGTGCCATCTTTAATGATAATTTGACCTTCAGCAGCGATGTTGCCTGCTTTTTTAGCCGCTTTTGCTTGACCGTTCTTACGCATATTTTCAATCGCAAGTTCCATGTCACCATCAGCTTCTTGTAACGCTTTCTTACAATCCATCATGCCCGCAGCTGTGCGATCACGTAGTTCTTTAACCATTGCAGCAGTAATTGCCATGAGAATATTCCTCGGTTTTCAGTTATACCCAATGCTTAAAGCTAAGCTTTGGGTATAAATATTAAATGAGTTGCCACAAAAGCACACTTTTGTGGCAAGAGCAAAATAAAACGTGTTTAACTGATATTATTCAGCTTCAACAAATCCGTCTTTTTCAGCTTGTACTACGATGTTTTGCTCACGACCGCTAGTTACTGCATTAGCAACAGCATCACAGTATAAAGTTACTGCACGGATTGCATCATCGTTACCTGGAACAATGTAATCAACACCGTCAGGGTTTGAGTTAGTATCAACAACAGAAATGACTGGGATACCTAGGTTGTTTGCTTCTTTAATAGCAATGTGCTCGTGATCAGCATCAATGATAAATAAAACATCAGGTAAACCACCCATGTTTTTAATACCACCTAAACTTTTATCAAGCTTTTCCATTTCACGAGTACGCATTAACGCTTCTTTCTTAGTTAATGCTTCGAAAGTACCATCAGTGCTTTGCGCTTCAAGATCTTTTAAACGTTTGATAGATTGACGTACTGTTTTCCAGTTTGTCAACATACCACCTAACCAACGGTGGTTAACGTAAAATTGGTCTGACTTAATAGCGGCTTCTTTAATTGCATCACTTGCAGCACGTTTAGTACCAACAAATAATACTTTACCTTTTTTCGATGAAACATTATTTACAAAAGCAAGAGCTTCATTGAACATAGGAACAGTTTGTTCAAGGTTGATGATATGAACTTTATCGCGTGCACCAAAAATGAATTGCTTCATTTTAGGATTCCAGTAACGAGTTTTGTGACCGAAGTGCACACCGGCTTTAAGCATATCGCGCATTGAAACGTTTGACATTATTTTTCCTTTATGGGGTTAAGCGTTCATACATCCAATATACACGACCCCTATGTTTTGAACTCTCGCCAAAACTGAGCACCCCGGTATACCTTCGAAGACGTATGTGAGTTTATAATAAGATTGATAACCCAATTCACTGGTTTTCAATCGATTTAATGTGTCACTAAATCAAGTGTTATTTGTCAAAGCTTATTTAAAAAAACAACAACTAAAAATTTAGCGCCGCATTTTATACCACAACACCCCCCATTTAGCTAGAAAAAAATGATTTTAGCTATTAAGGTATATTTCTTGTGGGATATTAATCCAAGGCGCGTTAAAATCAGATAAAAACAACTTTAAGTAGTATTTTCAAATTTACTTAGTAAGTATTAAATTTTTAGAGTAAACAATGGCAGCAGAATTATTTTTTATATATGACACCCACTGTCCGTGGAGTTATGCAACCACCCCTTTAGTTAATAAAGTAAAACAATCTTTACCGAAAGTTAGCGTCAATTTATGGCACTGCGGTTATTTTTCTGATGCTGATGGTAAAGTTAATAAAGAACAAATTAAGCAAGTTAACGAGTTATCAACAGTGAGCTTTTCACCTGCCTACCTTAACAATATCGACAGCAACAAAGATTCAACGTTATGCGCCAATTTAATGACTTGGGCAGCAAATAAAACACCCCAACAAGCCTTAACGTTATTAAATACACTACAAAATGCGCATTTCACTGATGGTAATGAATTGACGTCAACAGAAGAGCTAACTGCTATTATTAACAAATTAAAACTATCGCCACCAAGTAAAGTACTTAATAATACGAAATTAACAAATGATGCAGAAACCCAAATACATGAAGTTTATGCATTACAAGAAATTATCAAAACACAGGCGATCCCTGCATTGCTCTTAGCCATTAATAATGACTTGATTTTGCTTAATCACAATTTATATTTATCAAACCCTGATGCCATAGTTGAAGCTATTCAATTAGAGCTAAATAAACAAAATTAACTCGCTAATCACTTAGCAGTTAATTAAAAATAGTTAACATACAACTAATTGGTATAATGACTTAACGGCATTTATTAGTTGAAACAAAAGAGATAGACAACATGGCCATAAAAATTAAAAGCCAAGAAGAAATTGAAAAAATGCGCATTGCGGGAAAGCTAGCCGCTGATGTACTAGAGATGATAGCACCTCATGTTAAAGAGGGTATTACTACCGATGAACTCAATACTCTATGCGCTGAGTATACTGATAAAGTACAAAATGCGATTTCTGCACCGCTAAATTATCATGGCTTTCCCAAATCAATTTGTACCTCAGTCAACCATGTTGTTTGTCACGGCATTCCAAATGATGTTCCCCTTGCTAATGGGGATATTATTAATATCGACATTACCGTAATCAAAGATGGTTATCACGGTGATACCAGTAAAATGTTTACTGTTGGGGAAACAACGGCCGAAGACAATCGTTTATGCCGTATTACTCAAGAGTCGCTTTACTTAGCCTTAAGAAAAGTTAAACCGGGGACAACATTTGGAGAAATAGGGACAACTATTCAAAAATTCATCAAAAAGTCAGGTCGCTATTCCATTGTTAAAGAGTACTGTGGTCATGGTATTGGTGCAGAGTTTCATGAAGAGCCCCAAATTGTTCATTATAAAAATAATGATAAAACCAAAATGGTTGAAGGCATGTGTTTTACAATTGAACCCATGATTAATTTAGGTCGTGCCAATACCGTTTTAGATAAAGAAGATAATTGGACCGTATACACAACGGACGGCAAAAAGTCTGCACAGTGGGAGCATACTATAGTAGTCACCAAAACAGGGTGTGAGATTTTAACATTACGTAAAGAAGAAACTATTCCACGCATTTTACATAACTAAACCGCCATCAAAATTTTGCGCAGATAAAAGGTGAACTATTGACTAATAATTCTATGTCAGCACATATAGTGCCAATACAATTTATTGAAAAGCTAGCGATCAGCGCTGACTTTTTATCTACCCATGATATATGTCAATTAAGCATTAACTTTAATGACTGGTTAAGAGACGCTTTTATAGATAATGATATCAATGATTTGTTAGCTGCCAGAGCAGCCTTTGTTGACGCCATCTTAACTAAACTCTGGTGCCAGCATAACTTAGATGAATTTCAAATTAGCTTGGTTGCTGTTGGCGGTTATGGCCGTGGCGAATTACACCCACAGTCTGACGTTGATATTTTATTATTAACGCAAGAAGATGTGCCCCTTGAACTAGCAGAGAAAATTTCAAGTTTCATTACCCAGCTTTGGGATATAAAACTCGATATTGGCCATAGTGTCCGCTCCATTAAAGAATGTTTAAAACAAGCAGTTAAAGAAGTCACCGTCGCGACAAACTTAATGGAAATGCGTCAAGTCGCTGGTAATGAATCGCTTACCCAACAATTATCCCCGCTGCTACTTGAAGATGTTTTTTGGACATCGGAAAAGTTTTTTATCGCTAAATGTAAAGAACAAGATGATAGACACCAACAATATCGTGGTGCAGCTTATACCCTCGAGCCTAACTTAAAAGCAAATCCTGGAGGGTTACGAGATATTCAAACCATTGCTTGGGTAGCAAAAAGACACTTTTGTGCCGACTCCTTTGAAGAGCTCGTAGAGCATAATTACCTTTACCCAAACGAATTTTTCGAACTGTTAGAGTCACAAGATTACTTATGGCGAATGCGTTTTGCCCTGCACTTTGTAGCAGGTCGAAGCGAAAATAGATTGTTATTTGATTACCAAGCCGCAGTCGCAAAAATGATGGGCTTTGGTGATGAAGGTAAAGCGCCCGTTGAACGTATGATGAAGCGATTTTTCCGTATCATTTCCCGTGTTGCTGAGTTAAATACCATGTTATTGCAACATTTTGAACAGGCGATAATTAAAAAACCCGATCAAAGTAACATCAGTATCATCAATCAAGATTTTGAAATGGTTGACACATTGATCAATACCAGAAATGACCGTATTTTCATGCGACCGGTCAAAATGATAGAAATATTTTTAATTATAGCTCAAGAGCCTAGTATTAAAGGTATTCATTCACATACCATAAGGTTGATGCGTAACGCACGAAGACGTTTAATTTCTGGCTTAATTGACTATGCAGAGTGTCGTCGAATGTTTATGGCAATTATACGCCACCCTAGAGGCTTAGGTTTAGCATTAACCTTGATGCACAAACATGGTATTATTGGCTCTTATTTACCATTATGGAGAAATATTGCTGGGCAAATGCAATTTGACCTATTTCATGCATACTCCGTTGATGAACACAGTTATCGAGTAATTAAAAACCTTCACCAGTTCAGTCAAAAAGAACATAACCATAAATTTCCTCTGTGCAGTAAAATAGTACAGAAAATACGTAAACCAGAAGTGCTTTACCTTGCTGGTTTTTTTCATGATATAGGAAAAGGGCGAGGTGGCGACCATGCAAAATTAGGTGCTGTCGATGCGTTAAACTTCTGCCTTTCTCATCAAATGAACAAACATGACAGTAAGATGGTAGCCTGGTTAGTTGAACACCACTTATTAATGTCGGTAACGGCTCAGCGCCGTGATATTCATGATGAAAATGTTATTCGTGCTTTTGGTGAAGTTGTCCGTGATGAAGCACATTTAAACTATTTATATTGCTTGACCGTCGCAGATATGCGTGGAACCAATGAAAGTCTCTGGAATACATGGAAAGCCAATTTATTAGAAGAGCTCTACTTTAATACCTTGAGTGCTTTTCGACACGGATTAGAAAAACCAGTAGAGATACGCTCAAAAATAAGAGAAAACCAGCAACAAGCGTTAACGTTATTAAGAGACAGTTCAATTGCAGAGGAGCAAGTAAAATCACTTTGGCGTGAATTTAAAGTTGACTATTTTTTACGTTACTCCCCTGAGCAAATTGCGAGACAATGTGAAAAGATACTCAATCATAACAGAGAGAAACCATTAGTACTGATCAGTTCAACACCTTATCGTGGTGGAACTGAAGTGTTTATTTTTACTAAAGAGCAGCCTAATACCTTTGCTAACACAGTTTCATTTTTAGATACCAAAAAACTCTCAATACATGACGCCAAAATAATTACCACCAAAACAGGCTATACCGTCAATACTTTTGTGGTACTTGATAGTCGAAATAAACCGCTAAGAGAGCGTTTTTATACTAAAGAGATCAGTCAAGCTTTAGTTGATAGACTAGAACAAAGCAATGTTTGTGAGTTACCCAAACCTAAGCTCGCTAAACATATCAAACAATTTAAAGTGCCACTGAAAGTAAACTTTATAAAAATTCATGCTAAAAACCGAACTATGATAGAGATAATTGCCCTTGATAGACCAGGGCTGCTATCAAATATAGGCCAAGTATTCCAACAAGAAAAAATTAACATTCATTCGGCAAAGATTACCACCTTTGGTGAGAAAGCTGATGATGTTTTCACCATTTCTACGATAAACAATGCTGCATTAACGACAAAAGAGCAAGAAGCATTAGCACTGAGATTAACTGAAGATATTGATTAAAAACTAGTAACTTAAAAAATTTAAATTTATTACACAGGATTAACTAATGACAGACTTAAAAAGCTTAGCAAGTATAATTGAACAAGCTTTCGACAACAGAGATAACATCACACCAGGCAAGGTTTCAACTGAAATTAAAAATGCGGTGATAGATGCATTAGCGGCGTTAAATAATGGCTCTGCGCGAGTAGCTGAAAAAGTCGAAGGTGAGTGGCAAGTCAATCAGTGGCTTAAAAAAGCAGTGTTATTGTCTTTTCGCATCTGGGACAACCAAGTCATTGATGGCGCAGAAAGTACATTTTTTGATAAAGTTCCCATGAAGTATGATGGCTACACTCAAGCAATGTTTGAAGCAGATGGTGTACGTGTAGTGCCAGGTGCTAGCGTCAGAACCGGTAGTTATATCGGTAAAAACGTCGTAGTAATGCCAAGCTTTGTCAATATTGGCGCTTTTGTTGATGAAGGTTGTATGGTTGATACCTGGGCAACTGTGGGCTCTTGTGCCCAAATAGGTAAAAATGTTCACCTATCTGGTGGTGTTGGCATTGGTGGTGTATTAGAGCCATTACAAGCTGGGCCAACTATCATTGAAGATAATTGCTTTATTGGTGCACGCTCTGAAATTGTTGAAGGTGTTGTTGTTGAAGAAGGTGCTGTTATTTCTATGGGGGTTTATATTGGGCAAAGTACTCGTATTTTTGACCGCGAGACGGGTGAAGTTCACTATGGCCGAGTACCTGCTGGCTCGGTAGTGGTTCCAGGAAACTTACCTTCAGCTTGTGGTACTTATAGCTTATATGCCGCAATTATCGTTAAGAAAGTTGATGCTAAAACCCGTGCAAAAATAGGCATCAATGAGTTGTTACGTTCGGTGTCTGAAGAGTAATAAGACTGACGTTCAGAGCCAGTGTAAAAAAATTGACACTTTGACTTTACATATGAGCTCGTAAGCTATTTAACGATAAGTTAGCTAGCCTATGAGCTCTATGCAGCACAATTATCCGTTACAATCTAAAAAATAATACCTTTATTTTCAAACCTCTAAAATAATTCAACCTTTCAATTTATTTTCAATTACCTTATTGGCATAACATTTGCCCTACTGATATTAGTTAAAACAATTCAATCTCACTGTTAACTATTATTAAATTAGGTTTGTTATGAAAATATTCAAAATTTCTATCGCGTTATTTTTTTGCAGTGCGATTGCAGCTTGTAGTCATACCAAACATTTAAGTGTAAATACCACTGACGGGCACTATTACGCTAAAGATTTTAATCATACTCAGTTCAGTACTTACCATAAAGGTTCCCATAAAAAACCAACGTCATCAGATCGACAACTAATGCAGTCATTACTCAACCGACCAATCCCTGAAGATCAACGCATGATGCTAGCTTTTGCCAAACGTCAAGAAAACTACTACCCAGATAGTGCTATTGTTGGCATCAAGATTATCGGCGAAAAGGATAATAATGATACAAAGCAACAAAACGTTTCTATTTATGCTGACTTAATTGTAAATGATATTAACTCAGTATCAATTAGTGCTATGCCAAAGTAGCATTCTAGTATCCTTACTTCTGCCAGCGCCTTAGCTCTGTAAAGTGCTTTTCCTTGATTCTGCCAAAGAGCTAAATTGATTTGTTCTTAAATAACTGCCAACTTGCCTTTCAACAATAGTAAGGTTTAGTGTTATAATTTGTGCTTTACATTTCAAGTAACTTAGCCAACAAAGCTAAACAAAAGATAATCGCAAGGCAATTAATATGACTCAAGATGAGATGAAAAAAGCAGCTGCTAGTAAAGCACTGGAATTTATCGAAAACGATACAATCGTTGGTGTTGGTACTGGTTCAACGGTTAACTTTTTTATCGATGCCTTATCTACCATCAAAGATAGAATTATTGGTGCTGTTTCTAGCTCCGAAGAGTCAACTAAACGCTTAAAAGCACATGGTATTGAAGTTTTTGATTTAAATAGTGTTGATGTGCTTGATGTTTACATCGATGGGGCTGATGAAATAACAACACATATGGCAATGATTAAAGGTGGTGGTGCCGCATTAACTCGAGAAAAAATTGTTGCGGCGGTAGCTAAAAAATTCATCTGTATTGCTGATAATTCAAAACAAGTTAAGTTATTAGGTAGCTTCCCTCTCCCCATAGAAGTCATTCCTATGGCCCGCAGTTATGTTGCCCGTGAACTTGTCAAACTTGGTGGTGATCCAGTCTATCGCCAAGGTGTTATAACGGATAATGGTAATGTCATTCTGGATGTACATAATCTGGAAATACTTGATCCAAAAGCGCTTGAAACACAGATAAATGCCATAGTTGGTGTGGTAACGAATGGTCTATTCGCTGAGCGTGGCGCTGATATATTAATATTAGGGAGCCCAAATGGAATTGAAATCATTCAGTAATAAAAATTACTCTGCATAAAGTTTAGCTAAATGCTGACTTTTTTGAATATTTATTCCAAATTGGCAAAATAAAAACTTTAGAGTTAATACCCTATATGGTATGTTAGCACTCTATTTTGGATATCTAGCCATCTAAATGCAGATATACTGAACCATTTGTTAGAAATAAGCGAAGCCATTTATGACCATTGCCAACAAAAATTCATTAGCAAAAGACAAAATTAAAATTTTATTATTAGAAGGTTTACACCCTAGTTCAGTCGAAGAATTAAAATCAAAAGGCTATTCAAATATAGAGTCACTAAAGACCTCTCTTTCTGAAAGTGAATTGATAGAAAAAATTGCTGATGTACACTTTATTGGCATACGCTCTCGCACACAATTAACTGATAAAGTATTAAGCCATGCTAAAAAACTCGTCGCTATTGGTTGCTTCTGTATTGGTACCAACCAGGTAGACCTAAAAGCTGCACAAAATCGCGGAATCCCTGTGTTTAATGCACCTTTTTCTAATACTCGTTCAGTTGCAGAACTCGTGTTAGGTGAAGCATTATTGCTATTACGCGGTATCCCAGAAAAAAGTGCAAAAGCACATCGTGGTGAGTGGTTTAAGTCTGCTGCAGGCTCAGTAGAAGCGCGAGGAAAAGTACTCGGTATCATTGGTTATGGCCATATAGGCATGCAACTAGGTATTTTAGCTGAGACTTTAGGCATGAAAGTGAAGTTTTATGATGTCGAAACTAAATTACCCCTTGGCAATGCCAGCCAAGCACCATCATTAAATGCCTTACTTGCTGAAGCTGATGTTGTCAGCTTACATGTGCCAGAAACAGCTCAAACACAGAACATGATTGCTCAAGCACAATTTAACGCAATGAAAGCAGGAGCTATTTTTATTAATGCTTCTCGAGGAACAGTTGTCGATATCGACGCATTAGCGCAGGCGTTAGACAGCAAAAAAGTTGCTGGTGCAGCAATTGATGTATTTCCTGTAGAACCGAAAAGCAATAGTGAAGAGTTCATTTCGCCTTTACGTGGTTTTGATAATGTTATTTTGACACCACATATTGGTGGAAGTACTAAAGAGGCACAAGCTAATATCGGTTTAGAAGTTGCGACTAAACTCGCGAAATATTCAGATAATGGCTCAAGTTTATCCGCAGTTAACTTTCCAGAAGTTTCTTTACCAGAGCACACTGCTATAGGGCAAGCTAGTACTAGCCGTTTATTACATATTCACCATAACCAGCCAGGCGTTTTAACAAAGATCAACCAAGCCTTTGCTGAGCATAATATTAATATTGCTGCACAATACCTGCAAACTGATGACAAAATTGGTTATGTCGTTATTGATATTGACTCACAAGACAGTGCCTTAGCATTAAAAGAGTTAAAACAGATTGACGGTACTATTCGCGCAAGAATTCTACACTAGAAGTTACCATTAAGTAGTATGAGCATAGAAAAAGGGGCACTTAATGATTAAGTACCCCTTTTTAACAAAATGAGAGTGACAAACTCACAACTCAATAATAAAGAAAGCTTAATTACCGATTAAATTTCTCTAAAAGAAAGGCATGGTAATTATCTATAGCATACTCATTGCCCTTATTACGCTGACAAACACTTTTTTGATATTGAAAGTTAAAGACATCAAACCACAGATCTAATAAGTGGGCATTTTCATACTCGCCATGCATATCCAATACCCTAGCTGCAACCTCAGCAGTAGAGAATTGATGCGCTAATTCTGTTTTTCTAACGGTATAGCGCGAGTCATCACCAAGCGGTGATAAAATATCACTCCTATTCATATTAAGCTGAGCAGTATTTTTTTCAACGTGAGTCTTAGCATCAAATGATACCAGAGGAAATTGATCTAAATAAGGACTTTTCCTGAACATCTTTTTAGCTTCACGCCAACTGCCATCGAGCATAATAAACAATGGCCGCTTTTCTGGCGGACAAGTCACCTTATTAGTAAATACTTCACGCTCCTGTGCAGCATACTCTTGGGGAAAAACAACCATAGGAAACCACTTTTCATCATTAATAACTTGCAACAAAGCTAAGTTTTCTTTGGTTCTCGACCATAAAAAGGCAAAAGTATCAGGAATAACATCAGCAATAAGCTTACCTGTATTACTAGGTTTGAGTACCTCAGTATCATACATTAGTAGTAAAAATGCCGCGTCAGTATCAATAAACTCGTGCTTTGGGGCAATATCACAAGTACAAAACTGCTTGGCGAGTTGACAACTTTGACACCTATCTACACGCTGTCCTCGAGCCTTATATGTTGTGGTACTAATACTTTTACGGTATTGGTGAAGTTGATGGACGGCATGCATAACGTAATAATTTTTATATAAAAAGGCCCAGCAATTATATCAGTACTGGACCTTGGTGTTCAGGACAAAATGACAAACTATGTTATTAACATAGTAGCGTTAACTATCACATCGATAAAGCGTGTTTTTCTTCACCATACTGGCTGTGTGTTACGGTAAAAACATTGACATGAGCAAGTACCTTGATGTTGTCTTTAATCTGCTCTTCTAAGCTATCAACTTTAGCAATATTTCTGCATAGAGCCTGCGCTTGGGCTGATATTTTTTCTGCCCGTGCCGACATTTCTTGTTCAATGGTATCGCCAAATTCTTCCATACGCTCTTCAAAACTTGCTTCTTGAACATCTGATGAAATCATTTGCTTTCCCATAGCCATTAAAATACTGCCCATCGAATTTAACATTGTTTTTTCAACAAGTTTTTCTATTCGTTGCTCAAAATCTTTACCTAATAATGCTTCACCTTCAAGACCATCAACACCAACCGTAATCCCCTTCTCAATTGAAAGCTTAGTCTTGACTTGCTCACGAATTTCTTTCAACTCTTGGGTCAAATCTGCCGACACGTCATTGTCTTCTCCAAGTAAGCCGTTAAATGCTAAATCAATGCCATCTATGGCTAAATCAACGCCTTCAATAGCAACACTTTTTACTTGAGGTACAAGTTCACGTATTCTGGCATCATATTCTGATATCAAAGCTTGTTGAGAGTGACTAAGTTCAATTCTTTGATTGTCTACAAACAAGTCTTTTCCTTGAGATATTTTGTACAAGCTATCGCTATCATTATGATGACTATCTGAAGCTTCTAAAAACTCAATACTATTAGCGTTTATCGTTATGCCCGCGGTTAAATCAACATCACAAGCATTATGAGCATGAACATCGAGAGAAGCAAATGGTGCAATCAAGACACTGGCAATGAATATAGTTTGAACAAGAGTCATGGTATTTATCCTTATACAATTTGGTATTACAGACTTAAGTGTTATTACTTTTGTTGTCATATTTATTACTACAAATATAATGCCAAATTTATTTCTATTTAAAATCAATAAGATAAAAAACAACGAGATATATTGTTTTTGAAAAATGAAAAACTTAGCCAAATTTACCAATTATTGGTATTAATTAACTGACCATGACTTTTCAGTATTTTAATCAAAGTAAAGACTAAAACTTTGCTGCAAAAGTGAATTTGCACCTCATGACGAAACTAAAGCGCAGCAAGGTCGCTACCAGAAGTTAACTGGGCAGATTGATGATAAAATTCACCTTAAAAGTGAAAATTAACCCGCTTTATGTTGTGACTATTCGGTTTAGGCCTTAAGATGTCGTATTTTAAAGCTTCGCCCTTTCATCTTGCCTTTAGTTAACTTGCGCATTGCTAATTTAAGTGCAGGTTTAGCTACGGCAACATAAGCTTTATTATCAAGAACGGTTATTTTACCAACTTGTTTTCCTTCTACACCATTATCACCGGTCAATGCACCTAATATATCTCCTGGACGTACTTTCTGTTTTTTTCCACCATCTATTTGAATAGTAGCCATTTTAGCTTGTGTACGGTCTCGAGCTAAAACCTTGGCATCAGGTAATAATTCAGAGGTAATAGCTGACTCAAGGTAATCTTCAAGTAAAGCAACTTTATAAGCTTCTTTGTCAGTAAATAGTGAGTAAGCTAAGCCTTGACTCCCTGCACGTCCGGTACGGCCAACTCGATGAACATGCACTTCGCTATCACGGGCAATATGATAATTAATAACAAGATCTAAACTATCGATGTCTAAACCACGGGCTGCTACATCTGTTGCAACCAATATTGAAGCACTCTTGTTGGCAAAGCGAAGTAAAGTTTGATCTCTGTCGCGCTGCTCTAAATCACCATGTAAGGCCAAAACGCTAAAACCATCAAGATGTAAATTCTCTGCAACTTGCTGTGTTTCTTTTTTAGTATTGCAAAAGATTACCGTTGACTCGACCTGCTTATCCAGCAGTAATAACTGCAATGCATTAAAGCGCTCTTGCTCATTATCTACCTTGAAGAAGTGTTGCCTAATCTTTGATTTGTTTTCACTGACGTCTACTTTTACCATCACAGGGTTTGTCATGATACTTTCACTGATAGCGCGGATTTGCTGAGGAAATGTCGCACTAAAAAGTAATGTTTGCCTATCTATTGGTGTTCGTTCAACGATATTGTCCAATGCTGCTTGAAAGCCCATTTCTAACATTCGGTCTGCTTCATCAAGAACAAGTAAGTTTAAGTTTTCTAATTGCAAAGTACCTTTAATAACATGCTCTTCAACTCTTCCTGGTGTACCAACAATAATATGAGCGCCATGCTCTAATGAACCAATTTGTGGTCCAAATGGAGTACCACCGCATAGCGTCAAAATCTTAATATTATGAATAGCACGTGCTAATTTTCGTAATTCTTTGGCGACTTGATCTGCAAGCTCTCGCGTAGGACAAAGTACCATGGATTGAATACGAAAACGTTTTACTTGTAACTTGTTTAATAATGCTAAACCAAATGCAGCTGTTTTACCTGAGCCTGTTTGGCCCTCACCAATGACATCATTACCTTTTAACATTTCAGGTAATGTTTGCGCTTGAATTGGCGTCATCTTCTCATAGCCAAGAGACGATAAATTTTTAACTAAATCCGCCTTTAAACTTAAAGAATTAAAAGCCAATGACTTAGTTTTAGGGTTTGTGCTCAAAATATACGCCTCTATATTGCTTAACTCAGTGAAAGCCAAGCCAAAAGATAAGAAAGTTCATCCTGTTTAGAAAGGAAACTTTCATGAGAAAGATTATGAGCGCATAATAGCAGTAATCTTTGTTCAACCCTAGTACATTAAAGTTATGACATCAGTTTCAAAGCCATTATTGTTAAAACAATGGCAAACATTACACATCTGCCATGAGAACTATGAACAGTATGCATTAATTATTAAGCTCTTCGCCATCGCTTGCACTGTAGTGGCGATATCCTTATCAGTATCACTGCTTTTGTCGCTATTTTTGCTTTCAATTGTGTGGTTACAAGAGGCAATATGGAAAACTTATCAAAGCCGACTTGCTCATGCAATCATGCTAATAGAGGAGAAAATGACATGCAATGACGCTGAAGATAATGATAAATTAGAACAGCCTTATTTGCTCTACAAAGAATGGCAATTAAAACGACCTAATAACAAGCAATTGATTAAAGAATATATAGTTAACTCTATTAAGCCTACAGTAATATACCCATACTTGCCTTTAATATTGATACTTATAGTTTTTAGCTCAAGCAAAACCTAAACCACAGTAATATAGTAAGCCAAAGATTATGAATAGAAAAAAGAAAATAAATAATATTTTGAAAAAAAAGCTTAAAAAAGCAAATGCTAAATTACATAGCAGTAATAAAGCTAAATATGTATCAAAAGCTGAAAGAGCAAAGCTTGCACTGCAAGAGCAAGAGCAAGAGCAAAGCTAGTATAAATAATAGTGCTTTAAAACTCAGTTAACTGCGACTATTTTTAACGTAAAACTGGCAAATTAATTGAAGTAAAAAGGGCACAAAACTCGTGCCCTTGTGCTTAACTAATTTGTCATAAACGCTAAGAGCTTTGTGGCTCACCTTTAAACTTTTCACGCATTCGCTGAATAAGTAGATAAAAGTATGGAACCAGTAAAGTACCAAATACCGTTGCAGCAATCATACCGGCAAGCACCGTAATACCCAATGATACACGACTTCCCGCACCTGCACCGCTAGCAAATACAAGCGGCAAGACACCTAATATGAATGAGAAAGCAGTCATCAATACCGCACGAAAACGCATCTTAGCAGCAGTGAGTGCCGCATTTAAAATAGTTTCTCCTGCCGCTCTTTGTTCCATGGCAAATTCAACAATCAAAATAGCAGTTTTAGTAGAAAGCCCTATTAGCAAGACTAAACCAACTTGCGCATAAATATTGTTAGCCATGCCGACAGTATAAAGTGCTAACATAGAGCCAAATAATGCCAAAGGAACCGCAGCAATGACCGAAAACGGTATGGTCCAGCTTTCATATTGTGCTACTAAAAATAGGTAAACAAAAATGATAGCCAAACCAAACAATATCGGTGCTAAATTCCCTGCTTCCAACTCTTGCTTAGACTGCCCTGACCATTCATAAATGTATCCTTGAGGTAATTTACTGGCCAACTCTTGCATAACATCGATAGATTGGCCAGAAGAATAACCGGGGGATGCATTACCGGTGATACTTGCACTACGGTATAAGTTAAAGTGGCTTATCGTGGTTGGTCCGAGAATAGGCTTAACACTGGCTAAAGTACTCAAGGGTACCATTTCATTGTCTTTATTACGTACATAGTAATAGCGTAAGTCTGACGGGTCTGTTCTATACTGGCTTTCAGCTTGAATAGTAACCCGATAAGTACGACCAAATTGACTAAAATCATTAATATACAAAGAACCTAATTGCGCCTGCAGTGTTGAGAAAACGTCCGATAAAGCAACCCCTTGAGCTTTAGCTTTATTGCGGTCAACCTCTAAAAAATATTGCGGGACACTAGCTCGATAGGTACTAAACACGCGAGACAACTCAGGCCTTTGATTAGCTTCATAAATGAGGCCATTCATCACTTGCGCTAATTCAGCGGGATCTCGGCCTTCACTGTCTTGTAATTTAAATTCAAAGCCTGAACTATTACCTAAACCAGGAATTGGCGGGGGGTTAAATACCATGATTTGAGCATCTGGCATTGTCCATAACTGCCCCATTAAGCGAGGGATTAATTGCCTAAGCCCCAGCTCTGGAGCAGTGCGTTCTTCCCAGTCTTTAAGAATAATAATCGCTAAACCGTTATTAGAACCAGGCCCTCCAAGTAAAGAAGAGCCTGCCACAGTAATAATGTCATCAACGGCTTCATCATTTAAAATTATTGGGGTAATCTTATCCATCACCGCTTGTGTTCTGTTACTTGAGGCTGCATCAGGTAATTGCACATCAACAAACAAGTAGCCTTGATCTTCCGCCGGTAGGAAAGCGGTTGGCACAGTATTTGTTAACCAACCAGCCCCTATAAATAACAAGCCTGCAAATAAACCGACACGAGTAAGACGTTTAAGCATAAAGCCTACTACGCTGGTATAGCCACCAGTAGCCTTAGTAATTAGTTTTTCAAAAGGCAACAACCAAGTGACTGGCTTCATTTTTTCAGCGCTGAGTAAGACCGAACACAATGCAGGGCTTAGTGTTAAAGCATTTAATGAAGAAATCAGTACCGCAAATGAAATAGTAACAGAGAACTGTTTATATAATTCCCCGGTAATACCTGGCATGAACCCGACCGGAACAAATACCGCAAGTAATACTAATGTGGTCGCCATTATTGGGCCAGATACTTGCTCCATTGCTTTGGTAACAGCCTCTTTTATCGGTAATTTTTCTTCTTTTAAAATACGTTCAACATTTTCAATCACAATAATGGCATCATCAACAACAATACCTATAGCAAGGACTAGTCCAAAAAGTGTGATGGTATTTATCGAGTACCCCATCACAATCATAAAAGCAAAAGTTCCGACAAGGGAAACGGGAATTGCTAGCGTTGGAATAATAGTCGCTCGCCAATTTTGAAGGAATAGGAAAACCACCAGAATCACTAGCGCAATTGCTTGGAATAAAGTGACTTTAACTTCTTCTATAGAGCGGTAAATAAATTCCGTCGTATCATAGGGCATTACATATTCTAAACCGTCAGGAAAACGCTCTGATAATTTTTCCATTTCAGCTTTAACCAGCGTAGCAACCTCGGTTGCATTGGCATCTGGCAATTGATAAATAACAAGAAAGGCAGTTTCTTTACCGTTTAACCTTGCTTGAGTTGAATAATCTTCAGAGCCTAGCTCTAATCGCGCAATATCTTGTAAACGAATAAAGTTACCATTTCGTTGAGCGCGAATGATAGTCTGGCCAAATTCTTCCGGAGTTTTCAATCGGCCTTTTGCTTGGATAGAGTATTCAAATTGTTGCGTCGGTAAGGTAGGACTTCCTCCAAGCTTACCTGCTGCCACTATCATATTCTGCTCTTGTAAAGCTTGCTGCACTTCAGTAACAGTAATACTTAAGGAGGCCATTCTTTCCGGGTTTAACCAAACACGCATGCTATAAGTCATTTCCCCCATGACTTCAGCCGAAGCAACCCCTTTAATACGCCCTAAAGGCTCCGTTAAATAGTTAGTAGCGTAGTTACTCAAAAATAGCTGGTTAATGCCTTCTTGTTCGGAATACAAGTTGATCGCTAATAACATAGAGCTAGATTGTTTCTTAACATCAACCCCTTGACGAGTTACTTCGGATGGTAAGGAGCTTGTTGCTAAAGCAACACGATTTTGAACGTTTACTTGCGCTATATCACCATCAGTGCCGACTTTAAAAAAAACCGTAATAACTGCACTACCATTGTTTGATGCTGAAGATTCAATATACATCATATCTTCAACACCATTGACTTGTTCTTCAATCGGCCTGATAACCGACTCTTCAACAACTTGAGCACTGGCCCCAGGGTATATTGCTGTAATTTGTACTTGAGGCGGGGTAATCTCAGGGTACATATTTACCGGTAAGACACTCATGGCAATTAAGCCAGCAAGTGTGATAACAATCGATATTACAAAGGCAAATTTAGGTCGATTAATAAAAGTTTTACTGATCATAAAATCGTCCTTGTTTATTTTTCAACTTCAGTGTCAGGAGAGGTCTTTAACTCACTAGACGTTGCCTGTTGCGCTGAAGTATCATGAATATCAGAAATAGTTCCTGTTAATGAGTCCACTTGCTTTGCAATACCTCTAACTTCAATACCAGGACGAACTTTTTGTAGGCCTTCAACAATGACCATTTCTCCGGTAGTAAGGCCTTTTTCAACTAACCACATCGCATGAATCCTTCGACCAAGTTCAACGTGACGTTGTTTAACTTTATTATCGTCACCAACAACTAATACAAATTTTCCTTGTTGATTTTCTTGCACGGCGGCTTGCGGCACTAATGCCATATCTTCTTTATTTTGACTTTCAATAATTAGCGTAACGAACAACCCTGGTAAAATGATGCCTTCAGGATTTGGGAAAACTGTTCTTAATTCAACAGTCCCCATACCTTGCGCAATTTGAGTATCCGCAAAATCAAGTTTGCCTCGTTCTGGATATTCTGAGTTATTTGGTAAACGTAAGGAAATATCAATGGCAAGTGCCTCAGCAGTTGTCAGGCCGTGATGTTTTTGTAAATAAGAAACATAGAAGCTCTCTTCCACTTGAAAACTAGCAAAGATGGGATCACTAATCATTAAGGTCGCCAATGTATCGCTATTTGGTCCAACAATGTTACCGACATTGTAATTCACCTTACCAATACGACCGCTAAATGGAGCGGTAATTGTTGTGTAACTTAAATCAAGCTCTGCTTTTTCTAACGCTGCTTTAGCTGATTTGACTGCTGATTTTGATTGAGAATCTTCCGTAGTTAATCGGTCAAAATCTGATTGAGAAATATAGCCATCTTTAATAAGATCATTGGCACGTTTCAAATTACGACTGGCATTCTCTTGACCGGATAACTTTGAACTTAAATCGGCTTTTGCAGCCGATACCGCCGCCTCATATGCTGCTGGGTCAATTCTTAGTAATACCTGCCCTTTTTCAACATTACTACCTTCTTTAAAATGTCGTTCTACTAATTCACCTTCGACACGAGCACGTAAATTAGCTTCTTTATAGGCTTCAGTTCGAGCAACAAATTCACGATAACCACCAACCGGTTGAGTTTGTATTGAATACACAGATACAGCAGGTGCTGGCGGTTTTACTGGAGCTTTATTTTCAGAGCAAGCTATTAAAGTCAGTGTCAACCCTCCTAACAGTGTCAACTTACTGGTTGTTTTTATAGTTTTATTGATTGTATTTACTAAGCGCTTGAGCATCAAAATTTTCCTTATACCGTTAATGCTTTGTTATCAGTTACTTTGATTATTACACAGCGAATTAGTAATGCAGTAATTTTTTGTATTAATCAGTAAAAAACTGAAAATTTGGCAAAAAAAAACTGCTAACTCAGCAGTTTTTTCAATTTAATTAATTTAAATTTAGGCCAATTTCATTTCTTGCACTTTTTCATAAGCAATTTCAGCTGTTGTGGTTTCTGGCTTAGCATGAAGGTTTGCTTTTAATTGGCCTTTTCTATGTTTTAGAGCAGCATCTAATTTTTTTGCTGCCTTGGCAATTGCCGGGTACATAACATCGTCGCTTCCCTTTGCTGAAATGCGATGTCCTTCATAATTTGTCGTTAATTCAACTTGATGTTTATGATGTTCTTTAGAGATAATGATATCTAAAGCAATCAATGTGGGAAAGTGGTTAGCAATTTTAGAGAATTTTTCTTCGATGTGCTCTTTGATTGCATCAGTAACTTCTACGTGATGACCAGAAAGATTTATTTTCATAGGTATTCCTTTTTTACTGTTACTAAATGACTATTAACCTAAATGACTATTATATTAATGATAATAAGCCATTTAATAATAGACCTGAGGGCAGATGTTACGAAATACAAGCTCGTTAGATAATAAAATTTTTTTATTACTTGTCAGCAAGGAAAACCACCAACCTTGTAGTAAAAATAGCGTAAAAGTTGTAAAAATACTATTGTTATAAATCAAAGAAAATATCAGCAATTAAATTAAGCAAGATTATATTCGCCTATAACTATAGCGTGGTGTACCAAGGGGATAAAATCTTGATTAAAAAATAATATGCATGATAGCCAGTGCTAATAGCCCTGCTAGTATATCATCAAACATAATACCAAAGCCGCCAGTTAAATTTTTATCCGCAACTGAAATAGGCCATGGTTTGGCAATATCAAAAATTCTAAATAAAATAAAACCAACACATACACTTTGCCAAGTTACCGGTATCATAAACATGGTAATAAAAAATCCAGCAAATTCATCCCAAACAATAGCGCCATGATCATGAACACCAACATCACGTGCTGCTTTACCACAAATATAAACACCAGAAATACAAACCAAAACAACCACTAGAGCATAATACAGTGGTGTTAACGCACTCATCAAAAAAAATAAAGGAATCGCGGCAAGAGTACCAAATGTACCTGGTGCTTTAGGTGCTAAGCCACTGCCAAAGCCTAAGGCTAAAAACTGAATAGGATTGGCTAAATTAAAGCTGACGGATGAATTTTTTTCTGACATATCGATTAATGCTTAAATATAATAACGTTTTAAGCATTATTCTGAGAAATGCTCAAAACCAGCTGTATTGATAGGAACCGGTTTATTATTCAAGGTCGTTGTTATCGTTTGTGAAGCGTTTAATTGCCCAATACAGGTCACAGCAATACCAGCATGAGACATCGCAGTTTCCATACCTACTTTATTGTCTTCAGAAACGGTAAATAATAATTCATAATCATCACCGCCAGATAAGGCTAAATTAATCGCATCATCTGCCAGCAGGTTATCTCGCATAATATTTGATAAGGGTAAAGAATCAAGCACGACATTAGCTCCAACATTAGAAGCTTGGCAAATGTGTCCTAAATCAGCAATTAAACCATCAGATAAATCGATAGCTGCAGAAGCATATTCGCGCAGAGTTTGCCCAGCAAGTATCCTTGGCTTGGGATAATCGAGCTTGTGTTTTAATACTTCAAAAAACTGAGCTTCAATATCAACCTTGCCATCTATGTGTTGTAGTGCTAAAGCAGCATCACCAAGTTCGCCGGTAACATATAACCAATCACCAGTTTTCGCGCCAGCACGAGATAAATAACTATCTTGAGGTGTTAAACCTTGCGCAGTAAGAGTTATGCTTAAAGGACCTTGTGTTGTATCACCACCGATAAGCTCAACATTATAAAACTCACATAACTCAAAGACACCTTGACAAAACTCTGTTAACCAAGTTTCATCAACTTCAGGTAAGGTTAAGGCTAAAGAAATCCAGCTTGGCTTAGCTCCCATCGCTGCAATGTCTGATAAATTAACAGCAACAGCCTTATGTCCAATTGCCCTAGGGCTAGTATCAAAAGGAAAGTGAACACCAGCAACTAAAGTATCCGTTGTTACAACAATATTTTGATTTTCTACCGGCGCTAATACCGCACAATCATCACCAATACCTAGGGAGACATCTTTTCGTTTTACTATTTGTTTGGTGAAAAAATGCTTAATTAATTCAAACTCTTTCATGCTAAGCCTGCAGTTTCATTAGAATATGTTCAACGGGTTATTCTTGTGGGCGAACTAACTTGACCGCTTTATCTAAGACACCATTAACGAACTTATGGCTATCATCGGCAGCAAATGACTTAGCTAATTCTATAGCTTCATTAATGACCACACGATATGGTACATCAATACAGTCTTTTAACTCATACAAAGCCACGCGCAATATAGCCTTTTCAACCTGATCAATCTCGTCAAGAGGACGATCTACATAGGGTGAAATAGCTTCATCAATATCACTAACCTGTGAGGTAACACCACGAAGTAATAATTGAAAGTATTCAATATCAAAACGACGTTTACTATTATCACTAATAAAGTTTACTTCAACATCACTGACTGAGTTTTGACTAATTTGCCATGAATAAACGGCTTGTACTGCTAATTCGCGCGCTTTTCTTCTAGGAGATGGTTTCAAAATATTTTTCCACTTTTATTAAGTTATGAACTAAGGTTCAAAATTTAAATTTTAGCTAATACATTAACCATTTCTAACGCACCAAGGGCTGCTTCAGCACCTTTATTGCCAGCTTTAGTACCTGCTCGCTCTATTGCTTGTTCAATGGAGTCAGTGGTAATAACACCAAAAGACACAGGGATTTCTGAATCTAAGCAAACTTGTGCTAACCCTTTGTTACACTCACCAGCAACAAAGTCAAAATGAGGTGTTCCACCACGTATCACAGCACCAATAGCAATAATTGCATCTGACTCGCCTTTTGCCGCTAGCTTTTTAGCCGCAAGTGGTAATTCATAAGCACCTGGAACACGAACAACGGTGATGTCATCGTCACTAACATTGCCATGACGTTTAAGTGCATCAATCGCACCTTCTAACAAACTATCAACAATAAAGTGATTAAAACGTGATACAACAATTGCAAATTTCTTGCCTTTCGCTTCAAACGAACCTTCAATAATATTCATTTAATAATTCCAATCTTGGATGTCTATAAAAATTGCCGCAATTCTAACAAATTGTGCTCGGATTAGGTACTCGTTTATTCTAAAATTAGTCAATATCATCAAAATCTTCGAGTAAAGCATCTATCTCATCTTCTTCCTCTTCATTGACAACAATAGGAGGATTACCGTCATAAAGTCGATAATTCATATTTTGAAAATAGGCATTCTTAATAAATTCATAAGGATCTTCAGACTCTACAACTAGTTGCTCTTGATCGCTAACAGCGGCTCTTCCCTCTAGCGCTAAAATCCCCAAACGAGCAATATTAGGCCAAAAATTAAGAACAGCCATAGGCCAATAAAGCCCATCGATATAATCACCCACTTCTTCACGCACTGAACTTGGCCCTAAACCAGGTATTATTAGAAATGGGCCATCAGGCACCCCATAACTGCCGAGTACTTCACCAAATTCCTCTTGCTCTCCTGACCAATCAAAATCGCTTGCCGGATCATAAAAGCCAAAAACACCAATCGTAGAGTTAAGTACAAATCGACCGGTGCTTCTAGCTGCATCCGTAAATTTTAACTGAAGGACATTGTTGATGATACTTGCCGGTTCATTTAGATTTAGCGCCATATTATAAAGACCTGAACGTAAAAATGGCGGTGTATATGTGGTATATAGAGCTGTGGCAGGTTTAGCTATATACTTATCAACATAATCCCAGGTAAATGTCCACAAGGGTCTATTGATAACTTCAAAGGGATCTCGCGGATCACTGTTATTTTCTAAAGCTATATTGTCATCTTGCTCAGGTTGATTTGGCGTTGTTGAGCAACCTGAAAGTGCAAGCAATATAACAACTAATAAATATCGGAAATAGGGAATAATAGCTAAATTCACTGGGCTTATATCCTTGCCGTTGAATAAATAGATAAAAAAACGCGACAAGTTTAGCATGAAATTGATAATTGAGTGAATAAGGTTTTACGCTGTTTTAGATAATATCTAAGTCATTAGCTCGTCTAGCAATTATCGTTATTTCTGTCGAATTCGCTGTTGGTATACAGACAGAAGCATTTCAACCTCGGCGCGGGGTAGTTCACATTCTTTAATAATTTCCTCAATATCAGCACCTTTTTCTGCTAACTTAAAGGCTCTATTATAAAACTTATCTTGACCTTGCGTCTCTTGCCATTGGCTAAATAACTGCTGTTGCTCAGCTAGCTTATTTTGTAATTGTTTAATACGATGTTCTAGCTGTTGCGATACTTGATAGCTTTCTCTAATAGCATTTTCATTCACTTCTGCAGTCGATTCAAAGTCTTCTTGTAGTTTATTATAAAAAGCCTTTAATTCGCTAACTTGTAAATTGGTGCTTTGAATTTGCATATTAAGTACAGCGATTTTTTCTTTAGAGCTTCTGAAATAAAAGAAAAAAAACACTAACACTAATAGTGAGAGTGCTAAGGCAAGAACGGCAATTATTGGCACAGCTAATATTGACATTGGTGTCATTATCCTTAACTAGGGAATACTCCGCTTTAAAAAATGCAAAAGTCTGTAGACAATACAGACTTACAAAGGCGGTTAAAAATAAGCACTTGCAAATGATAAAATTAAAGTTGCTTCAATTCATCCCATTCATCATCCGAAAGTAATTTATCTAAATCGACTAAAATCAATAACTCTCCTTCGCGATTAGAAACACCTTGGATAAACTGAGCACTTTCTTCATTGCCCACATTTGGCGCTAAATCTATTTCAGAAGACTTCAAATAAACCACTTCTGCAACACTATCAACTAAAATACCAATAACTTGCTTTTCTGATTCTATTACCACAACCCGAGTATTATCGGTAATATCACAAGGCTCCAAACCGAAACGAGAGCGCGTATCAATGACGGTTACTACATTACCACGTAAATTGATAATACCTAGCACATATAATGGGGCACCAGGCACTGGCGCTATTTCACTGTAACGCAGAACCTCTTGTACTTGCATAACATTAATGCCGTAAGTTTCATTTTCTAATTTAAAGGTTACCCACTGAAGCACCTCATCATTAGCTTCTATTTTCTCACTCGCACTGCGTCTTTCATCTGACATATTACTCGCCTCTCAAATTTCATATTTTTAAGCTGCCTACTATTAAGGCCGGATTAAACTACTATTCTTGATAGATACCACTGCCATCATCAAGCAATTGAATTAAAGCCTCCACGTTAAGTAAGGCACACATTTTTTCTTTAACTAAACCAGCTAACCAAGGACGTTTGCTACTAGAATCTAGCCACTTAACTTCATCTTGTGATAAAATGACGGTATCAACCAAGTTTTCCGCCATTAAGCCCCAAGCGCTATCTTTTAACATAATAATATATTGATAGTTTAACGATTTTTTTAAGTTTTCGTCACACTTTTCTGGCATAACCCACATTGCTGTATCAACGACATTAATTTTATCTTCGCGACATAACATTACCCCTTTAAACCAATCTGGTTTACCCATCAAGGAATTTATTTTATCGACTTTATGAATCCCACCTAACTCGATTAAAGGTACTGCAATAATTAAGCCTGCAACATCAAAGAACATCGCTTGAAAATTCCCTTGACGATAACTCTTCTTAGAAATTAATTTATCAGAGTTTTGGCTTTTCCTTGTAGTTAACTTCTGTGAGCCCTTCTCAAGAATAGCGTTTTCAAGCTTTATATTTTCAGGTTTATCGACTTCTGGTTCACTGACCTTCTTCAATAAAGTTTCTAAAGATTTATTGGTTTTATTAATTTTCAGCGCTACCGGCTTTTCTGGCAAAGGTTTTACACTCGCTTGCTTTGCATAACTATCGACTACATCGGTGTCAGTTAATAGCTCAGAAAGGTAGTTTTTCATTACCTTTTTACTAGCACTTAATGATTTACTCATTTAATGTCCAACCTCATTATACATATTGTTCTGCTTAACTAGATAATTTAGTAGACTTTTATAAGCTAAGGTTCCTCGCGAAGTACTGGCATAATCTGAAGGCACCTTTTGAGCAAGACTAGCATTTCTTAAGTTAGTATCGACAGGCACAACACCAGGCCACACCTTTTTATTATAAACTTCTTGTAATTTTTTAAAGGCTAAAATAGATGCCTTGGTTCGCTTATCAAACATAGTAGGCACTATAGTATATTTAAATGGTGCCGTTTGCTCTCCTTGCATGATTTCCATGGTTTTTATCATACGGTCTAAGCCCTTTAGGGCTAGAAACTCTGTTTGAACTGGAATGACTATATGATCAGCTGCAGCTAAAGCATTTACCATTAATACGCCAAGTACCGGTGGACAATCCATTAATACATAGTCGTAACTATCAGAGACTTTCTCTAACGCTTTTTTCAATACTAAGCCCATACCACCTTTAGCTCCCAAAGAACGATCTAATGTTGCTAATCCCATGGTCGCTGGCAAAATATCTATATTAGAGTATTGTGTCGGACACAAAGTTTGCAAAATTTGTTCCCTAGAAGAAACCTGAGTGAATAATTCATAAACGCTAAGGTCTAATTCTTCTGACTCAATGCCAAAATAATAGCTTAATGATGCATGAGGATCGGTATCAACCAACAGAACTCGATGACCTCGCTCAGCTAATACACCTGCTAACGCAATTGTTGTTGTGGTTTTGCCGACACCACCTTTTTGATTTGCTACAGTCCAAACTATCAAGAGCATTACCCACTTACTTTAAAATAAAAATTATTATCGAATTAACGATTATTTTGCTCTATTGCTTCGTCATTCTTTTTTATCTGTATTTTGTGTTTCATTCACTAATTCTTCATTATTGTTTTTCCGTGTGGTTATACGAATACCCCCAGTGTTTAAACGGATAACTTGAATGTTTTTTGATTGCGCTATACTCTCGTCACTAGAAATTGTATCAGAGTCAATTTTTTCAACGTCTTCTCTATCTATAGTAACTGTAGGTATCAAGTCTGCTTTTTCTAGGCCATACTTAGAAATTGCAATGACGACTTTTCTATTTCTCGCCCTACCTTCAGCTGTAGAATTATCTGCACTTGGATAATACTCACCATAGCCTTCAATAGCCATACGCGCGGGATTCAACCCCAAGCCCTCTAGGCCTCGCAATATTGCAGTAGCTCTAAATATTGATAATTCCCAATTAGAAGAATATATTTCATTATTAATTGTTTGATTATCAGTATAACCTCGCACACGAATAAAATTATTTGACTGCGCAATAACATCATAAATTACGGCTAAAATAGCTTGTGCAGACTTTGTAGTAGACGACGAGCCACTGGGAAATAACAAACCACTATTTAATTCAACCTCAAGCCATTCACCATCTATTTGTAACTGAGCAAAGCCAGATTCCACTAAATCATAAAGTGCTGAATTAAGTTCTTCTTCTAAGGAACTTAAATTACTCCCTACCTGCGCATCGGAAATATTTGATAAACTTTTCTCATTGTCAAAAAGCGCTGGCCCCGACATCTCTTTCAAACCATCGCCATATAAATCTTTCGTTGTCTTGCTAGTATTCACCATTAAAATACTTTCACCATGACCACGGTTTTTGCTTTCCTCACTATTAGCTTGAAAAACCTTTCCCACAGACTCTGTAATACTTTCAAAAGGTTTTTCATTAACCATTGCCATGGCATACAGCACAACAAACAAGGCAAACATTAACGTCATATAGTCAGCATAAGAGATTAGCCAACGATGAATATTATCATGTTCTACAGCATGTCTTCTTTTTCTTAACCTATTCACTGTTCTAGCCTAAAGGCGGATAGTTTATTTTCTATTGCATGAGGGTTTTCACCATTAGCAATAGAGATTAGCCCCTCACAAACCATTTCACGATACATTGTTTGCTGGTGAATGATAGCTCGAAGTTTATTGGCTATTGGCAAGTATAATAAATTGGCAAAACCAACCCCATAAATCGTCGCAATAAATGCGGTTGCTATGCCTTGTCCTAACAAATCTGGCTCTGTTAAATTAGTCATCGCGTGAATTAAACCAAGCACAGCTCCTAAGATACCGATTGTAGGGCTATAGCCCCCCATTGCTTCATAAATATTAGCAGAACGTAAACTATGTTCTCTGTATATATCCAAATCAAGTTCTAATGCTTGTTGAAAATTTTCAAGTTCGACGCCATCAACCAGGAGGTTTAACCCTTTTTGGGTATAGGTATCCTCAATCTCTAAAGCGGTATCTTCAAGTGCAAGATAACCTGACTCTCTCGCCTTATTAGCCCAACTAACAATTTCGCTAATGCCTTGGTTAATATCATATATTGGCGGCGAAAAAACCCATTTTAGCAGTGATATCGCATGAGTAAATTGGCTCATAGAAGATTGCAGCATAACAGCACCTAATGTACCGCCAAAAACAATGATAAAAGCAGGAAGTTCAAATAAAGTAGATAAATGTCCACCGTCAAGAGCAAAGCCTGTATAGACAGCTAAAATAGCAACTATTAAGCCCGCAATACTCAACTTATCCACGTGTGACTTCCTTAACCATAGAAGCCGCCATAGCATCAAGTGACAATGAAAGTTGCGATATACCTGCCTTGTCAATGGCCTGAGGCATACCATATACTACACACGATTGTTCATCTTGCGACCAAATGGTAGCGCCTTTTGCTTTTAACATCCTTGAGCCTTCTTTTCCATCCGAGCCCATGCCAGTCAAAATCACTGCCAACACTTTTCCTGAAAAAGTTTTGGCGGCCGAGCCAAAACTAATATCAACACTGGGTTTAAAGGTTATTTTGGGTGAATTATCATCTAATATTTTTATTTTGGCTGCGTTCTCACTGCCTGAAATAATCATTTGTCTGCCACCAGGAGCTAAGTAGGCGCAACCTGGCTTTAACATATCTCCATCAGCCGCTTCTTTGATTGATATATTGCATAATGAATTTAGCCGACTTGCAAATGCGGCAGTAAACGCTGCTGGCATATGCTGGATAATAATAATGGGCACCGGGAAATTTTGACCAAGTTCAACTAATATTTTTTGCAGCGCAACGGGGCCGCCAGTAGAGGTTCCAATTGCCAATAACTTATAGTCTTTACCCGAACTCCGTTTTAAAACACTTAATGAGCTTTTATCTTTCAGCGCAGTTGAAGTATTATTAGTTTGAGTACTATGTCTAGCTTGTCCTGGAGTTAGTCTGGAGGTCTGAGGCGTAACCTTTGATTGGCTCGTAACACGAGGACGTGCTTTTTGAAATACTGGTTTTCTTGCTATTTCAACAACTCGCTGACGCAAAAGACTGCCTGCCTCATCAGTATCTTTAGCAATCTCACTGAACTTTTTAGGTAAAAAGTCTAAAGCTCCAGCGTCGAGCGCTTCTAGCGTTGCTTTAGCCCCCTGATGAGTTAACGAGGAAAACATCAATATTGCCGTAGGAGATTGAGCCATAATCTGTTTAACCGCTTCAATACCATTTAATACTGGCATCTCAATATCCATTGTAATCACATCAGGTTTGAGTGATAAGGCTTTATCTACCGCTTCCTGGCCATTAACAGCCACGTCAATAACGTTTAATTTCGGATCTTTATTAAGAATATCAGTAACTCTACGTCTAAAAAAATTAGAGTCATCAACAACAAGTACCTTATAGGCCATTTAATCTCTTCTTATACTGTTTATACTCACTAAAAACAATGTTGTTAATCAACAAAACTGTTCTAGTTGTAATGAACTAATTGCGCAATTTTTTATTTACCGGTGATTTTTTTGCATAAAACTTAAGCATATTGGCTATATCTAAAATTAACGCAATACCGCCATCACTAGTAATTGTCGCACCTGCCATACCTGGGGTACCATGAAGTAACCTGTCTAAAGGTTTAATAACAACCTCTTCCTGACCTATCAAACTATCCACAACAAATGCCACTTGTTGGTTACCTAGCTGTACAATAACCACATGGCCCTTATCTCTTGATTTCTCGGTAAAATCACGCACTAACCATTGATCTAAATAAAACAGAGGAATTGCTTTTTCTCTAACAATTATCGTTAATTGTCCATCGACACTATTAGTATTTGATAAATCTAAATGGAATATTTCATTCACTGAAGCTAATGGTAACGCGAACGTTTGCTTACCCACGACAACCATTAATGTCGGCAATATTGCTAAAGTTAATGGCACTTTGATTTCTAGTACTGTGCCAACCCCTAATTCTGAATCAATATTTACCGTACCATTGAGCTGGGTGATCTTGGTTTTAACAACATCCATACCAACGCCACGGCCAGAAACTTCCGATATTTCAGTTTTGGTTGAAAAACCCGGTGCAAAAATAAGACTAAACGCTTCTTTATCTGGCATTCTAGCTGCGGCATCAACGTCAAGAACACCACGTTCAATGGCAATAGCTTTCAACTTTTCAGCGTCCATACCAGCGCCATCATCTTTGATGGTCAACAATATATGGTCACCTTCTTGGGAAGCTGAAAGTACCACAGTTCCTTCTCGTGGCTTACCCATAGCTTCACGGACATCGGGAGCCTCAATACCATGATCTACTGAGTTTCTAACCAAATGCACTAAAGGATCAGCTAACGCTTCAACTAGGTTCTTATCTAAGTCAGTATCTTCACCTTCTAAAATCAGAGAAATATCTTTTTGTAAACTACGGGCTAAATCTCGAACAACTCTAGGAAAACGACCAAAAACTTTTTTGATTGGCTGCATACGAGTTTGCATAACAGCGCCTTGAAGATCTGTGGTCACGGCATCTAAATTAGTTACCGCTTTATTTAAATCTTCATCATCAGAGACTAAGCCTAGACTCGTTAACCTATTACGTACTAGCACTAACTCGCCAACCATGTTCATTATTTGATCAAGGCGTTTAGTATCAACACGAACCGTGGTTTCTCCTTGTGGAGTCGATGTAGAGGCCGCTTTTTTAGCTGGCGTTTCTTTTGCTTTTATCGGGGTGGCTTTGCGTACAGCCTCTTTGGGGGCATCAACTTTTTCTGATTCAGCTTTTACCGCATTTGTTTTGACAGTAGCTGACGATGCAACATCATTGTCGGTGTGTTTATCAATTGCCTTAGGGGCATTGCCCTTACCGTGAAGTTCATCTAATAACTTTTCAAATTCCAAGTCATCAATTTCATCACTTGCCGTATTTATTGGGCTAGCATTTGCATTGGTTACATCAGCAGAAAAAGCGCCTTGCCCATGAAGTTCATCTAATAAAGATTCAAATTCATCATCAGATATTTCATCACTCGCAGAAAGGCTATTTGTTGTTGATGGCTGTTCAGCTTCAACGCTGTCAAAAACGTCTTCATTGTGATTACTAACTGCGGCAACATTACCTGAGCCGTGTAATTCATCTAAAAGCCTTTCAAACTCATCTTCAGTCATTTCATCGCTTGAACTTGAATCATCTGTATCAAGAGTTGATGGCTCTAATTCTTCAATATCTTCTGCTTCAAATGCAGACGCAGTTGCTTGACTTGCAACCTCCGGTTGACTCAATCTCTCCAGTTCCGCTAATAAATTAGCATCTGCTGCAACTAAAGGCTCTCTGTTTTGTACAAGTACAAACATATCGTTGACAGTATCTAACGCGGATAAAATGGTATCCATCAACTCTGGGTTTAGAGCTCTTTGGCCTGTACGTAGTAGGTCAAAAATATTTTCGGCACCATGACATACATCAACCAGCTCAACTAAACTTAAAAAGCCGGCACCGCCTTTAACTGTATGAAAACCTCGGAAAATTGAATTTAATAAATCCGCATTGTCTACATCATTTTCAAGCTCGACCAGCTCTTCTGAAAGCGACTCTAAGATTTCACCCGCTTCTACTAAAAAGTCCTGTAAAATTTCTTCATCTGCTTCAAAAGACATGCAGCAACTCCCATTAAAATCCTAAACTTGATAAAAGATCATCAACATCATCTTGATCTTCTACTACATCATCTCTACTTTTTCTATTTACTATTGGTCCTTCAACAAGATTATCTCCGACTTTAGGCTTAGATTTTGATTGCCCTGCTTCAGCTGATATACCAAAAGCTGTTAGCATATTAATTAAACTGTCCTCTACTTCCCGCACTAGTTCAATTACTTTACGAATAACTTGCCCGGTTAAGTCTTGGAAGTCCTGTGCCATCAACACATCTGTCATCAAACGATGAATATGCTGAGTTTCTTTACCGGTATTTTTTAATAATGTATCAATATCAAGGCATAGAGATTTAAATTCCTTCAAATCTAAATCATTATTCATTAATTTAGACCACGAAGGGTTCACAGCTTCCACTTGCTCAGAGATTGTCTCAACAACAGGAAAAATTGCCTCAACGGCATCCATGGTTTTATTCGCAGCTTCTTCAGTTCTGGTAATAACATAATTCAACCGCTCTTTTGCATCGGGAATATCTGCCGTGGCTAAGTCATTTAGCCTAGAATCTAGTTGAAAATTTGTTAAAGAGTCATGAAGCTGACGAGTTAATTTACCAATTTCAGCAAACAACTCTGAATTAATTGGGTTTTGAATCTCAGCAATAATAGCATCTGCGGCATCTTGCTGCCCAGATTCCAAAAACTCAACCAGAGATTTTGCTTGTTCTAATGAGATCCGCCCGGTCATAGCTATACTCATGCAAAGTCCTTAATACAATATTTATCAGCAACTTAATTTAACTAATAAAAGTATTAGTTAAAGCTTGCACATTAAGCTAAGCGCTCGAAAATTTTATCTAACTTAGTTTTTAATGTCGCTGCTGTAAAAGGTTTAACAATATAGCCATTAACACCTGCCTGAGCTGCCATTACGATTTGTTCTTTCTTAGCTTCTGCGGTTATCAACAATACAGGAATATGTGACAAACTAGCATCAGCTCTAATAGCTTTTAATAGGTCAATGCCTTGCATGCCAGGCATATTCCAGTCAGTAACAACAAAATCAAAATCTCCTCCCTGAAGCATTGGTAAAGCAGTACTGCCATCATCAGCTTCTTGAATGTTGGTAAAGCCTAAATCGCGTAACAAATTCTTCACTATACGTCTCATGGTTGAAAAATCATCAACAACAAGCACTTTCATATTTTTATCCAAGGCACCCTCCGGCGAAACATTCAAAATTAATTAGTTTTCTATTATATCTATTATCTACCTGTTAAGGTATTTTATCAGCTCTCAGTTAACGACCAGTCTTTTGATATAAGATAGATCAGCTAACTTTGCCAAGTTTGCATGCGTGCTTTTAAACGATGCATTGCTTGACTGTGAATTTGGCTTACTCGAGATTCACTCACCTCGAGTACTTGTCCAATCTCTCGTAAATTTAGTTCTTCATCATAATATAAAGACAGTACTAAACCTTCTCGCTCTGGTAAAGACTTTATACATTGAACTAAGCCCTTTTTAAAAGAACTTTGTTCAATTGCTTGGTACGGATCTTCGACTAAGCAGTCATCACCAAATTTAATCGTATCTTCACTAACACCAAGATCATCAATACCAAGGATTTTTCCGGTACTAACTTCACTTAACATATGATGGTATTCATTTAATGAAATATCAAGTTTTTCAGCTACTTCTGTATCAGAAACATCTCTTCCCAATTCTGATTCGAGTAGCTTAATGGCCTCGCTAATCATTCTGCTGTTTTTGTGTACAGAGCGAGGGGTCCAGTCACCACGACGAATTTCATCTAACATAGCACCACGAATCCGGATGCCAGCAAAAGTTTCAAAACTGGCTCCTTTGCTATTATCAAAATTATTCGCCGCTTCAAATAAGCCAATCATACCAGATTGAATTAAATCATCTACTTGCACACTTGCTGGCAGTCTGGCTAATAAATGGTAGGCAATACGTTTTACTAAAACAGTATGATGTTCGAGCAGGCTCGTCTTATCAACTTGATTATTATAGCTATTCGCTTTTAGCACGTGATATCGCTCTCACTAAAATTAAACTTAGTTGGTTTATTAATTCGCTAGTAACTGCTCAATAAAGAATTCTAGGTGCCCTGAAGCCTGCTTGGGGATTGGCCATTGACTCACTTTGTTAGCTAAATCGATATAAGCTAATGAAGCAGGAGATTGCGGAAAAGCTTCTACTATAACTTGTTGCTTACGTACTGATTTCCTAATATTTTCGTCAAATGGTATTACCGCTACCAGCTCAATTGCAACATCAAGAAACCTATCTGTCACCTTAGTTAACTTGGCAAATAACTGTTGGCCCTCTTTCGCACTACGGACCATGTTGGCAACAACTTTAAACTTAAAGACACCGTGATCACGGCTTAAGAGTTTCATTAATGCATAACAATCCGTAATAGATGTTGGTTCATCACATACAACCAACATCACGTCTTGTGCAGCTCGGGTAAAACTTAGCACCATATCTGATATACCCGCGGCAGTATCAACTATCAAAACATCGAACTGGGTTTGCATTTCACTAAATGCCCTAATTAGGCCAGCATGCTCAGAGGGGGTTAAGTCCACCATTGACTGTGAACCGGATGTTGCCGGGATTATTTTAATACCCGCGGGGCCTTCAATAATGATATCATCAAGTTCACATTCTCCTGATAATACGTGAGATAAGTTTCGTTTTACCCTTAGCCCTAACATCACATCAACATTGGCAAGGCCTAAATCGGCATCAAGTACTAAGACTCGCTTGCCTTGTTGTCCTAAAGCGATAGCGGTATTCAACGAGGTGTTAGTTTTACCAACGCCCCCCTTTCCACCAGAAACCGCTACTACTTTAACTTTCTGTAAATCTTGCATTTTTCTTAAGCCGCTCGCTTGATCTATCATTTAATTTTTACTTCTAATTATATCTGTTTAGCTTTTAGCTAGGGTCTTATAGGGCTGCAGCGGGTGCAACAGGCATAGGTCGCAATAAACTTGTATTGTTAATATCAATTGATTTACTTGCCATCTTATCTGCAAGAGTAACTAATTTCTCAGCATTTGCAACTTTAATATCTTCTGGAACTCTTTGCCCGTCAGTAAGATAACCTATTGGTAAACCATTTTGAATCGAAGTTGTAATTATTTCGCCAATACTGATGCTTTCGTCAAGTTTAGTATAAATACAGCCCGATAATGGTACTTTTTTAAAGCGCTCTACATTTTCCTGCATAACAGCTTGTTGGGAGTTTGCAGCCAGAACTAAGTAATTACGAATTCTAACACGCGTATTCGACACAAGGGTAGTTAACTGTTCAGCTAAACGCAGATCACGTTGCCCCATTCCTGCTGTATCAATAAGAATTAATTTTTTATTTGAGAACTGCTGAAGTAAAGCATCAAGTGCCTGACTATCATTTGCTAAGCTAACTTGACAACCGATAATTTTTCCATAGGTGGCTAATTGCTCAAATCCTGCAATTCGAAATGTATCTGTTGAGATCAATGCTACTTGCTCACTACCATGAACTTGAGCAAACCCGGCAGCAAGTTTGGCTATGGTTGTTGTTTTACCAACACCAGTAGGGCCAACTAATGCAACCACGCCACCACGCTGTATTATATCATTTTGCGTGGTATTTATTTGTTGGGCAATCAATTGCGTTGCCTGAGACCAAGCTTGTTTTTCATTCGCTTGTTCCGGTACATATCCTGCTATTTGATCGGCTATCTGTTCGGTTAAGCCTAACGCTAATAAACGATTGATTAACACCGCCCTTTGAGGAGCTTTTTGCGCCATATCTTGCCACATCAACCCTGACACTTGGTGTTCAAGTAAAGACCTTATAGATGCCATTTCTTCTTGCATTTTTGAGAAGTCTTGCGCTGAAACTTGTACATCATTTTCAACGCTGGTCGCTAAAGGGCTTGCTGCATGGTTGTTAGACATAGGTGCAGTAATATCATCACTACCAGTATCCAATTCATTATTTGAGTAATTATAAGATGCCGGCTGATTTTCCGCTGCTGATTGACTAAGCCTATCAGTAAAATTTTTCAGTTGCTGTTCAATACTCGCTTCTGAATGGTGCTCAGCGGTATTTTGAGCATGTTGCTGTTGTTGTACTTTACGGTTAAGCAACCCAGATAAACTATCGACAGGCGCTGAAGAAGTTTTATTCTCTGCAGCACTATTATCTGTAGTTGTTAGCTTTTGTTGACCAAGACTGACAACATCATTGCTAACTTCTCTAGACATTGAGTGTTGTTTTGCTAATGATTCATTAATAGGATTGGGGTTACTCGCCTTTGCAGGAGAAACGGCTTGGTTGTAGTCAACAGCCGCCATTAACTCGACACCTTCTGGAATTTTCTTATTGGACATGATGACGGCATCTACGCCTAACTCTTCTTTGATTTGTGCTAATGCAGTGCGCATATCTTTGGCAACAAAACGTCTAATTTTCATATCCAACCTCATTTATATTTAAGCTATAACACGGCTTTGTGGTAACTTAATGTTATTGCCCTATAGCACTAACGATTTTAATTTGTTTATCATCAGGAATTTCTTGGTAAGAAATTACCCGTAAACTTGGAATAGTATATTTTACAAATTTAGCCAATACGTGGCGTAAAATTCCTGATGTTAATAAGATGGGCGTATCTCCAGCCATTTCTTGCTGGTTTGCCCCTTCAGTTAATGACTTTTGCAACCTTTCGGCTAAACCCGGCTCGATACCTGCGCCATCATCACCTGCCATCTGCATAGACTGATGCAACATCTGTTCCAATTCAGGAGCCAAAGTTATGACGGGTACTTCTGGAGCCGCACCGACAAGATCTTGAATAATAAACTTCCTTAAACTAATTCTCACAGCGGCAGTTAATACCTCTGGATCTTGGCTCTTGGGACCGTATTCTACTAACGTCTGCACTATAGAGCGCATATCTCTAACAGCAACACCTTCATTCATTAAGCTTTGCAGGACTTTAACCACAGTACCTAAGGTTAAAGTTTCCGGAATAAAGCCTTCAACCAATTTAGGGTAGTTTTTAGCCAATAAATCCAGTAAATTTTGAACTTCTTCATGACCAAGTAACTGTGCAGCATTATTGGTGAGAATTTGACTTAAATGTGTCGCAAGTACCGTAGCAGAATCAACAACGGTATAACCTAATGTTTGCGCTTGCTCTCTTTGGCTTTGATTAATCCAAGTTGCATCAAGCCCAAAAGCAGGATCTTTTGTCGGTGTGCCTTCAAGCTCTCCAAATACTTGTCCCGGATTGATTGCCAACTCTTGATCATGGCGAATTTGGGCGGTGCCGACAATAACGCCCATCAAGGAGATTTGATAGCTATTAGGATCTAAATCTAAATTATCACGGATATGGACTGCAGGTACGAGAAAACCAAATTCTTGCGATAACTTTTTACGTACCCCCTTGATACGACTCAATAACTCACCACCTTGAGCTTTGTCTACTAGCGGAATTAAGCGATATCCGATTTCTAAACCGATGACATCAACATGATTAACATCATCCCAATCAAGCTCTTTTACTTCAGCTTCTTTTTGCTGACTTTGCTCTTGCTCAGCTTGCGCTAGTTTTGCAACTTCAACCGCTTTATTCTGTTTTTGTTTGGCGCCAAAGAATGCACTTGACGCAATAATGGCAGCAAAAAGTAAGAAAACAAAGTGAGGCATACCAGGAATTATGCCCATAATAAACATTACCCCAGCAGCAATATAAAGGGATTTCTCTTGTCCTAACTGACTACTTACTTGCTCGCCCATATCCTGAGAGGTATTTTGGCGGGTTACAACAATAGCAGTACCAATAGAAAGTAATAAGCCCGGTATTTGCGCAACCAGACCATCACCAATAGTTAACAAGGTATAAATTTCAACGGCACTATCAAATGACAGGTCATGCTGAACCATACCAATAATTAAACCACCGATAATATTGATAAACAGTATTAAGATACCAGCAATTGCATCCCCCTTAACAAACTTACTAGCACCATCCATCGAACCATAAAAATCTGCTTCACTGGTAACCTCTACACGACGCTCTTTTGCTTGCTCTTGCGTAATAAAACCAGCATTTAAATCCGCATCTATAGCCATTTGTTTACCGGGCATAGCATCTAAAGTGAAGCGGGCTGTTACTTCAGCAATTCTGCCTGCACCTTTTGTTACTACAACAAAATTGATGATAACTAAAATGAGAAAAACCACTAAACCAACGGCATAGTTTCCACCGATTACAACTGAGCCAAATGCTTCAATCACCTTACCGGCCGCTTCAGGTCCCTCATGTCCTTCAAGCAGAACCACACGCGTACTTGCAACATTAAGCGCCAAACGTAAGATGGTTGCTACTAATAAAACTGCCGGAAAAGAGCCAAAATCTAATGGCTTGAGGGTATAAACGGTAATAAGTAAAACGACTAGGGATAGGGCAATATTAAAAGAAAACAATATATCCAATAACCAAGCAGGCATTGGCAAAATAACCATACCTAAAGCGGCCATAACAAGTAAAGGAGTACCCAGACCAGAAAGGTGACGTAATTTAGTTTTATCCAATGGATTTAAATAAGTGGCTAATTGCATTACTACTTCATGTTAATTTTTTGACAGTGATAGTAATTCTGCAAGTCTCATACCAAAAAAAGTTACCCACAACTGATAACGAGAGACATTTCTCTTACAATAACGAGCATACTCACTTTAAGCGTAGCTGAGCTAATAGCGAAAATCTTCAGGAATCGGTAACTCTTTGGCAATCGGAATTGGCTTTCTAGCTCTGCCTTTTTTATGTTCGTTTAACTGAAAAATAAACGCTAAGACTTGAGCTACAGCAGCAAATAACTCTTCGGGAATATCATCACCGACTTCAGCGGTATAAAAAAGCGACCTCGCCAAAGCTGGTGATTGAATAATTTCTATTTGGTGCTCTTTTGCAATAGTACGAATATGAAGCGCCATCTCGTCAACACCTTTGGCTGACAATACAGGCGCGCCACCCACAGTTGCATCATATTTAAGCGCGATAGAATAGTGCGTTGGGTTAGTGATTACTACATCTGAATTTGGCACATCCTCCATCATTCTGCGTTGTGACATTTCATACTGTGTTCTGCGAATTCGCCCTTTAACTTCGGGGCTACCTTCGGTGTTTTTATGTTCGTCCTTAACCTCTTGTTTAGTCATTTTTAGCTGTCGATTATGATTCCACACTTGATAAGGAGCATCGATAACTACTATGATGGCGATAGATGATGCTAACACTAAAAACATCCACAGCAACATATTCGTTGCGTGTTCAAAATTGGTTGGGATCGCTTCTCTACTTAACCCTAAAATTTCTTCAAATAAGCCATTGAGTAATAAAAAAGCGACGATAAACACCACAAAAAACTTTAAAATTGACTTGATAAACTCCACTACAGCCTGAACACCAAACATACGTTTAAAGCCAGCAATAGGAGACAACTTACTGGCTTTAGGTGCCATTGCTTGCCATGAAAAGCTCATACCACCTAATAAAGTATTTCCAATAAAAGCCGCCAACATGACAATAAAAAAGATCCAAAGCAATGGTGCAACAATTTGCAATAAGCCATCGCTTATAACTTTAAATAAGGCATTAACATCCATAGATTCTTGACGGTTTAAGCTAAATAGATGTCGCATCATACTAGCCATTGATGTCGCTAATGAATTGCCCACCAAAAGCATCGCACAGGCACTGCCAACGAGTACAAAAAAAGTGCCTAAATCTTTGGAACGTGCAATTTGGCCCTTATTTCTGGCATCAGTAAGTTTTTTCGCCGTGGGTTCTTCACTTTTTTCACCGCTATCTGAACTAGCCATCTACTTAGCCTTACAGTCAATGAGGTAACAACTAAAATCTAACGCTCGCTGCCATTGCAACTCGAAATGACTAAAGAAGTTACCAAACGTTAGCCACATAATGAGCAAGCCCGCCATCATAGTGATGGGAAAACCAATGGCAAAAATATTTAGCTGGGGGGCAGCTCTAGTCATAATACCAAAAGAAAAGTTAATTAATAACATTGCCGTAATCGGCGCTAACGCCAGTGATAAAGCCGTAGCAAACATCCATGAGCCCCACTCAACCACTTCACGATACTTTATACTGGATAATTGCTCGGTAGGAATAGGAAGAGTTTCAAAGCTGGCAACTACAAACTGTAAATAAGCTAAGTGTCCGTCCATCACCCAAAATAACAAAGAGGAAAGAATTAAAAAGAATTGTCCTATTGCAGGAACATTCATACCACTAGCAGGATCGACCAATGAAGCAAAGCCTAAGCCCGATTGCATTGCGATAATTTGTCCTGCTAGCGTAAAAGTATTAACAACCATCACAGTGACAAAACCAAGCATTACACCAATAATCATCTGTTGACCCAACAAGATAGCAGTATTTGCTGACATTAAGTTGATAACTTTCACCGGTGGAATTGCCGGCATGATAGCAGCAGTAATCGCCAAGCATAAAAAAAGTTTAACCCGCATAGGAATAGTTTTAGCACTAAACCCTATCATGGTCATAACGAGCGCGGAAATGCGACTAAAAGGCAGAATAAAATCGGCCATAAACTGATTAATAACCGTTTCAGTAAATTCCATTTTGCTCAATCGCTCATAGCTAAGTATTGATAGGTCATTAACACATCACTATATAATCACACTAGGAATATTAGCGATGAGGCGAATAGTATAATCCATCAATTTTTGAACTAACCAGTGCCCTCCAATAATCAAGGCCAATAATGTCACAATTAAACGCGGCAAAAAACTCAAGGTTTGTTCGTTAATCGAGGTGGCCGCTTGAAAGATAGCAACCATTAAGCCAACAAATAGACTCGGTAAAATAATAGCGCAAACGAGTATAATAACGAGTAATAAAGCATCGCCTAAAATATCTACGTAAATCTCTGGTCCCATGCGCCCCTCTCTATAAATGACTCAGTGCAAGTTGTTTAACTAATTACCCATACCATAACTGGTCGCGATGGTTCCAATGACTAAATTCCAGCCATCAACTAAAACAAAAAGCATTAATTTAAAAGGTAAAGATACTATCATTGGCGAGAGCATCATCATCCCCATTGCCATCAAGATACTCGCTACAACTAAATCAATGATTAAAAAAGGAATAAACAAAATAAACCCTATTTGAAAAGCTGTTTTTAATTCACTGATAATAAAAGCAGGTATGATAACTGTCATGGGTAAGTCTGTTGGTTTATCGACAGCTTCAATACCAGCCATTGCCGCTAAGGTATCCAGATCCTTTACCCGAGTTTGCTCTAGCATAAAAGCCCGTAAAGGCTCTTTTGCTATATTTATAGCTTCTGTTGAAGAAAGCTCTTCTGATAAATAAGGTTGAATAGCAGACTTATCAATTTGATTATAAACAGGCGTCATAATAAATAAGGTCATAAAGAGCGTTAAACCAATAATTACTTGGTTAGATGGCGTTTGCTGTAAACCAAAAGCTTGACGTAAAATCGCCATCACCACCACAATTCGAGTAAAAGAAGTCATCATAATGACTGCTGCGGGGATAAAACTCAGCGCAGTCATAAAAATTAAAATTTGAAGGTTTACCGAGTATTCCTGAGAGCCATCAGGGTTAGTCGTTAGTGTTAACGCAGATAAAGATAAGTCTTCGGCAGATACGCCAAAACTCATACAGAGCGAAGATAATGCGATGATGGTAAAAAAAGAAATTCTTTTCATAATTCGCTAACATTCCCTAAAACAACTAAACTTGATGTTGTTATGATAAATTGTATTAAATTAATTATGCTTTTTATTACTATGTTCTTCTCGTTGCAAGTAAAGACAAGATATTTTTAGGCAACGCATTAGTGTCTATGTCCTCTGTTGATAAGGGTTCGGCTAAACGCTCTAAAACGGTAATTTGATGAGCAGTAATCCCTAACAATAACTGTTGCTTTCCAGCCTGTATAACAACAACCCTTTCTTTGGTTCCCAGTGATAAACTCGTCACCAACTTTAATTGACTAGCACTATGCTGAGTAAGATTAAAACGTTTTAAAATCAGAGCACAGATAACAATTAGCGCCAAGACCATCAATAAAGATAAAATCATGCTTCCTGCATCCATATTAGCCATAACATGCTTACCTACTTCAGGTTGGATAGTTTCTTTAAGCTGTGGCTGCGGCGCGTTTGGCTGTTCTTCTGCTTGCAATTTAGGTAAAGTTTTTTCGATTTGTTTTTGCTCGATGGCACTATAAACCTTATCTTTTTCAGCATCACTTTCGGCTAGAGCTATAAGAGAAAACGTATAACAGGCAGCAAATAGAAATATACGAACTAGCTTTTCTATCATATTATTTAATATCTTCACTTCACTGAGTAAACTTAAAATAGCAAGGTTTATTTTAGTTTTTTAATTCTTTCGACTTGGCTTACCACATCAGTTAAACGGATACCAAACTTATCATTAACCACAACGACTTCACCGTGCGCAATTAAAGTACCATTAACCAAGACATCAAGAGATTCACCAGCGACACGATCTAATTCAACCACAGAGCCCTGATTTAATTGTAATAAATTACGAATACTAATATTGCTACGACCAACTTCCATGGAAATAGTAACGGGAATATCTAAAATAGCATCTAACTTGCGCTTTTCTTCACCAGAAATAGGATCATCATCTGCAGTCAACTCCTCTAGCTCGACTGCTTCGGCATTTTCAGCTGCGGTACGTGCTTCAGCTTGTTCATCTAATGCCTCATCCCACATACTTAGGTCTTCATCTTTATCGTTACTCATACCAATGCCTCAATTTATAAATTTTTTTCAAATACGTAGACTTATTTTATAAGTCATCTTCTAATAGATGCAATTCAGCATCGCTATCAAGTCGTTTACCGCCTTTGGTTAAAACGGTTAATTCAGATTTTGCCGACTCTGGTCGCTTAATTTTTGATTCAATTTTCAGTGCCACATTGTCTCGACTTCGACCCAGTTTAGCTCTAAAGGTAGGTAAATCTTCAATCAAGACAGTGATATGTTCTGGCATTTCAATCGGTATAATGTCACCCGCTCGTAATTCCATAATTTGACTTAATGGCAGTTCAACTTCAATAAACTTAGTGTTAATGGCAACAGGTACATCCATAATTTCATCACGAAGTGCCTTCGACCAACGCATATCGGTATCTTCTTTATCACTTTGCACACCAGCATCAAGTAATTCTCGAATAGGCTCTAGCATAGAATAAGGTAAAGCTATATGGAAATCCCCGCCGCCGCCATCAAGTTCAATGTGAAAAGAACTAATCACCACAACTTCAGTCGGGCTAACAATGTTAGCCATAGAGGGGTTGACTTCTGAATCAAGGTATTCAAATGAAACATCCATCACCGGTGACCAAGCTTCTTTATAGTCTTCAAAAATTAGTTTCAATAACATTTGAATAATACGACGTTCGGTTGGGGTAAATTCACGGCCTTCAATTTTGGCATGATAACGACCATCACCACCAAAGAAGTTATCAACCAAGATGAAAACTAATCTAGCTTCCATTGTGATAAGTGCCGTTCCTTTTAAGGGACGAAACCTCACCATATTTAAACTGGTAGGGACAAACAGGGTATGTATATACTCACCAAATTTAATCATTTGTATGCCGTTAATAGAAACTTCGGCAGTACGTCGCATCATATTAAATAAACTAATTCTCATATGACGAGCAAATCGTTCATTAACCATTTCCAAGGTCGGCATGCGACCCCGCACAATACGATCTTGCGATGAAAAATCATAATCTAAAGTGCCATCTTCTGACTGGACGACTTCCTCGACTATTTCTTCTTCTTCGACTTCATCAACACCATGTAATAGTGCATCAATCTCGTCTTGGGATAATAAATCACTCACTCGCTATACTCTTGTTGTTTGCTTTGCCCAGCTATGGCCCCAACGTTTATTTAGCATCAGGGGAACTTAATTAATGTGCTCAGTTTTACTGCATTACAAAGCCAGTAAAAAGTACTTTCTCCACAGTTTTGTTGCCTTCAACATCTGTCATTATTTTCTGCACGGCAGCCAAAGAATGCTGTTTTAGAGAAGCTTTGCCAGCACTTGTCGCTAAATCGTCAGCATTTGCTTGCGAAAAAGTATTTAATAAGGTGCTTTCGATTAAAGGAATATGCATTTTAGCATTTTCTTCATTATCACCACCTCTAACAAGCAACTGAACACGTATTTCAACAAAACGATCCCTGGCTGCTCCCGGCACATTAAAACGGAATGGTCTTGGCATAGGTACATATAATGCTGAACCCACGTTCGTCGCAGAATCAACTTTGCCTTGCTCTGTATTGCTGCCCTCAATAGCTGTGGTTTCATCTATACGTTCAGCGTTTGTTTGACTATCATCATCTGTCAAAAAGAAAAAATAGCCGGCTATACCAACCAGCAACACCAACACGGCTATAATAATGAAAATAATCTTTTTCTTTTTAGCTGAGCTATCTACCTCTAACTCACCTTCTTTTGCTTTTTCTTCTGCCATGGGAACCCTTGTAAGTTTTAGCCGATAAATCGGGATAATATTGTCTGACTAATTAATGACATAATGTTTATTGGTAAACTATATCCTTGAATAGAGTTCGAGCCAATGTGTTTTCATCAACTTAGCTGAATTTTATTCAATTAAGCGTAGTAATCTATCCCAGTTGCAGAAGAATCAAACAATTTAGCCGATAAAATCTGCTTAACATCCACTTCATCATCTTGTTTACTAGTAAAGCTTGATGAATTGTTAGTGTTGTCTTTGGCGTTATGTTCACCTTGATTTTGTTGTTCTACATTTGCTCCACCAACATCAACCCCTTGCTCAGCAAGCATATTTTTAAGTTTATGCATATTCTCTTCTAATGCATCTTTGGCTTGTTGGTTTTGTACTATAAAATTAACTGCGGCCTGCTCTCCTTGCAAGTTAACTCTTACTTGCATATTGCCAAATTCAGGCGGGTCAAGGGTAATATCAAATTGCTGAAGTTTTTGATTAATCATAACCATAACTTTATCTTTTACTGCATCAGCAAAGTCTTTTTTAAAGATGGAAATGACTTCTTGCTGAAGCTGAACATTATTTTTCTGAATTTGAGCTGTGTCGGCGGCAACATTATGATTAAGAACTTCGGATACTTGATGTTCAATATAGGCTTCATTACTCTGTTTTATTTGATTTGCCTGTATCGCTTGGGCTTGTATTTCAGATATTGTACGACTATTACCATTATCTATGACTTTACTTGTAACATTGGAGCCAGGTGCTTTAACTTTATCGTGAGATAATTGCGCAGATTCAAAGTATGCAACGTCATCACCTACTTCATCGCTAGCTTGCAACTCACTATCAACAACTTGTTCCTTCATTGGTATCTGTTGTTGCGATAAGGCTTGAGCTTGTCCCGTTAGATTAACCGGCGATTTTACTTGCTGAGCTTGAGCTAGATTGTCTTTATGTGTCATAGCTGCAGCTGCCTGATCTACCATCAATTTTTCTGCGCTATCTTGGTGAACTTTTACCTTAACATGCGCCGCTGGATTATCTTCTGGCTTTATCTTGTTACTAGTAGCAGACACTTTCCCTGTTAGCTCTTTTGCTGCAACAACGTCGCCGCTGACTTCTTTAACAAGCTTAGCATTTAGCTCGCTTTGCTGTTTGTTTGAAAAATCAACTGGCTGTACTATTTTGCCCTTAATTGCAGTGTCATTGCTATCTTTAGCTAAATTCTCTCCAGCTGTGTTTTCTTGATCGATGGGGTTAATCGAAGCTGATGAAAAAACCAGCTCTTGTTGCTTAGCAACTAAGGCTTTTGTGTCTTTCGACACGACTGAAGCGACATCAACTGCTTTGATGTTTTTCACTGGCGTTTTCGTTATTTGCGCAGTTATTAACTGATCTTCAGTGATGTTTTTCTCTGTTAAATCAACTTGTTTAGCCTGTAATGCTTGAGTTGACAAACCTTGCGCTATGATATCATGACGTCTGTTCGCTACCTTAACTCCTCGCTCACCTTCTGTAAAAACGGTTAATTTATGTTCAGAGTTTTTTGCAGCACTCTTTTCGATATTGTCTGGCAAAAAATCATCCGTCTTATCACCCTCATTTGGTTTCTTTGCAACACTGGTTGCTTTAGCATCAACAGTGTTGTTTTGAGCATAGCTATTTACAAGGCTATCTTGCGCAACATCTGCGAGTTTATTGCCATTATCTGTTAATGTCTTATCACTGTGGTATAAGAGTGATATAAATTGCTCTGACTGAGCAAGTGCTTGACTGCGAGTAGCATCGGTAACATTCGTTTGCGCTGCTTTGCTAACTTCAGCTATTTCTGTGGCAGGCAGCTTTTCTAAGGCAGAAACGCCTGCTAATGAAGTAGCTTTATTATCTTGATTAACCTCATTAGCTTGATTAACTTCATTTGTTTTTATTGCCGCTTGCTCGTCACTCGCTCGGTTACCCGTGGTTGAGTTGTTTTCTTGACTTTCGTTTCGTTCATCAGTGCCGTTTTTGCCGTTTGCGGCAATATCGTCACTATTTTTTGCCGAGGCATTGTGCACATTTGAAGTCGATTGACTGTTGTCTGTTGCTTTTTTATCTTCTGATATATGTTGGTCAACCAACGTAGAAAAATCGGCATCACTGGCATTATCCACTGAGAAACTAGAAACATCTTTAGCTTTAGAATCAACCTCTTGTGACACAAAAACAGGTAAAACATTCACTGACTTCATAATAATCCTAATAACTTAAATCAAGGTTAAAGCTGTTAAATTAATAAAAACAATTCAAAAATTTGACTAAAAATAATGTCACGTTTTTAGTCTATGTACTGAAAAACTAGCAATAATCATTCCAGCTACTCACATGAGCACGCCGATAAAGCATTCATTCCAGATTAACGACTAGGGCGACGGATATATTGTTGCGTAGCAATTTCGTCAAACATTTTCTGCTCTGCCCGTTCAGCTGCCACGGCCATTTTGTCTAAACGTTTATCTCGCAATAATTCAACCGCTTTTACTTTTTGACGTTGTTTTAGCCAAAGGCTTTTACTTTGTTCAACCAGTGCTTTAGCTTGTTTGACGGCTATTTCTACTTGTTCAGAAGCGGTATCAAGCTTGGCAATAAAGGCATGATAATGGCTGTAGGTTGCACTATCTAAACCTTGCTCAGCGCGTTGACTCAAACGTTTCATGTATTCTAACCGATAATCGGCAACCCCTTGCAGACGAGTAATATTTTGCTGATATTCATTTTCTGCAATTTTGAGCTGATCGGCACAACGCTGTTCATTGTCTTGTTCAAACTTTAATAAGATATCAAGTTGCTTCATTGCCATCATTTACTCTCTTTACTTCAATTTTTTGCTTCATTCGTCAGCAAAAATAGCTCAGAGATAAATTTTCACTGGTGAATATTTATCCTTGCGCTTGTTGCTGATTATGGGCATGAGCTGCTCCAATAATTTCCTGTAATTGAGCAATACTTTGCTCATACGGAATGACTTCAGTAATTTTTTGTTGTAAGAAAAAATTAATTACTGGTAAGACATTAATTGCTTGATCAATACGAGGATCACTTCCCTTGGTGTAAGCTCCAATGGCTATCAAGTCTTTATTTTGCTGATAAAGCGCATACATTTGCTTTAAGCTTTTCGCTAACTCTTGATGCTCTTCACTGGTTACCATGGGCATAACACGTGAAATTGAGCCTTCAATGTTCACTGCCGGGTAGTGTCCGGCATCGGCTAGCTCTCGCGACAGCACAACATGACCATCCAAAATAGCCCGTGCAGCATCAGCAATAGGATCTTGTAGGTCATCACCTTCAGTTAAGACCGTATAAAAGGCAGTAATAGAGCCTTGCCCTTCGCCGCCATTGCCGGCTCGCTCAACTAACTGAGGTAACTTAGAGAAAACGGAAGGCGGGTAACCTTTTGTCGCAGGAGGTTCACCTACGGCTAAAGCAATTTCCCGTTGTGCTTGCGCATACCGTGTTAAAGAGTCGAGTAATAACAAGACATTTAAGCCTTGATCTCGAAAGTATTCACTAATTTGTACAGCGGTTTCACAACCTTTAAGGCGCATTAATGGTGAATTATCTGCAGGCGCAGCAACAACAACAGCACGTTTTCGCCCTTCTTCACCTAAAATCTCTTCTATAAACTCTTTTACTTCCCTACCACGTTCGCCCACCAGGCCTACCACCACCACATCAGCGGTTGTACCCCGAGTCATCATGCCCATTAACACACTTTTACCGACACCAGAGCCAGCAAAAAGCCCCATCCTCTGACCTTTACCGACACTGATAAAACTATTAATTGAGCGAACACCAACATCAAGCACTTCACTAATTGCTCGACGTGATAAAGGGTTAATAGGCTTACTATCATGATGATACTCATCACTTGTTGAAATAGGACCTTTGCCATCAAGAGGTTTACCAACGCCATTAATCACCCTGCCCAGTAAGTCCATTGATAAAGGGACTCTCTCTTTACTCGAAATGGGTAAAACTCGTGCGCCAGGCATAACGCCTTGTAAACTCTCTTCTGGCATAAGAAAAGTGATATCTTGGGCAAAGCCAACAACTTCTGCAAGTAAATCACCATGAGCTGTTTCAACAAGGCATTGGCTTCCTACATGTGCTTTTACACCAACCGCTTCAAGTGTTAAACCGACAACTCGCACTAGTCTACCTGCAACAGGTGCATTAAAATGATGAATAAACTGTTGGCTTTTTTGAAAACGCTCAGTTAAGCGCACGCTATCAACCATAATGATATACCTTACTGGCAGAGAAAAATGTCATGCTCAATAACTACGAGCTTTGATGTAAAGCATCCTGCAAGAAAGGTTCCAGTACTTGCTTTAATCGTGTCTTCATTTGCAAATCTATGTTTGAAGTACTGTTTTCAATCTGACAACTTCCTTGCGGTAATTGAGGTGCAGGTAAAAGTCGCCAGCCTTGTTCAGCAATATATTCACTACCGAATTGACTTTGTACCAAACGGATATCGCTCGGATTTAGGGTAATTTGAGTTTGCGCATCACTGCTGGGTAAGCTCTTTATTCCTGTAGTAATCGCTGTCATTAAAATGTCAGGATTAGTTTTAGCTTCATGTAAAACAACCGCTTCAGTCAACTGAACAACCAGATTAAGCAATTGTTCCTCAACATTTTTTTCAACACTGGCAAGTGGCTGATGTAATTGTTCTATAAGTTGTTGCCAACTAGCACTTTGTTGTGCAATTTGTTCTTGACCTTGGCTAAGCCCTTCTTCAATACCTTGCTTTATGCCTTGTGCTTTTCCTTCTTCAAGGCCTTTTGCTTTTCCTTCTTCATAGCCTTTAGCAAACCCCTCTTCTTTACCTTGGCTAAAGCCTTCAGCACTTGCCGCTTGACGAATTTCTTCTATTTCTAGCGCTGTTAATGGCTGAGGCTCAGGCTCTTCTTGCTCTGGTGGTTCAAATATCCAATTACTTTTTTTACCAAAAGCGTTAGTTTTCTGATTTTCCTGCTCGCTTGGCGTACTCTGAACATTAGGAAGAGGCCAAGTATCAGTGGCCTCTTGCTGTGCAGCTTTTATAATTTTTATTGGTGGATTAACCATAACCATTACCTAATTCTGTGCAAATTATAAGAATTCATCGCCGCCGCCGCTGCCGCCTAGCATGATTTCACCAGCGTCAGATAAACGTCGTGCTACAGAAAGAATCTCTTTTTGTGCGGCTTCAACCTCACTGATACGCACAGGTCCCATCGCTTCTAAATCATCCATCATCATCTCGGCCGCACGTTTTGACATATTACTCAAAATTTTATCTTTCAGTGCATCATCGGTACCTTTAATGGCTTTCATTAAGGCTTCTTGTTGAACTTCTCTTAATATAGCCTGCATGCCTCTATCATCAACATCAACAAGATTTTCAAAGACAAACATAAGATCCTGAATTTGCTGACTCATCTCTTCATCATTTTCACGAATAGAATCCATCAACATACCTTCTATATTGGTATCTAGATAATTCATGATATCTGCAGCGGCTTTTAATCCACCCATCTTGGCTGCTTGTGCGCCCGCTTGACCGGCAAACTGTTTCTCCATGATTTCATTCAATTCTTGTAGTGCCGCTGGCTGTACTTCTTCCAAATTAGCAATACGCATCATTAAGTCTAATCGTACCTTCTCAGTAAATTGGCTCATGATTTCTGCTGATTGCTCAGGCTCTAAATAAGACATAACAATCGTCTGTATTTGTGGATGTTCGTTGCGAATAATATTGGCAACCTGCTTAGAGTCCATCCATTTTAAGGAGTCTAGGCCCTTGGCACCGCCTCCCATGACAATTTGATCGATTAAGTTACCGGCTTTATCTTCACCAAGTGCAGCGGTTAGTGCTCTTCGAACAAACTCTTCGCTTTGAAAGCCTATTGTTGAGAAGTTTTGTATTTCTTGAATAAACAGCTTATGCACAGCAGTAATTTTTTCTTGGGTAAAATCTTCCATCGCTGCCATTACAGTACCCACTTGCTGCACTTGTTTTGGCTCTAAGTGTTTTAGGATTTGTGCCGCATCTTCTTCTGATAAGCTAAGCAAAAGAATTGCTGCCTTTTCAGCACCTTCCAATTTATCTACATCAAAGCCTGTAGGAGCTGCGGCTAATTCACCGACTGTTTGGGTTTCATCACTCATCTTCGTTCAACCAACTTTTCACTACTTGCGATGATAATTCTGGTTCATTAGCCACTAGAGCACGAACCGCTTTTAACACGTCTTCATCTCGATGAAGATCAGGTAACTGTAAACTGCCATCTGGTGCAAACCCTACTGCATCAGCATCAAAATCAGAGGTTAACATATCCATGGTTTCATCACCTAAATCAATATGACTATCAAGGGATTTATCACCATAATCTTCAGGGGTTTGATCCGGGTAGATCAGACGTTTCAACATAGGGCGAACCACCGCTAAGATAAGAACAATGATAACTAATGCCCCTAACGCTAATTTGAAGTATTTCACTGCAGCAGGATGTTGCCAAATTGGTAATTCAGGAGCAACAGCAAAATCTGGACGATTAAATGGAATGGTAACCACCTCTAAAACGTCACCTCGCTGTAGATCAAACCCAATACTACCTTGTAATAACCTTCTTATATTGGCAAGTTCGGCTGCTGAACGCGGTACAATTGATGCTGTGCTAGTTTGACTAGCGCCATCGCCTGAAGTTGCTGGCACACCATTTACATAATCGAGCGCCACTGAAACGCTAACGCGTCTGACAACACCCGCTTGTTGTTTGGTATGACTAATCGCCTCATCTAGCTCATAATTTTTAGTTGATTCCAAATGTTTACGACTTGGCATACTTTGTTTTTGTCCACCAACAGCATTTTCGGGAATCGCTGATTCAAGTGGTGGTTGATTTGTTAATGCGCCAGGAATACCACCATGCACGCCACCAATGTTGCTAGTTTCAACGCTCATTTCGCTGCGCAGTGCTGGTAAATCTGAATTATAACGACGCTGCGTCTCCTCAACATTGGTAAAATCCATGGCGATATCTACTTGCGCAGTGTAGTTTCCTAAGCCCACCACAGGAATAAGAATGCTATCAATTTTTTCCATGTATTCTTGTTCACGTTTTTGTTCAATCTCAAATTCTTTACGAGAACGCGATGAAATAGAGTCTTGTGAACCAGAATTTAATAAACGACCATTTTGATCAGTGACGGTTACTCGATTGGGACTTAACCCTTGGACCGCTGATGCAACAATATCGACCACAGCATCAACTTCTTCTTCAGAGAGAATCTTGCCGCGTTGCATAGTCAGTACCACAGTTGCTGAAGGATTTTTTTCACGACGGGCAAAGACATTTTCACGAGGAATGGCTAAAAGAACCTTTGAGCGATTAATGCTTTGTAATTGATCTATCGTTTTAGCGATTTGTTGCTCACGACCATACTTTAACCGCTCACGTTCAAGACGTTGACTAACCCCAAAGCCCATGTCCTTCATTAAAATATCTTCACCATTAGAAGGCTCATCGGTCAGGCCCTCTCGAGCCAATAATAATTTAACGTTTTGATATTCTTCTGTAGGCACTGAAATAGTGTTATTTTCTTGACGATACTCTACTTGATTGGCATCAAGAAAATCCATGGTTTTAATCAGTTGTTGGGTAGGTAACTTTGAAAGAAAACGATACTCAGGCTCGTTAGCCAAAATAATAACAAATACGGCTATTGCTAAACAAATAGCTAAAGCAACAACAATGGTTATTTGCCTTAAAATATCCACATTAGCTAATGATGCAGAAAAACCTGATTTTTGTTCTTCTATACCGACACTATCAGCCTCGCTAGCGATCATATCGCCACTACTATCTGCTGTCACCATTGCGCTTGTATCAGACACTTTACTTCTCCGCTGTATTTTTACGTCTTGTTTGAAAATACGATGTTAATTTTTGGATGGTTTTACTGTTAAGTTAAACTGGCATACTCATTATTTCTTTGTATGCTTCAACAAATTTATTTCGAACTTGTACCGTTGCATCTAATGCAATGCCTGATTTAGATGAGGCTACCATAACTTCTGCTAAGGTAACGTTAGCATCACCCATTTCAAAAGCTCTTTTCTTGTCGCCTGATTCTTTTTGTAATTCATTAACGCCCTGTAAAGCATCAGACAGCAAACTACCAAAATTACTAGTGGATTTATTTACCTTGTTAACGCCAAGGTCACCAAGACCATTAACTCCTAAAGAGTCAGCATCAACCGAAGGTGGTTTATTGCCCATAGCCTGCAGAGACATATTTTGCATTTGGCTATATAGAGAATTACTTTTGATATCCATAGTGGGCTCGCTTGTGTCAATAATTTTACGTTAAACAAAATATATTATTGTGGCTGCAAGCATAATGCCAAGAAGATTATTTTTTAATATAAATAAAAGCAAAAAACAGTTGCAGCAAAGGTTGTTTACCAAACAAAATTTGCTGTAACCGAATGATTTAAAGGGTTATAAATAAGGGAGGGAAAATTATTTATGCGGGGATTTCAATACCTGAGTCGCGCATTTTAGCAATTTTATAGCGCAAGGTTCGAGGGCTTATTCCTAAACGTTCGGCCACTGCTTTTCTACTGCCCTGACAAGCATGTAAGGTATCAAGAATAATTTGATGTTCTTGTAACTTAAGTTCACTGCCTAACTTATCTTCGGTCACCGCAGGCTTTTTCTGCTCGGTTGTTGAAACACTCGCGGTATCAAAATTTTCAATGAGTAAATCAGTGGCATCAATAACGTGATCGCTATGTAAAATCAGTGCTCTTTGAATAACATTATCTAATTCACGGACGTTTCCAGGCCAATGATAAGCATTAAGTTTACTTCTGGCAGCGCCAGTAAACCCTGGCACTGTCGCGCCATTATTTTGACAATGACGTGAAACAAGGTGTTGGGCTAACACAAAAATGTCTTCTACACGTTCAGCTAACGGTAACCATGTTAAAGGGAAGACATTTAATCTATAGTAGAGATCTTCACGAAAAACACCTTCATTGACCGCCTCTTTAAGATCTCTATTACTGGTAGCAATCACTCGAACATCAAGGTTAATAGTTTTACGTCCACCTAATCGTTCAACTTCCCGTTCTTGCAAAACACGTAAGATTTTTGCCTGTAAACCCAAATCCATTTCGGTGATTTCATCTAATAAAATGGTCCCGCCTTGGGCTTGTTCAAACTTACCAGGACACGCTTGAATAGCCCCTGTAAAAGCGCCCTTTTCATAGCCAAACAGCGTGGCTTCTAACATGTTTTCAGGGATCGCGGCACAGTTTATCGCAACAAAAGGCTGAGCACTGCGTTTTGAATTATTGTGAACATATTGCGCCAACACTTCTTTACCAGAGCCACTTGGCCCTAAAATCATAACGGAAGCTTCGGTAGTCGCTACCTTTTTAGCTAAGACCAACAACTCTAGTGAACGCGGATCAGCAACAATAGGCTCATTGTTATTGACCACTTCAGGCGGAATATATTGGCTGACCATATTAAGTAAAACCTGTGGAGCAAAAGGCTTAGCAATATAGTTACAGGCACCATCTTGCATAGCTTGTACCGCATCATCAATAGTGCCATAAGCGGTCATAAGTAATACAGGTAAGTTTGTATACTGGCTTTTAATCGTTTTTAATAAGGATAAACCCGACATTCCTGCCATTTGCACATCACTAACAACAATATCAATGAGACATTTTTTTAACTGCAATAATGCTGATTCACCTGATTCAGCTTCAATACAGCGATAACCTGCTAACGATAGCGTGTCAACTAACGCCTCTCGTAAACCCGCATCATCCTCAACGACAAGTACAGTATGAACAGTCATTAGCTTTCTCCTAGTTCAGTAGTATTGTTAGCCTGATCACTAACCAATAAGGGCAACTTGATGACAAAATGAGCCCCATCGCCAGCTTCGTTTAGCAAACTTACTTCGCCTTGATGGGCAGTTACCACCGACTTGACCACTGCAAGCCCAAGGCCAGTGCCTTTACTACTTGAAGTATAAAAAGGCTGAAATATCTTGTCAGCGATGTCTTTATTAATACCTGGACCGTTATCTTTGACACTTAAGTAAAGATAACTGTCTTGGCTATAAACTTGAATTGAAATAGCCTTTTCGCCATTTTGTATGTTATGGCTTTCTTTTAACGCCGTAATAGCATTATGCAATAAATTCTGAATTGCCCCCATTAAGGCATTTTTATTAGCTAAAATTTGATGATTATCTTCTAACAAACTCACCTTAACTGCGGTCTCAGCTTTTAAAAACAGCGCCTCCATCGAACTAATCGTATCTTCAATTAATTCGTTTATCATCAGGGGCGCAACCACCTGCTCTTTACCACTTTTAGAAAACAGCAGCATGTCATTCACTTGTTGTTCTAAATCCTGAAGGCGAGCATTAAGCTTATCTTGAAAGTTAAGCCGGGCAGATTCCGTTAATTTATTAGCGGAAAGATTTTCACCGTATAAAATAGCGGCTGATAAAGGCGTTCTAATTTGATGCGCCAGTGTTGACACCATTTTCCCCAGTGATGACAAACGCTGCATCTGTGCAAGTTTATCTTGCAATAAACGGGTTTCAGTCAAGTCAGTGATCATAATCAACTGCCCCGGCTGATCACCTAAACTTGTTATTTCTAATTTAACGCGGCGACCATCTTTAAGTGATATTTCATGCCAATCATCTTCACGGGGGGTAAATGAACGAGCAATAACATTAAACCAAGGTTGACCCAGTATTGGCTCATCTAATAAGTCTCTTGCCACTTGATTAATTTTAACCACAATACCATTACCATCAAGCATAACTAGACCTGTAGGCATCACCTCAATAAGTTGATCTGCCAATTGATTATGGTTTGCAAACTGGCTGTGTTTTGCTTTTGACGAACTATTATTTGCTGAATTATTTAAATTATGAGAGTGCTGTGCTCTTAGTGCTGCAAGCTCACCTGGAAAAGCTTCTTGCGCTAACAATGAAGAGTGTCTGTCAGTAATTTTTTGAGTAGTAAAGCCAGTCTGGGCATTTACTTCAATAGCTAACGGTATTGCCGAGGGCAAAACTGAAGAGTTTGCTGTGGGGGTTGCTTGTGCCATAACTTGTGCCATATGTAGGTACTCAAAAAACTGTATTACACCTACAATGCATTTACTATGCCACTATATTATCCTTTTGTATCAATTAGATAAAACATTCAACAGACGATTAACGTTAGCATTAAGCTGTCAATCTATTGACCCTAAAACCATGAATTGAATTATTCTAGCGGTTTTTGTAAATCATACTTGCGCATTTTTTCAACCAAAGTTGTTCTTCGCATGCCCAGTGTCTCTGCGGCTCTTGCAACAACAAAATCATGCTTAGTTAATGATTGATTAATTAAAGAGACCTCTAGCTCTGCCAGATGTTCTTTTAGGTTTAATCCCTCACTGGGTAATATACCGGCATTGCTTTGTGTTGGCTGCGCAATGTCATCAAATGCGGTTTGTTCATCACTAGCATCATCATCATCACCGTAGTCAAAGCCGGAGAATAAATCGTTTATCGCATCTTGCTCTTGTAATTCTTCTGGGTATTCTGGCTGATATGCCTCTGTGTCAATATGCTGATATTTATAAGGTAATTCAGCAACATCGACGATTTGCTCGCCATACATAATTAACATGCGCTCAATTAAGTTAGCTAGCTCTCTGACATTACCCGACCAAGGATGCTCCATTAATGACTCAATAGCTTTTTCAGTAAAGCGGACTGTTTTACCTTGCTCATGTTCAAATCGAGTTAACAGCTCTTTTAGTAACAAGGGAATATCTTCTTTTCGCTCGCGCAGTGCCGGTGTTTCAATAGGAAAAACATTTAAACGATAAAATAAATCCTCTCTAAAACCACCGTCTTTAATCATCGCTTCTAAGTCTTGGTGAGTCGCAGCAATAATACGCACATTCGCTTTTATACTTTTACTACCGCCAACCCGTTCAAAGGTTCGCTCTTGTAATACCCGTAACAACTTTACTTGCATTGGTTGTGGCATATCACCTATTTCATCTAAAAAAAGTGTGCCCCCCTCAGCCAATTCAAAACGACCTTTACGCGTTGAGATAGCTCCAGTAAAAGCGCCCTTTTCATGGCCAAACAATTCACTTTCTAGTAGTTCTGCAGGAATAGCACCACAGTTAACCGGCACAAATGCCTCACTTGAGCGCTCAGATAAATTATGGATATTGCGTGCAACAACTTCTTTACCCGTGCCCGACTCCCCAAGCACCAAAACACTGGCAGGCGTTTTGGCCACTTGTTCAATTAAAAAACGCACTTGCGCCATTGCTTCACTTGCACCAACCAATGAACGAAATAGTGCTGCATTGCTAAACGTTGAGCCTTTACCTGGCAGTTTATTATGATATTGATGACAATGATGAATAAGCTCAGTTAGTTGAGCATAGTTTAATGGGGTAGAAAGCTTACCAATAATATTAATATTATTGGCTAATTCATGCGTATCAAGCACATCATGAAGAATAAAAGGTATAGATGGATTCGCTTTAACAAGATCAGCGCAGCCATGACAGACATTGCCCGCTAAAATAACAGTTAAAATGTTGCTGCTGTCAGTGAGCGCTTGACGAGCTTCTTCTTGAGCGCAATGAATAAAATGCTCGCCAATAAAAGCAAGAACAGTATTTAATTGCTGACTTCTCGCCGCATCATTATCTATCACTAAGATTTGCTTATGAGAAATTATTGTTGGCGTATCATTCATAACTGACTCTTTACTGCTCATACTAAGAAGCTATTTTTGCTATTGTTTTTACCAATAAATGCAATTTTAGTCATTAATTTAATTTAAGCAACAATAAATTGACGCATATTCGTCATTTATTTGTCGTATAGTTCAGCTAGCGAAATTGTCCTTGATAGCTTAGTCAAATGCGTACTTAAATCCTTACTCGTATTCTTTTACACACTAGATTATTGTAAACCAAAAGCAGGTGACAATTAATCAAACCAATATATCACTCTCATTTTACCTACAATCGCGAGCAAACTTAATTGACAAGGTATTGGATATTTATAATCAGCTGTTTTCGTTAATAAAATTAATAAAGTTAATGTTACCCTGCATAAGGCTAGCTTAGCGAAGTGTTCAATATAACAAGCTAATGAAGTACCCTGTCAAAAAGTTGCTATAGTGAAATAACCCTTTCACCGCTAAAGTCTATTTATATTAATAAAAAGATAATACTACAAGCTATTTATCAATAACTTAACATAATAAAAATGTAAAAATATATTTATGGCATGAAAAAAGCATAATCGAAATGAGAATATCAATAACCATATTTTAGTAAAGTAGGATAAACATATGTTGATCATAAATGGTACTGCTGAATTAATGCATGACAATCAAGAGTTCACTAAAGGAACACGACATGAATTTAATATGTTTTCAAGAGAAATGCCTTTTGAGCAGCAACTAACTCAAATTGAAGAGTATCTAGTTAATCGTGGCTGGGATAATATTGAAGTATTGAATAATGGTGTTATTGACAATGCCGAAGCAATAACCCATAGCGTACTACAACAAGCTTTTGAAAAAGCAAAAAAAGAAGGTTTTGCTGTAACGGTTAATAATCAACCATTAGCCTAGGTTAATGGTTGAAATAAAAAAGTTTATTGTTTCAATTATACAAATTTTCTATACTGAAATAGGAAATTTCGGAGGTGTCTATGACACATGCATCACTTAAAAAATACCAACAAACAAATAAGAGTACAGCGCAAGAAGCTTCTCCTTATCAACTCGTTGCTATGTTATTTCAAAAATTATTAGGCAACATAGCAACAGCTAAAGGAGCTATTTCTCAAAATAACTTTGAGAAAAAAGGCACTGAGCTATCAAATGCCATTGCCATTATTGGTGTACTTGAAGGCTCGTTAGACTTTGAGCAAGGTGGCGAAGTGTCGAAAAACTTAGCCGCGTTATATCAATTTTGTTGTGAAGAGTTACTTGCTGCTAGCACTAATAATGATATTGACAAACTTGAAGAAGTTATCCAAATCCTCTTACCGATAAAAGCGGGTTGGGATTCAATACCGGTTGAAACCCAAAGTCAGGTGAGTTTTTAGTGACCAAAAACGTTAACGCGGCAATTAACGAAATTAACGATATTTCGCGACAATTATTGTCGCGAATATTGTCAGTATTAAAAAAAATCGAAAAAAAAACTGAGCAAAGTTCTCCCCATGCTAGTCATGAAAATACAGATGAAATAACTGAGAATGAATTATCTGCCTTAATGTCACAAAGGCAAAAGCTAATTAATAATTTATTCAATCACTATTCACAACAAGAACTTAGCAACGAAAGTGATTTACTCAATCAGATGTCTGCCCTAGATAAAAAGCTCTCAACCTCTTCACAAACCTGTAAACAAGCGCTAGCTAACCAGATTATTAGGCTAAAAAAGCGTGACCAAGTGACACAATCTTATCAAAAATATTAATGCTATATTGGTATTGTCATTATAGTTCTACGAGAACTTGAGTTAACTTAATTTACCCCGAACTAAACACCCTGCCCGGGCTGTGGCAAGGTTACTCTCGCCGCAAAGCGCTCGATTTTTATACAAAAAGCACTATACTCAACAATAAGTACGAATAAACATAAAGCTTTGTTAATTTTGTTGGGGTGGTTATGTCAATTGCCAATCCGTTGACTGCAAGCAGTGTAATAGCGCAAGCAAAAAAAATATCGATTATTGAAGGCACTAAAGAAAAGGTAGTTAAGCCAGATTTGGCTGTTTTTTCTCAAGATGTGCTTGAAATTTCAGCGCTAGGCATTGAAAAACTACAAAAAGAAAGCCAAGTAGCTGCGTCGAAACAAATTGAAGATATTGCCAATGACGTTATAAGGGTAAGCTCGACTATAGGTAGAGGGCAAACTGTGGGTAATTTAACCAATAGCCAAGCAACTAGCCTGTATAATAAAATTGCTAGTTTTCTCTAAAGAGTAAAAATTTATTTCTTATCTTGCTTAACTACACCTGGCATGTTGTCTAATTGTGCAGCTATATAACTCCCTGTAGCGTTTAAGTTAGCAACTAATAAATCCATAGCATTATACTGAGCATACAAACGGGACTCTAAATCACTCATCTTACGGCTAAACGCAATACGGTCATCGTCAAGACTTTCTAATTGACTTTTTTTACCGTCGATTCTGCTATCAATTAGTCCATCGGAATCGGTATAAAACTTCATTAAAGTATCAATAGAAGCGGCAAAGCCTGGGGTTTGCTCTGAACCGACAAAAAAGTTTTGCACACCATCAACATCTGCAGCAATATAGTCGTTTAAATCATCTTTATTTAAGCTTAATTCGCCATTCCTGTCGCTGCGCACACCCAATTGTGAAAATGATATGCTTTCACCGGCACTTGTTTCAAACGGTGTACTTAATTGCTGACGAAGTTTACTCATCACTCCTCGAAGTAACGAATCACCAACAAGCGGCCCTGAGCCAGTCTCACTCGCCTGCCCTAAATCTTTACTCAATGCAACTAACTCATTGTAACTTTTTACAAACTGGTTAATACCTGCTTCTATATTGGCATTATTTTCACTCAAGGTGACACTACTTAAATCATCATCGACAGTGTGCGCTTTTTTAGCGGTAATATCGACACCATCAATTACATCAGTAAAAGTATTGGTGCTGTTAGTTACCACAAAAGTACCATCAATGATTATTTGAGCATCTTCGGCAGCAACCGCTTCTGTCATACTCAATGAAAAGTTAGGTGAGGTTGGCTCGGGATCATAGGCTAACCGGGAAAGTCCCAGCGAATCCGTGTTATTTGCATCACTTACGTCATCTACCACTAAGGTAATAGCATTCGCTACGCCACTTTCTTTGCTTGATAACACTAAATGCTGACCATCATCATCGGTAATAATTGTGGCAATTACTGACTCATTGTCAGTGCTGTCATTAATAGCATCGCGAATATCGGCTATGGTCGCGGTATCGTCAACGGTAATGTCAAAATTATTATTACCTGAGGTGATTGTTAAGCTACCTTCACCAACAGCTTCATCGCTAGCAATACCGGTAGACACTAATTTATGTTTTTCAGCTAAACTATCAACTTTTACAGAATAATTACCAATTTCTGCATTTTTATCAGATGAAACAGAAATAAAGTCATCATTCCCTCTAGAGGTCCGCAATTGATATTTATCTGGGTTGGCTAAATCAGAAATAGAGTCTTGTACCTTCTCTAAAGCAGATTTTAAAGCACCAACAGCAGAAATATCGGTAGTAATTTTGGCTTCTTTTTGATTAAGTCTTGACTCAAAAGGGACTTGCTCGGCGCCAACAATAGCACCCACTATATCCGCTACTTGTAAACCTGAGCCTAAACCATTAAATGTAATATTAGCCATATACCACCACGTTCTAAACTGTATTCATTGCATGCCATTATATAACTAAGCTTATCGTATTAAAAATACTCGCTGTATCATTGCGTTAAATTATGACTGTTTTTATTAAACATCGGTATTAACAAAGTTTCCAGTAGCTTCAGAAAGCTTAGCCACTAAATCGAGTACTTCTTCAGAAGGATACTGCTTAATTAAATCACCGCTGTTTTTATCAATTACTTTTATCACATCTCGGCCAGAATCTTTATCAACTGAAAACTCTAAACCTTTATTCATTTCACCGACAAAATCTTGCAATTTTTGCGCCACCACGTCTAACTGTTCCGTGGTAATAGTTGCTTGAGTTTGCTCGGTCAAATCCTTTTCGTCTAGGTTGGTCTCGTTAGCTTTTTTATGGGCAGAAACATCAACTATAGGACGAAGTTCAACAATACTGTCTTGCTCAGTGATACCTTTATCAATATTTGCTGACCCTGGCGAACTAACGTTAAGACTATTGTCTGTTGTAGTATTTATTGCGCTCATCACCAACTCCTCACTATCAAACGAATTACTTTACCTACAGGTAATACGGAAAAAGGAAGGCACCATAAAAATAGGCCTTCCTCATATTCCGTTACCCTAACAACTTCTTAATTGCTAGGACTATTGGACCACCTATTCAATTAACCGATTAAGCTTAAGGCTGCTTGTGGTAATTGGTTAGCTTGTGCCAAGATTGACGTACCTGCTTGTTGTAATATTTGGTTTTTAGTCATTGCAGCGGTCTCAGTTGCATAATCAGTATCTTCGATTCGGCTGCGTGATGCAGAAGCATTCTCTTGAATATTCGCTAAGTTACCAATGGTCTGACTAAAGCGATTTTGAATTGCACCCAGTTCTGCACGCTCGTTACCAATTTGTTGTAGTGCGGCATCAATAACATCAATCGCTGATTGAGAGCCACCTGCAGTAGAAATATCTAAGTCTGCAATACTAGTAAGTTGAGTGTTCGCAGAAAGTGTTGCTGCTGCGCCACCACCTGTAACCATAGCTCCGGCTGTTACATCTAAGGATGCTGTTCCATACTTACTATCAAGAATAGCTGACGTCCAATCTAAACGACCTGTAACATCAGCTGACGTACTATCTGTTGCACCCGCCGCTGTGGTAGATAAATCAATAGCAGTTCCAACCACTGAACCTGCTACTCCAGTCGCATCGGTTGCCCAAGCTGATATTCTACCACCGTTAGCAACATCAGTCGCACCAGCCGTTACTTCCATAGTAACTGCGATATTTTCACCATTACTATTTGTGAAAATTAATGAGTTATCAGTACCGTCACTTTGTACACTTGCAGTGATTCCTTGTGCTGAAAGTGCTTCTACAGTTGCTGGCGTAATTGCTGTATTTAAACCAGCAACAATAGCATCGTTGTTTTCACCTGCAGAAGCGGTATAGCTAATTTCTACTCCAGCTACATTAAGGTTTATAACATCACCACCTGTAGTATCTGTCGCAAAGTCACCAACTGCGACTTGTGTGGTAGCTCCAACACCAAAAACACCCTCGACACCATTGATTTGACCCGCTAAATCTGCGGCACTCATGCCTGCAGTCAATTCAAGTTGAGTTGAAGTTCCACCAACTGTCATTGCTAATGCATCTGTTGTTATTGCCGTTGGCGAAGTTCTAATATCAGAGAAACCTGTTAAAGCCGCTACAGTGATACCTTTACCTTCCAAACCAATATCTTCTGCTGCTGATGAGTTAAGCGTTACACCAATAGTTTGATTACTGTCTGAGCCGACTTGAAATTGTTGGGTACCGTAGTCACCATTTAACAGTTTTTGGCCACCAAAGGTTGTGGTATCGGCAATGCGAGTTAGCTCCGCCTGTAATGCTGTGACTTCTTTTTGTAGTGCATCTCTATCTGAGCTTGAATTTGAGCCATTAGCAGATTGTAATGACAAGTCACGCATACGTTGTAAAATGTCAGTAGAAGATTGCAAAGCACCTTCAGCGGTTTGTGCCATTGAAATACCATCGTTTGCATTTCGTTGGGCAACACCTAAACCGCTAATTTGCGAGGTTAAACGTGTAGCAATTTGTAAGCCTGCGGCGTCGTCTTTAGCACTGTTAATGCGCATACCTGAAGATAAACGCTCCATTGATTGGCTTAAAGCCGCACCTGATTTACTTAAATTACGTTGTGCATTTAATGAGGTAACATTAGTATTTACTGAAATAGCCATTATATACTCCTGATTAAGGTATTGTTATACGTTAAATAGTGTTGAAACAGTAGATTTGAGAACTTTCAGTAAGTGCGTCAAGTTCCTGCTCTATCAACTCTAACGGCAGCGATTAAATTTACTTTAATCTTTTTTTCAAAAAAATTTAAAGTGCCTATTGAAGGCGACTAAAGTCGCCCCTACAAGGCCAATCCCGTTGGGGCGAATTTATTCGCCAGCCAAAAAAACACCATTTTCTGCGTTACCAAAAAAAACCTATTGTGCACTACCCAAAACGTACGGCCGAATTTATTCGCCCGTAATTCAACGCCATTAAACTCCAAATAATAAAAACAAAAAAACCGAACAAGTAAGGTTTTATTGCATATATAAATAAAGGCCACTGAAGTCGCCCCTACAAAAAAACAACGTATTTTGCGCCGCCCACAAAAACAACATTTTGTGCGTCCCCCAACAAAACCGTATTGTGCATTCCCAAAACGTACGGGCGAATTTATTCGCCCGTAATTCAACGCCATTAAAAACCAATAAATAAAAAAATATAATCTGACAAAACTTATGCTAAATAAATAGAATCCCATAACGCATAATTAGCGACATTAGCCACTAAACCTGCCCTTAAAAGGTTAGCAACAATATAACGAGACACCTGTTTTAAATTAGCCTCATGTCGAATGCCTTGATCATAAAAACCTCGTTGCCAGGCAAATTTAATGGCCGTGTTATAGCAATTAATAGCGTTTGCGCTACGACCTTTTAATGTTTTCATCACAGTAGACAAGCTGTTGTTTGCGGTTAACTGAAATAACCAATGCAAATGATCGGGCATAACAACCCAAGTTACAGAATTTAGCTGTTGTTGGTAATGCAGTCGTTGCATTTCATTAACCAGTAAACGACCACATTGTAGGTTAGTAAAAAACGGTAACCTATTAGCAGTACAGGTAGTTACATGATAAAAATGATGTTTAAGAGAAACTCTTCCTTTGATGAGGTTGTCGCTCGACATAATCAAATCCCTTTGATTAAGGTATTATATGTAGTGTAGACGACAATGGTTACCTAGGTTTAACTAAGGATGAATGATGTGTGTTAGCTAGGCGACTAAAGTCGCCTCCTGCAGGGCCAATACCGTAGGGGCGAAGTTATTCGCCCTTTGTGCGTTCCCAAAACGTAGGGGCGAATTTATTCGCCCATTATTCAACGCCATTTAAAAACAGATGAATAAAAAACAAAAAAACCGAACAAGGTTCGGTTTTTTTAAATACATATATAAAGGCGACTGAAGTCGCCCCTACAGTTTTATGACTAACGCTTAACCACCAATCAAACTAATGGCTGCTTGTGGTATTTGGTTAGCTTGTGCCAAGATTGACGTACCCGCTTGTTGTAATATTTGGTTTTTAGTCATCACCGCTGTTTCGGTTGCATAGTCGGTATCTTGAATACGGCTGCGTGATGCAGAAGCATTCTCTTGAATATTCGCTAAATTACCAATGGTTTGGCTAAAACGATTTTGTACCGCACCCAAATCTGCTCTTGAATCGCCAATAGTTGCCAGTGCGGCATCAATAACATCAATCGCTGATTGAGAGCCACCTGCAGTAGAAATATCTAAGTCTGCAATACTAGTAAGTTGAGTGTTCGGAGAAAGTGTTGCTGCTGCGCCACCACCCGTAACCATAGCTCCGGCTGTTACATCTAAGGATGCTGTTCCATACTTACTATCAAGAATAGCTGACGTCCAATCTAAACGACCTGTAACATCAGCTGACGTACTATCTGTTGCACCCGCCGCTGTGGTAGATAAATCAATAGCAGTTCCAACCACTGAACCTGCTACTCCAGTCGCATCGGTTGCCCAAGCTGATATTCTACCACCGTTAGCAACATCAGTCGCACCAGCCGTTACTTCCATAGTAACTGCGATATTTTCACCATTACTATTTGTGAAAATTAATGAGTTATCAGTACCGTCACTTTGTACACTTGCAGTGATTCCTTGTGCTGAAAGTGCTTCTACAGTTGCTGGCGTAATTGCTGTATTTAAACCAGCAACAATAGCATCGTTGTTTTCACCTGCAGAAGCGGTATAGCTAATTTCTACTCCAGCTACATTAAGGTTTATAACATCACCACCTGTAGTATCTGTCGCAAAGTCACCAACTGCGACTTGTGTGGTAGCTCCAACACCAAAAACACCCTCGACACCATTGATTTGACCCGCTAAATCTGCGGCACTCATGCCTGTGGTTAAATCTAGCGATGTTGATGTTCCACCAACTGTCATTGCTAATGCATCTGTTGTAATTGCCGTTGGCGAAGTTCTAATATCAGAGAAGCCTGTTAAAGCCGCTACAGTGATACCTTTACCTTCCAAACCGATATCTTCTGCTGCAACGGAGTTAAGCGTTACGCCAATAGTTTGATTACTGTCTGAGCCAACCTGAAATTGTTGGGTACCGTAATCACCATTTAACAGTTTTTGGCCACCAAAGGTTGTGGTATCGGCAATGCGGGTTAGCTCCGCTTGTAGTGCAGAAACTTCTTTTTGCAGCGCTGCACGGTCTGCACTTGAGTTTGAGCCATTAGCAGATTGTAATGACAAATCACGCATACGTTGTAAAATATCAGTAGTGGCTTGCATCGCGCCTTCTGCCGTTTGTGCCATTGAAATACCATCGTTAGCATTTCGTTGTGCAACCGCTAAGCCACTAATTTGTGAGGTTAAGCGTGTTGAAATTTGTAAACCCGCGGCATCATCTTTAGCACTGTTAATGCGCATACCAGACGATAAGCGTTGCATTGACACAGCCAAATCTTCACCCGATTTACTTAAATTACGTTGCGCATTTAATGATGATACGTTAGTAACAACTGATATAGCCATAATAAACTCCTAATGTATTAATTTGATTTATTAGAAGCTTGTTACGCAAGCCTCTTTTCTTTAAAAACTATTTACCTATTACTTTTGCTATTTTCCAATTTTTTAGAAGATAAATAGTGTTAACTGTTTGCGCTATAACACGCTTACTCAAGAATTAGCATAAAATGTGCCAGATTATTTTAAATAACTGAATAAAACTGAATTTATGCTTCACCTTTACTAAATATAATTAAACAAGCTTAAGCCTTGTACCTTGCTAAACGCTTGCTGTGAGGCTTGCAAAGCTATTTTTGATTGTTCAAATTCAGAAATGGCTTTAGCAAAGTCTAAGTCTTCAAGCGTAGATTTTCCTTGCGTTATATTTAACTCTGCATCAAGGTGTCGGCTCGCTAGGCTATCAAGGGTTTGCAAGCGCACCCCTGCATCAACCCGGCGCGAGGTAATATGGCTCATCCCCGCACTTAACTGATCCAGTATTTGGTTATACTGACCTTGTCGCTGGCTTTGACTACTAGTATTAGTGCCTTGTTCAAGCCAGTTAACCGCATTATTTAATGTGGTAAAAATACTTTCGCTGCTTTGCTGCGTTAAGGTAATACTGTCACCCGGCAAGGGGTTGCCGCTTAGTGTCACCTCTATGCCGTCAAAGGTGATAGTTTGCCCTGCAATATAGGGTTCAGGTAATGCCGGCGCTATTGGGAAAACCGCCACACCATTGCTATCAGTTACGGTTAGATTACTGGTTACACTGTCAATATTAATGGTATGCGGTGCATCACTGGTATTATAAGCGCCTCTATCGGTAATATTCGCGCTAGCTAAAGCCACATCAGAGTTATTACTGGCATAGGTGTAGCTGCCCATAAAATCACCAAGATGGTTTTTTACTTGCATAAAAGCAGCATCGCCCGATTGGTTGGTGGCAATGTCTATATTTTTCGCCACTTGTATTTCTCGCACACCTTGGTCACCAGTATAAACAACACTACCGTCAGTTTCTTGACTAAAGGGTTGTTGGTTTGATTGATAACCGGCAAAAATATAATCACCATGCTCATTTTGGCTATTAGCAAGATCAAACAATTGCTCAACGTTGTTGCGGGTTTGCTTAGCAATCGCTTCTAAATCTTCATCAGACATAGCCCCGTTATTAGCTTGTAGCATTTGCTCTTTAATATTGTTTAACAGGTTTTCAGCTTCGGAAAAAACCACCTCTTGCAAATTATTATGACTTTGCGCTTGGGTAATATTACGTTGGTATTTTTCTATATTGGCCAAGCTTTCATTATAACCAATCAAGGTAGCATAACTTACGGCATCGTCTTTTGCGGTTAGAATACGTTTACCGCTAGACAAATGCGACATTTGCTCAGTCACCTCGGCATTTTGGTTACTCATTTGTAAGCCACTTTGCAAATAAAACTGAGCCGTAGATACACGCATAATAAAGTCCTTACCTTACTGCCGATAAAATTGTGTCAAATATAGTGTTAGCGGTAGAAATAATTTGAGACGAAGCTTGATAAGCTTGTTGAAACTTTAATAAATTAGCGGCTTCTTCATCAAGATTTACCCCAGAAGTAGCTTGATTACGATTATAGGCTTGGTTATAAAGTGCTTGCGCCGTATCAGCCACCAATTCAGCATTACTAGCACTCGAGCCTACTTTTGCAGTAGCGGTTGCTAAATTTTGGCTAAACGTTTCATTGTTGCCATTAATTAGGGTCTGCTCTTGTGTTTTGGCCATAGCCAAAGCATTGCTACCATTACCTGCACCAAAAGCATCAGCAATAGTAAAGGTTTCTCTGGCATCAGTCCCTGCGCCAATAAGTTGGCCGCTGATTTCTATTTGAAATGCCGGTGCTGCCGGTGATGGCGGCAAATCAATAACTGCACTAGAGCCAGTAGCATAAGTACCGGTCGCCATTGGTATTGCTGGCGGTGGCGTGGCGGCATTATATACTCGGTACTCAAATGCGGCACCCGGTGCTGAAGGTGGCGGGCTTTCATACACATCAACCATGATACCCGCGTTAGTTATACTACTAAAGGTTCTCGCTGCTTGTGGATCATTTACCGCGGTAATAACCACAGCGCCATCACTGACGTTATTTGTTGAAGCACTTACCCCAACAGCCGAGCTTGCCGCGATGGCATTAGTGTTGTTAAGGGTAACATCAATCAACGCAGCACTATTTTTACCGGGGGTAATAATAAATGAATCATCAGGGCTAGCAGCACCTGTGCTTTCAACAAAATCAAAACCAAAGGGAGTGCTATGCACAGTGCCAGCACCATTAGCTGGCCCTAAATTGGTAATTGAGCCATCGGTGAGGTTGGTCATCACTAACTCACCTGCGCTTAAACGCACTTCAAACTGATCGGTAGGCACTAATGCGGTGTCGGTAATAAAAATTTGCGCTTGCAGGTTGCCAGCATTAGTTGAGGGTGAAGCCACTCTGCCTGCTTGCAGTGCCAAACTATTAATGTCGGTAAACATATTAATACCTTGCTGACCATTTAGGTCTAAACCACTGGCTTGACTATTATTTAGTGTTGACGATATTGCCATTGCAAGGCGGTCTATTTCATGCTGCGTTTGTGCTAAATGTTGATCTCTAAATTCAAAACCGGCTCCCAAAGCGCCGCCTAACTTGGCACCATTAAGGGCAACTGAACTGTTTGGGCCAACCAAACGAAGTGAGCTTTGTACAGGATCAGGATCACCGGCGGCTACCTCAAGTGTCAATGGCGTTATTCCTGCCACTAAAGTATTACCTTGGCCAATCATCACTGACATCACACCATTATCATCAACAATGGTATTTACCCGGGTGTATTCGCTTAGTTGACTAACAAGCTGGTCACGCTTGTCGAGTAAATCATTAGCTTGACCACCTTGATTTAAGCCTTGTGACTGTAAAATAGTGTCGTTAATTTTAGCAATTTCTAATGATATTTCAGAAATATTTCGGGTAACTTGTTCAATTTCACCGTTAACAGATTTTGCCATTTGTTCAATGTTGTCATTGAGGGTATTAAAATCATTACTCAAGGTTTTAGCCTGATTAATAACAATACTGCGTAAACCAGTGTCATCAGGATTATCGGCCACACCATTAAGTCCTTGATAAAGCTGCTCTATTGAACTGGCCAGCGCATTGCCTGAAGTGCTCATCACTTGATCTAACTGGGTTAGCCGACCATTTAACGCATCAGCACCGCCTAAATTACTTTGATTATTTAGCTGTTCTTTGTAGGAGAATTGGTTATAAACTCGGGTAATGTCTTGAATATAGGTACCTGAGCCAATGAAGTTAGGCCCACTAACTTGGCCAACGGCAGCATTTTGTTCGGCTCGCTGACGCGTGTAACCTTCGGTATTAACATTACTGATATTATGACCTGTTGTTGCCAGATGCTGCTGTGCGGCTAACAAGCCGCTAACACCAGTTTGGTACAAACTTACTGTCATAGTATTTCTCCTAAAGCGCTACACTATAATGCGCGCTAACCTTTGTAAGCCACAATAGGGCAAATAATTATGGTCGTTGTTTTCGCAACTATTTATCGTGTTAAAATCTAGCCGGGTTATTTGGCTATTATTTTTCAATGAGGTTTGTCACTGTTTTTAGTGTTCCCAATATTTTTTCAGCATATTGAGGATCTGTGGCATAACCTGCTTTTTGTAAACTATGCAGAAATTGTTCCACATCGTTAACCTTTTGCAGAGCGCCTTGGTAACGGTCGTTATTCGATAAGAAGTTTATGTAATCGTCAACACTGTCACTAAGTGATTGATACATTCTAAACGGCTCGGCTTTTTTCACCATGGCGCCCTGTTCAAATTCTAAAGTATCTTTAGTGACCTTGTCGCCAGCCCAACGTGAGTCAGCCTTTATATTGAATAAATTATGTGAACTGCTGCCATGTTGATCTTTGATTATTTTTTGTCCCCAGCCTGTTTCTAGCGCCGCTTGAGCAATAACCACTTGAAACGGCACACCTAAGCTTTGTTGTACTTTTTGCGCAGGCTCAATTAAGGCACTAACAAAATCTTTAGGTTCATTAAAGTGATGGTCAACAATAGGTGTTGAGTTTTTGACGCTTTGCTGGTTCAGTCTGCTGTTATTAATTTGCTTATCGTCTTTATTGCTATATTTACTCATATCATTATTGGCAAACAGCGCAGCGGCATTTGCAGAGTTAGTGACATTTGCTTGATAATGACCCGCAAAAGGAATGTCAATATCCGGTGTAATAACCTTTTTATCTGATAGCATTTTTTCTACTAACGTATTGTGCTGTTTGTCTTTATCGAGAGTATTAGCGGTTGAATCGCCACTATTATTAAGCAGTAAATTACCATCATTGCGTAATACTGAGCTGGGTTTAAAACCGCCAGTATCGCCACCAAGTTGCCTCACAATTAAATCAGTTAAGCCAAGCGAGCCATTAGAAGAAAGCTCAACGGCCATTTGTTGATCATGCATATCTCGGTAAAATTTAGTTGATTGCGAATTAAATGGGCTATCCGATTCCAGCACTTCTTGTGCTTTACGCATACTCGTTAGTAGCATTCTCATAAAAATAGCTTCAAACTGTTGTGCCGCTTCTTTTAACGCTTCTTGTTTGGCTTCGCCATCACTGTCACGAGATTGCTGACGAATAGCATTCAAGCCATTGAGATCAAGTGCATTGCGCGCTTGATCAAAATTGTGTTTTTGGCTTAAATTAATGTCCATCGTTTATCTACCTGAAAATAATTTATCTTAATTGTTTAGTTACTGGTTAACTTGAGCGATATAGCAACAAGTATATCGTGACTTAAATAATAATAAGTTCACCGCGAATCGCGCCCGCTTGATCTAATGCTTCTAAAATAGCCATTACATCACCCGGGCCTGCACCTACTTCATTGATAGCGCGCACTAACGTTTCTAACGTTACCCCTGGGTTAAAAACAAACATACGTGCATCAGAATCATTGATATTGATGGCTGATTGGTTAGTGACCACGGTTTCACCTTCAGCAAAGGCATTGGGTTGAGAAACATCTTGAATCTCATTAATGGTTACCGTAATACCGCCATGAGTGATTGCGGCAGCAAGAAGTTTTACCTCTGAGCCTATTACTATGGTACCTGTTCGCGAGTTAACAATAATTTTTGCTGCTGGTGAGGCTGGCTCAAATTCAAGGTTTTCTAGTACCGATAAAAAGCTTACTCGATCACTGATATCACGAGGTGCTCGAACTCTAACAGAGGTGGCATCAATCGCTTCAGCTGAGCCGTCAATTAACTCATTAATGGTATCTGACAACAATTTTGCGGTAGTAAAATCTGAATGACGCAAGTTAAAGGTAATATGATCGCCCGAAGAGAAAGGGGATTTAACTTCACGTTCAACAATAGCACCATTAGCAATGCGACCAACGGTTGGAATATTAACCAATATTTGCGAGCCATCAAGGCCTTGCGCACCTAAACCACTGACCACTAAAGAGCCTTGAGCGACGGCATAAGCATTACCATCTAGCCCCATTAAAATAGTTTGTAATAGCGTGCCACCACGTAAACTTTGTGCACTACCCATACTAGAAACAGTCACATCAATGGTTTGACCCGGTTTAGTAAAAGCACTTAACTCTGCATGAACAGCTACCGCAGCAACATTTTTGATTTTTGGTTTTAAGTTCGCTGGCATGGTAATACCAAAGTTACTCAACATAGTTTTAAAACTTTGCTCTGTAAAAGGACTTTGTTCACCTGTTCCCGGTAAACCTACCACTAGGCCATAGCCGACTAATTGGTTTGAACGTACGCCGGCAACATCAGCTAAGTCTTTGATGCGTTGCGCATAAACAGACTGTGAAGCCAATAGAATAAAAAAGAATAATGTCGTTATTACTGCTTTCATAAGAGGTAAGCCTTAAATGAATATCAAAAATAAATACTGAGCGCTAACAAGCAAGTTAAGCATTAAAATGGCCACCAAGTGCTATTGAAAAACTTAACTAACCAACCCTGTTCATTGGCATCAGCAAAGCTGCCTGTGCCTGCATACTGAATTCGCGCATTTGCCACCTTGGTCGACAAAATAGTATTGTCAGAATTTATATCTTTAGAGCGAATAACACCTGTTAAGCGTATGTATTCATCACCATTATTGAGTGTTAGCCATTTTTCACCACGAATCATCAAGTTACCGTTTGGTAGCACTCTCAATACATGTACGGAGATATTACCGTTTAAGCTATTACCTTGATCCGCTTTTGAGTCGCCTTTGAAGTTAGAGTCTTGACTAACGCCAAACTGTAAAGATTGCCCATTAACCGTGACAGGAAGCCCACCAAAACCAGTAACGGCATCCAGTGAGGTTTCATTTTCTTTTTTCAATTCAGTCTTGGCATTTTTCTTTGCTTGCGTTTTTTCACTCAAGATCACCGAAATAATGTCGCCAACTCGATGTGCTTTGGAGTCAGAGTAGATGTTATTAATATAATGCGGTTTAAATAATGAACCTGACGGCACAATACGCTCTTCTTCTTCTTCAGGCATGATTGGCGCAAAATCAGGATCGTTAGGCAGCGCTTTACTGATTTCTACCGTATTACTACACGCGGTAGTGATAGCTACGAATAAGCTCAACGAAAGAAATTTAGCTATACAGGAAGTAACTTTTTTAAATGTTAATGTGCTTCTCATCACTGCCTCTTGGGGTGTTGTTCAATAAAAATAAGACTAAAGCTGTTGGTTAATATAACTAAGCATCTGATCTACCGCTGAAATTACTTTTGAATTCATCTCGTAAACCCGTTGACTTTCAATTAAATTAACCAGCTCTTCAGTGGTATTAACATTGGATGTTTCTAATGCGCCCTGTACTAACATGCCGTAGCCTTCAAGTCCTGGCACACCCTCTTGTGGTGCACCACTGACAGCGGTTTCGGTATATAAATTCTGTCCTATTGGCTCAAGTCCTGTTGGGTTAACAAAGTTAATCAAGTTGATCTGACCAACAACAGCGGGTTCGGGTTGTCCCTGCAGCTTGACTGAGACTTCGCCATCTTGAGAAATAGTGATACTTAATGCATCTTCTGGGATAGTAACCTGCGGTTGGATCATATATCCGGCACCGGGAGTAACCATATTTCCTTCATCGTCTACAGTGAACTGACCACTTCGACTATAAGCAGAGGTTCCATCGGGCATTAGAATTTCAAAAAAACCTTCACCTTGGATCATTAAATCAAGCGCATTATCTGTGGTGACCATATCGCCTTGGGTATGGATTTTTTGCGTGGCAACCACCTTAGTACCTGCACCGAGCATCAACCCTGATGGTGCCTCAGTATCTTGTGCTGTTCTGCCGCCAGGTTGGTTAATATTTTGATAAAGTAAATCTTCAAATACTGCGCGACTTTTTTTAAAGCCAATGGTACTGGCATTGGCTAGGTTATTAGAAATTACCGCAATATCTTTATTTTGCGCATCTAAACCGGTTTTACTTATCCATAACGCTGGGTTCATACATCACCTCTATTTGAGTGATAAGTGCTCACAAAATTACAGTAAACACTTAGTAAAAGATTGCTAATAGTTAAAAAGCACGTAATAACGATGCAGCACTTGAGTCAATTTCCTCTGCGGTCTTCATCATTTTTAATTGCATTTCAAACTGACGCTGTAACGCAATCATCTCTGTCATTTCATTTATTGGATTAACATTGCTTGACTCCAAAGAGCCGCCAAGCACTTTAACATTTACATTGGCCACTAGTTGCTCACCATTTTTGGCACGAAAAAGTCCGTCATTGCCCTTTTCGATGAATCGAGTATCGGGGTTGACCAACTTAATACGAGCAACTTCATCTTGAACGTTACTTGGTGCTCCTTCAGGCTGAACCATGATGGTACCGTCACGTGCAATCTGAATGTTGTTTACTGGCAGCGGTAAGGTAATGGGACCATTTTCACCAATAACTAATTCGCCATCATTGGTTTCTAAAGCACCGGTTTCTGTTAACCGTAAATGGCCACCGCGCGTATAAGCTTCACGACCATCATCACCTTGAACCGCAAAAAAACCATCACCTTCAATAGCGATATCCAATGAGCGCCCAGTATGTAATATTGCACCTGAGTCAAAATTTTGGCTCGCACGTTCGGTCATTGAAAAAACACGCGAGGGCTGACCTTCTCCATAAACTTGCATACTACGAGCTTGCGCTAAATCAGCTTTAAAGCCTGTGGTTTTAGCGTTTGCCAAGTTGTTGGCATTCATTGATAAGGCTTGCATGTTTTGTTTAGCGCCGCTCATCGCGATATAAAGCATCTTATCCATAACGGTTTTCCAGTAATAAAAAAACTATATCGTTATAAATGCAAGGAGAGTGCCAGCTAGAGAAATTAGTAAAATAATTTTGATGAAAAACTGGGCGATTGAAAAGCGGCTAGTAAGCTAAAAAAAAGCTGTTAATAAAGTATTTATTAACAGCTTTACAAATTGAATATCGCGGCTGCGACGATAATTAGTTAATATTCAGCGCTTATCTGATCTGTAAGATAGTTTGGTTTAACTGATTGTCTACTTCAAGTGCTCGAGAGTTAGCTTGGAAGTTTCGTTGTGCTGAGATTAAATCAATCAATTCTGTGGTTAAGTTAACATTCGACTGCTCTAATGCAGAAGAGTTAATTGTACCAAAGGTACCAGAGCCGGCTTCACCAGCAAGGGCTTCGCCAGAAGTAATACTCTCTTTCCAACCGGTATTGCCCACTTGTGATAGACCTTGCTCATTGGCAAAATTTACCATAGCTATGCGCGATAATGGTTGAGAAGTACCATTACTGTAGGTAGCGCGAACTAAACCATCAGTACCAATATCAATGCCAGTTAAACGCCCTACCGCTAAACCATCTTGATTTAACGCGGTAACTTCAAAATTCGAGGCAAACTGAGTAGGCTCATTCGGGTTTGGTGCGTTAGGATCTAAATTAAAATCAATTTCGACAAATTGTGATGTGTCAGCGCCATTAGGTAAATGGTTTGAAAAATCAACCGTTCGAATACCGCCATCAGCAAGGGTTGGAATTTGTGCAATAAAATCGCCGGAAGCATTAAACTCTAATCGCGCACCTATAACACCACCGGGTGACAATGGCCCAGAGACATTACCACCAATAGGGTTAGTTGCTAACTCCGCTGCACGAGCAGCATCTAATGCCGCTTGCAAGGTTGCAACATCAGCCGCGGTGGGAACGGCAATCGCGTCAAAATCTATTTGAGCTTGAGCTGCATCGGCTTGTGCTTGTTGAGCAGCGGCGAAATTACCCGAGGTATCTGTTTCTAAATCAATGACCTTACCATCAACAGCAGCAAACATTGTCCATTGGTTAGGCGCTGTAGTTGGGTCTTCTTTGATATAAAAATAAGTCATGACATGACTATCACCCAAGGAGTCAAAAATAGTCACTGACGTTGAGTTGTTAAAGGTCAGTGGATCTTCTGGATCAAAATTACCTGGTGAGCCAGAAATATAGCTATCGCCCGCAGGCAAGTTCATGCGTACATCAACTTCACTAGTTTGCGTCGGTGCGCCTGACGCTGTTGGCACTCGAATGGGGTCAGCGGTACTTAAACTGACCGATGCAGAAGAGCCATCAGGGTTAACAGGAAAGCCTAATAGATGGCCACCTTGAGAATTTACCACAAAATTATCAGCATTAAGTTTAAACTGACCAGCACGTGTATAAGAAGTTTCTAATGAGCCTAGTTCAGGGACAGTAGCAAAAAAACCATTACCGGTAATAGCTAAATCAAGGGCGTTGTTGGTAAATTGAATACTCCCTTGGGAAAACTGCTGTGCTACATCGGCAGTTAAAACACCATCACCGACTTTAGTTTTACCTGATGCTAGTAAAGATGCGGCATAAACATCAACAAATTCAGCACGCGACTCTTTAAAGCCTACTGTGTTGACATTAGCAATATTATTGGATGATACATCTAAATCTTTTTGTGCAGCGTTTAACCCGCTTAATGCAATATTAAATGACATAATCTAACCCTCTTGTAAATCCGTTCTAACGCTTTCAACCTATACACTTTAAAAAGTAATTTGTTAGTCAAAGCCCATATTTTTTATATTTAATACAATCTATTCGTTAATCACTGGCTGAATAATCAACTATCGCCTTCACTTACTTCAACCACATCAGCCAGAGCCATAGTGTTGCCCCCATTTAGGTTGAGCATGATATTGCCCCCGGTACCTGCCAAGGTAACACTATCTACTTTGCGATAGGTCATTGCCTCAAGCTCTGATGCTTCACCATTGACTAAACCTACGATACGAAAACGATAAGCCCCTTCAGCAGCAGGTTCACCATTTGAGGTTTGTCCGTCCCAAGTAAAGGTATATCCCCCTGCAGCAACATTGCCAACCGGCACAGTTTGAATCACTTCGCCGGCAACATTTTCAACATAAATATTGACGTTACTAGCCGCTTCGTCTGAGACCAGTTTTCCTTTGACGGCATCACCTTCACTCATGCCAAATATATTGTCTTCAACTAACACACTGCGACCAACAAGCGATGATGCCTGCAATGCTTGACTAGAGGTCATTGAAGTCGCAAAGTTATCAAAAGATTCATTGAGCTTTTGCACACCATCAGTGGTTGAAAAAGCAGTCATCTGAGAAATCATTTCGTTGTTATCAACAGGTTTAGTTGGATCTTGATTCGATAGCTCTTTCGTTAGTAGCGCAAAAAAGTCAGCTTGGGTAAGCATACCTTTATCTTGCTCAGCAACCTTGTACTCTTCTTTTTGCCAACGGAGACCTTCTAGTGGGCTACTACCCTTAACTGTTTCCATTATCAACTCCTACATTTGCGCATAAGCTAACCAACATTATCTTTGTCCTAACATTAAGGTTTTATTCAACATATTCTTAGCAGACTCAGCCAGCTGTACGTTAGTTTGATAAGAGCGTGATGCTGAAATCATGTTAGTCATTTCTTCGATAACATTGACATTAGGTTTATAAATATACCCTTCTTTATCAGCCATAGGGTGGTTTGGTGCATATTCGACATTCAGAGGTTTGTTACTCTCAACAATGCCTAAAACATCAACGCCAACGCCACTGCCATCTTTGCCTCCCTGTCCAGCGGCAGCTTCTTGCATAGCCGCGGCAAAAACAGGATGTCTGGCACGGTAAGCTTGATCGGCACTACTACTAACACTATCTGCATTAGCAATATTACTGGCAGTTGTGTTTAGCCTTACCGACTGTGCACTCATACCTGTGCCTGTTATATTGAATACATTGAAAAGACTCATGATTATTGACCTCCTGTGATCACTTTCTTCATGGCTTTAATCTTGCCGTTAAGAAATTGAACCCCTGCTTGATACTCTAATGAGTTTTTTAGATACAAGTTTCGTTCCACTTGTACATCTACGGTATTACCATCGCCTGTATCTGGCTGATTTGGCACACGATAGTCAACAGCATTATTTAATTCAGTGCGAACATCAAAGTGTTTATCATGAGTGCGAGCCATGCCCGTTTGTTGATTGCTTGCCGCTTTTGCCAGCGCTTGCTTAAAATCTAAACCTTTAGCTTTGTAGCCTGGTGTATCGGCATTGGCAATATTACTCGCAATAACTTCCGCTCGTTGAGCGCGAATTTGCATGCCTTGTGAATGTAATTGAAAGCCTTTATCAAAACCTATAGCCATAATAGCCTCACGATGAGTTACGTCATAGATATCGATATTCAATTTTTATGCCAAACCGAGGGGCAAGCGCGAGGAAAAGTAAAGAAATTAAACGCAGTAGTGTGAGCTAACAGTGATAATAACTCACTGCTAGCAAGGGGTTAAGTGATATTATTTTTTTTGATAAACAATACCAGGATTACACCTTAACATAGAAAAATCTTGGTTAATTCCAGATAAGGATTCCGAGGCTCCTAAGAATAAATAGCCCTGATTATTTAATACGCCATGAATTTGACTAATTATTTGACTTTTAATTTCAGGAGAAAAGTAAATCAAGACATTACGGCAAAAAACAATATCAAAGCGCCCCATCAAACTATAACTATTAAGTAAATTCATCGGCCTAAAACTTACCATTTTCTTCACTTGGTCTTTTACCTTCAACATGCCGTTATCACCCTGCTCGAAAAAACGTTGTTTACGCTCGGCGGATAAGCCGCGAGCTAGCGCTAACCTGTCATATTGACCGTATTTACAGTGCTCTAACATTGTCGTTGAAATATCTGTACCAATCACTTGTACACCGCGAGGAAATGCACCAGGGTTCTTATGCTGGTATTCTAGTACAGACATAGCAATCGAATAAGGTTCTTGACCAGAGGAGCTAGCCGCAGACCAGATTTTAACTGGGGTTTTTCTATGAGCAAAATCAGGTAACAGTTTACTCTGAAGTAATTTAAATGGATAATCATCACGAAACCACAAGGTTTCGTTGGTGGTCATAGCATCAATAACTGCGGCACGTAATTGCCTTTCAACTGGAGCTTGCGTTCTAGCCACCAATTCACTCAATGAGTTGAGCTCAAATTTAACCATTAATGGTGCCAGTCGGCTTTTTACTAAGTATTGCTTATTTTCACCAAGCACTATGCCACATTGTTGCTCTAAAAAAGTTCTAAATTGATTGTAACTTTTTTCATCTAGTTGTCTTGCTGACACTATTGTTTCCTGTTCATCATGAAGTAATCTCTGCTTTTACCAAGTAATTATGGTGGTTAATATGGGTAATTTAGTTTGTCTTCTGTACTTACTTAGATGCCAGTTAATCTCTGTTTACTCATCAAGGTTTAACCACTTCTTAACAGCCGTTGCAAGCTCATCGGGATGAAATTTAGGAATAAAGTCTTCTGCACCAACTTTTTCAACCATAGCGTTGTTAAAAACACCACTTAAGGAGGTATGTAAAATAATTGGCATTTTAGCCATGCGATCATTACCTTTGACTTCAGCTGTTAATGTATAACCATCCATCTCCGGCATTTCAATATCAGAAATCATTAAAGCAACTTTTTCAGTAATACTGTTTTCACACGTTGCTTCTATTTCTTTTAGCTGATCAAGGGCATCACGACCATTTTTGGCAAGGACCATATTAATCCCTAACGGCTCTAATGCTCTTTTTACTTGATTACGTGCAACGGTGGAATCATCGGCGATCATCACCAGTTTGTCACCGAGGTTTTCACCAACAGAAACATCAACAATATCTTCACTAACATCTGTTGACACAGGGTTTATTTCATTGAGGATCTTTTCAACATCTAAAATAGAGACCATCTCATCGTCGATTTCAGTGACTGCGGTCAAGTAGCTAGACTTACCAGCACCTTCTGGCGGTGGCATAACATCGGCCCAACTTAAGGTGACAATTCGTTCTACGCCTGAAACAAGGAAGCCTTGAACACTTCGGTTGTATTCAGCAATGATAATAAAGCTATCAGCGGTTTGCTCTATCGCAGGCCCCCCCGTTGATTTACTTAAATCAATCACTGAAATAGTTTGTCCTCGAATATGAGCGACCCCCTTGATAAAGTTGTCTTGTTTTGGCAGCAAAGTTAGCCGTGGGCAAGGCATAACTTCCCGTACTTTAAATACATTGATACCAAAGCGTTGTCGCCCAACCAGCTTAAATAATAAAAGCTCGAGTCTGTTTTCACCCACTAGTTGTGTGCGCTGATTTACGGAATCAAGTATGCCTGCCATAAAAACCTCATGTAAAAACGTACCATTTATTATGTTTAATATTCGATAATTAACATACAAGGCACAATTCTTGAATTGTATTAAATTATAACATAGCAAATCATACTAAGCGTCTGATAATTGACACATGATTTACCACATTTCACTGTGCTGACTTAGGTTAAGCATAGACGAAAAAATTTATTTACTTAAAGATAGATAACAAAATATATGCGCTATACCAAACTTTTTTTTACTTTTTTTCTCCTAGTGCTTACCAAGCAATCAATTTCTGCTCCTATCGAACTAGATAGAGCATATATCGAACACTTTGCTAAAAGTTACTTAACTGAATTATTTCCCTCTACCGAGACTGAAAGAGTAAGTATTTCAATCGCAAAGCTTGATCCTAGAATTATTATAAATCCTTGTAGCGTTCCCTTAACTGCAAATATACCTGAAAAAACTCAAGCTAGAAACGTAAATGTAAAAATTAGTTGTGATGAATCAACACCCTGGAAAATATACTTATCGGCAAAAATAGAAATAACTGAAGCGGTTTTAATTGCAAAAAATACCATTAGCAAGGGTGATACACTGGATGAAAGTAATGTTGAGCTAGCGCATATTGGCGTTAATAAAATAAGAGGCGATAAGCTTAAAGATACAGAGATTATATTTGGCGCTAAAGCTAAAAAACGTATAGCCCAAGGTAGGGCTATTAGTAAAAAAAGTATTTGTCTTATATGTAAAGGTGATGTCGTTACTATTATTGCTTCATCTGATAGTTTTAGTATCAAAACCCAAGGGGTTGCTTTGAGCTCTGCAAATATCAATGAACAAATCAGAGTAAGAAATAGCCGCTCTAATAAAATTATTAACCCGCGTGTGCACTCAGCTAATAAAGTTGTTATTCACTTATAAAATCAAAGTAAATAAACATTGCTCGCAAAAGAATAACAGGTAAAATTACCCTCAATATTATTAATAATTTATATTAATTTTCGCTAAAGTTTTTCTGCAGTTGGCCGATAACAAAAATAATAGAACTCAATTTAAATAACATTTCATTGCTAAAGGATGAAATTATGGCTATAAATATCAATAACTTGAATTCAAATTCTCAAGTTCAACAAGCCCAACAAAAACAAGTACAACAGCAATCCGCTCAAACGGCATCGAGTAATGCACAGGTAAAAAATACTGGCCAAGATTTAGTATCCATTACTCCGCAAGCAAAACAACTGAGTGAATTACAAAAAAAAGCGCAAGACGGACCTGTTGTTAATCAGAAAAAAATTGATGAATTAAAAAAGGCTATCAGCTCTGGAGAATATAAAGTTGATCCCGAAAAACTGGCAGCAAGTATTGCTAACTTTGAATTCAAGCTTGATTGACGATAAACTACCAATATCAGTTTATGATAAAAGTCAAAGGCAATGGTTATGTTAAAAGAGTCACAGTTACCAGGATTAACGTCCAATGAGTTGTTAGCAAAACAGCATCAGCAATTAACAGCGCTTGCCAAAATAATTGCTGATGAAAAGCAAGTACTACAACAACATGACCCGCATGCTTTATTAGCAATCAGTCAAGAAAAAAACACCCTCTTACTTGCCATTGAAAAACTTGATCAAGACATTGCGCAAAACCAAAGTTTTGCGCAAGATAAAGCAGCCGGTAAATTAACAGAACAACTTAATGAAATTACTGAGCTATTAGCACACTGTCAAAAGCAAAACTTAGTGAATGGCCAAATAATTCAACAATCTCAATTAGCTGTCGAGCGTATGAAAACCAGTTTATTAGAGAGCCATAATAAAAATTCAATTACTTATGACAGTAAAGGAAAAAAAAGTGCAGGTTTATCGAGTCTTGGTTTAAAAGCTTAGTTGTACAAACAACACAAGCATTAAAAAAGGCGTTAACCTTAAGGTTTACGCCTTTGTTATTTACTATGAGGGAAAATTAAAAATGGGTAACATCCTCAACTTCTTTTCTATTTTGACTTGCTAGGTAGATGTTATAAACATCTTCAAAGTTTAGCTCTAATTCCGTGGTATAAACATCGCCAACAGGATAACTCTTAATGACCTTCGCTCCGCGAATAATTCCTTGCACAGAAGCCATTAAACGTTGATCTTCAATCAGTAAATCTGCCATAGTTACTTTGCCCTGGACTTGCTGACCATATACTTGTTCAGCCAATTCAGCATAAGCGGCAATTTTTGACGCTTTAATGGCCATCAACATCCGCTGAGTGTCATGCGCTGATTTTTGCAAACTAATCGGGGCGAATCCCGTAGCATGTAACACAGGAAATACTTCAGGTTTTACCGTTTGCCATTGTACATGTTTGTCATATACAAGCGAGCACGCACTGGTAAAAGTAAGCAAACTCACAAGAAATATAGAGCGAATAATTAAGCTGCACATATGGCCCCCGTTAGTATTTATAGTAATTTCACTCATGCTGATACAACATGAAAATTTATGAAAAATAAAGGTTAATTTTGAATTGTCACTGCACGTTCATCATTTAATAACATAGCATTATCACGAATAATCATACCATCTCGCATTCTCACTTTTTCGTTATGATGCATCTCATCCCCTAACACCCAAGTAGGAATAAATGATTGCGCTGTCGCAACAATAACTTTTGATTGAATACCTATCATACGCGCATTGACCAAGATGCCATTTTCTTGTTCGACCATGGTGCCAGAAACCACATAGTCAATAATCTGACGCTCAGGTAACTCTTGCCAATCGCGACTAAAAACGTAATCACCTTCAGCTGTAACCCGAATATGACCCGTGGTTTTAAAATCGATAACCACTAACCCATGACGCTGTAATTCATGTACAAAGCTTTCGGCAAGCTGATTACCAAGCCAATTAGTACTCTCAAGATCTTTTAAATTAACAAAGGAAGCAACCGCGACAGGGGTTTTAGTATTAACAAAACTACTACTGGTTAACATTTGATATGCTAAGCCCTTAACCACATCATTAATGGCGTGACGAGGTAAATCATAACTATCAATCTCGCCCTTTTCAACTTGAGTGGATTGATAAAAGCCTTTATCTTCTATCGCCTCACATGACATTAATGCTGGAAAAACTAACGCTATAAGCCATTTTCTCATGGTGGTCCCCTTTAAAACTCACGACTAGTTATCGTGAGATTTGTCGTATGATAATTTACATAATCTATATAGTACAAATTACAATGCACATTTTAAGCCAAGAATTAAATAAGAGAAAATACTGCTAAATATTATGAGGCACGAAATATGCATCGCCCCTAATACATCATAATAATGACGGTATCGCATCTGTGCGTACCCATGATATGACTTACTAGTAAGTTAGGAAAATAAACAAGCTTATGCAAAAACTAATAATATATCTATTTATCACTGTTTGCCTTCTTTTCAACCTTCCTGCCAGTAGCCAATGGTATGAAACGCAAGGTCATGCTCGTACAGATAAAACAAGTGTTGAGCTAGCAAGAACGAAAGCAATGGAGAACGCGCTTAAAAAAGCCTTACTGGTTGCCGGTGCCAATGTCTCAAGTGTTCAACAAGTCGTTAATGGCTTACTCACTCAAGATAAAATTAGTATCAGAGCCAGCGGCAGTGTCAATTCTATCGAGTTAGTTGACGAAATACACAGTGATGATCTTATTACCGTTACTATACGTGCAGACATATTTCCTCAAGAAAAAAAATGTTTTGCGGTTAATTTTAAAAAATCAATACTTATTACTCGTAGTCACTTACTTGAGCGAGAACAAGCCAATATAGGGGAAATTTATCTGATTGATAAAGCCGTGATGCGAAGACTTAACGATAAACTGGCTAAACAAAGCGCTTTTACTCAAAGTAGCAGTATCCTAAACAACAAAACAGAATTCTCAAGACTTAATAACAGCCTCGCAAGTGAAAAGATTGCACAGCTTACTCGCTCATTAAGCGAAAGTACCGATAGTCAATATGTCATGTTTAGTGAAATAGCTAATATCTCGTTTAATGATCAAGCCACCAACAATTGGTTGTTTTGGCAGCAAGGCATTTACCCTCGAAATTTTGGCATTAATTTTTACCTCTACAACGGCTTAAACGGTGAGCTCGTCTGGCAAGATAATTATCAAAATACTGCTCCATGGACATTTACCAAAAGAATCAAAGTTGATGTTTTTGGTAATGCATTTTGGCGCAGTGAATATGGTTTAATGGTAGATAATATTCTTGATAAGGTTATCAAAGATATTGACGAAAATATTATGTGCGAGCCCAGCCGAGGTAAAATCATTCAAGTAAATGGTAATCAAGTCGTTATCAACTTAGGTAGAGATCATGGTTTGAAAATTGGTGATGAATTTAGTTTACTGCACTTAAGCCAATTTACTACTAACTCAGGAAAATCATATGCTGGTTTTAATGTTAGCCCATACAAAGTAAAAATAACTAAACTGAGTAGACAAACCGCCACTGCGGCAACTCCTGATGGGGAACTATTTGGTAATATTCAAATTAATGATCTCGCAGTTCGTTTCAAAAACTAGCATTAGCTAACTATCTATATTCATCATAACAATAAGCCAACTAACCTCAGTTTTAGTTGGCTTATATGAGCAAAATATCTTTCTCGAATACCAGCAGGTATCATAGAATAAATTCAATTGCCGCTGAAATTGCAGCAACCTGTGCGCTAATACAGTTTTCATCATCAACTAACGGGCTGTCAGGGTAAACCTCTGTTGTAGTTACAAATTCTGCGTCAGTTAACCCCATACATAAGCCTAATTCTCTAGCAGCATAATTAATCACACCGAATTGCTCAATTTCAACACCAATTAATTTACCATTTTCATCGGCTGGGGCAATATGTGTGATTTTAGCAACAGCTTGATTTATGGCTTGCTGGAAATCAGCCGCAGGTTTGCAACTATCACCGACTAAATAAAAACCATCGGGAATGTTCCAGTTTTTATGCGTTTGTGCATCACGAGCCGCAAGTGCCGGTCTAAACTCACTATTATCGGTGTCTGTTGTTTCATGTAAATCGATATGCATTGCGATTTCAACGTCAAGTTCATTGATAAGCGCCATCAATGCAGCAGACTCTTCTGCTGGACTATTTGCATAAAATGACCTATTAGGATCAAGCGCTTTATTGTTCCAACGATTAATCGTTTCATAACCCCATGGACTAACACAAGGGACAACAATAATATTACAATCTTCACTAAACTGTTCAGCTGATGTTTCTAGGAAACGAATAGCACCTTGCACACCACTTGTTTCATAGCCATGCACACCACCGGTTACTAATACGGTTTTGCGATAGGTTTGCCAGTTTTTACTTTTCATCACATACAGAGGGTAACGGCTATCATCCATTGACAAGCTACCGTATTGACACATATCAAAAGCTGAAGATAGGCGTTCAAGTTTCGTCAGTACCTCATCCTGATAAGAGCGTTTTATCTGTTGTTGACTTAACCATAATGCTTTTTCTTTATCAGACCATGGTTGCCCTGGTTTACCAATAGAGTAGACAGAATCATACATAAAGTTTTTCCCTGGATGATAGCAAGTTATTTGTGATAACTTATTATTTTTCATAAAAAATGCCCATCGGCGGGCATTTTTATCGTAATCATTTTGACTGATATTTAACACATTTATTTCGCGTCAGCACGACCCATAAATTTGCGCTCTTCGGTATTGACTTTAATTTTATCACCCGAAGAAATATGTTCAGGTACTTGCACTGTTAATCCCGTAGAGAGTATAGCAGGTTTAGTGCGAGCACTCGCAGAAGCACCTTTAATAGATGGGTCTGTTTCAGTGATCACTAATTCAACACTCGAAGGAAGATCAATAGCTACTGGTGAATCATCAACAATAATCACAGATAAACCTTGGGTTTCTTCATTGATAAAAAGTATTTCATCTGCGATGGATGCTTTATTCAAGTTATACGGCGTATAATCTTCATTATCCATAAAAACATACTCATCCCCATCGATGTAGGAAAACATTGCAGGACGACGACTTAAATCGGCAAAGTTAAGCATATCTTCAGCTTTAAATGTTTCATCCACTTTAGCACCAGTAACAACATCATATAAGCGCATTCTATATAAACTACCACCGGCTCTACCTTGGGGTACGGAGCGGGTAATATCTCTTACAATTAACACTTTACCATTGTGTTCTATCGCTGCATTTTTCTTTATATCACTTGCCTTTGGCATACAATGACTTCCTTTAACTATTTTTTATATGTTGTTTTGAAGATAGTGAAGCAAAATACCATGAACCCGAAGATATGCAAATAAATTATCGGAAGAATCCTAGGGGCTGTTGATCTTTCAGGGTTAAAATTTATTCAATTTAAAACGGATTTAATCGCGGCGCAAGTTTTGTATCATAGTCATGATATTAAAAAAGCGAGCAACAATGAGTAAATTTGTTTTAAATGAACGAGCCAAGCCAAGAAATAATTCTTAATAACTTTCATAAAGCAAGACATCAAAAACAAAAAAGACAAATATATAAAATATATTTGTCTTTTAAACTGGCTTAACTTGTATTAGCAATTATGCACAAAGAAGTATCATTAAATACATCGCTACAATAATTACAAATTACTCGTAAGAGCGTTCAAGCCATGCTATTTGTAGTTTCAGCTCTTCAATTTCATGGTTAGCATCAGCTAATTGCTCTAGTGCTGATTTTTGTTCATTGGCAGTGTTATCTAGCATAGCATCTGTATTGTTTGACATTTCGCGTCTTTCCTCATGGGCCATAACAGCCTCCTAAATTTTGTTACCCTAACTGTATTATTACACAATAACTTTCACATGTAATGTTTCTAAGCAAAACTAATTAAATTACATTGACAATCAAATTTAATATTTTCAACTAAGTAGTTATTAACGCAGGAGAAATAAATATATTTTCATATAATTATCAGTAATCTAAATATGAAGTTATTATGTTTTTAAAAAGGCTATTTAGCAAAAACCTTAACTAAGCTGCACTGCAGATGTAAGAATATTTCATTTTCAATAACCGCGCTAATAGCTTATAAAAGAAAATATTCGTTGAATTATTCGTAGTAAAGTCATCTTTTTAACTAGGTAGCAACTAACCAAGTAAACACGTGAGCGACGGTGACTTATTTAGTGATGTGAAAAATCACTTGCTTGGGATTAATGTCTAACATATAAGCTAGGTAATATTGAATCATCTACGCTGTAAACTATTGAGGTTATTGGCGCGAAATCATTTAACATTTTATAGCTCAACTGACTGCACATGTGTGTACAATATATAAAAATGAATAAGGTGCTTTACCTAGTGATAAAGAAAGTAAATGTAGGTATGGTATTCTGTATAAACTGCTTCTGGAGCAATAATGTACGATCCTCTTTATAACAAGACACCTGGCCGTAATGAACCTTATCCGAACAGTTACTGGCGATCTGTAGCGGGAAATCCACCGTCAGATGATGGTGAGCTCAATCAAGATATCAACGTTGATGTCGCAATTATCGGTGCAGGTTACACAGGGTTGTCAACCGCATTACACTTAGCAAGAGAACACGGCATCAAAGCAACGGTACTAGAAGCCAATCAGACAGCTTGGGGTGCCAGTGGTCGAAATGGTGGCTTTATCTTAAAATCATCAGGACGAAAACCATATTCAACTATGCAATCCCAGTGGGGTGAAGAAGTGATGCGCGGTATTTACCATGAGATGTGTGCAGGTGTAGATACAGTAAAAAGTTTAATCGCTGAAGGAATCGATTGTGATCGCCAAGAAAATGGTTACCTGCGTCTTGCTCATAAACCAAATCAACTTAAAAAGTTAATTGGCAATGCAAACCTGCAAAGAAAAATGTTTGGTTATGACGTACAAATCATATCCAAAGAAGAATTACACCAAAACTACATGGCAGATAACAATGCTTATGGAGCTATTCGTTATCAAGATGGTTTTGGGGTTAACCCATTAAAATTGGCTTGGGGTTATCAGGAGCTAGCACGTAAACATGGTGTTAAAATCCATACCGCTTGTCCTGTTGAAAATTGGCACAAAACAGCATCAAACAAGCTAGGTCAAACAAGCCAGTATCATCATGTTTTGCAGACACCAAACGCGCAAGTGAAAGCTCAAAAAGTTGTTATTGCAACCAATGGCTATTCCGGTAAAGGTTTTCATCCTTTGATAGAAAACAAAACATTACCGGTGTTATCACAAATTATCGTGACAGAGCCATTAACACCTGAGCAAATAACGGCCTGTAACTTTCTCACCAGCAATGTTGTTATGGACACCCGGGCTTTAAAATATTACTACCGTAAACTGCCCGATAATCGTATCTTATTTGGCGGACGCGGAGCAATTAGTGGCAAAGGAGCACAAGATCCTTTCTATCCCAAACGCTTACTTGCCGTGTTAAAAACAAGTTTTCCGGCCTTGGCAGACATCAAATATGATTATGCTTGGTCTGGATGGCTAAGCATGGCATTAGATGACATGCCGCATATATACCATAATAAACAACAAACTATTTTTTATGCCATGGGGTATTGCGGCAGTGGCGTATCATTCTCCGTGCAAGCAGGAAAACGCCTTGCACAAAAGGTTGTCGGCCAGGAACTGCCAAAGCTACCTTTGTATCAAAAGCCTTTGCCACAATTTCCATTTGCGCCACTTAGGAGGCTGGGGCAATGGGGTTATTTTCAATACGCCAGAGCTAAAGATCAGTGGTTTTAATCTCAATGTCACTCTCTCAAATAAAGTATTGCTATACATAATGCTTCAAAGTTAAGCATTATTACTTGCCAAAGTACTTGTTTCACCGCCCCAAGTGTATACAATATACCTAGTGTACTTATTTAGCTTTTAAAGCGACTAAACTATTTTAAATGAAACAAGCATATTACTATAAGGAAACTCTATGACCATTGGTATTGGTGGCTCTACAGCTGATATAGAATTAAAAAAATTAACGAATATGACAAGTGATATTGCGCCTATCACCCTAACAGAGTATCAGCAACGTATTGCTAAGGCACAACAACTAATGCGTGAACAAAACATCAGCGCCCTTTACCTTAATGCAGGTACCAATTTAAGTTATTTCACCGGTACTAACTGGCATGCGTCTGAACGCTTAGTTGGTGCGATATTATCAGCCCAAGGACAGTTGGTTTATATTGCACCTTGGTTTGAAGTCAGTACTTTATCGGGTTTCATGCAGGTAAAAGCTGAAGTAGTCAGTTGGCATGAACATGAATCACCTTATGACCTAGTTATAAATACCTTACAAACAATGAATATTGACCAAGGTATTATTGCGATTGATGAGTCAACCGCCTTTTTTGTTGTAGATGGCATGAGTCAAGCGGCTAAAGGCCATAATATGGCCATTAATTTTACCAGTAGTAAAAGTATTACTGCTGGCTGTCGAATGATTAAATCCGCCAGTGAAATTGCTTTGTTACAACGAGCCAAAGATATCACTATGGTAGTACATCGCGCAGTGGCAAAAATATTACGTGTTGGCATAAGTACTGCTGAAGTTACAGAATTTATCAATCAAGCGCATATCAAACTTGGTGCGCCAAAAGGCTCATCATTTTGCATCGTGTTATTTGGACAAGACACCGCCTACCCCCATGGTGTTAAAAATCCGAAAAGGCTCGAAGAAAATGATATGGTGTTAATTGATACTGGTTGTCTTGTGCAAGGTTACAATTCAGACATCACCCGAAGCTATGTTTTCGGTAAAGCAAGTAAGCAACAACGAGCGGTATGGTTACATGAAAAAACAGCACAAATGCATGGCTTTGAAGCAGCAAAAATTGGTGCTACCTGTGAGTCTGTTGATATTAGCGCGCGTCATTATCTAACAACACAAGGTTACGGTCCCGACTATCAAGTGCCTGGCTTACCACATCGCACCGGTCACGGTGTTGGTCTAGATATCCATGAATGGCCATACTTAGTACGCGGCGATAAAACCCCACTTGCCGCTGGCATGTGTTTTTCAAATGAGCCAATGCTATGCTTATACGGCGAATTTGGTGTTCGTTTAGAAGATCATTTCTACATGACAACGTCAGGTCCACAATGGTTTAGCGAACCAGCTCACTCAATTGATGATCCATTTGGCTATGAAGCCTAATCATCATTTTTTTGTTGCGTAGTTTTAAGGCTAAAAATATTCAAGGTGCTAGCGGCTGAATTCTTATTAGCACCTCGTTAAGATTAATTTGATAGTGATGACACTTTTTGCACTACCTGATAGGCTGCCACTAAGTCACTGATCGCGGTACCTACTGACTTAAACAGCGTAATTTCATCATCAGATTGCCTTAACAGCTCAGGATTTTTACACATATCTGCTAACTCACCAATAATCTCGTTTGGGGTAAAACTACCTTCAGTCATTGGTATTAATAACTCCCCTGCCTCAGCTAAGGTATTGGTTAAGCTATCAACAAAAACACGAGCGCGCACAACCGTTGTGGTATCACACTCACGCGCATCAACAATGTGATTACCTAAACAATCAATATGGGTGCCAGCAGTTAAGTTATTACCATTAAACAATGGTGTTTTTGCACCTGTGGCGCAAACAATAATGTCAGCGGCTGCTATTTCCTTATCAACATCAGTGCTAGCAACAAAACTTACATCGGGATAAAGCGCACTAAATTGAGCGATTAAACCATCAACCTTATCGCTATTACGCCCTGATAACGTCACTTGATTAAGTTGCCGGACAGTTAAATGTGCTTTTATCAAATAACTGGCCAAATTCCCTGTGCCAAATAGCATTAAATGCTTACTGTCTTGCTTAGACAATAACTGACTCGCTAATGCAGAAATTGCTGCGGTCCGCCAATAGGTAACACTGGTACCATCAACTAAAGCTAATGGTTCGCCGGTTTGACGCTTAAATAACATGATGTTAGAAAACAAGCCCGGTAAGTCATAACTCACCGCATTATCAGGAAAATAAGTAAAAGCTTTATTACCAATAACCTCTTCATTCCATGAAGGTAATAATGCAAAAGCGTCGTGATTGTGATTATCTTCTGGCGCTAAGCCAAATACTTGACGTTGCGGCATATGAAATGGTTGACTGAAACTTGACTTTAATAACGGGATTAATTCATCAAAATTTAGCTTTTGCTGTACTTGTTCTGCACTAATAACCTTCATAGTCTCTCTCTTAACGTTATTGATTAGCTTTGTAATTTAACCTGCTTTATTGCCGTTTCAATGAAAGGTACTTAAACAAAGCTAACAAAATACTTTAGGTGTAAGCTTTGCGTGCTTGCAGCTCAATCAAACCTTTTGGTGATTTGGTTAAAATTTTCAGGCCATGGTCAGTCAAGACCACATCATCTTCTATACGTACGCCGCCCCAACCTGGAATATAAATGCCCGGCTCTATGGTAATAACACAGCCTTTTTCTATCGTGGCATCACAGTCAGGGCCAATAAATGGTTGTTCATGCAAAACTAAGCCAACACCATGACCTAAACCTTCACCGGCGTATTGTTTGTATTCACTATTTAACAAAATATCTGCTGACTGCTGATATAGATAACTAGCAATAACCCCTTCTTTCACTTCATCAAGAGCAGCTTGTTGTGCACTTTGTACAAGCTGGTAAACATGTTTTTGTTCAGCACTGGCAGGACCAAAGACAAAAGTACGGGTCATATCTGAGCGATAACCATTAACGACAGCGCCAAAATCGATTAAGATAAAATCGCCGAGTTTGAGTTTTCTCTGTCCTGGAATACCATGAGGTAAGGCACTTCTTTCACCAAATAATAAGATAGTGTCAAACGAGACACCTTCAGAGCCAAGTAAGGCCATTTGATGCTCTAACTCATTAGCTAATTCACGCTCAGTTACCCCTGCTTTGACTGAATGCAACATTATACTTAGTGCCTTATCGGCAATGTTTGCCGCTTGTTCAATGCAATCGATCTCTTCTTGGGATTTGACATAACGTAACGCTTCTACAGCCCCCTTAATAGGCTCAATTTTCTTAAGCGTTGTTAACGAAGAGATTTGTTCAGTAATGTCTTGCCATTGGCTAACACTGATATGTTCACTTTCAAAAAAAAGTTGCTGACAATCATCCTGAAATAATAAATCTTCAATCAATGAGGCAAGACTCTGGTTCGCTCTATCGCGGCAGATCACGGTAAAATCTCGAGCTTGCGACTTCGCTTGTTCAAAATAACGGTAATCGGTTAATAAATAATTTTTCTTGCTCGTTAATAAAACTGTCGCAGCATGTCCAGTAAATTCTGAAATGTAAGTGATATTAATATCACTCAATATAAGCATGGCACTGTGAGGTTTATTAAGTACTTTTTCTCGTAATATTGCTAAGTTCATAAGTTTCCTTAATGGCGAGTCGTGAATTATTGGTAAGTTGTTCAAATCAGTAGGCTAGCGTAGTAAAAAGCCATACTTTAATGGATCTTGTGCATTGATAAGCCACTGTCCTTTCCCACAAATAAATGCATCACCAGTGACTTCAGGCACGACGGCTTCCATACCTGAAAAGTTGATTTTTTCAATCGCTTTGACAGTGAACGAACTCGCTAAAATACTTTCAATAGTTATCGATTGATGTAACGCTATATCCTGTTTGGCATGATGCAAAGCAATACGGCCACTAACACCACTGCCTGTTGGACTTCGATCTAATTCACCATCAGCAAAAATACAGACATTACGAGAGTGAATACCTTCGTTGGGGGAATCATCTATAAAAATAACGCCATATAAAAAGCTCAATTCGGCTGTGGTTGGGTGATTGATTTTAAATCTTGGTTCGCTTGACTGCATAATCGCTTGCTTTATCTTTCGACCATAGTCTATCAACTTTGCCTGCTGCTCGGGCACGAGAGATAACCCTAGTTCAGCGGCCTGCACATAAGCGTAAAAAGCGCCACCATAAGCAATATCAAAAGTAACTAGACCAATATCATCAACATTTACCTGCAACGCTTGCGCATAAACAAAAGATGGCACACACAAAAAGCTTACATGAGTGACTATATCGCCTTGGCTATAGGCTTGCGCAACAATTTGCCCACAGGGTACGTCAATAACGACTTGGGTTACATTACCCGTTTTAGTAACGACACCGGCTTCGACCGCACACTTTGTTAGTGCTATAACAGCATGACCACACATGGTGCTATAACCTTCATTGTGAATAAAAATTGCGCCAAAATGACTGTCTGGTCTTTGTGCATCAACAATGATGGCACCATACATATCAGCATGACCTCTGGGTTCAAACATTAATGCACGCCGCAAGTCATCATAGTTTGCTTTACAGTCTTCTCTTTTGGCTAGGATGCTATCACCCGCTAATGTCGGAAAGCCATTAGTAATAATTCGCAGTGGCTCGCCACCGGTATGACATTCAAGCGTCTCAATAGTTAAATAGCTTTCTTGTGCAGTTTTAGCTTGCCAGTTTTGAAACTTCTGCGCTGCTTGATTAATATTTTTTATCATTTTTTTACTCATCCATACAAAGCTAAGGCTAAACAGCTAGTTGATCTTTTTGCGCCAATTGTTGCTGTTTGATATCGACAAGATAATGTTTATTAAAAAAGTAAAATGCCATGCAAGTAGCAAAACCTAATAAGGCAATAAGCGCCCACATTAATGCTGGCTGCTGCAGTGTTTCAGCAAAATAACCATATAGCCACCCTGAAAGTAAACCAGAAAATAAATTACCTAAGGCCATTGAAACAAAATAATAGCCCATGAACATAGCGGCTTTGTCGCTCGGTGCAAAACTTGCGACATATTCTTGACTTTTAGGAGATGAAACCATTTCGCCAACGGCAAAAACGATCACAGAACAACTTACTAACAAGCCCCCCAAAATAACGCCATGAGCAAAGCCTTGCATTAACATAGATGTCGATAAAATAGCGGTTCCAGTAATTAATGCGGGTAAAGCTTTAAAGCGTTCAACGAAACGACTGATGCTAATTTGGAATAAAATAATCATTAAAAAGTCGAGGCTTAAGATGGTTGCAGGGTTCATTTGACGATATTGTTTTGACCACTGCTCAGCAATCAGCTCACTGTTTGCTTGGAATGCTGACAGCTCTATACTAGACATTGTTTGAGAAAACTGACCAAGTTGAGCAAAACCTTTGATAACCTCCTGCTCAGGTACTCTGACATCTAACGCAGAAAGTGTCGCAGTGATTTCTTTTATTGCTGTTTGTGTTTGGCTAAGATCAACGTTATTAAACTTTTCTGCTAGACGCATTATTTCACTCGTTAACGTTTCAATATTTACTGAGGTAAAGACTTCGTATAACCAAGGGCTTATACTGTGTAATAGAGAAACCAAGTCTGAACTATCAACAAAGTCACGAATATAAACAGGTAAGGTGACAAAAATTTGCAGGTAAACTGTCCAAAATCCGGTCATAATAAGTAAATAAACCATAAAGGATTTATTACCCAGCTGCATTTTTTGCTGATACCATGGTAATGTTGTTGCGGTTTTTCTGCGGTGCGCGACAATAACATCCCAAATTATCGCAGTAATGATCAATATTGTTGCTAATGCAAGGGTAAATCGTGCACTGACAAAACCCGCATAAAAGGCCACCAACAAAATCAGCAATGGCACGACCAATAAAGCCAGCCGCAAATTACCTAAGACTTGCTGCATTTCCTGAAAGACTTGTTTTAATGGTTTGTTTTTAGCGTGACATTCTGGCTCTTTATAGAAAAACAGTGCAGGAATAAAATTCACCGATATCCAAATACAGGCAAAAATAAACACCCACTCCCAACCATAATGTTTTTGAACTATCGGGGCTAATACCGGCCCTAAAAAGCCACCAACATTCACCATCATGTAAAAAATTCCAAAACCTAAGCCACGATTAGTCTCATCGGTGGTACGACTAATTGTAGCGGTAACCACGGGTTTAAAAATACCAGCTCCAAGCGCTATGAGCATAAAGATACTCATAAAGCTTGCTAAGTCTTTGACATAGCCTAACAAGTAATAACTCGGCGCCATCAAAGTAAATGATAATAAAAACATTTTTCGGTAGCCAAACCTATCTGCCAATGCACCAGAAACAACAGGGAATAAATAAAGGAAAAATGGCACAACCCCCATAATCAAACCACGTTCAGTATTTCCTAAACCTAGCCCCCCCTGACTGGTGGGAGTCATAATATAACTTGCCAGCAAGGTGTACATGCCATACCAAGCTAAACGCTCAAAAATTTCCATGGTGTTAGCAACATAAAATGATTGTTGAAAACGGCTTCGTTGGGCTGCACTCACTATCTTATCCACCTGTTTTTGTTATATTTGCTCGCTTTACAGCGTTATTCGACTGCACTGAAATTAAAAGTAATACCTAATCGGGCTAGCAATATTACTGCTGATTACCAGCAAAAATTTTTTTAATAAAAAGTGCACAAGGTGTGCACCTGCATTAATAATTAATCTCTAAGTAAAGTTGGCAGTAACTCTACCGGAAAGTTTTGATAACAAATTGGGCGTCTAAAGCGATCAATGGCTTGGCTGCCGACAGAGGTGGTTCTGATATTAGTCGACGCTGGGAATGGACCACCATGATTCATTGAAGCACAAACTTCTACACCTGTCGGCATTTGGTTATATATCAAGCGACCTACTTTATGCGCTAAATTTTGACTTAATATTTGAGACTGATTTAAATCGCTAGCCATACCATGAATACTTGCGGTTAGGTTACCTTTGAGGAGACTAAGAAGCTGCATCATTTCTGCAAAGTCTTTACAGCGAACAATCAAAGCACTAAAACCAAACACTTCCTCTTGCAACACCGGTGTATTGGAAAATGTTGCTAAATCGGTGGTAAATAATGACGCTGAGCATTCTTGTTCATTGCCCAATTTTCCGGTGGCCAATAGGCTAACACCACTAAGACTTTTGCGTTCTTCAACCGCTGCATTGTAACTAGCACACATTACAGGTGTTAACATAACACCTGCATTTTGCGCTGCTAATGCTGTGCTTGCTGATGAGATAAAAGCTTGATAGTCAGCGCTGTCGTCATCACCAATGACAGCCCATATACCCGGGCTAGTACAAAACTGACCTTGCCCCATCATTAATGAAGCAACCAGTTCTTGGGCGATTTCATCCGCCTGTTGCTTCAATTTATTTGGCATAACAAATTGAGGGTTAATGCTACCTAATTCACCATAAAAAGGAATCGGCTCAGCGCGTTGATAAATTTGTTGTTGTAAAATCATACCTACACGCTCAGAGCCAGTAAAACCTACTGCCTTAACTAAAGGATGAGTAACAATTTGACTAGCAATTGCATAATTTTTTCCTTGAATAAGAGAAAATATACCGCGATCTAAATCGCAAAATTCAATTGCTTTTAAAATAGCTCCTGCCACGAGTTCAGCCGTTGCCGGATGCGCCGCATGAGCTTTCATGATAACAGGACAACCTGCCGCTAAAGCTGAGGCGGTGTCACCACCAGCAGTAGAGAAAGCTAATGGGAAATTACTGGCAGCAAACACACCAACTACACCCAGTGGTAAGTAACCTAATCGAGTATCAGGTTTAGCTAGCGGCTGGCGTTCATTATCAGCATGTTCAATAACGCCTTGATACTCGCCAGAGTCTAAAAGATCTGCAAACAAGTTAAGTTGACCAACCGTTCGGCCGCGCTCTCCTTGAATACGCATTGCAGGTAATCCTGTCTCAACACATGCGGTCTTAACTAGTTCTTCGCCTAAGGCAACTATCTCTTCACCAATAGCTCTTAAAAAAACAGCTCTTTTTGCTGCACTTAGTTGACCATAAGAAGAAAAGGCTTCATTAGCGCGAACAATGGCTGTATTAACTTCCAATTCACTCGCATCAGCAAATTCAATATCAATAGCCTGATGTGTTTGCGCATTAAACGCCTTAAAACCACCTTGAGTATCACCAGACCACTCGCCTGCAATTAAATTTTGTCCTGTTATCATCATCATCTCACTTTTATTACTTAATGCCCTTTTCATTTAAAGACACCCGAAAAATTACACTTTATTACCTGCTTAATGCCCAGATAAGTCGCTCATGGCAGTTTCTTATTACTATTTAACGATAAAACCAAAAGCATAGGGATCATCATCATCAATAGTAATGCAGTTTTTACCATAAACTTTCGCCCAGCCTTGAATACTTGGCATAATTGCCGTGATTTTTTGACCGTTAGCATTGATATCAATAACATCTTCAATTTTGCCAACAAACTGACTACCAATGTAACTTTCATGCACAAAAGTATCGCCTTTAGCTAATTCACCTTTAGCGAATAACTGCGCCATTCTTGCACTGGTTCCTGTACCACAAGGAGACCTATCAATAGCCTTATCACCATAAAATACGGCATTGGCAGCATCTGAGCCGGAGGTTTGTGACATCCCTGTCCACAAAACGTGACTGACGCCATTAACGCTGGGGTCTTGTGGGTGTACGCAATCAAGTGATTGACTCGCGACTTCGCGAACTACAGGACTCCACTTTAAAATTTCCGCTGCACTCCAACTCTGTACACCAGGAAAGTTTTGTTGTGGCTCAACAATTACGTAAAAGTTACCACCATAGGAAACATCAACTTTTAAATGACCTAAGCCAGGTATTTCAAGGACTACATCACGGTGAGCTAAATAAGCGGCAACATTAAATATTTTTACACTTGAGACTTTATCGTTGTCTTGTTGATATTCAATTTCAATTTGCCCAGCGGGCACATCAATAATAAGTTTACCTGGTGTTTTTGGGGTTATTAAACCGCTTTCTAAACCTGCTGTAATCGTACCAATGGTGCCGTGGCCACACATAGGCAAACAACCAGATGTTTCAATAAATAAAATAGCCGCATCAGCATTATCACTGCACGGGGGATATAAAAAAGCACCTGACATCATGTCGTGACCACGAGGTTCAAACATTAAGCCTTGGCGAATCCAATCAAAGTGCTCTAAAAAATCTAAACGTTTTTCACTCATCGTTTCACCTTGCAGATCAGGGTGACCACTGGAAACTAAGCGAACAGGGTTGCCACAAGTATGGGCATCAATACAAAAAAATGTTCCTTTAACCATATATTCCTCAATAATGTTCGCGTTGCTTGACCGATGCTATTTATCTTAAAACGGCTATGTTAGAGCTATTTTATCGATCAGTTTTACACTATCTACGCTGCTTAAAAAAAGTTGCTCTGACTCACTTTTTACAAAATAGCTACACAAATACTTGAACCAGATCTTAGTTATTGTGCATGCTGTTAACTTAAAAGATTTATCGAATTAACTCGCTTAAATTCCTTCAAGTCTATTCGTTTAGCAATAGTGTCATTGTCATACTCTCTACTTTTTCATGCTCTCTACTTTTTCATGCTCTTCATCAGCTAATGGCGCACGAGGCAATATACTAGTGATACCTACAAGACAACCAATAGCCGTCAACATGACTAACCCAACCGTCAATGCAGCGCAAAGCCTGCAATAAGAGGACTTCTTATCACCTAAATACGACAGTTGCTTTAAATAACTATTACTAGCTAAATTAAGATATATTGTATACAATCCATTCGTGATGGCAAGAGAAATTTTAAAAATTTAGATTTGAACTAAGGTAAGGCTCTAGTAATAGCCATTTATATCTAGGGTTTAAACGATTATTTTCAGTGAGTGAGTAATGAATACAGCAGCAAAAGAAAATACTAACAACAAACATCAGACCGTTGCAGTGATTGGCGCAGGCATTATTGGTATAAACTGTGCGGTTGAATTACAGACTTTAGGTTTCCAGGTCACCCTGATAGACAAGGCTGGTATAGGTTTAGGTTGCTCAAAAGGTAATGCCGGACATTTCGCTACAGAACAAGTGTTTCCGCTAGCCGAATCGGCTTTATTATGGCAAATGCCTAAATTATTGCTTGATCCACTGAGTCCAGTTTCCTTGTCAGCGAAGCACTTTTTCAAAGCGATGCCGTGGTTTATGCAATTTTTTAGTAATATGCGACCTAGCTTAAGAAATAAAAATACCAAGGCAATACAAGCATTAAACAAAAATGCCATTAGCCATATTTCTGCATTATTAAGAGCAGCTAATGCCGAGCACTTATTAACACAAAATGGCTCATTATTAGTTTTTGAAACCAGTGATAAAAGTAAAGTAAAAGCTATATATGAACATTATAAAAGCGCTGCTATAGCAGTAAAACTTCTCAATAGAGAGGAAACCTTAGCATTAGAGCCTAACTTACATGCCAATATTAACTATTCGCTATTTTTTTCTGATGTCGCTCATACGATTGATCCCTTGGCAATTAGCATAGCACTGGCTAACTTTGCCAAAGAAAAAGGTATGCTTTTTAAACAAGCGACTGTGACTTGCATTACTCAATCACAAAATAGCGTAACGCTGGTTACAGAGCAAGAATCTTTGCAGTTTGACCACTGTGTGGTTGCTTGTGGTGCTTGGTCTAAAGACTTATTAAAAGCTTTAGGCTATCATTTACCTATTGAAGCTGAACGCGGCTATAGCTTAAGCTTACCAATTTCTGACTCGGCAAATACCAGGTTAACTCGCCCTGTTGCATCAGCAGAGCGTCGCTTTATTATAACGCCGATGAGTAAAACCTTAAGATTTGCGGGTACTGTTGAATATGCAGGTTTACATGCCCCAGCAAAGAAAAAACGCGCAACAATGCTAAAAGACAATGCAGCTCATATTTTAAAATCTCTGCCTGAGCCAACCGCAGCAGAAGAAAGTTGGATGGGTTGTCGTCCTTCTTTACCTGACTCTTTACCCGTCATTTGCCAAGCGCCACATCACGATAAAATATTTTTTGCCCTAGGTCACCAACATCTGGGTTTAACGCAATGTGCAATTACAGGCAAGCTCATAGGGCAAATGGTTAGCAAGCAAGACACTGAAATAGATGTCAGTCCTTATTGTATTAGTCGTTTTAATAAATAATGCTCATTAATAAAAAACCGTTTTATCGCCTTAACAAGACATTAACCACAATAGACTTAGCACAGAAAAACCCCGTAAATACGGGGCTTGCTCTATTTTAATACTTGCATATCTATATTTTTATCAGGGTTAGTCTACTAAGTCCAAGGCGGTAAGCCGTTCTTTAGCTAAAAGATATCTTGTGCGAACATCATCAATTTGCTCTTGGGTTAATTTCTTACCAAGGGTACGAAGCCCCCCCTCAATATCATTATGATGAATACCCATCGCGAGCTTAAGGTACTCCATCAGCAGCGGCTGAGCATCAAGATATGATATAGAATTCATTGCCTGAGAAATTTTGTTTGCCTCAGCCCATTCGCCTTTTAAAACATACTCCTGCATAGTAACACTCGCTTTAGGGAAGATAGTACCTACGCCGGTAATGCCACCGCATGCTCCAGCAAGCCCTGCATGGACAGTTACCGTGTCAACACCTGCCAAGATTTTTAACGCTTTGCTCTCTAACATCAGGGTTTCTATAATTGATACATCTGTGGTTGATATTTTAAGCGCAGTAACTTCAGGTAAAGCAGCCAGTCTTCTAAGAACATCAGTGGATATTGCATGATACCCAGCAGCATCTGGGTTGTTATAAGGCATAATGGTTACATTAGCTTCTTTTGCAGCTAATGCAGCAAACGCATAGTATGCATACATTTGTTCATCACAAGGAGCCGCATCAGTTTTTGGCGGCATCACCATCACAGTGTCCACGCCAACCCTTGCTAGCCCTGAAACAATGTTGGCAAGCTCTTCTTTAGTCTCTGCTGCGGCGCCACTGATCAACGGAACATTGTATTCTTTAGCAACTTTAGAAAGGGATTTTAATAACGAAAGGCGCTGTTCGTTGCTCAGATAGCTATTTTCACCCAAAGTACCTGAAGCGACCAGTCCGCCCATTCTGCTTCCGCCCTTACCTTGAGCGCTTAAAACAGCTGATGCCTGTTTTTGTGTAGCATCAAAATCAATGTCAAGGGCTCCGGATTCAGACTCTTTTAGCCATGTAAACACCGCTGGCATAACGGTATATCGCCAATCTGTACTATTTGTTTGCATCATATTTCCTTTGTTTAAAATTCACATTGCATCAAATTGTATACATTATACCATAATAAATAAATTATGCTATGTAAATTAATTATGGCAAAGGAGAAGACTTATTAAGCTGGGTTATCACAGGACTTATATTAATGTCCCAATGGTATTAGACAGTTGTTTTATTGAGATAAAATTTACATAACCGTGAAAAGAAAAGAGGTTGATTTAAATTTTTAAGAGCCGCTTAGTGCCGTTGTTTACATGCGTCGACCGTTAGCATTGCACTTTTCGACAATTGAATATGAAGCATGGTGAGTAAAATTCTCCATAACGTGAAAGCTTGGCTCTTAATTGGTATAAGCCTGTAAGCCGACACTGCCGGGATAAACAACCAATTGACCAGTGCTTAAGCTGATTGCTCTGGTTATGTGAGTATGACCACAACATATTAAGGACGATTTTTGCCCTTGTAATAACCTGATAATCTCTTCACCCGAACGTAACATAGCATAGCCCTTGCTAATATCCTCAAGATAAGTAGATTAAATCATTGCTGGGTTTACCATGGCATAAGTAGACTTGATCATTTAATTGCTTATCAAATGGTAATGTTTTCATCTATTCAAGCGGCGCAGTGCCTAAATCTTCGAGAATAAATTGCATGGTCGGATTGCTATCAATTTGCTCTCCTGTTGCTTGATATATTTGCCTATCTTGATTGCCACAAAGAGTCGTGAAATCATGTTCACGTAATAAATCAAAGGCCTTTTTAATAGAGGATGTCACCTAAATTAACCACCACATCGACACCGCGTTTTTTAATATATTTTATCACCGCATCAAGGGCAAAGACATTACTATGAATATCAGATAATAAAGCAATCCTCATCATGACTCCCTACTTTAAAGTACGGCCATCATCAAGAAAATCAAAATACACCGATACATCAATAAATTAAAAATAGTTATAGGCGTTCTTCAACGTGAGTCAATAAGTAAAAAAAGCTTAGTTAAAGGTCAAACTTTATTGATAAAAAAGTATGATAGGAAAAATAACCAACTTAAAAGTAACAGGATCCAAGGGAGTTTTGATGGCTTTTTGGGGACAACAATATTTTTATCTTGTTTGATTGTTGCACATTTTTGTTGCTGCTTAAGCTTTTGTTTACGCTCTTTATCACGCTCACGTGATTTTTTACTCTGCTGTTTTTTATATTCTGCGATGCCCTTTTCAATACCTTGGGTAATGAGTTTTGTTTGCGCTTTTGTTTGACCTTTTTTTTGAGTGCCTTTGGCAATTTTTAAGGCTTGCTCTTGTGTTTCTGCGGATACTTTATTAATCATTGCTCAGCTCATAAGTTTTCATTTAATAAGTCGTTTACTAATAGTCTAGCGCTAAAACTCAAACCTTAATGGTCATTTATCGCGGTTGGGGCAAACACAATATGGCATAATAAAATAGAGACCTGAAATAATGCCACTTCTTCTGATACATCATCAAAGCAATGTTTATCGCTTTTTAAAGCTGTCAACTGTGTGAACACAGAAAAAAGTCTTCGCCGAAGCCATCAAGATTTTATCAAGGCTAAAGTTTACCTTTGCAAACAGACCATGCGTGGTAACACTTGACTTTTTTGATGACCAACTGCCTTGATAGTTTCCCTTAGTAACTAAGGTACCACCGAAAGCTAATACAGGAATGAACAGGTAAATATTACCCTGGCTTTTTCTCAAAAGGCTCTGCTAGTAGCTTAAAAGAAAAAATAACGACCAAAAAAGTAAAAAAGCTTTCACTTAGCGAACCATGGAATTAGTTATGAACGACTTTATACCTAGCAAATTTAAGAATTGCAAAGTTGTTTTACTTATTTTATATGATAAAAATTTATCTCACCGAAGAAACGCCACCATTAGTCGTATCCAGGTTGACAATTTTTTAACATACTACAAAATGACGTGGTTAATAGTGGTTTATATAGCAATTATTTCAAACTTACCTAGCGAAGTCTGTGATTGAAGCGCTAAAATGAAATGTTCATATCGCGTTGGCCACTTATTCTTATTCATTCAAACAGAGAAGAATTCTATGAAAAAATCTTTAATAGCTATTGCCTTAGCAACCACATTTTTAAATGGGTGTGGCACTTTTGACGCAAGCGATAACAGCACAGAAAACTCTGTTATTGCCCAAAAAGCAGAGCTAGGGAGCTTTGGTATAGATTTAACAGCGCGAAATGAAGCGGTTAAACCTGGTGATGATTTCTTTATGTATGCTAGTGGTACTTGGTATGACAACTTTGTCATGCCCGCTGATAAAACACGTTTTGGCGCTTTCACAGGTCTTGCCGAGCGAAGCGAAAAACAAGTAAAAGAAATTATCGATGATATTAGTAGTCGAACCAATCTTAGTGCTGATGAGAAACTTGTCGCTGACTTTTATCAATCATACATGGATACCGCTACCATTAATAAGCTAGGTATTAGCCCTATTCAATCAACTTTAGATCAAATAAATGCGGTAAAGACGACTAAAGACCTAACTAAAATTTTTGGGCAAGCTTGGTTAACAGGTACTGAATCACCTATTGGTGGATACATGTGGTTTAATCGCTTAGATCCCAATCAATATGAAATGTCTATAGGTGCCGGCGGCTTGGGTTTACCCGATCGCTCATACTACTTAGAAGAAAGTGAACGCTTTGAAAAAATACGTAATGCTTATGTAACACATATTGCAAATATGCTGACTTTTGCCGGCATTGAAAACAGTCAGCAGCGCGGTGAAGCAATTTTAGCGTTAGAAACTAAAATCGCTCAAGGCCATTGGCCACGAGAAATGCGCCGTAATAGAGATTTAACGCTAAACCAAATTAAGCGCGCTGATTTAACAACAGAGTATGCTAATTTTGATTGGGATACTTATTTTGCTCAGTCAGGATATAAGGTACCCCAGCTTAATATCTCTCAACCTGAGCCAATTAAAACCATGATCAGCCTCATTAACTCTGAATCATTATCTGTTTGGCAAGATTATTTAACCTTTCACACTATCAGTGGCAATGCCAGTTTATTATCTGAAGATATCTATGCAGAATACTTCTCTTTTTATGGTAAAACGCTAAACGGTCAACAAGAGCCTCGCCCTCGCTGGAAACGTGCCATTAGTGAAATGTCGGGCACGCAATCGCTAGGTTTTGCTATTGGTAAAGTGTATGTAGCTCGCTACTTTCCAGAAAGCTCTAAAGAACAAATGGCGCAACTTGTAGAAAACTTACGAACAGCATTAGGCCAGCGTATTGATGGTCTTGATTGGATGAGTGCTGAAACCAAAGTTAATGCCCACGCTAAACTAGCCGCTTTTAACCCTAAAATTGGTTATCCCGATGTATGGCAGCAATTTGATGGTTTAGCTATCTCTTCAAAAGACTTAGTCGGCAATATTAAAAACCTACGCCAGTTCTTTAATGCAGAGAGTGTTGCCAGAGAGTTAGAAAAAACAGATCGCAATCGTTGGGGCATGACACCTCAGCGTGTCAATGCATATTATAATAGTTCATTTAATGAGATTGTCTTCCCTGCTGCTATTTTACAACCCCCCTTTTTCGATCCAAATGCTGACCCAGCAGTTAACTATGGAGCTATCGGCGCCGTTATAGGTCATGAAATGGGGCATGGCTTTGATGATCAAGGCTCAAAATCAGACGCTAATGGTATTCAACGTAATTGGTGGACAGATGAAGATCGCGATGCTTTTGACGCGAAAGCAGACCAACTTGCCGCACAATACAGTCAATATGAACCAATCCCAGACAACTTTGTTAATGGCCGAAATAGCTTAGGTGAAAATATTGGTGATGTTGGCGGATTAGCCATGGCTTATCATGCATATAAACTCAGTTTAAATGGCAAAGAAGCTCCGGTAATTGATGGCGTAACAGGTGATCAACGTTTCTTTTTAGCTTGGGCTCAGGTTTGGAAAGAAAAGCGTACCGAACAAAGCATGTTAAACCAATTACGCGGCGGCACTCATGCTCCGGGCCGTTTCCGCGCTCTAGCGCCTCGCAATCATGACGCTTGGTACAAAGCCTTTAATGTCAAACCAGGCGATAAATTATACTTACCTGAAGATGAACGTGTGCGTATTTGGTAATGTTCATGACTAAGTTAAAGAGACACTATTAACTAGTGCGTTAACAAAAAATGCCAGTTGAAAAACTGGCATTTTTATTTTCAGCAACAGCTTGAACTAAGTTTAATGTAGGCGTTGATAAAACAGATTAGCGAAATTTAAATTTAGAGAGTAAATCAGTTGATAAAAAGTACCTGCTATATAATGTTCTCACTTTTCAGTACTTTTGTACTTTTCAAACCAAGCAAGACTATGCTCTATTTTGGTAATCATCCTGGAAGGTTTTTTGGCAATGCTGTGCGGTGCTCCAGGCACTTTAATCAGTACAGTATCAACTTTTCTTAATTTCAGTGCTTGGTAAAATTGTTCTGTTTGTGCCATCGGTGTCCGCAAATCTTCCTCGCCAGTCATTAACATTGTCGGTGTCGATACATTGCCGACTAATGACATTGGAGAACGTTGCCAATAATGCTCAACATGCTCCCATGGCATGCCCGGAAATTGTGTTGGAATTTGTCTTAAACCACTGTCAGCCGTTAGCACCTTACTTAACCAGTTTATGACAGGTTTAACCACTACCGCTGCAGAGAAACGGTCCGTCAAACCAATGGCATAAGCTGTTGCTATGCCTCCGGCTGAGCCACCAGCAATAAATAAGTTATGCTCATCAATAAAACCTAAATCAATCATGGCATCAACGCCTGAGTTATGATCGGCAAAATCTTCCTTAGAGCTATACTTGTATTTTAGTAACATGGCAAATCGCTCTCCGTATGAGCTACTGCCGCGATGGTTATCATAAAAAACAACATAACCTTGGGCGGCAAAACGCTGCAGCTCTGCTGAAAAGCTAGGACCATAAGCTAAGTGAGGTCCACCATGTATCTCTAAAATTAAAGGATACTTCTTATTTGGATCAAAATTAGGCGGTGTAATATACCAACCCTGAATAGCTTCATTGTCAAACGATGATTGATAGTTAATTTCATGCACTTTACCTAAGTTTTTATGACTTAATAAATCGTCATTAAGCTGAGTGAGTTGTGTTAATTTTTTGCTAGTATTAATGACAGCAACATCTGCCGGTCGTGAGGCATTGCCTTTAGTAAAAGCGATTACACCAGCGCGAGATGCAGTAAAACTACCACTAATATAGGGTCGACCAATACTCGTGCCCGCTACGCTAGCGGTTAAGTCTTTAATTTTCCCTTTGTTAGTGATGGTAGCTAACTTGCGTTGGCCAAAATCATCATAACTTATCGCTAGCATTGAACTTGATAGCCATTGTGGATCGCTAACTGATCGATCAAAGTCCTCGGCAACTTTGGTTATTTTTTTGCTTTTCCAATCCATAATATTTAATTTTGAATTACGGTATGGCACTAAAGCATTTGACCTTGATAAGAAAGCTAATTGCTTACCATCTTTTGAGAAAACCGGGTTAAACTCTCTACCAGCTTGATTGGTAAGCTCAATCAGTTGGCCATTATTTACATTAACTTGGTATAAGTTTCCTTCCAGTGATTTATATTCCCAGTCCTTGATACGGTTTGCAGAAAAAACAATTGCATCACTTGTTTTATTCCAAGTTAACTTTCCTTGATGATGAAAACTGCCCTGGGTTATTTGACGTGGTACACCACCTTCACTTGGTAACACAAAAATATGTTTATATCCTGGCTTGACTAAACCGCGGCCATCAGCTTGATAATAAGCCTGATCTATCACGACAACGGGCTCAGACCATTTTGCTCCTTTGGGTTTTTTAGGCATTTTAGCAATAACGGTTGGCTTTTCTGGCACCAACTGACTAAAGGCTAACCATTGACCATTTGGAGACCAAGTCAAGTTTGCGACGCTGCCTTGTAATTGACTAACCACTGCTGTTCTATTTTGTTGCAGGTAATGGACATGTATTTGATAACTGCCGGTAATATTACTAATAAAAGCAATTTTTTGACCATCAGCTGACCAACGAGGTTGCGAGTATTGCTTACCATCTGAAAAAAGTGGTAATTGCTTTTTGCTGTTAACATCTAATAACCATAAACTCTTATTTTTCCCATCCTTCATAATATCATTGGAGTTTCGAACATAAACCACTTTATCGCCGTCAGGCGATATTTGCGGATCCGTGGCATATTCAAGCGAAAAAATATCTTCAGAAGTAAACAACTCGTTAGCCAAAATTGCTGATGACAGACTTAAGCTAAAGACAAATAGCATGGTTTGATAAAATAAACGCGATAAAACAAGCATGACGGCTCCAATATGACGAAAGTGGGATAAAATTAACGGTTAATTGTATAAAAATAAAAGGATAAATACACAACTATCCGGGATAGTTCATCTTATAAAGCTGTTACTTGGTCGCAGCTGGCAATTATCTAACACCAAACAATTATATCAGTTGTTTTAGAATAAACGCTAAGCGTTATGATCACTATAGCGCTAGCCGCTCCATGATTAAGTATCACCCTTAGTTTCTATGATATATCCCAAATCTAAATCTCAGAGTGATACACTTTAGTAAACTTAGATAGTTAGCGAGGAAGTAATGAAAAGATTAGTTTTAGCAGTAACCATGTCAACCATGTTGATTAGCTGCTCTGACAATGAAGTTGGTGATGTTTCCTTAGGTATGTTTACCTTAAAAGATATTAAACTCAATATGATGGTAGATCCGCTTGTGCCCGGTGTTACTTGTCATGTTGCCAGTGTAGAGGCAAATTTAAGCTTATCTGATCCAAGTGATAGCTCGATTTCTTGTCGACAAACCGGCGAAATTACCACGGAGATGCTTAAACAAATTGATAAAGGTAAATCTGGTGAAGTTGTTTTTAAAAAATCAAAAAGCATATTTTTTAAAACGATGAAAATTAGGCGTATTTATGATAGTAAAAACCAAACACTGATGTATTTATCTTATGCGACAAAAGAAACATCTGGCAGTTTTAAGCATAGCTTATCAACGATACCTTTATGGGGAACTAAAGCGTATGTATCCGAAAAAGTAATCATTGAAAATTGACGACAAAGATAAAATGTATTTCGGCTCAAAAAAAGACAAATAAGAATTAATCGCATTGTAATAAAAATAACAAATAAGTTACAAAAAGCTCATCATAGCGCCATAAAAAACTGCTTAAACTATATTTTTATAATTTTATTACAACAAAAAGTAATAAAATTACAGAAAAGGCTTTACAAGTTTGCTGTTTTTAGTATAATTACTCTACTTCATTAGTTCTGCTTTTGAAAAACTCGTTCCTAATCATTTGTATTCCCTTACACTGATTATTTTAGCCGCGTTTTATTACGCGGTTTTTTTTTGCCTGAGATTATTTGTCCAAGTAACGCTTTAGCTTAATTGGGCTTTGGGTAAGCTAATAGTGAATTGAGCGCCTGATAACATAACAGAGTTGCTTATGACAATATCACCATGATGCCACTCTACGATGCGTTTAACTATGGCGAGCCCCATACCATACCCCTTAATTGTATTTGTTTTAGCGCCACCACGTATAAAGGGTTTTAAAATTTGCTCTCTTTGCTCCTTCGCAATGCCAATACCGTCATCAGAGACAATGATAACGACCTTATTATTTTGTTCTGCTATGCTAACTTCAATCTGTTTATCACAATACTGATATGCATTTTGTAACAGGTTACTCATCATCACAGTCAAATAGGATAAGTCACCATTAACCATTATTTCTTGCTTGGCTGCATGTAAAACAAGTTCAACATCATCTTGGCTTTTATTCTTTATGCAGCTACGGGTTAGTGATATGAAATCTACCGGTGTCTTATGTAAAGTGATCAAGGTTTGATCCAAGCGCGCATAACTAAGTAAGCTTTCAACTAAATTAACCATCTCATCCACATTATCGCTAATGCGTTGTTCGAATTTTTTACGTAAAACAGGATCATCCTCTTCTTGAATGGTATCAATACCAAAACGAATACGAGCAAGAGGCGTACGTAAGTCATGAGAGACAGCGCCACTGAGTAACTTGATATCATGAACTAAATCATCGATTCGTTGCGCCATGCGATTAAACTCTAATTCTAAATCTCGAATATAAGAAACAGAACCGACATCAATACGCTGACTTAAGTTACCTTCACCAAATGATTTGGCAGTTTGCCTCAACGTCATCAACCTTTTCGCCAAGGGGTAAAGCCATAACAACATAAGTAATAATAACGCAAGATAAAACAAGCTAGTCAATACAATAGCTAAAATATTATTTTTATGATTAAGCGATAACGGCGTAGTCCTTAAGACTAATAATTCTTTGCTTTTGGCTAAGTAAAAATGTAAAGCGATACTGTCATTGGTTTCTAGTAATAAAGGTTTACCTGCAATAACGCCCTCAAGCAGGGTTTGCGGCAATGAAAAATTATTTAATGGCTCTAAATGAAGCGATAACTGTTTGTCCGATGGCCAGTGTTGAATAAATTGCTCTCGATTGTCTATGTTTTCCAGCGCGATAGATAATTGGCTACCGACTCTTTCTAAAACACTGATAGCATCTTGTTTGTCATTAAGTATGTCCGTTTGGGAGCGCTCAATATTGCCATGAAGATATTGATTATAAAGACTATCAAACATCCATCCTAAACCAATTGTTGCAATAAGTACTACGGCCAGTAATGACAGCACCAGGTTACGCATAAAGTATTAACCTTAAGTTGATATATGAAAAAATATCATTGTAATAAGATAAGGAAGTAGCTTACCAGACATCTTTTGCGAACAAATACCCTTTGCCCCATATTGTTTTTATTCTAAAAGGCTCAGATGAATCATCGTTTAATTTCTTACGTAACCTTGAAATGCGTAAATCAATTGAACGATCAAAACCATCATAATCAAAACCTCTTAGGTGGCTAACTAGCTCTTTTCGCGACACAACTTGTCCCGCTTTGCTGGCAAGAAGCCACAAGACATCAAACTCATTAGAGGAAACTTTAATGAGTACGTTATCTAAGTGGACACTTCTGGCTTGCTTACTGATGACTAAACCACTAAATTGCAAGATGCCATTAGCGGCAAGACTTGTCTGAGTAACTTTAGTTTTTTCATCTGTTCGTATTTTTTCTTCTCGGCGCAACAGGCCTCGTATACGAGCAAGCAGTACTCTTGCTCGAACGGGTTTAGTAATGTAATCATCAGCTCCCATTTCTAACCCTAACACCTCGTCTATCTCTTCATCACGCGCAGTGATCATAATAATGGGCTTATCAAAGTGTGGCCGAACAGACTTGCAAACATCCAAACCATCTAAACCTGGCAGCATACCATCAAGTAAAACAAGGTCTGGGTTAAGTGAGTTAATCAGCTCAACGGCTTCATCACCTCGATGACAAGTGGTTAATTTAAAGTCACGCGCCATTAAATAGTCTGCTATCCACTCAGCAAGATCAATATCATCTTCAATCAATAAAATATGCGCACACCTATGATCTACCATGCTTATTTTCCTATCATTTAACGCTTATACTTTTGCCCATATTAAAAGATTCGCCATGATGTTCTCGCTTGGCCCTTCTTTTTATGTACCCAAGCCATTTTTACTTCGGCAGAGGCGAGTGACGCGCTATCATTTTGCCGCCTTAAGGAAAACTCAAGGTTAACTTTACTGTTAAAAGATTTTTTCAACTCACCCATGGTACTGTTTTGCCAACAATTAAGTGCCTTAGCTTGCCCCGCACCATAAACACAATAATCACCCGGTGTATCAACTTGCCAGCTTAACTGTACTGACACATAGCATGCCTGGCCTTGACGCATAGCAACACACTGCTCAGGGCTAACATTCATCGTTGCCTGAATATCAGCGGCATTGGCAATAGCATTTATCGTCAATAATAACAGCAATAAAGATGAGGTTTTAATTTGTATTAACAAGCGAGTAAAGTACTTTTTAATTTTTTTAGAGTCCATTAGCGTAATCCTCTAAAAAACAAATGTTAATAAAAGGCCACCACGATAACCATCTTCTACCGTATCTTGGCGAGCAGCAATGCTTCTATCAGATAAGGCGTTATAGCCAACATAACTGCCAATGACCCAATCTGTGGTTAATGGGTATTCCAAGCCAACTTCTGCAGAATAACTGATGCCAGCAGACATTGATAAATTATCATCGACAAATGTGCTTACTCCATAGGGCGTCACTTCTTTTGAACGGTATTGCATACCTAAATTGCTATAAAAATTTATATTGCGATACTGAAAGTTATAACTATAAGAAATAGAAGCCTCAATACCATCACTACCTTCATTATTGCGACTTACTGGCGAATAAATCACTTGCAACTGACTGTTTTCATAAAAACCAGTCACCCTCAAACCTGCTCGCTCATCTTCATTGCGAGTTTGAATTCCCGCCAAGCCTTCGACACCACGTGTACTGTATTGATAAAATAAATCAAAAGAGTAATCGTCGCTGTTATAAAAGTTAAGCCCCCAAGAAGGCATAGAGTACATCCCTTGGATACGTCTTGTGCTAATGCCAGGTGATTCCATAAAGAGTCCGAGTAGTTGCACTCGATAACTAATGACTACATTGAACTCAGTATCAGTATCCTGCTCAGCAGTATAACTATAATCATCGCCGAAACTACTGAGCGCACTGACATCCACATAAAAACCATCTCGCCTGTTTTTAAGGAAACGATAGACTTTTTCACACTTGTCATCGTCATCATCGCAATTGTGTGCTTGATGACTTTCCTCATCACAATCACCAAGACAAAATGAAACCTCATCGGCTTCTTTTTTATCTAGTGTTGTTGATGACTCGCTAGCCACATCAGCTGTCACCTCTTTTGGCTCAGCCTTAGACTGAAGGTTACTATTAGAAATATCAGTTTGTTTAACGGTATTGTTGAGATTTTTCTTATCATTAACTCCAACAAGTTTTTCTTGCTCATTTTCAAACACCACTGCTGCCGATGTTGCAAATGACGTCAAAAGCATAGCTGTTGCAACGATACTTGCGACGGTTTTTTTAGTTATAGTTTTCATAAATTCCCTGTGAACGTTTTATTTGATAAGCAACATATTAACCAAGGCTAAAATAAATAGACGTATCACAAATTAAGCAGATGTATCAATTTGTATCATCTTTTTACTTAATAATAACACTGCTTTACAAAGTTAGGAATGGAGGGAGTAGTCATTCAATGTTAGTATTTCAAATGTAATTAAACAGCTACAATATTTTCAAATTAAATTACTCTTCGAACCAGTGCTGTTAAATTTAGCGGTTTAACCACAACATTTTTTGTATTTTTTACCGCTACCACACAGGCAGGATTCATTTCGTGCAAGCACTTTTTTAAATACTTGGGTTTTAGGTATATTTAATACTACCTAAAGTTCATTGATATTTTCTTCTTTGTCAGCGGCAAGCTTAATTTCCGCGAATGTGTTATTTTCTTCTAATACTTTCTCCACAGCTAACTTACGCTCAGCAGAGTTGACAACAATTGAAATAGGATACACTACACTACACTACCTACTTTTTTATTATGATTTGGACTAAAGCCTGTTTTACCATAGTTATCCATGATATCAGGCCTAGCTTTAAAAAAATTTCGACATAATTTGTTAAAACCTACTACTTAATAGTAAGACGCCGGCAATCCTATCAGTTTAACGATATGATAGTTAAATTGAGTCCTATTATTGGTGTGTTCAAGTCATAGCTTTAGAAACATTGATTGATAAGAAACCAGAGACAGGCTTAAATCAATAAGAAGATAAATATCAAATTTGATACAAACTAAGGAATATCATTTACTGAGAATAAAAATAAAAAAATCTAACGCGGAAAATAACTTAGTGACGGGCAAATAGCCACAGTTATTATAACCCAAGATAAAATAGACAATTGATCCCTTGCTACTCTCCTGCAGGGATAGTTACAAGCAATAACTATTACAAAATCCTATTAACCACGGCCTAAATCAACAATAGTGCCCTTATCTTTGTCCCGTGATCGGCATCATAATTAGACAAGCTTTATTTGAACTTTGCATGGAAGGTACACCAACTTTACAATACCGCAAATAATTGCTGCTGTGGTTAACGCAGCAACAATTATCAATGCAATATCAAATACCATTGGAAGCCCGAAAATTATGGTAAATAAAGCTAACAGGAATAATGATCAAAGTTTTCTAATTCTCGCTTAAAACGACGCTGTTCCTTTATCTCTTCTATTTCACGCCATTTACGTTTGCGCGCCTTAGCTTTATTTTTAATTCTTTTATCGGACTCGCTTAGCTCAGCAAGCTCATCTAAATAGTTGCTATCTTGCCATTCCTCATTGTGTTCCATAAGTATTCCTCAGTGCTATTGTTCAATAGCAATCTAAGCAAGTTTTATGAAGTTGATATGACACAAAAGTTACGTTTCAGTGACGCGAAACAATAATTTAATATTCATTTATTGGTCACTGAGTTTAAAACCTTTTAAACAGACTGATAAAATCTCATCAGAGAACTCTTTATCGTGTTTATTATTTACCTTCTTAAGTAAGCCTGTTAACTCATCCTTTCTGCTAACGCTAAAATAATGAATAGAGCTTTATTTGCGATAAACTACACTCTAGCCTTCTTTCTTTGCACTGTTTTTATCGCCTTTGTACTTATCAAACCAAGCTAAAATATAACCAACTTTGCGCGCAAGGTTAGAAGGCTTAGCGGCAATGCCGTGATATGCGCCTTGAATACGAACCAACGAGCTTTCAACACCTTGTAAGCGCAATGCACCATAGTACTGTTCGCTTTCAGACATAGGTGTGCGTACATCTAACTCACCGGTAAGTACCATAGTTGGTGTTTTTACATTGCCAACTAATGATAACGGCGAACGATTCCAATATTGCTCATAATCATTCCAAGGTAAGTCTGTAAACCAATATTTGCTCATAAAGGCATAAATATCAGAGGTACCGATCATGCTAGTCCAATTGATAACGGGCTTCGCCACAACAGATGCTTTGAAGCGGTTCGTTTTACCGATGATCCAAGATGTCAGCGTACCGCCTCCAGAGCCACCTGTTACAAAGAGGTTCGATTCATCAACGTACCCTTTGGCAATAGTAGCATCAACCATATCCATCAGATCGTTATAATCTTGTGAAGGGTAATTTTTGTCGATTAAATTAGCAAACTCTTCTCCTTGAGAAGTTGAACCACGCGGGTTTCCGTATAAAACTACATATCCAGCAGCTGCCATTAATTGTACTTCTGTTGAATAACCGGGCCCGTACGCGGTGTGCGGACCGCCATGTATTTCTAGAATTAATGGATATTTTTTATTTCGTTCAAAATTTGGTGGTGTCACTACCCAAGCCTGTAAATTTCTATTATCTACACTGCTTTTTAATTCAATTAATTCAGGCTTATTCACAGTTTTGTGATCAAATACATCACCATTTAAATCTGTAAGCTGCTTGGTTTTGCCTTTCTTGTTAACAATCGCAAGATCAGCTGGACGATTTCCTAGCGAAGCAGTATAAACAACGCTGCCCTTGGGTGTTACATCGAAATGACCTGATGTATAAGGCCTTCCTAAAGTAGTTCCACCTAAACTGTTTGTTTTATTTGAAATTTTACCTGATAGGCTAACATAAGCGACGTTTTTCTTACCCATATCATCATAACTAAAATATAAGCCTTTACCGTTGTCTGCCCATATGATGTTGCCGATAGAACGATCTAGTTTACTCGTTAAGTTTTCAATATCTGAGCCATTTTTATTCATGACGTATAATTGGCTTAGTTGATTTGACTTGCCATTATCTTCATTACCAATAAAGGCTATTTTTTTACCATTGGGACTCAAGTGTGGGCTGTGCTCTGGACCGGTCATATCAGTTAATCGTTTCACATTTGACGTGTTTATATCAACGCTAAATAAATCACTATTAAGTACATCTAACGCTGCAACGTCTTTTGTGTTTGCCGAGATAATTAGCTGTTGGCCGTCTTTAGACCATGCAATTGCGCCTGCATGATCGTGTGCACCAGAGGTGATTTGTCGTGGGGTTCCACCAATGGTTGGCACCACATAGACCTGCATATTGCCTGAGCGTTTCATTCCCATGCCGTCGCGCTGAAAAGTTGTTTGTTCAATATACTGGGGATTATCAGCCCATTTAGCGCCTTTGGGCTTAAAATCTAGACTAAACAGAGGCTTAGCTTTAGTAGGCGTAAACATGGCAAAAGCCAAATATTTACCGTCAGGTGAAAAGCTCATACTGCTTGGACTCATAGCAACATCCGTTACGCGAGTAGTACTTTTTGATGCCAAGTCTTTTAAATAAACTTGAACCTTACCTTCTTTACTTGAAAGATAAGCCATCTTTTCGCCATCAGGCGAAAAGACAGGGTTAAAATGGTTTTTACTGTCAGATAGAATAGGCAGATGACTACTACCATCGAGTGCGACAGACCACAGATTTCGCCGCATTGAATCAGTCATTATATCCATGCTTCGTCGCTCATAAACAACATGTTTACCATCAGGTGTTACAACAGGGTTAGCAGCATACTCAAGATTAAATACATCTTTTAAATTTAAGGTATTTTGCTTAGGCTCTTCTGCAAACGCAGTATGAGTAACAAATAACGCACCAATTAACAGTGGTAACGACGTTTGGGAAAAATACTTTATATTCATCATTGTTGATCGCTTATTGTTTAAATTTAATAAAAGTTACTTATTTGGCTTAAACATACCTTATTTAAAAGTATAAACACTATGGGTTTAATGTAGAGTGTAGGTTTTATAAGGTGAATTGCATATTTTGTATTTTCAGCAAACTGTGAAGCTACTTTATAACTGACTGTGCAGTGATAGATGCCGTTGGTATAAAATTTTAAAAAGTTAGTATATTTTAACAACATAAATTGTATTTTCTTCTAGTGTGTATAGAATGAAAATGACTTTAATCATTGCAAAAAAGGAAATTCAATGGACACAATAGACACTTCACTCACACAAATAGAAAGCCTTTCTGCTAAAGCTTATGAACTGGGATTAACCTATGCGCCCAGATTAGCATTAGCCATTATTACCTTACTTATTGGTTTATGGATTATCAGCGGTATTACTAAACTCGTAAAAGCTTCCATGGAACGCTCTAAAGTTGATCCTACCTTAGTCCCCTTTATGAGTAGTTTAGTTTCGTGGTTACTTAAACTCTTATTGTTTATCTCTGTCGCTTCTATGGTTGGTATTGCCACCACATCATTTGTTGCCGTATTGGGTGCCGCTGGTTTAGCTGTTGGTTTAGCGCTACAAGGCAGCTTAGCCAACTTTGCCGGTGGAGTGTTAATTATGATTTTCAAACCCTATAAAGTTGGTGACTTAATTGAATCACAAGGACACTTAGGTGTAGTTAAAGAAGTTCAAATCTTTAATACCATTTTGTTATCCCCACAATCTAAACGTATTATTATTCCAAATGGTGCGACCTCTAATGGCTCAGTCGTCAATTATACTGCTGAAGGTATCATTCGAGTCGATTTAAGTATTGGTGTTTCCTATGATGCGGATATAGATCAAACCAAATCGGTATTGATGGATGTCATGACCAACCATGATAAAGTAATGCAAGATCCAGCGCCGTTTATTGGGGTCACAGAAATGGCTGATAGCTCAGTTAATTTTGCTGTTAGACCGCATTGTCTTCCTGAACACTATTGGGATGTTTACTTTGATATTAATGAAGGCATGAAAAAAGCGCTTGATAAAAATGCTATCACTATTCCATTCCCGCAGCGCGATGTTCACTTAATTCAGCAATAAATTCCTATTATTGTTTGAGGTAAACCCTCGTAAATAAATCACTATAAAGCCGCGAAATTATTAAATAAATATTAGCATATTCGCGGTTTTTATCTTTAAAGCTATATCATAATGAAACATCACAAGAAGCATAATTTTTACGCTAACTTTAAAAAGAATTCACTGCTACTATCGACTACCTTACGCCAATCGTTTACTAATAAAACACTTGTTAACCTAACTTATCTTTTAATTTTTAAAGTCTATAAAAACCATTCAGAATAAAAAATAAACCATCAATTTTAAGTACCTTTACAAAAACTTTCATTTTATTCAATGACTAAAATATTTATGTCATATTTCTCTGATTTAATCTCGCTGTCATAAATACCCAAAAGGTTAAAACAATGAATACAAACCAAGCTCCGCATAACTTCACAAAGTTGTTAAACTGGTCAGCGGTAATCTTTTTAGTATACTGCATGCTAGTAGCTGTAGGTACTGTGAGTAGCGGCTTTAAATTATTCTCAGGTGGTACCTCTGGTGCTGAACAAATCTTTCAATTTGCGACTAACCCTTTTGTCGCATTAATTTTAGGCACATTAGCGACTGCATTGGTGCAATCTTCCTCAACTGTTACAGCCGTGACCGTTGGCTTAGTAGCTGGTGGTTTACCTATCTCTATTGCTATCCCATTAATCATGGGGGCGAATATGGGCACAACCATCACAAATACCATTGTTTCAATTGGTCATATCCGTGATAAAGATGACTTTAAACGTGCTTTTAGTGCTGCAACGGTTCATGATTTTTTTAACTTAATTGCCGTTATCATTTTCTTACCTTTAGAAATGATGTTTGGCTTTTTAGAAAAGCTAGCAGCTCTAGCGGCACAATTATTTATCGGTGATGCTAACCTTTCAATGAAGGGACTTAATTTTATGAAGCCACTAACAAAACCAGGCGTTAATTTTATCGCTGATTTAGTGTCATTTGTACCAGGAAAAATGGCTGGAATAGCTATGGTGTTTACTGGTGTTGCAATCATTCTATTCTCAGTTACCTTTTTAGGCAAAGTTCTGAAAAAGGTACTGGTTGGAAAAGCAAAAAATATCCTTAACAATGCCATAGGTAAAGGACCAATAACAGGTATAACCTCGGGGGCACTTGTCACGGTAATGGTGCAGTCATCGTCGACAACAACAAGTTTAATGATCCCATTAGCTGGCAGCGGCATGTTCACTACACGACAAATATATCCATTTACCTTAGGGGCAAATATAGGTACAACCATTACTGCGTTATTGGCTGCTACCGCTATTTCTGGCAATATGGCAGAGGCAGCTTTAACCATTGCCTTAGTTCATTTTTTCTTTAACTTTTTAGCGGTTATTTTAATTTATGGTGTCCCATTTTTACGCGAGTTACCAATAAAAGCTGCCGAACGTTTAGCAGAAGTCGGTAGCCATAATAAATTATTAGCGTTTAGTTATGTCGTTGGTACTTTTTTTGCTTTACCTGGGCTTATATTAATGACAGTGCGTTAATTCACATCTAGCTAAAGAGCCTCTATCTAAGTATACTATTTAACTAAAAGCCACTTCTGATAGTGGCTTTTGTCACAGCTAAGCATATAATTAACACTCGCTGATTTTAATGGCTATTTTAAGCGTTCGATTTGTGCCAAACTTTGCGTAAAATCACTTAATTCCATCTCAAGATATTCATCATCACCTTGCCAATTAATGCCAACAATAACCCTATCTGCATTTAAATCTTCCAACCAAAATTCGAACCAATCAGCAAGAGATATTTCACTAGGAAAATAGTCAGACCACTCATCAATACAATGCGCTTTTGCTAAGTTTGCACAAGACCACAATGGCATGACTTCAGTATTTTCATATGTCGGCGAGTCAAGTACGACCCAATCCTCGCTAGTTTTATCTTGCAGTGCCCACATTACTTGGGTTGGTTTAACTTGAGCCAAAAATTTATTCAATATGCTATCGTTCATCAAAATCAGTTATTTTTGTAGAAATAATTACAGATTATAGCGAAAGTAATAACATTGTTCATGGATATATACCCAAGCCACCTCAAAATGCAGGATTCAGCTGGAATTAGGAACGCCTTTAGGCGAGGCATTGGTTGAAGATAATAGTTATTCTATTGTCAAAATCAATAAGCGAATTGTCACGGGAACTTTTTATTTGTATGGTTAATCTATAAAATTACCGCCTTTTTCTACCTGAGGATCCTTCATGCTATTTCGATTTGGCGCAATATTTTTTCTGCTTTGTTTCAACGCTCCAATTGTTGCTAATGACTTTACTGATTTAAATAACAATTTTTCTACCCAGGTTAGTAAACAGTTAAGTAAGGCTGCTATTCCTGGTGGGGCCTATGCCATCGTTAACAAAAATAAAGTTATCGCGCTGGAGACTTTTGGTTATACCGATACCAAAAAATCTCATCCTGTAAATAGCGATACAGTTTTCCGCTTAGCTTCTGTGTCTAAAACATTTGCTGGAACACTTACCACCATGCTTGCCCAAGAACAACGATTAAGCTTAACTGATCCAATCACTAAATATATGCCAAATTTCACCTTAGCGAGCAAAGGAGCCGCTGAAAAAATTCAACTTAAACATTTATTAAGCCATTCAACGGGGCTTATGCCTAATGCTTACGATAACTTATTGCATGAAAACTGGAGTATGGAAAAGATCATTGGTCGCTTTGACCGTATCAGTCCCATTTGCCAACCAGATAAATGTTACGGCTATCAAAATATAGCCTATGGATTTTTGCAACAAGCCATCGAAGCAAGTCAAGATAAAAGCTATAACGCGCTGTTAGCTGAGCGTATTTTTAAACCGCTGAATATGAAACATGCGTCTGTAGGTATCGACGTTTATAAAACACAGGGAAATACTGCTAAGCCTCATATTTTAAGAAAACGCATCAAAACCGGACAAAAAGATAATCAAGGCAGAGCCATTAAAAAAAATATTTGGCGAACGGTAAAAGTATCTTCAGACTTTTATAAAGTGGCACCATCTGCAGGCGTTAACGCCAGTATTAACGATTTAGCTAAATGGTTAATCGCTAATTTAGGCTACAACCCTGAAGTTCTCTCACCTAAGTTACTGGCTGAATTAACAATACCGAGAATAAAAACAAAAAAAGACCTCAAGCGTCGATTCTGGCGTAAGTACCTCACTGACGCGCATTATGGTTATGGTTGGCGCATATATCAATTCGACGATATTCCTATTATTTATCACTCTGGATGGGTTGCTGGATTTCGTGCCGAGATTGGTTATTCTCCTGATTTAGATATCGGTTTTGCTATGGTGATCAACGCTGAATCCAATATTATTAGCAAGGTATCTAGTCAATTTTGGTCTCAAGCTAGCCAGATCTTTAAACAGGACAAGCAGCTTGATAAAAAACAAACCATCTAACTTAGAAAAGTAATAAACTCTGGTTGATACTAGCTTGTTTTTGAAACCAGGCAGTATTTTTTCACAGAGAAACCTTATACGATGAAGTGTATTTCAATGAAACACAATTTAAGGTGTAAGCCAAAATCAAGCCATTTGCTAATACTCAAATTGGTAGCTTTTGTCGCATAGGAAAACAGATTGATTATGCTAATACTCAACTCGGTGCCGGTGTCTTAGTTGAAGCGTTTATCGAATGGGGTGTTAACAGACATATTAATGCTAGCATTAACTGCAATTACTCGCACTTAGATGTCGATGGTGGTCGTTTATTTACCGCCCACCAGTGTGATATTCGACTAAGTTGTCAATTTAATATGCGCAGTAGATTGAAGTTTGTTGTGCAATATACCGATATAGACCAAGCTGTTGCTTTATACACTAATGATAACTAAGAGCCCTACCCACTCAATGACGAAAATCGCCCTGATGAAAAAACCGTAATTTTGCCAGCCTGTTAATCTATTCTTTCAAGATTAATCCACAAACTTTATTTTTCTTGGGGTATTCTGATGGTGGTTATCAAAACGATAAGCTGACACAATTGACGCGCGATGAACGTTCTGTTTTTAAAAAATTTAGTTATGCATGACAGATATAAGCGGCTAAGTCATCATCGTTGTCTACTATCAACAAAGTGATGTATTAACTCGCTTTGCTTATAGTAGACAGCTTAAACTCACCAGTAATGAGCTTTTAAGCTAGCTTGTTAATGATAGTATTCAGAGTATGCTGATAATCAGCATAATCCACGGCAATTTGCTGAGGTACACCATTGATCTCCAGTATCAAGGATGGAAAACCTTGTTGGCTTAATCGTTTTGCAAGATTTATTTGTCGATTTAGTTCTTGGTTAATCTCATCAGAACTTAAATCTTTAATAAAAGAAGACAGCTCAAAGCGTATATTATTTTGATGGTTCAACTCTTTTGCTAAAGAAATTAATACATCAAGATCAGATGGGTTTAATGCTCGTAAATAATAAGCTTGCTGAATGGCCATTATCATCGCTTGTTGAAAACCTTGTTTATCTGCGGCAATAGCAGCGCGACAAGCATTATAAGTTGACCGCCTTGGAACATTTTTTTGCCAAAAATCGAAATTAAATACAGTGCCTAATTTCTTTTCAATCGTTTGCCAATGACCTTGGATCATTTGCTGCTGGGCGAGTGGCATTGGTTCATCTGAGTCTGGGGCTAAACCACCAGCAACATACTCTACTTCGATATGAGCAGGCAACGCATTTTGTAATGCCTGCCAGACAGGTCGATAGCCCCAACACCAACTGCACATTGGATCATGAAGATAATACAGTTTTGCTTTCATATGTTTTTTATTAATGACTACAGGTTCATGCAGTTTAATTCGATATCAGGTTACTTTCTATCATTTTGGACACTTTAGCCATATATTGGCAGCGTATTAATTCTTATACTGACGCCCAATTAAAGTCATTAAAACGAGTTACTTACATGTTTAAGTTATTTTTTAAAGCAGTTTTCCTAATTGCCTTGTTAGTAACAAGCTCGATAACTAATGCCTCGTTAATTACTAATGGTAGTTTTGAAATATTAACTTTTGATGATAACACTTCCATTCAAGGCTCAGTAAACAATAATGACTTGTTAGCTTTTAATAACAAAAGTAGGGTTTGGGATGTATTTTACGTCTTACCTGGTTGGGTAACCTCATCTGGCAATGGTATTGAGTTACAAAAAAACGTCGTTACTCAATCTCAAGACGGTAACCACCATGTAGAACTTGATTCTCATCCTAGAAATGCCTCTAACAGCATAATGACCCAATCGTTAAGTTCATTAACAATTGACTCAGACTATTTATTAACGTTCTTTTATAAACCAAGAACAAATAATAATAATGACAACGGTATAAATGTCTTTTGGTATGACGCTGCCCATGATTTTAATAGCAATATGCAAGCCGATTATTCTATAAATGCGAAGAAAAAAAATCATCGCTCTTGGCAAAGTCATTCTATTTTACTGACAGCACAATCAGAAACAATGAATTTAAGTTTTGGCTCTTTTGGTAAACAAAACGGTTATGGAGGATTAATTGATAACGTTGCTTTAGTTCAGGTAAGCCCTGCAACTACCACTATTTCTGAGCCATCAATATTAGCTTTATCAATGCTTGGTTTTGCACTAATAGCACGTCGCCATAGAAAAAAAGGTTAAGTAAGAAAGTTATATTTAACCTGCAAAAAAATAATGCTTGCCCATTATAACTTTCTCGGTCAGCCCCCCTCTTATCTAAGAGTGACTGAGAAAGTTTCCCTAATTTATAACTTGTTCCACGTCAAAAAAATTTATACTTTATTTAAATAACTTAAAAAATCGAGCTTGAGTTCATGAGGTTTTATTTGTTTATTTTTATGCGCAAAACAGTACTGATTTAATGTGATTAAATTCAGTAAAATTTAGTACTTGCGCTTTTTGCTCTAATTCACTGTAATCCTGATGCCCTGTGGCAAAGACATATAAACAAGACAACATAAATAGTAGCATTTCCTCTTGTTGGTTCATTGTCACGTTATGCTGACTAGCCTTGTCGAGATAATTTAACTGCTTAACAACACTTGCATCAATATGCCATAACGATAGCATCAATGTAGAAGCTTTAAATACGCTGATATTCATCGACTCATTTAGGTGATGATTCAAAGAATGTAAATCGCTAATTCCTTGCAATGCATGCAACATAAACTCATGTTTAATTGAGTTTTTGTGACAAAGTAATAAAATACCGAGCAAAGCAAAAACCAGAACCTGCTCAGTCAGGGCTATGTCGAACTTAATACCTGTGGACTTGCGTACCATCTGAAAAAATTTAGGTGCCATCAAAAAAATATCAGTACATTGTCTGATAACTTTAGAATCGACATGTGATGCCAATGCATCTTGCACGCTATAAATAACAGCGAGGTTGACTACGGTATTTATACCTAAATTACGACTTATCGCCTCATTAAGACTATCGGGGGTTTTCCCATATATTGCCTTACTCGCTAACCCCATAATACGTCCAGTAAATACAGGATCATTAGCTAGTATTTCTAGAACTCGTTGCAAGTTAAGCGTGTTTTTATCTTTTTCATCAAGCAATAACTGACAACTGTCTGGTAGTGGCGGCATATTTTTCGCTATCATGCTTAAGTTTTGCTGGTTATTTTTATTACTACCAACCATTGACAATTCGCGAAATTGAGAGGGTGTTGTGCCAAATTTATTGCGAAATGCTCGGTCAAAAGTCGCTCTTTCAGAATAACCAAGCTTTATAACGAGCGCACTAATACTGACATTATTTGTCAGTAAGTCATGTATACACAACTCATTTAAAAATTTCTGCTGGATTAGTTTAAACGTTGTTTCTTCTTGGCTTAGTTTGCGTCTAAACGAAGTCATGCTCATGGCAAGTTTAGAGGCGCATTGCTCTATCGTTAAGGTTGCGGGCACATCACTTTGATTAAGTAAACTATTGACGGCTTCTGTGATTAACAGGCTTTTTTTATTCATTTGCTCAGCAGTATCAGTATCTATGACAGAATTTTAGCGTTTTAAAGCAAGTGAAAACAAGTAACTCGTTAGAAAAGTATTTTGAAAAATAAACTATAACCAATCAACTATCGGCAATGATTAAGTAAGTAAAATTACTTTCATACCTATTGATTTCATTAACGGTTAGATGATTGGCCATAAAATAAGGGTTGAATTTTATCAATAAGCTTGCATGTTTCGAATACTTTTAAATTGATAGAATGAACCAATGAACAAAAATAAATAGCCAAATAACTCTAAACCCTCTTGTATAATAGTTTTATAAATGTGGTGATAGTCTTCATTCATAACATCTTTCCAAAGGGTTCCAGAGCCAAATAATCGACTAAAAATCATAATAATCACTAATCCAATTAAGATATTAAAATAGGCGTTACTTTGACTAAATGCATGAATAGATTTAATCAAATTATCTTTACGCTTAATACTATATATAATGACAGAGCCAGCTAATAAAAGCGTTGGGTATAACCAGAAGCCATGCGCTATCATATCAAAATAATAATCCAGCTCACGCAGGAACATACAACCAAAGAACCCTGCGATTAAGATAAATAAAGTTTTAGATTCTTTCACTTTAGCTGCAGACCAAGTAAAAATCACAACACTAGCCAGCAGCAATGCTTGTTGAAAAAATTCTGTTAGAGAGCGCTCAGATAAGTTGTTTTCGAGAAAAAAGTAATCAATGTTAATTGTTGTTACTATACCTGCTGATAATATTGCAATGATAATAAAAGGCAGAACTAGTATTTTAAATAGTTGTAGCAAAACAAACTCCTTTTTAAAGATAAGATAAGATAACCGCTGACTTAAGCTAAAGCAGCAAGCCCTATTATAACATGATTGATACCTTGTTTATTAATCTTTCTGTTTAATTCTGTTTATTTAGCGATTAATAATGAGATAACTTCAACAACGATATCTTGCATAAAATGCGGGCGCCTTTTTAAGCGCCTGCAAATCAGACAGAAATGGGCGAAAACAAGCAACTAACGATTGTTAGCAGGAACCAATATGGCGAAGATTCGATTGAGGCTTGTGTCAAAGTTTCAGTACTTGTTTTTATGCTTTATTTTTCGCTTGATACTGTTGTTTTTTCTCACATAGGCATTGCTTTTATCATGCTTTAATAATTTTTTGTTAGGTAATTTGGCAAGATTAGCGCTTGTTATTTTAGTAACGCTCTTTACCTTACTTACCTGACTAGGCCTGTGCTGTACTATTTTTCTAATTGGGGTTCGAGACGTTGATTTTTTATACTTTTTATTTAAATAGCCCGTGCTATAAATAACGCCTCGTCTGTGTTTAGGTTGGTGCTGCCAGCGTTTAGCATGATGACTAACAACTATTTTTTTCCTCGAATGATAATAAGGACGGTGATGATGGCTTCTAACGATATAACGTTTATGCCATTGAAATGCATTGAAGAAAAAGTAATTGCTTATATGTCTGCCATGTCCCCAAAAAAAGTATCTTTGCGCTGAAACATAATGATAGGGTCTATGCCAATAAACTGGCGGATAGTGAGACCATGACCAGTGACCATAAACAACCCGCGTATCATAATAAGGCACATAAATAACCTCTGGTTGGGCTGGCTCAATAATAATGATATTTGCTTCCTTAATTATCGTAACATTATCCATTGTTGCTAATGCTCCCGACTGATCAGCTTGTCGCCTTAACATTTGAATACTTGCTAGTACCCTTGCTTCATCTTGTAAAAATGCATCACCAAGCTTTCGCATCCAAAACAGATCTTCACTTAATTGAGTTAACAACTTAGGAAAGGCTAGTAAGGCTTTAATACTGGCATCCCATTCTTTTTTTTGAGATTGACGCTGCAGCTTCTTCGCTGTCCATGTTGAGTTTTTTTGAAGCCAACGCTCTGCTTCAATCACTTCTAGGGGATAGGTTGTAGCAATTAAAATATGAGTTAATAAGGTGTCAGGATACAAAGCGATTGGTGCTAAGGTTTGCACAAGCTCTGCTTCAGAAATGACAAGCTCTTGTATAGTCTCGTTTTTTTCAGCTTTGGCAAATTTAATTGTGCCTAACGTCAGTGAAATAATAACAAACGTAAGTAATACTGTTATTTTTTTGGTCTTATTGTGCCAAGATGTTTTATAGCTGTTCATAAGCTAGCCTTTTTTCATTATTAGTCTTATTACGTAGAATAAGCCAACTTAGCTGAACCGATACTGAACAAAATTAAACATAAGTAAAACTATTGCTATAACTTATTAATAATACTATCAACAATCACTGAACTAATTAAAAGTAGCAGCTTTAAATAGGTGACTTATCATTGTAAATTTAGCTGGTAGAGAGTTAGAGGTTAACTTTTAAGGTTATGATGGAAAATAATGTGAAACTTAGCGCCACCAAGCTTTTCAGAGGACTTAATTTGCAACTCCCCGTGATAACTTTCCACTAAGTCTCTAACGATCGCTAAACCAACGCCATGACCTGCTTGATAAGTATCTGCTCGTATTCCTCGTTCAAGGATTTTCTCGGCTTGTCGTTCATTTACCCCTACACCATCATCTTCGACGGAAATTGTTAATTCTTTTTCATTAGCCATGACGATTAATAAAATTCTATTTTTCGCTGCTTTGTAGGCATTGTCTAGCAAGTTACCTAGTAGCTCTAACAAATCGGCTTCGTCTCCTTTAAAAATAGCGTCTGGGCTTAACTCAACTGTGACCTTAATATTATTTTGACAATAAATTTTTGCTAAGGTATTGATAAGCTTTTCAGCAATAGGTTGCACTTCAATTCCTAACAGCCACGATGAATGCCCTGCACTTTGCGCTCGTTTCAATTGATGTTCAATCGTGCTATTTATACGGTTTATTTGTTCTTGATTAGTGGTTGAAATATTGCTTTGTGCCTGCAATACAGCCAGAGGGGTTTTTAAACTATGGGCAAGATCCGATAAGGCATTACGATAACGCTGTCGTTGTTTTTGTTCAGTCGATAATAATTGATTGAGCTGTGATGTTAAAGGCGACAGCTCCCTTGGGTATTGACTAGTTAACCTTTGTGCCTTTCCTTGTTCAATAGCCTTAACTTCTTGTGCTAAAGTCGTTAACGGTTTTAAAGTCCACATTAGCCAAATAAATTGTAGCAATAATATGATTGTCATTAATACCGCCAAACTAAGCCAAAGTTGTTGTTTGAAATTCACTATAAACGTTAAAAAATTTTGTTTATCTCTAATGATATGAACCACCAGCGGAAAGTTGTTTTCAGCTTCGGTAAAACTAACCGCGTAGCTAAAAATAAAGTGCGGTTTACTATTAAGTTCAAGGGTAGTAAACGCTTTGTTGCCTGTTATTAAGCCGGCAACAGGCTTTGGTAATGTATTAGGTAAATTAACAGTGAGTAATGATTGCGAGCGCCACAAGGGTTCATCGATTAACTCAGCAGCTGATTGCTTGCTGGTTTTTATATTATTTTGCTTTGATATATAGGCATACAAACCGGAATCATTAATATTAAACTGAGTTTGAATTAATTGCTCCGGCATTAATAAGTTTTTATTTTCAACTTCTGCCACGGCTAAAATAGCGTAACTATAGGCACTTAATTCATTCTCAACACTACGTAACATATGTTTTTCAAATGAGTTCATTATGATAAAAGCAACACTCGGTAATATGATGATAACCATTGCTAATATGCTGATCATCAAACGAACTTTCAGAGAATTTGAAAAAGCGTTAACCGCGAGTTTTAGATAAGAGCGCAAGTGAAAGCCTAAGTAGAAAGGTTAATTAAACGATAGCCTTGGCCTCGTTTAGTCTCAATAAAATTATATTTACTATGAGGATCTAGTTTTTTTCGCAAACGCCGAATAAACACTTCAATGACATTTGAATCAAGGTCAAAGTCTTGATCATATATATGCTCAGTTAACGTGGTTTTAGAAACGACTTCGCCAATATGTAACATCAAATACTTAAACACTTTAAATTCATGCGCACTTAGCCTGACATTTTCTCGCGCCACCTCTACTTGGCAAGTTGAGGTATCTAAACTAAAAGGACCATTGATAATGAGCGAACTTGCCTTGCCGACGCTACGCCTAATTAATGCATTTAAACGAGAGCTAAGTTCTTCAACATGAAAAGGCTTGGTAAGATAATCGTCAGCTCCAGCATCTAAACCGGCAACTTTGTCTTGCCAACGATCTCGCGCTGTAAGAACTAAAATAGGGAAATCTCGCCCTTTTTCTCTAAGCGATTTGATCACAGTACTACCATCTATTTTAGGTAGGCCTAAATCAATAATGGCAACATCATAATCGTATTCTAACCCCTGAAATAAACCAACTTCACCATCACAAGCAAGATCGACAGAATAATTTTGTAAAATTAATTGTTTTTCTAGCTCTTGCTGTAAGGCTTGATCATCTTCGAGTAAAAGCAAGCGCATAATAACTTTCCTTTCAAATTAGCCGATAAAAAGTCTTGTTGACTAATCACTAGCTGAATAATTAATTTTGTTGAATTTTACCTGTTCGAGCGTTTACTTTTTTAGAAATAACTTGGCCATTAGCTTTTACAATTTTAATCTTATAAACATTGTTGCTTTGCTTGTTAACTTTTAAAACTTTGCCACCATATTTTTTCTGTACAATTTTTGCTGCTTGTTTAGCACTTATAATTTTTTGATTACCCTGGTTATAGACCGCATTAGCATCATTTGCATGCAAAGCGAATAGAAATACCGACAACATAAGTAAAGCAACCCGAAATAACATATCCATACCTAATAAAAATAAAGCTTAATGATTTAGTGTAAAAGATTCCCTTAAGCAAATAAACTAAGTTCATCGCTATGATATAAAAAATTAACTGAACTGAAACTGAATAGTAAAAAAGCAGTTGGCCAAATTAACAAGCCGATAATTGTTCAGCTTGAGTTCATGTTAACTCAGCTTTAATAACATTAAATCAACCTATGAAGGATTTAATAATGAGTAAATATATCAGTAGCAGGCTATCAAACACATCCTATATAAGTCATGTCAGTCATACAATAAAACTCTTCGTGATACTTACACTGATGTTGTTTGTTCGACCATGTTTTGCCGAGCAAAACGATGTAGCAAAACAACAATCAATTACCGCTTCACTTACCTACTCATCAGGACAACTAGCCAACGACATTAAACGAAAATCAACAAATCAAATCATTACTCAGCTAAAAGAAAGAATAATAGTTGCAGATAGCGATCAAGTACACAACAAGGCATTGACATTAACGCGTGATGAACTGATGAAACAAAAGCAACAAACGCCCCCCC
>JBFONR010000070.1:0-295 GCA_040779365.1 Colwelliaceae bacterium MEBiC 14330
ACAGCGTACCTAACGTACCCCCTGTGACCAAAATATCTGCATCAACAAAATTCGTCGTCGCTTCAGAGAAAGTAAAGCTAATCGTCGCGGTGTCACCCGCCACTAAATCACTCTCATCTGAGGTGATCGCCAAGCTCGGTGTATCGGTTGAACTCGATACAACCAAACTGTTACCGTTACCGTTATTACCATCAGCATCGGTATAGGAATCATCGGCAACGGAAATCGTGATGTCGCCGTCATATTCTGCCGTCGGCGTTAACGTCGCGGTATAGGTAATGTTATCAACGGTAGA
>JBFONR010000071.1:0-285 GCA_040779365.1 Colwelliaceae bacterium MEBiC 14330
GCCGTCGGCGTTAACGTCGCGGTATAGGTAATATTATCTGAACTACTGAGCGTACCTAATGTGCCCCCTGTGACCAAAATATCTGCATCAACAAAATTCGTCGTCGCTTCAGAGAAGGTAAAGCTAATCGTCGCGGTGTCACCCGCCACTAAATCACTCTCATCTGAGGTGATCGCCAAGGTCGGTGTATCCGTTGAACTCGTGATGGTTAAGCTACTACCTGTACCATCGTTACCATCAGCATCGGTATAGGAATTATCGGCAACGGAAATACTGATGTCACCG
>JBFONR010000072.1:0-276 GCA_040779365.1 Colwelliaceae bacterium MEBiC 14330
CGTTAGGTACGCTCAGTACTTCAGATAACATTACCTATACCGCGACGTTAACGCCGACGGCAGAATACGACGGTGACATCAGTATTTCCGTTGCCGATAATTCCTATACCGATGCTGATGGTAATAACGGTACCGGTGACAGTTTGGTTGTATCGAGTTCAACGGATACACCGACCTTGGCGATCACCTCAGATGAGAGTGATTTAGTGGCGGGTGACACCGCGACGATTAGCTTTACTTTCTCTGAAGCGACGACAGATTTTGTTGTTGGTAACG
>JBFONR010000073.1:0-274 GCA_040779365.1 Colwelliaceae bacterium MEBiC 14330
AAGGTCAGCGCTGTTGTACCATCGGTTACTGTTAACGTTACTGTTTGGCCATCTTCGACATTGCTAACGGTACCACTGATAGCTACCTGCGTCATTTCGGCAGCATTAATAGTATTATCAGCAACATCAGCATTGGTATCTACGGTAATGGTAATGGCTGCTTGGGTATCTTTATCGGTATTGGTTGACGCGCTAGCCGGGTTACCGGCGACATCTGACACGTGCGCGGTATAAGTTAGTTGCCCATCATGTAAACTCGATAAATCTGCATTAC
>JBFONR010000074.1:0-273 GCA_040779365.1 Colwelliaceae bacterium MEBiC 14330
ATACACCGACCTTGGCGATCACCTCAGATGAGAGTGATTTAGTGGCGGGTGACACCGCGACGATTAGCTTTACCTTCTCTGAAGCGACGACGAATTTTGTTGATGCAGATATTTTGGTCACCGGGGGCACGTTAGGTACGCTCAATACTTCTGATAACATTACCTATACCGCGACCTTAACGCCGACGGCAGAATACGACGGTGACATCAGTATTTCCGTTGCCGATAATTCCTATACCGATGCTGATGGCAATAACGGTACCGGTGACAGTT
>JBFONR010000075.1:0-266 GCA_040779365.1 Colwelliaceae bacterium MEBiC 14330
TCGGAATGGGTTCAGGTGGGACCACAGCGCTATTGTCGCTAAACAAAAAGGGTACAATCTAGAAATTGATATAAATACGTAATATTCAAGTAACACGTTAAGTACGTGATGTCTTCGCTTTTGCTTTTGTCAGTCTTCACACAACCTTTAAAACCATTTAGGTGTTGTATGGTTAAGCCTCACGGGCAATTAGTATCAGTTAGCTCAATGCCTCGCAGCACTTACACACCTGACCTATCAACGTTGTAGTCTCCAACGACCCTTTA
>JBFONR010000076.1:0-250 GCA_040779365.1 Colwelliaceae bacterium MEBiC 14330
GATACACCGACCTTGGCGATCACCTCAGATGAGAGTGATTTAGTGGCGGGTGACACCGCGACGATTAGCTTTACCTTCTCTGAAGCGACGACGAATTTTGTTGATGCAGATATTTCGGTCATAGGGGGTACGTTAGGTACGCTCAGTACTTCAGATAACATTACCTATACCGCGACGTTAACGCCGACGGCAGAATACGACGGTGACATCAGTATTTCCGTTGCCGATAATTCCTATACCGATGCTGATG
>JBFONR010000077.1:0-250 GCA_040779365.1 Colwelliaceae bacterium MEBiC 14330
AACTGTCACCGGTACCGTTATTGCCATCAGCATCGGTATAGGAATTATCGGCAACGGAAATACTGATGTCACCGTCATATTCGGCCGTCGGCGTTAACGTCGCGGTATAGGTAATGTTATCTGAAGTACTGAGCGTACCTAACGTGCCCCCTGTGACCAAAATATCTGCATCAACAAAATTCGTCGTCGCTTCAGAGAAGGTAAAGCTAATCGTCGCGGTGTCACCCGCCACTAAATCACTCTCATCTGA
>JBFONR010000078.1:0-244 GCA_040779365.1 Colwelliaceae bacterium MEBiC 14330
CGCAGGTAGCTATCAGTGGTACCGTTAGCAATGTCGAAGATGGCCAAACAGTAACGTTAACAGTAACCGATGGTACAACAGAGCTGACCTTTGATACCTCAGTCACTGCCGGGGCATGGACGGTTAGTAATGCAGATTTATCGAGTTTACATGATGGTCAACTAACTTATACCGCGCACGTGTCAGATGTCGCCGGTAACCCGGCTAGCGCGTCAACCAATACCGATAAAGATACCCAAGCAGC
>JBFONR010000007.1:0-166862 GCA_040779365.1 Colwelliaceae bacterium MEBiC 14330
GACTTGCATGTGTTAAGCCTGCCGCCAGCGTTCAATCTGAGCCATGATCAAACTCTTCAATTAAAAATCGTTTGTGGAACTTATGTTCCTGCTCAATGAATTCTGTCGTGATACCAATTTATTAAAACAAACTGATATCGCATTACATATAAGTATTTATATACTTTGCATGAACAGCTTCATTAAGCGTTTATTTTGTTCTTACTGAAAACAGTAAAGAACCTTGTAAAACAACATAATGTGAGTGCTCACACAAATTGCATGATAACTAATTGTTAAAGAACTCTCTGTCGAGATAAGCGGCAATCGCATTCGTTACTCGCTTTGCTTTAGGGCTTGCCCGAAGCAGGATGCGTATCATACGCGTCCAGATTTTGATGTCAACGGTTATTTCTAATTATTTTTTAAAACTTATTAAAAGTTAAGGTTAACTTATCTGATAAAGTTCAAAAACAAAGAGATAACCTATCAAAATAGCTCTTTGACTGTGTCCTCAAAGCCGACGGCGCATTTTAGTGATTTTTATCCTCAGGTCAACTATTTTCCTAACTAATTTCATACTTAGCTTATATCTGAATAAATTTAGTACAAAGCTTGTATAACATTACATTTTTAACTTAAAAATTTGTTATTAATTGAACTATTCTGCTGTCATACTCATTTAAATATCTGTTTTTAATTTTTATTGATTCAGCCCTTATTCATAGATTTATCTCCCGTCTGTGTTATTTTTATAAGCTGTTATCATTGCAAAACTGCGATATTGAAATAGGTGTTATATGAATAAAAGTAATATTCGTCCTTACAACGGAATTATCCCCTCTTTAGCAACAGGTAATTATATCGATAATTCTGCTGTTTTAGTTGGTGATATTACCTTAGCTGACGATGTAAGTATTTGGCCATTAGTTGCTGCTCGCGGTGATGTAAATACTATCACCATTGGCGCTCGTACCAATATTCAAGATGGTAGCGTTTTACATGTTACTCGAAAAAGTAACGCTAATCCTAACGGTAATCCATTAATTATTGGAGACGACGTCACCGTAGGTCATCAGTGTATGTTACATGGTTGTCAATTAGGTAATAGAATTCTTGTCGGTATGGGCGCTATCATTATGGACGGCGTAATTGTTGAAGATGATGTTTTTATTGGTGCTGGTAGCTTAGTTCCTCCCAATAAAACACTCGTTAGCGGTTATTTATATGTTGGCAACCCTATAAAACAAGTAAGAAAGTTAACAGATAGTGAAACCCAGTTCCTTAAGCAGTCAGCCATTAATTATGTACAATTAAAAAACGATTATCTTAATGAAAGTAGTCTTTAACGCATTTGTATATGAATAACATTGCCTTCTGGTTCGTTCTTTTCGAGCCAGAGTTCGACAATTTCTTCTAGATCAAACTTTGTACAATTATCTATTTGATCTAACTGCTTTAATTGCATTGAATGAAAAAACACTGTAATAGTTTGTCCGGACAGTAAAGCAGTGAAACGCCAAGCATCTTCTTGCTGGTCAAAGCTTAGATCATCGTTAAACAATATTGCTTGATTCACTTTGCTTCTCCTTAATTGACCACAAAAGATGCTCGAAGTTTATTTATTACTGATAAAGTATTAGGAGTTACTTCACGCCATATGGAAAAGCTAACGGCGGCTTGACCAACTAACATACCTAAGCCATCAATAGTTTTTGCACAACCGTGTTCTTTAGCCCACTTTAAAAATGGTGTTTCATCTTGACCATAAACCATATCGTAACAAGTAACATTTGCATTTATTACTTCACTAGAGATTGCTGGTAAATTTCCAGATAAGCTCGCCGAAGTTGCATTAATAATTAAATCGTAATTTTGTTGAGTAACCTCGGTAAAATGGCAAGCTTGGACTCTTTTATCAGAAAAATGCTGACAAAGTTGCTGTGCTTTACTTACCGTTCTGTTTGCTATCGTAATAGCAGAGGGTTGTTGTGATAATAAAGGCAATAACACACCTTTTGCCGCCCCTCCTGCGCCTATAATTAATATACGGCAGCCATTTAAAACGACCTTATTACGGATTAGATCCTGTACTAAACCTTCTCCGTCAGTATTATCACCATAAACCTTGCCATTTTTAAAAGTTAACGTGTTAACGGCACCGGCCAAAGCTGCACGTTCGGATAATTGATCAGCTAAGGTAAGTGCTTGTTCTTTAAACGGCACGGTTACGTTGGCCCCCTTACCGCCAGAGTCGATAAATGATTTTACCGCAGCAGCAAAACCATCAAGTTCAACCAGTTGTTTTTTATACAAGATGGCCTGGTTGGTTTCTTTAGCAAAGTTTTGATGAATTTCAGGTGAACGAGAATGTGCTATTGGATTACCAAAAACACAATATTGATCTAAATTAGCTTGAGTCATACAGGTTAATTATATATTGATAGATAAATATAGCCTAACTGAAGCGTTATTTAATGAAAACAAAAAAGCAGTAATTCTTTAGAATAAGTTACTGCTTTTTATTTTCAATAGGCTCGCAAAAGTCATAATAGCTGAAGCTAACTTAGTAGCATAGCCGGCAACTAGTGAGTATTGCAGCCAATAGTTTAGCAGTTTTTTGTGTCGAAAATTGCCGATTAATCTCGAACAATTTCCCCTGTTGAGGCATAAATAATCTTTGAAGGGTTTTTGTGTCCTAATGTTTTTCCTTTGATTATAAAATCTACTCGCTCAATCAGCTCTGGGCACAATGTTTGCCATGTTTTTGCTGGCTGCCGACCTGATAAATTAGCGCTTGTTGATACAATGGGTTTATTGGTTTGCATACACAAATCAACTACATCGGGTTGGCTAGTTACCCTGATCGCAATAGTATCGAATTTACCTGATAATAATGGTGAAATATTTTTATTCTTTGGCACGATTTGAGATATTCCATCAGGCCACCTAGCAAGCATAGTGTTTAGCATGTCTTGCGATATTTGATTTTCATCGATATAAGGCTGTAATTGTGAATAATTCCCCGCAACTAAAATTAGGCCTTTATCAGCAGATCTATTTTTTACCGCTAATAAGCGTTGCAGTGCCTGCTCATTATCAGGGTCACAACCTACCCCGAAAACGGCTTCTGTAGGATAAGCAATAATGCCGCCCTGATTAAAAACCTCAACTGCGCTTATTTCATTCACAAGAATAGCCTCTCTTAAAACTCAATGGTTAATCATATTACCAAATACACTTCACTATCAGCTAGCTTATGAGTAAATAATTTATCCAAGATTGACTTCTAGATTCCGTATTACGCTAAACAAGGTTATAATTGCTGCTTATTAATTCATATTCTTCTTCCTTGAAGAAGCGTTTATTCTTGCAAAGGGTATAAATACATGACAGTCGGTATCATCATGGGGTCAAAGTCTGATTGGCCAACAATGCAACATACAGCAGATATGCTTGATTCATTAGGTGTGCAATATGAAACTAAAGTGGTTTCTGCCCACCGTACACCTCACTTACTCGCTGAGTATGCTGAAGGTGCTAAAGATCGAGGCATAAAAGTAATCATTGCTGGTGCTGGTGGTGCTGCGCACTTACCAGGTATGGCTGCTGCTTATACTTCTTTACCTGTTTTAGGTGTACCTGTGCAATCTAAAGTACTTAGTGGCAAAGATTCTCTGCTATCTATTGTTCAAATGCCAAAAGGTATAGCTGTTGGCACATTAGCAATAGGTACTGCTGGTGCTGCAAATGCGGGCTTACTAGCGGCACAAATTATCGGCACCTTTGATAATGACATTCAAAAAAATATTGAGCAATTTAGAAAAGAACAAACTGAAACTATTTTAGCTAATCCGAACCCGGCAGAATAAGCGTAACATTATGAATAAAGTCCTTGTCCTTGGCGCAGGTCAGTTAGCTCGAATGATGCAGTTAGCTGGCACACCTTTAAATTTAGATATAAAGGCATTAGATGTAAGCAATAATAAGGTTGTACAACCTATAAGCCCTGAGCATGTTTACGGTGATTTAAAAACCGGAATTGCTACTGCCGATGTTATCACTGCAGAGTTTGAACATGTAGCTCATGATATCCTTTATGAATGTCAACAATCTGGTAAGCTTTATCCAACCAGTGAAGCCATTAAAATTGGTGGGGATCGTAGATTAGAAAAAGCCTTGCTAGAATCTTGTAATGCTGCCAACGCTAAGCATCACATTGTTAATTCAAAGGAAGAATTCACAGGAGCAATAGGTAAATTATCTTTACCTATCATCTTTAAAAGTGCATTAGAAGGCTATGATGGCAAAGGACAATGGCGATTAAAATCGATGACTGACGCTGAAGCTGTTTGGCAAAATATAGCCGAATTTTTAGATGCTTCAACGACAACAGTTAAGCAAGCTATTGTTGCAGAACAGATGGTGCCATTTGATCGTGAGGTATCTCTAGTAGGTGTTCGTGGTGTAAACGGTGATGTCGCGGTCTACCCGCTAACAGAAAACCATCATACCAATGGTATTTTAAGTGTTTCTGTTGCAGCACCAACTAATGCAGTACTGCAAGAACAAGCTACCAAAGTATTCAAAGCGCTTGCTGATAAACTCAATTATGTTGGCACTATGGCTATCGAATTTTTCCAAGTTGGTAATCAACTATTAGTAAATGAAATAGCTCCGAGAGTACATAACTCAGGTCACTGGACTCAACAAGGTGCCGATACGTGCCAGTTTGAAAACCATTTACGGGCTATTTGTGATTTACCTTTAGGTAGCACAGCTCTAATTCGTCCAACAGCAATGATCAATATTATTGGTCAAGATTCAATACCCAATGAGGTACTTGAAATAGCAAGTACATCGATTCATTGGTATAATAAATCTAAACGTGCTGGCCGTAAGATGGGTCATATAAACGTCAGTGGTGAAAACGAATTAGCGCTTGCACAAAACCTGAAAAATTTAGCTACTTTACTTTGCCCTAACGCTTTCCCAGATCTTAATAGCTTTGCACAGCGTTATCTTGATAAACACAGTAAATAATTCGACTTCAAAAAGACATAACGCCTGTCATAATTGCATAGGCGTTTTTTATTATATTTAACTTTGTTTTTGCATGTAGCCACACTTTTTATCAGCACATTGATATTTAATGCCCGCAGCCATATTACGCTTGAGTAACAATGGATACTGACATTTTTGGCACTCACCCACGATGGGTTCGTGATTTACTACAAATTTACATTTAGGGTAAGCATTACAAGCATAGAATTTCTTACCAAAGCGATTAGTTTTCTCTTGCAATAAACCAGTTTTACAGTTGGGACACGTTACTTCAGATAATATTTCTTTTTGTTGATGTTCAATATGGTTACATTGAGGAAAATTACTGCAACCGATAAACATACCATAACGCCCTTGTTTAACGGCCAGTTCGTGAGAGCATAATGGGCACTCAGTACCTGGTAATATTTTATCTTCTACCCGCTCATGTTCGACAACAGGACGAGTATATTGGCAATTAGGGTAGTTAACACAACCAAGAAAAGCACCTGACTTACCATGCTTAATAGTAACTTCTGAACCACACTCTGGACATACCTGATATTCTTTTTCCAAAGCATGCTCATGGCGAGTAAATAAAGATTTATCAGATTCAGACATGGTAAAGTTTTAATTAAAATAAGTATGGGCATATTATGCCATAAAACTTGACTAAACTATATGCAAGCAGAGGTGCTGACTTAAACCAATTAGTTAAAGTCAGCAAAGTAGATTAATGCAAAGGGCCTTCTTGTTCTTCAAATATTAAATCTTCCAATTGAGAATAAGCTGATTCTTTACCTGGTACATTAAATAACACCATAAGAATTACCCATTTGAGATCATCCATTGAAAAGTCTTTAGTATCAAGCTCCATCACTCTATCAATAACCATTTCACGTGTAGTAAAATCGAGTACATTGACCTGCTCTAAGAATAAGATAAAGCCACGGCTCTGTGTATCAAGTAGTTGCATCTCTTGTGCAGTGTATACACGTAAAGACTTGCTACCAACACGAGTTAAATAAGGATAAGCATCAGTATCTTGCAATGCTGTGAGCTTTTCTAACCAATTTAACGCTTTGTATATTTCATCCTGGTGAAAACCTGCCCTTGTTAACTCATCAGTTAACGACTCATGATCCACCATGGTATCTGATTCATTTTGGATATACGTTTCAAAAAGATACATTAATATATCAAACATAATTTACCCCCTATATACTTTTTGCGTTCTAATGTAGCCACCGGGTACTGCAGATACCAGACCACTTAGCTCAAGCATCGTTAATCTAGTTAACACTTCCTCTATGGGAAGTTCACTTCGCGAAACTACTTTATCTACAGGAGTAATTTCAAACCCCACACTAGCCAACAATGCATCGTTAGACAAGCTTTTTTGTTTTTTGTTACTTCCTCCTTTGTCATCTATATTCTTTAAGTCTTGATTCTCTACTGTTAAGTGTAGACTAGGTTTATTTGTAAAAGCGAGTTCATCTATTATATCGGCACATTGTTCGACAAGTTTAGCTCCCTGTTTAATTAACCAATGACATCCTCTAGCTTGTGGGTTTGTAATCGAACTAGGGATAGCAAAAACCTCTCTGTTTTGTTCTAATGCACACCGAGCGGTAATTAATGAGCCACTTTTTAATTCAGCTTCAACCACTAAAACCCCTAAACTCATACCACTAATTAAGCGATTTCTTTTAGGAAAATGCCCTGCTCTAGCTTGAGTGCCTGGTACAAACTCACTCACTATTGCGCCACCATAATTGATTATTTGCTGCACTAAACCTTTATGTCTAGTTGGATAAACACTATCTATCCCTGTGGCAACAACAGCGATTGTCCCCCTATTGCCAGTCAAGGCACCTCGGTGGGCTGCTGCATCAATACCCAATGCTAAACCACTGGTAATTGCAATATTGGCTTGCGCTAACTGTGATGATAGTAAAAAAGCAGTTTCTCGCCCATTTACACTAGCCGAGCGACTGCCAACGACCGCAATTTGCTCAACATTGAGTAATTTAGCATTACCTTGAACAAATAAGACTAAGGGGGGATCATAAATTTGTTTTAATAACTGAGGATAACAATCATCGTCAAAACAAATCACTAAACCATGGCATGCTTGACATGCTCGAATGATTTTATCAATTAAGTGCCAATCAGGTTGATAAAATGCTGCTAGCTGTTTAGCAGACAAGCCATTAGCAGAGCTCAGAACAGATCTCTGGTTATGAAATGAAAATAGCGCCAACAAGCCAAAGGCTTCAACCAGCGCTATTTTTTTAACAACGGCTAACCTAGGTACAAGTTTTAATGCTAGCCAATAATGAATTCTAGTTTTACTGTTATTCTCATGCACTTGTCTTCTCCCTAAGAACAAGTATTTAATTTCTCTCTATATTAGAGAAATTCAACAACTAACAGTTGCTTTATTCTGGTGCAGTGACCAAGTCATTTAATCGAGCAGGCTTTTGTGTATTTAAGATAATCGCCATACTTGCTTGTTGGTAGACCTTAAATACCATCAATTCACCTAATTTCTCTTCTGGCATATTATAATCACTACCTGTTATTTTATTCCAAGCTGATGTTTCGGCAACATAAGCTGGGCCACTAAATGTGTCAACAACAGCAGGACTGGTACGTTTAATCGCCATGACATCGCCAATGCTGACATCATGTTCAGTTCCACGGTTAATCATAACCACTTCCAGTTTAGCAAACTCACGACCATCACTAGTCGCCTTCACAATAGCACCACGAAGTGACTCCTTAGCAGCTTTCATTGAAAATATCGATGGTAACAATTGTCCTTCATTGACCGGAACAACATAATCGCCAGCATGTATTTCTCTCTTAATAGAGCCAACATGTAAGGTAGACGGTACATCATTGTCCATATCACCAGCTTTCAAAACTTGACCTGTACCAACCAAATTAACATAGAAACCTAACGAATCATCTGTTTCAGGATCAAATATCTCTTCACCTTTATCATAAATAGCGTAACTTTTTGCAACCTCAAGATTTGCATTAACATAAACCTTGAAATCTTTCGTGGTCATTCTATGACCTTCATCACTGCCTATAATATGAGGTAATTCATCCAGTTCATCTTCAGTAAATAAATGATCATATCGCATAAATGGTGCGATAACTTCTAACGGTAACAAGCTAATAGCAGAGTCTTTTTTCTGTTCTTTGCGAATCTTAGGTGACCATTTGTAGCTAGGTTTACCAGCCTGCACAACTAGCATAGGCTGGCCATTTTCATCATAAACAAGTTTTAAAATATCGCCAGGGTATATCAAGTGAGGGTTATTGATTTCCGGATTTAAACGCCAAAGTTTCGGCCAAAGCCAAGGTTGCTTAAGAAATAATGCCGAAATATCCCACAACGTATCGCCCTTCTCGACGACATGGATTTCAGGAGCGTCATCATTAAGCTTTATTTGATCAGCCAAAGCACTCAATGGACAAGAGATTAATGATAACGAGAATATTATTTTTTTAAGCATGGAGCTCGTTCCTTCTTCGTGCTAACTGATGTAACACACTATAATTATTAGTTACTTGGGTATATAATTAAAACATAACATTCTAGGTGAATTATCGCTAATTCTTTTAATGAAATATGACTATTTTAACTGTTTTACGTTTTCCAGATCCACGTTTAAGAACTAAAGCCCAGCCTGTAGTTGAGATTACAGCGGCTATAACAAAAATTATCGATGATATGTTGGCGACCATGTACGAAGAAAAAGGTGTTGGTCTCGCTGCTACGCAGGTAGATATTCATCAGCGTATCGTTGTAATGGATACTTCTGAAGAGGGTAATCAACCCATAGTGCTTATTAACCCCGAAATAATAGCTACCAGTGATGAAACGTCCATTAATGAAGAAGGATGTTTATCAGTACCAGGAAGTTATGCCAAAGTTAATCGTCATGACACTTGTACGGTAAAAGCACTTGATCGTCATGGTGAAGAGTTCACCTTAAATGCCTCTGAACTACAAAGCATTTGCATACAGCACGAACTTGATCACTTAAATGGTGTACTATTTGTTGATTATTTATCGCCACTAAAACGTCAAAGGATTCAGAAAAAACTTGAAAAAGAAGCCCGTTTAGAAAAGAGATAAAAAATAAGTGAGCGCATACTTACATATATAGGATATTCCCTTGACCACGCCATTAAATATTATTTTCGCCGGTACCCCCGACTTTGCAGCTAAACATTTAGCCGCATTATTAAATTCCGAACATAAGGTTATTGCTGTCTATTGCCCGCCAGACAAACCAGCGGGTAGAGGCAAAAAGTTAACGGCTTGTGCGACAAAACAACTTGCAATTGATCACAATATAGCAGTTGAGCAGCCAGTTAACTTCAAAAGTCAAGCAGACCAGCAACATTTAGCCCAATATAATGCTGATATTATGGTTGTCGTTGCTTATGGTTTGTTATTACCCGAAATTATCTTAAATACACCTAGATTAGGTTGTATTAATGTCCATGGCTCTATCTTACCTAAATGGCGCGGTGCTGCTCCAATACAACGCTCGCTTGAAGCTGGCGATGAAAGAACAGGTGTCACTATCATGCAAATGGATAAGGGCTTAGACACTGGCGATATGATATTAACGGCAGAATGCACGATAGAAGCTAGCGATACCAGTGCCAGCCTTTATGAGAAATTAGCTATTTTAGGCCCAAAAGCCTTAACAGCTACCTTGACACTGATGTCACAAGATAACTATCAAGCCAGTGTTCATAATGTAGCCCAAGATAATAACCAAGCAACTTATGCTCATAAGCTCGATAAGGCTGAAGCGGAATTAGATTGGCAATTAACTGCTGATGAACTGCAGAGAAAAATTAGAGCTTATATCCCCTGGCCTGTTTCACAGTTTACTTTCACAGAGTCAAAAAGCAAACAACATAGGGTTCGCGTATGGCAGGCGTCTGTGCAGGAATATCAAGGAGATGCTGATCAAGGTACAATTATCTCGGCTGATAAAAATGGCATTTCAGTGGTAACGGCAAACGGTGCTCTATGCCTAGAAGTTATCCAGTTACCAGGTAAGAAAGCACTGCCAGTGAAAGATATTCTCAATGGTCGCAGCGATTGGTTTGCTGTTGGAAGTCATATTAATAAACTTGGTTAACATAAAATGACAATAAATATTCGTGCTCTAGCTGCAAAGTGTTGTTATGCCGTGATAGACCAAGGACGAAGTTTAAGTGATGAGCTACCAAAGCAGCAAGAGAAATTGATTGGTAAAGACAAAGCTTTATTGCAAGAAATTTGTTATGGGGTTCTACGCTATTTACCCGAACTAGAGAGTGATGTTCGCCATTTAATGCAAAAGCCACTAAAAGGTAAACAACGTGTTTTTCACTTTTTACTTTTAGTTGGTATTTATCAAATAAGGTATATGCGTATTCCTGATCATGCTGCAGTAAGTGAAACGGTTGCCGCGACCAACACCTTAAAAAATCGTCATATGAAAGCATTAGTCAATGCGGTACTAAGAGCTTTCCTTCGTGCAATAACGGATGATAAAAAAACAGAAAAGGTATTACCTGAGCCAGTAAAATATAACCACCCTGGATGGTTTATTAAAAAGCTCCAACAAGCCTATCCTGAACAGTGGTCGACAATACTTGTCGCTAACCAACAAAAACCACCAATGTGGCTGCGCCCGAACCAGCAGCATCATACGAGTGAGCAATATCAACAGCTACTCAAAAATGCCAATATAGAAATTGCATCGATTGAATCAAATTCTAAAGCCATTGAACTTGTTAAACCACTAGATGTCGCTAAGTTACCTGGTTTTGAACAAGGTTGGGTTTCAGTACAAGATGCTGCTGCTCAACAAGCGGCAAGGTTATTAGACTGTCAGCCAAATGATATTGTGCTTGATTGTTGTGCTGCTCCAGGAGGAAAAACCTGCCATATTATCGAGCAAACTCCTGACATAGCTTCGATGACAGCAATAGATATTGAAGCAAGTCGCCTAGAACGAGTCCGAGATAACTTAACTCGCTTAAACTTAACCGCTAACGTTATCGCAGCAGACGCTGCCACTCAAGACTGGTGGTCTGGGCAACTGTTTGATCGAATATTGCTTGACGCCCCCTGTTCAGGCACGGGAGTAATTCGACGTCATCCAGATATAAAGTGGCTTAGAAAAGCTGATGATATTGATAAACTGGTGGTTTTACAGCAACAAATTTTAAATAATATTTGGAGTTTACTTAAACCCGGTGGCACACTACTTTATGCAACTTGTAGTATTTTGCCGCAAGAAAACAGTGAGCAAATAGCTGACTTCATCAAAAAAAATCAAGATGCACAATTAATTGCCATTACTGAGCATAAGCTTGATACTGATAAGGAAACTATTGGTTGGCAATTAGTACCTGATGCTGAAAATATGGATGGTTTTTACTACGCCAAGTTATTAAAACAACAATAAACGAGCATAAATAACACATGAAAATAATCATAGTGGGGGCGGGACAAGTTGGCGGCACCTTAGCTGAAAACCTTGTTGGCGAGAACAATGAAATCTCTGTAGTAGATACAAACAGTGAAAAGCTGCGAGAACTTCAAGATAAAATGGATTTACAAGTAGTCAATGGCCAAGGTTGTCACCCTGAGGTATTAAGAAGTGCTGGAGCTGAAGATGCCGACATGGTAATCGCAGTTACCAGTGATGACGCTACTAATATGATAACGTGTCAAATATGCTCATCATTATTTAACACACCTAAAAAAATTGCCCGTATTCGCTCTAACCAAATATTGAAATATTCTGAGCAACTTTTTCACAAAAAACATATTCCCATTGATCACATTATTGCTCCCGAAGAGCTAGTGACAAGAGATATTTCTCGTTTAATTGATTACCCAGGTGCACTGCAGGTATTAGAATTTGCTCATGGTAAAGTGAGTTTAGTTGCTGTTAAAGCATATTACGGTGGCTTACTGGTTGGTCATGCCTTATCGACATTAAGAGACCATATTCCCAATGTCGACACACGAGTGGCAGCCATATATCGTAATGGTAAACCGATTCGCCCGCTTGGTACTACTGTCATTGAAGCCGACGATGAAGTTTTTTTTATTGCCGCCAGTATTCATATACGAGCGGTAATGAATGAATTGCAAAAACTTGAATCAGCTTATAAGCGTATTATGATTGCTGGTGGAGGTAATATTGGTGCTGGTTTAGCAAGAATTTTAGAAAAAAACCATCAAGTAAAACTTATAGAACGTTCACAACAACGAGCAGAAAAGCTAACTTCAGAACTAAATGAAACCTTAGTGTTTACCGGTGACTCTTCTGATCAAGAACTATTAACCGAAGAAAATATAGACCAGTTTGATGTCTTCATTGCTGTTACCAATGACGATGAGGCCAACATTATGTCATCACTTCTGGCAAAAAGACTTGGTGTTCGTAAAACCATGGTGCTGATTCAGCGTGATGCATACATAGATTTAGTGCACGGCAGTACCATTGATATCGCTATTTCGCCTCAACAAGCAACTATTTCGGCGTTATTAACCCATGTCAGACGTGGTGCTATTGATAATGTTTACAGTTTACGTGGCGGAGCAGCAGAAGCTATTGAAATAGTGGCAAAAGGTGATGAGAAATCATCAAAAGTTGTTGGACGAGCGATTAAAAATATCAAACTGCCACCCGGAACAACGATTGGCGCTATTGTGCGCGGTAGTGAAGTACTTATAGCGCATTCTAATACCTTAATTCATGAAGAAGATCATGTTATTCTATTTCTAGTAAACAAACGCTATATCGTTGATGTTGAAAAGCTTTTCCAAGTCAGCGCTATTTATTTTTAATTGATATAGCTAAGATAAATACTCACAGCTAATAATTGCATTTTTACTCGTTTAGCTTTAGCGATTTTTAATAAACTATTAGCGCTGAATTCACAGCAATATAAACTAAGCAAACTCGCTTTTCAGCTATGAGCGCCAAAAAGCAGGAGTAAATAATACCAGTAAAGTAAATATCTCCAAGCGACCAAATAACATAGCGACAATCAATACCCACTTACTCATATCATTAATTGATGAGAAGTTTGCCGCCACTTCTCCCAAACCAGGCCCAAGATTATTTATACAGGCAGCGACAGCTGTAAACGCTGTAATATCATCCATACCGGCGGCAAGTAACAACAACATACAAATAACAAAAACAGCGGCATAGGCTGAAAAAAAGCCCCATACAGCTTCAACAACACGATCAGGCAGAACTTTTCTACCTAATTTAATACTAAAGATAGCTTTTGGGTGCACTAATTTATTCAGCTCTCGTAATCCTTGCAAGTAAAGTAATACCACTCGCACCACTTTCATACCACCACCAGTACTACCGGCACAACCGCCAATAAAGCTAGAAAAAATAAGTAGCATAGGTAATAACGTTGGCCAATCAGCAAAAGACGTTGTGGAAAAGCCTGCGGTGGTACTTATAGAAACAGATTGAAATAATGCCTGATCTAAGGCTTTATCAGCATCTTGGTAAGTTCCGGTACTTAGTAATACAGTAAAGCAGATCAAAGTTAATGCTAGTTGAATACCAATGAATACTTTAAATTCAGGATCATAGAAGTAGTTTTTTAAAGACTTATTTTGAACTGCTGCATAGTGCAAGGCAAAGTTGACCCCAGCAATAACTAAAAAGATAACACAGACCAAGTTAATAGCGGGACTATTAAAATAGCCCATGCTGGCATCATGAGTTGAAAAACCCCCAATTGCTATAGTAGAGAAGGCGTGACAAATAGCATCAAAGCCAGACATGCCGGCAAGCCAATAGGCAAGAGCACAAGCTAGTGTTAAACCTAAGTAGATATACCATAAATGTTTGGCTGTATCTGCAATTCTCGGGGTCATTTTGGAGTCTTTAACCGGACCTGGAGTTTCTGCACGATAGAGCTGCATACCACCAATACCAAGCATGGGTAAAACAGCTACCGCTAATACAATAATCCCCATACCACCTAACCACTGTAGTTGCTGGCGATACCATAAAACCGCATGAGGTAAACCATCAATATGATTAAGAATGGTGGCACCCGTTGTGGTTAAACCTGAAAATGATTCAAAAAAAGCGTCTGTTATTGATAGATTAGGCTGCTCTAACAATATCAAAGGAATAGCGGAAAAACTGGCAAGTACTAACCAAAAGAGCACGACAATGAGAAAACCTTCGCGGGCTTTAAGATCTGTTTTCTCAAACCTATTTGGATACCAAGCGAGAAAGCCGGTAAAAATACACCACATAAAAGCTAAAATAAAGGGTAAGCCACCACCGTCACGATAGACTAATGAAATTAATGCTGGTGGCAACATAGTAACACTCAAAAGTGCAACCAATAAGCCTAGTATTCGGATAATGTTTTTATATTGCACGTTTACTTTTCTTGTTTGAGTTTTATTCGATAGTAACTAACTTTAATTGCCCTGCTGACAATGTTTTTAACTTATCTTGCATCAAAATGAGTTTTTCTGCAGGAATCGCTAAACGAAAATTAACAGTTTGCTGATAGTCCTGTGACAAAACTTCGCCTTCAAATTGATTAAGCAAATGCAAAACATCATCTACCTGGTTATATTGACATGCTAAAGTTTTGTGCACCATAGCTATTTTAACTTTTGCTTGTAAAAGTGTCACAGCTTGACGCACACTAGCACCATATGCCCTTTGTAAACCTCCGGTACCGAGTTTAGTACCACCAAAATAACGCACAACTACAGCACAAACCTGACCTATACCACCACCTTGCAATGCCAGCAACATAGGTTTTCCTGCGGTACCACTAGGCTCACCATCATCAGAGAAGCCATAACCTTGACTATCATCCGCAGCTTTAGTAGCAAAAGCATAACAATGATGATTTGCTTGCGGGTGCCTTTGCTGTAGTTCTTTGACCATTAATTTTGCTTCTGTTGAGCTGCTGCAAGGACGTAAATAACAAATAAAACGGCTGCGATTAATAATGCTTTCATCGACAACATCATTGCTCGCAATAAGATAGGACTTGGTCACGGTGACTTATTTCCTACTAAACTAATTTAAACCCAAATCTCGGGTCATATTTTCATTATGAGATTGATGAACGATAATATTATCTTCAATACGAATACCGCCAAAACTTCGCATTTCATCAACATTTTGCCAATTGACTTGATCAGCATATGCAGATGACTTCAACGTCGCTAACAGTGAATCAATAAAATACAAACCTGGTTCAATGGTAAACACTTGGTTAGCCTCAATCACTCGAGAGGTACGCAAAAATGGGTGCTCTGAAGGCGAATTGACATGAGTGCCTCGCTCATCAGCCATAAAACCGCCAACATCATGTACTTGTAAACCCAAATGATGTCCTAAACCATGTGGGAAAAAAGTCGAAATAATTCCAGACTCAACAGCAGTATCAGCATCAACATTAATAAAGTTATAGTCTCGCAATACTTGACCAATTGCACGATGTGTTTCGATATGTAAATCAACATAACTCAAGCCTGGTTTTAAGCCTGAAACAGCTTTGAGCATCAATTTATCCATTGTCGCTATCAACTCTGCAAATTTATCATTGTTATATGAGTAGGTCCGAGTTATATCAGCCGCATAGCCATTAAAATTTGCCCCAGCATCGATGAGAAATGATTGATGTGCCTGCGGGGTAATTTTATCCAATGCCATATAATGTAAAATTGAACAATTTTTATTTAAGGCGACAATATTTCCGTAAGGGGTATCATTAGTACCGTAACCAATAGCCTTAAGGTAAGCTTGTTGAATATCATATTCACTATCGCCTTGTAAAAAGGCATTGCGAGCAGCCCTATGTGCAGATACCGCTAAGGCATTTGATTGACGTAAACACTCATGTTCATATTTAGTTTTATACGCACGATGATAATGAATGTAATTAAGTAAGGGTTCAGGATTAATAGTGTCAAAACCTAACGCGGTCGCAACTTCAAGATGACTACCAATATACGCAAAACCTTTTTTGTCATAAGGCAGTAATTTATCAACTTCACTCGCGTTAGTTAAGATCTTAATATTGAAAGAATCTCCCCAATAACTTTCAGTTAAAGGAGTGACTTTGTGCCAGAAATCAATCGGTTGATAATAGATTAACGTTGGTTTGTCTTCACCATTTATCACTAACCACGAGTTTGGGATATCAATTAACGGGAGCCAATATTTAAAATGAGGGTTAACTTTAAACGGATAACAATTATCATCAAGAAAGGCTTTTATCTCTTGACCGGAATGAATCACTAACCCCTCCAGATTTTCACGCATTAAAGCTGTTTTAGCTCTTTGTTGTAATTGCGCGATATGTGCTGGATATTGAGCCGCCAATTTAGCATCAACTGTGGTCATACACTAAATCTCCAAATATTTTCTTAAATAAACATTCCTTATCATATCACAGCGATAAAGTACCACGTAATTTGTACATAACTATGGACAAGTAAACTTATTAAATGTGTGCACAATAGTTTGCAAAGCTAAGCGCTATTATTGATTACCTATCTCCATATCAATGAGTCGCTTAAAAACTTCACTCACCTGCCCTGGTTTATGTTGGTAAATTTCTTGATAGGCTAAAACACTTTTAACGTAATTACGTGTTTCTTTAAAAGGAATCGTTTCTATCCACACATCAGCCGGCATGATTTTCCCATATTTTAACCATTTCGTAATTCTGTGAGGACCGGCATTATATGAGGCTGTTGCTAGTACATGATTGCCTTTATTTTTATCAAGTAATTCTCTTAAATATTTAGTGCCTAATTCAATATTATTTTCAGCATTATACAAATACCAATTATCAACAGGTCTGCCTTTTAGTTCTTTAGCGGTCGCCGGCATTATTTGCATTAACCCCCTCGCACCTGCTGAAGAACGAGCATCAGTCATAAAGGAACTTTCACGCCTTGCTATAGCAAAAGCCCATGCAGGATTAATGTCCCGTTTGTTAGCATATTGAATAATTTTTTTATCGAATGCTCTAGGAAACCTTAAATTAACATCATCAAGGTAACCTACTTTCGCCAAGGTAAATATCGCCCGATCAACCCAGCCCTTTTCACTAGCAAGCTTAGCAGCGACAAGTTTTTGTCTATCATTAAGTTGTGATAACCAGTATCGCCATTCTCGTCGTGCTTTTGAATACCGCCCTAACGCATAAAATTCAAAAGCCCTTTGTGCTGAAGGGTAGACAAGCAATGGATACTTTTCTGATTGTTTTATCTCTAACGGTTTATCCTCCATGGTTACAGGCGTATTTGCATGTGTTGCCGCTAAAAAGCCATAATAATGGCGTTTTTTGGCCACATTTGCCATGAGCTCTGGCCCGCTATCGTCTTTTGTCGCTATTAATGCTCTTGCATACCAATATTGCCATTGTAACTCCTTCTTATAAGTATCCGGCATGCTATCTAACTCTTTTAACACTAGTAACCAATCTTGTTCTTTCACCACATCGGTTATCTGCCATTGCATAATTGTCGGATCGACATTAGCAGAATCGACTTTATGTAACCATTTTCTTGCTTCTGGATGCTTTTTACTTGCTAACGCTAAAGCAAACTTTTCTATAATTTGTTGTTGATCTTTATTACTCAATGCTAAAGTTTGTTTCGCTTTTTCAAAGCTTTTTATTGCTTCATTTGGAGAACGCCAGATTAATCGTTTTATGCCATAGCTATAAATTTGCTGCTCTTTTACAGATTTATTTTTAAAATTTTTAGCTGATAATACTACCGCCGGATTTCTTCTGACTCTGTGCCATAATTTACCAAGATATTGTTGTTCTTTCGGCAGCAAGCCAGTTAGATAAGGAATAAGAGTATGTTGCCCTCCATCAGCAGCTAACGCCAATCTTTGCCATACAAGCTCAGGGGTTCTGTAACCAGCTTTTTGCCATGCATTTAATAATGGATCGCATGTTTTGGGTAATGATTTGCCAACTAACCATAAAGTATTTACCTGTGCAAAAACCTCGGAACCATTATCGCCAGCTGCCAACAAGAATTTTAAGTTTTCACAATGTAATTCTGTATTCCAAGTTTGGTTATATGCTGCTAAAAATAATTTCCCTTGCTTATGTTTTACTAAGTATTGCAGCCAAGACTTTCTCAAAGGCCAATCTAAAGGAGAGCCTTTATGTTTTTCTAAAAAAGACATAATCTCCTTACCCGACGTTAATTGCATCGATTTAATTAACTGACGCATCTTTAGGTAAGGTTGTAATGGATAATTATCAAGCTGTTTATATAACTTGTTATAACCGGCAATATCGTTATTTTTTAACAGCTTCTCAGCCCTGATAAAGGTTTTTTGCTGCTCAGGATAAGATTGAATTAATATCTTTTCTTTAGTTTGTGCATTGGCAATAAAAACTAATTGCCAGATAAATAAAAGTATAATGATATAGATTGCTTTCACGCGTATCTGATTCCATAATTTGTTTTTAATCCGTTAATAATTTAGCGGCTTATTTAAAGTAATATTGAGTATAGTTCAATCTTGCTAATTTTAACTTATCACTCATTTTATAATGCCACCTAATCTTGGTATTAGGTTATAATTGTCATTGTTCCTTTGCTAGCTATTTCTTCTATTATGTCTAATACAACTTTTAATACTACTGATCATATCTTAAATGCCATTGGGCTTCGTTGCCCTGAGCCTGTGATGATGGTAAGAAAACAAATCCGCAACATGCGTCAGGGTGAAACATTATTAATTGAATGTGATGACCCTTCCACCGTAAGAGATATCCCTAGCTTTTGTCGCTTTATGGACCATAAACTCATAGCAAAGCAAATAAATAGCCTTCCATTTCTATACATTATTGAAAAATCTTAAACAACTCACTGACTTTATTACTCAAGTTGTAAGTAAATATGTCTCATAGGAACTTTGTTCTTCAATAATTAGTCTATATTAACCTCAGACAATTATTAAGGATATTTTATGAGTATTAGCACCAAGCCAGTTATCAATTTTCTAAAAAAACATAAACAGTTAGTGTTTTTTTTAGCGCTCATGTCTATATTTCGTAGTGCCATTGCAGATTGGTATTCTGTACCAACCGGCTCAATGCAACCTACTATCAAAGAAGGTGATAGAATAATCGTTAACAAGATGGCTTACGATTTACGTGTTCCTTTTACCGATATATCCTTAGCTTCCCTAGATAGCCCTAAACGCGGCGAAATAATTGTCTTTGAATCTCACGCCGCTAACCTAAGATTAATTAAACGTATAGTAGGTTTACCTGGTGATATTATTTCGATGAATAATGAAACAATTACCGTTAATGGCCAACAACTCTCTTTACAAGCATTTGATGATAAAGGTGTAACTAATGATGCGAGTAGCTTAAATTATTTTTCACAAACAACTGGCAAAATAAATCATCGAGTTAATATCGATGATAATGCAAGTAGTATAATGAGTAATTTTTCACCCGTTACTGTACCTAAAGGCCATTACCTCGTTCTTGGTGATAACCGTCGTCACAGTGCAGACTCTCGTGTTTATGGCTTCGTTCCGCATCATGAGTTACGAGGTAAAGCAACAGCTATCGCTTTTTCTGTTGACTATAATAATTTTTATATTCCACGCAAAGAGCGTTTCTTGCTAGATATCTACGCAAACAATCTATAAAAATTAATCATAGTTATTAGCAGTAGTTCAGTAATTTTTAGCCATAAAAAAGGTCATGATATCATGACCTTTTTCAGTTTTAACCTTATGATTCCCTATTGTAAAGCTGATATATCTGCGATAGCAAAGAAGCTATTCCTGATTTCATTTAGTAAAGTTAACCGGTTAACTTTAACCGCTTCATCATCACTCATTACCATAACACTATCAAAAAAAGTATCGATCGGCGTCTTTAGCTGTGCTAGTTCGGTTAATGCTGCTTGATAATTTTTCTCAGCCATCAATGGTGCTACTTTCTTACTTATTTGCTGATAAATATCAGCTAAGTCTTGCTCTGCTTGCTCTGTTGCTATATCAGTATTAAATGCTTGATATAACTGACCATCGAACTTGGCTAATATATTACCTACCCTTTTATTAGCAGCAGCCAAAGTAGCCGCTTCAGGTAATTTGCCAAAGAAAGTTACCGCTTTAATACGCTTTTCAAAATCAAGTGGTGCGCTTGGTTTTTTAGCCAATACTGCTTGTATCACATCAACACTTATCCCCTGCTCTTGATAAAAAGCACGGAAACGCCCCATGATAAAATCAAGTACATCACTAGCCGTAGTTTCGTTAACTAGTTTATCCCCAAAGAGCGCTATACTTTTGCTAATAAGCGCAGATAAGTCTAAATCAAGTTGTTTCTCTATAATAATACGTATGCTACCAATAGCTGCTCTTCGTAGCGCAAATGGGTCTTTATCGCCCTTTGGCGGCTGATTTATCCCAAAGATGCCTACTAAACTATCAATTTTATCACTGATAGCAACAGCACAGCCAATATTACCTTCAGGCAAGGCATCTCCAGCAAAACGTGGACGATATTGATCTTCCAACGCTTGGGCAATATTATAATTTTCCCCATCATGTAAGGCATAATACTTACCCATAGTACCTTGTACTTGCGGGAACTCTAATACCATTTCAGACATTAAATCGGTTTTACTTAATAAACCCGCACGATAAGCATCCTGTGCGTTTTCATTTAACTGTTCAGCAATATACATACTCAATTGCGCTATACGCTCAGATTTTGCTTTTAAAGTGCCGAGCTGTTTTTGGAATAACACAGATTCAAGGCTTTCCAGCCTTGATGCTAAGCTCTTTTTTTTGTCGGTTTTAAAGAAAAACTCTGCATCAGCTAAACGTGGACGAATAACCTTTTCATTACCGTAAATTACCGCGCTCGGATCTTTTGATTCAATATTAGCAACAAAGATAAACTTATTAACTAACTGGCCTTTCTTATCGGTCACCGGAAAGTATTTTTGGTGATCTTTCATCGAGTATATTAACGGCTCAGCAGGAACATTTAAGAAGTCTTTATCAAAGGTGCCGACTAAAGTTACCGGCCATTCTACCAGTGCAGTCACTTCATCTAATAAATCTTCATCAATTAACGCTACAGCATCGATATCACTGGCAACTTTTTCTATCTGTGCCACTATTTTTTCTTGTCGTTGTTTGAAATCAACTTCAACAAATGCTTTTGCTAACTCGGTTACATAATCATTAGCGTGGCCAATAGTCAACAGTCCTTGATGATGAAAGCGATGACCTTGTACTTGGTTACTTGAGCTTACACCTAATGCTTCTCCTGCAATAATCTGCTCACCAAATAACATAGTTAAGGTGTGTACTGGACGGATAAACTGAGTACGTTCAGCTCCCCAACGCATTGGTTTTGCTATAGGTAGTTTATTGAGTGCCGTTGTTACCATAGTAGGCACAAGTTCATCGACTGTTTTACCCGCAACGGTTGCACGGTGCAATAACCATTCACCTTTATCTGTTACTAAACGTTCAGCTTGTTCAACAGCAATACCATGCGAGCGTGCCCAACCTTGAGCTGCTTTACTTGGGCTGCCTTGTTCATCAAAAGCTACATTTACTGCTGGGCCACGTTTTTCAACAACTTTATCTTGTTGTTTATCAACTAAATCATAAACCTGTATAGCTAAGCGTCTAGGTGTTGCATACCATTTAATATCACTATAACCCAGATCATTACTTTCTAGTTGTGTTTTAATGCTTTCATAAAATGCTACCGCTAAAGTTTTTAGTGATTTAGGTGGTAATTCTTCGGTTCCTAATTCGATTAATAATGTTTCAGTAGCCATTATTTTTCTCCCTGTGCGGCTGCGCTATTCTGACAAAGAGGAAAACCTAATTCTTCGCGTTTAGCATAATACGCCTCAGCACATGCTTTTGATAGAGTACGTACCCGTAAAATATAACGTTGTCTTTCTGTTACCGATATTGCATGGCGTGCGTCTAATAAGTTAAAAGCATGTGATGCTTTCATCACTTGCTCATAGGCAGGTAATGGTAAGTTAGCTTCAATTAATTTTTGACTATCTTTTTCACACTGGTCAAATTGTTTAAATAAAGCATCAACATCAGCATGCTCAAAGTTATAAGTTGATTGTTCCACTTCATTTTGATGGAATATATCTCGGTAGTACACTGTCCCTAGCGGGCCATCAGTCCAGACTAAGTCATAAATACTATCGACATTTTGAATGTACATAGCAAGACGCTCTAAGCCATAAGTAATTTCACCTGTTACTGGCGCACACTCTAATCCCCCTACTTGCTGAAAGTAGGTAAACTGGGTAATTTCCATACCATTTAACCAGATTTCCCAACCTAAGCCCCAAGCACCTAGCGTTGGTGACTCCCAGTTATCTTCAACAAAGCGAATATCATGAACAAGTGGGTCAATACCAAGTTCCTTCAGCGAATCTAGATATAACTCTTGAATATTTTCAGGTGAAGGTTTTAACATCACCTGAAATTGATAATAGTGCTGTAATCTATTTGGATTTTCACCATAACGTCCATCTGTTGGACGTCGGCAGGGTTGCACATAGGCACTACTCATCGGCTCAGGTCCAATTGCACGTAGAAACGTCATTGGATGAAATGTTCCAGCTCCTACTTCTAAATCAAGAGGCTGTACAATTACACAACCTTGACGAGACCAATAATCTTGCAATTGCAAAATTAAGCCCTGAAAAGTTTTACTATTGTAAGTTGTCATGGTGTTCAATTCACTTTTGTCAATTTTCATAAGCAAAGCAAGTTTGCTCTAAGTTATATTTATTTACTGGAGTATAGCTTTTTTAGAGTATTTATCCTACAAAAATGCCCGGATTTGAAGACCGGGCATCATAACTTTTAAAAACTAGCTATTATACATCAAGGTTTGAAACCTTTAAGGCATTGTCTTCTATAAAGTTTCTACGTGGTTCGACATGATCCCCCATTAAGGTATTAAACAATTGATCTGCTGCAATTGCATCCTCAATAGTCACACGCAACATCCTGCGAGTCTCTGGGTCCATAGTAGTCTCCCATAATTGTTCAGGATTCATTTCACCTAACCCTTTATAACGCTGTATGTACTGACCACGTTTTGATTCAGCCATTAACCAATTTAATGCTTGTTCAAAGTCTGTAACGGGTAATATTTTTTCGCCACGTTTTACATATGCACCTTCTTCCATTAAGCCATTAATTGCTTTATTTAGCGACATTATGCTTGCAAACTCTTTTGACTGAATAAACTCATAACTACAAGGATATTCTTTATCAATACCATGCTTCCTTACGATGAAGTTAGGGTAATATATATTACGTTCTTGATTGTATTTAACTTCAATATTATAAATTGAACCATTACCATCTTGATTAACAAGTTGGGTAATTAAGTTTTCTGCCCAAGCGTTAACCTTGACTTCATCAGTAAAATCTTCTGCGGTAATAGTCGAGCTGTATATCATTTTCTCTAATATATCTGCTGGAATTTGTCTAGAAACGCGTTTTATTACATCCATCGTGTCACGGAATTGATTAACTAACCCCTCTAATGCTGCTCCTGATATTGCCGGTGCTGCTTCATTAACATGAATCTCTGCATTATCTAATGCAAGTGTGGTTAAATACTCAGTTAATGCTTCATCATCTTTAATGTAACGTTCTTGCTTACCTTTTTTCACTTTATAAAGTGGTGGTTGTGCAATAAAGATATGACCACGCTCCATTATCTCTGGCATTTGACGATAAAAGAATGTTAACAGTAACGTTCGGATATGAGAGCCATCTACATCAGCATCGGTCATAATTATGATACTGTGATAACGAAGTTTCTCTGGGTCATACTCATCACGACCGATACCACAACCTAAAGCAGTTATCAGTGTCCCTACTTCTTGAGATGATATCATTTTATCAAAACGTGCTTTTTCAACATTAAGGATTTTACCTTTAAGTGGTAAAATAGCTTGGTTTTTACGATTTCGTCCCTGCTTGGCAGAACCACCAGCAGAGTCCCCTTCGACAATATAAATTTCAGATAACGCAGGATCTTTTTCTTGGCAATCAGCTAACTTACCTGGTAACCCTGCAATATCTAAAGCACCTTTTCGTCGTGTCATCTCACGCGCTTTTCGCGCAGCCTCACGTGCTCTTGCAGCATCAACTATTTTCATTACAATAGTTTTAGCTACTACAGGATTCTCTAATAAGTATTCGCCAAGTTTTTCACCCATTGCTTGTTCTACAGCTGTTTTAACTTCAGATGAAACCAATTTATCTTTAGTCTGTGATGAGAACTTAGGATCAGGTACCTTAACCGATATTACTGCAGTTAAGCCCTCACGCGCATCATCACCAGTAGCACTTGTTTCACTACCTCCTTTTTTACTCTTATTTAAACCTTCTTTTGTCATGTAAGAGTTCAACGTACGTGTTAATGCTGTTCTAAAGCCACTTAAATGTGTTCCGCCATCACGCTGAGGTATATTATTAGTAAAACAAAATATATTTTCTTGGAAACCATCATTCCATTGCATTGCTACTTCAACCACAATGCCATCTTCGCGCGCTAAATCGAAATAGAAAATTTCATCATTTACCGCAGTTTTATTGGTATTTAAGTAATCAACAAAAGCTTGTATACCACCATCATAATGGAAGTGCTCTTCTCTACCTTCTTCGCGTTCATCTATTAAACGAATCGATACGCCAGAGTTCAAGAATGATAACTCACGTATTCGTTTAACTAAAATGTCATAGTGAAACACGACATCAGAAAACGTTTCTGAACTTGGCCAGAAACGTACTTCGGTACCTGTTTTATCACTAACTCCTACAACAGCTAGTGGTGCCTCAGGTTCCCCTACATGGTAAAACTGCTCATATAATTTACCATCACGGCGAATATTTAATTTAAGCTTCTCACTTAAGGCATTTACTACCGATATACCAACACCATGTAAACCACCAGAAACTTTATAACCTGAATCATCACCGCCAAATTTACCCCCGGCATGAAGTACTGTCATAATTACTTCAGCAGCTGATACACCCTCCTCAGGGTGGATCTCTGTTGGTATACCACGACCATCATCTTTTACAGATACTGAGCCATCTAAGTGGATTGTTACGATAATATCTGAACAATGTCCTGCTAATGCCTCATCAATTGAGTTATCTAAAACCTCAAAAACCATATGATGTAAACCAGTGCCATCATCTGTGTCACCGATATACATACCAGGTCTTTTTCTCACTGCATCAAGCCCTTTTAGTACTTTAATACTGGACGAGCCATAATCATTTTCTACTGTCATAGTTTTAGCCTACTCAATCATTTCTGAATTATTCACAGGTAATATACCACCATGTTTCACGTGAAACATACGATATTTTAAATTATTATTATCATCTTTATTGTTAATAATAATATCATTTGTAAAAGGTGCTAATGCCCCTTCATCAATTGCCGTTATTAGCACTTGGCAATCTAAACTTGCTATAGCTTCTGATAACGAACATCTCGAGTTAGAATCTAACTCAGCGCCAATGTCATCAATAAGTAAAATTGGTTTTACTCGATTAACGCTTGCAATAAGACTTGTCTGTGCAAATGTTAATGCCAATAAAAACAACTTTTGTTGGCCTCTTGAAAGATTAGTTTCTAGCGCCTGTTTGCCAATTAAGAACTTGACATCAAACTTATGTGCTCCGTGTAAACTATAACCAAAGGCCTTTTCTCTCTCATAGTTATCACTTAAGGTATCAAATAAGTCTTTTTTTAGTGGCCATCCTTTTAAATATTGTACCGTGACCTTTTTCGCGATACTTGGTAATAACAACGAAAGCCATTGCGGCAGCTCTGATACCAAAGCGCTTACATATTCTTCTCTTTCTGCTGCAACAGCTTCCGATAATTGACAAAACATTTGTGTCCAATAATTAAATGTTGTCATATCTAGTGAAGATCTAATGCAAGCATTACGCTGTTTAAGCACCCTATTAAACTCTCGCCACTGTTGGCTGAAATCATGTTTCACGTGAAACATGCCTAAATCAATAAACCGTCTTCGCTCTTTTGGACCACCAAAGAATAATTTAAAACTTTCAGGTGTTACGATTTGAACTGCAAAATTTTTGGCTAATGCTGATAAACGTTTATAGCGTTGACCATTAATTTTAATTTGAGTAATTCCTGAATTGATCTCTTTACTGATGCCCAATTGTTGGTTATTGCTATTTTTACTACTGACAACAAAACCTGTTTCATGGTGGCGAACAAGATTTTCAACTTTAGTTGTCCTGAAGGATTTACCATGGCCGAGAAAAAAAATAGCTTCTAACAAACTACTCTTGCCACTACCATTATCACCAACAAAAAAATTTAACTTTGGGTGGAACTGTACTTCTCCTGATGAAAGATTTCTAAAGTTGGATGTAGTAAGTTTACTAACGCTCATTAGACAAAGTAATTTGTTAATAGTTAATTAAAGACGCATTGGCATAACGACATAAAGCGCCTCACCATTATTACTGCCTTCAATGACGACACTGCTATTAGCATCAGCTAAAGTAAATTTTACTTGTTCATCTTTTATTGCGCTTAAAACATCAAGCACATAACTAACATTAAAACCTATTTCTAAATCACCATACGGAAAACTAATTTCAATTTCTTCTTCTGCTTGTTCTTGTTCTGGATTGTTAGCCGTTATTTTCAAAGTCGATTCAGAAAAATTTAGACGTACCCCCTTAAATTTTTCATTAGACAAGATTGATGCTCTGGAGAGCACTTGGCGTAGTTGATCTTTGTTTGTTTCAAAGACCTTGTCGCCATTACGAGGTAAAACACGTCGGTAATCAGGAAAACGGCCATCAACTAACTTACTAGTAAAGGAGAATTCATTGTCGATAATACGGATATGATTAGAGCCTAGAAATACTTGAACAGATTCATCGACTGGTGCAAGTAAACGAATAATTTCTAAAATTCCTTTTCTAGGCACAATAACTTGTCTTGCAGGAAGAGCTAAGTTGTCATTAGATATTTTACAAATAGCTAAACGGTGACCATCGGTAGCAACAGAACGGATTTCATTACCTTCACTTTCAATAGACATACCATTTAGGTAATAACGGACATCCTGATTGGCCATGGAAAAATGAGTACTTTCAATTAAACGAAGAAATTCTGACTTTAATAATTGAAACTCAACATCCCCCTGCCACTCTTCGATATTTGGGAAATCTATAGCAGGGAGTGTAGAAAGTGAATATCTACTTCTTCCAGAGCTTAATTTGATAGAATCTTCAATTGATTCAAATGTTAATAAAGCATTTTCAGGTAAGCTTTTACAAATATCTAATAACTTTCGCGCGGGAATTGTTATTTTTCCATCTTCTGCCTGATTATCAACTTCGGCGCGAGCAACCATCTCTAACTCTAGATCTGTAGCAGTTAGCGTGAGTGAGCGACCACTAACTTCAAAAAGTATATTACTTAAAATGGGTAGAGTACTTTTACGTTCTACTGCACCAGAAACCAGTAATAATGGCTTGAGTAATAATTCCCTATTCAGTGAAAACTTCATTTTAATACCTGCTTGAATGCTAATGTTATTATATTTTACTAAAGTTAAGACGATAATGTTCTGATTAAGTTGGAATAATCTTCTTTAATATCATGAGTTTCCTCACGTAAAGATTTAACTTTACGACAAGCATGAAGAACCGTTGTATGATCTCGGCCACCAAAGGCATCGCCTATTTCGGGTAAACTATGGTTAGTTAATTCTTTCGATAAAGCCATGGCAATCTGTCGCGGACGAGCAACTGAACGGTTACGGCGTTTTGATAACAAGTCAGCAACTTTAATTTTATAATATTCAGCGACAGTCCTTTGAATGTTATCTATAGTGACCAGCTTATCTTGTAGAGCAAGTAAATCACGTAGTGCTTCTCGGACAAAATCAATAGTGATAGCGCGACCAGTGAAATTAGCATTGGCAATTACCCTATTTAATGCGCCTTCTAATTCTCGAACATTAGAACGTAGACGTTTAGCAATAAAAAAGGCAACCTCATCGGCCAAATTAATCTGGCTCTCCTGCGCCTTGCGTTTTAAAATCGCAACACGGGTTTCTAACTCAGGAGGTTCTATTGCTAAGGTTAGTCCCCAGCCAAAACGAGATTTAAGCCTGTCATCGACTCCATTAATTTCTTTAGGATATCGATCACTAGTCAATATAACCTGTTGATTACCTTCTAAAAGCGCATTAAAAGTATGAAAAAATTCTTCTTGAGTTCGTTCTTTACCAGCAAAAAACTGAATATCATCTATAAGTAATGCATCGACACTACGATAATATTGTTTAAACTTTTCCATGGCGTTATTTTGTAAAGCTCGAACCATATCTTGCACAAACCGTTCAGAATGCATATAAGCTATTTTTGCATTTGGCTTATTAAGTAGAATACCATTACCAACGGCATGTAGAAGATGAGTTTTACCTAAGCCAGTACCACCATAGATAAATAGCGGGTTATAAGCAGAGCCGGGATTATCAGCAACTTGCGAAGCTGCCGCTCTGGCTAACTGATTAGACTTACCCTCTACAAAGTTGTCGAAGGTATAATTTAAGCGGACATTAGTTTTTTTAGGTAAGTTGCTTTCAGGTTCAGATTGTTTTGGTGTCGGTGATGACTTAGCAAACATCGCTTCATTGCTGTTACCCTCAGGACTAGTATTTCCAGGGCTATTATCAATTATCGGTTTACTACCCACATCAAATCGGAGCAACATAGGGTTATTAACTTCGTTGATCGTTAACAACTCATTAATTCTATTTACGTACTTATCTCTAACCCAATCTAAGACAAATCGATTAGGTGCATAAAGCGTCATAATATTATCATTGATGACACATTGTAAGGGTCGGATCCACATACTAAATTGCTGAGCAGGCAATTCTTCTTGTAGAACAGAAAGGCATCGTTGCCAAGGTGAATGATCCAACCAAAACTCCAGTAGTAATAAGGTAATTATTTTTCTTAGCTCTATTATCTATGGAGTTATCCACAAGTGCAATATTGACTTTTAACTATTATAGTTATTTTAGTTAAATATATTATAAAATCCATATAAAACAGTTACATAATATAATCATAGTTATCAAAATAACTGATAAACTTTAAGGATAACCTTAACTGGGATGTTCTTTTAATGAAAAAAGTTATCAAGGGAAAATGATTTTGTGTGATAAAACTGTGAATATCAATGAAAGTAAGCAAAAAGATCACTATGATCCTCGGACACCAAAAACAAGGATCATGGAAAATTAGCTTATATAAATGATTGACAAATACTTAGACAAGCATTAATATTCCGCCTCATTTTTTAGACCTGTGTGCTCAAAAGGCTGTTTTGCCAGGGCAACAACAACCGACGGATTAGCGTAATGAAAAGAACATTTCAACCTAGCGTACTAAAGCGTAAGCGTAACCACGGATTCCGTGCTCGCATGGCAACTAAAAATGGCCGTGCTGTTATAGCTCGTCGCCGTGCCAAAGGCCGTGCTCGCCTTAGCGCATAATATCAAACCTTGTATACCATTTTTGATATAAGGTAGCCAAACTGTGGTTACTTACAAATTTAATCGGGAGTCACGCTTGTTGACTCCCGGTCATTTTCAAAATGTTTTCTCTAAACCTACCCGTTTTGGCTCTCGCCACTTTACAATTTTAATTACAGAAAAACCACATACACGCATTGCTGATAAGCAAAATTCTATTGCTAAAAATCGTCTAGGCTTGGCAATCGCGAAAAAGCGTGTAAAGCTTGCTGTGCAAAGAAACAGAATTAAAAGACAAGTACGAGAAAGTTTTCGCCTTAATCAACACAAGATACCTGCTATTGATATTGTTGTCATGGTAAAGTCTGGAATAGATAAATTGGATAATAGAACCATTAACCTAGAGTTAGAGAAAATATGGCAAAAAATAATTCAGCGCTACAAAAAATAGCCATTCTCTTTATAAAAGGCTATAAAAATTTAATTAGCCCACTACTAGGAAAAAATTGTAGATTTCATCCCAGTTGTTCAACATATGCTATTCAAGCCATAGAAGAATTTGGCGTTATCAAGGGTAGTTGGTTAGCTTTAAAACGGTTGTTAAAATGCCATCCTTTGAGCGAAGGTGGTTACGACCCAATACCATTAACTAAAAAAAGTAAATAAAGTTGGTTATCACGCAAACGTATAATAAAATGCCACGCACTTAAACAATTAAACGACGTGCGGGAACAGTCCCTCGCAAAAATATAAGAGAAACAAATTTTATGGAATCGCAACGCAGTCTACTTTTTATTGCGCTAATGGTTGTAACCTACTTACTGTTTAGTCAATGGCAGCAACAAAATGCACCAGTAACTGAAGAAACAAGTATTAGCCAAACCCAATTAGGAGAAACTGCCAACGCAGATTTCGTACCTGAATCCTCTGATGCACAAGTGAGTGCAGTAAAATCAACAGAAAATTCTGCTAAATTAATATCGGTTAAGACAGATATATTCACCTTAAAAATAAATAGTCAGGGTGGCGATATCGTTGAAGTTAAATTACTTGATTACGATACCGAACAAGGCAATGGTATTCCTTATACTGTTATGCAAAACGGTAATCAAAAGTATATTGCTCAAAGTGGTTTAACCGGAGCTAACGGCATAGACCGTATTATTAAAGGCCGCCCAATTTATAGTAGTGAACAAAGCAACTATGAATTAACGGCAGAAAACTTGGTTATTGATTTAATTTTTCATGATGTTAGTGGTATGACAGTTACCAAACGTTTTACCTTTAATAAAAGTAGCTACAGTGTAAATGTTGAATACTTAATTGATAACAACACAGCAAATAGTGTTTCAGTACAAATGTACGGTCAATTAAAGCAGTCTACTGTTGTTGCAACTAGCGGCGGGATGTTACCAACATATCGTGGCGCAGCATATTCAACCACAGAAGAACGTTACGAAAAGTATGATTTTGATGATATTCAAGAGGCAAACTTAAACAAGGCTACCCTAGGTGGCTGGGTTGCCATGCTTGAACATTACTTTGTTTCAGCTTGGGTACCAAGAGCTGATGATAGCAACCAACTATATACAAGTTTTAGCAACAATTACGAGGCGGTTATTGGCTTTAAAGCGCCTACGGTAATTGTTGATGCAGGTAAACAAGGCACTACCTCAGCAATCTTTTATGTGGGACCAAAAGATCAGAAAGTTCTGGAAGACATTGCACCAAGCCTTGATTTAACGATCGATTACGGATTTTTATTTATGATTAGCCAACCATTATTCTGGTTGCTAATAACTATACAGAGCTTTGTTGGTAACTGGGGTGTAGCAATAATCATCATTACCTTAATAGTTAAAGGGGTAATGTACCCATTAACTAAAGCACAATACACTTCCATGGCTAAAATGCGCGACTTAGCGCCTAAAATGGCGCAACTAAAAGAACGCTTTGGTGATGACAGACAAAAAATGTCACAAGCTACTATGGAAATGTATCGTAAAGAAAAAGTTAACCCTGCGGGCGGCTGTTTACCATTATTACTGCAAATGCCTATTTTCTTAGCACTATACTGGGTATTTTTAGAGAGTGTTGAACTGCGTCATGCACCGTTTATTTTCTGGATTCAAGATCTATCAGCAATGGATCCATACTTTGTATTACCGATTTTAATGGGTGCAAGTATGTATGTAATGCAAAAGATGCAACCAATGACCATACAAGATCCGATGCAGCAGAAGATCATGCAATACATGCCTGTGGTATTCTCAATATTTATGGCATGGTTCCCATCAGGTCTGGTACTTTACTGGTTAATCAGTAATGTTGTTTCCATTGTACAGATGAAAATAATTTTTGCTGATATTGAAAAGCAAAAACAAACAAAAGCGGCTTAATTTTAGCAGGCCATCAGACAAATAAATTAGTTTAGGGGCGATTACTGATTGATAGTAATCGCCCTTTTTGCTTTTAAAGATAACTTTTGCGCATTTAATAATGAAATAAAGTAAAATAGCCTACATAAGACAATTTTACTATATACACACTCACACTATGACAACAGTTTCACAAACAACAACTATCGCAGCACAAGCGACAGCTCCTGGACGAGGTGGCGTTGGTATCATTAGAGTTTCCGGTCCTGAAGCTGAAAATGTCGCTAAGGTTATCTTAGGTAAAGTACCTGAAATTAGAAAAGCTGAGTATCTGTCATTTTTTGACACTAACGACAACAATGCTCAAGTATTAGATCAAGGTATAGCATTATTTTTTAAAGCACCTAATTCCTTTACAGGAGAAGATGTTATTGAGTTTCAAGGACATGGTGGCCCAGTAATTTTAGATATGTTATTAAAGACAATTTTGCAATTGCCTAACGTTCAAATGGCCAAGCCAGGTGAGTTTAGTGAACAAGCGTTTTTAAATGATAAGCTTGACTTAACGCAAGCAGAAGCCATTGCCGATTTAATTAACTCAAGTTCAGAGCAAGCTGCGCGCTCTGCCCTGCACTCTTTACAAGGTAATTTTTCAAAACTTATCCATGAAATGGTAGAAAGTATTATCCATTTGCGCATGTATGTTGAGGCAGCAATTGATTTTCCCGAAGAAGAAATTGATTTTCTTGCCGATAAAAAAGTGCTTACCGACTTAAAGGCCATCATTAAGCAAGTAGAAGCTGTTCGTAAACAAGCACAACAAGGTTGTATTATTCGTGAGGGTATGCGCGTAGTGATTGCTGGTCGTCCAAATGCCGGTAAATCAAGCTTACTAAACGCGTTAAGTGGTAAAGAAAGTGCCATAGTTACCAATATAGCAGGTACAACACGTGATGTTTTAGCTGAACAGATACACATTGATGGTATGCCCTTGCATATCATCGATACTGCCGGTTTACGTGATAGTGATGATGTTGTTGAACAAATAGGTATTGAACGTGCGTGGCAAGAGATAAACCAAGCTGATCGAGTATTACTCATGGTTGATGCCAGCGAAGCTCATAGTGTTTTAGAAGATGAGCAAGACATCAAAAATTATTACCCAGAGTTCTTTGATAAATTACCCAATAATATTGGATTGACATTAATAAGAAATAAAGCAGATATGACAAAAGCGCACACGGGTTTTAGCGAGTTTGTTGATAATAACAATAACAAGCACAGCGTGATAACCTTATCAGCTAAAACTGGAGATGGCGTAGACAGCCTAAAAGAACACCTAAAAGCTATTATGGGCTACCAAGGGAGCACTGAAGGTGGCTTTATGGCCAGAAGACGTCATCTAGTAGCTTTAGAGAATACTCATCAACACCTATTAACCGGCCTAGAGCAATTAGAGTCATTTGTAGCGGGTGAGATATTGGCTGAAGAATTACGCATTTGTCAGCAACAATTAGATCAGATCACGGGCGAATTTACTAGTGATGATTTACTCGGAAAGATCTTCAGCTCTTTTTGTATTGGTAAGTAAAAATAACCTATTAAAATAAACAAACAGGTTAATATAAAATTAGCCTGTTAGCCCACCTAAAACATAGCCTGTTCAGCGCTAAATGATATATTCATTTTACTAAACTAAATGTTAGCCATATCGATTCTTATACAAATAATGTTTGTCTAGTTATTAGGGACTGTTGATCTTTCAGGGTTAAAATTTATTCAACTTAAAACGGATTTAATCGCGGCGCAAGTTTTGTATCATAGTCATTCTATTAAAAAAGCGAGCAACAATGAGTAAATTTGTTTTAAATGAACCCTAAAGGGCAGCAAAAGCCAATGACATAAAGAATTAATTTATTAATATTTAGTACAATACCTGTAAGTTATATACCGTATATATTTTTAACTAAATTCACTTTTATAGAGGCCCTTTTATGAGCTCAATTCAAATTATTGTTGGCAGTATGCTTGGTGGTACTGAATATGTTGCAGAAGCCTGCGAAGACATCTTAAATGAACATGGTCACAATGTTGAAGTTCACCTTGAACCAGATTTTAACAACATCTTAAATCAAAATTCATTAGCTCAAACAGAACAAAAAACAGACGACAACATAGAGGTAAATCCTATTTGGCTCATTTGTACCTCAACTCATGGTGCAGGTGACTATCCTGACAACTTCAAGCAATTTGCTAGTGATCTTGCCAATTGTGATCAAGATCTATCCACGGTTAAATTTTTAACGATAGGTATTGGTGATTCGAATTATGATACCTTTTGCAAAGCAGCAAAAGATATATCAAAACTATTAATATCAAAGAATTGTAAGCAACTTTGTCCTGTAAAAACCTTTGATATGGCAGCAGATATTGATCCAGAAGATCTCGCACAGCAATGGATCCATACAAATCTAGATCTACTTTAGATCTAACATGATCACTTACCCATAAGTTATAAACAGTTACTACATTATTTATACTAATATGTGGATAAAAAAGTTAATAAACCGTTATTTTTCTATTATTATTCAGTATATGAATATTAAAATAAATCGCACTGTGTATAACCTAGCTATTTGATCAAAGCTTATTTGCTGAGAGATCAAAGTTTGATCACAACTTTACACTAACTGTTAACTATTAATATTTATAAAAAAAAAGAACTTATACACAGGAAAGTAGGATCCTAATAGTTAATAATAATAAGATCTTTATAAAGATCTCTTTTTATATATTAGGGATCTACTCCGATCTTTTTTAATCATTTGATCGTATCCATTCAGTCAAAAAAGCGTTAAAATATCTTCCCTAATTTTTCAGTGTTGCAAATGTGCAATACATTTTTAAATAAAACTTTTTCAGGCAGGAATGTTATTTTATGTGGTATCAAGAGTCGTATGACGTAATTGTTGTTGGTGGTGGCCATGCTGGCACAGAAGCCTCACTTGCTGCAGCACGTATGGGCTGCAAAACATTATTGTTAACCCATAATATTGACACCCTTGGTCAAATGTCCTGTAATCCAGCGATAGGTGGTATTGGTAAGGGCCATCTAGTTAAAGAAATTGATGCACTTGGTGGTTTAATGGCTACCGCAATAGATCACAGTGCTATTCAGTTTAGAACGTTAAATTCAAGCAAAGGACCTGCTGTAAGAGCTACACGCGCTCAAGCTGATCGTACTTTATATCGAAATTTTGTACGTAACGTATTAGAAAACCAAGAAAATTTGACTATTTTTCAGCAGCCTTGTGATGATCTGATCCTTGAGAACGATCGCGTTGTCGGTGTATCTACTCAAATGGGGTTGAAGTTTAAAGCTAAGACTGTGGTGCTAACAGTAGGAACTTTCCTTGCAGGACAAATACACATTGGTCTAAATAATTATCAAGGTGGCCGTGCAGGAGATCCTGCAAGTGTCAACTTAGCAGCAAAAATGCGAGATATGCCATTTAGAATGGATCGTTTAAAAACAGGGACGCCACCTAGGCTAGATGCCAGATCATTAGACTTTTCCGTTATGGAAGAACAGCCAGGAGATTCACCAACACCGGTGTTTTCTTTTATGGGTTGTCAAACACATCACCCCAAACAAATATCTTGTTATATTACCCATACCAATGAGCAAACCCACCAACATATTCGAGATGGCTTAGATCGCTCTCCTATGTATACTGGTGTTATTGAAGGTGTTGGACCAAGGTACTGTCCTTCAATTGAAGATAAAATTACTCGCTTTGCTGATAAAACCTCACATCAAATCTTTGTTGAGCCCGAGGGCTTAACAACCAATGAGGTTTATCCAAATGGTATTTCAACAAGTTTACCATTTGATGTACAAATGAATTTAGTGCGTTCTATTAAAGGTTTTGAAAATGCACTGATTACACGTCCCGGCTATGCTATAGAGTATGATTATTTTGATCCTCGTGATTTAAAGCAAAGTTTAGAAAGTAAATTTGTGCAAAACCTTTATTTTGCCGGTCAAATTAATGGTACTACCGGTTATGAAGAAGCCGGCGCACAAGGGCTTATTGCAGCAACTAATGCTGCAAATAGAGTAAAAGAGCGTGATGCATTCGTCATAGGTCGAGACCAAGGTTATATGGGGGTTTTAATTGATGATTTAGCAACTTTAGGCACAAAAGAACCCTATCGTATGTTTACTTCACGTGCTGAATACCGCTTATTACTACGTGAAGATAATGCTGATATCCGTTTAACTGAAAAAGGTCGAGCGCTAGGTTTAGTTGATGACACTCGTTGGCAACGATTTAATGAAAAAATGGAAAATATTGAACTTGAGCGTCAACGATTACGATCTACCTGGGTGCAAAAAGATCATCAAAAAATTGCGCAAATTAATGAACTGTTAAAAACACCCATGAGTAAAGAAGCAAGTTTGGAAGACTTAATTAGACGTCCCGAAGTAAACTACAGTGATTTAATGAATATTGAAGGCTTAGGAAATACATTAACGGATAAACAAGCCTGCGAACAGGTTGAAATTCAAATTAAGTATGCCGGTTATATTGATCGTCAGTTAGATGAAATAGCTAAGAAAAAGCGCAATGAAGATACAAAAATTCCTACTGATTTTGATTACCAACAGATTTCGGGCCTATCAAATGAAGTAGTAGCTAAATTAAAAGATGCCCGTCCTGAAACTATCGGCAAAGCTTCAAGAATTTCTGGTATTACTCCTGCAGCAATTTCGTTATTATTAGTCTACTTAAAAAAACATGGCCTTTTGCGTAAATTAGCGTAGAAGCAATAAGTAGGGGCGAGCCAATAACTAAGTAATTTAGTGAGGTTCGTCTAATTAAAATGACGTTAAAGCAACAATTATCGACACTGATCAGTAAAACAGATCTGCAAGTGTCAGAACAACAAATCGAATTGCTTATTCAATATGTTGAGTTACTCAACAAATGGAACAAAGCTTATAACCTTACTTCTGTTCGCGATCCGAGTGATATGTTGGTTAAACATATTATGGATAGCCTAATGGTTGGTGAAGTACTTACAGGTAAAAATTTTATTGATGTAGGAACAGGTCCTGGCTTGCCGGGTATTCCACTCGCAATTTTATATCCACAAAGAAACTTCGTTTTATTAGACAGTCTGGGTAAGCGTATTACTTTTTTAAGGCAAGTGGTTTTCCAATTAAAACTTGCCAATGTTACCCCTGTAAAAGCTAGGGTTGAACAATACCAGCCAGAGATAGTGTTTGATGGTGTGTTAAGTCGTGCCTTTTCTTCTTTAAATGATATGGTAAGCTGGTGCCAGCATTTAATTACCGTTGAGCAAGGACAATTCTTTGCATTAAAAGGGCAATACCCTCAAGATGAGGTTGCTAAATTGCCTGAACATATTTCGTTAGTCGATAGTCATGAAATTACCGTACCTGAACTTGTAGGCGAACGCCACGTACTGGTATTGAAGAAGTTGCACTAGCAGTAAAAATAACAATAGAGGCGCTTGTGGGAAAAATTATAGCAATTGCAAACCAAAAAGGTGGTGTTGGTAAAACAACGACTGCAGTGAATTTGGCTGCATCATTGGCGGCAACAAAACGTAAAGTTTTATTAATAGATTTAGATCCGCAAGGTAATGCCACCATGGCAAGTGGTGTTGATAAATACCAAGTTCATGCGACGTGTTATGAATTACTTATTGAAGAACAAAGTGTCGAAGATGTAGTTGTTAAAGAAACTTCTGGGCTTTATCACTTAATTTCTGCTAACACAGATGTTACTGCAGCAGAAATTAAATTAATGGAAGTTTTTGCTCGCGAACAACGCCTAAAAACCGCGCTAGCGCCAGTGAAAAGTGTTTATGACTTTATCATTATTGACTGTCCACCGTCATTAAATATGTTAACTGTTAATGCTATGACGGCAGCCGACTCAGTACTTGTACCAATGCAGTGTGAATATTATGCCTTAGAAGGATTAACAGCCTTGATGGATACTATTACTAAGTTAACTTCGGTAGTGAATGATAAATTACATATTGAAGGCATACTTCGTACTATGTATGATCCGAGAAATCGCTTAGCAAATGATGTATCTGAACAACTAAAAAGGCATTTTGGCGATAAAGTTTATCGTAGTGTAATTCCTAGAAATGTTCGCTTAGCTGAAGCACCAAGTTTTGGCGCGCCAGCCATGTATTATGATAAGTCCTCAACGGGTGCTAAAGCTTATTTAGCGCTTGCAGGTGAGGTATTACGTAAAAATGATAACGCGAAAAAAGCTCAGAAAACTATGGCAAATGCTGCCAACTAGCGTAAAGGATAATTATGAGTACAGCAAAACGTAAGGGCGCTAGTCGCTTAGGTCGCGGTCTTGATGCCTTATTAACACCAGCAGTTTCAGCAAGTCCTGCTGAAGAAGCAGTAAAGGCTGTCGATGCAAATAACACCCTAGCAACCAAAGACAACGAATTACAAAAGTTACCTATTAGTCAGTTGGTTCCGGGTAAATATCAACCTCGTCGTGATATGTCTGATGCTGCATTAGAAGAGTTGTCATTATCAATTCAGTCACAAGGTATTATCCAACCCATTGTTGTTCGTTTTGTTGGTAATGATCGATATGAAATAATTGCCGGTGAACGTCGTTGGCGCGCAGCTAAACTAGCACAACTTGACCTTGTGCCTTGCTTAATTAAGAACGTGCCTGATGAATCTGCGGTAGCTATTGCATTAATTGAGAATATTCAACGTGAAGATCTCAATGCGATGGAAGAAGCTGTCGCGTTAGAGCGTTTATTAACTGAATTTGATTTAACCCATCAAGAGGTAGCTATTGCTGTTGGTAAATCTCGTACAACAGTAAGTAATTTATTACGTTTAAATAATTTAAATGACGAAGTAAAAACTTTTTTAGAAAATGGTGATATTGAAATGGGTCATGCCCGTGCCTTATTAGCATTGGAAGGTGATATGCAAACCTCTGCAGCACAAACGGTTGCCGCGAAAGAGCTAACAGTAAGAGAGACTGAAGGGTTAATTAAAAAGATTCAAAATCCTGTTGCTGAAAAAGAGCAAGTTGAGAAAGCAATTGAGACCATTAATATGGAGCAAGGCTTAGCTGAAAAATTGGGAGCTAAGGTTGTTATTAATCATAATAAAAAAGGTCAAGGTAAGTTGATTATTTCTTATGCAAACTTAGCAAAACTTGAAGAAATATTAGCTAAAATTAATTAGTATTTAGCGATGATTATACTAAACTTAATAACCAGCCTAGTGCTGGTTTTTTTATGCGAAATTTTTCAGTGCAATTATTGTATAAATGCATAATAAAGCTAGCTTTAGTTTACTAACTTGATACAGTGATTTACCAAAAAAGTGTTCAATAGTATTAAGGATAAATGATGTTGAAGTCGTTAAAATCTGCCCTGTTATTCCTAATGTTCATGCTTACAGTATTTACTGCTAATGCAGAAAATGATGCAGCTAGCTTAGTAAAAAAAATGGATGAACTTTTTCGTTCAACAAGCTCAGTTGCCACCATGAAAATGCAAATAATTACACCCAATTGGCAAAGAACTTTAGCAATGCAGAGTTGGACTCGTGGCATGGATGATACTTTTATTCGTGTTTTGTCACCACGTAAAGACCGTGGTGTTTCAACTTTAAAGATTGATAAAGAAATGTGGAATTACTTCCCTAAAATAAATAAGGTTATCAAAGTTCCGCCATCTATGATGATGGGGTCATGGATGGGCTCTGATTTTACCAATGATGATTTAGTACGTGAGGTCTCACTTGTTGAAGAATATCAAGTAAGTAAAACGGAGGAAGGTGAAAATTATCGATTAACTTTAATTCCTAAAAAAAATACCGTAACAGTTTGGGGGAAAATAGAATTTATTGTTAATCAACAAAGTTTATTACCTTTATCACAAAGCTACTTTAATGAGAAAGGTGAAAAAGTACGCCTGATGGAGTTTAGTAATATTAAAGATTTTAATGGTAAGAAAATGCCAGCAAAAATGACCATGGTACCATTAAATAAAGCTGGTCATAAGACGGTAATCGAGTATGTTGAAGCAGAATTTAATATTGAGTTAGCTGATAATATTTTTACCTTACGAAATTTACAAAAGCGTTTCTAACTATTATCTAGATAAAGGGGGAAATAATACTTTATGTTGATATTAAGCATTGCTTTTCGCAACATATTACGTAACCGACGTCGCTCTTTATTGACCTTGTTAAGTATGGGAGGCGGGTTCTTTTTACTATGTCTTACCTTATCTATGTCAGAAGGCAGTTACAGTAATATTATTAATGTCTTTACCCAAGATCATACCGGTCATGTGCAAATTCATAAAGAAAATTACCTAGAGCGCCCTTCCCTTTATAAAACCATCAATGATGCAAATACCTTGATTAATGCTCTGGAGCAGAAAAATGATGTTATAGGCGTTGCTCCTAGGATATTTTCTCCATCCCTTGCCTATGGCAAAGACAAAACTTTTCCAGCACAAGTCATTGGTATTGATCCAAAGCGAGAAGCGCAAACAACACATTTAGAAGATAAAGTAAACTTAGGCCACTACTTATCAGAACGAGTCAATGATGAGGGTTATTTTGATGCTATGGTTGGTTATAGCTTAGCTAAAAATTTAAACCTGAGTATTGGTGACGAGCTGGTGTTAATTTCTCAGGGAATTGATGGCTCGATTGCCAATGATATCTTTACCATAACAGCTGTTATTGGTGATGCCAGCGCTTATCAACGTATGAACGTTTATATTAGCTTAACGGCGATGCGAGAGTTTCTGTCAATGCAGTCTGGTGAGTTAAATCAAGTACATGAATTAGCGATTATTTTATCACATCAAGGTAATGCGAGGACTTTTGCCGGTAATATACAAAAGGAACTTGATAATACTCGTTTAAGCGTTGAACCATGGCAAGTGGTCGAGGCTTCATTTTATAAGAGTATGCAAGCGGATAAAAAAGGAAGTTATGTCTCGATGAGTATTATTATCTTTATTGTCTCTATTGGTGTTTTGAATACTATTTTAATGGGGACATTAGAACGTACTCGAGAGTTTGGTGTATTAAAAGCGATAGGTACCCGACCATTAGCTGTTTTTAATTTAATTATGCTGGAGTCCTTAATATTAGCGATTATTAGTTGTGTAATCGGCTTAATTTTAGTTTTGCCTGTCTGTATTTGGCTGGCGAGTAGTGGCATACCCATGCCTGAGCCGATAGATATGGGCGGTATTACTTTTGATACTATGCTAGGTGAGGTCAGTTGGTTTGTCGTGTTATTACCCTCGATTGTTGTTGTGACAAGTACTTTATTGGTTAGTTTTATTCCAGCAATGCGAGCAGCTAAAATTTCGCCATTGAAAGCATTGCAGGCGGTTTAATGATGAACAATACCTCTAAAACAGCGTTAATAAAGCCTAAAGTAAGCGCTAAAAATAAAATAGGCAAGCAACTAACTAATGAGCAAAAAAATCAGCATAAAAGCTTAATTACTCGCCTTGCTCAACGTAGCATTTTTCGCAATACCCGCAGAACATTTCTTACCATTTTACTTATTTCATCTAGCTTAGTGGCTATTTTGTTTACAGATGCCTTTGTAAAAGGAATGGTCAATACTATGGTAAAGATAAGTACGCAAACTTTTCTCGGCGAAGGCCAAATTCACCAACGTGGTTTTAGAGAAGCAAATGATATCGATCTTTATATCAAAGATAGTCGCAAACTTTATCAACAACTTAATGACATTAAAGAAATTCAAGCTTATGCGCCAAGAGTATTAACGGGAGCAATGACTTCGTCTTCTGAGAATGTTGCTTCGACAATTATTTATGGTGTTGATGCAGAGAAAGAAGCACAAGTAAGTAAGTTAAAACAGGCTATGACTCAAGGTAAATACCTGTCAGGTATTGAAGATGAAATCGTTATAGGTGAACAACTTGCCGACTTACTTGCAGTGAATTTAGGTGACCGATTAGTGGTAACAGTTTCACAAGCTCATGGTGGCGATTTATCTCAAGCTTTATTTCGTGTTTCAGGGGTATTTAGTTTTAATGAAAGAGCCATGGACATAGGTATGGCTTTTATTAATTTATCACATGGACAAAAATTATTAAATATCAATGGAGTACATGAGGTAGCTTTACGTTTACATAACCTTGAACAAGCAGATGATATGACTTTAGCTTTCTGGCAAACATTGAATAATGAGTCTATTGAAAGCTTAAACTGGCGAACGTTAGTGCCACAACTGAGTAGCATGTTAGCAATGACTAATTATTCAACCTTGATTGTTTCAATCATCATGTATTTATTAGTCAGTCTTGGTTTAATTAATACCATGTTTATGTCTATATTTGAGCGGCAAACCGAGTTTGGCATTTTGCTTGCTATCGGCACCCGTTCGAAGCAGTTATTTTATCAAATCGTATTAGAAGGCTTATTTATTGGTTTGATTAGTGTCATTGTTGGCTTGGTATTGGCATTGATATTGTGTTATTGGGGCTCTTTAGTTGGTATAGATTATTCAGAGCTAGAAATGTCTGGATTGACATTAAATGAGCCTATTTATTTAATCATTGATATAACAAGCTTTATCACTTTAGGGCTGGCGACATTAGCAGTAACAATTATAGCTTGTATTTACCCTGCACTTCATGCCGCGAAATTACAGCCTTCATTTGCGATGCGCAAGACTTATTAATAAGTCTATGAGCTAATAGGAATTAATTTAGATGACTAACTTAGTTAATAACCCCCCTGCAACAGCATTAGAAAATGATCCCGACAGTAAGAGAAATATTGTCATTGAAACGAGAGACTTATGTCGGGAGTTTGGTACTGGTGATACCTTAGTTAAGGCACTATCAAAGGCTAATATTACGATTGAACGTGGTGAGTTTACTGCCATTATTGGTCCTTCTGGATCTGGTAAATCAACCTTGTTACAACTAATCGGTGGTTTAGATATACCAAGTCATGGTGATGTCTTTCTCGATAATAAAAATATTAGCCATATGACAGGTTCTGAGCTATCAGACTTTAGACGTGATCATATAGGTTTTATTTTTCAAGCGTATAATTTAATCCCGGTATTAAGTGCTCGAGAAAATATTGAATATATAATGCTGCTACAAGGTGTGCCTAGTGTAGAGCGAACAAAACGTGTTGATATGATTATGCATGCCGTTGGGCTTGAAGGTTTAGGTAATCGCCGCCCTGCTGAACTCTCTGGAGGACAACAACAGCGTGTTGCTGTAGCGAGAGCTATGGTGTCAAAGCCCAGTATAATTTTAGCTGATGAACCGACTGCCAATTTAGATTCAAAAACAGGCTCTGAATTACTTAATATGATGAAAGAGCTTAATGAACAACAACATATGACTTTCGTTTTTTCGACTCATGACCCGAAAATAATGGAGCGAGCTAGGCGCATTATACGCTTAGTTGATGGATGTGTGGTTGAAGATGAGCGAAAAGATTAATGTCATTAGTAAAGTATAGTGTAGTCTCGTTACTATTTACCTATCTAATGCTGTTAAGGTTATGTTTTGCAGAGAATTTTTCTTTTAGTGGTTATGTCAAAACATATGCTTTGGCGCAAGACAGTGTGGTAATTGATGCGTTTGATAATAATGCTGAGGCGCTTGTCATGTCAGAGAATTTTCAATCACAAAGTGCTATCCGTTTAATCAGCTCTTATTTATCATCATCAATAGGTAATTTTGAAATACACTACGAAATGCAACCTTTGTATTTTTCAGATAGCGATTCGGTTGCATATTATACCGGCGATTTATCCGCAGCACTTGGCGGCACTATTTCAACAGCCAGTAATTTATATCGTTATAAAGATATAAATAATACCTTAACAGAAGTGGGTAATCATGGCGTAGTATTACAAAATTTGGATCGCTTTAATTACCAATACAGTAATAAGTATGGTGATTTAATCCTGGGCCGACAAGTTGTTTCATTTGGCTCATCACGATTTATCAATCCAACTGATATCTTCATCCCTTTTGCCATACAAACGCTTAATCAAGAATATCGCGTTGGTATAGATGCTATTCGCTATAAAGCGGATATTGGCGACTTTGCTGTAGTTGATTTAGGACTAGTTATCGGTATGGATGGCAAAAAACAAAATAGTGCTGCTTTTTTACGAGGCAAGAACTCTTTTGATGGTAATGATATTGAAGCTATTGCTATTGTACTTGAAGAGGCATGGTTACTCGGCGCAGGTCTTGAGCGAGCTTTTGGTGATTTTGGTTTTTGGTTTGAAAGCGCTTATATGAATTGGCAACAAAGTACAGTGAATGAAAAGCAAATTCACCATGATTCGGTGGCTGTTGCTACAAATTATAAAGGATATCGCAATAATTATTGGCGAAGTTCTATTGGTAGCGATTATGCGTTAAATGAAGATATTATTGTCATGCTGGAATATCATTACAATGGTGCTGGCAGCAATGATACTAAAAGCTACACTAACCTTGCGACACAAGCACCCTATCAAAAAGCTGGCGTGTATTTATATGGTAAGCACTACCTTATTCCCGCAATAACCTGGATGGCTTCTCCTTTGCTCTCTGTCAATGCGAGTGCATTTTATAATGTGAGTGACAGCTCGGTTCTATTGAGTATTAGTAGTGAAACCAGTTGGAGTGATAATTTGTATTCTGACTTTGGCGTTTATCTTAGTCATGGAGACTCGATGAGTTATCGATATAGAGCAGATGATATTGATTATCACTTTGGCTCAGAGTTTGGTGCATACCCTAGTAATATTTATGCGAGCTTGAGATACTATTTCTAGTGGAAGAAAAAAGTATAAAAAATAGCCTTATTCTCTCTTGATTTAACATTTCATTAACGTAAAGTAGGGAGAGTTATTATTGTCAAGGATAAAGTCATGCAAGAGCTGCCCCCATTAACCTTAGTGAAAACCTGGCTTGAAGTTGTTCAGCAACTTGATATACCAATTACAATTAGAGAAAAGCGCAGTAAGCTGCTTACTTATTACTTCGGCTCTGTTAGTCAAGCACAAAGCTATGTCGAAGATAAACAAGACTATAGTCAGCGAGTATCTTAGTTTATATTTTAATAAAATGGCCCACCCGGCAGGAGTCGAACCTGCGGCCTCGCCCTCCGGAGGGGCGCGCTCTATCCAGCTGAGCTACGGGTGGTTTTATTTTTTCGTAAGTAATCATAATAATGTCTCACGAAATTCGCGGCAAATACTATAATTTATCATTGTGCTTGTCTAGTTAAGATATTGAAAAACCTAATCGATCAATCGTTATTTTGATTGGGAATTTTAACCAGCTGAGTATATTGTTAATATTTATCTACTTTTGAATGTTATCCTCTTAAGTTAATAAATAATAGCTTAAAGTATAGGCTGAAATATCAAAATGAAAGCACCTTTGTGTAGATTGACATTATTAAATTATTATTCAGATATATTTTTTTCGTTGCTGGTATTTACGCTCTTTTGGCTTATGCCTGCCACAGCACAAGAGATTGAAACAAATACCATTAAGGCTAGTGCCATTGTCAAACAGGTAAATCGTACAGGTAAATTAGGTTTTAAGAGAACAATCAACTTATCATTCAAAAGTAGCGGATACTTGAAAGAATTATATGTTGATGAGGGCGATACTTTTATTGCCGGCCAGCTATTGGCTGAGCTTGATACGGTTGAACTTATTGCTAAAAAAAATGCGAGTTACGCGCGTTTATTGCAGGCTAAGCGAGAAGTTAAGCGTATTCTCACTCTGATTAATAATAACCTAAGTTCACAGCAAGCGTTAGATGACGCAAAAACCAACGTTGACACGAGTAGAGCTAACTTTAAAGTCGCTGAATATAACCTTAGTAAAGCTAAGTTATATGCCCCCTTTAACGGGGTAGTTTTGCGGCGTTTCTCTGAGTTAGGTGAATTGCAAAGCCCTAATCAAAGTACGTTGCAACTTGCTGCTATAGATAAAAACCTAGTCGTTAGAGTTGCCTTGACTGCTGAAGAGGTGAGTTTAATGAAATTACAACAGCAGGTTGAAATCAACATTGATAAGTATGGTACTTTTACCGGTATCATCAGTAAAATTCCTGCCATTGCCAACCAAGAAAGTCACTTGTTTACCATAGAGGTATTATTAACAGATTTAAAATCAACCCAAATTGCTGTTGGACAACTCGCAAATTTAACAACACAAATTATGACTGATCAGTTAGCTTATCGTTTACCTATTGCCGCACTTAATCGTGTTGATAATCAAGGTCGTGCAGTTATTATGTTAAAGGAAAGTGACTCGATGGAAGCTGATAGCTATAAACTTCAAGCTTTTGCTATTCATAGTTTATCAAATAACTATATTTACTTGTCGGCCCAAGAAAACTCTCCAGCGATGACAGTGGTTATTAAAGGTTGGCAACAGTTAAATTTAACTGGCAGTCAATCTTCTGAAAATATTGTTAAATAGTGGATGTCATCAATGAAACTTCCTCGATTAGCCATTGATAATGCGCCATTTACGCTAACGGTTACTTTACTTTTAGTGCTAGTGGGGATTGTTTCTTATTTGAACATGCCGCGCTCAGAAGATCCTCAATTTGATTTACCTATTACCTTAATTGAGGTTGTCTACCCTGGTGCGTCTCCTAATGATATTGAAACCTTAATTGTTGATCCGCTTGAAAAAGAAATATCGGCAATTGAGAATATTAAAAAAATAGAAACCAGAATCAATAATGGTGCTGTCAGGTTCACCATAGATTTTCTTTATGGCACGGATGCAGAAGCGTCATTTAATAAAGTTAAACAAGCGGTAGCTATGGTAAGGGCAAGTTTACCTGCCGGTGTTGCCGAGTTATTGGTACTCAAAGCTACCCCAAGTAGTGTTGCAATAATGCAATTAGCGTTATGGTCTGAGCCGACAGATTATAAAACCATGGAGCTTCATGCTAAGTTACTTGAAAAGCGTTTAGAGACCATTACTGGCGTTCGAAAAGCAAGTATTTGGGGTTATCCCAGACAGATTGTGGCTATTGATCTTGATTTAGCCTTATTAAAGCATTATGGCTTAGCGGTTACAGATATTAATAATATACTGCAAGCTAGGGCAATGAATATCACCCCAGGTTTTGTTGATGCAAGTACTCGGCGTTTTAATGTTAAAACCAGTGGTAATTTTACAAAATTAGTTGATATTGAAAATACTATCATTAGTAATGAAAACATATCAGCTGCAAATGGACTTTTGAAAATTAAAGATATTGCAACGGTGAGTTTTGCTGATGCAGAGCCCAGTTATTTAGCTTATTTTGATGATATACCTGCTATATTTCTTACCATAGAACAAAGCGATAAAACGAATATTTTTGCCTTAACAGAGCAGATAAATCAAGAAATTGAACAATTTAAACAATCTCTACCTAAAGATATCAAACTAGAAAAATTATTTCAGCAATCGGATAGTGTTAATGTTCGTGTCAATGGCTTCTTTGAGAATTTAACACAAGGTTTAATCATTGTTGCTTTAATGGCCTTGTTATTTTTGGGGCTAAGGGAGGCGTTAGTCGTTACCCTCGCTATTCCGGTTTCATTTATGATGGCAATTGGTTGGTTAGACTTTAGTGGTTATGGCTTACAACAAATGTCGATTGTAGGCCTAATTATCGCCCTAGGTTTGTTGGTAGATAATGCCATTGTCGTAACAGAAAGTATTCATAGAGAAAAAAAGTTTACTCAAGATATCAAACAAGCGGCTGCAAATGGCACGGCAAAAGTTGCCTGGGCTATTGCAAGTGGCACGGTAACAACCATGTTAGCTTTTTTACCCATGTTAACGATTCAAAGTAACACCGGTGACTTTATCCGTTCAATGCCGGTTACGGTAGTTCTAGTCTTATTTGCTTCTTTATTAGTGGCAATAACACTGACACCATTACTGGCGAGTAAACTACTTATTGTGTCAAGTAGTAACACCAAATCAGGGAAAGTTAAGGTAAAAACCTTACAACATTATGCCAATGTTTTTGCTGAGAAAAGTTATGCAAATGCATTAATGACACTTATGCGTCATAAACTAATCGTGATGTTTAGCTGTTTGCTGGTCTTAATTGCTATGTTGTCTTTGTTTGGGCAAGTGGGCGTTAGCTTATTTCCTAAAGCAGAAAAGCCTATGCTATTAATTAATGTTACCACACCAGCAAATTCATCATTAGCTTATACCGATACCGTGTTACAACAAATACGAGAGCATGTTAAACAGTATGATTTAGTTGATAAAGTCGCGCTAAATATTGGTAACTCTAATCCAAGGATTTACTATAATGAAGTCCCTAAACGGGGCATGATTCGTTTAGGGCAAGCATTATTAGTGTTAAAGGAATACCAAGCAACGAAAGTTAATATGCTCGTTGAAAATTTGCGCAGTGATTTTAGTCGTTGGCAGCAGGCACAAATAACGGTTAAAGAATTTACCCAAGGACCGGTAACTGACCAAGTCATTGCAATTCGGTTATTAAGTGAATCACTTAACGATTTAACCTTAGTTGCTAATGATTTAGCTAATAAGATGCGACAGTTATCAGGTGTCGTTAATATTGAAAACCCAATGGGTATGTCAAATACTGAGTTAGCACTTACTATTGATTACCAGCAGGCATCATTGAGTGGCGTCAGTGTTCAACGTTTAGATAACACCATTTATACTATTTTATCTGGTAGGAAAATAGGTACTTTTAATGATCTCAATGGCGAAGACTACCCTATCATGGTGCGCAGAAGTAACCCTAACCTAGATAGTTTAGCTATGGTTGAAATAACTAATAGTCAAGGAGTTGCAATACCGCTGTCACAATTAGCTAAATTAGAGTTAACCCAAGGAGATAGTGATTTTTTCCATTATCAAAAGTTGCGAATGGCAAAGGTATCAGCAGATGTAGAAACGGGCTATTCAGTTGATGAAATTACAAATAAATTAGTAACTTACCTTGAAGAGTATAACTTGCCTGCAGGTATGTATTATACCTTAGGTGGTCAAGAAGAATCGCGTCAAAAAGCATTTGCAGGATTAACGCAAGTGATGTTGATTACTGCGATGGGGATTTTTGCAGTGTTAGTATTACAGTTTAAATCTATCCTACAGCCGTTAATCATTTTTAGTTCGATACCCTTTGCCATGGCTGGATCAGTAATCGGTTTATATCTAACCGATTTATCATTCTCTATGATGGCGTTTGTCGGTTTGATTAGTTTATTTGGTATTGTAGTCAATAACGCAATAATATTAATTGATACTTCCAATGCTAATCTAGCTAGAGGGATGAATAAACGTGCCGCAATATTAAAGGCCAGTGTCATTCGTTTTACCCCTATTCTTCTAACGAGTTTAACAACGATAGGTGGTTTAATCCCATTAACATTATTTGGTGGTAGCTTATGGCAGCCTCTTGGTGTGGTATTAATTTCAGGTTTAGTTATTTCAGCTATTTCAAGCTTTATTTTAGTGCCTATTTTGACGGTATGCTTTACGCGTGAACTAAGTCAGTCAAATTCAGCTTAAACTGATAATAGTGAAATAAAGTGTTTTATTATGTAATAAGCCGCTAAATACATTGAAAGCCAAGACATCGCTTTAAATATATATATAATAATCTTCTATTCTTTGATTAATGTATCAAGCTGTTGATAATTACATTAGCGTAAAACTATAAAATTTAGGGTAATTATAAATGGAAGTAATTGGCACCTCAGGTTATTTTTTAGCTAGCTGTGCTTATGCAGTCTTTATTCTATTATTATTAGCAGCGCGTAATAAAACCCTTTCGGGTTTACTGGTTTTATTAGCGACAAGTTTAGTTTTTATTGCTTCGCTTTGTGCTGCTTTGCAACCAAAGCAAGGTTACTCATTACTTATTGTACTGGCGGTAGAGACATTTAAACTGGCGGCATGGTCACTACTTATCATTTGTACTCAAACAAACATTACTTCCTTTAAGGATTTCTTTTGCCACCCTAAAATTAAGCAGTACCTGAAAATATGGTCAGGTCTTTCTGTTCTGGCTTGGGGAGCGATATTCTTTATTCCTGATAGTGCTAAACTACTGTTTTCTTTGTTTTTACTACTAAACCTGTGGTTATTAGTTTTACTTGAACAATTATATCGAAATGCCGATGTTAAAGTTAAGTGGGCTATTTGGTCACTTATTATCGCGCTTGGCACTTCAACGGTTTTTGACTTCGTGCTTTTTGCTCAAGCTGCCATGGTTAATCAATTAGACTTTTCTTATTGGTATGCGAGAGGTTTTATTGCCGCTATAGGTATGCCCTTTATCTTGATCAGTACTCGACGCATTAAAGATTGGTCAGTTGATGTCTTTGTTTCAAGAGAAGTGGTTTTTTATAGTTCAATGTTACTTATTTGCGGAGTTTATTTATTACTATTAGCGATTGCTGGTTATGTGATTAACTATTTCGGCGGTGCTTGGGGCGACGTCATTAGTATCGCTTTTATTATCTTAGGTGGTAGTGTTTTAGCGGCTTTACTTATTACTGAAAAGTTACGTAGAGAAGTGAAAGTTTTTATAACTAAGCACTTTTTTGCTAATAAATATGATTATCGTATTGAGTGGCAGAAATCTCTCGAGCAACTAGAAATTGGTGAAAGCGATGATTATTACCATACTGCTACCCATATAATTTGTTCTTCGATAAATATCAAACAGGGCGCTTTAGTTAAAAAAGTTACCGCGGGTAAATATAAATGTCTATACCAAGATAATTATAATCTTGAAGAATGTGATGTTAAGCTATTAAAGCCTATAGATAGGTTTTGTCATCAACATGGTTGGATTATTGATGTCAGAGAGTATGCTCATGTCGAGGATAGCTACCCAGAGCTGTTATTTGATGCCGATGCTTGCAGGGAAAAAAATATAGATATTATTGTACCCATATTTATGAAGAAGGCAGTTTATGGCTTCTTTTTATTGGCTATGCCTGAAGATCAAGGCTTGCTAAATTGGGAAGATAGAGACTTGTTGTTTTCTATTTCAAAACAGCTCAGTAATTATTTATCACTCAATGAAGCAAATGAAAGTTTAGCTGAATCTAAACAATTTGATGCTTTTAACCGAATGTCAGCATTTTTAGTCCATGATTTAAAAAATATTCAAGCACAGCTGGCATTGATCAATAGCAATGCAAAGCGGCATAGAGATAACCCAGCTTTTGTTGATGATGTCTTTGAGACTGTCGAGGCTGCAACTGGTCGACTGGAAAAAGTATTAACACAATTACGCAATAAACAGCTTGCTGAATCAACTAAGAAAAGTTCTGATATTGGCGCGTTGATATTGAATGTTGTTGAACAACGCAATGTCCAATTTCCGCAAATTAGTACTCAAATATCACTTGATAGAAAGATATCTATAGACGAAGAAACGTTTGCATCGGTATTAAATCATTTATTACAAAATGCACAAGAAGCGACAAATGATGATGGCTGGGTTAAGATAATTGCCGAGACTGTTGAAAACAATTTGCACATAACAATTATTGATAATGGTTGTGGTATGTCAGCAGAATTTATAGCTAATCGCTTATTTAAGCCATTTGATACCACTAAAGGTAACGCTGGTATGGGAATTGGTGTTTATGAGGCAAAACAGTTTATAGAGAGCCTTGAAGGCACTATACAGGTTACAAGCCATGAAAATGAAGGCAGTTGTTTTAATATAATATTACCGTGTAAAGATAATTAAAAATATAACAAAGGATATAGCACTGCTATGGAAAAGTTACTGATTGTTGACGATGATTTAGGTGTACAAAAACAATTAAAGTGGAGTTTAGCTGATTATGAAGTCATATTGGCTGATACTCGTGAGAGTGCTATTACTGCTGTAAGACGTCATGAGCCTAAAGTGGTGACTTTAGATTTAGGACTTCCACCTGATGCAGCTAATGCAAGTGAGGGTCTAGCGGCATTAAAGCAAATATTGGAGATTGCACCTCATACCAAAGTGATAGTGATCACAGGTAATGATGACAGAACTCATGCTCTAAAAGCGATTGAAATGGGGGCTTATGATTTTTATCAAAAGCCTGTTGATGCTGATGTTATCAATGTTATTGTTTCACGTGCATTCAGCTTAGCGACTATTGAAACAGATAACCGTAGTATGAAGTCTATCGTTGGCTGTGATACCGGTATTATCGGTAGTAGTGAAGGTATTGATCGACTACGTCAAATGGTGCAGCGTATTGCCCCTACTGAGATTACGGCATTATTACTGGGGGAAAGTGGCACAGGTAAAGAAGTTACTGCCAAGGCTATTCATAAAGTCAGTGATCGAAGCGATCAACCCTTTATCGCGATCAATTGTGCTTCTATTCCAGAAAATTTATTAGAAAGTGAGTTATTTGGTTTTGAAAAAGGGGCTTTCACCGGTGCTCACAAAACCACCTTGGGTAAAATTGAGTGTGCTCAAGGGGGAACACTCTTTTTAGATGAAATTGGTGATATGCCTTATCATTTACAGGCTAAACTACTGCGTTTTTTACAAGAGAAAGTGATTGAGCGCTTAGGGGGGAGAAAAGAAATACCTGTCGATGTGCGTGTAGTTTGTGCAACCAATAAAAATCTTGAAGCTATGGTGGCAGACAAGAGTTTTCGTGAAGATCTCTTTTACCGCATTACAGAAATCACCCTCAATATTCCACCATTACGCGATCGTGAAGAAGATATATTGATTTTAGCTAACTTCTTTTTGCAGCAGTATGCGGCAGAATATAAGCGTAGTGCAAAATCATTTGCTGATGATGCCTTGTATGGCTTAAGACATCATAAGTGGCCTGGTAATATTAGAGAGCTACAAAATAAGGTTAAATCTTCAGTCATCATGAGTACAGGCACGCAAGTGACAGCTTTTGATCTAGGTTTTTATGATAAAGAAAATGCTGAATACGAACTATCATTAAATTTACGCGCTGTGCGAGAGCAAGCTGAGACAATAGCAATTCAAAAAGCATATGCATTGACTGATGGTAATATGTCAAAGACCTCGGAGCTATTGGGTATTACCAGACCAACGCTTTATTCATTAATTGAAAAATATAAGATAGCGATTAACGTTTAAGAGTTAGGTTTAGCAGCTGGTAGTTATTCACTATCAGCTTTTCTACTTTGTAATTCTGCATATTCTCGGTTCTTTTGCTTTAGCAACTTATCTATATAACGAGTCATTTTAACTTTTTGTTGAATTGTGCTGTCTAAAATTTCCTCGACTTCACGTAAAATATCTTTAATATTTTCGACGCTCTCTATCGAGTTGTTAGTCAAAGCTTGGCTAGTGCTTTCTTCGTTAAGTCCTTTAGCTGCTAGTGAACCGGTAAGCTCAACAGACATTTCTTTAGCGACCTCATTTATCGACTTACAATCAATATGATCAAGTTCTTCTAAAAAGCCAAATAATAACAAGCGATCAACAAATATATTGATTTTACGCGGTACACCAAGGGTTTTTTCAGATATTAATTGAAAGCCTTCTTCTGAAAATAAGGACTCTTTATTGCAATGAGCTTGTGTTAATCGATGGTTGATATAGTTTTTAACTTCTTCAGTATTTAATGGTTTTAGATGGGCAGAGGCAATAATACGCTGTCTAAATTGCTCCATATCTGGGGTTGATATGATAGCTTTTAACTCCTCTTGCCCCAGTAAAAAACTCTGAATTAAGGGTTTATTGTCAAGTTGAAAATTTGATAACATTCGCAACTCTTCTACTGTTTCTGCAGGTAAGTTTTGAGCTTCATCTACTAATAAGAGCGCACGTTTACCTTGCTTATTTAAACTAATCAAAAACTGTTCAATACTTTGTAAAATATCAGCTTTACTTTCACCCATCACGGTAATATTGAATTCAGCAGCGACGAGTTCAAGTAATTCTTCCGGCGCTAATTTAGTGGTAACGAGTTGTGCCGCTACAATATTTTCATCGGCAATATTGGCTAATAAATTACGTGCTATTGTTGTTTTACCTGTACCTATAGGCCCTGTAATAACAATGAAGCCTTCACCTTGGTCTAAACCATATTGTAAATAAGATAAAGCACGTTGATGGTGACTTGTGGCAAAGAAAAAACGAGGATCTGGGCTTAATTGAAAAGGTCTTTCACTAAAGCCGTAATAACTTTCATACATGCGTTAAAAATCTTTTGTTAAATTAAGAGAAGCGCGTGCTTCAGTATAAGTATAGCGCTCAAAATTTGATTCTCTATCTAAGTATTGCAAGGTAAAGAAAGTTTTTAGTGAAGAGGCTAAACTTTTGTTATATGTCGCTGATAATAGTTTGTAAGTATCTTCTTGTCTCGCCCCATTCGGATTCGTTTTATCGAAGGTGTTTTTACTGAAGTTTACGTAGACAGTTATATCACTTTTACGACTGATACGGCGTGTAATAGTGAATCGGGCATCAAGGTAGTCGTCGATAACTCCTGTCTTTAAACTTTCTCTTTCTCGATTGCTCAGGTCAATAGTGAATATGGTGCGCGCTAGCGCTAATTGGGAATTCCAAGCCAAACGTTTATTTAGAGAAAATTCGTTATCTTCTATTAATTCTGAGCCGCTTACAGGTACTTTGATAAAGTTTGTTGTATCGTTTGGGGTTTCACCTAAGGGCAAACAGCTTGTAATGTTTATTGCATCATTAGGACACCACAGCTCACCATCTATTTGCCTAAAATTATTACGGTCAAAAACTTCAATAGTGTCGTGGTAGGAGAGTTTATTGGTTAGGCGTTTGGTACGATGCGAAAAATCTAGCTCATAAGAGTCGCCAAAAAAACGTTTTGAATAGCCCGCTTTAAGTGAAGTCCTTGCCGATGGTTGCCAGTCTATATTAGCCGCAACATAATCTTCACTTTCTTCAATATCGTCATCGACATAGTTATAAGAGACATCGATAACCAAGTGCTTAGCTGCTTGCAAGCGTAAACCAGGCCCCCATGAAGGGATTGCTTCAGGGTTACTACCTGCTAAAGTGCCGGTAACTCTTTCGTTATAATAGCGTATAAAAGGGTTAACCTTATATGGAGTAATGGCACCTAATTTAGTCTCTAGGTTATAGTTCTCACCGGTAAAATCGTTATTTTCTTGGTTTGAAAAAAAACCATCTACTTGCCAGAATACATAACGAGCAGCATTACCATTTTCACTGGTTATAATTGCGGTATAACCATTCTTCTCACCAATGTTATCTTCTGTTGTGGTTACATCATAAATTAATGATGAATATAATGAATAATCTGAATTGCCACTATTAAATTGTAATCCCGCAGCGTGATTTTGCTGCTGAATGGTATCGGCAGTGATTAAGTCAGCTAAACTGTTAGTGGTATCATTTTTACTGATGTTAGTGATGGAAGAATTAGCAATAACTTTCAAATTATCTTGCCAAAGCGAATATGAAGCATTGGCATTTAAAGTCTGGTAGTCATCATTGAGTTCACTGTCATGGCTATAGGTAGCAAGGGTTTCTGTGCCAATAAATGAAAATTGCAGTTTTCTTGAATTGTAACTGGCATCAGCACCTATAATCAATTGACTAACTAGGCTAGATTTTTTATTTAGCTGAGTTAACTCAATATTATTTGCATAAGTTTCAGTTAAACCTAAACTAGGCTCGAAGCGCCACTCAGCTGCACTTACATTACTGGACAGCAATAAACTCACAACAATCAAACGACTTAACTTCAATTGACAATTATTGGTTTTTTCTGCCATAGCCATATCCATAATAGCCATAGATATCCTTTTTAGATCTAATGGTTTTGTTCATCACTAAGCCTAATGCGATATCACTATTTAACTGATTGATAGCGGACTTAACATCATCTGTTTTGGTTTTAGACTCTTCAACAACAATAAGTGCTTGGCCAACTAGATCAGATAATACTGGAGTTTCTGTGACACCAAGTATTGGTGGGCAATCAAAAATTACAATCCTATCAGGGTACCTTTCAGCTAACTCCTTCGCTAAACTTTCCATACGTTCACTTGCTAATAATTCATTAGTTAAGTGGTGCGGTTTCCCGGCAGGAATAAGTTTTAAATTATCGATATTGGTGCCGTAAATGATATCAGAGAGTGACCCTACTTCAGCAAGTAAGTATTCAAGTAAGCCTTTCTTGCTATCAAACTCTAATTCTCGATGTAAACTCGGTCTTAAGACGTCTGCATCAACCAGTAGTACAGTTTTATCTTGTTCCAAGGCAATGCTTAAGGCTAAGTTGATGGCAACATAAGTTTTACCTTCATTTGGGTGTGAGCTGCTTACCATGATTAAGTTGCTGTTATACAACGTTTTGGAAGCTAAACCAAAAGCGTTATTGAGTAATTTTCGTTTAATATGACGAAACTCTTCTTGGATATGGTGAGCGCTATCGGGACTGTAAATAAAGCCTCGCTCATTTAATCTTTCTCCATTCAAAATGATTTTATCTTTATCTTTATTTGAATGCGTAACTGATGGTGCCTCAGGTGGTAATGAGTTTACTTTGTTGGCTTTTATATTTTCTATATTAGCTAACTTGTCTTGTTGAGCTAGTTTTTGTTTAGCCAAAGCTTTTTCAATAGTAGTCATGGCTAAAATATCCTTTTTAATGGCGTTTGAATTGCTTCAGGAAATAAAAAATAGGCGATAAATAATAATAATACGCTTAATAATAGCAGGTTTGAACCAATAAAAATCATAGTTTTCTTTTGATGCCATCTGTGTAGCCCAAGATTTTCATTCGCTGATATAACACCAAAAATAGGAACGCCAGTGGCTTTAGATAATTGTGATGTTGAGGTGGCTACAGGGTTTAATTGACTCATTAGTAATGATAAACCAACACCAACTGCAAACCCTAATACCGTGACAACGCCAAATAGAATAAAGCGTTTAGGTCCAGAAGGTTTAGTTGCTTTGCGAGGAGGATCAATAGTTCTAAACTGAATTTTATCTGTAGTTTCATCAGCTTGTTGGGCTAGAGAAGCGGTTTCTTTACGAGATAATAGCTCTTCATATTTAGTTTTTGTTATCTCATAACCTCTGTTTAAGGCAATTAATTCAGCCTCTATTTCTGGTAAAGTATGTACCCTATTTTCTAGTTCAAGAACACGTTGGCGATAATCATCAGCCCTAACATTAAGAGAAGCGATTAAGTTTTCCAATTGATTTACTTGTATTTGTACTTCTTGAATTACTGGGTTTGCACTTAAGCGTTTAATACTGCTAGAATTTTCATTATTTTTAGCTAAGTATTTTTCTATCTCAGCACTACGTAATTTGTTTAAATGGGCTAAATTACGTCTAACTTCAATAACATCAGGGTGCCTATCTGTGTAACGTAATCGTAATCTATCAAGCTGTACTTCAAGTTCAGTGATACGGTCATCATAAGTCGTTTGAATTGAACTCTCACTTTTAATTTTATTATCACTATCTGTATCGGCTACGATTGATTGAGCGAGCTGTTTTTTCGCTGAAGTAAGGCGAGTTTTATTTTCTAAAATTTCTAACTCGATAGATTTCAGTGTGTCTTTGTAACCGTTTAGTTTTGTATAATAACCGCCTGACTGTTCAGGTAAAATGCCACTATACTTTTGTTTGAAACTAGTAAGCCTGGCTTCTGCATTGGCAAGACGGTTTTCATAATCTTTAATTTGGTTATTTAAAAACTTTTGTGCGCTATCTGAGTCATTTCGAGTTTCACCCAAGGTATTTTCTATAAAAACAGTAAGTGCTGATTGAACGATGCTCTTGGCCATATCAGGATCTTTATCTTCAATGCTTAGCGTATAAATATTTTCTCTACCAACGCTTGATATCTTTATATTATCTTTAAGATCTTTAATAATTTTTTCATATTCTTCACTATTACTTGATTGAACATCGAGATCAGTCATTCGAGAAATTCGTTCCAAATTTGGTCTGCTCAATAAAGTTCTTACCATTAGGCGAATTTGGGTATTAGGATCGGTTTCAACCGTTAACCCTTTAAGTAAGGGACGTAATAAAGACTGTGTATCAACATAAACCCTAGCCTCTGATTTGTATACATCTGGCATTGAAGCGACTATATACCAACCAAGCGGACAGATAAGCCAAGTAGCTATGATGATATAACGACGTTTTAGCCAAATACCTTTAAGATAATCAATTATCTCTTCAAATATGTCTTGCATTGTTACCCTTTTATTTTATGGCGAAATTGAGATGTATTTAATTTTGATAAATCTTAAAACCATGCTTCTGGAATAATAATAATATCGCCAGGTAACATATCAACATTAGCGCTAATTTCTCCATCTTTAAGTAGCTCATCTATTGATAATTGATATTGTTTTTGTTGATTGTTTTCTATTCGAATAAGCACAGCATCATTACCGTCAGCAAACTCAGTTAAACCACCGACTTGAATCATGACATCTAATAGCGTCATATGTTGGGTATAATTGATTGCACGAGGTTGTGCTGCCTCACCAATTACTCTGATTTGCTCACTAAATGGTCCAACAAAGTTCTCTACGGTAACCGTAACGATAGGATCGCGAAGATAGGTTGCTAAAATTTCTTCAATCGAGCGTGCTAACTCGGTTGGGGTTTTTCCGGAAACTTTAATATCTTCTACTAAAGAGGTGGTAATCATGCCATCAGGTCTAACAACAAAAGAGCCGGAAACTTCAGGGTTACGCCAAACAAAAATATTAAGTACATCGCCAGAGCCGATTAGGTATTTATATGAATTTATATTGACCGTATCGGATGGATGTAAGGTCGCACTAGGTAACGTGCTTTTTGAACTACAGCCTGAAAGAAGCGTTGCTAAAAGTAGCAGACAAACTTTTATGTTGTCAGCAAAGCGATTATCCATAATTTACACCTTTTAAATTCAATATGATTTGAAAAACATTAGTTAATTGTATGGTATTTTACCACTTATTAACAATGTAAATTATAGTAGCGAATTTACATCTGTAAATTAAACGTTAACTTTGGTGTGTTATTTGATAGAATTGCCGCTAAATTTTTGTTGGTAGCTAGTTGAATTAAGCAATTATCATTTAAAGGGAACCCAGTCGTTTATGTCTAGTTCTAAGTTTCGCGATTTATCAGCGGGTAGTAAATCTTTGATAATCATAGAGCAAATTTTATTTGCAGGGGCCTTAATCTTAGCTTTTCACCTAAACGAGTTTTATCTTGTCGTTGAATATCAACAAATTCCTGAATCACTGCTAGTTTTGTATGCTGTAGTTTTTGCGCTGTTAAATCAATTAAGTGCATTGGCATTAGGTTTATATAACTCAAAGCTTAGGGAGAGCTTTCGCGGTATATTTAGGCGTATGCTGATGTGTGTTTCAGTTGGTTTTTTTGCAGCTACCATCATTAACCCGTTTTATGGTCCATATCATTTACCGATTGAACTTTTAGCTATTGCCTCTTTAGTTAGTGTGCTTATGGTTAGCTCTTTTCGTTATTTTACTTTTAAAATTAATTTCTTTGGTTTTGGTAAACGCAATATCTTAGTCATGGGAGCAGGTCAAAGAGCTTCAATTATTGAAAAGCGTATGCGTCGAGATGTCGATAGACAAGATTTTACTGTTCATGGTTTTGTCGTTATGGGGGGAGATTCTCCTGATGGTATACAACGAGAAACACGGATAAACATAGAAGGCTCTTTAGTTGATTATGCCTTAGCAAATGAAATTGATGAAATCGTCGTTGCTAATGATGAACGTCGAAATAATCTTCCGGTAGATGAACTTTTTGCTTGTAAAATTCGTGGCATTGAAATTATAGAAATATTAGATTTTATTGAGCGAGAAACGGGACAAATAGCGGTTAACCTTATTTATCCAAGTTGGGTTATTTACTCAAATGGCTTTGCCTCGAAGAACTATTTACGAAATACGTTAGATTGGGTATTTAATGCTGTCATGGCATTTTTCTTGTTATTACTTACTTGGCCAGTAATGTTGATTACCATTTTATTTATAAAAATTAGTGAAGGCTTTAATGCACCTGTATTTTATAAACAAGAACGTGTCGGTTTAGATGGTGAACCTTTTAATATTATAAAGTTTCGTAGTATGCGTCTAGATGCCGAAAAAGATGGTGCGCAAATGGCGAGTGAAAATGATAACCGGATAACAAAAGTTGGTCATTATTTACGTAAATATCGTATTGATGAGTTACCTCAGATCTGGAATGTTTTTCATGGGGATATGGGGTTTGTCGGCCCTAGACCAGAACGTCCTGAATTTGTTCAACAGTTGATTAAAAATATTCCCTATTATAATGAACGTCATAATGTAAAGCCTGGATTAACAGGTTGGGCACAGTTAAAGTATCCTTATGGTGCAACTGAAGCAGACTCATTAGAAAAATTAAAATATGACCTATATTATATTAAACACCGTAGCTTTTTGTTGGATTTACTGATTTTAATTAGAACCGTTGAAATTGTACTCTTTGGTAAAGGGCGTTAATTAGAATGCAAGAAATAAATACCAAGAATGCTTTGCCTGAAAAACAAGTTTTGACTGTTGATGTCGAAGATTATTTTCATGTTTCTGCTTTTGAAAAGGTCATTGATAGAGCTGATTGGGTTAACTTAGAACAGAGGGTTGAGGCTAGTACATACCGATTGTTAGAACTTTTTTCTGAACGTGACGCTAAATGTACTTTTTTTACTTTAGGTTGGGTCGCTGAGCGCTATCCTAACTTAATCAAAACTATTGTTGAGCAAGGACATGAATTGGCCAGTCATGGTTTTGCTCATCAACGAGCAACGCTAATGACTCCTGATGAATTTCGTGAAGATGTCAGTAAAAGTAAGCGGATATTAGAGGATGCAGCAGGTCAAGCAATATTAGGTTATAGAGCACCTAGTTTTTCATTCAATGATAGCAATATCTGGGTGTACAACATATTGAAAGAGCTGGGTTTCGAATATAGCTCAAGTACCTATCCAATAAAACATGATTTATACGGTGTTCCTGAGTGGCCGCGTTTCATGTATGAAAGGCCTGAGGGTATTATCGAGATACCTGTACCAACCACTCGAAAAAATGATAGCAATACCGGTATAGGTGGTGGTGGATATTTCCGACTATACCCATATTGGTTATCAAAAAGACGAATCAATAACTATTTAACAACAGAAAAACAGCCTTATAGTTTTTATTTTCATCCTTGGGAAATTGATCCTGAGCAGCCACGTATTGCCGGCGCATCGATAAAGTCTAAGTTGAGACATTACCTAAACCTTTCTCGAATGGAGGGTAAGGTTGTGCAGTTACTAGAAGATTATCAATGGGATACTATGAAGAGTGTTTACTTAGGTAAGTAGGAAAAGCTGACATAATATCTGCTGTAGTGGCTATTAAGCCACTAGGCTTAAATCAAAGAGAATGGACACTTGAAAATTAACCCACAAGACAATGGCAAAATAAAACACTTATCACAAGCTGAATTTCAGCGCTGGGATAATTATGTGAAAAACCATCAACAAGGTAGTTTTTTTCACTTAAGTGGCTGGCAAGAGGTTATTACTAAAAGTTTTGGTCACGCATGTTACTTCTTATATATTGATGTTGATGGGGATATCTCAGGGGTTCTCCCCTTGGTTGAAGTTAAAAGTAAACTTTTTGGCCATGCGTTAATATCAACACCGTTTTGTGTTTACGGTGGTGCTATTGCACAAACCAAAGAACAAGTTCGCCAATTAGAACAAGAAGCTTGTCACTTAGCAGAGCAACTATCTGTTGATTATCTCGAATTGCGTTATCAAGAAAAGCAAGATTCAGCATTATTACTAAAACAAGCTCATAGTACTTTTGGCTGCGATTTAGCAGAAGATGGCGATAAAATTCTTGCTTCAATAAAGAAAAAGCAACGGGCAGTTATACGTCAATCTTTAAAAAATGAATTACACTTTTCTCTCCTGAAAGGAAAAGAAAATTTATCAGAATTTTATCGTTTACTTTCTATTAGCTATCGGAATTTAGGCACACCTATTTTTAGTCAGTCTTATTTCAACAACTTGATTGATGTCTTTGGCGATGATATCGATATTGCCGTCATTGCTGACAAAGAACAGCAATCGTCTTGTGCCGTGATGAATTTCTATTTTAATATGCAAGTGTTGCCTTATTATGGTGGTGGCAATCATTGTGCTAGAGCATTAAAAAGTGCCGATTTTATGTATTATCAAGTAATGTGTCATGCCAGAGAACAGGGTTATCGCTGGTATGATTTTGGTCGTAGTAAAAATGATAGTGGTCCATATAAGTACAAAAAGAATTGGGGCATGGAGCCAAAGTCTTTATATTATTACTATCATTTGGTAAATGCACCAGAGTTACCCAACCTAAGTCCGAACAACCCTAAATATAAACTTTTTATTCAAATGTGGCAGAAGCTACCTTTAAAAGTTAGCCAGTTTATTGGGCCATTTTTATCTAAATACTTAGGATAGTGATAGTGACTGAGCTACTAGATAATTCCAATTTGGCTAAAGCGAATACCATGGTGAAAAAGCAACCCTTATTGTTCTTGTGTCACCGGATCCCTTTTCCGCCCAATAAAGGCGATAAAATTCGCTCTTTCAATATTTTGAAGAAGTTAGCTCAACATTATGACATCCATCTAGGTTGCTTTATCGATGATCCTTTTGATAAGCAATATGTAGGGGGTTTATCAACATATTGCGCATCAATTTTTCATTTAGATCAACATAAAATCATTGCGAAAGTAAAAGGTTTAGCTGGTTTTTTAACCAACAAACCTATCACAATGCCATATTATTTTGATAAACGCATGCAGCAATGGACGACTAGAGTTATTGCTGAGAATAAAATTGAAAAGGCCTTTGTTTATTCGTCTTCGATGGCACAATATATCCAAGGTAATGAGTTTAAATCATTAGCGCGGATTATTGATTTTGTTGATGTTGATTCTGATAAATGGCGTCAATATGCCAATAAAAAAACAGGTATTGCTAAATGGTTCTTCAATCGAGAGTATCGCTTACTGGCTCGAGAAGAAAAACAAATTTGTAACCAATTTACCCATAGTCTCTTTGTTTCTCCTGATGAAGCTAAGTTATTTAATGATAAACAACCAAAAGCACAACATGGCAAAATTCACGGTGTGCTTAATGGTGTCGATGTCGAGTTCTTTGATCCTAAAATTAGCTTCTCAGAAGAAGCCTTAGTACCTAATGTCCCATTTATCAGTTTTACTGGCGCCATGGACTATTGGGCTAATGTTGATGCTGTTTTATGGTTTGTTGAACAAGTTTGGCCATTAATTTTAGCGAAACAGCCGAATGCTATTTTTTGTGTGGTTGGCGGTAACCCGACCAGCGCTGTATTAGAATTGGTAAAAATTAAGGGTGTTATTGTAACGGGTCGGGTCCATGATATAAGACCCTTTATTGCCAATGCACAGTGTGCAGTTGCGCCATTACAAATAGCCAGGGGTATTCAAAATAAAGTTTTAGAGGCGATGTCACTAAATAAACCTGTGGTTGTGACCACCATGGCAATGGAAGGTATTAATGCCGAACAAACCGATCATATTTTTATTACTGATGATAAACATGCTTTCGCAGAGGCTTGTTTAGCTTATTTTACCCTCGAGCAACCAGCTGTCTTGAATAGAAACTGGATTTTGGATAATTTTACTTGGCAGCAGACGCTCGAACCATTAATGCAATACTTCTCAGAAAAGGACGTAAATTATCGTGAGTGACCTAAAAGATAAGCGTTTTCTTGCTTCCTTATTACTTGTTATTGTTACCTGGGCATTGGTCTATCAAGAGGCATTGCTTGGCATGGAAGCTATTTGGGCGCGTTCAGATACTTTTGCCCATGGTTACTTTATTTTACCCATCAGTTTATGGTTAATTTGGCGTGATAAAAGCTACTTAAAGTCGAGTAAAATTACCCCTACTTGGCTACCCTTGCCTTTACTTGCCATTTCCTTGTTTGTTAATTTATTTGCCTATGCCGCTGATATTAATGTTTTAAATCAACTTTCAGCTGTCACTTCGCTAATTTTTATTTTATGGGCATTGTTTGGAAACCATCTAGCATGGCGTTATAAATTCCCGTTAGTTTATCTTTTATTTGCCGTACCTATGGGAGAAAACTTAATTCCTTGGCTGCAGGATGTCACAGCATGGTTTACAGTATTTTTCTTAAAACTTAATGGTATACCGGTTTTTGTTGAAGGTTTATACATTCAGATACCAACAGGTATGTTTGAAGTGGCTGTCGCTTGTTCGGGCATCCGTTATCTTATTGCTTCTGCCGCAGTAGGTGCCTTGTTTGGCTATTTAACTTACCAAAAAACCTATAAACAAATTATCTTTTTCATCTTTGCCCTGTGCTTGCCAATCCTTGCCAACGGCATCCGAGCTTACGGTATTGTTGCTATTGCTTATTATTCGGATATGAAATATGCGACCGGAGCTGACCACCTTGTCTATGGTTGGCTGTTTTTTGGTTTGATTATTATGTTGATGTTTTGGATTGGTGGCTTTTTTGCTGATAAAGAGAAAAATGACCAGGGTAGCGCAAGCAATCAAGCCAAAGTAAATGATAATTTTAAGCCTGTGGTTTTGGTAACGGTATTTAGCCTTATGTTATGTTTAATCACTGTTTATTTAGCTCAATCAATTCCTAGCATTGTGGTGGCAGAAGAAAATAAATCAAAGGATATCAATATTTCTTGGGGAATTAGTTTTCAGCACTCCTTAACGCGAACTTACCACGTTGATGATGATGGCATTGAGTATTTTTCTGCGGCTTATGCCAATAAGCAAAGTCAAGGTGAACTGGTTTCTTCTCAAAACAAGTTACATGATATTGATAAATGGACAGTGGTTAATACTGAGGAAGTCCTTGTAGAGGCTAAGCCTATCAAGCTAGTGCATTTACGAAGTATTAATGGTCGAGAAAGGATATACCTATATCAGTATAAAGTTGGTGACTTTTATACGGTGAACAAAACTAAGGCTAAGCTGATGCAAGCTTGGAATAGCTTATCTCGTCAGTCAGATATAAGTGAATTTAAGGCTGTTTCTCAAAGCGGCTTTGTTGATTATGCGATGACTAAAAAACAATTAGTAACAGCCTTTACCTTACTTTCTTATCAGGAAGATTCACTGGAAGATTTGCTCAAAAGAGAGTTGACGGTTGAATAATTGTGCTAACACGCCAGTCATAGTGCACCTAATCCATCGGCTCGATATTGGTGGTTTAGAGCGGGTAATGTTTAATTGCATTCATCAGATGCAGCACGAACGATATAAGCATGTCGTCATTTCGTTAACTGATGCCAATAATTTTGCGCAAAATGAAAAAAGCTTGATTGAAGTATATTGTTTAGGAAAAAAAGCGGGCAGTGACTTAGGTATACATATTAAATTATTTAAATTACTTCGAAAGATAAAGCCGGCTGTATTGCATTCATATAATTTAGCGACGATTGAATACCACCCAATATCTTGGCTTGCTGGGGTAAAAGGGCACATACATGCAGAACATGGCCGTGATATAGGTGATCCTCAAGGGTTAAATAAAAAACATAACCTGTTACGTAAGCTGATGTCTTACTTTATACAGAGCTATATCAGTGTTAGTGATGATTTGCACCAGTGGCTTATTAACACTGTGGGTATTTCAGCGAATAAAGCGATTTTGATTCAAAATGGTATTAATACTGAGCGCTTTAATCTTGCTAAACAAGCAAGTGAGCAGTTACGTTTTACTATTGTCGCACGAATATCGCCAGTAAAAGATCATCAAAATTTACTGTCGGCATTTAAGTTACTCAAAATGCAGCTTCCTTCTGAAAAAATGCCTAAGCTTGCCATTGTTGGAGATGGTCAAGCGCGAGCGAAACTTGAACAATTTTGTCTAGATAATAAATTAACGTCTATTGAGTTTTTGGGTGCTAGAGATGACGTAGAGTTGATTTTGGCAAACACAGACGTTTTTATACTGTCTTCTATCGCAGAAGGTATTCCGATGACTATTTTAGAGGCTATGTCGGCAAGTACTCCTATTATTGCGACAAATGTTGGCGGTATCCCTGAAGTTGTTGAAAATGGTCATCAAGGTTATTTAGTAGAAAAAAGTAATGCTGAAGCATTAGCTCAAGCAATAAAAAAATATATTGCTCAACCTGAGTTAATTGCACAACACGGTAAGAATGCTAGAGCAAAAGTATTAAGCAAATTTAATGAAAAACATATGGTGCAAGCTTATCTAGAGCAGTATCAGTCACTTGTTAAAGGATAAAGTAAAATGTGCGGTATTACAGGTTTTATGCATTTTTCAATAGACCAGCAAGCAACGGATGCTGATCAACCCTTATTAGCTCAAATGAACCAGGCACAGTTTCACCGTGGTCCTGATGAAGGCGGCGAATATCTAGATGAAAATGTTGCTTTAGGACATAGACGATTAGCTATTATTGACCTTTCCCAAGGTCAACAACCGATGGCGAGTGACGATGGTGACTATGTTCTTATTTATAATGGTGAAGTCTATAATTTTAAAGAAACGCGACTTGAGCTGGAGCAGCTTGGACATAGTTTTTATAGCCATAGTGATACCGAAGTTATTCTTCATGCTTATATGCAATGGGGCAGAGCATGCGTAGACAAATTTCAAGGTATGTTCACTTTTGCTATCTGGCATAAAAGCGCGCAGAGTTTATTTCTTGCCCGTGATCGTTTAGGTATCAAACCGCTTTTTTATACCATTATCGATGAAACATTATATTTTGCTTCAGAACTAAAAAGCTTAACTTTACTGCCAGGCTTAAGTAAAAAGATTGATGCTAAAGCGATTGAACAATATTTTGCATTAGGCTACACCGCAGAGCCTCACACTATTTATCAGCAAGTCGCCAAGTTACCGCCAGGACACACCTTAAGACTTAAGGTCGGTGATACAGCACCCATTATTGAACAATACTGGGATGTAAGTTATGCCAAACAGGTTGCTATGTCTGAGCATGATTATCTAGATGCGACGATCGAGCAATTTAAAAGTGCTGTAGATAGCCACATGGTTGCCGATGTGCCATTAGGTTCATTCTTATCAGGTGGGGTCGATTCAAGTGCGGTTGTCGCAATGATGTCACAGCTCGGGCAGGAAAATGGTGTTGATAAAGCGGTTACAACTTGCTCAATAGGTTTTGATGTTAAAGATTATAATGAGACTGACTTTGCGCGAATGGTCGCCAAAGATTATAAGACAGATCACCAAGAAAAAATTGTTGCCAGTGATGATTTTGAATTAGTCGACCTCTTAGCTGATTTATATGATGAACCTTATGCTGATAGCTCAGCAATGCCAACGTACCGTGTTTGCCAATTAGCCAGAGAAAAAGTGACGGTTTGTTTATCTGGTGATGGTGCAGATGAACTACTCGCCGGCTACCGACGTTATGGTTTAATGATGAATGAGGAAAAAGTTCGCTCACTATTACCTTATTCAATTCGTAAACCGCTATTTGGTACGTTAGGCAAGCTTTACCCTAAATTAGACTGGGCTCCGCAGTTTTTACGAGCAAAAACCACTTTTCAATCACTTGCTATGGATACCGCGGAAGGTTATTTTCATGGCGTTTCACTATTAAATAATGCCCAACGTAAAGCGCTGTTTTCAGATGAGTTATATCAAGAATTACAAGGTTATACTGCATTAGAAGTTTTCAGAGAGCATCAAGCTAACTTTGATGGCCATGATCCCTTGTCACTTATCCAGTACCTAGACATTAAAACCTACCTTGTCGGTGATATTTTAACTAAAGTTGATAGGGCCAGTATGGCGCATAGTCTTGAAGTACGAGTACCCTTTTTAGATCATAAATTTGTCGAGTGGTCTGCTACTGTACCAACAACACTTAAAATTAAAAATGGCTGTGGTAAATACCTGCTAAAGAAGGCGATGGAAGCGCATTTACCCCATGATGTACTCTATCGAAAAAAAATGGGTTTTAGGGTACCCTTAGCTGATTGGTTTAGAGGACCGTTAAAACAAAAATTACGTGACGCCTTATTAAGTAATCAAATGAAAAAAACAGGTTTATTTAACATGCAAACCATTGAAAAATGGTTAGATGACCATCAGTCTGGGCGAAAAGAATATAGTGCGCCATTATGGACTTTATTGATGTTTGCCTCTTTTTATAAACAAGTTCAACAAGGGTAAAGGATTTGCACAAAATGAAAGTATTACATGTCTTTGACCATTCAATTCCTTTACATAGTGGCTATACCTTTAGAAGCCGTGCTATTTTAAAACAGCAACATGCACAAGGCATTGAAACTTGTCATGTAACGAGTCCAAAGCACGGTAACGATAGAGCAGAAGTGGAAGAAATCGATGGATTTAAGTTTTATCGAAGTGCCCCTATTTCTGGGTTAATGGCTAAGTTACCTGTGGTTAATCAAATGTCTTATATAGCGCCTATGGTTAAGCGTATTCTTGAGGTGATTGCTATCGAGAAACCTGATGTTATCCATGCACACTCTCCTGCATTGAATGGTCTGGCGGCTTTAAAGGCAGCTAGAAAATCAGGTTTACCTGTTGTCTATGAAATTCGTGCATTTTGGGAAGATGCTGCGGTCGATCATGGTACATGCAAAGAAGATGATTTACGTTATCGATTAACACGAAAAATGGAAAGCCATGTTGTTAAAAATGCGAATGCTGTCACTACGATATGTCAGGGCTTGCGAGGCGATTTAATTAATAGGGGTTTTCCAGAAAACAAATTTACAGTTATTCCTAATGCGGTAAATATTGAACAATTTGAGGTTCTTAGCCAGCAAGACAAAGAAAAAAATATCGCTTTAGCGCAAACATTAAAACTAGATGGTTGTCAGGTGTTAGGGTTTTTAGGTTCTTTTTATGCCTACGAAGGTATAGACCTTGCGATAGCTGCAATGCCTGAGATTTTAAAGCACAAGCCAAATACGCGACTTTTATTAGTCGGAGGAGGTCCTCAAGAACACAACTTAAAGCAACAGGTGAGCTTACTTGGTTTAGCAGGCAAGGTCATTTTTACTGGTCGTGTACCGCATAATGAAATTGGTAAATATTATAGCTTAGTGGACTTACTCGTTTACCCGCGTAAACCTATGCGGCTTACTGATTTAGTCACGCCATTAAAACCGCTTGAGGCCATGGCACAAGGTAAGCCAGTTATTGCTTCTGATGTTGGTGGTCATAAAGAGCTAATTGCAGATAATCATACTGGCTTCTTATTCAAAGCGGGTGATATCGAGCAGTTAAGTCAACGTATTACTGAATTGTTATCGAATGAAGATAAACTCTTAAGTGTGCTCAAGCATGGTAGAGATTATGTTGAAAATGTTAGAAATTGGCATAATAGTGTCCGGCTTTATTTACCGCTTTATCAACAATTGAGCAAAAGTAGTGAGCATGACTAATATCGCCAAAGTTTCTATTGTCGGGCCGTTAGCGCCACCTGCAGGCGGAATGGCTAATCAAACTAGGAAATTAGCTGAATTTTTACGCGCTGAAAAAATATCGGTAGATATTATTCGCACTAACCCAGATTATAAACCCGCATTCGTAGCCAAGATACCTGTCATTAGGGCAGTATTTCGATTGTTTAGTTATATTGTTACCCTGCTCAAGCGTTTAAAACACACTGATATAATTCATATTATGGCCAATTCAGGTTGGTCATGGCACTTATTTGCAGCGCCAGCAATAGTGATAGGGCGAATGTATAACAAACCGGTAATTGTCAATTATCGCGGTGGTTACGCTGCTGATTTTTTCAAAAAATCATGGTCTTGGGTTAATTTAACCTTAAAAAATGTTCAGGCCATTGTTGTACCCTCACTATTTTTACAAGAAGTATTTCAGCAATACCATAAGAGCACTATTGTCATACCCAATGTATTAGACAAACACTTATTTTTTCAAAATAAGGATGTGAAAACTAATGATAAACCTCATTTTATCGTAACAAGGAATTTAGAGGCTATTTATGATGTGGCAACCACAGTAAAGGCGTTTGCATTGATTATTAAAGAGTTCCCAAAGGCTAAATTATCCATTGCCGGAACTGGCCCTGAAAAGCAAGCCTTATTAGCGCTTATTACGCACTTACAGCTAGATGACAGCGTTAACTTTACTGGGCGCTTAACACCTCAAGCCATGGCAAAGCTTTACCAACAAGCCGATGTCATGCTAAATGCTAGTACTGTCGATAATACCCCAAACTCTATTATTGAAGCGCTTGCCTGTGGTACGCCTGTTGTTTCAACCAATGCTGGCGGCATTCCGAAACTAGTAACACATCAATATGATGCATTACTTGTTAATATAGCTGATCATCAAAAAATGGCTGAATCAGCTATTGATATTTTAAAAAAACCGATATTGCAACAAAGTCTTATTAATAATGGGCTAAGCACTATCGAGAAGTTTTATTGGCCAAACGTTTGGCTGAAGTTAAAAGCTTGTTATGATGAATCGATAAATCTTAACCGCGCAAGTTAATCAGTATAAGGTCACCAATGAAAATGACAGGGATATACACGGCGTTAGTATCAAAATTACTTTTTCCTTTACATGAACGATTGAAAAAGCATGATACTGTAGCCATTAAAAAGCAGCTTGAAAAAAGCCAATGGTTAACTAAAGAACAGATTTTGTCGGCTCAAAGCCAGCGATTACAAAAGTTTTTAGCCAGCGCTGTCGAAAATGTACCTTACTATAAGGCGCTTTTTACAGAGTTGAAAATAAATGTAGCTGATATTGACTCGGTAAGTGCTTTACAAAAGTTACCCTTCTTAGATAAAAACACTATTCGTGAAAACTTTTCTGCAATGAAGTCGACTGAGATAGGTGCCGTTAGCTCGTTTACTACTGGGGGATCAAGTGGAGAACCACTGACCTTTTTATTAAGTAATGAAAGGGTTAGCCATGATGTTGCTGAAAAATGGCGAGCAACGCGCTGGTGGGATGTAGACATCGGTGATAAAGAGGTTGTTGCTTGGGGCTCACCAATAGAATTAGGTGCTCAAGATAAAGTCAGACTTATCAGGGACAAACTTTTTCGCTCTACTTTAATTCCTGCCTTTGATATGAATGACAGTAAATTGTTGGGCTTTATCGAACAGATTAAAGCTATCAAACCAGCAATGCTTTTTGGTTATCCTTCGGTATTTAGCCTGATTGCAAAATTGGCTCTAGCAAAACAGATTGATTTGACTTGTTTGGGTATAAAAGTTGTTTTTGTTACCTCTGAGCGTCTCTATCCATATCAGCGAGAAATCATTGAAAAAGCTTTTGCTGCACCAGTAGCTAACGGTTATGGTAGTCGCGATGCCGGCTTTATTGCACATCAATGCCCAAATGGCAGTATGCATATTTCAGCAGAAGATATCATTGTTGAAATTGTCGACAGTGCAGGTAATGTAGTGCCTGATGGCGAAAAGGGTGAAATAGTGATTACCCACTTAGCAACCTCTGATTTTCCCTTTGTTCGATATCGTACTGGTGATATTGCCGCGTTAGATACTAAGACTTGTGCCTGTGGACGAGGCTTACCTGTATTAAAAGATATTGAAGGGCGTACCACTGATTTTGTTGTCGCTGCAAATGGCACTATCATGCATGGCTTAGCACTCATTTATATTTTGCGAGAGCTTGATGGCATCGAAGCGTTTAAAATAGTGCAAGAAACTAAACAGCATACTCGTGTGCAGCTTGTACCTAGCTCAAAAGAAGGCATTCCTGAAGCGGTAATTAATAATATTGTCAGCGGCTTTAAAGCGCGCCTTGGAGAAAATGTTGTTATTGATGTTGAAATTGTCGATCACATTGAAGCGGAAAAATCTGGTAAGTATCGATATGTAATTAGCAAAGTGGCGGCGTAATATGGAAAGTTTTTTATGGGCGCTTAATCTCTGTGCGGTAGTCTATTTGTGCTTTTGGGCGATAAAGGCTGATGATAAAGAGATAGCAGAAAAAAAAGCAAAACAAGATGAAATAAATAATGAGCATAAACAATGAGAGATATCTTTTTTCTTCTGATATTTCCATTAATTCTATACGCTGTCTTTAAGCGGCCATTTATTGGCGCAGCTATGTGGCTATGGGTCGCGATGTTTTTTCCTAATGGCTGGGTTTACGGCTTTGCGGGGAGCTTTAGGTATAACTTGATCATTGTTGTATGTGCAGTAATCTCGTATCTTTGTTGGAAAGATAAAGAAAAAAATGAACATGATCCACTAACATTCTTAATACTGTTTTTCTTATTATGGACTTTACTAACCAGTATTTTTACCTTGTCTATTCCTGAAATTGTTTGGGCTGAATGGATTGAATTTTTCAAAATCACGCTGTTATTTGTTTTTACCATTACCGTCGTAAGAACTCAGTTACATCTGAATGTTTTAATATGGGCATTAGCACTTTCAATCGGTTTTTATGGGTGTTTAGAAGGTCTTAAATATATTGCCTCTGGCGGAGGCCATCGAATTGCTGGGTTACATGGACATATTCTGGGAGATAGGAATGAACTTGCACTAGCATTTAATATGTTATTACCTTTGCTAGCTTACTTACTGCACATTAGTAAAATGAAAATCGTTAAATTCGGATTGTTTTGTGCTGTGGTGCTTACCGTTGTCGCTATTATTGGTACTTATTCAAGGGGCGGGACAGTTGCCTTGATTATAGTTGGCGGGTATTTCTGGTTACAAAGTAAACATAAATTACTTTATACTGTTATGCTTGTCATTTCACTTTCTATAGCAAGTAATTTTATCCCATCATCTTGGTCAAACAGAATGGATACCTTGGAAACAGCTCAGCTAGATTCCTCATTCTTAGGCAGAGTACTTGCCTGGAAACAAGCGGTGCTAATGGCAAATGACAATCCATTTACCGGCGGTGGCTTTAAAGCAGGGCAAACTTCATACCTTTGGTGGAGCTACAATGGTGCGGGGAGTTTTAACGATATTGTTGATACTTCACAAATGCATGAAGTTACCTTTAAAGCGGCGCACAGTATTTATTTTCAAGTATTAGGTGATCACGGTTATATCGGTCTTTTTGTTTTCCTAGCAATTATTTTTACTGCCTATTTTAAGATGGGGAAAAATATAAAATTAGCTAAAAAGTATGATAAGGATGAGAGTTTAATTTTGTTATGTAAATACCTTAAAGTCTCATTAATCGCTTATTGTGCCGGTGGGGCAGGCGTGAGCTTGGCTTATTTTGATATGTTTTATGCTATTTTGGCTATGACTGTTGTTATAGAGCATAAAATAATTCTCTCAGGCGGTAATCACGTTAATAGTAACAGCATGCATAAGTATAGGAGGGCTGGAATAAATGTTTGATTGGTTTATAAAAGCCTTTTCTGAATTTAACTGTAGTGTTAATGGGGTAAATAAACTTAATATAGTAACTTATCATAGGGTAAGTGACGCTTATGATATTACTAACCCAAAAAACATCCAATATCATGAGTTTGTCGCTCAACTTTCTTGGTTAAAAAAACACTTTGTTGTACTACCATTGCCTTTGGCAATAGCGCTTTGTGAAAAAAATGATTTACCCAAACGTGCGGTATGTATCACTGTTGATGATGGTTACAGTGATAGTTACGATATAATTTTTAAAGCACTTCAAGCTGTTGATTTAACTGCTACATTTTTTATTAGTACCGAAGGCCTTGAACGTGGCTCTTTATGGGATGAAAGAATTTACCATGCAATATTTTCAGCGCCTACTTCGGTTGCCGAGATTAAACTAGCTAACATAAGTTATTTGCTTAGTAGCCAGCAGGAGCGGATAAAAAGTCGATATAAATTGACAGAGCTCGCTAAAGGAATGACTTTAACGGGGCGAGAGCAACTTATTAACTCCTTGTATAGCCAGTGTAAAATTGACAAAGAAAACAATATTTTTTTGACAGCAGAACAAATTCAAGAAATGCATAGGGCTGGCATGACCATAGGCGCTCATACTCATAGACATCCTATTTTAGCGCAAGAAGATCATGCAAGTGCTTATAACGAAATCAAGCAAAGTAAAGATATATTAGAAGATATTATTAATGATGCGGTGAATTACTTTGCCTATCCAAATGGGAAGTTAGATCAAGATTTTACTCATGAGCATATTGCTATGGTTAATAAAATAGGTTTTCATGCAGCGCTTTCAACTGACTGGGGCACTTTATCTGATATGAAAGAAGATCGTTTTAAAATAAAAAGGTTTACTCCTTGGGATAGATCAGAGTTTAGGTTCGTCTTTCGTCTTGCATATAATTATCGCAGATAAATATTTTGTAAAAGAACCAATTTATAATGTTTTTACTGTTTAAGTGACAATATCAAGCATGCAGACTGCTATCTGTCAGGCATTATTTGCTTAATAAATGGATTGTAATGAAAAAAGTTTTAATGATAGCTCTAGAACTACCGCCGTGCCGAAGTGCAGGGGTTCAGCGTACTCTTCGATTTATGGAGTATCTACCTTCATTTGGCTGGCAGCCTCTTGTTATTACTGCGACAGAAAATATTTATCTTAATCGAGATGATAATCAAGAAATCCCTGCAAGCGCTACAGGCCACTTAGTAAGAGCAAAATGTTTTGATGCCTCTAAAAAGTTATCTTTCAGAGGGAAGTATTTTCATTGGATGACACTACCGGATCGATATTGGCCTTGGTACTTTGATGCAATTAAACAAGCCTCACAACTTATCGAAAAATACCAACCGGATGTGATTTGGTCTACTTACCCGGTCTTATCAGCACACATGATCGCGAGAAAATTACATAAAAAGTATAATATTCCGTGGGTTGCAGACTATAGAGATCCATTACAATGTCATTATGACGCTTCAGCTAAACAGTACTCAATAGTTAAAAAATGGCTTGAAAGAAGTGTCATTAAGCGCGCTTCAAATGTTGTGCTTACCACAGATTCTTCAGTTGACTTGTATCGACGTATTTATTCAGCGCAGTCACAAGCTAAGTTTAGTTGCATCGAAAACGGCTTTTATAGTGAGCAAGCTAAACTATATGACGTTAAAAGCATAGCGCGAAAAGCAAAATTTAATTTGTTATATAGTGGGGTTTTGTATCCCAATGGCCGTGATCCTAAGCCATTGTTTGAGGCCTTATCTTCTTTAAAACGGCAGGGTAATATTTCTGCAGATAATTTTATTTTAAACTTTAGGGGAACAGAAAATAACTTTAACAAAGAAATTACCAAATTTGGCATCGCTGATTTGATAAATTTCCTTCCTGCGGTTTCTTTTGCTCAAGCCTTAGAAGAAATGTCTCAAGCCAGTGCTAATATTTTAATTCAAGATGAAGTCTTTAATCGACAAATCCCCGGTAAGATATTTGATTATATTAGCGCCAGGCGTCCTGTTTTAGCCCTTACCCCAGATAACTCAGCAACTAAAACCGTGATTGATAAATTTAGCTTTGGCTTTGCGGCATATACCATTGCAGAAATAGAGAAAATGATAGTTAAATTAATGACAACGGATATTGATTGTAGTGAAGATATTTCACAGTTTTCTCGCCAGAATAAAACCGCAGAACTTGCTGAAGTATTTGATAAGTTAATAGGTAAATAATGTCTGGCTTACAAAGCAAAGCTGTTAAAGGGGTAGCGGTATTAGGGGCAGGCAAGGGCTTAGGTCGGGTTATCTCTTTTGCTAACACAATAATTCTGGCTCGAATACTCTCCCCGGATGATTATGGCTTAATGGCTATGGCCATGGTTGTTTGTGGCTTTATTGCCTTCTTCAATGAAATCGGTCTTGGCAGTGCCATCATTCAACGAAAAGATATCACTAACCAACAACTCAATGGTGCGTTTTCAATATCGATTATTGCAAGTCTGCTATTGTATGCCTTTACTTATTTTTTAGCGCCAAAAGTTGGCGACTTTTATAATAACCCTCAGATAGCTTCTATGTTAATAGTGTTAGCGATCAGCTTTGTTATTGGCGCATTTTCGACGGTTTCCAATGCATTAATCTCTAAAAACATGCAATTTAAAGCATTGGCTGGCGTTGAGTTTATTACAATCTTACTCCAAGCTATTTTAACTTTGGTGCTAGCTATATTAGATTACAAGGCTTGGGCATTAGTGTATGGTTTTATTATTGCTCAACTCATTCGAGCAATACTGGTGTTTGTTTTGGCTAAATGGCGGCCTACTAAGTTTGGAGAGTTCAAAGAGGCTATTTCATTAATTAAGTTCGGTTTAACCATTACCTATTCTCGATTAACCTGGTATGCCTATTCCAATGCAGCGACATTCATTATTGGTAAGTTTTCTGGAGAAAAGCCGTTAGGTATATACTCTATGGCAGCTACGTTAGCTGGATTGCCTACCGAGCACTTAACGTCATTGATTCAGCAAGTAGCATCCCCTACTTTTGCTAAACTTCAAGAGGACCTGCAAGAACTCAATACATTGCTTTGTGGTTTTACTGGCGGCTTAGCTATGATTACTTTTCCTGTATTAGCAGGTATGGCCGTTACTGCGCCAGAATTGATTCCTATATTATTAGGAGAGCAATGGTTAGCGGTTGTATTTCCAATGCAAGCGCTTGCTGTTATGGGGTTGTTAAATTCGATAAGCCCTCTGCTTAATCAGGCTTTAATATCTACCGGAAAAGTGAAAATTACGGCTAAATACACAACCTTATGTTCCATTGTTGTGCCTTTAGCTGTTTTTGTTGGTGTTATTTGGGACGGCATTAATGGTGTCGCAGTAGTATTACCTATTGTGTATGGTTTATTGCTAATCGTTTTATTAATGTTATGTAAAAAGCATATTCAATTAAGTTTATCGAGATACTTTTCGGTACTAATTACCCCTATTTCAGGGAGTATTGTCATGACATTAAGTGTTTTTGTCAGTAATCAATTATTCGCGCAATATTTTAATCTAATTATATTATTTATAGTTGAAGTTTGTATTGGTGTTATCGTTTATCTTTGGTGGTTAATTTACATACGACAAGATGGTTTAGGGCAATTGAAGAATATGTTATTGGAAGTAGGCATTGGGCAAGAGAAGTTGGCTCGCTGGCCTTTTACTAAGGTTGGGGATAAATCATTGTAATGAACATAGATGTTGTAATAGTTGGTGGCTCTGCCAATGCTTTAGGAATTTTGCGCTCTTTAGCACCACATGCCAAATGTTTAGTGTTATTAGATAATAAGAAATTGCCAGCTTACCATTCTAGATTTGGTAAAAAAATACTAGTTGAAAGTACGAAAACTGAAAATATCATTACTGTACTTGTCAAACTTGGTAAGAGCTTTTTATCACCACCTGTTTTATTTTTGAGTGAAGAAAAAACGGTAGAGCAAGTAAGTTTACATAGAGATAAAATATCGCCTATGTATTTATTTAACATGGCGAAACACAAACAAGTGATTGAATTGCAATCAAAAATTGGTTTTCAAAAACTTGCTGAAAAATTTAATTCGCCAATCCCTAAAGCAATAGCCATTAACGATAACTCAGATATCGACAAGGCTAAAACACTGTCTTTCCCCTGTGTTTTTAAACCGCTTTATCAAGATTTGGCCTACGCAAAAGAGTTTAAAAAGGCATATAAGGTTGAAAATATAAAACAAATTGAATTATTGTATGCTGACATATCACCGATTATGCCAAACATGTTAGTCCAAGAATGGCTTCACGGAAAAGACAGCGATATTTACTTTTGTTTGGCTTATTTTGATGAAAACAGTCAATTAGTGAGCAGTTTTAGTGGTCGGAAGTTGCGTTCATGGCCACTTAATATTGGCGGCACTGCAAGTTGTACTAATGCCCCCAATCAACATCAAGCGTTGAGCGATATTACTTCAACATTTGCCAGTAATATTGGTTTTAGGGGACTTATCGGGATGGAGTTTAAGTTTGATAAGCACAGAAATGGCTTTTATATGATAGAACCAACGGTAGCACGTACTGATTATCAACATGAGATATCAACGCTTTCTGGGCATAATTTGTTATTACAGATTTATTTACATATAAAAAAACGTAAGGTACCTCAATTTCCAATAGCACAAAAATCAACTATATGGCGAGATGAGATAGCCGATGCCAATGCATTGGCAAATGGGGGAGATACCACTGAACCAACACCTGCTCGCTCATACTTTGCAGTAAAACGCTGGGCAGACCCCATACCTTATCTAAATACATTCTTAAAGCGTGTAAAATCGAGGTTTTAATTAAACGGTGAAAACTATCAATATTGATGTGGCTATATGGAGTTGGCGAGAGTGGCTTGCCATTATAAAGAGCCTGTTTATGTTTAATACCCGTAAAGGTAAAAATATATATAAGTTGCAACTTGAATTAGAAAATTTATATCCAGACTCTAAAGTGGTTATTTTGAACTCAGCACGTGCTGGAATCATCATTGCATTGAAGGTTTTTCAACAAAAGAAGCCACAATGTAAAGAAGTTATTATTCCTGAGTTTATTTGTGACAGTGTTCCTAATGTGATTAAGAAGATGGGCCTAACACCGATTTATGGACCTGTGGGGGCCGATTTAAATTTACAGGTCTCTGCTTTAAATCACCTATGTAATGAAAACACTTTAGCTGTAATTTTACCTCATATGTATGCTAAACCCGCGAAAATAGTAGAGGCCGATGAGTTATTGACCAAAAGAGGGATATTCCTCATTGATGATGCGGCACAAGTTTCAGGCATTGGTATTGAAAATAAGGCGTTAGGATCCTGGGGAGATGTAGGTCTTTTAAGTTTTGCTCAAGCAAAAACAATTGTTACTGGAGTGAGAGCGTCTGGGGGAGTTATGTTTATCAATAATAAATCTCTTATAAAAAATATATACCCATTTGTAGAGTTATTACCAGATTGCCAAAGTAGAATATCAAGCCTAGTGCATTTTCTTTTGGCTTATAAGTGGCATGGAGTAAGTCGGCAGTTAGATTATTATTTACAAAGGATTAAGCACAAGTTTTTTTCTCACACTATCATTGATAATTATTCACCTATTACAAGAATATCTAATCTTGATGCAGGTATAGCATTAGCTCAATTTAATTCTTTGAAGTTAAGAATCGAGAAAACTAGCTTTATTATCTCTAACTTCAAAACCATGCTTGAAGATAATCATAGGTTTGAAATAGTGCAGGCACAGGCACAATATTTATCTCGCCTTATCATTCAGTCAAAAGAGCTAAGCCCAGACAAGCTCAAACAAAAGCTCAAAGCAAAAGGTATAGTGACTAAATTTGTTTATGGTACTGGCTCCAAACCATACGATGGAGCACATTTGTCAGGTTTAATAGAATTGCCCCTTCAAAACTTAAACGATAAACAATTAAAGTACATTATTAATATACTCAAAACCGTTTAAAATATTAACTTATTTAGTGATAGGTTGTCTTGCTCTGATTACCGGAATTGCTTCATACTTGAATAGTGCGTCACATCAAATCGTTCTCTTAAACCATAAGCTTTCACGGTAATTTGAGTAACAATGCTTTCGCGTCATAGTGCTCAACATTTATGGGGGTAAATAAGAGTTTATCATCAGGAATGATGCCTGATGGCGGATAGGCATAAGCATATTGACTTCGACCCGTTAGGTTTTGCGCTTGATATGGTAAGGTTATCAGTTCTTGCCACTCTGCTCCTGTTTTACTGAAATAAATGCTGGCTTGAGTTTTGGTGTCCTGTTGCCTTCCCGGTTCGTAGGTAACTCCCATTATCATAGCGCCAGATTCTGTTTGCACCATATGATAAGCGGGGTTACCAATAGCTTTAATACGCTCTCTTTCGCCAGTAGTTAAGTTAAGGCGGTAAATGTAATTAATAGCATCACGAGGTGCATCTTTTCCTGCATCCATCCCCCAAACTAAATGATTTTCGGTGGCAATAAGTGATACCGCTCGCCAACTTTGATCGCCGCCATTAAACCTCTGAACTGATTTGAATTCATTGTCAGTGAAATAAAAGTGCGATTCTTCATCACTGTCGCCTGTAGTTATCCATAGTCTATTACGGTATTTATCCCAATATATACCATGGACATGTTTAATCTCGCCAGCAGGAAAGGTGAAACAAACGTCACTTTTTTTACCATCTTCACTTAAACGTATGATGCGGACATCACGTGTAACACCGTTAGTATACTCACCAAAATATGCGTTGTTAGATTGCGGATGAATTGCAATACCATTTCGTAAAGGCGGAAAAATATCATCATTTTTCAGATCAAATATATTCTCGGCTATACCAGTGTTGGTATGGATGTCATAGCGGTAAATTTTATCGTAAATAATTATAATAGTGCCACTGGCAAGCTGTATTATATGCCCAAGCCCTAGAGAGTTAGAAAAATACCTCGCGATAACGCTTCTTTTGATTTTATCTTTAATACGACCAAGAAAGCTTTGATCATGAGCGGGTATTTTACAAATTTGATTTAATTTTTGGGAACGATAGTCATAGCTAACCACGAAGTGATCTTCACTACATAGGCAATATTTAGGCGTGGAAAATTGCGCCATTAGCTTATTTTTTATGATACTTGGGTTAGCTTTCATGGTATTAAAGTTATTCTATAGTTTTAATGCTTGTTGAAAGTGGCTAATACTGGCATATTAGCTTGATTTATAGAGTGTCAAGGAAATGTTAACACTCAGTAATTTATTATGGAAATTTTATGCGCTTTTTGATCGCTCTAGTTTACTTACTTATTGTTTACGGATCATTGTTTCCATTTAACTTTTCTTTAACTGAGTTTTATCAACAATATCCAAATCTACTGAATATTAATATATTTAGTCGTGGTGATGTGGTCGCAAATATTTTATTGTTTATCCCATTGGGCTTACTGTATTCATTAGAGCTTAACCTAAAAGAAAACAAATTAAATGCTAAGTTCGGGGTGTTGACACTCGTTGGTATTTTTATTTTCTCACTGTTACTTCAAGTTATCCAAATTGGATTACCCAGTCGCGATCAAAATATTTTAGACGCTGTTTTTAATATGGTTGGCTTTTTCGTTGGCGTTTATGCATCTCGGTATTTGCATATACCGAAAAAATTCTTCTTTCCAAGACTATCTTATTTACCTTATGCAATTGCATTAACCTATGTTTTGTCAGAGCTAAGCCCTTTTATTCCAACATTGGATTATCAGCAGATTAAAAACAGCTTTAAATTTATTCTTGTCGCGCCAACATTGTCAGCATTGAATGATTTGACTTACACATTTATGATGTGGATCTTAGTGATACGTTTACTTATGTTTGAGCATAACAGAACACCATTTAAACTATTACTACCGCTTTGGTTGTTTATGATCGCTGCAAAAGTATTCATATATAATAATCATTTAGGCTACATTGATTTTTTTGCACCTCTGATGGCTATGATCTTTGCTACGGTAGTAAATTTAAACGAAAAGACGGTAACCAAAAGTATTTTCTTTTTCTCGGTACTTACCTTTGTTACCTCTAGTCTTTTTAGTATTGTAATAGTAAATGATCCCATTGATTCTTTTATTCCTTTCTATTCCTATTTGAATGGAAACCTCTATGTTGGTATTCAAGGTGTCATCTTTAACCTTTTTTTCTTCGGCGCGCTGCTTTGGCTGAGTTTAGAGCTCGGTTGGTCAATGAAAAAAACCGCGATAAGTTTAGCTATTATTGTATTTTTTATTGAGTTTATACAATTATTTTTACCGACAAGAGTTACCGATTTTGCTGACGTTATCTTTGTCTTCTTGATTTATATCATTATGCGAAATTTGGGGGATTACCTTGCAACGGTTGAAGGCAAATTCCAAGGAGATGAAAGCTCTCTTATTGAAAGTAAGCGTAAAATTAAAGCTACGTGGTTTACTCCTTGGCAAAAACTTTCACTTTACTTTATTACGGCATTTACGGTCTTTTATGTCTTGGTTACAGCCCTACTCAATTTACCAGGTGTGCCCTATAACGTTACAGAATTATTTAAAAATAATGGCTCATTGTTAGACCTGTTATTCTTTTTTGTTTTTCTGCACGGTATGGGCGCAGCAAGCTACTTCATACAAATGAAGACTTCACGATATGTTACGCTTGAGTTTGCAAAAGTTGCTGGTCTTCACCTATTAACCTTGGCAATATTATTTATAGTTTTATCGCTAGCGGTAACAACCGAAAGTATTCAAGATATAGTTGGGGCCTCAAAACTCAAGCAGTTCGTCTATGCAAATCAAGCATCTGAAGGTGCTTTGATGATGTATATAAAGATCTTTGGTTTATCTTCGATAGCAAGGCTTGCTGAGTTTATTGACTTTTTGGTGCGATTTTCAGCACTTTTTGGTTTAGTACAAATACCATTAACTTTTTGGTTAGTGTGTTTAAATAAAGACACAAGATTAAAGTGTTGGATCAGCCAGGCCATTGTTAGCTCATTGTTGTTAATACTCTTTTTCCAAATCGTTTTTATTTATGCAATTACCGATAATATAACTGAGCTTATTACCAGTCCTCTAGCATTGGTATTTACCATGTTGTTTGTTACTTTTTCTATTGCTTTAGCAATAAAGCTTATTTTAAAAGGACGGCTATGGTTATTTCTGTTACTTACCGTTACTACCTCGATATTAACTTGGCCTTTAACAGGCATTATTTTTGACCAGTCGATTGTTAAATATGGCTATACATTTACCGCGCTTGATTTCTTGATAGGCATAGGTCGAGAACATCACCTTCCAGATCAGACTCTTGCATTTAGGTGGGTCGCCCTGGTTATTTTCTTTCAATGGGTAATGGCTATAGGTGCTTTTATCGCTAATAAAATAACGACACTTATCGTGGAGCCAAAATCGTTTCGATCTCATATTAAATTACTCTCAATTTTTATCGGGGTGATTATTATATTTTATCTGGGTGATAGGTTGTTTGGCAGCGGTATGCATTGGCAAACCATTAACCAGTATTACTATAGTGAAGATATTATTGACTTTAGTGAAGATAGCTCGAAAGCTGAAACCATTAAGACCTCAAGTACAGGAGGGATTTATTTAAATGAACAGCCGATGGAGAGCTTAGCTATTGCTATGCAGAAGGCGAGGGATTTTGATGTTATCCGAATAGCTCCAGGTTATTACAAACAAGCGGGGCAATTAATGGCTAATAATGTCCGCATCATTGCCGAAGCCGGCGCTACTGTTTATGGTACTGCACAAGCAGGCAAAGGTGCTTTAGTTATTAAAGGCGATAATACCTATATTGAAGGACTTGAGTGCCATTCTATTTATGTTCCAGATAACAATGGTGTTTGTATTCGATTAGAAGGAAAAGGGATTACGTTAAATAATGTCTATTTTCACCATGCTCAGGGAGGTTTGTTAGGCTCTCGAAAAGGTGGTGATATTTATGTTAACAATAGCCGCTTTGAACACCTAGGAGATGGCGCTTTTTATCATGGAATATATACGCTCGAAGAGACACGCTTATATATAAACAATTCATTCTTTTTAAACAATCGTAATGGTGGGCATGAAATTAAATCACGCTCTTATCATACAGAAATTACTAACTCTGTTATAGCGAGTAGTCAAAGTAGAGATAGTCGACTCATTGATGCGCCTAATGGTGGCGTGCTTATTATTAAGAATAATGTCCTGATTGAAGGTCCCTTCAGTGAAAATCATGATTTATTAAGTTGGGGAGTAGAAGGTGTTGTTCATGAAAAAGCACATATTTTAATCCAAGATAACTTAATTATTTCAGATAAAAATAGCGCCCGACTAATTTCATATAAAAGTAAGCCCACTAATGTCAATATCGTCGATAATATTGTTGTTGGCGATATTACAGGGCTACCTGAAGAAGATAATATATTTTTCGACAAAAGAAGCGACTTATCAATTGCTCCTGCGCCATATATTCCAAGTATATCAATGAATAATCATTCATCGAGTAATGACTTGTCTACTAAGGGGCCGGCTTTTGCAACGGATTAAACTATGAAAAATATTTCACTCAATGTTGGTTTAGCTTATTATCAGAACTATTAATATCAATAGTATTACTTCATCAATGGAATACATATGAGCCAGACAAATCTTTCTTCAGCAGCTATCTTCCCAGCAATTATGTGTGGTGGCAGCGGCACACGCCTTTGGCCTCTTTCTAGAGCTCTTTTTCCTAAACAGTTTTTGCCTTTAGTAAATGAAACCAGTATGTTGCAAGATACCTTGCAACGGTTGCCTGAAAATAGCGGTGAATTAGTCTTTATTTGTAATGAAGAGCATCGATTTTTAGTTGCGGAGCAAGTTAGGCAATTTTCCTCGGGACAGAACACTATCCTATTAGAACCGGAGGGAAGAAATACAGCACCAGCTATCGCGCTTGCTGCTATTAATGCCGTTGCGAAAGATAAAGATGCGATGTTATTGGTTCTCGCTGCGGATCATGTTATTCAAAATAAAGCGGCCTTTCATCAAGCCGTTGAAAGAGCAAGTGTGGCCGCAGAGCAAGGCAAACTTGTAACTTTTGGTATTGTGCCAACCCATGCTGAAACGGGTTATGGTTATATTAAAAAGGGCAAGCTTGAGCAAAATCATAGTTTTGATGTTGCTGAATTTGTTGAAAAACCAACGGCTGATATAGCTAATAAATATTTACTATCAGGAGACTACCTTTGGAATAGCGGTATGTTTTTATTTAAGGCCGCACGCTATTTAGAAGAGCTAGCTAAATATAAACCTGAGATATTAGCTAGCTGTCAACGTGCAATGAATGATGTCAAACCCGATTTCGACTTTTTACGTCCGAATAAAGCAGCATTCTTAGCTTGTGAAAGTGAATCGATAGACTATGCCGTTATGGAAAAAACAGATTCAGCGGTTGTTGTGCCATTAGATGCTGGCTGGAGTGATGTTGGCTCTTATTCTGCTTTATGGGAAGTGTGTCCACAAGATGCCAATAAAAATGTCTTAAAAGGTGATGTTATCGCCCAGCAATCAAGCAATAACTATATCCACAGTCAAAATAAACTCATTGCTACTGTAGGGGTTGATAACTTGGTCGTTATTGATACACCCGATGCTGTTTTAGTTGCTAACAAGGATAAGGTCCAGGATGTGAAAAAAATCGTTGCACAGCTCAAGGCTGAACAACGCTCTGAAGCAACGCTTCATCGTGAAGTTTATCGTCCTTGGGGTAAGTATGACAGTATTGATATGGGAGCACGTTTTCAAGTTAAACGTATAACAGTCAAGCCTGGTGCTAAACTTTCCGTACAAATGCACCATCATAGAGCTGAACATTGGATTGTTGTCTCTGGTACCGCTAAAGTCACTATTGCACAAGCAACACAACTGCTAAGTGAAAATCAATCGGTCTATATTCCAATTGGCGCTGTTCATGCGCTGGAAAATCCCGGAAGGTTACCTTTAGAAATGATAGAAGTACAATCAGGCAGTTATTTAGGCGAGGATGATATAGTCAGATTTGAAGACCGTTATGGTCGAGCTTAAGTTAACAGCTACTTAATTTGTCGTTAACTTTAAAACTATCCTATAAGTATATGTTGAGGTTGGTTCATTGATATAGCATTTACCAACACCTGAAAATAACGTTTTACTAGGTCTTTTATGTTTTATATTCTATGATATTTCACTGTTTTATGGTTATTTAGTTTTATCTTTGTATAGGGATATTATGCAAGCTTTAAAGATAAGTAGTAACTAGGGAGTTTTATGATATTCACTAAATATTTGCATCAGCTTGTAATAATTTTACTGGCATTGATTCAAGTTGAAACTGCATTTGCCCAAGACCCCATTGTTTATTCCCGATGCGCCAGAACGACGGCAAGCCTTAATTTGCAAGCTGATGTAACCATCAACGGCGAGATACAACAAGCTTCTCGTGTAATGAAAGGTATAGATATCTATGATGTTTTACCTGATGTAACAAATTTCTTTGGCGATTTCTCTGCACCTTGTGATTTAATGTATCGAGATGAACAAGGCAATGAAAAAGTACTTTATGACTGTTCGACAACTTCCACTAATGAAAACGCCTGTGCAGCGCTGGATCCCGCAGTATCTTTTGATGGTAAAACAGTAGCATTTAGTGTCTTTAGAGGGACGCTTGAGCAACATAAACTTCGGGTTAGGCACGATATTATCGCTGCGGATGCCGAGCCAGCATATACCGATTATATTTATCTACCCAATAAAAATTTAAAAACCACTGGAGCTCATTTACACACTGTTGATGTGGCAACAGGCGCAATATCAGTAAAGCCTTTTGAAGAGGGAATTTATGATTCAGGGCCAGCGTATTTGGCCAATGGTCGTCTTGCATTCACTTCGAATCGTGATAAACATACTACCGCGGTGGTTTGGCGATCAACTCAATCTATTGAAGGTACACGTATTTGGAGTATTGATCTTAATTGGAAAAATTTAGACTTATCAAGCCACCATTCTTTGTCTCAAGAACAGCATCCTTATTTATTAAAAAATGGTCGACTGGCCTATTCAAGTTGGCAAATATTAGGCTCTCAACCTTTTAGACATACCAATGGCTCAGTAGGTGGCTTTACGACAACGGGTAACTTATTTCATATCTACTCTCAATTTCCTGATGGTGCTGAAAACTTTGCACTCTTTGGTCAACACAGTGGTGACCATTATCCCAGTTACTATGGCGAAGATCATAATGCCGGTCATTTTATCACGCAAACAGGAGATGAACGTATTTGGTTTGCCGATTATTACCGAGGTAATAATAAAGGTTTGGGTGCTGTTGTCGGCTTTATGGCTGAACCACATGGCCAAGAAGGTATTGGGCCTGATGAAACTACTGAACATGCAGATATTTATGTGCCTAGAGACGTTATAAACTTTGCCTCTTGGGCAATTAATGGTGATCAAGTCTCGACAACCCTCTCTTCTCCCGCTATCAAGCACCCTAACTATACAGATGATTTAGTTTTTTCGGGAAAACTTGGGCATCCAGCGGCATTAACTAATGATGGCTTAATGTTAACATGGGGCAAGGGAGCTTGTAGCACTTTAGCCTCAAATACCATATTTAAAGACTTAAACTTGCCAGTACCGAGTCTTGTTAGCGGCTCTGGCTCGGGTGTTGCCATGAATATGATGACACACCTTGATCGTGATATTCCAGGTTGTGATGCAGGCATATATAAGGCGACAGTGATCCCCTCTGCACACCCAAGTGATCTTGAGTTAATCGTTGATAGCCCTGATTGGCATGAAATAATGCCAAGAGCCGTGGTGCCATACACAGCAATTCATGGTGTTGATAAACCTGTTGATATTCAAAACTCTGCAGATAAGGTGACCCATCCACTTTTAGAAAAAGGCACTCCATTTGGCTTATTGGGCGCTGCCTCAATAACCGACAGAGAAACTCATCCGCAAAAAGGGATAAAGTTTGCCGGTGAATCTCAGTTTAATTTACAAGGCACGGATACCATTAATTACAATGACGAAGATCTTTGTGGTGTTAGGATCTTGTCGGTAATGCCAAATAGAGACAAAAACACTTTTTATGGGCTATCTAATTTACTTGGTGAAAGAGTGGGTATCTTAGGGGAGTTTCCTGTACGTAATAAAGATAAAACAGGCAACTTTTTTAATGATCCCAGCGGACACCCAGATACCAGCTTTTTAGTTCGACTTCCTGCCAATACCCCATACCTTATGCAGGGCATAGATTGTCAGGGGAGAACGCTAAATACAGATATGACTTGGCAAAGCTTACGACCAGGGGAAAAAAAGGTTTGTGGCGGCTGTCATGTCCATTCAAAACCATCTCGAATCACTTTTGAAGAAAGTTATGCGGCAACAGCAGAATATAATGTACCACGTTTAGGTGAAGGCGTTGTGCCCTTATTAACAGGGAAATTAAATAATGATGTTGTCACTAAAGAGGTTGCTGGTTATTCAATGAAAATTGATTTTGCCAGGGATATTATGCCGATTTTTCAAAATCGGTGTAACTCATGTCATGGCGGAGAGTCGCCAGCTGCTGAACTTGCACTAGATATACCCGGTGACAATAAAAGAAAAAGGGCACCCAAGGCAACTTGGTGGTGTCTAGTTGGCGATTATACCCAGCAATGTTTATCTGCAGTTAACCAATTTAATACCGGCGAAGGAAGAACTAATACCGCATTTAGAAGGCCACAAGTAAGTAAGTATATCCGGGCTTTTAATTCGTTAGGAAGCTTATTGTATTGGAAGGCGGCGAATCAGAGAACCGACAGAAATACAGATGACAGTTTTGCCGATGATATTGATTTTGGTGCTGATCATCCCACCGATATCACAGCCGATGAACTGGGCTTGCTTTCACGCTGGATAGATATTGGCTCACCAGGTGGTGATAATGAATTACTCGATACGCAAAAGCCAACCTTACATATGGTGCCTATTTCAGCAAGTGATAGTGTTTCAACGATTAAAATAGGTACTGTTGATGTCGGTAGTGGTATTAACCCTACTAGCTTAATTGTCTGTATTTTAGATAACCAAGATAACTGTACTAATATTGCAACTTCGGCAGAAATGTCAGGTGTTACAATAGTTGAGTTAAATGCTTCACTGTCAGATCCAACCGTTGAAATACTTGCCAGTGTCGAAGATGTAACAGGCAATAAAACCGAGATCCGTAGAACCATCGGCTTTTTGACCAGTGGCAAAAATAGTAATATTACTATTGAAAAAATTAATGATGTTGCTTTAGTTGAAGATGAAAGTCTCTCTTTTACTGTTAATGTTACCGATGGCAACACAGAAGCCAACACTGTTACCGTTATAGCTTCATCCGGTGTGGTGAACTTAGTGAGTGACAATAATTATACCTTAACACCACCAATTAATTTTAACGGTGATATCTTTGTTATGGTTATTGTTGAGGATAATAAAAATAGCTCAGATACAGACAGTACTAGCTTTACAGTTAATGTAACCTCATTAAATGATGCGCCAACCCTCGTAACAGCAAGTATAGAAACTGCGATGAACACACCTAGTGGTGCGATACCGGTTATAGTCAGGGATGCTGACTTGAATGATGATCATAGCTTAACAATTAAAAAACGTCCCACTAATGGCATTGTCATTATTAATGATATGTCCATAGAGTATACACCTAACGTAGACTTTGCTGGTGATGATAGTTTTGAGATTACCGCAACCGATAGAGGAGGTTTGAGTATTGATGGGAGTGTCAATATAACGGTAACCGCGGAAACTACTGGTGATGACAGCGCAGGTGATGACAGCGCAGGTGATGGCAGCGCAGGTGATGACAGCGCAGGTGATGGCAGCGCAGGTGATGACAGCGCAGGTGATGGCAGCGCAGGTAATGGCAGCACAGGTAATGGCAGCGCAGGTAATGGCAGCGCAGGTAATGGCAGCGCAGGTAATGGCAGCGCAGGTAATGGCAGCGCAGGTGGCGGCAGTGCAGGTGGTGGCAGTGCAGGTGACGACAGCGCAGGTAATGGCAGCGCAGGTGGTGGTAGCACAGGTGATGATCGGACAGGTGACGACAGCGCAGGTAATGGCAGTGCAGGTGGCGGCAGCGCAGGTGGTGGCAGCTCAGGTGATGATCGGACAGGTGACGACAGCGCAGGTAATGGCAGCGCAGGTGGTGGCAGCTCAGGTGATGATCGGACAGGTGACGACAGCGCAGGTAATGGCAGCGCAGGTGGTGGTAGTGCAGGAGTTAATACAAATAACGTCGCATCGACAGAGGCGAGTGGCGGTGGTAGTGTGAATTATTATCTTTTATTTGTTTTGTTATCGCTATCGGGGTTTAGAGTATGCTTGTATAGAGAGTAAAAGCTGCTCCGGACACTTATTGATATAATCAATGTTGATCCTTGTTCCAATTAAGAAGGTTAAAACCTCTGTCTCGGCTATATATCGATTCGCTGTTAAAATAAACATTTAGTCTTGGCGATAAAGTTTTAGCGCAGCAACTAATATTAACGCCAAAACAGCACACTACAAATAAGGCAATATAATTTATAAAAAATTAATGAATTGAACCAGCATGAACAATTGGCTAGCGGTTTCTTTTAAATTATTTCATAGTGGCTCAGTCCTAACAATTGACGGCTAGTCTCTATAATGACCCACATAGAATATAAAAATAACGTTTACTCTTTTGACATACTGGGTTAAGTTATTTTTATTTATTTGTTAACTAGATAAGCGTTATGAGTTTACCTAACAGTACAGGGTTAGTGTTTATTATTAGTTTTTTGTTAAGTCTCGCTTCAGTTGGAAGTGTTAATCACTTCTATGCAACCAATGCGATAAAAAAAGACACGCAACAGTTTTTATTTGAATTTCATGATGCATTGGTTTCTAGCCGAGAAATATTAACTAACCTGCCAGATCCTCAAACCTTTCAATGTAATAATAAAACACAAGAGCAGTTAATTAATCTTGCCTTTGAGCAACCCGCAATTCGATTATTGGGGGTCTTACATGGTGAAGAAAGCTATTGTGCTAACACAACAGCAGAAATTAACTTAACAAATTTTAAATTTCATCAACTCGGTGACAACTTTCAACTTGCCTCAGCTACCCATGGTAAAAATCGTCATGACCTGTTACTTGTTCGCTCCCATGGTAAGAGCCGTTATTTTGCTGACATTAACCCGTTTCAATTAAATCATATTTCTGCAAAACAGTGCTCAGACTGTTTAACCTACCAAGTAAAAATAAAGGGTCAACCAAGTGTTGTTTTTTCAGGAAAACCATTGAATTCAGCAACCTACATTAGCCTTACATCTCTAGAAAATAGTGGTGGAATGCAAATTGAATTAACACTAAGCGCAACTAAAGAGTTTTTTAATAGCTACAGAAATCAGAGTTGGCTAATGTCGATATTACTCTCTTTTGTTATATCCTTGGCTTTAGCAAGTTTCTGGTATCAGTATTTAAATAAACGGCAGTCGCTAAGAAGAGTGATAATGGAAGCCTTAAAACACTCTGAATTTGAACCTTTTTATCAACCCATTATAGACAGCCGCACCCAGGAAGTATTAGGTGCTGAAATGCTTGTACGCTGGCGTAAACCTAATGGCAATATTGTGCCCCCTAGTCAATTTATTCCGTTTGCTGAAGACAGTGGCTTAATTATCGACATTACTGAACAGCTAGTAACTAAAGTGCTAAAAGACATTGTTAGTATGAAATGGCAAAAAACTGATCGTTTTATTAGCATAAATATAGTGCCTAAGCACATTGAAAGTGACAGGTTTTATCAATTTTTAACCTCCGCAATGATTGAGCAAAAGATAGCTGCCAAGAACATTTCATTAGAAATTACCGAACGCTTACAAATAGATGATTTAAAAACGGCACGCTCGCAACTAGATAAATTCTTTACTTTTGGAATCGACTTAAAATTAGATGACGCAGGGACAGGGTATGGTGGCTTTTCTTATGTGCAAGAACTAGGTATTAACACCCTAAAAATAGATAAAATGTTCATTGATACCATTGGCAGTGATGATGTTAAAGCCTCTGTTTTAGAGGCTATAATTCAGTTTGCGCAAACCTCAAAATTAAAAACTATTGCCGAAGGGGTTGAGCAGCAATCTCAAGTAAGTTACCTTGCCAAACACAATGTCTTTGCTATTCAAGGTTATGTGTATGCAAAACCTATGGCAAAAAAAGAACTCTTGGCATGGATGGATAGCAAATGAGCATAACATTAAAAATTCAATAGTAGGGTACTTTAGCGCTGCAATATTCTTAGCTTATGATAAATAAATACAATATGCTCTATTGTATGTAGTCTGTTTCAACTCTGCAGTACAGCATTGTTGTGGCAGTTGGTAAGCTTAGCGAACATGGCTTGACAATAACGGTCTTTAATCTAGTGATATTAGCCACCGAATGGTGGCTAATATACAGTTTTCAAATAAATTAACGGTAAATTATGAACTATCCGACAAAACATTTAACCATTTTTCTGCTTGCCGCCTTAACATCTGCTTGCAGTACTATTGAAAAACCCTCACCCAAACGGTTTACCATTGATGCTGATAGTTCAATTTCAGTCACTGCCGGCACCTCGCAAACCTTTGTTCGAAGTCAATCAGCAAAATATCTACTGTGTAGTCAACCCATGCCGGATGTTGCTTATGATAAAGGTGATGATGCAGACATTAATTACTCTTTTATTAACACCAGTAGCGATCAAATATCAGCACAAGATAACTCAGATGAGGTGGAAATGGCCGGTAGGACTCCTGCAATTTTAATGGCCAGAGAAATGTTTTACCGGACTTGTGAGTTTTCAACTAACTTTGGCTTAAATAAGCAAGAAGCTTTGAGTTTATATCAACAAACTTTAAAAATAATTGGTAGCGTATGGGCAACTGAAGCACAAAATACCACAGTGACGGTTGGTGATACTATTCAAGACACCAGCGGCTTAGCAGTGAATGCTACAGCAACGCAGGGAATTAATAATGCCAACGCTCCTGCTGTTATAAGTAGTGATCAAACGATAAAAGATGCCAGCAATGCTTCGAGTAGTAGTGATGACTATGACTCTGATGATAATTAATTCATTAGCAATATTAGCTCGCTCAGGAAGTCGTTATCAACCAATGATACCATAGCACCATTACTCAACTAATGGATAGAAGAGGCAATTCTATGACGTTCACCCAAACACTGAACACACTAAGTCAATTGTTGACACGTTTAACAAAACATTATTTTATTCTCTTCACTTTATTTAGCTTACTTTTAATATCTCAAAGTGTTGTTGCACAACAAGTCACCATTAAAGAAGCCTTAAAAAGTGCCGGTATCAAAAAACTACCTGACTTTATCGTAGTCAATGACAATGCCATAGGTTTGCATTTTCCAGCAAAATTTGGTGGCCATAAGTTGAATTTTTCTGGCTCTGTTGATGCAGAGGCCCTTAAAGAGAAAAAATTCGTCTTCACCTCCAGCGAAAAAGGCAAAATTGATTGGAAAAATGCTTTTGGTATGTCAATGCTGGAATTAAGTGAATTAGGTTTATCACTATCAATAGACAATGAGGATATAGCCGTTGCCTTATCAGGCGAACTGGGTGGTGTATTTAAGCAAAAAAATGACAATCTAGATGTTAATATTGATATAGCATTAGAAGACAAAGAAATATCTGATTTTACCTTAGCTCTCACCGGACACCGTTTTTCTCTCGCTGACTTTAAAGAGTTTAAAAAAATACCTGACGTAAAGCATTTCGCCATTGAATCGCCGGTAATTTCTCTCGATACCATAGGCGGCACTATAGATATTCTTAAGAAGAAAGTCGATGCCGTCGTCTTTTATGATCACGAAAATAAAGGCTGGAATATTGGTTTAAAATTTGAAAAACCACTGACACTGGCAGACATTACTGGTATCCATAAAAACTTTCTTAAAGATATAGGCCTACCTAAAATGCGCATGATCAACTCCACAGAGGGTTTATCTGGTGCTTATGATGATTTACCTTTAGCGGTACAGAACTTTTTTTCGGTAAATGGTAACCTGCCTGATGATGACTTAGATTTAGACCAGGGCATGAGCCTAATGGCTGAATTCAATGTCGCACAAGCCCCTCAGGATGTACAAAAAGCCTTAGCTAAAATAGGTTTAGGCAAAGCACAATTAGACGTAGATGGAGAAATTGAAAACCTTTTTTCGTCTAAGCCAAGCGTTGAAATTAACGTCGATATGGATGCTCCAAGCGAACATAGTTTTAAATTTTTAAAGCTCAAAGATGCCAAAGTTGAATTTTTTATGACCTTGTCTGAAAACCAGGCTGGTCTGGGGTTTAAAACCGCAGTCAAAATGAAGCAACATAAAGGTAATGATTTAGAATTTGATGTCGATTTTGGTTTAAAGGAAAATGATACTGAAGTTGAAGTTTTCGTCTCTGGTGATATGAAAGGAGACTGGAAAAATGCCATGGGCATTAAGAACTTAGTTATTGAAAATACCTCATTAAGCGCAGGGATAAATGAAACGGGGAGTTTTGATTTAAGCTTAGAGGGTACAGTAGAGATGGGCTCTGAAACGGTGACCGCGGCGGCGGATATGGTACTTTCGCCAGAAGCGCTAGGCCTGCCAACCGCGATAGCCTTGGCAGGTACAGCCAATAAGTTAAGCTTTAATAACTTAGTCAAAGATGCTAACAAACGTGCAAAACCCAAAGGTGGCGGGTTTAAGCCCATGTCAGTTGGTTTGAAAGATCTGGCTTTTGCCTTTATGACTCCTGGCGCGTCGTTGCCTGATGACCTGGCTGATGAATTAGATATTCAAGGTGCAGGCATTGCCTTACAAGCTACACTGTTATTCGATAAAAAGGAACTTGGGAGTGCTAAGGGGTATGCTTCAACCGAAGGACTTTCTTTAAGTGGTACGCTAGATCCATTCAAATTTGGCCCTTTAGATTTGAAAGATGCCGAGTTGACCGTGCAAGCTGGTCCTGAGGTTGATGCTAAGTTTTATATGGCCGGTGATATTGAGTTATTTAAAAACTTCGAAGAAAAATATGTTATTGATATTGAGTCTAAACAAGTCATATTATCGTCTGATACTCGTTTTGGTGGCGCATTTGACGCGGCGTTAACCGTTAAATCTACAGGCCAACATCTAAGCGCAGGCAGTGATTTAGACTTTGATGCAAAACTAGCAACAAAGTACGACAAAATTTTTCGTTCAATGGTGAATACCGCATTAAAAGGCTTAAAAAAAGGTGATAAAGACATCAGTAGTGCACAACGTGATATCGATGAAAAACAAAAAGATGTTAATGGTTTAAACAAAAAAATAAAAGAAGCAAAGTATCAGGCTCAGAAACGTTTTGATGCCGCTTCTAACACTATTAAACACGATGAAGACAAGGTTAATAGCCTCAAAAAAACTATTGATTACAATAATAAAGAAGCTAAAAAATATAGCCATGACGCTAAAAAAGATGCCAAACATTTGAAGTTTGGTAAAGCAGCAAAAGATGGTGTTAAGGCCGGTGAGCACAAAAGCGCTGCAGGCGCTGAAGAAGTCTCCTTGAAAACCGCAGAAGGGGTGTTAAAAGAGGCAGATAAAGCCGTTAAAATAGTGCCAGTTGATGCTGACCCAACCGTTGTTAAGTTAGAAGCAGAATTAGTTTCTGCAACAGCAGGGTTACAAACAGCAAAAGGGGTGTTAAGTGCTGCGCATGCGACCAATCAAGGTATAGAAAAAGCTTTAAAAGCGGTAGCTAATGGTTTAACCGCCTTAAAAATAAACTCTCTTGAAGCTAAGGGTAGTTTAAAAGGCCTGATAACTGCTGGTAAGGAAGGTGATGCTCCGACCTTAATTATTGATGTTGATATCCATGGTAAACATCACGTCTATAAAGAGAACCTTGAAGTGCTTGAAAAAGGCTTTAAAGAACTCGCCAAAGATGTTGCTGACGATGTCGCTAAAGAGTTATTAAAGGTCTTTAAAGCATAAGTTACTATCAGTGTAAAAATTTATTAGCCTGTCACTTAGCTTTAGACAAAACCTTTGTGACAGCGCTAATTAAATTCTTTACCTACAACTAGTATTACTTTTATTTAACCATTATATATATTGATACATCAAACAATGATATGTCGATTAAACGGTATTAAGGGCCAAACACGCTTTCTCTAGCTAACTTGTTTAGCTAATGTGCAGGCTTTGGTTATATAACTTCTTTTGATTTGTGCTCAAGTTTTTCATCCATAAAAAACCGCCTATAAACATAAATAAAAATAAAGTACTAGGCTCAGGTATTTCTAATTCATTACCAACAGTATCTTGAAGGGTGGCACTTTGGTAAACGACATAATTGCTTAGATCCTTATCAGGGTCATACATAGACAAAAATGTACTGGTGATATCGGCTATCTCCGTAGCAAAGTCAAGAGTCCAAGAGTTAATAAGCATAAAGGTGCCCGAATATAAATCAAAGCTGCCACTCGACTCATGAATAGCCTCCCATATAGCCAATTGCACAGCCCCCGATTGCGGTGTGTCTACGTAAGGAGAGAATGTATCCATCAACCAAGCTGCTTTGTGATACTTATTGTGCAATGATGACAACGGAACTTGAGTAAATTCATTGATACCGGTAGCAAGGCCTTGGGTTAATTCTGCGCAATATAAGTGCGTAATGTTATCATTATCCTCATGACGACCTGTAAAGCTAAGTACCTCGGCAGGTCCTTCATTACCATTGAGAGAAATCCAATGGACTGTGCTATTGTCGAGGTCTGCATCTATTTCAATATTAAATGTACTTGCCTCAACTATTAATGGGGTTATGCAGATGTAGATACATATTAGTTTGAGTGAATTTTTCAATAACATAATAACCACCTTAGTAAATTAAATTTAATCACTTATATGAAAAATCTGCATCTACTTTAGATTGACTAATTAATTACTAATTCATTCAGTATCTAAAACCACATTAGTTGCAGGTAACGCAAAATATATAGTTAACCCTTCTCATATATAAGTACTCTTGTTTCTTACTCTATAGTCTTGCTAAATCTGTTATACATTCTCAGTTTCACTTTAAATGTTGAACTAGAGCCGAACTTAAATGTCTACATTCTCCCAATGATGTAATAATAAAATTGCCGCTTGCTTGTCTGGAAAGTATTTTTCCCCTTTAGTGGCGGTTTGCAGATAGTTAAATGCTTCCTCTCTACGGCCTAAACTGTCTAAAGCAATCGCGATATGATAATTAACTTCAGCATTGCTATGTTCTAGTGTATAAGCGACTCTAAGCAGGTCTAATGCTTTTTGGTAATTTTCTTTGTTTATTTCTATCCACGCTATTGTGTCTAAAACAGTGACACTTTTAGGTAATAACTCATAAGCTTTATTAGCCAGCTCTGAAGCTTTGTTAAGCTCTTTTATAGATAAATACGCTAAAGCAATGTTATTTAATAATATTGGATTGTTAGGAAAACGATCTAATAAGTTTAAATAGAAATTAACGGCTAACTGATTTTGACCCATGCCTCTATAGGTTTCAGCTAATGCAATAGCTAAGACCAAGTCGTCAGGTTGCTTTTCTAACCAAGAAGTCAGTAATGTTATAATTTCACTGTGTTTATTTTGTTTTTTATAAACTCGATACAAGCCTAAAGTGGCTTGTTGAGATAGCTCTTTGTCTAACGCATCCTGATAATATTGTTGAGCTTTGCTTAGTTCACCAAGCTTACTGTAGAGATCGCCATGTAATATATCTATTTTAGCGACGTGGCCAGTAATATTTTCTCGCTGTTGAATCAGTCTTCGCGCTTCTATTTGGTTTTTTTCTGAAATGAAAATAGCAATCAGTTTATCGTAAGCCGGTAAAAATTCATTATTCCAGGCGAGTGCTTTAATTAAATTTATTTTGGCTTCAGCTAAAAGACCTAAACGCACTTGCAGCAATGCTAACGCCTGCAAACTCCTTTCTTTTTCTTCACTATATTTAACGGCTTTAGTTAACGCTGTTATCGCTTTCTTGGTTTCGTTATTTTTATAATATAAAGTAGCAGCAATCTCATAGATTTCCTTACTCTCCTTATTTTTTTGTAAGTAAGTTTCGGTTAAGTTGATGGCTTGATGAATATTTTTATTTTTTTGGTATAAGGCAACTAATCTTGTTAGTGCTAAGTAACTTGAGGAGTTTACTGATAAAGCTTTTAGGTACATTTTTTCGGCTGAGTCAATATTTTTGGTGCCTAGATAGACGTCACCTAGTTCAATTAAAACCGCACTATTTGGCCCAAACTCTTTGTTGTGCTCTGTTAATTTGTCAATAGCGTCTGCAAATTTATTCTGATGGACATCGATTCTCGCTAAATGAATCAAAGCTTGACTATTTTTAGGTGATAACGACATTGCTCGCTGAAAACTTAATTTTGCTTTATTAATATCGCCTGATAGGCCAAGTGCACTGCCTTTTATCTGATAGACATATGAGTCGTTCGGCAACAAAGTTTGTAAATTTTCTATGTGCATTAAAGCGATATGTGGCTCATCAATTTCTAAGTAGGCTTTAACGAGTAAAAAAAGTGCTTCTGAATTCTCATTTAATTGTTTATGGGTACTTATTTTGGAGATAACTTCTTGATATTCGCCATTTATCATATGCAATTTTGCTAAATTCAAGCTTGACTCTATTGGCTCTGGCTGTATTTCAAATGCTTTTTGAAAGTAATACTCAGCTTTATCATATCTACCTTGTATAAATAAGACTTTTCCATACAATATAATGGTTTCAAAGTCTGTGGGTTGATATATCACTAATCTTCCTAGAATGGATTCAGCTAAGGAAAATTTCTGCTGAGCCAAATTAATTTTAGCGTATAATTTTTGTGCTTTATAATCTTCATTATTTATCTTTAAGTACTTAACTAAGAACTTTTCGGCTTTATTGTAATTAGCTTGTTGAAAGTTAACTACACTAGATAAATAAAGCAATATTGGGAAGTCATGTTGAATATCATCGGACATTGCATCTAATATATTAGTTAAGTGAGTAATCGACTCTTGTGACTCTTTAACTCTACCAAGAGAAATACTCGCTAAATAATTGATGAAATTAGCACCAGGCTCATTAGGTACAATAGCTAATATCTTATTGAGTTCTATTTTTGCTGCTAATAATTCACCTGATTCAAGTAATAATACTGAATATACTAATCGCGCTGATGTGTTATTAGGATCCATTTGCAGTACTCTTAACACATGGCTTTTAGCAATATCGACCTCTCCAGATATTTGATGTGTTACAGCACTCACCAACAGAACATTTACATTGTTATCATCAAGTGCCATTGCCTCCTTGATTAAGACTAATGACTCAGAAATTTTCCCTCTTTTTAAGGCGACTTGTGCTCTTGCTAAAATAGCATTTAGGTTGGTTGGATCATGCAATAATATCTGTAAAAGCACTCTATCAGCTTTGCTATATAAGTGTTTACCCACTAATGCTTTTGCTTGATATAACATAAAGGTGTTATTAATACTTTGATTGTATAAATTCAAATGTTCGTCAACAAATGCCAATACCTCATCAAATTTTCTTTGCAGCAACATAGCATCCATAAAATATGGTGCTAGATATACTTTATCAGCACCATATTTTTCAGCTTTTTTAAGCTCTATCTTTGCTTCATGCGCCTTTCCTAAAGCGAGTAATAATCGGGCATTTAATACCCTTGATGGTATATGATTAGGTCTTTCACTAAGAGCGTTTTTAAGGTGTATTCCAGCGGCATTAAAGTCTGCCACTTTAAAGCTAACCACTGCACTTTCATAATGTGAATTTGTCGTTGCTCCTGCGGCAGAGAATGAAAAAAGAGCTAATAAAAAATACGCAATATATCGGTGAAAAACTAGCGTTTGCTTGTTAAATTTAAACATTGCTGTACTCTCCTAACCTAATTTTAAGACCGATTGATGAGCTTGTGTTCAGTATTGGCTCACTTTTAAATTTATTTTATCTAAAGGGCTATCATCCGTTGGCCAAATTAACTTGAAGCGTGAAATGCATATAAAACATAAGCCTATTGCTATAATGTATTTTGAATTAGGCTCTGAGACAGCAACTGTAATTGTAGGTGGCTCAACAACTGAATTGGGTAAGTGGACTTCAGATGTGGTTATTAACGATAATACACCTAAAGAGCCTTCTATGGGGTTAGCCGACGTCACCGTAGCATAAGGAGCGAGTATACTTCCCATAAAGCTGTGGGCGTGTAGTTGAATGGTTTGTGCTTCATAAAAGTTCCACAGTATTTTTTCACGACCGACTAGTGAGGTAAAAATATTACCTACCATATTGCCACTATTATTCCAGTTGGCGTTAATGCCACCGACATTAATAATTATCCCAGCAATTGAGTTGATATTATTTGCTAACATTTCTATTTGTTGCACTTTATTATTGGTGAACAGTCCCCACTGACCAATATCAAATACTGCATAATCGTTGGCTGCTATAGCTTGGTTAACATGAAATTTATAAGCACTAGGTTGACCCGATGGGATAGTAACGGTGCTATTGCTAGTCATATCTTTAAAGGCTTGTGAGTTACTTTTTAACTCAACATCATATGAATCTCTCACTGCATCAAGGTTAGCTTGTGCTAGCCAAGCAACATTGTTGATAAATCTATTATTAATTTTTTTTTGTGAGCCCCATTGTATATTGTTATTTAAGCCGACACGCATGCCACCCTGAACACTCAAGGGGTTGCCACTTGCAACATTACCAGCAACTTGTAATGTTGGCCCATCATATGGTGATGAAAGCTTAATGCCAAGATTATGACTTTGGCTACCTGTTAAGTTTCCCCCGACAAAGGTTTTACCTTCAACATCAGAGTTGCTACTAAAGTCCCCTAGCGTTATAAGATTGTAATCATCGAGTAAAAATGTCCCAGCCAGAGTAAAACGCGAGAAAAATATAAAGAAGGCTAATAGTAAAGTGGTTTTCATAATAAAATAGCTCCCCCTAATGTTATAGCATACTGCTAAGCAGACAATGCAAAATCACAGCCAGATTTTTAACGCTTTTAAAACAATGACTTAGGGTTTTTTAAACTATGATTAGCGTGTTCACTTTGCATGCTGCAAATATTTTTGCGAATTGCAATATGTGTTGATGATGTTTTTCTCAGTAAAGGTAAGTGTCAATTGACAAATTTCATTAAGATTTGGCTGTGTGCACTTTAAAGCGGCAAAATAGCTTGTTTTATATCAGCTAAACAGCATTCTTGTGAGGGTTTACTGACTTAGATAGTGGTGATAAGTAACTTATGTAAGATAGCCGCTAACATTATGACTGTTATGCGTATTGAAGAGGGCTATGACAACTAAAATAGCTGTTACTCGCGCTGCTAACTTTGTAGAGATAGCGGTTGCTAGAGTCAAAACATAACAGGCGTTGATAATTATAAGGTAAGTTATCTATTCGATAGTGATAGGGTTACATTCATTCGATCTGTATATAATTACCACCACATGAAAAAGCGATTAATCGACTTAGCTGCGTTAAGTTGTAGCCACTTTCACTTTTTAACTGATTAAAATAGGCTTGAATAGCAGTTAAACTTTTTTTACTTTGTAGGCCGCCATCAATAATCTGTTGGGCTCTGAGATAGGCTTCAACATCACTGCTGAGAATAAAGGTTTCTTTACCCAATAACCTTAATGCGTAGGGACCCGTATTGCCGCCAAGGCGTTGACCATGCTTTTTTAAATGTGCCCATAAGCCAATAATATCGTCACTTGGCCAGTCATTGATGAATTTGGCGAAACTCTCCCCTGTCAGTTGTTGTTCAAATATCATTTGAGCATTGGCTTTGATGGTTTTTACTTTATTGAAATTACGAATTATCTTAGGGTCTGCAGCTTTCCTTTCTAGCATTTCCTCAGGCATCATGAGGATTTTTTCAATATTAAAATTAAAAAATGTTTCTTCAAAATCCGGCCATTTATTTTCTACTACTCGCCAAACAAAACCGGATTTGAATATTTGCTTGGTAAATGCTGCTAAGATACGGTCATCGCCAAGTTTTGCGACATTTTGTTGCGCAGCTTCATCTTGGTGTAGTTGTTTACCAATAATTTTCTTTCCTAGCAGGGCTTCTAAGCGTTTAACACCACCTTTTCTTTGTGCGGCACGTTGAAATAAGTTTTTAAAAGATTCATGTGTCATGTTTTTATCAGTATACAATTTTGTCTTGAAGCAAGTTTAGTTACCCCCCGAAGAATACGCCGAGGGATATTTGTAATGACGAATTAAGCTTGTATCCCTGAATGACGCAAAAGCGCATCAATTTCAGGAGCGCGACCTCTAAATTTTTTGAATAGTTCGCTAGGCTCTTCACTACCCCCTTTTTCGAGAATATTTGTTAAGAAAGCTTGCCCTGTTGCTGGATCAAAAATACCTTGTTCTTCAAATAGACCAAAGGCATCAGCAGAGAGAACTTCTGCCCATTTATAGCTGTAATAACCTGCTGAATAGCCACCACCAAAAATGTGACTGAAACCATGTTGGAAACGGTTAAAACTAGGCGCTTTAACCACAGCATATTGCTCTCGGACATTGTCTAATACATGCTGAATATGTTGCCCATTATTATCTGCTGCAGGGTCAAAGCTTTCATGCATAGTAAAATCAAAGATACTAAATTCAAGTTGACGCAACATTTGCATCGCTGATTGGAAGTTTTTAGCCGCGAGCATTTTGTCGAGCATTACTTGGGGTAATGGCTCTCCTGTTTCATAATGACCAGAAATAAAAGCAAGCGCTTCAGGTTGCCAGCACCAGTTTTCCAAGAATTGGCTTGGCAACTCTACTGCATCCCAAGGAACACCGTTAATACCGGCAACACTACTGGCATTAATTTGGCTTAACATGTGGTGTATACCATGGCCAAACTCATGGAATAAGGTGACTACTTCATCATGGGTAAATAATGCCGGTGTGTTACCTACGGGGCCATTAAAATTACAGGTTAGATAGGCAACGGGGTACTGAATTGAGCCATCAGATTTTTCGATACGGCCAACACAGTCATCCATCCATGCGCCACCACGTTTTTTCTCACGAGCATACAGATCTAAATAAAAGCTACCGCGTAAATTATTATCACGATCAAAGACATCAAAGAAATTAACGTCATCATGCCAGATATCAACACCTGCACGCGCTTTGATTGATAAACCAAACAGTCGATGAACGACTTCAAATAAGCCGGCTACCACCTTATCTTTGGGAAAGTAGGGGCGTAACTCCTCATCAGAGATGGCATAACGGCTTTGTTTTAATTTTTCGCTGTAATAAGCTAGATCCCAAGCTTTAAGATCAGCTTGGCCAAATTCTGTTTTGGCAAAATCTGTTAATTCTTGAAAATCTTGTTTGCCTTGTTGCTGAGATTTGATCGCTAAGTTTTCAAGAAAAGCCATAACTTCATCGGTTGAGTTGGCCATCTTCGTTGCCAAAGAATGTTGAGCATAATTATCAAAATCAAGTAAATTAGCGAGTTCATGGCGTAATGACAGTAGTTCATTCATGATTTCGCTATTATCAAATTCATTGGCGTTTGGCCCTTGATCAGAAGCTCGTGTTACAAAGGCAGTATAAAGTTGCTCACGTAACTGTGCGTTATCACAATACATCATTACTGGTAGGTAACTTGGAATATCTAAAGTAAAAGTGTAGCCAGTTTTTTCTTTGCTTGTTGCTAACGCCTTTGCTGCTGCTAGGGCACTATCAGGTAAGCCTGTTAGCTTACTTTTATCTGCAATGGTGACACTAAAAGCATGTGTTGCATCAAGGACATTATTGCTGAAGTTAGAGCTGAGCTCTGATAAGCGGGTGACTATTTCACCGTAACGTTTTTTATCTGCATCATTTAAGGCAATACCTGATAGGGTAAAATCGCGCAGAGCATTATTAATAACCTTTTGTTGAGCAATGGTTAATTGTTGAAAATGTTTACTATTTTTCAACGCTAAATAAGCTTGATATAAACCATCATGTTGACCAACAAATGTGCCGTATTCCGATAAAAGTGGTAGGCAAGACTCATAAGCTTCACGGAGCTCGTCACTGCTGACCACGGAATTCATATGTGAAATTGGCGACCATAATTTTGATAAAACATCATCAACTTCATCAATTGGTAGCACTAAATTGTCCCAGGTATATTCACTATTGCTTGTAAGTACTTGTTCAATTACTTTTTTACAGTCAATAATAGCTTGTTCAACAGCGGGCTTTACATGTTCTGGCCTAATTTTTGAAAACGCGGGTAGTTCACTTGAAATGAGTAATGGGTTGGTCATCTGAATACTTTTTCGCTATGTATGATGTTATATATGTAATGGTTAAGCGAACTTATTTCAAGGTATTGCCTAACAATTATAATGTCAGGTTATTGTGCTAACACTCATTTTGTCTTACGTACTTGAAATAAAGCGATAACGGGCATATATATTGGACAACAACAGATTGAATTTTGAGGGACTTATGGCACAACATTTTGACTATTTAGCAATTGGTGGTGGCAGTGGTGGCATCGCATCAGCTAATCGCGCTGCTCGACTAGGTAAAAAGGCTGCGGTTATTGAAGCCAAGTATATTGGCGGTACCTGTGTTAATGTTGGCTGCGTTCCTAAAAAAGCCATGTGGTATGCGGGTCAAATATCCGATGCCTTAAAGTACGCTCAAGATTATGGTTTTGGACAATACCTCAAAGAAGATAAAAAGCAGTTTAATTGGGCTAAATTGGTTGAAAATAGAGAAGCGTATATTGAGCGTATTCACGCTGCTTACCAGCGAGGTTTTGATGCCAATGATGTGACGGTAATTAATGGCTTTGCTAAGTTTATTGATAAGAATACTGTTGAAGTTAACGGCGAAAAAATTACTGCTGATCATATTACCATTGCGACAGGTGGTCGTCCGTCAATACCTAAGCTAGAAGGGGCTGAATACGGTATCGACTCTGATGGCTTTTTTGCTCTAACAGAGCAGCCTAAAAGCGTTGCTGTGGTAGGAGCTGGTTATATTGCTGTTGAGTTGGCTGGCGTTTTTCATGCCCTAGGCACTGAAACACATCTGTTAGTAAGAAAAGAAAAGCCATTACGCGGTTTTGATAATATGCTCAGTGATACTTTGGTAGAGCAAATGGCTAAACATGGACCTAGCTTACATAATCACAGTTCACCACAACGCATAGAAAAACTTGATGATGATCGTTTAGTCGTGCACTTAACTAACGGTAAAACCATTGGTCCAGTTGATACCCTTGTTTGGGCAATTGGTCGAGAGCCTGCTATTGATAACATTAATCTTGAATCAACTGGCGTTAAACTTAATGATAAAGGCTTTATTGATACCGATAAATATCAAAACACCAATGTTGCAGGCATATATGCGGTTGGTGATAATACCGGTCGTGCACAATTAACCCCTGTCGCTGTTGCAGCAGGGCGCAGGTTATGCGAGCGTTTATTTAATAATAAACCTGACGAGCATCTAGATTATTCAGGTATAGCGACTGTGGTATTTAGTCACCCTGTTATTGGTACTGTTGGTTTAACCGAAGAGGAAGCTATTGCCGAGTATGGCAAAGACAATATTACGATTTATAACTCGCAATTTACCGCACTCTATCAAGCGATCACAGAGGAGTATCGAGATCCTACCCGCATGAAATTAATTTGTGCCGGTAAAGATGAAAAGGTAGTAGGTTTGCATAGTATAGGTTTTGGTAGTGATGAATTGTTGCAGGGCTTTGCTGTCGCGATGAAAATGGGCGCTACTAAAGCAGACTTTGATAATACAGTCGCTATTCATCCAACCTCAGCAGAAGAGTTTGTTACGCTTTAGCACTATACCTGTAGAGGTATAATCTAACATTTAACCCCCTAAATACCATACTGAAGTCATTTAACTTTTATCAATTAAATCGCTTCTAGTATGGCTTTTGCTCATTAAATTGAAGAATCTTGGCTGGTAATATCTGAGTTGACCATAATCAGGTGCTTTATTGTGCCGATGAGTTTTAGCATTTCTGTATAACATGCTTAATTAGCTTTTCAGACAAAATCTATATCCTGTAAATTCAGACGAAACGGTTAACACCAGTTTAAAATAACTGACATTTTTTTGTCATAAACCCTGTTTAATATAATCCTCAATCAAATTGGTCTAGACCAGTTTTAACTATAATAAGCTAGAGGATAATATGAATAAACTCACTCCTATCGCTGCCAGTATTTTTGCAATGACAAGCTTTTATACACTGGCTGATGGCGCAATAACAGGTGTAATATCAGACATGTCTGGTGTGTTATCTGGTGCCAAAATCTCAGTTCTAGGTACAAAAGCACAAACGTCTTCTGATTATCAAGGACAGTTCAATATAGCTCGTTTACCAGCAGGAAAACAGACGGTAAAAGTTGACTATGTAGGTTATCCGAGTCAAGAATTTGAAATAAACGTTGTTGATAACGAAGTTGTAAACATAGGCAAGTTTACTTTAAATACCAATCAAACCATGGACGAAGTCGTTGTAGTCGGTTACATGCGTCGTGGTGCTATGATGGCAAGTAATATGCAAAAAGAGTCAGACAACATCAAAAATGTTATGTCTGCAGATGGTATTGGTAAATTACCTGATCGCAATGCAGCCGAAGCTGTTCAGCGTATGCCAGGTGTTTCTATTGAACGAGATCAAGGTGAAGGTCGGTTCGTTGCGGTTCGAGGTTTACCATCGCAATGGAACTCAACTTCAATGAATGGTGACCGCTTACCGACAGCAGAAGAAGAAACGACAAGTCGTGCTGTCGCATTCGACTTTTTTCCGACCGATATGATTGACTTAGTAGAAGTATCAAAAGCAATCACACCTGATATGGAAGGTGATGCAATTGGTGGTAATATTAATTTTATTACTCGCAGAGCACCTGATGAACGTGAACTTTCGGTTAATGTTGGTTTAGGTGACTCTGAGCTTGCTGAAGATGGTAGCTATTCCCTCAACGTGCTTTATGGTGATCGTTCGGCCGATAAAAAATTCGGATTCTTAGTTAATGCATCTGCTTGGGAGCGAGGGTGGGCGACTGACAATTATGAGCCACGTCGTGCCATTGATGACGAGGGCTATGCAGGTGTTCATCGTTTAGAGTTACGTGATTACACCGGAACACGAACTACATATGGACTCAATCTAGCAGGTGAATATTTGCTAGATCATGGTTTAGTTTATGCTAAAGCTATGTATGGTACCCTTGCTGATGAAGAGACTCATTACAAACATCGAGTACGTTATAATAAGGGCCGTGTTGAACTGCAACACATTTATGATGAATTGATCACCGAAATGAAAGGCTTTGAGTTTGGTGGCGAGTACGATTTTAACTTTAATACTCAGATGGAGTGGAAAGTTAGTACTTACGTTAATCAATTCGAATATGGTGATATCCCTAACGCCGAAGATAATGCTTACTATGTTGTTAAGTTTAAGCAAAGTGTTGATTTTGACGACCAAGTTGGCATCAGAGAGGGTGAAGATCAAGGCACTGATCTGGTATACAATACCATCGACGGCGGAACAGATCCTGCGCTTGAAATAGGTATGCACTTACCCAGTAATTGGGTCATGGATCCAAATCAAGCGGTTTTAGCGGATGTCGAGCTTTACGGCATTGATATTAAAGAACGCGACAAGATCGTAGCCCAGTTCGATATTACCCATGCATACTCAGAGCAACTAGAACTAAAAGCAGGTTTTAAATACCGTGATAAAGAGCGTAATGCTAGCTTTTACGATAAATTCTATGGGTGGAACGAAGATGAATTTGGTCCAACACCGACATTAGCACAAGTTGCGCAAGATCTTGGTGTCAATCTAGTTGACCAACCAGGAAGAAATGATTACTTAAGTGATTTTGCTATCAACTACAGCAATCACTTTAGTCAAGTCATTCCTGTAAATGATTTAAAGCGTTGGTGGGATGACAACAACCACAAGTTAGAGTTTTTATCAGACGACTCAGAATATGTTGGCAACGGTGGTGGTTTAAGCCGTAACTTTGACTTAGAAGAGAAACACACATCGGTTTATGGTATGGCAACCTACCGTCCATCAAATAAATGGACTGCCTTAGGTGGTATACGTGCCACACAGACTAAAACAGATGTTTATGGTTTTGTTGCTGTTGAAAACGACGAAGGAACGAGTGTTGAACCAGCTAATGGTAGTAAAGACTATTGGTCGATATTACCGTCGTTACATTTAACATATCACCAAGATGACATGACGAATGTGCGCTTAGCCTTAACACGCACTTTTGCACGCCCAGATTTTGGCCAGCTTTCGCCAGGTGCCACCTACTTGGAAATGGAAAACCAGTTGAGATCAGGTAACCCAGAACTAGATCCAACCTATAGTAATAATTTTGATTTAATGTACGAGCATTACTTTGATGATGCCGGCATTATTTCGCTTGGTTACTTCTATAAACAAATTATCGATCCAGTCTTTTCTCAAACTTTCCAAGGTATTTACCGTGACCAGTCAGTGACAGTCAAAAGTCCATTAAATGGCGATGATGCATGGTTACATGGTATCGAGTTTGCTGCTAACTCAAGTCTAGGCTTTATCGCTTCTTCACTCGATAACTTCGGCGTTAATTTTAACTTTACATTAATGGATTCTGAAATGACTATCCCTGGTCGTGAAGATAAAGTCCAAATATCTCGCCAAGCCGATGAGTTATACAACTTTGCTGTTTATTACGATGACGGTAACTTCGCAACCCGACTAGCGGTTAACCATAAAGGCGACTACATCGAAGATCATCACGGAAGCAGCGCAATGTTAGATACTTATTATGGTGACTATACCAGTGTTGATATGACAGCATCTTACTACATTAACGACAACGCCATGATCTATTTAGAACTTAATAACCTAACAGATGAGCCATTGCAATATTACACCGGCTCCAAAGACCGTCCTAATCAAATTGAATACTACGGTATTCGCGGTCAAATCGGTTTTAAATACGATTTCTTTTAATTAAAGCGTCAAGTGGGAAGGTTATCCTTCCCACTAACTTCTCTCACTAATCTTTTGTCTTGGTTACAAAAATTTAAATCACGTTAATAGGTAAGTAATAAATGTCGGTGATTCAGCAATATCTTAACCGTTGTCATTCCATTATTTTTATTGTTTATGCTTCTTCGGCGGCATTTATCACTTACTTCTGTATGTATGCTTTTCGCAAACCATTTTCTGTTGGTAAATTTGAGCAAATAGATAATTTCTTGGGTTTCTTAGATTTCAAAGTCGCGCTCGTCCTTGCTCAAGTCATCGGCTATTTACTTTCAAAGTTTATCGGTATCAAAGTTGTTTCGGAATTAACCGCTGAACGAAGAGCAATTGTGCTGCTATTACTCGTTATGGCAGCACAAGCAGCTCTGGTATTGTTTGCCATTGTTCCTGAACAATACAAACCAATGATGATGTTACTAAATGGCTTACCACTAGGCATGATCTGGGGTATAGTTTTTAGCTTTCTTGAAGGGCGTAAGACCTCGGAAATACTTGGCGCATTTTTAAGCGTAACGTTTATTGTTGCCTCAGGTTTAGTAAGAACAGTAGGACAATGGTTATTAATAGATTGGCAAATATCTGAATTTTGGATGCCCGCAGCAACTGGCGCTATTTTCACTATTCCGTTATTTTTATCGGTTTATTTTTTAGCACAAACACCGCCACCAAAACCTAGCGATAAACTTGCTCGCCAACCAAGAGCACCAATGAATGGTAAACAACGTCTTGCTTTCTTTTTACGGTTTGCCCCAGGAATTTTATTGTTAATCACGAGTTTTTTATTATTTACAGGTTTGAGAGATTTTCGCGATAACTTTTCAGCGGAAATTTGGCAAGCACTTGGCCATGGTCAAGAGCCAGCAATTTTTGCCTACGCAGGTATTCGCATTGCCGCGCTAGTATTAGTGGTTCTTGCTGCCATGGTAATGATTAAAAATAACACCGCAGCCTTTCTCGCTAATCATGGCTTTATTTTATTGGGTTGTGTATTAATGTCAGTGTCTACTTACGGTTTTGAACAGAATTGGTTGAGTGGTAAGGCCTGGATGGTGTGGTTAGGGGCAGGTCTTTACATCGCTTATATCCCCTATAACTGTATATTATTCGATCGCATGATTTCAGCGGTTGGTTCAACGGCTAATGCAGGCTTCTTAATTTATTTAGCAGATTCTGCTGGTTACCTAGGTAGCGTAAGCATACTGCTATATCGCACATTTGCCTCTCCAGATATTAGTTGGTTGAGCTTTTTCATTCAGCTTTGCTATCTAGTGGCTTTATTAGGTGGCGCTTTGGTTGTCGCTTCAATGGCTTATTTTACTGCACGTTTAGTGTTTAATCGAAATGTATCTTCGCAGCCATTAAGCACAGTACAAACAAACAAATTCTCTTGGCAAGCTAAACTCCCTTAACTTTATTAACGAGGAATATATGAATAAAATTGAAGCAGTAATATTAGATTGGGCCGGCACAGTGGTTGATTTTGGCTCTGTCGCACCAACTACAATTTTTGTTGAAGCATTTAAACAGGCTTATGACTTTAAGATTAGCCTTGCTGAAGCGCGAATCCCTATGGGTATGGGTAAATGGGATCATATTAAAACACTAGGACAACTGGCCCCAGTTAAGCAACGTTGGATTAGTCAATTTGGTTCGGCGATGACAGATGACACGGTAGATGAAATCTACCGCACCTTTATGCCATTACAAAAAGCTAAAGTTGAAGCCCATGCCACGCCAATCAAAGGTGCTTTGTCGTGTATTAGTTGGTTACGTGATCAGCAGATAAAAGTCGGTTCTTGTTCAGGCTATCCACGTGAAGTTATGGAAAAGCTAGTGCCTGCAGCGGCATTACAAGGATATTCGCCAGATTGCTGGGTGGCGAGTGACGATCTTTCAGCAGGCTCTAGACCTGGTCCTTGGATGGCATTAGAAAATGTGCAAAAACTTGCAATAAGAGATGTTGCTAACTGTATTAAATTAGATGATTCCGCTCCAGGAATAACCGAGGGCTTATCGGCTGGCATGTGGACAGTCGGTTTGGCAGTCACTGGAAACGCTATTGGTCTAACGGAAAAAGAATGGTTGTCTTTGTCACTAGAGGAGCAAAGTAAACTTAAACAACAAGCGTATTCTGAACTTTATCGAGCGGGTGCACATTATGTGGTTGATTCTTTGGAAGAAGCAATCCCTGTTATTCAGAAAATTATAGCAAAACGTGCACGTGGTTTAAGACCATAAGGCTAACTAGATGAATAAAAAGTTCCATCAACCTTTTTGGTTTCGCGATGCGCTAAGCTTTACAAATGACAAAATATGTCCGCCACTAAATGGTGGCCATAATACTGATATTTGTATCGTAGGAGGTGGTTATACTGGTCTTTGGACAGCAATTAAGATCAAGCAACGACAGCCCAATTGTCAAGTCACTATTTTAGAAAAAGGACGATGTGGGCAAGGTGCATCGGGCCGAAATGGTGGTTGCATGCTCACCTTTGCCACTAAGTTTCCGACTTTGCTACGCCTCTTTGGCGTAGAAGAAGCAATTCGATTGGTAACAGCGTCTGAGCAAGCGGTTTTTGATATCGACAACTTTTGTAAAAGACATAATATAGACGCTGAAATCCGTACCGATGGTGCTTTATATACTGCGACGAATAATGTGCAAAACCAGCAATTACATCAGCCTGTTGAATTGTTGTCTAAACATAACATTAACCGCTGGCACACTCTATCGAACAACGATGCTATTAGGTTATCAGGTACGTCTAAAACGTTAGCGGCTATAAATACAGACGCCGCTGGTAGTCTAAATCCTGGCAAACTTGTTCTAGGTCTCAAAGATATAGCGCTGTCGCTGGGTATTAACATTTTTGAACAGACCTCAATGCAAAGCTATCAAGCTGATAACATCTGCACAATACAATCATCACATGGTCAAGTTACATCACGTAAGCTGATTTTTGCCATTAATGCTTGGACAGGAAAGTACTTACCTTGGTTTAAGCGCCACTATGCATTAGTTTCTTCTGACATGCTGATCACTAGGCCTATACCAGAACAGCTATCACAAATAGGCTTAAAACACGGAAAAGCTATCGCAGATTCGAGAATTTTTGTTCACTACTATCGCACCACGTTAGACGGCAGACTCATGTTTGGAAAAGGAGGTAACTTGTTTGCTTTTGCTAACAAAGTACTAGCCGAGTTTGATCAAGCAAGTAGCGTTGAAGATAAACTTAAAGCTAGTTTTTTCGATTTTTTTCCTACGTTATCTGAACAAGGAAACCTTTTTGAGCCGAGCTGGACAGGTCCATCTGACCGTTCTGTAACCGGTTTACCATTTTTCGGCACCATCCCCAATCAGCCAAATGTCAGTTATGGTTTAGGTTATTCAGGCAATGGTGTTGTACAAAGCTTTTTAGGCGGAGAGATACTTGCGAGCTTAGCGCTTAACATTGATAACGCATGGACGCGCTCTTTTATGGCAAAGGGGCCTCTTGGCAAGTTTCCGCCTGAGCCAATACGTTACCTCGGTGCAAACATTGTTAAATGCGCAGTCAATCGTAAAGAAAGTGCCGAGGATAATAACCGGTCTCCATGGTGGTTTGATAATCAATTAGCTAAATTTGCCGCGGCAGCAGGAAAATCCGATAAATGATGCATGACTGTATTAAAACAATCCAACAACTTTTCGTTATCTATGGTGATAAGCATTATCAAGAAGCATGTAGTCAAACCGTTCATGCCGTCAGTTGTGCTTGGCATGCAAAAAAGCAGCATGCAACTGCTGACTTGATAGTTGCCGCTTTATTACACGACATTGGACATTTTATTGCAGATCGCGACAATATTTCTGGATTTGATCAATTTGGTCACAAAGAACATGCTGAAATAGGCGCCACTTGGCTTGCTCAACAAGGTTTTCCTCCTAGCGTTTATTTGCCAATTCGTTATCATGTGCAAGCAAAAAGATATTTGGCAAGCCAAAGGCAGTTAAGTAAGCCATTATCACATGCTAGTGCTACAACTTTAGCTCAGCAAGGTGGTATTATGACAGAAAGTGAGCAGGCTAGGTTTGAATTACAACCTTACTTTAACGATGCGATAGCATTGCGAGCTTTTGATGAATTGGGTAAACCAACAGAAAAGGTTAGTACTGCGATTAGCTATTGGCTACCTTATGTAGAATTCGTTCTTGGAGAATCACTAAAAAATGATGCTTTATCAACAAATTAGGCAGTATTTGTTTACACTAATTGACCAGCAAGAATGCCTAAATAAACTTCCCTCAGAACGAGAATTGCAGGAGAAATTCCAGTCAACACGTATTACTGTTCGTGAGGCGCTAGTGCGTTTAGAAGCTGAAGGTATAATTTATCGGCAAAAACGTAAAGGCTGGTTTATTTGTCCACCACGCTTGCGTTGGGATCCGGTGAAAAAAGTAAATTTCTATCAATTAGCCCAAGAACAAGGCTTTACTGCAGTGACTCAATTAATTTCCTTTGAGGGATTAACGAGTAACGAGGTAGGCGAAGAAATAGCGGCTGCATTTTCAAGTCATGCTCCGCAATCTTATCATAGTATTCAACGTGTCCGTACGTTAGATCAACGCCCAGTTATGGTTGAAGAAATATACTGTTGTGCCGATCAATTTTTGGAATTGGCAACAAAACCTTTGGAAGGTTCAATTACAACAATCTTTCAACAAGATTATGGTGTTGACGTGACTCACGAACGTAGCCAAATTTATGTAACAGCTGTACCGGAAGATAAAGCAGATATTTTAAATTTAAACAGTGGTGCTTCATGTTTAAAAATTATTAGGCAACGTTTTAATGCCAGCCAGCAACTCATTGACTACAATCTTGAATTTTGGGTACATAGTACCATAGAGATACAGGTAGAAAGTAGCTAAAGCTACTCTCTACGCTATAGTTTAATCAATTTAATCTTCCCAATACTTAGCAAGTGCGATGGCAGAAAGTAGTTTATCAATATCGGTTGGATAAATTTCACCTATATTGCCAATTCTAAAACAATTAGCCGTCGATACTTTCCCTGGATAGATGACAAAGCCTTGTTCTTTCAATTTGTTGTAAAATTCAATAAATTGAAAGTCTTTCGAAGCTGGCGAGTAAAAGGAGGTAATAATAGGCGAATGTAAACTTTCAGCTAGCAAAGGCTGAAACCCAAGTTTAATCATCCCCTTGGTGAGCATAATTTGATTTTGTTGGTAACGTGAAGCTCTTGCACTAATACCACCTTCTATTGCTAATTCTTCTAATGCCTGATCAAAGGCGCGAACCACGTGGGTAGGTGATGTAAAACGCCACTTACCTGACTGCGTTTCCATCACATACCATTGGTCATACAAATCCAAACTTAGTGATTTAGCTTGCCCTTTGCACGCTTGTATTGACTCAATTTTACCGATTATGAATCCGAAACCGGGTACACCCTGAATACATTTATTTGCCGAGCTGATCATAAAGTCTATATCAAGTTCGCCAATATCAAACTCGATTCCACCAAAACTAGACATAGCATCTAGGATAAATTTAGTCGAGGTTTGTTGACAAATTTTGGCTACATCTGTTATTGGATTTAACATACCTGTGGTCGTTTCACAGTGCACCATAGCTAGATGGGTAATTGTTTGATCTTGCTGTAAGGTTGCCAAAATTTCATTAGTATCAGGTAATGTTGTCTCAGGATAATTTAAAACCTCAAATTTAAGCGATAGCATGGTGCATATTTCAGCCATTCTTTGCCCATAAGCACCATTGTTGATCACCAGTACTTTATGGCGATCACCTATAGCACTGCCAAGAACCGACTCTACACTGGCGGTGCCACTTCCTTGCATTAGTACACTGGTATAACCTTGATGATTAGTGGCAAGGGCTACTATACGCTGACGAATTTTTTGCACTATCTGTAGGTTATAATCGTCATCCCACGTACACCAATCTTTTAACATTGCCGCTTTAACCGTTGCTGATGTGGTTAATGGTCCAGGGGTTAATAATTTATAATGTTCCATTAGGTAGTCACTCCAAGTATCTTTTTGGTCTAGACCAGATTTTATGGCTTATATAATCATATAACAAGGGGTTGATTCAAGCTTCATAAAACTGTCAAATTATATCAAGCAATGAATACTTGGACGATGAACACTAACATGGGGCAGTTATTTGCTTAGATTGTTTGGATTAAGGCGTTCACTGCCCCTCTATACAAGCGCTTTGATTTATTTTTAACTAATTTCCATGGTTATCATCAGCAGATAATGGTTGTTATTAAGGAAATTATTCGACAGTAATGGTTATTTTTTTAGAGACAACTGCGGGTTTGTGTGGAATATGGTGATGATCACCAAGCATTAATTGTAATGTGTGTTGGCCTTTAGGTAAGGTTAATGTTGTTTCAGTTTGACCACCACCAAAGTGTATAACATCACCGCCCATGGGTTTATTGAATGCTGGCAGAGTGTCCTTGTCTATTAATAAATGGTGGTGGCCGGTGTTTTGTCTTTCGACACCAGCAGGCGCAACCCCCATACCTTTTAACCCGAATTTAACAGTAAAAGTACTCTCTACAGTTTCACCATCTTTAGGTGAAATAATATAAACATTAGCTGTTGCTGGCGCTATAGATTGTGGTCATTCATTTTGACTAGCTGTTGAGGATAAAGCAATGGGACTGAATGTTAGTGTCAATAATAATAGTTGTATGTATTTTTTCATTATATTTACCCTTTAAGCCCAGTGTTAAAAGTTAGCTATGCTGTGAAGTTCAGATAAATGCTACCAACATTAATCAGCTATTTTAAAGTTTACAGGTATATCTTATTAACTATAGCCAAGCTGTTCTAGTTAAATTGATAGTATACTACTTCTTTGATAGCAATCCTTTGCCACATCATAATATTTTCTGGGTGAAATGCCTTAACTTGTCAGAAGCGGTAAAACTAGCAGTATTATATTGTTTCTCTATGTAACGAATAAGCGATAGCACAGAGTCTATGCAGTTAATTGCGAAGAAGAAACCAGAGTAGCAAGGCTACTCTGGTAAAATATACGCATAAAGTCACAAACAACGAAACAAATAAACAACGATTGACAGATCAGGTGAGTATTTGGAGCAAACTGTTTTTCTTTGTATTTTGTATATTATTATCAAGTAATTAAATAAAGTTATTTGCTACTTGCTAACTATATCATTCTACGAAGTGTGGACTGAAATGTATACATATTGCACTATCGTTTAACTATACTTTAAAGGCATAATAAATAAGCTGGGAGTTCTATTGTTTAGGAATAAAAGATATAAGTAGTTATTTGATATATCAAATAAGAATATGCAAGAAAGATAAACTGCTCGATGTGTTGATAAGCGGCGCTATGCCTTGCTTATGTTTTTTTGTTATTTGTAACTTTAAATAAACCGTAAAAAAAGTTTAATAATGAGCTGGTAATAAAGCCAAATTCTGATAATCTTTTATCTTATTACTTTCTTCTGTTGTTTTTTATACAACAGAAAATAACTTGATAAATAAAATTATCCACAAACTATAAAAATAAAACCATTGTGCATTAAAAAGCTCCGTAACCTCGCTTTTTTTCAATGAAATCAAATTGTTGATGTTTAGTAGCCAGATTTGTTATTTACAAATTCCTGGCTACTTTTCGTACTTAGGCACAAGGTTATCCACAGCGAAGTGGATAAATTAACCAATAATATATACTGATAAAGTGGAGCGTAATGGCGCTTTGTGGCATGCTTAGCCACCCTTAGCATATTTGAATCAATCCATTTATTTCTTATGACAACTTCAGCCTCTTCTCATGATACTAATAGCAAGCAATCACCATTAATATTGGTTGATGGCTCTTCTTATTTATTTCGAGCTTATCATGTACCCTATCTACAAGCGCTTGCGACAGCCGATGGTCAGCCAACCGGAGCAATAACCGGTGTATTGAATATGTTGCGTAGCCTGAAAAAAGACTACCCTAACGGTAATGTCATCGTTATTTTTGACGCGAAAGGAAAAACATTTCGTAATGACATGTATCCAGATTACAAAGCTAACCGCCCACCTATGCCGGATGATCTTCGAAGTCAAATTGCGCCTTTGCATGAAATTATCACTGCCATGGGTTTACCTTTATTAGTTGTGCCTGGTGTTGAGGCTGATGATGTTATTGGCACCTTGGCTAAGCAAGCAGATGAATTAGGCATTGAGACAGTTATTTCTACCGGCGATAAAGATATGGCGCAGTTGGTTACTGACAATGTGCGCTTAATCAATACCATGACAGGTATTGAAATGGATGTTGCAGGGGTTGAGGAAAAGTTTGGTATTCGCCCTGATCAAATTATTGATTACCTTGCGTTAATGGGAGATAAAGTCGACAATATTCCTGGTGTGGTCAAATGTGGTCCGAAAACTGCCGTTAAATGGTTAAAGGAACATGGCTCTCTTGATCAAGTCATCGCCAATGCTGATGGTGTTAAAGGTAAAATTGGTGAAAACTTACGCGATGCTTTGACGCAGTTACCGCTATCTTATCAATTAGCAACGATAAAGTGCGATGTCGAATTAGCGCAAAGTGCAGAGCAGTTAACTGCTACTGAGCCAGATATTGTCACATTAACGCAGCTGTATCAAAAATTTGAATTAAAGCGTTTGTTAGCCGACTTAGGCAAAAGTAGTGCTGAAACAAGTGCTGGTAATGCTCAATTAGATGCTTCAAGCGCTGAGCAAGCTGAGGTTGCTGCTGCGGAAGTCTCTGCTAGCGAATACGATATTGTTTTTGATAAAAAGCTGTTTAACCAATGGCTTGATAAATTAAAGGCCAGTGAACTGTTTGCTTTTGATACCGAAACAACCAGTATCGACTATATGCAAGCTGAATTAGTGGGAGTATCTTTTGCCATTGAAGTTGGCAAAGCTGCTTATGTGCCACTTGCTCATGATTATCTTGATGCACCAGAGCAGCTTGATAGAGCATGGGTACTTGCACAACTAAAACCGTTATTAGAAAGTAAAAGCATTAAAAAAGTTGGTCAAAACCTTAAGTATGATGCCAATGTCTTAAGTCATTACAATATAGTGCTACAAGGTATTGGCTTTGATACCATGATTGAATCTTATTGTTATAACAGCGTTGCGACTCGTCATAATATGGATGCATTGGCACTGAAGTATCTTGATTATAAAACAGTTCATTTTGAAGATATTGCAGGTAAAGGGGCAAAGCAACTTACCTTTAATCAAATTGATATCGAGAAGGCTGGTCATTATGCGGCCGAAGATGCTGATATTACCCTGCGCTTACACCAAGCAATCTTTCCAGCTTTGGCGCAATCAACCGAGCAACTGAGCGTTTTTAATAACATCGAAATGCCGTTATTACCCGTTTTAGCCGGTATGGAGCAAACCGGGGTCTTAATCGACGGAGATATTTTAGCTGAGCAAAGTCAAAGTTTGGGGCAACGTTTAGCTGAGCTTGAAATAGAAGCACATAACTTAGCTGGCAAGAGCTTTAATCTCTCCTCGCCAAAACAGTTACAGCAAATATTATTTGAGGAATTAAAAATTCCGGTCATCAAAAAAACGCCAAAAGGTGCACCTTCAACGGCGGAAGAAGTATTACAGGAGCTTGCATTAGATTACCCACTGCCGAAGATTATTCTTGAAAACCGAGGTTTGAGTAAACTTAAATCAACGTACACTGATAAATTACCATTGATGGTAAGCCAAAAGACCGGTCGTTTGCATACTTCTTATCATCAAGCAGTAACTGCAACGGGTCGTTTATCTTCTACCGATCCGAATCTACAAAATATTCCGATTCGCAGTGAACAAGGCCGTAAAATTCGTCAGGCGTTTATTGCCCCCGAAAATCATAAAATTGTCGCAATAGATTACTCGCAAATAGAATTACGTATTATGGCGCATTTATCAGCTGATAAAGGCTTAGTAACAGCTTTTAGCGAAGGCAAAGATATCCATAGGGCAACAGCGGCTGAGATTTTTGCTGTTGATTTAGATGAGGTCACTACCGATCAGCGCCGCAGTGCCAAGGCTATCAACTTTGGTTTGATTTATGGCATGTCAGCTTTTGGTTTAGCTAAGCAATTAAATATTGGTCGCCAGCAAGCACAAGAATATCAGGACAAATACTTCCAACGCTATCCTGGTGTATTAACCTATATGGAAGACACGCGTCAGCAGGCCAGTGAACGAGGTTATGTGGAAACACTCTTTGGTCGTCGCTTATATTTACCTGACATTAAGGCGAAAAATGCAATGCGGAAAAAAGCAGCTGAGCGTGCAGCCATTAATGCCCCTATGCAAGGTACGGCAGCAGATATTATTAAAAAGGCTATGTTAGCGGTTGATACTTGGCTAACAGCAGAAAATGATGACCGAGTAAAAATGACTATGCAGGTGCACGATGAACTAATTTTTGAAATCCATGAAGATATTGTTGAAGAGACTACCAAAAAATTAGTAGAGCTGATGAATAACGCTGTGCAATTAAGTGTACCACTGATTGCTGAGGCTGGTATTGGTAAAAATTGGGATGAAGCTCACTAATAAAGCAGCCGATATTAGTAAACTATAGGCAGTAACTTAAACAATAAAAGTTACTGCTTTGTTATTAGTATTAAGAAAAGTCTAATGTACAGCCACCACCAATGTTAATTATTCTATCGGTTTCACCACTTTGATTAAATTCTAATAAGGCTAAATTGACATTATCAAGCAACTGGTTTTTCGCTTGGTATTTTTTACTAATGGCGAAATAAAGGTGGTTATATTTTAATGTTGGTTCTACTTGTTCAATACCATTGAGTAGCGCTTGTTTGTTTCTATTGGATAGGTTTGAATAATTGACGCTATAGCTAAATACACGGGGGTCACCAACGATTAAATCAACGCGTTTAGCCATCAGTAATTTGACTAATTGTAATTCATCGACAGCTTCAACAATGGAAAATTGTTTAGCGTCCATCATGGCATCAAATTCAGGCGTATTTTGATAACCACGGACAACACCGATGATTTTACCTTTGAGATTGGCGAGGTTTTCCTGTAAATCGAAGGCGTAATTCTTTCGCTTTAATAGTGCTAGTTCACCACCAGCAAATTCATTTGACAGTACCAGTAACTCACGACGTTTCTTTCCTGGAAAGGCATCTGATGGCGATGAACTTTCAATAAAGTATTCAGGAAAAAGTATATCCATTTTCCCCTGTTCAACTAACTTTACTGACCTGGCCCAAGGATAAAAATGAATGTTTACTTGATAACCTTTGCTAACGAGTAAAGCGACGGTAAATTGGAAAACCCAGCCTTTATTGCAAATACTTTCACTAATATAAGGAGGCCAGTTTAAGGTCGCGAGATTAAGTATTTTGTCAGAGTGTTCATTAAAACGATAACCTTGCGGTGTTTTGATGCCAATAGCTTTGTGCTGCTGACCATTACTATAGTACTCAACAATTAAGGGCTTTTCAGTTGTCTGAGCATTAGTTAATTGGCATATAAATAAACAAGTTAGCAGGGTAAAGACCCGCATTATTTTTTTTGTTATAAATCGGTAAAAAAACATATTTACGGCCACTTCGACAAGTAAGGTACTTTAACTTTAGCCGTTGTGTTCAAATATGCCATTTGGTTAATTATTTGTTATAAAATTGCTAGAAAAAGACCTATTTCTGCATAAGCGAAAGCTAACTTGTGAAAAATAAGCTTAGTGTAATAATAAAAAAGTTACTACGGCAACGATACAGGAAACGAGAAAGCTTAATAAAGCGCCTTCGATAACCATATCTTTTATGGTGATTTCGTCGGTTCCATAAGCGATAGCATTTGGCGCTGTGGCAACAGGTAACATAAAGGCGCAACTTGCCGCCATAGCAGCAGGAATCATGAAGATCGCTGGATCAACACCAGCACTTGTTCCTACAATAGCTAAAATCGGCATTAATAATGTCGCTGTCGCGGTATTACTGGTAATTTCAGTAACATAAGTTACCACTAAACATATAGTTAATATCATGGCGATCATCGGTAAATTCGCGAGCGATGACAGCCATTGACCAAGCATAATACTTAATCCGGAAGCGGTGAAACCTTTTGCTATTGCAATACCGCCAGCAAAAAGCAATAACATGCCCCATGGGATTTCTTTCGCGGTATTCCAGTCAAGAATACGGCCGCCTTTGCCGTTTGGTGTCATAAACATAATAACAACGGCAGCAAGTGCTACTGTGCTATCACCAGCGATTGATACGTCAAACAACTCGCTCCAACCACCAAATGGAGCACCGCGTGTTATCCAAGCAAGTGCTGTCAGAGAAAATATGATCAAAGTACGCTTTTCTTCAATGCGCCATGCCGGTAATGTCGGTAATTGAATTTTTTCATCTAAGGTTACGGAACGCGTTAACCAAAGTGCCATTAATGGAATAGAAAGTAATACCACAGGGACACCGATTTTCATCCACTGTAAAAAGCCAAACTCACTACCGGTAGTTTCCTCGTATATTCCCATAAAAATAACATTAGGCGGTGTGCCTATGGGAGAGCCAATACCGCCAACTGAGGCTGAATAGGCAATACCTAAAATCAGTGCGACCTTTAATTTTTGATTTTCTACATGGCTTAAAATAGCTAAAGCGATAGGGAGCATGATTAACGTTGAAGCGGTATTAGAAATCCACATACTTAACATCGCAGTGGCAAGCATAAAACCGAAAACTAGACGGCGTCCACTAGTCACCCCTACCAGGCGAACCATATAAACAGCCATGCGCTTATGAGCACCACTTTTTACCAATGCTGTTGACAGCATAAAAGCGCCCATGAGCAATAAAATCACGTGACTACCCAAGGAAGAAGCGACAGTTTTATGATCAACAACGCCAAACAGGGGTAATAGCGCAAATGGTACTAATGAAGTCGCAGGAATGGGTAGCGCTTCTGTGACCCACCAAATTACCGTTAAGAGTGTGATTGCTGCGGCAATAGCAGGCTTTTGATCTAAACCTAAGTAAGTAAGCAATAAGTAAAAGCTAAATGCCAGTACTGGAGCTAGGGGAATAAAATGTTGGCGGGTAATTTTCATAATAACTGCAAGTTCTATTGTTAGTAGTACCGAATAAGTGGCACTTTTATTGTTGTTAACTTTATGGTTTTAATTTGTTGCTGCTATGCATTTGAAAAGCGCTCTTTGTTACCTAACCAACGTTTAATCAAGGCTTGAGCACATTCAGGGTTCTGTCGTGATAACAAGTAAGCTTGTTGCTTAACCTCTGGAATTAAATAGCCATCACGTACTAGGTCCGCTATTTTAAGATCTGCTAAGCCTGTTTGTCGAGTCCCTAATAACTCACCAGGGCCACGAATTTCTAAATCCTTTTCAGCAATAACAAAACCATCATTGCTTTCACGCAAAACGGCTAAGCGTTTTGTCGCTGTTTTAGATAAGGGGGCCTTATACATTAATACACAAAAAGAGGCGACACAGCCACGACCGACACGCCCACGCAATTGATGTAATTGCGCTAAACCCAAGCGTTCCGGATTTTCAATAACCATCAAACTGGCATTTGGCACGTCTACGCCAACTTCAATGACTGTGGTTGCAATTAATAAATGCAAATCACCGGCCTTAAAGTTATCCATTATTTCTTGCTTTTCAGCCGCTTTCATTCTGCCATGTACCAAGCCAACCTTTAATTCTGGCAATTGTGCTTGTAAGGCAATGGCAGTGTCTTCAGCAGCTTGGCACTGCAGTACTTCAGATTCTTCAATGAGGGTGCAGACCCAATATGCTTGTCTGCCATCGTTAACACAGCCCTGTCGAATTCGCTCTATGACGTCTGAGCGACGAGAATCAGGTAATGCTACAGTATTGATTGGCGTTCGCCCAGGTGGTAGTTCATCGATAATTGAGGTATCTAAATCGGCATAGGCGGTCATCGACAATGTCCGAGGAATGGGAGTTGCTGTCATGATCAGTTGATGCGGATAATTATTGTCAAAAACGCCTTTTTCGCGCAAGGTCAACCGTTGTTGTACGCCAAATTTATGCTGTTCATCAATAATGACAAGTACTAAGTTGTTAAATTCAACCTCAGCTTGAAATAATGCATGAGTACCAATGACCATTTGCATGTCACCACTGGCGATTTGCTCAAGTGCTAATCGCTTAGCTTTTGCTTTGGTTTTTCCCGCTAGCCAACCAACGTTAATAGCCAGTGGTTGAAACCATCGTTCAAAGCTAATTGCATGTTGCTCGGCTAAAATCTCTGTTGGTGCCATTAAGGCTACTTGATAACCTTGGCTAATTGCTGTTAGCGCAGCTAGAGCCGCGACTAAGGTTTTACCTGAGCCTACATCACCTTGAACTAGTCGCATCATGGGTTGTGATTTGGCTAGATCATTTTTTATTTCATCGACCACACGTGTTTGTGCTTTTGTCGGAGTAAAGGGTAAAGTGCTGAGAAACTTTTGTTTAATCTTATCGTCACCGGTTAAGGCAACCGCATCATGGACATCACTATTTTGTCTTAGTTTTAACATACTCAGGTTATGAGCCAGTAATTCCTCTTTTATCAGCCGCTGTTGTGCAGGATGACGTCCTTGCTCCAATTGTTCTAGCGAGATATCTGGCGGTGGACGATGGATAATTGCCAAGGCTTCACTGAGCGAGTATTGTTCGTTAAAGATAGTATTAGGCAGTAACTCTTCAACTTGACCACGTTGCAGTTTTACAAGCGCCTGCTCTGTCAAACTTCGTAAAGATATTTGCCTAAGACCATCAGTACTTGGATACACAGGAGTTAATGTTTCTTCAACCGGTGTCGGCGCGTTTTCGTTATCGAGTGTTCTATATTCCGGATGAATAATCTGATAACCACGAGGTCCGCGTTTTATTTCACCATAACACCGAATGGTTTTACCCACAGCTAAACTATTTTTTTGACTGGCAGAAAAACTAAAAAAGCAAAGTTGAATACTGCCTGTGCCATCGTGCAGGGTAACAACCAACATGCGGCGCTTACCCTGAGTAATTTGGTTATCGATGATTTCACCAATGATATTGGTCGACATCCCCGGCATTAAATCACGCACCGTCATTACTCGGGTTTTATCTTCGTATCGCAAAGGTAGGTGAAAAAGAATATCTTGTACCGATAATAAGCCAATTTTCGCTAATTTAGTGGCTAAACTAGGCCCTACCCCTTTTAACGAACTAAGAGGTATTTGCGATAATTGACTAAGCGCTTCCTGTGCCATTTAATATTTAGTCATCGATGTGCTGCCAAGCACTCTTATCCATTTGCATTTTTTGCCACCATGACTCGTTGGCTACAATTTGCCCCGCTTCATCAATTTGAGGATAAGGTAGCCCTTTTCTTTGGCAGGCCTCAGCAAAGATGGGGTGACCACCTTCAAACAAAGTGCGTTGACGACGTTCATGACTCAAGCGAGGTTTATCATATAGGCCGGCGGCAACACGTTGACGTTGAGCTTCATAAAGCACAACTGAGCAAGCAACGGAAACATTTAACGATTGCACCATACCGACCATAGGAATAACGATATCTTGATCAGCAAGTGCCAGCGCTTCAGCAGATGCACCAAATTTTTCTTGCCCTAAAATAATCGCTGTCGGCTTGGTGTAATCAACTTCCCTAAAATCAACCGCGCTCTCGGATAAATTTGTCACTAGCACTTGCATACCTTGCGCCTTTAACGCTGCAATAGCATCGGCAGTTTTATAGTGGCTATGTAGATCAAGCCAATTTTGACTACCAGCAGCACTACCACCACGTACTTCGGCTTCTTCACTTTTCCATACTGCATGAACATCACTGACCCCAATCGCATCACATGTTCGAACAACGGCTGCCAAGTTATGAGCTTTATGCACACCTTCCATACAAACAGTTAAATCTGGTTGGCGTTTATCTAACATGGTGTTAATGCGTGCTAATCTTTCTGGAGTCATGTGTAAATCTTTTTAATAATTTTAGCTCTGACATTTCAGAGCTGAGAAGTTTACTCGTAATAGGTAAACATAATGCGCTTTAAACAAGGTCGTCTAGCTATTTATTTTGCCCACTTATGGTTTATTAAGTGCGTTAAATAAATAGCGCTGACAATGTAGGTTAAATGGTATTAATCAAGCCTATTTTTAGTTAACGTTAGGAAGTTCCATTACCCCATCAATTTCAATTTCTACATCTTTAGGTAGTCTTGAAACTTGCACAGCAGCTCGTGCTGGGTATGGTTGATCAAAGTATTTACTCATTACTTCATTAACCGTTGCGAAGTTGCTTAAATCAGTTAGAAAGATGTTTACTTTCACCATATCATTGATGCTACCACCTGCTGCTTCACAAACGGCAACCAGGTTTTTGAAAACCTGTTCCGCTTGCGCAGCAAAATCCCCTTCAACCACTGTCATTGTCTCGGCAATTAAAGGAATTTGACCAGATAAATATACGGTGTGATTTACTTTTACTGCTTGACTATACGTTCCGATAGCACTGGGGGCTTTTTCTGTACAAATAATACTTTTCATAATGGTTCCTTATGTAATAGCTTTGTTTGCTGCTTGAGCGTAAAGCGCTATTGGTTAAATTTAGTGTAATTAGTTTATCGTTATTTGTTTCTGATGACCCGTTGTACATCGACCATCACTTTTATTTTTCGGATGATATCGGCCAGATGAATTCGGTCTCTACAGGTAATTTCCATATCTATAACATATAGCCCTGCGTCTTTTTCACCTGAGTTTAAGCTATGCACATTGGAGCCACATTTTGCCACGACATTGGTCAATAAAGCTAACGCGCCTTGATGATTAACTATTTCTACGCGTAATTTAGCGATAAATTCTTTATTAATATCGGTATCCCACTTCACTGGAAATACATTACCTTGTTCATGCCCTTTAATATTACGGCAGCCTTGTTGGTGAACCATTAAGCCCTTACCCGGACTTAAATAAGCGACAATAGCATCGCCTGGAATAGGTCGACAACACTTACCGTAATTTACTAGCATACCCTCAGTGCCTTTTATCGGCATCTTTGTTTTAGCATCGCTTGAGCTCAGTTCATTATCGTCGGTAAAACCATCGGTTAGCTGGCGAGCAATACCGATACTCAGGGCATTACCTAGGCCAATGTTGGTTAATAATTCATCAAAGCTATCGTTACCACTTTTTTGTACCACTTCGTCAATTTTTTCTTGTGCGATATCATCGAGTTTATGTTTACCTAAAGCATGGCTGAGTAATCGTACCCCTAAGGCATGAGATTCATCCTTTTCACAACTTCTCAGGTAGGTTCTAATTTGCAGACGTGCTTTAGCAGTGACAACAAAGTTGAGCCATGTTGCATTAGGTCTTGCTGCGGCTGAAGTGATGACTTCAATGGTTTGCCCTGAGTCAATAGGTTGACTCATCGGGTAAGGCTTACGATCAACTTTGACACCGACACAAGAGTTGCCGACATCGGTGTGGACAGCATAGGCAAAATCGACGGCTGTCGCGCCCATCGGCAATTCAATAATGCGACCATCAGGGGTGAAGACATAAATTTCTTCTGGAAATAAATCAGATTTAACATTTTCGATAAATTCAAATGAACTGCCAGCACTTTGCTGCAGTTCAATCAAGCTTTGCATCCAGCGTCGAGCTTTCATTTGTGCGGTTGTGCCAGTATTGTCACCATCTTGCTTGTAAAGCCAGTGTGCGGCAACCCCTTTATCCGCCATTTGATCCATGTCTTGGGTACGAATTTGAATTTCTACCGGGATGCCATGAGGACCAATTAATGACGTATGCAGTGACTGATAGCCATTGGTTTTTGGAATGGCAATATAATCTTTAAAGCGGGTCTCAATCGGCTTAAACAAATTGTGCATTGCCCCTAAAGCGCGATAACAATTATCAATTTTTTCAGTAACAATGACACGAAAAGCATAAATGTCCATGACTTCGTTGAACATTAACTCTTTGTTCTGCATTTTACGATAAATAGAATAAAGATGTTTTTCTCGCCCCATTACTTGGGCATCAATGCCACTTTCTACAAGACGTGCGGCGATTTCTTTTTCGATATTATCAACAATCGCCTTACGATTTCCTCGTGCACTTTTTACCGCTGATTTTAATGCCCGTGAACGCATAGGGTAGAGCGCTTCAAAACCAAGTAGCTCCAATTCATTTTTGATATCATGAATACCTAAACGATTGGCTATCGGCGCATAAATTTCAAGGGTTTCACGAGCGATACGACGACGCTTGTCTGGTCGTAATGAACCTAGGGTGCGCATATTGTGGGTACGATCGGCAAGTTTGATTAAAATAACTCGGATATCTTGCACCATGGCAAGTACCATTTTACGGAAGTTTTCCGCTTGCATTTCTTCTTTGTTATCAAACTTTAGTTTATCAAGTTTACTGACACCTTCTACTAGTTCTGCTACCGTGTGGCCAAATAACTCTGCTAATTCATCTTTGGTGACCTCAGTATCTTCTATGACATCATGTAATAAGGCAGCCATTAATGTTTCATGGTCTAAATGCATTTTAGCCAAGTTAATTGCCACGGCGACAGGGTGAGTAATGTAGGGATCACCACTTGAGCGCATTTGGCCATCATGAGCATCACGCGCCACTATATAGGCGTGCTTAAGCAAATCAATTTGTACTTTTGATAGGTAAGTAGAGCTAATTTCTTTTAATGGTTCAAATAGGTACACCTAATACTCCAAATTGAAGGTAAATAAGCGGGGTTTGAGTATATACCCTAGTATAGCTAGCATACGCGGCAATATGCTCCATTGACAAGCGAAAAAATAAAAAACGCGTAACCAAAGTTCTGAAATAAGACAGAATAAGGTACGCGTTTTTAAGTGCTTAAAATAAAAACCTTTAATAAATAAAGTGATTTACTTTAGCTTAATTCGTCTTGTTGACCACCAACAATTGCTGCAACAGCATCTAATTCAGCAGTATCTTGCTGAATTTGCTCTTGACGATCAGATGTGTTCATTATATCTGTAGTAATTAAGTCTGCTTCGATTTCTCGCAAAGCAATTACCGTTGGTTTGTCATTTTCGACTTCAACCAATGGATCTTTTCCGCCCGTTGCAATTTGACGAGCACGACGTGATGCAACTAGCACCAAATCAAAACGATTACCGATTTTTTCTACGGCATCTTCAACAGTTACGCGAGCCATCAGGTCTCTCCAACTAATAAACCAACTTACAAAATAGCTGCGTAGTGTACTGCTGACTCACTAATTAAGCAAGTAATACCATACTGATAACACAACACAGCTGAGATTTTTCTTCTATATTGCTTATTGTGCCGTTTCTGTTGCTTTATTAGCAAGTAATTTTGCAAATAAATCTTGTTGAGCGATTGTTTGCTGACGACATTTTAAGCGTTGATTATTAACAATGGTGCTAAGATCGAATAGGGCCTGATCAAAATCATCATTGATAATAATATAATCAAATTCATTATAGTGTGAACATTCAGCTTGAGCTTGGGCCATGCGATTAGCAATGACTTCATCACTATCTTGTCCTCGGCCGCGTAAACGTTTTTCTAGTGCTTCTTTAGAAGGAGGACTAATAAAAATAGTGGTCACACTCGGTTTTTTCATGCGAACTTGTTGCGCACCTTGCCAGTCAATATCTAGAAAAACATCAATACCTTGGGCTAATTGCGCATCAATGGCTGCTTCTGATGTTCCGTAATAGTTACCAAAAACTTCGGCATATTCATAAAATGCTTTGTTATCAATCTGCTGTTTAAACTCTTCAACACTAACAAAGTGATAATGTTCACCATTATTTTCGCCTGGGCGTGGTTCACGGGTCGTATGAGAGACAGAGACTTGCATGGGTCTAGCTGAAGTTTGATTATCTTGTTTAAGCAGGGCATTGATAAGGCTAGATTTTCCTGCACCACTTGGGGCTGAGAGAATAAATAAATTACCGGGAACAGTCACGAGAGATTCCTTGCGTTACATAGATGAAAATTTCCGCCAATGAAAAAGGCTGAACTGTATTTTACTCTATTAGAATAAAAAAAGCTCAGCCAGTTTTATTTGTCACGAATTAACTCGTTGTAGCGGCGTTTAGATCACTTTAGCAATTGAACTTGCTAAGTAATCAACATTACGGTTTGCAATACCTGCAATACTCATACGGCTTGAACCGACCATATAGATGCTATATTCGTCTTGTAATTGTTGTACTTGCTCAGGGGTAATACCTAAGAAAGAGAACATACCATTTTGACGAGTGATAAAGCTAAAGTCACGGCTAACACCATTTTCAATGAGTTTATCAACAAGAAGCTGACGGTTACCATTAATACGATCACGCATTTCTTTTAATTCACTATACCATTCATTACGAAGCTCATCAGAGCTTAAAATGGTTTCTACAATAGCCGCGCCATGTGCAGGAGGCATTGAGTAGATAACGCGCACAACGGATAATAATACTGAATTAGCAATATCAACACTGGTAGTTGACTCACCAATAATAGTACAACCACCGATACGTTCACGGTATAAGCCAAAGTTTTTAGAACATGAACTACAGACGATCATTTCTTTAACTGTCTCTGCTATGAGACGTAAACCGTATGCGTCTTCATCTAAGCCGCTACCAAAACCTTGGTAAGCCATATCAACTAATGGCGTAAAGCCAACACTTTTAGCAACTTCAGCAACTTGTTGCCATTGTGCTTTATCTAAATCCATACCACTTGGGTTATGACAACAGGCATGTAATAAGACAACATCATCACTCGCCACTTGTTTTAGCGTGGCTAACATGCCGTCAAAGTCTAAATTTTTATTCTCATAGTCATAGTACGGGTAAGTTTTAACTGTTAAACCCGCGGCTTGAAATAAACCTGTGTGGTTAGCCCAAGTCGGGTTACTTACCCAAATGGTAGCGCCGGCTTTGCAAGATTTAATAAACTCAGCCGCGACACGTAATGAACCGGTACCACCTGGCGTTGAAATAGTGCGAGCACGATTTTCATTTAATACTTTATGTTCACTACCAAAAATTAATTTGGCCATTTCATTATTAAATAACTCAGAGCCTGTTGGTCCAATATAAACTTTACTGTCTTCCGTTTCGATACGGTGTTGCTCGGCTTTCTTTACACAGTTAAGCACTGCGGTATGTCCCGCTTCATTTTTGTATACGCCAACACCTAAATCAATTTTATTTGGGTTGTTATCTTTTCTATATTTAGCCAATAATCCTAGAATAGGATCGGCTGGCAAAGCCGTTAAACTACCAAACATGACAGAAGTTTACCTTACGTTAGAGGAGCGCTTGCTAAATAAGGCAGAATCACACTTATTTAACTTAAAAGCTCAGATTTTTTAGTTAGCCAAGCATAACCTATGCACAAGGCGAAATTAAAGCGATTTTTACATGATAATGTCGCAAAGTTAAGAATAATTTGTGCTGTATTCTTGCTTTCATTTATAAGTATATAGTTTTTTCAATAAAGCTAGATAATAACTATCTGAAAACATCTCAGATTAAAAAGAATTAGTCAATGCCGCTATTACCCCGATAGTGCCACCAAAAATACCTCCCCAAACAACTAACCAACCTAAATGTTTTTTAATCATTGCTTGAATAATCTCTTTCACTAATTGTGGCGTTAATTCATTCAGGCGCTTTTCGATAATATCACTGACTTTATCACGCATGCCGGCAATGATATCGGGCTGTTCTAACTCTTCACGCAGTAGTGTATTAAATTGTTCGCTTTGACTGATTTCCTGAATCGAGGTTTTCATTTTCTCAATAAAAGGTGCTTTCATTGGCTCAATAGCGTCACTACCGCCAACCATAGCAAGCATAGGGCCAAATGATGATTGCTCAATCACTTCAACTAAATTATTAAATGCGGGCTCTAAATCTACTTTGGCAATGACAGGGGTTAAATCTATGGTACTGGCTTTACCTGAGCTGTCAGAAAGGAAACGGTCGATATTTTTTTCGGTAAAAAATTGCTCCATCATTAATTGGCGAATGCCTAGCTTGAACTCTTCAAAACGCGCCGGAATAACACCTGAGCCATATAAACCAGGTACTTTCTCAAACAACATATGAATCGCGAGCCAGTTTGTTACGGCACCTGATAAGGCGAATAAACCTAAGGTAAATAGAATAGGCTGCTCGCTAACATAGCCTGCTAAAGTGCAAGTTAAAGCAATAAGGTTAGTGATAAGGCTTTTGTTCACGAAAACTCCATGATGATTTGGTTAAATTCTCTATGGCGCTATGATAGCATTTAATTTACTTGCCTTAAAAATAGATATATTTGTGTCATGAAAGCTGCTTTAAAAAACATGCTGGCGTTAACGGCTATCTTATTCACTAACCTAGGCAGTGCTGAAAATTTATCTGACAATCTTTGGCGAAAACTCGAATTAGATGAAATGGTTTTATTAACCTTGCCACACGGTAAAGTGGTGATTGAATTAGCACCGCAATTTGCCCCTAAGCATGTGGCCCAGTTTACTCGCTTAACTAAAAAAGGTTTTTATAATAGAACAAAATTCTATCGTGTCATTGATGGCTTTGTTGCACAAGCAGGGCCAGAGGATGGCAGTGATAAAGATAAATCTGTGTCTTTACTTGCTATGGAAGCAGAGTTACAAGTAGATAAAGCTTGGTCATTTACTCCGGTACAAAAGCACGATCTTTTTGCAGCGCAAACAGGCTTTAAAGATAGTTTTGCCATCGCATTACAAGCACAAGAAGAACGCGCTCCTAGGAAGGCTTGGTTAACACACTGCCCTGGTACAATTGCTATGGCTAGAAATAATGAAGCAGACTCTGCTACAAGTCACTTTTACTTTGTCATTGGGCAAGCTCCTCGATATTTAGATGGTATTATGACCATTTTTGGTCGAGTCGTTTATGGTATGCAGCATATTCAAGCGATTCAAAGAACCGAAGTCGTTTCAGGTGATGATGTAATAGCGCCTCGTGATTTTACTCAGATCATTAATATGCAGTTAATGAGTGATGTAGCTAAGGCAGAGCAAATTCACCTCGAGATTGAGAATACTGCTTCAGCTGCATTTTCACAGCGTCTTACTAAACGTCGTAACCGTGATAATGCCTTTTTCTTCAAGAAACCACCACCAGTACTCGATGTTTGTCAAATACCTATTCGTAGTCGTGTCATCAACTAACGATCTTGTTTTAACGCCAAGCTAGGTTAGTGTCAAAACCCTAAGTAGGTTGATAACGGATAGCAATGATGTCAAAAACTTTTTCGCCTTCTGGGGTTTGTACAATGACTTCATCATCAACCGCTTTACCGAGCAATGCTCTTGCCATAGGTGAGTCTATACTGATCTCCCCGCGTTTAACATCCCATTCATCAGGCCCAACCAATCGGTAAGTGACTTGTTCATCATTTTCATTGATTAAAGTAACCCAAGCGCCAAAAAATACTCGTCCTTCTTGTTGCGGGTCGGGATAAACAATCGTTAATTCTTCAGTGCGTTTTACCAAAAACCTAACTCGTCGGTCTATCTCGCGTAAGCGTTTTTTACCATAGATATACTCAGCATTTTCACTTCGATCTCCTTGTGCCGCTGCTTCACTGACAGAGCGGGTAATTTTAGGGCGTTCGGTTTTCCAGAGGTATTTTAATTCTTGATCTAAGCGATCCCAGCCTGCACGAGTAATGTAATTTGACTTTTTCATCGAGAAAGTATTTAAAAATAATAAAGATGATAAATCATAGCAAAAAATTGCTGGTTGAACTGACTAAAATCATGCAGTTAGCAGTTAACGCTAGCACTAAAATTTTCGTCATCGTAGTTTTCTGCTATGATGCCGTTTTACTAATCAGCCTGCTGGAACTGGATTTCAATGTTAACTATTGCCGAGCAAATAGCTCAAGAACTTAACGTTAACGCGGTACAAATTAATGCCGCTATTACCTTACTTGATGATGGGGCTACTGTACCTTTCATTGCTCGTTACCGTAAAGAAGCAACGCAAGGATTAGATGACAATCATTTACGTCATTTAGCTCAACGGTTAACTTATTTGCGTGATTTAGAAGACCGTCGTCAAGTCATTTTAACCAGTATTCAGCAGCAAGATAAACTCACCGATGAGCTTAAAAAATTAATCAAGCAGGCTGATAACAAAACACGCCTAGAAGATTTGTATTTACCATACAAACCCAAGCGCCGAACTAAAGGAAAAATTGCTATTGAGGCGGGTATCGCACCACTTGCCGATAAATTATTTAATAATTGGCAGTTATCTCCAGAAGAAGAAGCGAAAGCCTTTATTAATGCGGCAGCAGGCTTTGCTGATGTTAAGTCGGTGCTTGAAGGGGCGAGTTATATTTTAGCGGAGCGTTTTAGTGAAGATGCATCATTACTTGATAAATTGCGTCGACACCTTTTAAAGCAAGCGCACTTAACAAGCAAGCTGGTAAAAGGTCAAGAAAAGGCAGCGACGAAATTTCGTGATTACTTCGCCCATAGTGAAAAATTAAGTACGGTACCATCACATCGCATGTTGGCTATGTTACGAGGGCGCAATGAAGGTTTTTTACAATTAACCATTGATGTTGACCCAGGACAAGAAAAATCAACATTCAGTAGTGCTGAACAACTTATTACTGAGCATTTCACGCTTCGACTCACTAAACAAGCAGCAGCCGATTTTTTAACTAAGGTGGTGCAATTAACTTGGAAAACAAAATTGAGTAGTAGTTTGTCAACTGAGCTGTTAACCAGTTTACGAGAACAAGCTGAAACAAAAGCAATAGATGTTTTTTCTAACAACCTTAACGACTTATTAATGGCGGCACCTGCTGGTGCGAAAGTGACATTGGGTTTGGATCCGGGTTTAAGAACAGGTTGTAAAATTGCCGTCGTTGATGGTACCGGTAAGCTGCTACACACTTCGACTATTTTTCCTCATGCGCCTCAAAATCATTGGGATAAATCTGTTAGAAGCTTAATTAATATTTGTCGTCAATATAAGGTTGAATTAGCTGCTATTGGAAATGGTACCGGCTCAAGAGAAAGCGATAAGTTAGTGACAGAGGTTATCAGTAGCTTAAAGGCGGAAGAAAATAAGCTTGTATTAACTAAAATGGTTGTTAGTGAAGCGGGTGCATCGGTATATTCTGCTTCAGAGCTTGCTGCTAATGAATTTCCTGATTTAGATGTTTCAATCCGTGGTGCTGTTTCTATTGCACGTCGATTGCAAGATCCAATGGCTGAATTGGTCAAAATTGATCCCAAAGCGATTGGCGTAGGGCAATATCAACACGACGTTAGTCAAAGTCAGCTCAGTAAAACTCTTGATGATGTGGTCGAAGATTGTGTAAATGCTGTTGGTGTCGATTTAAATAGTGCATCAGCAGCCTTATTAACACGAGTGTCTGGCTTAAACAAAACCATGGCAAATAATATTGTTGCTTTTCGAGATAGTGAAGGGCCTTTTACTAATAGAAAGCAGCTAAAAAATGTAGCTCGATTAGGGCCAAAAGCGTTTGAGCAAGCTGCGGGTTTTTTACGGATATCTAATGGCGATAATCCCCTCGATCAGTCAGCATTACACCCGGAAAGTTATGCTATAGTAGCGGATATTATCCAGCAGCTGCAATTAGATATTACTCAAGTATTAAACAATGATGAGCAGCTAAGCAAAGTTGATATTCGCCAATTAATCAATGATAAGGCCGGTGAGGTTACTATCAAAGGCATTATTGAAGAGTTAGCAAAACCGAGTAGAGATCCGCGACCTGATTTTAAAACGGCAAACTTTGCTGATGGTGTCAATACGATGGAAGATTTAGAAGTCGGCATGATACTAGAGGGGATCGTTTCAAATGTTGCTAACTTCGGCGCTTTTGTTGACGTCGGTGTCCATCAAGATGGTTTGGTACATATTTCATCAATCACTGATAAATTTGTCAGTGATCCCAGAGAAATAGTAAAAGCGGGAGATATTGTTAAAGTAAAAGTGCTTGAGGTTGATGTTGCACGTAAGCGCATTAGTTTGACCATGCGCCTTGATGAGCAAGTCGCTTCTAAAACAGGCAAAGTTAAGCAAGCCTCTGTAAATCGTGGCAGAAATAATGAAAATAATCAGCCAAATAATAAGAACAACTCTACCAAAGCGAGCAAACATCATAACAAAGCAAAAAACAAAAAAGTCGAGAATGCTGCAATGGGCAATGCCTTTGCAGATGCTTTTGCTAAACTAAAAAAGTAACTAAATAATTTATTTTAAATATTTAAAAAATAACCTTGACTACCGTAATGAGAATCATTATCATTTGTTTTGTTGCTTAGGCAGTGAATGCTCTCTCACTAAATAAGTAATAGCAAGGCAAGGAGCTTAGTGGTTATGCTCCAGGACACATAACCACTAAGTACCACTTTGCGAATATATAGCACAATGCTCACTATATTCGACTTTAAAATTTTTGATGGTTTCGGCCAGTAATAGGTTCTTTATGGACTTGTTACTGGTTTTTTCATTTTTTATTTGCCTAAAAAAAAGCAACTAAAAAATGAAAAAAAGCTTGCTATGTTAAATGAGAATCATTATCATTTAATTGTTACTTAGGCAGTGACTGCTCTCTCACTAAATAAGTAATAGCAAAGCAAGGAGCTTAGTGGTTATGCTCCAGGACACATAACCACTAAGTACCACTTTGCGAATATATAGCACTGCGCTAACTATATTCGACTTTATAATTTTGATGGTTTGAACCAGTAATACGTTCTTTACGGATATGTTACTGGTTTTTTTATGCACTTTATTTGCCTAAAAAATAATCGCTAAAGAATTAAAAAAAAGCTTGCTAATTTAAATGAGAATCATTATCATTTTTTTATTGCTTAGGCAGTGAATGCTCTCTCACTAAATAAGCAATAGCAAAGCAAGGAGCTTAGTGGTTATGCTCCAGGACACATAACCACTAAGTACCTCCCTACTAATATACCGAGTTTCGCTCAGCTCAGTATAGTAAGCCTTAAAATTTTGATAGTTAAGACCAGTAATCAGTTGTTGATGAACAAGCTTATTGCTGGTTTTTTTATGTGCTTTTTTTGTTTGAAAAAGAATCTGGAAAAAAAGTGTAAAAAAGCTTGCTAATCTAAATGAGAATCATTATTATCTAGTTATTGCTTAGGCAGTGACTGCTCTCTCACTAAATAAGCAATAGCAAAGCAAGGAGCTTAGTGGTTATGCTCCAGGACACATAACCACTAAGTACCACTTTCAGGTTCTGCAAAAGTAACCAGATTTAACATTTTTGATGGTTTAGCCAGTAATATATAGCTTATTACTGGCTTTTTTATGGCTATTATTTATTGCCTTTTTTAGCTGATTATTAATTATCAATCTTGGCTAAAGCAGAGCTTTTGACAAATTGCTCAGTCAGTTTTTGTTTGTTTTTGTGCCTTTAAATTAACGGCATGAGGTAATTCATGTGCAGGCATAGATTTGTTATCGTGTTTAAGATAATTATCCATCCAACGCATTAAACGTAAACTGTAATCATATTTTGCTGCAGCACGTCGGTTACCATGACCTTCACCTGGGTAATAAACTAAACGAACAGTTTTACCGTGTACCTTCATGTAGCGATACATCTCCATAGATTGTGCAGGGTGTACACGAGGATCTGCTTTACCATGCATAATGAGTAATGGTGTTTCAGATTGTTCAACCCAATAGATAGGACTACGCTCTAGGTACCATTGCCATTTATCCCACGGGTAAGAGCGAGCATGTACTAGGTGCATTTCGTTTGAAATATCTGTCGTACCAAATTTGGATAACTGGTTTGAGATACCAACAAACATAACGCTGGCGGCGAAATGTTTGGTTAATTTAGTTGCTCCCCAAGCAGATGCATAACCACCGTATGATCCGCCGGTAATACCTACTTTCTTGTCATTAACTAAACCAATGTTAACTAGGTGATTTTTAAGGTCTACCAAATCATCAAACTCTTTGCCAGCATAGTCGTTTTGACCGAGTTTAGAATATTCAACGCCTTTACCTGTACTACCACGATAATTAGGATAAAAAACAGCGTAACCTTGCGATGCGGCTAATTGTCCAGGGCGAGAATAAGCGGTAAGCCAACCATCTTTATCATGACTTTCAGGTCCGCCATGTACCGACATGATTAATGGATAGCGTTGACCTTGTTGGTAATTTAATGGATAAACAAGTACACCACCAATTTCAACGCCGTCACGGGCTTTAATAGTAATGCTTTCTTGTTTTGCTAAAGCAACGTTATTTAACCAGGTATTTGAGTCTGTTAGGCGAGTTTGCTCGTTATTGCGTAGCATAAAAACTTCATTTGGGTGTTGCGCACTATTGGCTTTAACAACAAGGGTTTTATCTGAATCAGAAATGCTTATGTTACTCGCAATAAATTTACCGCCAGCGACAAGGGTTTGATATTTGTTTGAGCCAAGCTTAATTTTAGCAAGCACAGTGTCTGTGTTGATATGGGCAGTGAAATACAGTTCATTACCTTTATTTGACCATTCAAAATCACTAACATGCCCTTTAAAGTTTGGTAGCCAATTAGTGATCTTTCCTGAGTTTACTTCGGCTAGATATAAACGACCATTTGCGGGATCGTGTTTATCTTGAGCACCGTTTATGGCGACATATTGACCGTCATAAGAAAATTCAGCAGCACCTAATTTGCCTTCAGTAGCAAATGATGTTTTAACTGCTTTACCTTTTGCATCAATAATATGCCATTGTGACTTCATATATTTGTCATCAATCAAGGCGGTTGGTTGTGTTTTCACTAATAAATCTTTACCGGTAGGCGAAAAATGCACGTTAGAGACATATCCTTTGATATTTAATGCTTCTGGTGTTATTGCTTGCTTAGATTGAGTTAACTCTGTTACATACAAGAACTGATTGGTTAATTCTTCTTCAAAAATTTCTGCCTTGAAACCTAAATCTTTTAAAGCTTTCGCGGACTTAGATTTTGGTTTTTTGGCTAGCAGAGCTATTTGTTTATTATCGCGACTCAGTGCGTAATTATTTATGCTGGTAGCTTTTAATGCCAATACCTTTTGAGCTTGGCCGCCGTTTGTAGGGATTTGATAAAGTGCTGTGTATTTATCATCAGCCATTTTCGCTAAGAAAAAGATCCGCGAGCTATCAGCAGACCATTGAATATTATGGATATTAACTTTACCAGTGATAAAAGGGCGTTCTAGTCCTTGCTCATTTACTACATATAATTCGCTCCAATTCTTACCGTCTTTTTCGACATAGAGTTGACGCGGTACAGAACGGGTATAAGCGATGAACTCGCCACTTGGGCTTACTTGGGTTTGGCTTACTGATTGCAAAGTCGCTAAGTTTTCAGCAGTAATTACCTTATTTGTTTTTTCAGCTATTGCCGTTGAACAAGTTAACCAAGCTAAACTGATAACGAATACTTGTTTGAAAAAGTTTGATTTGTGGTTCATTTCTAGTCCTAAAGCTCCATTTGAAAGAAGAAAGCAGCATCTTTTGCTGCTTGATTTTATGTTCTTTTAGCAAATGAAAACAATGGAAAGTGTCCTTATTTAGGTAAATAGAGTAAAAAATGACATTAAATAGAGCTTGTATCGCGCAAAGGTAATTGCATAGTACAACTTAGCAAGGCAACTAATAGAAAAAAGTTAACATTAGCTTTACCTTCAGGATATTTTTTCAAAGGTCTGCACCAGCTTTGTTTTTTATTTTAGCTTGTTCAATAAAAGTCTCAACAAGGAGGCTCATCACGATTTTATGGTTATTTAGTGGCTAAAAGCGATTACTTTCATTTTGTTTGTTAGTTGGTTTATACTCATTTTTAGTATCCGCAAAAAATTTGCTTATCATGTTTAAAGTCATACAGCAGGCATTAATTCTTTTTGTCTTGTTAATTTCTCCGTCATTGCTTGCCAAGCAAGAGTTACGTATTGGTGTCGGTAACTTTCCGCCTTTTTTTATTGAAAAAGAAGAGAAAGGTTTATTTCTTGAAATAACCCGAGAGATTTTTAAACACTTACCTGAATATAACGTTAAATATATTTTCATGAGTAATAACAGGTTATTGCATGAAATTAATCGCGGTAAAATTATTGATGTTGCTTGTAATATCTTCCCGGGATCAGAGGTGGATGCGCACTTATCTGAAGCTATTTTTCGCTTTACCGATGTCGCGGTCACCAAAAAGGTTAGCCAGTTTAATATCGAGAAAATTGACGATTTAAAAAATTACTCCATTGCCGCTTACCAAGGCGCCAAAGACTTGCTAGGCGAAGAATTTATAAAGATGACGCTAAAGAACAATAATTACCATGAGTATTCGCACCCTAAAGATACTACTTACTTAATGGTTGCTGGTAAGAAAGACGTTAGAATTGGTGATATACATATTTTTTGGCATGATTTACAAAGTAAATATTATCAAAATGAAATGTTGATGAAAAAAAGTGACTTTAACATTCATCGCTTATGGCCTGATGTCTATTCTCACATGGCTTTTAAAGATGCTCGCTTAAGAGATGCGGTTAATAAAGTGATAACGCAGCTTAAACAGGATGGTTCAATTGATAAAATCTACGCACAATATCAAATGTAATGACTACTTGTTATATTTTGAGTTTATGAGAAGATATGGTTAGCGCATAATCATGAAAAAGCCGATAATTATCCGACTTTTTCCTGATGAACATACCAGCTTTAGCCAATATTAACTGAAACGTTGTTGTAAATAATCAAACACTGAACGGATACCAAATGCCTCTCCCCCTAATGGTCGGCCAGATAAATGACGAACATTAAAAGCCATGATATCAAAGTGCACCCAATCTGTTTTCTCGACAAAGCGCTCTAAATACAATGCGGCAGTAATTGCGCCACCAAAGGGTTGTGCCGGGCAGTTAGTCATATCGGCAATGGTACTTTCAAATAAGTTATCATACGGGCGATGCAGCGGCATGCGCCAGACGGGATCACTATTGTTAAGCCCTGCTGAAGTAATACCCGCAGCGACTTGATCGCTAGTCGAGAAAAAGCCCGGTAATTCGGTACCTAATGCCACACGCATGGCACCAGTTAAGGTGGCAAAGTCAATAATCAGCTCAGGTTCATCATTTTCAGCCTCAGCTAACGCATCACACAAGACTAAACGACCTTCAGCATCGGTATTATGAATTTCAACGGTTAAGCCTTTACGCGTCGTAACAACGTCCCCTGGACGCAAAGCATTACTTGATACGGCATTTTCTACTGCGGGTATTAATACGCGTAAGTTGATTGGTAAGTTATGAGCCATAATCAATTGCGCCAAACCTAAAACATGGGCAGCTCCCCCCATGTCTTTTTTCATATTTCGCATACCTGCAGCAGGTTTAATATCTAGACCGCCACTATCAAAACAAACACCTTTTCCAACTAGCGTCACTCTTGGGTTTTTGTCATCACCCCAAGTTAAGTCAATTAAGCGTGGGGTATGAATACTAGCACGACCAACAGCATGAATAGTTGGGTAATTATGCACAAGCAGTTCATCTCCAATGATTTGTTTTACCTTGCCATTAAATTTAGCTGCTAGCTCTTGCGCAGCTTGAGCTATATCTATTGGCATCATATCTGCTGCTGGAGTATTAACAAGATCGCGAGTCAAAGCGGTTGCTTGAGCGGCTTTTAGGGCCTTATCAACAATATCAGCATTATTAATGGCTAGGCTAGCGAACTTTTTGTCTGATTTTTTACTGATATATCGATCAAATTTGTAAGCGCCAACTAACCAACCAAAGCTTATAGCTTCAACATATTGTTCTTCTGCCTCCAGTAAGTATTGTCCTGATGGTAGCTTGGTAATTAAATCACCGCAGGCAAAGTAATCACTGGCATCAGCTACAACAAATAAAGCTTGCTTGAGCTCGCCTTCGGTATTAGTGATAAGTGCTAAGCCTTTACCCGGGTACTGAGTATTGGCTAACCAGTTTTGTTGTTGAGTTTGCTCAGCTAACCAAGCGGTATAGCTTGCTTGTTCGATAATAATTAACGGTGTACCGCTATTTTCTGCATTCAATAAGTTGTCCATGGGCATCCTTTAGTGCGTGTTATCATGATTTAATTGTAACCTAACAAGGCGTGAGATAAAGCTTTTGATCTTGCCTTGTTAAAACGGACATCATAATCTTGCTAAAACGACGAAAGTAGTGGCTTAATACAAAGTTAAAAAGCGTTTAATATCGAATAACAAAGACAACATGCAATATGAGCATTACTTAGGGACTCAACATGGTAAAAATATGACCGTGGCTTTTTAGCGAGAAAATTAAGTTTGTATCGATTTATTGCAAGCTATTTATCCACTGATTAGCTTTAATAACAGCACTCCACCGACTCCACCAATAACCTTATTGGCTGTAGGTGCCATAAAAGACTGATAAATGATTTTTTGTCGGCAGCACCAAAAAGCAGCGATAGCAATAGCAATGATAAATAGTTGAGCTAATTCGATACCAAGATTAAATGCTAACAGTTGTAAAATAAGCGCTTCACCTTGGTAGCCTAATTCGGAAAATACACTGGCAAACCCTAGGCCATGCAGTAAACCAAAAACAAAAATTAGTAGAAAAGACTGATGCTTATTGCTGTGCTGGTGTCGTAAGTTTTGTATTGCTAGTAAGATAATCGATGTGGCAATTAGCGGCTCAACAATATTACTGCTCAGTGAAATCAAGCCCAGTCCTGCTAAACTTAATGTGATTGAATGAGCTAGCGTGAATAAACTTACCTTACCAATAAGTGTTACATATCGAGATGTGCCTAAATATAGCAGCAATACAAACAGAATATGATCTATGCCTTTCGGTATAATATGAAGTACTCCTTGAATTACTACAGCTAACCACTTCTCAATGTCATTAGTTTGATTTTTGATATAAAAAGTAACGCTTTCGCTACCTTGCTTTACTAACTGACGATTAGGTTGGTTGATGACTAAATTAACCTCGCCTATTAAGGGGGATAGCAATAAGCTTACTTTTTCAGCTTGTACGGTTATTGGCACTATTGCTTTATAGGTAACACGGTAATCAACCCCTTGTGGGGGCTTATCTAAGAGATGACGAATTAATGCGGCAGATGGCATGCTAGCGGCACTAAATTTAATGCGCTGTTCATCTATTAACAGGTAAGATTGCCCATTGATTATTGCAATTATCTTTTCACGTACTGCGGCGACTTCTGATAGTGACAATGCTCTTGCAGCAGCGACCAAATCCTCTGCACTTCCTTGCTTATTCTGCAATTGTTGCACTATTTCAACAAAATCAAGATCAAGAACAAGCTGAATGCTTTCTTGCTCAATCGTTAACCAAGCACGGTTCACTTTAAATTCATGGCTATAAAGCGATGGACTAAGAATCAAGATTAAAAAAAAAGAGAAAATCTGCTTCATTATGTAATTAAAACTCTAATTAGTTCAGAAAAAATAAAGCCCCCTATTAGTAGAGGGCTATGATTGATTAATCAGATGCTATTAACGCTTGAATCTGTGTTTGGTTAAGTACGCGATCATACAGCTTAACGTCGCTTAAACGACCTCGGTGTCTAAAATCTTCGTCATCATCTTTATAAGCACCAATCTGCAACCAGCCTGTTGGCGGATAATCGATTGCCCCCTGTTGCTCTGTACTACTATTGACTAGCTCGCCATTAACATACAAGTGCATTGTGTTACCGTCATAGCTAGCTGCGAGATGATACCACTGACCTAAATCAAAACTTGAGCTATCTTCGAGATAAGTCAAACCTGAGCTATTTTCACCACTAAGAGCAAAGCTGAAATTTTGTCCCCTAGTGCCTAGAATCCAACCTTTCTCATAACTACCATTATCTTGCACCTGTCCGAAAAAGCCACCCCAAGTGAAGGCATTATCGACTTTTACCCAAGTCATAACTGTCATTGCCATGGTGGGTAGATTTTGCGATGGGTTGCTGCCACTTGTGATATCTATTATTCCATTGCCGTTGAAGTTGGCAACATCGCCACGCACTTCATCGTTAACAAAGCTTACGCCAGAGTTAATATTGCCATCGAGTTGACCTAAGCTATCATCTGCATTGACAGTTAGTGGGTAATAGGTGATAGGTTTTGGAAGAGCTACAGGGTCTGAACCATTACTATTTGCGAGTGCGGTTATTTCTGTAGTTGAAAGAGCGCGTTCCCATATCATTACATCATCCAAATACCCATCATGAGAGAAAGCTTCATTATCATCTTTATATGCTCCAATTTGATACCAGCCTGTGGTGGGGTAATCAATGTCTCCACTTTGGCTATTATCACTGGCGACCAGAATACCATCAACATAAAGCTTGCTTGTGTTGCCATCATATGTAGCACTCAAGTGGTACCATTGGTTTAATGAGAAATTATCAGGAGCTGTCAAATATGTTAAACTACCAGCGTTTTTAGAGGCTAATGCAAAACTAAAGCGCTGTTCTCGACTACCGAGAAGCCAACCTTTCTCATAGCTGCCGTTGTCTTGAATAAGGCCGACAAAACCACCCCAAGTGTCGGCATTTCGAGTATAAACCCATGTTGATACTGTCATTGCTCGACGTGGCTTTTCGACCATATTAGTGTCGCCAGCATTCATTGTAATTAAGCCACTATTATTAAATTCAGCGACATCTCCTCGAAGAGAGTCGTTGGTAAAGCTAACACCGTTAAGTACACCATGCTGCGCCTTATTACTTTGATCATAGCCATCAGTATTTAATGAGTAAAACCCGATAGGGTTTTGCTGAAGTGGCTGTAATCCTTCGGTAGATTGAAAAGCTTGGGGCGTCGACCAATCTGACCAATGTGCTGATTGATCACGATAACGTACACGCACAAAGTTATTACCTTGGTAAACGTCGTTACTACTAATATCGAAATTAAAAATATCGATATTTTTATTTTGGTCGATTGCTGTAAAATTTGGATAGCCAGTAGATTGGTATAAGTTTTCAAAATCGCGCTTAACGCTGATCAGCGGTGACTCAAAGTTCCCATCGGCACCTGTGATTTGAAACTCAGTACTATTATAAGGCTCGTTACCTAAATATGGTGAACCGGTAAACTGATAGGGTGGCGTTAAAGTGTTAGGCACATTCGTGATCGTCGGTGTTTGTGGACCCGCGGCATCGAGTTTTAAATAAAAAGTATCAACTAGTACATTCGGTAAGTCCATGTCTTTATTGCCAGTAGAATATGTCTCAACAATCATTTCCCTGTTGTTTAAATCGATATCAACAATCTGGTAGACATGCAATTCCATTGTTTTTTGTACATCTTCATAATCAATTTCTTGACCGGGGACATCTCCCCAGCGTTGATCCCAAGATGCGCCGCCGTTAATTACATGGTAAACAGGGTCATTGCGCATTTGTCCACGAGCGTATAGATGAGCGTGACCTGAAAAGAATGTAGCCATTTTTCCTGAAGTGACTAAGTTCGGTACTGCCGTATTTCGTATGTATGCTCTTTCATCGCCAGAAAGTTGCTCTGCATACATTGGATGATGCGCAATACCGAAAAGCCACTCAACTTGATTGTCGTTTTTACTGGTAGTTGCAACTGATTGCAGCCAATCCCATTGACGTTGCCAATTAACATTACTGTTCATTACTACAAAAACAATGTTGGCAACTTGGAATGCGTAGTAATTTTCACCGTCAGCACCGAGTAAGTTTTTATAACTAAGATGATCATAGCTGAAATGACTAAAATAATTGGATAAATCGCTGTCTGAATAATACTCATGATTGCCAATTGCTGTGATGAACGGGACATTGCTCATCAGTGCTGCAGATTGTTTAAAATGCAAGTTTTCATAATGATCTAATGTACCTACATCGACTTGATCACCGGTGTTAACGACTAGGCTTATCACTTCTTCTATGGGTGCAGCGTATTTTTCTTCAACCTTAGCTCGAGCGGACTCTATCAAATGCTTGTAACGATTATCTCCTCGTACCTGATGATCACCAACAACTAAAAAGCGATAGTGCCCTGTATTACTTCCTTTTTCTGGTTGAGTCTTAAAGCGATAAATTGCCGATGTGCCACTGCCTGTTTTTACTTTGTAAAAATAAAAAGTATCTGGTATTAGATCATTTAGCTCTACCGTATGATAACGATAGCCGGCACCAAGCAATTTATTTGAACCGGTTGCTTGAAAGTTAAGATTATCTTCACTGGTACCATATAAGACCTTAGACTCAGTTCCTGTAGTTGTTTTCCAACTGATATGAATTGAATCTTCTGTTGGCGATTGTAAGTATGGCAAAAAATCGTCTGCCCATGTTTTACTTGTTAGCAGCAATAAAGCTGCGATAAACCAATTTTTCATTTTTATCTTCCTATTAGCTCAATTTAAAATTTTGCTGGTATAGACCAGATAGTTGGGTACTAAATATACCATTGGAAAAATAATGAAAACTGCATGGTTTAATGAATCTTTTATGACATAAATATAAACACTCAAATTGGTTAATATAATCAATTTGAGTGTTTACCTGTTATGGATACTGTTTATTAACGGCATATCTTCAGCTGGATTTTAGAGAAAACGATGACATAATTTACTAAACGAATACTGCATAATTTAATTAATTGAAGAGAAACTTTATGACTACTTCATGCACGATACAAGGTTATAGAGTATGAATTTATTATTTATCTATTCGTTTAAACTATCTTGTTACGATGAAAAGCGAGGGCTTATTTACCAATGGATACCGTTAAACCATCAAAAGACTTGACGCTATCTATAACACTGACAACATCTTCATGGCGTGCATCATAACTGGGAATGACAATCACGGTATTACTGTCATTAGTTGCAATAAAATTTTCAATACGTGCAGGCACCCGTTGAATATCGACAAGGTTACCATTAAAGGTCACTAAGCCAGTCTCATTAATCTTAATTAACATAGCGGGTGCTGATGGGGTTTGTGATTTATTCATTTTTGGCCTGTTAACCATCAGGCCTTGTTCTTTGATAAATGAAGTGGTGACAATAAAGAAGATCAGTAAAATGAAAACGATATCTAACATAGGTGTCATATCTGCTTCAGCGGCGTTATTGTCGATTCTTTGTTTTCTTGCAGACATAACGTTTCCTCTCTAGTTACTTGCTTGTATATAAAATAAACATAATATTTAATATGTACGAAGATTCACGTAGAGTCAAATAAAGATACGAAACTTTTCGTAAATTTGTTTGATGACGTTGACGCAAAATTATCAAAAGTGAAATGAGCATTTTGAAGTAGCTTGGGTATAGCTAAGTAAGGTAGTTGCTAATAAACACAGTAGCCACCAACATAACAAGAATAATGATGAGTGGTAAAACGCCAGTTCACCTTGCTGCTAGCATTTTCAGTGAGGTAAATATCAATAATACCCCGGCAAAAAGGCTCGTAAGATTAATTTACTGTTAAACTGCACAGGGTTTTGTCGCTGGCGTGTTTTATTTTCAAGCGCTCTGTGAGAAATATATCGACATTTTTACCGCAGCTTGATAAAAATCATGACGACTTTGTTTAACTAACAGCACAATCAAGCTAACTATAAAAATAAATCGTTAAAAAGCGCTATGTCGCTAGGAGACTATTGTGAAAAATAAGGAAGCATATTGGCAGGAAAACTTACGCTTGATCTTTATCTGTCTTGCAATCTGGTTTACTGTTTCGTTTGGATTAGGCTTATTACTGGTAGAGCCGCTCAATACAATTCGCTTAGGTGGATACAAACTTGGTTTTTGGTTTGCACAGCAAGGCTCAATTTATTCATTTTTAGCTTTGATCTTTTGGTATGGCGTAAAAATGAACAAGCTTGATAAAAAATATCATGCGGAGCGTTAAACGGTGGATGAATTAAAACTCTATACTTATATTGCCGTATTTGGCACGTTCGCGTTATATTTTGCCATCGCATGGTGGGCTCGAGCAGGCTCAACCAGTGATTTTTATGTCGCAGGTGGCGGTATCAGCCCCTTTCAAAATGGTATGGCAATTGGCGCAGATTGGATGTCTGCCGCGTCATTTATTTCAATGGCAGGTTTAATTGCTTTCTTAGGTTACGGTGGCTCGGTATTTTTAATGGGTTGGACAGGTGGCTATGTTTTATTAGCCATGCTGTTAGCGCCGTATATGCGTAAACATGGTAAGTTTACCGTGCCTGAATTCATCTCAGACAGATATTATTCTAAAACTGCACGTATTGTCGCGGTTATGTGCTTAATTATTGCCTCGGTAACCTATGTTATTGGCCAAATGAAAGGGGTTGGGGTTGCTTTCTCGCGCTTTTTAGAAGTGGATTACGACCTAGGTTTAGTCATTGGTATGGTTGTTGTTTGGGTATATGCAGTGCTGGGAGGGATGAAAGGTATTACCTATACGCAGATTGCGCAATATGTTGTGATGATATTTGCTTATACCATCCCTGCAGTATTTATTTCATTGCAACTAACCGGTAATCCAATTCCGCAATTAGGTTTGGGCTCAACACTTGCCGACGGTAGCGGTGTTTACTTATTAGATAAGTTAGACAGAGTGGTCACTGATTTAGGCTTCAACGAGTATACAACGGCTAACCTAGGCGGTACATTAAATATGTTCGCCTACACTATGTCACTGATGATCGGAACTGCTGGGCTGCCTCATGTCATCATGCGTTTTTTCACTGTCCCTTCTGTACAAGCTGCACGTCAATCTGCAGGTTATGCTTTAGTCTGTATTGCACTACTTTATACTGTTGCCCCTGCTGTTGGTGCTATGGCCCGTTTTAATCTCATCAATACTATTGAGCCTGCAGCCGGACAACACTTAACGTATGCTGAGCGTCCCCAATGGTTTAAAGATTGGGAAAAAACTGGCCTATTACAATTTGAAGATAAAAATGGCGACGGTAAAGTCCAATACAGTGCAGATAATGCAAGCAATGAAATGGTTAAAGTTGACCGTGACATTATGGTACTTGCTAACCCGGCCATCGCTAATCTACCAAATTGGGTGATTGCGTTGGTCGCCGCAGGTGGTTTAGCGGCGGCGCTATCGACTGCAGCGGGTTTATTATTAGCCATATCCTCTTCTGTTTCTCATGATCTAATGAAAGGTGTGTTTGTACCAGATATGTCAGAAAAACAAGAGTTATTAGCAGGTAGAATTACCATGACAGTGGCAATTCTTTTTGCCGGTTATTTGGGCATGAATCCACCCGGGTTCGCAGCGGGTACCGTTGCACTCGCCTTTGGTTTAGCAGCATCGAGTATCTTCCCAGCATTGATGATGGGCATTTTTTCCAAGCAAATGTCAGGTAAGGCTGCGGTAGCCGGTATGGTCTCAGGTATTGGCGTTACCATGTTATATGTTTTTCAACATAAAGGCGTTATGTTCATTCCGGGTACCTCATTCTTGGGTGATATGGGCCCTAATTGGTTCTTCGGTATTTCGCCTAATGCTTTTGGCTCTGTCGGCGCATTAGTGAACTTTGCTGTTGCATTTGCTGTACTTAAGTTTACTGAGCCTGCGCCGGCTGAAATCCAAGTGATGGTAGATAATATGCGTGTTCCCTACGGTGCTGGTGCAGCGCACGATCACTAGCATATGCTACAACCAGAATGCCATGAAATAGCCAGATGACCAGACCGATAGGCAGTCGTCTGGTCTTTTAGTGGCAAGCACTATGTAACCAGTACAGGAAAACTAAGTCTACTAGCTGTTATTATTGTTTCTGTTGAAGTCACTAAGCTAATAGGCTTTGTATTATCAATTAACGATGACATTGCTATGAATAAACACGTAAAACTGGCTTTTTTTGTTGCTCCTTTTCTGACTATTATAGGTTTTATTGGTGCTGACTATTACCAAGCAGCACAGGAAGATAATACTAAATTGTTTGCGTTAACCACTGATGGCCATTGTGATGTGGTCAATCAAAGCTGTGTGCTAACTGCCGGCGAATTTAAAGTGAGTGTCTCAGATAATGCTGGCGTGACAGTGCTTAACTCAACCTTTCCTATAGACAGTGCAATACTATTCTTAGTTGATCAAAGCGATAATATGACCAGTTATCCCCTATCGATGAAAAAGAACCGCTATTATTGGCAAAGTAATACCCCGCTAGCTCAGCTGGTCGCGAAAAAGGGCGATAGTTATAAACTAAGGCTTATTATAAAAATTAAAGGCGCTCAATATCTCAGTGAATTTCATACTCAGACGTTAAAGTAACGGTTAACACTGACAAGTAACAAGCTATTAGCAGGGATAATACCATGACATTCCTGGCGAGACTTTCTTTGCACTTTCTGAGTGCGATTACCCACAAAGGGTGCATTTTTAAGCATGTTATAAAAAAGCCACCCTATTAAGTTGTTGTTATTTATAACAAAAATATAATTTGTCTCGCTGGCATCCTGCTTGCTCTACCTTGTCCTATAAAGTTATATATTTTTTTTGGAGCAAGAGAATGAGTAGTGAAGTAGGCATAAAGTTATGGTCCTTTACCGGGAAAATGAAAATCTTACATTTAAGTTGGATGGCATTTTTTATAACTTTTTTAGTATGGTTTAACCATGCCCCCTTATTAGCGGTAATTGCAGACAGTTTAGGTTTAAGCAGTAGTGAAATTAAAACCCTGTTAATTTTGAACGTCGCATTAACCATACCCGCACGTATTATTATTGGTATGTTAACCGATAAATATGGTCCACGATTAACTTTTTCCGTGTTACTCGTGGTCTGTAGTTTGCCATGTTTTATGTTTGCTTTTGCACAAGATTTTGAACAAGCGGCATTGGCGAGGTTTTTACTTGGTTTTATCGGTGCAGGTTTTGTTATTGGTATCCGTATGGTCAGTGAATGGTTTCCGGCTAATGAGTTAGGTACCGCTGAGGGCATCTATGGTGGTTGGGGTAACTTTGGCTCTGCTGCTGCAGCTATGTCTCTGCCAATTATTGCCTTATTTATCGGTAAAACCTTTGGTATTGAAGATGCTTGGCGTTATGCCATTGCCTTAACCGGTGTAATTAGCTTGCTGTTTAGCTTTATTTGGTATGCCAATGTAACGGATACGCCAAAAGGCTCAGTGTATTTTAAACCGAAAAAAACCGGAGCCATGGAAGTAACCAGTGTCGGTGATTTTTATTTATTATTGCTAATGAAGTTACCTATGTATGGTGCGTTGGCGTTACTCAGTTGGAAACTATCACCACAAGGGGTAAGTTTGTTATCCAGTAACATGACGATTTTCGCCTATGTTAGTTTAGTGGTGTTATTTCTGTTAGAAGTCAAAAAAACCTATCAAATCAATGCTCATATATTTAAAGAAGAAGTGCCTGAGATTCACAGATATCAATTTAAGCAAGTTGCAGTGCTTAACGTGCTTTATTTTGCTACCTTTGGCTCTGAGTTAGCCGTTGTTTCAATGTTACCATTATTTTTTGCTGAGACTTTTAGCCTTGATATGGTCTATGCCGGTTTATTAGCATCGGCATATGCCTTTATGAATCTAATGTCTCGACCTGGCGGCGGTTGGTTAAGTGATAAATTTGGCCGAAAGAAAACCTTATTGATATTAACCGCAGGTTTGGCGTTAGGTTATTTAGCTATGGCGTTAATTGATAGTTCATGGCCGCTAGTGCTTGCTGTTATCGCTGCAATGGCCTGTTCATTCTTTGTTCAAGCTGGTGAAGGTGCTGTATTTGCCGCGGTACCATTAATCAAGCGTCGTTTAACCGGCCAAATTGCCGGTATGACTGGCGCCTATGGTAATGTTGGTGCGGTTGTCTATCTCACTGTTTTATCTATGGTGAGTTATCAAACTTTCTTCTTAGTTATTGCAGCAACCGCGGTATTAGGTTTTGTAACGTTACTCTTTATGCAAGAGCCGAAAGGGTCGATCACTGAAATCAATGAAGATGGCTCGGTACAGTTAATTCAAGTTAACTAGTGACTGTTTTCACATAAACATCAGGCTTAGGTATTATTTTTAGATAATGCCTAAGCCACTTGATTGACAATCAGCTATTAGCAATGCCCTTTTTATAGCAGCATAAGATTTAGCTATGTTTCTTAGCGCAACTGAGTCAAGCATTGTCAGCGCATCTGATTGAATATCAGCCCCGATTACTTTCTACCGCTTTGTTTTAGTAAAGCATCAATAGCAGCAAACCCCTTGATTATACTGCACCTTGGAAGTGCTACGCTATCATCAAGCTAGTGCATCACTCCTTATTAGCATACCATTAAAATCCTTAACACTTTGTTAAGTATAGTAAAAATTTATTGGCACTTACTTTGCTGTAATAAACCCATGTTGAATAAAACTGCTTTTAAAAAACTAACACTTAAAGCAAGCGTTTTATTTATTTGAGCACTTTAAGTAGGATTGTCCTTATGAAAACAGGTAAACAGCTGTTGAGCAAAGCTAAAATTGTTGTGGTAGGTAACGGTATGGTTGGCCATCACTTTGTTGAAGAAATGAGTAAGCATGAAGATTACCAAATTACCGTATTATCAGCTGAATCACGATTAGCATACGATCGAGTTTATCTGTCTTCTTATTTTGCTGGTAAAACAGCAGAAGATCTTGCATTAACCAGCCCTGAGCATTATGACGAATTAGGCGTTAATTTTGAAACCAATGCCAAAGTTACTCATATCGATAAGTCAGCAAAAGTGGTGACAACAGAGCGTGGTGACTCATTCGCTTACGATAAGCTCATCTTAGCAACAGGCTCTTACCCCTTTGTGCCGCCTATCCCAGGTGGAGATGTAGATCATAGCTTAGTTTACCGAACTATTGAGGACTTAGAAGCAATACAAGCCAGTGCTGATGTCAGTAAAGTGGGTGTGGTTATTGGTGGTGGCTTACTCGGTTTAGAAGCAGCCAAAGCCGTCAAAGAGCTTGGCTTAGAAACCCATGTTGTTGAATTTGCCCCGCAGTTAATGGCGGTGCAAGTTGATGCCGGTGGTGGTCGTTTATTAAAAGAGAAAATTGAAGACTTAGGCGTACAGGTACATACCTCTAAAGCAACCAATGTTATTAAAGCGGGTGACAAGTGTCGTTATAAGCTTTGTTTTAGCGATGATACCGAGCTTGAAACCGATATGATTTTATTCTCAGCAGGTATTCGCCCTTACGATAACCTTGCCCGTGAGTTTGACCTTGAAATAGGAGCTCGTGGCGGCATTGTCGTTGATAATCAGTGTAAAACTTCAGATAGCGACATATATGCTATTGGTGAATGTGCTTTATGGAACAACTTTATTTATGGTTTAGTTGCGCCGGGTTATAGTATGGCGAAAGTTGCGGCTAAAGATATCTATGGCGAAGCAGCTGAGTTTACCGGTGCTGATATGAGTACCAAATTAAAACTAATGGGCGTTGAGGTTGGCTCCATTGGTGATGCTCATGCGAAAACACCAGGTGCCTTAACTTATACTTACGAAAATCAGCCGGAAGGCGTCTATAAGAAAATTGTTGTTTCTAGCGACAAAAGCAAAATGTTGGGTGCGGTTCTTATCGGCGATACCAGCGAATATGATTCACTGTTACAATACATGCTTAATGGTATTGATTTACCAGAAGCCCCAGAAGGGCTTATTTTACCTTCCTCGGGAGAAAAGCCTACCTTAGGTGTCGATGCTTTACCTGACACTGCGACTATTTGTTCTTGTCTTAATGTTACTAAAGGCGACATTATTGCGGCCATTGATTGTGGTGCGGTTGATGTTGGCCAAGTCAAAAGTGATACGAAAGCTGGCTCTGGTTGCGGCGGTTGTGCTGCCCTGGTTAAGAGTGTTACTGATAATGAACTTGAAAAGCGCGGTGTTGAAGTTAAAAAAGATATTTGCGAGCATTTTGCCTACTCTCGTCGTGAAATTTATGACTTAGTGAGCGTTGGTAAAATCAAAACCTTCGATGAGTTATTGGAAAAGCATGGTAAAGGTCTAGGCTGTGAAATTTGTCGCCCATTAGCGGGCTCAGTTCTTGCGTCGGTATGGAATGATTATATTCTTAAAAAGCCTCATCTTTCTTTACAAGACACCAACGATACCTACCTAGGTAATATGCAAAAAGATGGTACCTATTCGGTTGTACCTCGTATTGCCGGTGGAGAAATTACTCCCGATAAACTTATCGTTTTGGGTGAAGTGGCGAAAAAATATAATTTATATACCAAGATTACCGGTGGTGCTCGAGTTGATTTATTTGGCGCACGGGTTGAGCAATTACCGTCTATTTGGAAAGAGCTCGTCGATGCTGGTTTTGAAACCGGTCATGCTTATGGTAAATCATTACGTACCGTTAAATCCTGTGTTGGTTCGACTTGGTGTCGTTACGGCGTGCAAGATAGCATGACACTGGCGATTGATTTAGAGCACCGATATAAGGGGTTACGTGCACCACACAAGATTAAATTTGGTGTCTCAGGTTGTACACGTGAATGTGCTGAAGCGCAAGGTAAAGATATTGGTATTATTGCAACCGATGGTGGTTGGAACCTTTATGTTGCCGGTAACGGCGGTATGAAACCTCGTCATGCTGATTTATTTGCTACTGATTTGGACGATGAAACGTTAGTGAAATATGTTGACCGTATTTTAATGTTTTATGTACAAACCGGTGATCGTTTACAACGTACTTCCACTTGGATGGAAAATTTAGAAGGCGGCTTAGCATACCTACAAGACGTTATTATTAACGACAGCTTGGGCATTAATGAGCTGTTAGAAGAGCAAATGGCAGCAATCATTGGTACTTACCAATGTGAGTGGAAAACGACCATAGAAGATCCTGAAGCATTAAAACGCTTCAAACCATTTGTTAACTCAGATAAAGCAGATAGTAATATTCAGTTTGTTACTGAGCGAGATCAAATTCGTCCGGCACGTGGCCAAGAAAAAATTGCAGTAAAAGTTATCGAGCCTGCTGATTTAGTAGCCGAAGAAGTATAGGAACAAAATATTATGAGCTTATCAACACCAACAAAATCATGGCGAACAATTTGTAGTACCAGTGATCTAGTCAAAGATTCGGGTATTAGTGCGTTAATTGAAGGCGAAGCAAATTCAGCCGGAGAAGATCAGCAAATTGCCATCTTCCATATCCCTAAAAGTGAAGAAAAAGTGTTTGCGGTCGGTAATTACGACCCTATTGGCGAAGCAAATGTTTTGTATCGAGGGCTGGTGGGTTGTATTGATGATGAACCTGTGGTTTCGTCACCATTATACAAGCAGCATTTCTCTTTAAAGACCGGGCAATGTTTGCAAGAAGACAAAAAGATTGCCGTTTATGATATTCGTATTGAAAATGATGCCGTGCAAATCTTTGTCTAACTACTTATTTGCTTTTTGATTAAAACAGTATAAATAAAATATCACGTTTAAAAGGTTATCGTCTGTGTTTGGCGATAACCTTTTTACTTTACGTGCTGTGGAACTAGCGGTTAAATAAGCGAGTTATTGCGGTAGTGAAACTGAGTTAGGGCTTTTAACTAGGATGACGTTTAGTTTGACTGCTAAAGTAGCTTTTTAAAAAGTTAAGTAATAACCTTAACTTTTTTGAATTTGCAGTACCAGGCGGAAAAACACCATAAACATTGATGTCGTTAAATTGATAATCACTCAGTACCACTTCTAAACTACCCGCTTGTATTTTGGGTTGAGCATCATAGGTAGGAATGCGCGCTAAACCATGACCCGCCTCAACAAAAGCGGTTCGAGCCGCTGCGTTATTAGTACTAATACTGCCTCGGGTTTCAATACTAAATGAGCGGTTATTTTTCTTTAAGGTTAAGACATTGGAGGTTAATTTATAAATTACCCATTGATGTTCACTTAAATCTGCTGGTTGCTTAGGTCTGCCATGTTTAAGAAAGTATTGTGGTGAGCCACATAGGCACGTTGTTAAGGTTGCGAGTTTACTTGCTTGTAAGCCTGAGTCAGGTAATGGTGCTCCGCGGATAGCTAAATCGATGCCCTCTTTCATAATATTGACCACTTCATCCGTTAACATCACATCTAATTCAATTTTGGGATAAATTTTCCTGAATTCATTTAGTGCCGGAACAACAGTTTGCAAGCCAACATTAACCGGACACGTTATTTTTAGCAGTCCTGTGGGATCATTTTTAAAATTTTCAATTTGTTGATTAGCGGCACTTGCTTGTTCAGCAATCACTCTACAGCGTTCATAGTAGGCTTGCCCCGCTTCAGTAAGCTTAATAGCGCGGGTTGAACGATTGAGTAATTTTACCTCAAGTTGTGCTTCGAGCTTTTTCAAATGATAACTGACTACCGCACGAGAAAGATTTAAATAGTTTGCCGCTGCCGTTAAGCTGCCTTGCTCAATAACTTGAGCAAAAACAACCATACTTTTCAGTTGTTCAAATGAAACATTCATACATTTACCTTTTAATGCCAAGCTAGTTTGACTATTGATTGTATCAATTATTGATATAATGTTGTCAGTTTTATCTGCATTGTTCACATTAAAATCTAGCACTATACTGACTTCGTCAAAGAAAAAACCACTAACTTATATGAATAATGGAGCGCGAAAATGACTAAAAAAATATTAATGGTGTTAACGTCACACGATGAACTCGGTGATACCGGCAAGAAAACAGGCTTTTGGGTAGAAGAGTTTGCCGCTCCTTACTACGCGTTTATTGATGCCGGTATTGAAGTAACGTTAGCAACACCCAAAGGTGGTCAAGCACCAATTGATCCAACCAGCACATTATCAGATTTTCAAACAGCCGCTACTGAGCGCTTTGATGGCGATAGTATTGCCCAAGATAAGGTTACCAATACTGCAATACTCGCTACGGTAAATGAAAGTGACTTTGATGGTGTTTTTTATCCAGGAGGTCATGGGCCATTATGGGATTTGACGACTAATAATGACTCAATTGCTTTGATTGAAAGTTTTCTTAACGCTGGTAAAGCAGTAGCAACAGTATGTCATGCCAGTGCTGTGTTATTGAATGCAAAAACACCAGCTGGCGAGTTTGCGATAAAAGGTAAAGCGGTAACTGGTTTTACTAACAGTGAAGAAGCGGCCGTTCAACTTACTGAAATAGTGCCTTTTTTAGTTGAAGATGAATTAATTAAACGTGGTGGTGACTATCAAAAAGCAGAAGACTGGCATGCCTTTGCAATACAAGATGGCCTTATTATCACTGGTCAAAATCCAGCAAGTTCGGTGTTAGCCGCTGATAAGTTACTTGAACAAATTGCCTCGTAAAGTCATATGGTTAAGCGTTAAATATTTAAGGTCTAGGTATTATTAATGTTAAATTTTAGTTTTCACAATCCGACCAAAATCCACTTTGGTAAAGGCACTATTGCTGCTATTTCAAAAGAGATCCCTGTCGATGCAAGGGTGTTAATTGTTTATGGTGGTGGTTCGATAAAAAATAATGGTGTGTATGAACAAGTACTTAGCGCACTTGAGCAGCATAACTGTTTTGAGTTTTCAGGTATTGAACCAAACCCAAGTTATGACACTTTAATGAAAGCGCAACAAATGATTAAAAGTGAGCAAATAAATTATGTACTTGCCGTTGGTGGTGGCTCTGTCGTTGACGGTGCAAAATTTATTGCGGCAGCGGCATTGTATGATGGCGATGATCCTTGGGATATTCTTGCGAAACAACAAGCAATTAGCCAAGCTTTACCTGTTGGTGCTGTGTTAACACTGCCGGCGACAGGCTCTGAAAGCAATGGTAATTCGGTGGTAACACGCAGTGGCAATAAACTGCCATTTTCAAGCCCTTTAGTGCGTCCGCGTTTTGCTATTTTAGATCCGCAAGTCACTTTGTCATTATCAGACCGTCAAATAAGTAATGGCGTCGTTGATGCCTTTGTTCATATTATTGAGCAATATCTAACCTACGATGTTAATGGCAAAGTACAAGACCGTTTTAGTGAAGGGTTATTGCAAACCTTAATTGAAGAAGGCCCTAAAGCATTGGCTGTTGAAACCAAGCAAGAACTTGATATTAGAGCCAATATTATGTGGTCGGCAACCATGGCGTTAAATGGTCTTATTGGTGCAGGTGTCCCACAAGATTGGTCAACCCACATGATAGGGCATGAACTAACCGCGGCTTATGGTATCGATCATGCACGCACCTTATCAATTGTTTTGCCTGCGGTAATGAAAGTTTGTCGTCAGCAAAAGCGTGACAAATTACTGCAATATGCAAGTCGCGTTTGGCAAATCAATGAGGGGGACGACAATACACGTATTGAGCAGGCTATTTTGCTGACCGAAGAATTTTTCACAAAGATGCAAGTACCTACGCGCTTATCTCACGTTGACTTAGGTAGCAAGGACATCGATATATTGGTTGAGAAATTAGAATTACATGGCATGACAGCACTAGGCGAGCATGCCGATATTTCGTTGGCCACTAGTCGTGAGATTTTAACGCAGGCACTGTAATGGCATTTAAGGCTTACCTCGTGGTAAGCCTTTTTTATGAAAATAGTGCTAGTGACTGGCTATTGCAGCATTATATTAAGGCTTTGAGCCTTAGTTGAGGCGATACATTTAGAGCCAACGTCGTACTTTTGCTGCATAAGCCGAGTAGCTTACTGGGAATTTTTCAGACAAATGTAATTCTTCTGCTAACGTTTGACTGTATAAAGTGGTTAAACCAACAAGTAAACAGAGCAATGAAAACACACAGGGCAGGGCCAAGAAAAAACCTAGCTGCGCCATTGCGATACAAATAAACATAGGATTGCGTGAAAATCGATAAACACCACTTGAGATAACCGTATTAGGTCCAGAGGGATCGATACCAGAGCGCCATTCTTTACCTAAGCTAAAATGGATTAATACCGTAGTAACAAAGCCAACCGTTAATAAAAATAGCCCTAACAGTATTATCGATGGTGCTTGTAAGTATGTGATCATACCTAAATAGTTATCAATATTGGGGTAAGGCACCCTCAATAAACATAGCATCCAGATAGTGATACGAAATAAACGAAAAGTGATATGGTTCCACCATGTTTTACCAAGTCGTTGTCCGGCAAAAATTAATTTTTTGCCGTGCTTTCTTTTCTTGGTAATCACACTCAATGTATAAAATGCTGCAACAGTTGAGTAAAAAACAGCGAGATAAATCTTGGTGAACTCAATTACCTGTATGCTAGTAACGCTTAAATCCATAACTCTTTTCTTTGTTACATTGCAGTTAAACTATATTCAATAGCAGTGAGGTCACATGCATATCGATAGCGATAACTTAAGAAATCTTATCTCATCTTTATAGGGTTGTTACAGTTAATTAACATAATCGAGCTAGGGAAAAAAACCAACTGATTTTTGCTTTTATTAATGATTGGCTAGCAAAAATTTAGGTGAACTGCTTTACCGTTAATGTTTTTAGGTAGTTAAACAAGCGGCGTTTTACTTGTTGAGTTAAGCCTAAGCTAATTAAAAAAGTTGAAAAAATTGAAATCAACATAATACTTTTGAGTATTTTAGCACCTGTCAGTAAGGCAAAAAGGATTAATAGTGCTGCATAACCGACACCAATCAACCCTAGGAAAAGGCATATTCCTTTAATATCGTTTTTCATAATTTTCCTCCATGGCATTAATAACTAAGTTTAATGTTTATCATGCAGGTATTATTTACAAGCTTAATTAAATATTATCGCACGACATAATATGTCAAAAATATCATCGTAAGACATAATATGTCAACTAGTTGATACCTTAATGAGATATTATTTACTAGCACTATAGATAGAAAACACAGTTTTACCTATCGAGCTCAATTGCTTTGAGTATGCAATAGTAGTATTGTTTTAATCCGTAAAACCTTACATTATCTAAAAATTGTATAAAAAGCTCATGTTTAACTAAGCGACGAAGCAGAAAAACCCGACTATTTTATGTTTGGGTTTAGCTGTGATTATGCATGGAAAGTTGATGTAATAACTGTCCATAAATTATTTTTTAATAGCAAGTTGTATGATTGTCGCCACTCTCTAATAAGATTGTTGTCTCTATCTAGCATTTGCCAAGTTAAGGTAACCAACATACTACTTGCACCTATTGGCGTCACGTCAAAATCTTTAGTAGCAAAAGATGAATATCCTTCTTGCTGCCAATTTTCTTTTACATAATGAAAAAAAATACTCGCACTTTCATTAGTTGGCATTGACTGTATGGTTCCATCGGGTCTTACACTAATGAAAGGCTCTGAGAATAGTTTGGCAAATGCACTCATATTGCCGCTATCAAATGTTGACTGGTATTTTTCAAAAAAATCGTGCGCTTGTTGATTTAATGTACTCAAAATTTATCCCTTCATATAATAGGCATAAGATGTGTCACTAGTTACAATTTATCAGGCTCGAAGTTAACAAAGCCATGATATAGCGATTAAATAATATAAATTGGTGAACAGCATATACAAAGATAACATACTTTTCATAAGCTTATATACTCATCAAATAACTAGAAATATTCTGATATGCCAAACATTGTACTTGTTTAAATAACCAATATTTGACCCTTTAAGTGACTTGATATATTTGCTTGCCAAGGTAAACCGTTATTTAGAAATTATACTTGTTACATAGTAAGTTGAATTGTTTAAGCGCATTACTCTCAAAGCTGGCTCTTTCAGAAGCATTAAATGGTATGGATTTAAATTTATTAATAAAAATTCTAGCGTCTTCTTCTGAAATATTCATCGAATACAAGCTGTTAAGTAATGTCTTTACGCATACATGTTCGGTTCCCGAACAGAAAGCTTTGATAAGAGATATGACATGAGGTTTATTCATTAATCACCATAAAACATAATGTCCCGTACTTAATGTGCTTGTTATGTTACACAATTCAATTTCCAAGGTAGCCCAAAGCGATCAGTAACTATTGCGTAACAAGGTGACCAGAAGGTTTTCTGAGGTGATAAAATAACCTCACCACCTTCTTCAAATATTTTGAATAGTGACTTTACGCTATCCTCGGATGGTAGTCTGAGAAGCAAACAAAAACCTTTTGGTTTTTCATACTCATGTGACATTGTATCAGTGCCTGCCAATTCAATATTATCAATTGAAATACTTCCATGGAGAATTTTATCCTGCCATTCATCAGGTATATTTTCTGATATGGGAGAGTCTTGATATGAAAGTAATGGACCAATGACTGCACCCAAATTCTTTTCATAAAATTTAAAAGCCTCTTCACAACGACCATCGAAATTTATGTGAAATGATAAATTCATTCGTAACTCCAGTTGAACGCTTTGTTAGGCTTTTTTTTGCGCTATTATATATGTGTGTAATTCTGGGTGTTGATCAAATTCTAGATGCTTAATGGAGCAACCATTATCAAGAAAAATTTGAATAAACCCATTAATACCCAGAGAAGAGTAATACATTAATGGCCCCATGGTATCATCAGTGTGATCCCCAGCTTCATTAACCCCTCCGAAAGTAAATATCATAACTCCGTCGGGATTTAATGCGCGTACAAGTTTTGAAATCACATTAGCCTGTTCACTTAATGGCACATGCCAAATACTATCCCAAGCTGATATAAAGTCATATTTTTCTTGGAGTTGAAAAGAGCAAATGTCTTCAAGATAAAAGCGCCATTCAGGATTTCGCTCCTTGGCCAATGAAATCATTTTCTCCGACACATCTAAGCCTTCAGGTTTAAAACCTTCTAGTGCTAATAAACCCATTATTCTGCCCGTTCGGCCACAACCAACATCGAGAGCTTTACCCCTTGATTTTACAAACGAGATTGCCTTTTGGTGTTGTGAAATTCCATTTTCCATATTAAAACGATCATCAGACCATCGGTCTACAATAGTATCGTATTTTTTTCCAGTTTCGTTTGGATTCATCTTTTTAGCCTAACGCCCTGTTAATGAGCAAAATATTGTTGGCTAGAATAAGCGACGAAGGAGCAAAAGCCAACTGTATTTTGTCCTTTTTAAACAGCTTGATACTAATTGAGCCTTCTCCCCAAAGTTCAGCGTTTAGCTAAACTTTAAGGCGACAAAACCAAAAGGAGAAAGCTCAATGAAATTCTATACTACTTTTCATCAATATTATTGTGGAATTGATCTACATGCACGACTTTTATATGTTTGTATTGTCGATGAACGCGGAAATAAGGTCATTCATCAAAAAATAAAAGCCGACCCTCACCAGTTAAGAAAACTGCTTGAACCCTATATCGGTCAAATTGTTGTGGGTGTTGAATGCATGCACTGTTGGTATTGGGTCAGTGATTTTTGTCGTGAACTTGGCATTGATTTCATTTTGGGCCATGCCCTTTATATGAAAGCAATTCATGGCGGCAAAGCCAAAAATGATAAAATCGACTCATATAAAATTGCTTGCTTAATAAGAGGCGGCAATTTCCCCCTCGCTTATAACTATCCAAGCGAATACCGCGCCACGCGCGATTTACTTCGTCGGCGAACACATTTCATGCGACATGGCGCTAGCTTAAAAGCTCATGTGGTTAATACGGACAGTCAATACAACCTACCTGCTCAATCGCTTAACTTAAAAAATGTCAGTGCCCGTGAAGGATTACGTCATCACTATGATGACCCCGTTATTCAACGCATGATCACGTTCGAAATGAATATTCTCGATTGTTATATCCGAGAATTAAAACATGTTGAGTCATTTATTGAAAAAGAAGCGCGAGATGACTTTCCCGTGTTGCGCAATATCATTCGCACATTTCCTGGCATTGGGCAAATACTCGCGTTAACCATTCTCTATGAAATAGGCGATATTAAACGCTTCCCAAGTGTACAAAAGTTTGCTTCGTACTCTCGATTAGTGAAATGCAAAGCAGAGTCAGCAGGTAAAATTTATGGTACTAGCGGTAATAAAATTGGAAATGGCTATTTGAAATGGGCGTTTAGTGAGGCTGCCGTTATGTACCTTCGAGGAAATGACAAAGCCAAACGTTATTTAGATAAACTGCAAAAACGCATGAACAAAGCAAAAGCATTGTCGGCATTAGCCCATAAAATTGGCCGATGCATATATTTTATGCTCCGAGACAAACAGGTATTTGATGAAGAAAAGTTTTTAAAAGGTTAAGTCGCACAATGGCGTGAGCTGAAGATATAACTGGATGAGCAAGAGCATTTCATAATCATCGTCCCCGTTATTTTAAGCAAATATGTCGGTGATTATTATGCCAAGTAGTCCAAGCCACTTCGCTTGATTAGACAAGCCATTGGTGCGCATTAACGTTAAAAGTTGCAATGAGCAAACGCGTTTACACCTTAGCTGAGCCTGAAACTAACTGAACCTTATTTAGCGATAAGTAATCATAGTGCTTGAATAGTGCCAGCCAAAGGTTAACCGATAAATGTCTAGTGCCCCTGTTTAACTTAGGGAAAGACGAAACAGGCCGTGATGAGATCACACTAAGAGAGCCTCTATATGTGTTTGCCGTAAACCGTTGTTTAATGGCTAACCCGACATAGCGAAGTAGATGATGTTGTGAATTGTTTGAACAATTAGCGACCTAATGGCCGCTAAATAAAACACTATTGCCTATTGACGGAGATAAGGCTCATATGTGTTATATAGCTAGTTAATCACAATGCTCGACAAAAATATACTGAAATTTAGTCCAATCCTGAGAAGAGCAAATACGATATTTTAAACGTTCATAGGCTTTAACATAATCAGGTTCATCTTTGATTATGGATATGAGCTTATTGCCATACTTGTTAGCATCATCCTTGTTATCAAGGATGAAACTTAGCTCCAATAGTGAATTATATATATTGGATAATTGGCTTAAATTCATATCATCTTCATGCTTTAAAATATCAAGATAAGCAGCATTGGAACTAATAAAGTCTTTCTGTGTAATAAGCAGAAATGCCTGATACATAGACTCGTCTATTTCATTCTCACTTGCAGAATGCACAAATGAGGAAGTGATTAACGAAAATGAAATTAAGTAAAGTTGAAGCTTACTCAAAAGTATCCCTAGCTATATAACGCCTCGCTAACGGGCGCAAAATAGTTGGCTAAAATTAGCGAAGAATGAGCGCAAGCCAACTGTTTTGCGTCCACTTTGAGCGACTTGTTAAGTTACGTATTCGATAATGTTTTAAGTTTATTAGCGAAATAAGCATAATAAATAACTAATAGGGTACTTGTCATCACTACATCTACAATCGTAGTTTGAAATGTTTCACTATCTTCTATAATTGAAGTATCTGATAGACTTGCATCGATAACTCCGAAGATAATACCGATAACAATTGCTAGAGCTATTAAGCGCACAATAATGGGCAACCCCAAGGTTACAAATCTAAGGATAAAGTCTTTATCGTCTATGGACTTATTAATTTTATAACAATAAACAACACCTAAAATTGTTAGTAAGCTCGTAGTGATGGTATTAATTGTGTCATAAATACTATATTCCAACCCGACGGATAATAATGGATCTGTAGCTAAAATCATTAGAACACTATAAGTTAAAAAATATTTAAGCTGTTCCTTTTGACTCAAGCCTTCCGATTTTAATTGTTCAATTAATGGTGATACTTTCCAAATGTACATAACTACTCCTTAGTAACTTAACGCCGCGCTAAGCGGCAAAAAGTTGTTGGCTAAAATAAGTGAGGAACGAACAAAAGCCAACTGTTTTTTGTCCGTTCTTTAGCGCCTTGTTATAAGTACTTATATGCAATCGTAACCTGTACTGCACGACACAAGCAAAGGTAAAAACCACCAAAAAGGTGATAAAAACAAACTTATACAGAGGAAAATAATGTGCGGTAAAACAGTTTCATTAGCTTTAGTTAGCAGTAAATTGATGAATAAAAATATTACACCGTAAATTCCTAAGCCAATAAACCAAACTAAGAAATAATGGATACCTGATTGTTCGCCCAAAACTAAGAATAAGGTTGCACCTATTATCGAAGCTAGTGAAACCAAGACCAAAGGAAAGATAAAACCTTTTTTACGCTGTATAAAATACAATGATTCAATGCAAATTATTGTTATCAAAAATGGTATCAAATACTCGATTGATTTATCCATGCTTCCCTGTACTTATAACGCCTCGTTAAGGGGCGAGTAATTGTTGGCTAAAATGTGTAGCGAAGCGAAACCGAGCCAACTGTTACGAGTCCCGCTTTAACGACTTGTTAGGGCACAATTGCCGCCAATGCAGGTAGAAACGGGGCTACAACAGGCCCATAGACTTGAAAATGATCAGATAATACCGACATAAACTTATTGTAATTCTCTTTAAAACCAACACTTCCTTGGGTGTCTCTCATCTCTTCAACTGCACCAACAATTTCGTCTTTAGACTCTTTTGAATCATTGACTTGCACAAGTGCATGCAATAGTTCATTTAATACTTCATTATGCTCATTATTTATCGCATGCTGTTTTACATTTGTGCTGCCCGTTGCAATATTCTGAACGTTACCTGAGATATGCATGTGAAAAATTTGTTGGACCTTATCTTCTGCCACTGGTTTTGAATTAAGTGGAGCATCTCCAGCTTCAGGGTCTTCTGATTCTATTTCTAGCACAAAGTTTAGTATCCTATTTCTAATTACATCGAGTACGCCAACAAGTGCATTCACAGGAATAACTTTCCACGCTTGCATGCAGTTATATCCTTGATACATTTTAGTGCCAAAGTGTGCAGTAACATTAGCAGGCCAAGGTTCTTGGACTGTACCACCATCAGAATCATTTATTAGAGATTCAAGAGAAGATATAGGTTGCATCATGTAAGTGGTATAAAGGTTTTCTCGGTATTCTTTAGGTATGCAGTTACTTGGTATTTCTGCATTGTTAATTGCAGCACCAAAACCACCTGAGAAATGACCTTTACAGCTAACAGACATAATCCTGTATTCAGGCATGTCCTTTACATCAGCGTAACCATTTAATTCAGAATCAACCCAAGACTTAAATTCTGAACTTCCTAACCTTGCAGCTAGTATCTTGCACTTTCTAAGTAGTGTACCAATCGACTCATTTGCATCAACAGCCGAATCCTGAATTTCTCTCAAAAGTGACATACTTACTCCATGTGCCCTAACGCCCCAATAATGGGCAATATCAGTTGGTTAAAATAAGCGACGTAGGAGCAAAAACCAACTGTTATTTGTCCTGATTAATTGGCTTGTTAGCTAGTTCTAATCTAAAGTCTTTTCGAAGATAGTACCCAACTATTAGACCTACCACTCCTCCAACCCCAGTTACCACATTTGCAATATCGGTGCTTACACCAATACCTAATATATTTCCTAGACCTAAAAATCGAACAACAAAAACACCTAAAAGCATAGAAATAAGAATTACTAATTTATCATTATTCATCTTTTGTACAACAAACTCCATTAGCAAACTGTATAGTAAAGATTGAATACCATAAAATATTAGAGCGAAAAACATAAGGCCGATTGACACAGGTATGAAGCCAAAAACTGTGTCTAATGCTTCACTGATACGCATCCATGAAAAGTTAAAATGGGATGTTAGTAATTTATGCACTGTTGCAATAAAAGCTAAGAAAACCCCTGCTAACAGAGGCGGCATAGAAAAACCTAATACAATTCGTACTATCCGCTCTGAAGTCATCTCCAATCCTTGGTTAACTAGCTAACGCTTTGCTAAGGGGCAATTGACTGTTGGCTATACTGACGCGAAGCGGCCAGCCAACAGTTAATTGCCCCAACGAACGAAGAGAGTGAACTTGAGCAACTTGTTATGCATTTTTTAAGAATAAAAGAACAACAGTTACTGAAAGAATTAATACAATAGCTAACTTATTAAACTTATTAGCTGGGGCTACATTTTCTTTCTTGGAATTTGAAATAATGTCCAAACACTTTTTATTCATGGCTTTGTGCTTTTTTGTCATCTCTTTTAATTCATCAGGAGTCTTTCCCTCAATGTTCATCGATAGATTGTGGTGTTCTTTAAGCTCTTCATGAGCAGCTTTTAATTGTTCAGCTGCGGATAACGATGAATTAATGTCTTCTTTTTCCAATTTCACAAACTCCATTTAAATGCATAACGCCTCGCTAACGGGCGCAAAATTGTTGGCTAAAATTTGCGAAGAATGAGCGCAAGCCAACTGTTTTGCGTCCACTTTAAGCGACTTGTTATATGCAAATTGCACTAATCTATTAATTCAACCAATAAAGTATAAGAAGTAACAATACCAATAAAAGTTGAGTTGGGAGTTATTGATTTAATAACCCAACCATCTTTATTGAGTGCCGATATTTTTTCATTTAATGCGTTAATATCAATTTGGCTCGACCAAAAGTTCTTCTTCTTAAATTCGATTACTCTTTGCAATTTCGAATCCTTACATAATTATTGTTGCCAAAGTATCTTTAGCATATAACGCCTCGCTAAGAGGCAAAAAATAGTTGGTTAAAATAAGCGACGAAGGAGCAAAAACCAACTGTTTTTTGTCCTTTTGAGCGCCTTGTTAGCTAGTTTGATTTAAAGTGATTTCGAAGGTAATTCCCAACTATTAAACCTACTCCACCACCAACCCCAATTACAACACTTGCAAGATCGGTGCTTACATCTGTACCTAATATATTTCCTAAACCTAAAAATCTAACAACCAAAACACCTAAAAGCATAGAGATAATAATTACCAATTTGTCATTACCAAT
>JBFONR010000080.1:0-243 GCA_040779365.1 Colwelliaceae bacterium MEBiC 14330
ATCTCGGTTGATTTCTTTTCCTCGGGGTACTTAGATGTTTCAGTTCTCCCGGTTCGCCTCCTAACGCTATGTATTCACGTTAGGATACCTACCTGATGGTAAGTGGGTTTCCCCATTCGGACATCGAAGACTATAACGGTTTTTATCACCTTATCTTCGCTTTTCGCAGATTAACACGTCCTTCATCGCCTCTAACTGCCAAGGCATCCACCACATACGCTTAGTCACTTAACCATACAACCC
>JBFONR010000082.1:0-243 GCA_040779365.1 Colwelliaceae bacterium MEBiC 14330
TTAGTTTTACTACTGGAGAAAGCATTGATACCACCCGTCCTCGTGTGTCGTCAATTATGCCGGTTAATGGTGCTGTTGATGTATCGGTCACTAGTGATATTGTGGTGACCTTTGATGAGGTGTTAGATGCGAGTAATGTAGCTGAGATAGTACGTATTTATACTTCATCAGGAGATATAAGTGGTAGCTATAGTTTGGTCGATAATGTGTTAACGTTTACACCGGACAATCCACTGCCAGGCA
>JBFONR010000083.1:0-243 GCA_040779365.1 Colwelliaceae bacterium MEBiC 14330
CCTCAGATGAGAGTGATTTAGTGGCGGGTGACACCGCGACGATTAGCTTTACCTTCTCTGAAGCGACGACGAATTTTGTTGTTGGTAACGTCTCAGTGACGGGTGGCACGATTGGTGCGCTTTCTACCGTTGATAACATTACCTATACCGCGACGTTAACGCCGACGGCAGAATATGACGGCGACATCACGATTTCCGTTGCCGATGATTCCTATACCGATGCTGATGGTAATAACGGTAACG
>JBFONR010000084.1:0-243 GCA_040779365.1 Colwelliaceae bacterium MEBiC 14330
ATACCAATGCTGATGTTGTTGATAACATTATCAATGCACTAGAAAGTACTCAGGTGACTATCACAGGTACCGTTATCAATGTCGAAGATGGCCAAACGGTAACATTAACAGTAACCGATGGTACAACAGAGCTGACCTTTGATACCTTAGTCACTGCCGGAGTATGGACAGTTAGTAATGCAGACTTATCGAGTTTACATGATGGTCAACTAACTTATACCGCGCACGTGTCAGATGTCGCCG
>JBFONR010000085.1:0-243 GCA_040779365.1 Colwelliaceae bacterium MEBiC 14330
AGTTAGTTTCAGGCTCAGCTAAGGTGTAAACGCGTTTGCTCATTGCAACTTTTAACGTTAATGCGCACCAATGGCGTGTCTAATCAAGCGAAGTGGCTTGGACTACTTGGCATAATAATCATCGACATATTTGCTTAAAATAACGGGGACGATGATTATGAAATGCTCTTGCTCATCCAGTTATATCTTCAGCTCACGCCATTGTGCGACTTAACCTTTTAAAAACTTTTCTTCATCAAATAC
>JBFONR010000086.1:0-243 GCA_040779365.1 Colwelliaceae bacterium MEBiC 14330
GCTATCATTAGCTGTGGCTGGATTGCCAGCAATATCATGCACACTAGCGGTAGCGGTTACATTGCCATCATTAAACGTCGAAATATCAACTGAGGTGCTCCAGCTTAAATCATTTTCTACTGTGGCGGTAATGGTACTGGTATCGCCGCTATCGTTAGAAAGTACGACAGTAACGGTTTGCCCAGGCTCAATATCGGTAACCGATCCATTGATAATGACCGGTGTTATCTCATCGATTAGTAA
>JBFONR010000087.1:0-243 GCA_040779365.1 Colwelliaceae bacterium MEBiC 14330
CATCAGCATCGGTATAGGAATTATCGGCCACGGAAATCGTGATGTCACCGTCGTATTCTGCCGTCGGCGTTAACGTCGCGGTATAGGTAATGTTATCTGAAGTACTGAGCATACCTAACGTGCCGCCAGTCACTGAGACGTTACCAACAACAAAATCTGTCGTCGCTTCAGAGAAAGTAAAGCTAATCGTCGCGGTGTCACCCGCCACTAAATCACTCTCATCTGAGGTGATCGCCAAGGTCG
>JBFONR010000088.1:0-243 GCA_040779365.1 Colwelliaceae bacterium MEBiC 14330
CAACCAAACTGTCACCGGTACCGTTATTGCCATCAGCATCGGTATAGGAATCATCGGCCACAGTAATCGTGATATCACCGTCATATTCCGCCGTCGGCGTTAACGTCGCGGTATAGGTAATATTATCTGAACTACTAAGCGTACCTAACGTACCCCCCGTCACTGAGACGTTACCAACAACAAAATCTGTCGTCGCTTCAGAGAAGGTAAAGCTAATCGTCGCGGTGTCACCCGCCACTAAAT
>JBFONR010000089.1:0-243 GCA_040779365.1 Colwelliaceae bacterium MEBiC 14330
TTCAATTAAAAATCGTTTGTGGAACTTATGTTCCTGCTCAATGAATTCTGTCGTGATACCAATTTATTAAAACAAACTGATATCGCATTACATATAAGTATTTATATACTTTGCATGAACAACTTCATTAAGCGTTTATTTTGTTCTTACTGAAAACAGTAAAGAACCTTGTAAAACAACATAATGTGAGTGCTCACACAAATTGCATGATAACTAATTGTTAAAGAACTCTCTGTCGAGATA
>JBFONR010000008.1:0-159982 GCA_040779365.1 Colwelliaceae bacterium MEBiC 14330
CCGCGCGGGGCATGACTGGCGATATGCGATTGATGCTACTAAAACAAATAATGAACTTGGCTATAAGCCGGTTGAGTCCTTTGAATCAGGTATTAGAAAAACAGTTCAGTGGTATTTAAGTCGTGAAGATTGGTGGAAAACCTTATTAAGTAATGGTTAAAAAGTTAATTTTTATAATATATTTTACAGGTAATACATAATGGCTTTATTTAAGGAAAAAACTTTGAGCGTTGGCGGTTCAAGGGAAGAAATGGCAAATGTTGATTCATCAGAAGAAATGACAAATGTTGATTCAACAGAAGAAATGACAAATATTGATTCAACAGAAGAAATGGCAAATGTTGATTCATCAGAAGAAATGGCAAATGTTGATTCAACAGAAGAAATGACAAATGTTGATTCAACAGAAGAAATGGTAAATGTTGATTCAACAGAAGAAATGGCAAATGTTGATTCAACAGAAGAAATGACAAATGTTGATTCATCAGAAGAAATGACAAATGTTGATTCATCAGAAGTAATGGTAAATGTTGATTCAACAGAAGAAATGAAAAGTATCCGTTTGATTCTTGAATCTGAATTATTTGATTTGGAATATTATCAACAGCAAGCTGGCAAGAAATTTAACTCTTTAACAAATGCTGTTGAACATTTTTTGAATATAGGCATTAATGATGGACTCGACCCAAGTATATTATTTAGTTCTAATTATTATTTGAAGAAATACCAAGATGTACGTGACGCAAAAGTTAATCCTTTAGTACACTATATTGAATTTGGAAGTAATGAACTACGTGAACCCTCTGCTGTATTCAAACCATCATTCTATTTGAGCCAATTAACAGCTGATGAGTATACGTTAGCAAAACAAAATCCCCTTGCTCATTACAACTCGAATCAAAAACTAGCAAAGCCTTGTGCATTATTTGATCCTGAGTATTACTTAACACAGGTTGATCAAGAAGTAGATACTCCGTTATCTCATTATTTGAGCATTGGATATAAGCTTGGTTTTAATCCTCATCCCTTGTTTGACTCCAAGTACTTTATTATCTGTAATGGTGTTGTTAATAATAGGGCCCCATTAGTTATATATTCTGAGTTTCCTACACAGGAAAATCATCATGTACATCCTCTCTTTGACCCAATTTTCTATACTCAGCGCTATCCTGAGGTATTAACATCGGGTATAGACGCTTTATCGCATTATATTTTGATTGGCTCTGGCTCTCATTTTTGGCCAATGCCTATATTTTGGCCTGACTATTATCAAAAGCAACTCAGTAAAAATGATAGTTGTTTCGATAGCTTATTAACACATTATGTGCAGAAAGGTGAAAGTGATTCTGTATCCCCTTGTCCTTGGTTCGATATTAATTTTTATAAGGAGTCTTATAAATTCACCAAACAGGATGAACGAGGTGTTTTAGCTCATTATTATTATGATGGATGGAAGCATGATTTCATGCCTAGTGAAAAGTTCTCTCCGAAATTTATAAAGAGTCGTTACAGTATTGCAGCTGACATAAATCCTTTAGTATATTATTTGCATCACATCTCAGGACAACCTACTTTACCGCAAAAGGCATGGCATGACTCTTTAACTGAATATGAGCAGCTTGAGGTTGTAAAAGGTTATTTTGCCAAGAACAAAACAAAAAATCCAGTTGTATCGGTTATTGTCCCAGTATATAACTTTTATTCGTATACTTTACGTTGCTTATATTCAATTGCTATTTCTAAAGATTCAACGCCTTGTGAGGTTATAATTGCAGATGACTTATCACAAGATGAAACGCAAAGTGTTTTAGGGAATATTGATGGGATTAATTACATTCGCAACCTAAGTAACTTGGGTTTTTTAAAGTCTTGTAATAATGCGGCGCTGTCAGCAAAAGGCGAATTTATATATTTATTAAATAATGATACTGCTGTGTTAAACGGTTGGCTAGATAATCTAGTTAATACCTATGCAGAAAACGCTAATGTAGGTTTAGTTGGCTCTCAGCTACTTTATCCTAATGGTCTCCTTCAGGAGGCAGGTGGTGTTTTATGGTCCGATGGAGCAGCTAATTACGGTAAATTTGATGACCCTAGACGCCCAGAATATTCATATTTGAGAAATGTCGACTATGTTTCTGGTGCTGCCATTATGGTACCGACAAAAGTATGGCAATCAATCAAAGGTTTTGATGAAAGGTATGCGCCTGCTTATTGTGAAGATAGTGATCTATGTTTACAACTAAGAAATATGGGTTACCAAGTATTAATGCAACCTACATCAAAGGTTGTACATTTTGAAGGAATAAGCTCAGGAACAGACCTCAACTCTGGGGTGAAAAAATATCAAGTTACCAATTCTCAAAAGTTAAAAGACAAATGGTCAAACTTGCTAAGCAGTAATGGCTTAGCCGGTGATTTTAGCCGAGAATGTATTAACCGAAATAAAGGCGCAAGAATATTAATTATTGATGCAACTATTCCAACTCCAGACCAAGATGCGGGCTCTGTTACGGTTTGGTATTTTTTAAAATTGTTCAAAGAACTAGGCTACCAAGTTACTTTTATCCCTGAAAACTTATATGATTTATCACCTTACACTGAAATGGTACAGGGGCTAGGTGTTGAATGCCTATATAGACCTTACCTTAATAGTATTGAAGACTATATTCAGGAAAATGGTGATAAATTTGATACTGTAATGCTGTATCGAGTTAATGTTGGAGGACGTTTTTACGAAACAACTAGAAAATTTGCACCTAACGCAAAAATAATTTTTGATACTGTTGACTTACACTTCCTAAGAGAAGAGCGTCAGGCAAAAATGGAAAAGGATAAAGAAAAATCTGCACAGATGCTTGCTAGCGCATATCAGACTCGAGATAGAGAGCTTTTTTTGTTAAGAAATTCTGATATTTCAATTGTTCTATCTGAATATGAAAAAGATATGCTTGCGAGGGATTGGGGAGTTCAAAATACTTTTGTTATACCAATAGTATTAGAGGTTCCTGGCTCAAAAACATCCTATGAACACCGCAAAAATATTGCCTTCATAGGAGGTTATCAGCATACGCCTAATGTTGATGCTGTTCTTTATTTTGTTGAAAATATATGGCCAAAAGTCAAAGAGCGTATAAACGGTGTGAAGTTCTATATTATTGGTAGCAAGCCGACAGCAGAAATACTTGCTTTACCTGAATCTGATGAAGATATTATAGTGACAGGTTTTATTGAATCACTTGATCCTTACCTAGATAATCTTCGTCTCACTTTAGCGCCTCTTCGCTATGGTGCAGGAATTAAAGGGAAAATAGGTAGTTCATTGAGCTATGGTGTACCTTGTATTGCAACAAAAGTTGCTGCAGAAGGAATGGGATTAGTTGATGGTGAAAATATTCTAATGTCTGATGACGAAAATTCTTTTGTGGAAAACTTGGTAAATACCTATAAAGATAATAAAAAATGGGATGACTTATCTGAAAAAGGGCTTGAGTTTGTTGGAGAAAATTACTCTACTGAAGCAACTAAGAAAAAGCTTTTAGCGTTAATGAATAGTGTAGGAGCCTCTCCATTTACACAGCATTCACCATTTACTGGAAAAGACGAAGTAATGCGCTTAGTTAGCAAGCCGCATACCAACAACTTCCTGTGTGAATCGAATAAAACAACAGTAACACAGCGATTATTAGCGAATGAAGTTATAAAACTAGCTCAAAAATACAAGCCTGAAATTAAGACATTTTCAGATGCTGTGGCAGAGATGGCAGCTCAAGAGATAGGTATAAATTTTTCAGGGGCTAAACCTCTAATTACCCATAGTAAAGCAGATGTTGAATCTGATTCAGTCTCTAAAATAATAGGATTAATTGAAGCTGACTTTAACGAGATTTCTTCCTTAAAACAATTTGAGGCGAAAGTTATTGAATTTAAAACTAAAAGTGCAACTTCATTAATCGTCGCTGTTGGTGGTGAGCAAGTGTCAGATAATGAAAGGGAAGATTTTTTATTGATGCTAGAAGAATACTCACGACACCATGATCTTAAGTATGCAGTGAATGCTCACTCATCAAGCTATCCGGAACAGAAACATGTTTGCTTTAGTATGCAGATAATATAGGTGAAGGATATGGAAAGTAAAATACCTACAACATATGTATTAGGCAGTTCAGGTTATATAGGAAAAGAGTTATATAGTTACCTTAAAGTAAAATACTCAGGAGCAGTGAAATCTGCTGGACGTAAAGACTGTGATATCTATGTTGAACTAGCAGAAGACTTTTCAGAGCTAGTTAACCTGGTTTCCGAGAATGACATTGTGGTTTTTTTATCATCAATTTCTTCTCCTGATATTTGCAAGCAGCATCCTGAACTTGCGCAAAAAGTAAATGTGCTTTCAACAATTAACCTTATTGAAAAGCTTACAGTAAAAGGTGTAAGAGTTATTTTTACATCCACAGACATTGTCTTTGGAAATGCTAAAAAAGCGGTTAACGATAATTCGTCATTAGCTCCTTTCGGTGATTATGGTGAAATGAAGGCAAATGTCGAAAAGGCGGTTGTAAATAATAAACTAGTTAAGGTAGTTCGCTTTTCATATGTATTAGGCGAGGGCGATAAATATACGTCTATGATGTCAGGCGTTGCTGCTAATAAAGAGGTACTTGAAGTTTTTGAAGGCTTTGAAAGAAATGTAGTAGTACTCGATGATGTCATCGAGGGTATTTATCAACTCATCAATAAGTGGGATAGCATTGAATCTGCGGCTATTAATTTTAGTGGTACAGAACTAATCAGTCGTCTGAAAATAACAGAACTGTTTAATAAACATGTTTGTTTAAATTTAAAATACGAAGCGGTAGAAGCCCCTTTGGGTTTTTGGAGAGCTCGGCCAAAAACAATCGAAATAAAATCAAATATATTTCCTGCTTTGTTAGGCCGGGAGCCGATGACCCTTGAGCATAAATTAAAAAATTGGAGTGTTAAGTGAAAAAAGTTGCGTTAATTACAGGATTTACAGGGCAAGTTGGTTCACAACTCGCTGATTTTATTTTAGATAAGACTGAAGATGAAGTTGTGGGTATGATGAGGTGGCAAGAACCTCTTGATAATGTGTACCACCTAACAACTAGAATCAACAACAAAGATCGAGTTAAGATCTGTTATGCAGATCTTAACGACTACTCTTCTATATATAAATTATTAAAAGCGGAAAAGCCTAATTTTATTTATCATCTTGCAGCACAATCTTTTCCTCGTACATCGTTTGATATACCAATTGAAACACTACAAACTAATATTATTGGAACTGCAAACCTACTTGAGTGCATTAAAAGCTTAAAAGAAACTGATGGTTATGATCCAGTTGTGCACATTTGCTCATCTAGTGAGGTCTATGGTAAAGCTAAACAAGGAGAGTCGCTCAATGAAGATTCAAAATTTCATGGTGCTAGTCCTTACAGCATAAGTAAAATAGGTACCGACTATCTTGGTCAATTTTATGGTGAAGCATACAGTATTAAAACGTTTGTAACGCGAATGGGTACCCATACAGGTCCTAGAAGGAGTGATGTCTTTTTTGAAAGCACAGTAGCTAAACAAATAGCTTTAATAGAAGCCGGCTTCCAAGAGCCAGCAATTAAAGTAGGAAATTTAGCAAGTACCAGAACTTTCCAAGATTCGAGAGATGCAGTGAGAGCCTATTACCTTTTATCAGTAGAGAGTGAAAAAGGAAACATAGCACACGGAGAAACGTTTAATATCGCGGGCGAGGAAGCATTTCAGCTGCCTGAAGTTATTGATATACTGCTTAGCTTTAGCACCAGAAATGATATTGAAGTAGTAACAGACACTGATAGATTAAGACCTATTGATGCAGATTATCAAATGTTTAATAATTCAAAAATCAGACAAGCAATTGAATGGAAACCTGAAATTAAAACAAAAGATATGTTCCGAGATTTATTACAGCACTGGCGAGATGAAATTTCCGGTGGTAGAGTACCATTAAACAGATAAAGGATTATCGTAGTGAAAATTAGAAGTAAAGCGCCATTACGTCTAGGAATTGCTGGGGGTGGCACAGATGTTTCACCTTACAGTGATGAGTTTGGAGGTTGTGTTTTAAACGCAACCATAAACATGTATGCATACGCTTTCATTGATGATGTAATTTCTAACAATGAAGTGATTTTTGAAGCAAAAGATTTAGGTATTACAGAAACTATCTCGTTAAATGAAGAATTTGATTTGCAAGGAAGTTTATTGCTGCACCGTGCTGTTTATAAAAGGATTATGGAACAATACAATAACGGTATTTATATACCACTTAGATTAACGACACAAAGTGATGCCCCTCCTGGTAGCGGGTTAGGTTCGTCATCAACAATGGTTGTCGCTATGTTAGAAGGGTTTAGGCAACTATTATCTCTACCATTAGGTGAGTACGATATTGCTCATTTAGCATTTGAAATTGAAAGAGAAGATTGTAAATTATCTGGTGGAAAGCAAGACCAATATGCGGCTACCTTTGGAGGATTCAATTTTATTGAATTCTATGAAAACGACCGAGTTATAGTAAATCCATTAAGAATTCGCCGTTTTATTGTTAATGAGTTTGAATCATCACTCATTTTGTTCTTCACTGGAACCTCTAGAGATTCAGCAAAGATCATTGACGATCAAATTAAGTCCATTAAAGAAGATGACGGAACTAAACTGCATGCAATGCATGCAGTTAAAGAGTCATCTTATAAAATTAAAGAACTCCTTTTCAAGGCAGATATTAAAAGTGTAGCAAAAGAATTTGCCACTGCATGGGAAGCGAAAAAAGCTACTTCATCATCAATAACTAATGGGTTAATAAATGATATAGAGCAAGATATTTTATCTGCAGGAGCTCTTTCAATGAAAGTATCAGGAGCAGGAGGTGGTGGTTTTATCATGATTATTGTTGAACCAGAAAAAAGGCTTGATGTTTTAAATACGCTTGAAAAATATGATGGCAGAGCACATAAGTTCCAATTTACTGATGAAGGGGCCTATTCATGGACCATTTAGATTATATTAATAAATACTTAAACAATAGTATTGTCGTTAAACAAAAATTATCACAAAGCAAAGACGTTTTGAATGTGGTATCAAATGTTTCTGAGTTAATTATTTCAGCATATAAAAAGGGAAATAAAGTTTTATTAGCCGGTAATGGCGGTAGTGCAGCAGATGCACAGCACATTGCTGCAGAATTTGTAAGCCGTTTCTTTTTTGACCGTCCCGGTTTACCTGCACTAGCTTTAACAACTGATACCTCAATGCTAACAGCTATTGGTAATGATTATGGTTACGATAAATTGTTTTCTAGACAGCTGCAGGCTCAAAGTAAAGAAGGCGACGTATTTATAGGTATTAGCACCTCTGGTAATTCCAAAAATATCATCAATGCAGTGAATACCGCAAAAGAACTAGGTATAACATCGGTTGTATTATGTGGCGAAGGTGGGCAACTGAAAGAGTTAGCCGATATTGCTATTTGTGTTCCTTCCTTAATAACACCCTATATTCAAGAATGCCATATATGTATCGGTCATATGATTTGTGCTATTGTTGAAGAAATAATTTTTGCAGAAGAAAAGAAATGTTTGAAGCTTTAATATTAGCTGGCGGGCAAGGTACAAGGCTCAAATCGGTTACTGGTGAATTGCCCAAACCAATGGTTGATGTCAATGGTATTCCTTTTCTGTATAGATTAATGAAGCGCCTAGAGCAACAAGGGTGTCAACGTATTGTTTTATCCTTGTGTTATAGGGCAGACTATATAATAGAGCAAATTCGCAATGATCAACCCGTAAGTTGTGCTGTTGACTTTGCGGTAGAAAAGCAACCTTTAGATACTGGGGGCGCCATAAAATATGCGGCTCAATATATAACCACTGACAAGTTTGTTGTGTTAAATGGCGACACTTTTTCTGATTTGGACTATAACGAATTAGTTCAACATGCAATTACGTCTGATTTAGTAATTTGCGGTGTGCACGTTGAAGATGTATCTCGATATGGCACACTTGATATAGCTGAAAACAATACCATCAAGTCTATGAATGAAAAAGGCTCAACAGGCTCAGGTATCATTAATAGCGGTACATACGTTATATCGACAAATGAAATAGCAAGCGTTGAAAAAGACATATTTTCTTTTGAACGAGACTATGTCAAAAATTATACTGGAGTTTTTACCGCGTTTATCTCTAAAGGATATTTTATTGATATAGGTATACCTGAGGATTACCACAAAATATGTCAGCAGATAAAATAAAAGTTGCTTTTTTAGATCGTGATGGCGTCATTAATAAAGAAGTTAACTATTTATATAAAATAGAAGATTTTGAATATACTGAAAATTGTATTGAAGGTCTGAAGAAGATTAAAGAGTTAGGTTATGAAATAATCATTGTCACTAACCAAGCGGGCATTGCTCGAGGATACTATACAGAGCAACAATATCAAAAATTAACTGATTGGTATCTAAATGATTTAAAGCAGCAAGGTATAGATATATTAGATGTTTACCATTGCCCCCATCACCCTGAAGGTAAAGTTAATCGATATACTAAAAAGTGTGCTTGTAGGAAGCCTATGGCGGGTATGATAGAAACTGCAAAAAATAAATATGATATCGATATGAGCATTTCTATTTTGGTGGGAGATAAATTATCAGATATTGAATCTGGAATTAAAGGTGGTTTATTCGAAACAGCTTGTTACCTTGTTAATACCGGTCATAAAATAGCTAGAGAATTAAAAATGAAGGTCTTTGATGATTTGATAGATGTTTCTAACCAATTGAATTTAAAAGAGTAAGGCGTATTTATGAAAAGAATTATTTTACATATTGGTAGACATAAATCAGGTACAACATCTCTTCAAAAGTCGTTTTTACAGAACAGGAAAAAGTTGCTAGAAGCTGGTATATATTATCCAAAAGAAGCAATGCGTGAATATGCGCATCACCCGTTATCAGAAGCTTTATCTTCAAGAGAGGTTAGGATTAAGGGGGATGAGGTTTATAAGAAAAAAATAGTAAAGGATTTCTTGAACGAAATAGGTAATGTAAAACAAAATTATATACTTATCAGTAGTGAAGGGTTTCAAAATTGTAGGCCTCAAGATATAAAGCGTCTTTTTGAGGGATATGAAGTAACGGTTATATTTTACATTAGAAATCAAATTTCCTACTTGAAGTCAGCCTTTTTACAAGAAGTTCATGCGACTAACTATAAGGAAACTATTGAAGTTTTCGAAAGTAACTTTCCGGTAGATTACTATATGTTTGTTAGGGCATGGGCAGATAGTTTTGAAAATATAATTCCAAATATATTTTCTAGAAAAGATCTACTAGGAGGTGATGTAGTAGTTGATTTTTGGGAAAAAATAATCATTAAGTATTTTGGTTTTTCTATTATATATGAGCAACCCGAATTTAATGGATTCACAAAAAATGTCAGCCTAAAAGGAAGTTTAATATTATTTAAATTAAGGATGAACAGATTAACCGAAAATGATGTCAGTCAATATCCAGGGTTATATCAATCTATCGGAATATTAAGTGAAAAAGAAAGTAAAAGTATTTCTTTAATATCTCCAGAACTTAGAGATAAAGTTGTAAGTAAATATAGTAAATCTAATAGCCTATTAACAAAAGAGTATGAATTATCAGATTTGGAAATGGATAATGTGCCAGAAAAGGTCGATCCATTATATTTGGGGCCCCTTCAATTTTATGAAGTGCTTTTAAAGTTAATCCAAGAAGATGAAAGGTTACTATCTCTAAAAAATGAATTTTATTTTGCAGTAACCTTCGAAAATAATAAAAACGTTTACTTTGAATTTAGTGAACATATACATTTTGATTCTTTATCACATTTATATCTTAACAATGGTGAACAATTTATTAAGCTCTGTCAAAGAGTTAAAGAATCAAAGCGTTACTTCTTACCTAAGGATGTTTGGGAAAATGAAAAAAAAGAGATATTTTTAAAGCTTGGTGAATATAATATTAAATTAGCTCTATATTCAGGAAATGACTAATGCGACAATTTAACATCTTAATTGTAGGCCTTATCCGCGATAAAAAAAAATTTCAAGACGTTCTTTTTTTTCTATCGGAAATGAAAAAAAAAGGATATTTGAAGCGACTAGTTCTTAGTACGTGGGAAAGAGAAGTCAAGGGTCAACAAGAAGTTATAAACTTATTTCAAGAAAAATCTGGTTTAGAGGTTGTAAGCTTAAGCGAACCAAATATAAAGTTACCCGGACACTTGGTACATCAAATGAAAGCTTTGTATTATGGTTTGTCAGTTTTTGAAGAGGATGATTATGTTCTTAAGATCAGGTTAGATCTTTCAGATATCAATGAAGCAAAAATTAAATATTTATATCAATTAGATTCTTACCGAACAACAATAGAACAAAGCGTTCCAAGTATTTTTTCAGAGAAAATTGGAATTGAAGGTGGTTTTTTATTTTCGCCTTTTTATTTGAATGATATAACCTTTTATGGAAAGAAGCTCGATCTTAGCAAATTGGTTAACTTGGATTTAATGCTTGATGTGAAATACTCAAACCTTTCTCCTGAACAATGGTTTCATTTTTCCCCCTTCATAGGTAGTTCTATAGAGAAAGCTTTTGATAATTATTTTAGAATGCAAGAACCTCTAATTTCCCATGAACCTCTTTTAAACAATGAAAGATTGGCCAAAAAGCTCAAAAGTAATTATTTTAAAAATATAATTCGATTATATTTTTCTATATTGAATATATATTACTTTCCCATCACAGAGATAACTAATAAGAAAGCTAATCTATCCTTGTTTGAGAATTCAGATCTAATACAAATTAATAGAAATACAGGACTTCCATATTTTAAAGACTTAAGTTTAGTTTGTGAAAGTAAAATTTTAGGCAGTAATGATATAATTTCACTTTTTGATAAACAAAATAATATTTTTGAACTTATAGAATATTTAAGTACAGAAAATGAAGGCCTTATAAAGTATAGGGAAACTCTCAATGACATTGACCAACCTTCTTTTCGATATTTTTCAAAAGTTGGTTTGAATAGTTTTAGCGTACTTAATGACAAACCTATTCGAGCTCATATGCTAAGTAATAGCCCTACAGAATTAAAGTTACAACACGAAATAAACAGACTTAGAAGGTTACTCGATTCGACTAATAAATAGTCCATTAGTCAGTTCAACTATTTTAAATAGAGACCTTAGTATATTTAGGAGGCGTGTATGAATATAATCTCTCACAGAGGGTACTGGAAAATACCTAGAGAAAAAAATATGCAATCTGCATTTCAGAGGTCTTTAGAGCGGGGCTTTGGCATAGAAACAGACTTAAGAGACTATAATGGTGAAATAGTTATTAGTCATGATATGGCGGATAAAAATTCAATGCTGTTTTCCGATTTTATGAAATTAGTTAACAGATACCGCCCTGTAGTATTAGCACTAAATATCAAAGCTGATGGCTTACAGAAAAAAGTATTTGATGTACTTGCAGGTTACGAATCATATTTTGTCTTTGATATGTCTGTGCCCGATGCGTTAGGATATCAAAAGCAAGGTATAACAAACTATACTCGATTTTCTGACATAGAACCTGAACCAGCTCTTTTATTAAATGCTAAGGGTGTATGGCTAGATAATTTTAAAGATAACCTTTTGGATATTAAGGCATTAAAGACCTTTCTTAATGAAGGTAAACAGGTAGCTCTCGTTTCACCTGAGTTACATAAATTTGACCATATCAAATACTGGAGAGAGCTTAAAAACTATTTTCAGTCACAGCCAGAACAACGTAATAACATCTCTATATGTACAGACTTCCCAGAGGAAGCTCAAGGATTTTTTAATGAATAAAATAAAAGCCGTCATCTTTGACATGGATGGTGTATTAATTGATGCTAAAGATTGGCATTTTGACGCATTAAATAAGGCTCTCGCTATTTTTGGTATTAAAATTAGCCATATGGATCATTTAACCACTTTCGATGGTTTGTCTACCAGCCAAAAGTTAAAATTGCTTTCAAAACTTTATAGTTTACCTACCGAGTTACATAGTTTTATTAATGAAATGAAACAGCAATACACAATGGATATAACAAATCAGTTATGTAAACCTGTTTTTCATCACCAATTTGCTTTATCTAAGCTTAAAGAGAGTGGTTATAAATTGGCAGTTGCTTCTAATTCTATCCGTAATACTGTCGATGTTATGATGGACAAATCGAGTTTAAGGCAATATTTGGAGTTCTTTTTGTCAAATCAAGATGTTAAAAATGCTAAACCTGATTCTGAAATTTACGATACAGCAATACAAAAGTTGGGATTAAAGCCCGAAGAGTGTGTGATTGTAGAAGACAATGAAAATGGAATCAAAGCTGCCATAGCATCAGGAGCACATGTATTAAAAGTAGACAATGTAAATGATGTTACCTATAGCAATATAACCAATTTTATTAAGGAAATATCATGTTAAACATACTAATTCCTATGGCGGGAAAGGGGACATTTTCGGTTAGTGAGAAAAATGCATACCCTAAAATATTAAGTGATATCGAGGGAGAACTTCTAGTAGAAAGAGCTGCTTCTTCATTTGTTAGTATTAAAGCAGATAAACGAATCATTGTTACTATTCCAGAGCAGAAAATAAATGATTATAAATTAAATAATGTTTTTTCATTGTTAGATAAAACTATTGAAGTTTTACCGATCAGTGGGGAAACACAAGGTGCCGCCTGTTCCTGTTTATTAGCAGTTGAACAGCTAGATCTTGATTCACCTCTTATTATTTCAAGTTTTGAGCAAGTGTTAGATTTTGAATTAGATCCTTATTTAGATATTTTTATCGAAAAAAAGGTTGACGCGGGAGTGTTAACATTTGATTCCATTCACCCTAAATGGTCGTATGTAAATACAGATGAGTGTGGTTATGTAACTCAAGCAGCTGAAAAAAATCCAATCAGTAAACATGCTATTGCAGGATTTTATTTTTATAGAACAGCAAGGCTATTTATTGAAGCGATTAAAAGTATGATCAGGAATGACGTAAGGCATAATAATTTATTTTATGTTTCACCTACATTAAATGAAATCATCCTGAAGGAAGGTAAAGTGCTTGCTCTACCTATTGAAAAAGAAAATTATTTTCATATTCAAGATGAACATGCATTAGAAGCATATGAAGATAGAGTTATGACTGAAAGGGAAAACTCTAGTGCATCTGTATTGCAGAGAACTAAAGAGTATATTAGTGCCTTTGATAGCAAGTCATTGATAGAGGTTGATAATTTCTTTTCTATAGATTTTCATTTGACTGATCCCGATGTCAGTATTAAAGGTAAGCAAAACGTTCTTGATTATATAGGTGGTATTTTTAACAATGTATCAAGCCTAAGCTTTGAAGCCAAAAGTATTGTAGTTGAAAATAAAACAAGCGTTATTGAGTTTATATTAAAAGTAGATGGGGTAAAGCTAATTGGAACCGACGTTATACGTTGGAATGAAAATGGAAAAATGATTTCAATGAATGCCTACTTATATGAGAGTAAATAAATGGAAAAGTCAAATTTAGAAAATTTTATTCGAGGCTGGATCGTTGGAGCCTTTAAGCCATCTATATATAGCACTAATGATGTTGAGTTTGCCATTCAAAAATTTCAAAAAGGCGATATTGAAGCTTCACACTGTCATAAAATTGCGACAGAGATTACTGTTATTGTTTCGGGCAAAGCCCTGATGAAAGGACAATTACTATCTGAGGGAGATGTTGTGAAGATAGCCCCCGGGGAGTTTACTGATTTTGAAGCTTTAGAAGATACAACAACTGCCGTTTTAAAGTTACCAGGTGCTTTAAATGACAAATACCTAGAAAAGGAAGAAAATTAGAATGTTAAATATCGTAGTGCCAATGGCAGGTAAGGGGAGCAGATTTTCCAAAGCAGGCTATGTTGATCCTAAGCCACTTATAATGGTAAAAAACAAAAGAATGATAGAAGTAGTTATTAATAATTTAACGCCTGCTTGTGAACACCAATTCATTTTTGTCTGCCAAGAAGCACATTATAAAGATTATAATCTTGAATCTATATTTTCAAAAGCGTGTAAAAAATTTAAAGTTGTTACTATTAATGGTGTGACTGATGGTGCAGCTATTACTGTATTAAAAGCTCGTGAGTTTATTAATAATGATAATCCACTTATGATAGCAAACTCCGATCAATGGATCGATGTTGATATTAACGACTATTTGATTGATATGGATTCAAGGGACTTAGATGGCAGCATGCTGACGATGAAAGCTGATGATCCCAAGTGGTCATATGCAAAAGTTGATAATGACAATTTGGTCTCCGAGGTTGTTGAAAAAGTTGTTATCTCTGACGAGGCTACTGTTGGTATATATAACTTTAAAAGAGGAAAAGATTTTTGTCACTTTGCAGACTATATGATAAAAAAAAATATCCGCAGTAACAATGAGTTTTATGTAGCTCCTGTGTATAGCTTTATGGCTGAAAAAGGAAGTGCAATAGGTGTTTTTAATGTTGGCGAAGAAGCAAATGGAATGTATGGCTTAGGAATTCCAAGTGATTTAGATTTGTTTCTTTCTTTAGCTGTATCACAAAAAGCCTGTGATTTTTAAAGTGTAATACTGTAATTTTATATTCAGTAGTAATAAATATTTAACTCTATTTATAATAAAATATCCTTCACTCAAAAGGTAATTTTGTAAGGATAGAGTTAACTATAAAAAGGTGTACCATGCATTGGCAGGCTTTTCAGTTTGTAACCACTATCAAATCACTATTACCGAGTTTCTTTATTGACACATCCGTTGTCGAAGTAGGCTCTCATGGTGTAAATGGTAGTATAAGAGAATTATTTGATACTGAGTGTTATATTGGCCTTGATTTATCTGAGGGTGCAGGGGTGGATATTGTAATTTCGGGTCATGAGTTCCGCTCTGAAAAATCCTTTAATGTAGCCATTTCTTGTGAGTGCTTCGAGCACAATCCATATTATCAAGAGACATTAGAAAATATGATCAACCATACAAAAGAAGATGGTTTAATTATCTTTTCATGTGCAACGACAAATCGACCTGAGCATGGCACAACAAGAACTGACCCCTCTTTATCCCCGGGTACATCGAGCATAGGTTGGGACTATTATAAAAATCTCACAGAGACTGATTTTAAAAATCTTGGTAATCAATTGGCTGGTTGGTTTTTTTATAGCAATAAATATTCACATGATATATATTTTCTCGGTGTTAAATCAGAGCAAATGCTAGTTAAGCTGCGTAATGTTCATATAAAGTTGAAAGAATATATGAACATTTTTGAATCAATATCTGAAAACATATCCAATGCGGAGTTGTTTTTCCCTCAACTAAAAGGTGAGTTGTTGGCCCCTTCTTTACTTTTTATCATAAACCATCAAGCTGATAATAAACAACTTATTCAAAATAAGTATTTTCAACAGTTTATTAGAACAGCATACGAAAATTGGCCAAATTCATGGGAGCTTAATTATTTGTTGGCCAACTTAAAAGAATTAGAAGGGGACTCTTATTTAGCATTAACCTTTGCTAAAAGGGCTGTTAATTTCTCTAATAATCGTGCTTTTTGTTTAAATTATTATGCAAGTTTATGCATAACATTAAAGCGGTGTGAATTAGCTATTGCAAAATTGAAAAAAATACCTGACTTCTATAATAAAGCACCAATACTATTTAAATTGGCGAATGTTTTAATTGACATAAAAAAATATAATGAAGCGAGTTATTACATAGATAAAGCTATTATCTTGCAAAAGAATAATGCAGTATTTTTAAATGCTAAACTAAAAATACTTAAACTGTCTAATGAAAATCATAAAGCTATTGAGTATGCAAAAATGATCACTAGCTTAACCGATTGTCCTGACTGGATCCTTAAGCCAACTAAAGCGTTTTTATTTCATACAGAAAATACATCCTAAACAACCATATTAAGAAAACTATTTGAAGAAAAATATTTTTAACAAAGCTTTATGCTCCAAAATTTAGACTGGCTTTATTTAAAAAAGGGGCTATTAATTTTACATCGACAGTTCATGCTGGTGTTCATATTGAGACCAAAAATATACATAGAATACCGATAGAGGCAGATGTAGCTATTTTTCATTTATCTCATAAGGGTGCTTCAGTATGGATAGAGAAAACCAACAGATATACATCTCAGGAGAATAGAGTAAGTTCGTTGAAATCAGTTGCTATGACGCCTGAATCTATTAGGGCTTTAATGGAAAAGTATATAGGAAATATTGATACTCAAGGTAATGCTGAATATCTAACGGCTCTATCAGCTTTGCGTGGGGTTTACGATTTTGTCGATACGATTAAACTCTGGGAAAAATCCCAGTCAAAAAGTGGTGAATTGCTTTTTGATGAGGTGTGTGTAACCCTTGAGAAAGAGTATGACGCGATAAGTGAAAAATATCATTACAAGTTAGATGGAAGTCAATAATATACTAGAAGCTTGAAATTTAGCTTATTTTTTGATTAGAAAGTAAAACTTCTTAATTTACCAAAGTTAATGAAATTATATTTTGGTATTTTTGTTATTTATCATTAATAGGTTGTTAATTTATTAATGAAAAGATTGATGGATAAATAAACTCCGCAATTTTCTGAGCCATAAGCTGAGAGAAATATTCTAGCTAGCACGCTTCCTACTGAAAATAGATTATCAAACGCCTTTTTACTCTGTCGGGTCTGTTCACTTTAGTATACCGATGGTTGATCATAATAAAGCAAAAGCTGTTAACGATATAGCACTGTCTTTATTACGTCTAATAGAAAGTGGCCTAAAGATATCAATAAATACGCCAGTTTATAAACCTAACTTAATCCATTTCAAGGCAATGTTAAAGTCTGTTAAGTAAATGTAGGGCCAGTTCTTGTATTATGTGTACATAAATTTTCACCATTTAGATGAACCTCCTAGCTAATATATTGCATGAGCTTTGGTTAGCTAGAACATGTTTGCTTATTGATTCTGCCTTTGCTGAAAAAGATTTTATTATATGGTGCTTAGCTTAAGGCATTGTAATAAAGGGTTTAGTCTATATTTCCGGTTAAAAACCAATCAGGTTTGGCATGTTACGACTGATATCTAAGTAAAGCTTAAATTTGATGTATCTGGCAATAGCTATAAATTTTTATTTCCTTCTTTTACTTGTACATAACAATGATTGGTGTGCCAAGTATTATTGAACAATTGTCTCGTTATAATCGACTTGCTCTTTTTGTAAAAAAAGTTATAACTCGTAGCCATTTTTCAGGTAAAATAGCATTATTAATTTTACTAATAAAAAAACGGCACGGAGGCTAAGTAAAATCTTTGCATTGCTGTTTTTGATTATTACTGTTCCAACAGTAGTATTTATACCTATAAATAAGTCATAAAAAGCTAAGATGAAAGTATTAATAACCGGCCGCGGCGGTCAACTTGCCTGGGAGCTTGAACAAAGCAGGCCAAATAACATAGCGTTAACTTGTTTAAACTCGAAACAGCTTGATATAAGTAACCAGAAGCAAGTAGAGCAAGTTTTTGCACAATTAACTCCGGATTTAGTGATAAACGCAGCTGCTTATACTGCAGTAGATAAAGCCGAAACTGACTCAGAAACTGCCTATGCAGTAAATGATTTGGGTAGTGAATATTTAGCTAAGGCTTGTAAGGCAATTAAGGCAAAGCTTATACATATTTCGACAGACTTTGTTTTTGATGGTAGCCAAAATACCCCCTACCAAATTAACCAACAGACAAATCCCATTAATGTCTATGGTGCGTCAAAACTTGCCGGTGAAAATAAAATTAATGCGATATTAGGCGCACAAGCCATGATTATTCGCACCGCCTGGGTTTATTCAAAGCAGGGTAATAACTTTGTAAAAACCATGTTGCGTTTAATGGCTGAAAAAGACAGCTTAGGTGTTGTCTATGACCAAGTAGGTACACCAACCTGGGCAAAAGGCCTTGCCAATTTAATTTGGACATTAAGCACCCAAGATAACATTGCCACCGAGAAAGCCAATAAAGCCGATAACAGCTCAACCATTTTGCACTGGACAGATGCCGGTGTATGCTCATGGTATGATTTTGCCGTGGCTATTCAAGATATAGGGCTAGAAAAAGGCATGCTTGAAAAAGCGATTCCGATACGCCCTATTGCGGCGAGCAGTTATCCAACGCCAGCAAAAAGGCCAAGCTTTAGCGTTATTGATAAGAGTAGTACTGAAAAGCTCAGCGGATTAAATACGGTTCATTGGCGCAAGCAACTTGCGCAGATGATGGCAGAGCTCAATAACTGAGCACAATAATACAGTTAAGTAATTAACAAATTCAACATTAGTAAACAACAAATGGCCCTGTGCTTTTGCTTTAAAGGATAAAGAAGACAATGCGAAATTTACTCGTGACCGGTGGCGCCGGTTTTATTGGTGCCAACTACGTATTATACTGGTTAGCGAATAACCCAGAAGATAAAGTGGTGGTATTAGATGCGCTAACCTATGCCGGAAATCGAGCGAGTTTAGCCTCAGTTGAAACAAACCCTAACTTTACCTTTGTTGAGGGAGACATTTGCGACACAGCGTTAATAGAAAAATTATTACAAGAGCATAGCATTGATACCCTAGTGCATTTTGCCGCTGAATCGCATGTCGACCGTTCAATTACCGGGCCAGATGCTTTTATTGAAACAAACATTATTGGTACATACAGCTTATTAAAGGCTGCTAAAAAGGTTTGGATTGAAGACCCTAAGGCATTAGGTAACGAGCCGCTTAAACACCGCTTTCATCATGTCTCTACTGATGAGGTTTATGGTGAGCTTGGCCCAGAAGACCCAGCGTTTACCGAAGATACCGCTTATGCGCCTAATTCTCCTTATTCAGCTTCAAAAGCGGCAAGTGACCATTTAGTACGTGCATATCATCATACCTATGGATTAGAAGTGACCACGTCTAATTGCTCTAATAACTACGGGCCATATCATTTTCCTGAAAAGTTAATTCCGTTAATCATTACCAATATTTTGTTTGACAAGCCTTTACCTATTTATGGTGATGGTCAACAAATACGCGACTGGTTATATGTTGAAGACCATGCCCGTGGCATTGAATTAGTACTTAATAAAGGGCGGTTAGGCGAAAACTATAATATTGGTGGTCATAACGAATGGGCTAACATCGATATAGTTAAGTTAGTTTGTCAGCTATTAAATGAACAGTTTCAAAATACTCCTGAATTGGCTGATAAATACCCCGACGCCCTGTCTGCAATAGCAAGTAAATCAGCAGAATTGATTACTTTTGTAGAAGACCGCGCGGGGCATGACTGGCGATATGCGATTGATGCTACTAAAACAAATAATGAACTTGGCTATAAGCCGGTTGAGTCCTTTGAATCAGGTATTAGAAAAACAGTTCAGTGGTATTTAAGTTGTGAAGATTGGTGGAAAGAGCTTCTTTAAGGGATTATTATGTTATCAAAAATCAAAAAAAAATTCTTTGGAGTAAAAGGTAAAGCTGGACTCTATGATGGTTTTTTGGGTGGTGCTTTATCTGGTTGGGTGTATGGTAACTCTGCAGTTGTTACTATTTATATTAACGGAGCTGAAATTTCTTCTCTGAAATATGAAGACGCACGAACTGATGTAAAAGAAGTTTTAGGCAAAGATGCAGTAGGTTTTTCATTTATTATAGATGGGAGCGTTATTGATTACGTTTGGTTATTTGCTGAAAAGATATCTGTAAAAATTATAGTTGATTCAAATTCTGCACACAAAGAAGTATTAATAGATACATCTATAGAAACACAAGAATTAGTTGATTCAATAGAATTCTACCAAGGTGTAAGTTTAGTAGAAATAGAGCAACTTATCTCAAATTCAATGTTGTGGAATGAGAGGTTCTATTTAAACCAAATGAAGGAAAGACGAATTAGCTGTAGCAATTTAATTAGAGATTATGTTCTATTTGGTAGTCAAGTATGCCGAGACCCATCCGAGTATTTTTCTAACAGCTATTACATGGTTAATAATCCAGATGTTTTAACTTTAGACATTAACCCATTATATCACTATCTTGTCGCTGGAGAGCAGGAGGGTCGCTCTCCTAACCCATATTTTGATCCTAAGGTGTATTTAGAACAAAACCCTGATCTAGCATCTTGGGATTCTAGTTTATTAGCGCACTATACCCTTTTTGGCCGAACTGAGGGGCGACATTATTGTGAAAGAAGACAGGTTAAAAAAACTGCTTCTATTAATACATATAGTGAATGGATAAATAACAATGAGAAGTTAGCTTTTAATGAGGTATTTAATAATTTACGGTCGTTTAAAAAAGAGCCGCTTGTTTCAATTGTTGTACCAGTTTATAACCCAAAGAAAGAGCTGCTTATTGAGTGTATAAAGTCCGTTATTAATCAGTCTTATAAAAACTGGGAACTATGTTTAGCCGATGATAAATCTTCACAACAACATGTACGTGAAGTATTAGAAGAGTATGCGTCGAAAGACAAACGTATCAAACCAATTTTCCGTGAAAAAAATGGACACATATCGGCAGCTAGTAATAGTGCCTTAGAAGTTTCAACTGGTGAGTGGATGGCTCTGCTAGACCATGATGATGAACTTCATGAACATGCGCTATATCATGTAGTTAAAGCCTTGAATGAAAAACCTGACACAGAATTTATCTATAGTGATGAAGATAAAATTAGTGAAGAGGGTAATCGAATTGACCCACACTTTAAGTCTAACTGGAACTTAGATCTTCTTTATAGCCAAAACTATGTTTCTCATTTAGGTGTTTATAAAACAGAAATTATTAATAAGATTGGTGGTTTTCGTTTAGGTTATGAAGGAAGTCAAGACTACGACTTACTTTTACGTTATTCTCGTGAAATAGATCACGCTAATATAGTACATATTCCCAAGGTGCTATATCACTGGCGGATGGTTCAAGGTTCTACAGCGTTAGCATCAGGTGAAAAGTCTTATACAACAGATGCGGGTATTAAGGCCTTACAAGATCATTTTAAAGTACTTAAAAAGAACGTAACGGTTGAGCAAGGTAAGCATGCCAATATCTACAAAGTGAATTGGCCTTCTGTTAACGATCAAAATAAAGAGCCGTTAGTTACATTGATTATACCTACGTATAATGGCTATGAAATAACCAAACAAGCCATAGACTCAATTTTAGAAAAGTCAACTTATCAAAATTTTGAAATACTATTAGTTGATAATAACTCTGATGATGAAATCGCCTTAGCTTATTTTGACGAGCTTAATCAGCATGAAAAAGTGACCGTGTTATGCTACCCCTATCCATTTAACTACTCGGCCATCAATAATTTTGCTGCCAAACAGGCTAAAGGCGAAATTATTGGTTTAATCAATAACGATGTGGAAGTGATTAACCCAGAATGGCTAACTGAAATGGTTTCCCATGCTCTGCGTGAAGATATAGGTTGTGTGGGTGCTATGCTCTATTTTGAAAATGATACCATTCAACATGCCGGTGTAATCACCGGTATTGGTGGTGTTGCAGGTCACTCACATAAAAACTTTAAACGCGATGATAATGGCTATTTTAGCCGTTTAAAAGTCGTTCAGAACTTATCTGCAGTAACTGCAGCTTGTTTACTAGTGCGTAAATCAGTATTTGATGAAGTAAGTGGTTTAAATGAAAAGGATTTAACAGTCGCCTTTAATGATGTAGATTTTTGTCTAAAAGTACAGGCCAAAGGGTATCGAAATTTATGGACACCCTATGCGGAGTTATATCACTATGAGTCAATTAGCCGTGGTGCAGAGGACAATCCAGAAAAAATAGCTAGATTTAACAAAGAAGTAGATTATATGAAAGAGGCATGGGAAATACATGTAAAAGCTGACTCGTGTTATAGTCCGAATTTAACAAATAAGCATGAAGATTTTTCGCTGGGTGAGTAATGAAAGAGTTATTCTTACATATTGGACTAAGTAAAACAGGGTCATCTGCTATTCAGTCTTGGCTGTCTTTAAATGTAGATAAACTAAAAAAGCAAGGTTTTGATTATGCAGACCTTAGTCCTTCAGCGAAAAAGGGAAAGATTACTGCTGGTAACGGTGTAGCACTTTTTCATGCTTGTAATCAAAAGGACTGGCTTGAAGTGGAAAGGCTTATATCTAAAGTATATTTTTTAAGTTGTAAAAAGTCGATTATAAGCAGTGAAACTTTACAAGAAATTTCACTCGAATCAATCAAAAGAATACAGAATATATGTGATCAATTATCAATTAAAGTAAGTGTGATTGCATATGCTCGCAGTGTTTATGAATTGTTATATTCTAATTATTTGCAGGGAGTGAAACGACATGGTTTTACTTTTAATTTTGGAGAAAGGGAAAAGCTTAGTTATTCGAGCCAAAGAACGTTTCTTCAGAATTATTATAGCATTTTTGTTAAACAGCTTAAGCTGGTTAATTATGACTCTGTGAGTAAGGATATTTTTTCTTCTTTTGCTAATTGTATTGGTTTTAATTCAAGTGAATTACTTATAAAAGATAAGAAGGTCAATAGAAGTCTAACTTTTACAGAGTCACAAGTATTAATAGATTTGAATAAAATCCATAAAGGAGTTTTTTCTTGTCAAATTTCTGATTACTTAATCGAAAATGAACCTGAAAAATTAACCTCTGTATTTTATCAAAATGATTTAATCGGGAAAGTTACATTAAACTCCAGTGATGATCTTTTTTGGATTAATGAAAATATTGTTCCGTTAGGAGGTGATATTAAAATATCTATAACTGATAAGCAGAGTGATGTTGTTGTAGATGACTATGTTGCTATTATGGATAATGTTATTAAATGGGTTCTTCAATATGAAACTAATGTACATAAAGTGGAATTTATTGATTTTATCAGGGATTTAGCAGTGTTTTTAGAAAAAAAACATGTTAAAAAATCACTTTTGTTAATGGAAAAGGCCCGAGAATTAAGACCTAATGGACCATTTATACTGAAACGGATCGATATCTACAATCATAAACTATCATTGGAGAAATCATAATTTGATAGTAATCACAAGGGTTAAAATATACACATACAACATCATATTTAGATAAAGTTATATAATAGAAGTTTTTCTTAATATCGAGTTATTTTATGATTTTAAGTTGTATTTAAATTTCCCCTTTTTGTAATGAATGAGTTGTTATTTTATATATGTTATGGAGTTAAATGTAATAGTGAAACATGCAATTGATAATTCAGTACGCGGTATTAGTGGTTGGATTTCTTGTGAGGAAGAAGTAGTAAGTTGTGTTAGAGTTTATTTATCTTACAATAAAAAAGTACTATTTGATACAGGAATTGATCAACAGCGTGATGACGTAAAAGCTTTAGCATTACATAATACTGGTTTCTGTGGGTTTCTTTTTGATAAGACTAAATGCTCTCTTATATCTGGTAATATATATGAAGTTACCTTAGAGTTAGGAGATTTTATTGTATCTCGTAATATATTATGGGGCGAGAAAAAAGACATAATACGTGATTTTCAACGATTTGAAATACCAAGAGATGATAATTCTGTGCAGCAGTTATCTTTAGATGAAATCAGAAAAAAGTTTAATGCTAATGATATATTATTACTTAAAGTTTTATTAATTAGACTAAGGAGAGGTAAAAGAGGTAAATCTGCGAAGAAAGTTTTTTTTGGCTCTGACTATGAATATTGTCAAAGTGATTATGAGTTTATTATTAATTACTGGGATAGATATAAAAGTGAATTAGTTAAGGTTATTAATCCTCGCTTCATTGTATCATTTATCGATACTATTTCCGACTTCAGTTCTGACTTAGGAGAAAAGAATGCAGCGGTTGCAGTGAGTAATATTTTAGCGCAAGAGAGATTCGCACAGTCATGGAAGTGTGTTTACGATTTTACAGAAAAATCGTCCCCTGTACTCACAAGGCAACTTCATTATTGGGGGGGAATGCATACAAATAGAATGATTAAAGATGATGCTTATGATATTTTTCTTACTAGAAATTTTGAAATGTTAAAGCCTTATCCATTGCTGTCATTTTTCTTTAGTCATTTATTGAAAGAAATGTATAACAGTGATAGTTCAATTTTAAATTTCAATTGTAAATACAGTAGTTTTTTTAGCGACAGAGTTAAAGATTATATATGAAAAAAATAGCAGTTATCCCAGTGAAAGAGAAATCCAGTAGAGTTGTAAATAAAAATTTCAAAGAGTTCTATAATGGAAAGTCACTTTTAGAATGCAAGATCGAACAATGTATAACTGAAAATTGTTTTGATGATATATATATATCAAGTGATAGTGATGTAGCGAGAAAAATTGCTAATGATTACAATGTTAATTTTATATATAGAGACCCCGTTTATTGTATCGATGAAACTCCATGGAATGAAGTTTTAATTAGTGTATTAAATCAAACGAAAGCTAGTGATGAAGATCTTATATTCTGGATACCAGTAACTACTCCATTATTTGAACGTTATAGCGAAGCTTTATTACTATTGGAAAGTAATCATTCATATGATTCATTAATGACAGTAACAAAATTAAAACATTATATGTTAAATAGTGACTACATTCCTTGTAATTTTCAATTTGGAGTATGGGCGAGTTACTCCCAATTAATAAAACCATATTATCAAATGAATTGCGCTTTATGGATCGCCCCAAAGGGTAAAATGGTAAAGAATAGATTTCAAACAGGGGATTCACCATACTTTATGGAAACTCCTATATTAGAGAGTATTGATATAGATGAGCCTGAAGAGTTTGGATTGGCTCAGTTACTATTTGAGAATAAATATGGAAATAAAAATCAATAAAGATTTTATTAATGAACTTGTGTCAAAAAATATTTTTACACATTGGTCATTTTTAGAATCGAAAAATTCTGAATCATGGTTAGAAAAATTTGATTCAATTGAAATAGATTCAGAGATGATAATCGAAGGCCCATCTGCCTTTTATTGTGGTGAAATATCAAATCAAAAATGGCAATGTGTAGGTGGTTTGTGTTCTATAGGAGCCTATTCCTACACTCACTCTTTCTTACCTTCCAAGGTAAAAATAGGACGTTACTCTTCAATTGCAAAGAATGTTCGAGTATTAGATTTTTCTCATCCTATTTCTTGGTTGTCGAGTTCGGTAGCATTTTTTACACCCAGTCCTTTAGTCTCAAAATCTGCTTTAGCAGATTATTGTGATGAAAAAATATCTGATATGGATTTATCTTTTCAACGAAAATCATTTGATCCGACGATGGGGGAGGCATATCCAAAAATAGGTCATGATGTTTGGATTGGTGAAAATGTTACTTTGGCCTTAGGTATCACAGTTGGGCACGGTTCAATTGTTGCATCAAATTCAACAGTCACTAAGAGTGTCCCCCCTTATTCTATTGTTGCTGGGGTTCCTGCCGAAGTGAAAAAATATCGTTTTGAACAAACAACAATAGCTCGATTGCTTGATTCTAAGTGGTGGGAATATGATGTTATGGAGTTTGGTCATTTGGATTACACCGATCCAAATAAGTTTTTAGACCAATTTGAAAGGTTACATTTGGATAAATTTCTACCAGAAAAAATGAAATTCAATAAAAGATAGGTAAATTAATGCATTGTTATAAAATAGTTTCAATTATAAAGTTAAACTTGTCAGAAATAATTTCGTTAAAGTCTACAAAAATTAAAAAAGAAGATAATAGTTTTGTCTCTAAAGGAGATCTTCTTGTTCAAGATATTGTTTTTAATTATTGTAAAGAAAACTTGTCAGAGCATACTTTAATTTCAGAAGAGTTCGCTCCATTTGATGGTTGTCAGTGGGATGAGAATAGTTCTTATGTAGTGCTTGATCCAATTGATGGTACAGAGAACTTTGTAAGTGGCCTCCGAGAGTGGGGAGTAGGAGTATCAATTTATACAGATGGCAAGCATCAAGAGTCTTGTATTTATTTACCTGAGCTTAATGAACTGGCGATTACCGGGGAGCCTCTAGAGCGTTTTGAATCTCGTATTCACGGTCTTTCATCCTCACTAACAAAGTCTGATCTTGAAAAACTGCCAGAAGGCTTTGAATACCGTATTATAGGTTGCTCCATGTATAACATGCTTAACGCGGTAAAAGGTAGCTATGCTCGCTTTGAAAATGTAAAAGGAGTGAGTTGTTGGGATGTGTTACCCGGACTGAATTTAGCATTAGAGCATGGTATAAAAGCGTATGTAGATGGAAAGCCATATCAAGGTCAGCTTTTATTCCCAAATCAGAAATATAAAATCCTACTAGAGTCATAATTATGAATACATCACTCACCGCTGTCTTTGAGTTATTTAAGTTATCTGGTAAGCGTAAACTTGCAATTGTTGGTAAAGGCCCATCATTAGATGCAATTGATTTAGCCTGCTTAAATAATTTTTTTGTTATCAATATTAATGATTCAGAAAAAGCTTATTCAGGTGATATTGGTATGTATCACTTTGAATGGGTAAAGGACTATTTAGAGAAACAGACAGGTTCGTGCACTCTTTATTTAACATCTAAGCCTCTAGATAAACCTAACCATATCTTCTTACCAGAAAGGCATGAATCTCCTGAGAATTATAAGCCTATCCAGGAACGTTTCTTTGATAAAGAGTTTTACCTAGAAGATGCCACGATTATTTCTGCACTTAAGTTGAGTAACCTTTTGGCTGATCATGTACGTGACAAGCTAGATGTGTACCTATTAGGTTTTGATTTTACCCTAACAGGTGGTTTCTCTAAGCGTTCAGGTGGTTCGGTAGATTTTGGTGAAGATGCATACGTTGAAAATGTACTGCATAGTCAAAAAGCCTATGTAGAATTGTTAATGGCACATGAGTCAGACTTATCGATTACTGTGAATCATGTTGGTTCGCATACGTTCAGTAAGCTTAATGCTGCTCAGTTTAACCAAGACTTCGATGGCAGTGAGCCACTTTCGGCTAAGGCAGCTATTCCTCATATTCCATTTGCTAATCAGTCAAAGCATGATTTCCAAGTGAAAGTGATTGCTGAGATTACAACTAACCATTTTGGTGACTTAGAGTTACTTAAAAAAATGATCAAGGCAGCAGCAGAAGCAGGAGCAGACTACATTAAGTTGCAAAAACGGGATGTAGAATCTTTTTATTCTCAAGAAGAGTTAGCGAAACCATACTCATCACCCTTTGGTAAAACATTCCGTGATTACCGTACTGGGCTTGAGTTAAATGTATTTGGCTTCCAGATGGTTGAAAAGTGGTGTAAAGAGTTCGGTATTAAGTGGTTTGCTTCAGTATTGGATCTACCCTCTTATGAGTTTATGAAACAGTTTTCACCAGAGATGGTTAAGTTACCTTCAACAATTTCTGAGCACACGGGATTCTTAAAAGCGGTAGCTGAGGACTTTAAAGGGGATGTGGTCCTCTCTACAGGAATGACAGATCAAGCTTATGAAGAGTTTATCTTAGAAGAGTTTAAGCAGTGTCGTAACTTGTACCTACTTCAATGTGTTTCTTCTTATCCAACAATGAATGAAGATGCAAATGTAGCTGTTGTTCGTCATTATTATGATTTGAGCAAAAAGTATCCTCAAATTATCCCAGGTTACTCTAGTCATGATGTCGGTTCCCTATGCTGTCAACTTTCAGTTGCTGCTGGTGGTTTAATGGTTGAAAAGCATGTTAAGTACGGTAATACCGCATGGGCGCACTTTGATAATGTAGCTATTGATATGCTTACGGATAATTTTAAGAAGTTTGTGGATGACATTCGTTTAGCAGAAATTTGCTTAGGTAAGGATAAAAAAGAAGTTCTTGACTCAGAGCACCATAAGTATCGTAAGTAATAATAAACAGGAACAGAGTAAAATAAAATCAGACGATTTGGGTGTCGTTTTATTTTGGTTTGAAGTTGGTCAAACTTGTTTTTTTATTTTATGATTAAATTTGTGTATGGCATAGCATCTATTGATGTTGATGAATTTATTTACTTAGATAAACATAAAACACTTAAATCTGCCCTAAAGCCAATGTTTACTGATGATACTATTGGTGCAATGGGTTTGAATTGCAAGTATATGGTTCCTCTAAATATAAATTACCACCAAAGGGCCTAGTGACTGAAAATTATACCCAGCATGCAATAAAGGATTATGATAATAATCGTCATATTAAGTCTTTAGTAAAGGCAAATTATGTCGAAAGAATGCATGTACATGAAACTGTATTGAAAAAAGGCAAATTTGTTAATGCAAATATGCAATCTATTGAGTTCGATGAGAGTAAAGCAAAGTCTGTTGCAGTTTGCCATGATAATATCTACCTCCATCATTTTACGGTTAACAGATATCGCTTTAGCTTCTTTCTTCAGTTTGTACTCTTGATACAGTAGTTTCAACTCTCCTGTAATGTTTTTTAAAAGTTAAGGTTCTGTTTTAAAATGTTGATTAAAAACTTGCTTCCTGTCTCAGTTAAGACGAGATTACGTAAAATAGACTGGTTAGCTCGGTTTTATCGTAAATACATTATAAGAATGCCATTTGATCATGAGTTGCAAGAGCAAGGCTACCAGCAAACCATTAAACATAATGACTTAGCCTTGTCACTATTACCTTTAGTGGCTCATAAGCAAGGGGTTTTATTTTCAATTGTTACCCCTGTTTATCGTCCTAATTTAGAGCACTTTCAGGCCATGGTTGAGTCTGTTATTAAACAGCGCTATAGCAAATGGCAATTAATTTTAGTTAACGATTTTTCACAATCTAAAGCGCTTGATGTGGTACTTGAGCAATATAACCAACATGCGCAAATAACGGTTATACAAAGAACCACTAATGGCCATATTTCAGCGGCATCAAACGACGGTTTAGCTGCGGCCAGCGGCGATTATATTGCTTTATTAGATCATGATGATTTATTACACCCTGATGCGCTAAATACTGTTGCTCTAACACTACTAACAAGCCCTGAGGCAAATATACTGTACTCTGATGAAGATAAAATAAATGCACAAGGTCAATTTGAGCAAGGGCACTTTAAACCTAAGTGGAACCCAGATCTACTGTACTCTCATAATTATGTATGTCATTTAGGCATATACCGTAAATCATTACTTAACGACATCGGTGGCTTTCGTTTGGGTGTTGAAGGCAGCCAAGACTACGATCTGTTATTACGTGCTGTTAAGCAATGTAATGCACAAGGTATTATCCATATTCCTTATATTTTATACCATTGGCGAATTGCCCAAGGCTCAACCGCCTTGGCCGCTGAGGAAAAGTCATATACCAGCGATGCAGGCTTAAAGGCTTTGCAAAATTACTTTGCTGATCACATCGGCGTTAGTGTCGAAACAGGCTTATTAGATAATACCTACAAAGTAAATTGGCCAATCCCCAATAATGGCCCTCTAGTGTCTATAATTATTCCCACTAAAAATGGCCAAGCCCTAGTTAAACAGTGTATCGATTCTATCTATAGTTTAACTGATTATAAAAACTTTGAGATTTTATTAGTTGATAATCAATCTGATGAACCTCAAGCACTTGAGTATTTTAAGCAGTTAGAAATTGAGCAAAAAGTTACCTTATTAAGGTATGATAGCCCTTTTAATTATTCTGCCATTAATAATTATGCGGTTAAACAAGTAAATGGTAGTATTATTGTGTTAATGAACAATGATATTCAGGTTATAACTGCCAATTGGCTAACAGAAATGGTAAGCCATTGCTTAAGATATGATATTGGTTGTGTTGGCGCAAAACTTTATTACCCCAACAACACTATTCAACATGCGGGTGTCGTTACCGGTATTGGCGGTGTCGCAGGCCATTCTCATAAGTATTTTCCTAAAGAGCATCCTGGCTATTTTAAACGCCTTAAAATAACTCAAAACTTTTCTGCAGTAACGGCTGCTTGTTTAGCTGTTCGTAAGTCGGTATTTGATGAGGTTAATGGCTTAAATGAGCAAGACTTAACCATAGCGTTTAACGATGTAGATTTCTGTTTAAAGGTGCAAAGTAAAGGTTATCGAAACCTTTGGACACCTTATGCTGAGATGATTCATCACGAGTCTGTTAGTCGAGGCGCAGAAGATAACCCAGAGAAGATAAAACGCTTTAATAACGAAGTAAACTACATGAAAAGTACTTGGGGTCAACAACTTATTGATGACCCATGCTATTCCCCCTGGTTAACATTAAATAAAGAAGATTTCAGTTACCGATGAGAAACTCCAATAACCAAAGTACTATTAATAGCAAAATCAATAGCAAGATAAAGCAAGTAGATATTAGTGTTAGCAATAAAAAAAGAATTATAATCCATGCTGGCCCTGGAAAAACAGGTTCATCTGCGATACAAGCTTGGTTAACTAATAATAGTAAGTTCTTATTAACTGAGGGAGTCTATTATCCGAAACACCCTATATCTAAAGAGCAAATTAGTTCAGGGAATCTGCGTACCATTTTATCGCAGCCTGCGTTAGAAAAACGAAAAAAGACTACCGCCGGCTGGTTTATTGATGCTGAAAAGGTTAATACGCTTTTAGCAGACTTTAATGCTTCTAGTTGTACAATATTATTACTTTCGTCTGAATTTTTCTTTCATCTCATGATTGAAATACAAAAATTTATTCCGCAAGCTGAATTCGTTGCTTATATTCGCAACCCAGTTGAATTATTAGAGTCTAATTATAATCAAGCGATTAAAAGGCACAGTAAACTTGAAAAGTTTTCTTCTCCCCGTTCATTAGACAAATATTTTTGGCAGTACTTAACAAGGGTGTGTAATGCTATTGGCACTGAGTGTATACATTTGCGTCCTTATGACGAGACTTTAATGGTAGGCAATAATATTATCTCCGATTTACTTGCTGTTTTATGCATCAAAAAAAACGTAGAGAAAAAAAGGGTAAATCCTTCGTTTACCTTTGCAAGCTTGGAGTTTAAACGTTTATTAAATCATTTTGAATTAGGAGCTTTAGAGCAAAGGTTAGATAGTGTGTTGCAAAGCTGTAATTTGGGTAGCGCAAGTTATTCATTGATGGCACCTGCAGATTTTGAACGTTTCAATAAACAAAGTTGCCAACAAATGCAATTATTTATCGATAAATTTGAACAACCACATTTATTAAGTTTGTTAGATAATTTCTGTAATGCAAAACAACGTGTGTATCATAAACAAGAAGCTAATTTAAAACAGCTTTCTGCAGTTGCTGAATATTTGCACAACAAAGTTCAGCCACTGTATTTTGAATTAAAGGATTTAGTTGCGCTTCATAATAACTTAAAGATTGATAACAATATCATTTATCAAGCGTTTGATGTCCCTTTAAAAAATGAAGAAGTTGAGACAGTTGATAAAGAGTTACTGCAATGTATTAATAACTTTGAAAGTGACCATAAAAAACATGGCAAAATTGCCTTCGAGTTATCATGTTATTTTGCGAAGAAATCTGATTGGATAAATGCGGTTTCCTTTGCCCAAACTGCCTATTTTTATAATGTTAATCAAAGGGAATTTAAGTTACAGCTCAATAAAGTTTTAATACAGAAAAATTTGCAGCAGAGTCAGCAAAATATGGTGCAGCCTAAATTTTTAGGTAAAAATTCAATTAAAGCTAAAATCAAAGCTTCAGTTGTACGAATAATAAAGTTTTTCCTTGGTTTATTTAAATGATTTTATTTGTAAGGGTTAGTTATTTACCCTAATTATATTTAAAGAGAATTGATTGTAAATAATATGATTAAACTACAAAACCTTACTAAATTTTATCCTTCGGATTTAGGTAATCAATATATCTTTGAGGATATAAACTTTACCATTCCAGAAGGTCATAATATCGGTATTTTGGGCTCTAATGGTGCGGGTAAGTCAACCTTGTTTCGTATTTTAGCGGGCAGTGAGTACCCTAACAAAGGTAAGGTAATAACTGATAAAGCTATATCTTGGCCAGTTGCATTAGCAACCGGTATTCACCCGCAAATGACTGGGCGTGAAAATACTCGTTTTATTGGCAGAGTCAATGGCGTGGCAGATTTAGATGAATACGAAGAGAAGGTTAAAAACTTTGCCGAGTTAGGGGTTAAGTACGATTTACCGGTGAGAACCTATTCTAGTGGTATGCGTTCACGCCTAGCGTTTGGCTGCTGTATTGCCATTGATTTTGAAATTTATTTAATTGATGAGGCAACATCGGTAGGCGATCAAAAATTTCGTAAAAAAGCCCGGCAAGCATTGCTCGATAAAAGGAAAACGGCAAATGTCATCATGGTAAGCCACGAGCTTAAAGAAATTGAAGAGTTTTGTGACAGTGCCATTATTTTACATAAAGGTGAGCTTAACTTTTATGAAGATTTGCAAGAAGCGCTGGCTGTTTATAAAGCGCTTTAAGGTGCAAGTGTTATCAAAAAAGCAAACTAAGCTATTGAGGTGGGTTAATCGCTTATTATTAGCTTTATACTTTAATTTTTAGTCCTTTCCCTTTTAAATCAAAACTAATCATCGATGTTACTGTTGCATCACTTACGCTTACTAAACGTATTAAATATATTCATTTACTCGTGTTTGGCATAATGTTGGGAGCTTTAATCGAGTGATTAGCGGTTTATCTTGATAGATCTAATTTCAATAATTTATATTTTAATGGCACTAATTTACGCTACTCTGTGCTTCTTTTCCCCTTATAACTACTGTACAATTTCACCAACGAAATTATTATAACGCTTCTCATGTGAATACAAGGAAACTCATGACTAAGAATAGAATGACCCATTTAAAAGCACTTGAGGCTGAATCAATTCAAATTATGCGTGAGGTTGCCGCTGAATTTGATAATCCAGTAATGCTTTATTCAATTGGTAAAGATTCTTCGGTGCTGCTTCATTTAGCGCGAAAAGCTTTCCATCCTGGCAAAATACCCTTTCCATTATTGCACGTTGATACTAATTGGAAGTTCAAAGAGATGATCCAATTTAGAGATCAACTCGCCAAAGATTATGGTTTTGAGTTAATTGTTCATAAAAACCCTGAAGGTATGGCAATGGGTATTAGCCCATTTGAACATGGAAGTGCTAAGCATACCGATATAATGAAAACTCAAGGCTTAAAACAAGCATTAGATCAACACGGCTTTGATGCTGCCTTTGGTGGTGCTCGTCGTGATGAAGAAAAATCGAGAGCTAAAGAGCGTGTCTATTCTTTTAGAGATAAAAAACATCGTTGGGACCCAAAAAATCAGCGTCCTGAACTTTGGAATATTTATAATTCTAAAGTAGATAAAGGTGAAAGTATTCGTGTTTTCCCCTTATCAAATTGGACAGAATTAGATATTTGGCAATACATCTACCAAGAAAATATTGCTATGGTACCTTTATACTTCTCTGCGCCTCGTCCGGTTGTTGAAAGAGATGGTACCTTGATCATGGTTGATGATGAACGTATGCCACTTGAAGAAGGTGAAGTACCGGAAGTTAAAAACGTACGTTTTAGAACACTAGGTTGTTATCCATTAACCGGCGCAATAGAGTCTGAAGCAACAACCTTACCTGAAATTATTCAGGAAATGTTATTAACTACTACCTCTGAGCGTCAGGGGCGAGTTATAGACAGTGACTCAGCCGGCTCTATGGAAAAGAAGAAGATGGAAGGTTACTTCTAGCAGAGCTAAGCATAACCTTGGGTCTTAAACTACAAACCAGCGCTTATGAGTTGCCAGTAACCTCGTTGATATTTACAGGCAACAATAAAAGCAATGTTAAGTCTCAATCAGTTATTGCAGCGCTGATAACTTAAACGTGTAGTGTTAAAAATTATTTATTTAGAAATAGGCTCTGCAAATACATATATTTAAGAGTCTATAGAAATTTCCAAAATGTTGATGGGATTGTTAAACAGCTTTTACTATAGAGCTTAGTTCTTTCAACTTTGTTTTACAGGGACAAAAAATGTCAAATGATTCAAATTTAATCGCGTCCGATATTGAAGAATATCTACGTGTCCATGAAAATAAAGACATGATGCGCTTTATAACTTGCGGAAGTGTTGATGACGGTAAGTCTACTTTAATTGGTCGTTTACTATTTGATAGTAAAATGATTTTTGAAGATCATATGGCTGCCATTGAAAAAGATTCTAAAAAATTTAACACGACCGATGAAGAGTTTGATTTAGCATTACTGGTTGATGGCTTACAGTCTGAGCGAGAGCAAGGCATTACTATTGATGTTGCTTATCGTTATTTTGCCACAGAACAAAGAAAATTTATTATTGCTGACACCCCTGGTCACGAGCAATATACTCGCAATATGGCTACTGGTGCCTCTACCTGTGATTTAGCTATTATTTTGATCGATGCTCGCCATGGTGTGCAAGTTCAAACTCGTCGCCACTCTTATATCTGTTCATTATTAGGCGTTAAACACGTTATTATTGCAGTCAATAAAATGGATGCCGTAGGTTATGAACAAGAGGTTTATCAAAAAATTAAAGCTGACTATCGCGAGTTTGCTGAGCAACTAGATATTGAAGATGTTCGCTTTGTTCCTATTTCAGCTTTAAAAGGTGATAATGTTGTTAATGAAAGTGCCAACATGCCTTGGTATCCAGGCTCGCCTTTAATGAGATTGTTAAATACCGTTCAAATTCAAGGCGATAGTAATGATAAGTTCCGTTTGGGTGTCCAGTATGTTAATCGCCCTAATTTAGATTTTAGGGGTTTTGCAGGGACTATTGCCTCAGGTGAAGTGCGTGTTGGCGATACCATTGAAACCCTGCCGTCTGGCAAGCAAAGTAAAGTTAAATCTATTGTTACTTTTGATGGTGATATTGACAGTGCTCATGCAGGTATGGCAGTAACACTTACCCTAGAAGATGAAATTGATATTAGCCGTGGTGACATGATTGTGCGTCCGCACGAGAAACCTCAGTCTTCTAAGCACTTCTGTGCTAACGTTGTTTGGATGGATGAAGCTGAATTAAACGTAGATCGTGAGTACATCATTAAAGTTGGTACCAATTCAACCTTAGGTAGTGTAACAGCAATTAACTATAAGGTTGATGTCAATACGATGGAGCAAGCCGAGGCGTCTCAGTTGGCTTTGAATGAAATTGGTAATTGTAACTTTGAACTCGATGAAAAAGTACAATTTGACCCGTATAGCTTAAATAGAAATACTGGCGCATTTATTGTTATTGATAGGCTAAGTAATGCCACCGTTGGCGCAGGTATGATTGAAAGTGAAATTTCTGCTACTGACAGTACTAAAGCACAATACAGTGATTTTGAGCTAGAATTTAATGCCTTAGTTCGTAAACATTACCCACATTGGCAAGCGAAAGATTTATTAGCTTAACTGATTAAATCACCTCAAGTTGAGGTGATTTTTACTTTATAGGGATAGCGTTAGTGGCTGTTTTGACGATTGAATCATATTTTGTCTTCGGCGTTTTTGTCGCAACAATTTTTGCTTTAATAAAATTTCAACAAAAGCCAAGTTTGATTTTTGGAATTGCCTTTTTAGTGTTATTTTCCTCTCAGATGGTCTCTACTGAGCAGGTAATTAAGAGCTTTTCTAATCAAGGGGTACTGACCTTAATTTTATTAATGATTTGCTCTTTCTCTTTAGAGAAAACTAGGTTGTTACGACTAATAGCTATGAAGGTTATTAGTAAAAGCTATAGATATACTTGGCTTAAACTTTTTGGTTCAACAGTACTTTCCTCAGCTTTTTTAAATAACACCGCGGTTGTTTCAACGCTATTAGCGCCAATTAGAAATAACCCTTATCATGAAGCAAGTAAATTACTTATCCCCTTGTCTTATGCCGCGATATTAGGCGGCACATTGACTCTAGTCGGTACTTCAACCAATCTTATTGTTAATAGTTTAGTGATTGATGCCAATTTGCCTGCACTAAATTTTTTCGATTTTACCATTGTCGGCAGCTTCCTCGTTGTTACTTGTGGTATTGCCTTATTTTTTTTGAGTAAGTATTTACCCAATAGGTCTTCTGCGCAAAGCGAACTTGATTCATACTTTATTGAAGCTAAAGTGAGCGCAGAATCTACTCTTATTGGTAAAAGCGTGGAAGACAATGGTCTTAGGCATTTAGAATCATTATTTCTCGTAGAAATAATGCGAGGTCGTCAATTACTTACTGCTATCAACCCAAAAGAAGTGTTACAAGCCGGTGATAGGCTGATATTTTGTGGAGATATTCTTAAAGTTTCTCAGTTGAATCATTTTGATGGCTTAACTATTTTTGCCGAAAAGAACGGCTTACCCTTAGACAACCTGCGTGAGGTGGTGGTCAGAGAAGAGAGTGTATTAATTGGCAGAACCATTAAACGGGTTGGCTTTAGATCACTATTTGATGCAGCTGTTGTGGCTATTAAGAGAGACGGCGAGAAAGTTTCTGGTAAGCTGGGTAATGTCATTATTAAAAGTGGTGATTTTTTAGTGTTAGCCGTTGGTGAAGATTATCAAGCAAGAAGAAATGTCTTTAAAAACTTTATATCACTGTCTGAAGTCGCCCCTGATTCTTCACTTTCTGGTGTTAAAGAGGCGATTGCTATTGGCGGGTTTTTTACTGCTATCTTACTGGCTGCTTTAAATATTTTGCCTTTATTCAATGCGGTTATGATTTTACTGGGGATATTGTTATTAACCGGTTGCTTAACCAGCTCAGAAATTTTAAGGCGCTTACCGGTAAACTTATGGTTAATAATATCCTCAGCGATCACCATATCTTATGCCTTACAAAATAACGGATTAAATGAGCAGTTAAGTTATCTTTTAAATTATTCATCAGGAGGCTATGACCCGTTAATAGCCTTAATTATGATTTACCTGTTAACTTGGTTACTTACCGAGTTAATTACCAATAATGCGGCGGCGGCGTTAATGTTTCCGCTTGCCTATAATATCTCTATTAGCCTAGATAGCCAGCCAATAGCCTTTATTATGGTGGTTGCTTTTGGCGCAAGTGCTAGTTTTATTAGCCCTTATGGCTATCAAACTAATTTAATGGTTTTTAATGCAGGACAGTACAGGTTTAAAGATTTTATAAAAATTGGTTTACCTATTGGGCTTATATATAGTGTTGTAGCGCTAACGGGAATTGTTTATGTTTATGGGGTTTAGCTGACTTAAGAAAAAGCGTTAAGTTGCACTAGCTGAGTTAGTAAAACTGGTCGCTTGTCATTTAAACTTATCATGTTTTAGGAATTAGTATGTCATCTGTTTATATTGATAAAAATGAAGTTGTTGATAAATCATCTGATGTCGTTTGGCACAAAGCGAGTGTTTCTCATCAACAACGTACAGAGTTGAACGGTCATAAGGCAGTAGTGCTTTGGTTTACCGGATTAAGCGGCTCGGGTAAGTCTACCATTGCTAACGCCGTAGATTTTATGCTTTATCAGCATAAAATTAAAAGCTACTTGTTAGACGGTGATAATGTACGTCACGGATTAAATGGCGATTTGGGTTTTTCTGATGAAGAGCGAGTAGAAAATATTCGAAGAATTGGTGAGGTGTCTAAGCTTTTTGTTGATGCGGGACTAATTGTTTCTACTGCTTTTATTTCACCGTTTAAATCAGATAGGGATCTTATTCGCTCGCAATTGGCGCAAGGTCAGTTTTTAGAGGTCTTTATTGACACCCCTATTGAAGTGTGTGAAGCAAGAGACCCTAAAGGCCTATATAAAAAAGCTAGGGCAGGTGAAATTAAAAACTTTACCGGCATAGATTCAACTTATCAGGCTCCAACTTCTGCCGACATCCACATTAAAACAGCAGAGTTATCCATCGAGGCATGCGCTCAACAAGTGATTACTCACTTAATTGAATTAGGCTATATTAATAGAGAAAAATAAAGGAATTAACATGCATTTCGATGTATTTAATGGTGATGCCGATGGTATTGTAGCCTTATTGCAATTAAGGCTGGCAAAGCCTAAAAAATCAGTATTAGTGACCGGCGTTAAACGTGACATTGCCTTACTTAAGCAAGTTGATGTCAGTTTGGCTACGTCAGTGACCGTACTTGATATTTCATTAGAAAAAAATATTGATGCGCTGTTACCGATATTAGATAACAAAATTGATACTTTCTATGTCGATCATCATAGAAGTGGTGAAATTCCATCGTCGAGTTACTTAAAGGCGTTAATTAATACCGATGCCAATACCTGTACTAGCTTGCTAGTAAATGACTACTTAGAGGGGCAATTTGTACTCTGGGCGATTGTCGCTGCTTTTGGCGATAATATGAAAGCTGCTGCGCTAACGTTAGCAAAAGCGCAAGGGTTAACGGTAGAGCAAATTAGTAACCTTGAAGCACTGGGTATTTATATTAATTATAACGGTTACGGTGAAAAGCTAGCAGACTTACATTTTCCTCCTGCACAGTTATATAAAATTCTACTCAATTATGCGGATCCTTTGGCATTAATTGCAGAGCAAGATTCTGTTTTTTATCAATTAGAAAGTGCCTACAAAGAAGATATGCACAATGCTCAATCAGCTAATGTCCTTGCTGATAATGAAACGATTGCCGTTTATTCATTAGCTGATGAAGCATGGGCTAGGCGGGTGAGTGGTGTTTTTGGTAATGATTTAGCCAATAAGTCGCCTGATAAAGCCCATGCGGTTTTAACGTTAAATGCCGATAAAACTTATACGGTGAGCGTAAGAGCGCCGTTAAATAATAAACAAGGTGCTGGTGATATTTGCTCACAATTTCCTACCGGGGGAGGCAGAGCCGCAGCAGCGGGAATAAATAAGTTAAAACAAGCAGATGTTTCAAGATTCATTGAGACTTTGCACAACTATTATTTATAACGCTATTAATTAATTTGCCTCGAGTTATGTGAAGTAACAAGAGGCAAATGATAATAAAAGGGCTTTGAATAGACCCGAATATTTACTTTAAGCGCGTTATAGGGTAGTTAGCAAGCTAAGCTAAAAGTTTGACTAAATACCGTCACCGTCGGTATGTAAACCACACTCTCTTTGTACACCACCAAAACGGGTTTCTTCTTCGGTCATACCGAGCGTTAAAGGCCTAGTACTATGGACATCACCGACAGAAACATAACCTTGGTCCCATAGCGGGTGGTAGGGTAAATTATGTTGAGTTAGGTACTCATGGACATTTTTATTGTTCCAGTCAATGATTGGATGCACTTTATAACGTCCGCGTAGGGTACTAATAACACCTAAACCTTGGCGGTGATCCGATTGCTGACGCCTAACACCAGAAAACCAAGTATTCGCTTCGAGTTCGGTTAAACCACGCTCTAGTGGTTCAACTTTATTACGGCGATTATAAGCATTAAGAGAGTCATTGCTTTGCGCCCACTCCTCACCATATTTAGCCACCTGCCAAGCGGCACTTTCTTTAGCTTGATAAACGTGCAGGTTTAAATCTAAACGTTCAGTTAGCTGTTCAATGAACCGGTAAGTTTCTGGGAACAAATGGCCTGTATCGGTTAACAATACTGGGATATCACTTTTAACTTGGGTCAACATATGTAGCATTACTGCAGATTGAATACCGAAACTTGAAGATAGCACAAAGTGACCCGGTAAGTGGTCCATTGCCCACTCAACACGGGCAATAGCACTTTTACTTTCCAGAGCCTCATTCCAGCCGACCATCGCGGGGTCGGGGAATGACGTTTCAATAGCACTTTCAGCAATGCTGACACTTGAGCTAGGCATGGTGGAAGTCCCTAAAGCTAACAATAACCTGCTCAACAATACCTGCGCGGATAACAAAGTCGCCAAACGCCTCACCCTCATTGCGCTCTGCTGACCAACGTGCGCTCAAACCATCAATTTCAGTGAGAATATCCGCTTCATTGACATTTTCTTTGTATAATTTAGGCACTCGAGAGCCGGCTAAATCACTGCCTAAATACATGTTGTATTTACCAGGACCTTTGCCGACTAAACCTATTTCGGCAAGCATGGCGCGACCACAACCGTTAGGACAACCGGTAACGCGTAAGATGATGCTATCATCTTTTAAACCATTTTTTTCAAGAATGCTTTCAACATTATCAACTAAACCGGGTAAATAACGCTCAGCTTCAGCCATTGCTAATGGGCAAGTTGGGAAAGCAACACAAGCCATAGAGCTTTTGCGCTGATTTGAAACGTCGTCGTTTATTAAGCCATGTTGACGAGCTAATGCTTCAATAGTCGCCTTGTCTTTAGTTGCAACACCCGCGACAATTAAGTTTTGATTCGCGGTTAAGCGAAAATCACCTTGGTGCACTTTAGCAATTTCTAACATACCCGTTTTTAATGTTTTACCGGCATAATCAAGAATACGACCGTTTTCAATAAACAAGGTTAAGTGATGTTTATTATCAATACCTTCAACCCAACCAAAGCTATCACCACGATGCGTAAACTCATAGGGACGAGAATCTTCAAAGGTAACACCGGCGCGTTTTTCTACTTCGGCTCTGAAGGTGTCAGCACCTACGCGATCGAGTGTATATTTAGTTTTAGCATTCTTACGGTTAACACGGTTACCCCAATCACGTTGCACAGTCACAACTGCTGCAGCTACCGCTAGTGTGTGTTCTTTGGCAATAAAACCAAAATCATCAGCACATCGTGGGTAAGTAGAATTATCACCATGGGTCATGGCTAAACCACCGCCAACGAGAACATTAAAACCAATAAGTTTGCCGCCTTCACTGATGGCAACAAAATTTAAATCGTTAGCATGGACATCAATATCATTGTTCGGTGGAATGACTACGGTGGTTTTAAACTTACGCGGTAAATAATTACTGCCTAAAATGGGCTCAATTTCTTCATCTTCAGTAGTTTCAACACGTTCTTCATCTAACCAAATTTCAGCATAGGCACGTGTTTTCGGTAATAAATGCTCACTGATCTTAGTTGCCCACTCATAAGCTTCTTGATGCAGTTCAGATTCAACCGGGTTAGAGGTACAAAGTACGTTACGGTTGACATCACCCGCAGTCGCGATGGAGTCAAGACCAACACTATTAAGTGTTTGATGCATTAATTTAATATTAGGTTTTAATACCCCATGAAACTGAAAAGTTTGACGAGTTGTTAAACGAATGCTGCCATAGGAGGTATGATCATCAGCAAATTTATCAATGGCTAACCATTGAGTTGGATTAATAATACCACCGGGTAAACGGGCTCTAAGCATGACGTTATGTAATGGCTCGAGCTTTTGCTTTTGTCGCTCTGCGCGAATATCTCGGTCATCTTGTTGGTACATACCGTGAGTACGTATCAACTGAAAGTTATCGCTAGTAAAGCCGCCAGTCATACGATCGGCTAAATCTTCTGTAATGGTGCCACGAAGGTAATCACTTTCAGCTTTTAAACGTTCGTTATCCGCTTGCTTACCTTCAACAATTAATACCGGGTTTTCAACTTTTCTTAAATCGTTGCTCATTAGTAAACATCCTTCTGGTAACGCTTGTTTGATCTTAATGACTTCAAATAGTCTTCTGCTTGTTCAGCCGTTAATTTGCCGTGCTCTTGGATGATTTCAACCAGAGTATTATGGACATCTTTTGCCATGCGATTAGCATCACCACAAATGTAAAGGTGTGCACCGCGTTCTAACCATGCAAAGACATCGCTTGCGTGTTCTTTTAATCTATCTTGTACATAAACTTTCTCTGCTTGGTCGCGAGAAAAAGCAACATCCATACGCGTTAATAAGCCAGATTTTAAGTAGTTCTGCCATTCAACTTGGTATAAGAAATCTTGAGTAAAGGTTTGGTCGCCGAAGAACATCCAGTTATCACCATCTGCCTCACGTGCTTCTCGTTCTTGTAAGAACGCCCTAAATGGGGCGACACCGGTACCCGGACCAATCATAATTACCGGGGTGTCATCCGATGGTGGTAAACGGAAGTTATCATTATGCTCAACAAACACTCGAACATTTTGACCTTCCTCTAAGCGGCTTGCCAAGAAACCTGAAGCACCACCAATGCGTGTTTCACCATTATTTTCATAGCTTACTACGCCAACCGTAAGATGAACCTCTTCTTCAACTTCTGCCTGCGAGGACGCAATAGAATATAATCGAGGGGTAATTTTGCGTAGCGCATCAACGAAAACTTGTGCATCAATGTCTGATTGCGCTTTTTTGACTACATCAATAATTTGATTGACCCCTGCGAATTCTCTTGCTGAATTTTTATCAGCAGCAATGTCAGCAAGTTCTTTATTCCCTGAAGTTTTCGCCCAAAACTCTATGAATGCAGGCGCTGTTTGGGTAATTTCTAATTGCGTTGTTAACGCCTCAGTTAATGTAAATTCCTGGGCACTGCCATCAACTTTTAACTCAACTTTTTCTTCACCGCTAAGGCCTAATGCCGCTACTAACTCAGCGACTAGGTTGGTGTCATTTTCAAACCATACCCCTAATGCATCGCCAACTTGGTAAGTTAAGCCCGATTCACCTAAATCAATTTCGATATGACGAACATCTTTAGCAGAATCACGGCCGGTAATTTTTTGGCTTAGCGAAAATTCCGCGGCATAAGGGTTTTGTTTTGTGTATTGACTAGCAGCACCTGCAGTTGGTAGTTCACCAATATTAATAACTGGTGCTAATCCTGTATCGCTTTGCGTTAATTCTTCTTTAAGCGCTTCAACAATGCTTAATGTCCAAGCTTGACAGTCGCTATCATAGTCAACATCACAGTCAACACGCGGAGCTACTTGTTTAGCCCCGAGTGCTTGTAAACGTTCGTCGAAATCTTTACCTGTTTGACAGAAAAATTCGTAACTACTATCACCCAAGGCTAATACGCTATAGCTTAGGTTCGGTAATTTAGGTGCTTTTTTACCAAGTAAGAATTCATGAAACTCTATGGCATCATCGGGCGGCTCGCCTTCACCATTGGTACTGGCGACAATCAGTAAATGACTTTCATTTTTTAGCGCTTTCGCCTTATAGTCCGCAATGTTTTTAAGCACAACAGTAATGCCAGCTGCTTTAGCACTTTGTTCCAGTTGACTTGCAACGCCTTTAGCATTACCTGTTTGTGATGCATATAAAATGGTTAAGGTTTTCGCTGGCGCGCTTGCTTGCACAGGTGCAGGCGCTACTTGAGCATTTTGCCCTTGTTCGCTTTTTGCAGCTAAGTAACCACTTGCCCAAGCAAGTTGAAGCGAAGAATAACCAGCAATACTTTGTTGTAGTGAAGCTAGCTGACTAGCATCTAAGGCACTACTATTGTTTGCTGAATCTGATGTATTTTGATTTAATAAGCGCTGCTCTGGCAACATAACTATTTTCACCTACGACAAATGATGTGGCAAGAATAGACAAGTTCGAGTTAAATCAAAAGGAATAGATAGCGCTTTTTTATTCCAAAAAGGAATATTGAACAAACAAATGGATTTAGATAATAGTTTAACGATATTGTATGGCTAAATAATGGTGAATACTGCGGAAAAAAATTCAGTGATGATCAGTCTTGCTCGTTTGAGCTGGCTATTAGTTGTTGTTGGTTTTATCATCAATAGCTATGCCACAGCTAAACAGGTAACAGAAATATATACCTATAAATCTTCTGAGGGTGTGCCTGCTTTTTCTGATATTGCTCCTATAGGGATAAGCTACACTCGTCAACGTTTTCACTGTTATGCTTGTAAAGTAGATTCACTCATTGATTGGCGCAAAACTAAGCTTTACCTCACTGATTATCAATATCACATTAATCAAGCGTCGAAGAAGTATGGCGTTGATCCTGCGCTGGTTAGGGCGATTATTCATGCTGAATCACATTTTGATCCGCAAGCAATCTCAAAGGCCGGTGCACAAGGGTTAATGCAGTTAATGCCTGCGACAGCTAAAGCGCTGGGAGTGAATGATGCTTTGATGGCTCAGCAGAATATCCAAGGTGGAGTAAAGCATTTAGCTCAATTGTTAAAAAAATATCAAGGGGACAACAAATTAGTTGCCGCTGCTTATAATGCCGGTGAAGATGCGGTTAAACGTTTTGATGGCATTCCCCCTTATAAAGAAACGCAGGTGTATGTTCAACGTGTTGCTATTTTACATCATCGTTATGGTCGTTTTGCTCACCGATATAAATAATATTTGTATCATCTAAAAATAAATAACCAAAAAAAACCGTATGGGAAATTACCCATACGGTTTAAATGATAAACTAGGCTGCTATTTGCTAGAAGTGAACAATAGCGCCGGCGAAGAAACCGTCGTAAGTTAAATCACTGTAAAAGTTATCTAAGTCATTTAATTCAAGTTTCATGGTGCGATAACCTAAGGTTACATCAAAATCTACTGCGATATTATCAAGTACAGCATAACTAACACCCACTTGGGCATCATAAATAGTTTGATCATCATAGGTGATAAAGTTAGCTTCAGCAAAGACATTAAAGCCGGTAAAAGGTAAGCCGACAATGGCATTTAGATAAGCCATAGGAATAATACCTGAAACATCTAAGTCACCTTGCACCCGGGTTATTGGTTCAACGACTTCGACACTTGCATCAAGATCACGTGCTGTTAAACCAAAATCAAAGGTTAATAAATCATTATCAAAAAATTCATAATAAAGTGTGTAATCAACAAAACTTGCATCTAAAGTTGTATCTAAGGTTGAGTTAGCGGTGTAGGTTTGGTTGTCAAAAGTAAAGCTACTTGACAGTTCAGTTCCACCAACCGTATCTAATGAAGTTGAAGCAACTTTGATATTTGGAATTAATGGAATAGGGTGCTCAAAGGCGACATAAAAGCTGCCTTGATTTTCATCATCAAATTCAAATACCGATTGGTTATCAGTACCTTCACCAAAGCTACCGCTGGCGTCATTTGCCCAAATTTGGCCGCCAATGTATAAACCTAATAAAGTATCTGCTTGCGCACTACCACACATTAATGCCGATATACCGACAGCTAAAAGCGTCTTTTTCATGTTATTATCCTTTAGTTAAAAGTTCATTCAAATCAATTAATGCAGCATTAGCACGCGAAATATAGTTCGCCATGACTAATGAATGATTAGCGACAAAGCCAAAACCGCTACCATTTAAAATCATGGGACTCCATAGTGTCTCTTGGGTTGCTTCAAGTTCACGAATTATTTGTTGTAAACTAATTTTTGCATTTTTATTTTCTAATACGCTATTAAAGTCTATTTCAATAGCACGAAGCAATTGCAATAATGCCCAGGTTGCTCCTCTGGCTTCATAGAATACATCATCTATTTTCCACCAACTGGTTTTAAGTTGTAAGTGGCTATCCCCTTGGCTTGATTGTTGTGCGGGTTTATCACCGGCTAAGTCAGTGTTGACCTGATCACGTCCGACACTTAAGCTTAAACGGTGTGAATAACTACCTAATCGTTTTTGTACTTCTTCAATATATGCGCGTAAATTATCAGCGCGCGCATAAAACTGTGCTTTATTGGAACCGTTATTACTAACTAGTGCACTACGGTAAGCATAAAGTAATGTGATTGCTTCAGTATATTCAGACTCTGCGCTAGGTACTGCCCAACTGGTATTATCGATATTAAAACGCGGTTGTGCTTCTAATAGATGTTGGTTTACCAAAGATTGGGATTGTGAGCGACTAAAATCTTTGCGCATGACCAAAGCCATATCTCTGACCATTTCTAATACACCGAACTCCCAAGCAGGCATATTATCTAACAATAACGACGGTGGCATGATGTCATTCGATAAATAACCGCCAGGTTTATTCAGCAATGTCTCACTCACTTTTATCAAAACAGTGGTGGTGGTATAGCCGACAACCGGGGCAACATTTTCAGTTTTAGCGGCTTGGGTTACTTCAGCATGAATGTTGATAGGTGCCGGCTCTAAACTCCAATAAACACCGATAACATAAAAAAGTAAAAAAATACCGGCTAAACTCCAGACTATCTTTTTTGTCGAGAACATTGTATTCATATCCACTCCAAGGATGAGATTAAAACTATTGTACTATTTATATCGATAAACAGGTAATTGAATATCTATTTTCGTTTTGTCGGAAAAATGCATTGTTAACATTATATTATCGTTTTCGCTAAGCTGCTGTTTTAATGAAAATATCATTAGATGTAAACCTGAAGGCTGTAAGGTAATACTGCTGTTGGCGTCAACGCTAATATTGTCTACTTGCCGCATTCGCATCATACCACCGGCCATGCTATGTTTATGCATTTCTATTTGGTCTGAAATAGCGCTAGTGATTTTTTCCAAGGTAATCGTTCTATCACTGATATTGGTAATTTTCATATAAGCAGCAGTAACATCACTACCGGGTATAGATGCCTTGATATAGCCATCAGAGATCTTAATCGTTGCACTAGCATAAACTTGGTTAATGCTTACAAATAAGAGCAAGACTGCAATAATTGCTTTTAGAGAGTAAATATTTTTCATAGTAACTATACATCCTTGTTAACAAATATTAATGTGTGACTTTATATTATACCAATTTTGCTAGTAAACCTATGTAACTAACACGGTGATCAATGAGTAATTTAATATTAACCAAAGAACATGACGGCGTTTTTACCATTACATTAAATCGCGTAGATAAAAAAAATGCCCTAACTAATGCTATGTATCAAGAGCTTTGTCAACACTTTGCCTATGCTAACACTACTGTATCAGTTAAATGTTTGGTGATTCAAGGCAATGAAGATTGTTTTTGTGCAGGTAATGATCTGCATGATTTCTTACAATGTTCAACTGATGGTGACTTAGCTGCACTTGACTTTGTTAAAGTGCTTGCTGAGTTTAATAAACCTCTTATTGCGGCTGTTGCCGGGGTCGCAGTGGGTATCGGTACCACGTTATTATTACATTGCGATATGGTTATTGCCGCGACAAACAGTAAATTTAAGTTACCATTTACCCAGCTAGGTTTATGCCCCGAAGCAGGCTCTAGTTTACTATTAACGCAAAAAGTTGGTGCAAATAAGGCATTTGAATTAATGGTACTAGGTTCATTATTTGATGCTGAGCAAGCGCTGAGCTATGGTATTGCCAATCAAATTTGTCAAGCTAATGAATTACTCACGTTAGCCGAAGAGGTCGCTACCACTGTAGCGAGTTTACCTGTCGACGCCGTGATGACTAGCCGCAGATTAATAAGACAAGGTAATCAATTAGCCTTAAGTCAGGTGATAAAAGATGAAAGTCAAGAATTTGTGCGTTTAGTTAATAGTACTGAATGTAAAGAAATTCTTGGTCAATTCTTTAAATGATATCTACCCAAGCTACTGCAAAATGCTCGTTTCAGGCGTCCCACAATGGCTGGTTTAGAAGCGCTTTATCCCTCGTTATTGATTTTGACAATAGAATAACTATTATTTTCAACCAATGGCTCGTCTAAAGGCGTTTCTAATTTCAGCTCAATCCTGCATTTTGAGGTGGCTTGGGTATAACCACCATTGATAGGCTTGAATGGCCACTAAGCATATTGCTTGGTGGTTTTATTTCGGCTAAATAACCAGATAATAGCGGCGATCAATAAGATGGGCCAAAATACGCCGATAGCTATCATAGCAATACTGCCTAATAACAACATTCCGACAAATATCATACTACCAAAAACACTGAGTATTATCCCAAGGGCGACCACCACTAATATCACAACAACTAAAGCGGCAACGCTAATCGCTTTTAATGGTTCAAGCACTTCGCCATCAAGCATAATACTTAAGTCCATCAGCCTTAACATACTAGTGCCAAAGACATAGGTTAAAAATATAGTGGCTAAAATTGCTAAAGTTAACGATTTTATAAAGCTCATTTTTTCTCACTTTGTTGATGTTGTAAGACGATGGTTGTGCAGCCGCTGATGATCTTTCATGATTTCCCTTGATTGAATTGCTATCGTTCAAGCTATTAGCTCGGCTAGATAGTACTTAGCTGACTTAAAAGGCATTATTTTGCTCAAAATTTCACTGTCAATGGTTAAAACCCTTAATAATATTTACTGTTTGGTAATAAAATACTGGCAACAACATAAGCGACCCCTGTTGCTACAGGCAACATGATTAAAGCGACAATTGCAGCAATGCGAACGGCTAAACGCGGAAAGTCATAGTATTTAGCGATACCAGCGCAAACACCGGTAAGCTTTTTATTTAAAACATCCTTAAACAATGTTTGACCAACACTTTTAATACCTGAATATTCTCTATCATATTTCATGATTTACTCCTTGATTTTCGCTTAAATCTTTTGCTATAGCCCTCGTGTTTAACCAGGGCATAGCTTTATTTATCCAACGCTCGCTTTAACCGTTAGCCACTTTCTTTTTCATTTCAGCTAACTCAGCTTCAATATTGTCGTCCTTTTCTAGTGCTTCGATTTGGCTCGCTAAATCTTTATTTTCAGTGAATTCATAGGATTCTACCTGTGCTTCAAGGCGATCAATTTTTTGCTGATAGCGTTCAAATTTTGCCATTGCTTCATCAATATTGTGAATGACAGCTTTTTCGCGAACTTTAAGTCGAACTTCTGCTGACTTTTGTCTGAACAATAACGCTTCTTGACGTCGTTTGGCTTCATTTAACTTATCTTGTAATCGATGAGCATCTTCTTGAATTGCTGTTAATAAGTCTGTTAATTGGTCATTCTCAGCAGTTAATTGCGTCAATTCAGCTTGGCATTTATGCTTCTGCGATAAAGCCGATTTAGCAAGGTCATCACGAGATTTATTTAACGCTATTTCTGCTTTAGCATGCCAATGCTCAACATCTTGGTTTGCAGCTTTGATTTTTCGCGCTAAGGTTTTTTGCTCTGCAATATTTTTGGCAGCGGTTGAGCGAACCTCAATTAATGTTTCTTCCATCTCGCCAATGATCAAACGGATCATTTTTTCTGGATGTTCGGCTTTATCTAACATGCTATTTAAATTAGCATTAACGATGTCGGTAAAACGGCTGAATAATCCCATAGTTTTCTCTCCTAGTTAGTTTGTTTTTGCTCGTTACTATTTTTTGTGGTTTTAGTGCTGTTTGCTTGGGCATTTTTTATCTGCGCTTGTGCTGCAAGCCAGCTACTAGCATTGTTTAATGAAGAATTGATCGACAATGCCTTAATCTCTTTATCGATTGACTGCTGTAACTTTGCATTCAATTTTGTCAACATTTGTTGGCCTTTGTCGGTAACAAAAGTACTCACTGCATTTTCAATTCCTGATACCGGTGCCGCATTAACTTTACTATTCACTGTTAAACCAATTAAAGAGCCAATGAACACTAATGCAAGGGTTATGTCTTTAATGTTGTGATTGTGATTTTTGTTCATGTTAAATGTGCTCATAATAAATTCCGTTTTGTTTCCGTCTTAGTAAAATATTGATGATTTTATAAGTCATCACCTGCTTACTTTAGTTATTACAAGTGCTGTGCCAAAGCTGATTTAAATTTTAAGTAATTGAATATATTTGCTTTTATGTTTTATGTGAGTTATTCGTTTGTCATTGACAAAACATTGAAAACTAATTTTTAGTCAAAATAACTAAAAATGTGGTCAATATCGCCATTTGCAATATTTTGTTTGATTTTTGGTCATTAAAGTAAACGTTGGCGCCAATATTATCTGAACAATAAGCTATGGTTTTGTGTTGTCGACATAATGTCATCTAGCTTTTATATCTGTTAATATTAGTTCTATGTAACTTTGTCTTAATGGTATTGCACAAACCTAAAGGCTATTACCTTGGTCGATATGATTAAAGGAGATGGAAATATTATGACTCACCCTATTCTTGAAGATCTTAACGCTCGTCATACGGTAAAAAAATATGATGCCAGTAGGAAAATCCCTGAGACTGATCTTGCGGTATTATATGAAGCTATGCGCCTTTCCGCTTCGTCAATTAACTCGCAACCATGGAAGTTTGTTGTCATTGAAAGTGATGTAGCTAAACAGCGCATGGTTAATACTTTTGCTAATATGCATGAGTATAATAAAAAGCATATCTTTGATAGTTCACAAGTTATTTTATTTGCCCATCACCCTAAATATACGCGGGAAAATTATGCTAAGGTGGTTGATAAAGGTATTGTTGATAAGCGGCTCACGTTAGAAAATAGAGACGCTGCCTTTGGCGTGTATTCATTTGCTGAATTAAATACCAAAGCAGATGGTGATACCAGTGCATGGACAAAAGCCCAAACCTACCTTGCTCTGGGCAATACTTTACATACCCTAGCACGATTAAAAATCGATGCCACACCAATGGAGGGCATTGATCCAGCGTTAGTCAATGCAGAGTTTAAAGCAGAATTAGCCGGTTATTATTGTGATGTTGCTTTAGCTATTGGTTATCATCATAAAGATGATGACTTTAATGCTAAATTACCTAAATCTAGGTTAGCACTCGAAGATATTCTAGTTCGCATATAACCAATAGCGGCATCAAGTAAAACTCGATGCTTGTTATCTACTAATGCATGGGAATAACTGGTGTTAAGCTGATTTTTAAGTACAATAATAGTTCTTTGTGCTTTTCATACTCATGGTTATGCAATCAATCTCCGATCATCCATTACAAGGTCATAACAGCTTTAATATCAAAGCGAGTTGTTCCCGTATTTATTTTCCAGCTTCGTTAGCTGATTTACAGCAATTACCGGATTTATCAGCAGAAAAATTTTATATCTTAGGCGAAGGTAGTAATACTTTATTTGTTGAATCGCAAGCGCCAGTGATTATACAACCAAACTTCACTGGTATGACTGTTACCCAAGAAAATGATTATTTTACCGTCACCGCTGGCGCTGCTGAAAATTGGCATAATTTAGTTGAATTTTGTTTAGCACAAGGTATTTATGGCTTAGAAAACCTTGCCTTAATCCCTGGCAGTGTCGGTGCTGCACCTGTACAAAATATTGGCGCTTATGGGGTTGATTTTTCCGACTATTGTTTAGAGGTGCATTGGTATGATTTTGCCAATAAAACCACCCAGAAGTTATCAAAACAAGCGTGTTTATTTGGTTATAGAGACAGTATTTTCAAACAAGCCCTGTATAACAAGGGCTTAATAACTCATGTTACCTTAAAGTTTCCCAAAAAATGGCAGGCGAATCTTTCGTATGCCGGGCTAGATGTTTTAGCAAAAGATTGTAGTGCTAAAGAAGTGATGGCGAGAGTTATTATGCTGCGAAGCACTAAGTTACCAGATCCCGATAAACTACCTAATGCAGGAAGCTTTTTCAAAAACCCTGTTGTTAGCAACAAGCTTTTTACTCAACTGCAACAAGCCTATCCTGATATGCCTTATTATCCTCAACAAAATGGCAAGGTTAAGTTAGCTGCCGCTTGGCTAATTGAGCAAGCAGGACTGAAAGGATTTCGCCATCAAGGTGTTGGTGTGCACGAAAAACAAGCATTAGTACTGGTTAATTATTCTAGCGAATCGGGCAATGACATTGTCAGTTTAGCCAAATATATTCAACAACAAGTAAAACAAAAGTTTACTGTCGTTTTGACACCTGAAGTGAGGTTGATTTCTCACGAGGGAGAAAAAACTTTTAAATCACTTTGTGATTATCATGCTATTAATTTATCTGATAAGGGTGTTAATGATGACTAAAACGGTTAAAGAGCATTTAATCAAGTCATTGGCACAAGGACAGTTTGTTTCCGGACAGATTCTCGGAGAGCAGCTTGGGGTTAGCCGCACCGCTATTGCCAAACACATAAAAGCACTCACTGAGATGGGCTTAGATATTTATTGTGTTACCGGTAAAGGCTATAAACTATCACAAACGATTGATTTATTAGAAAAAGAAAAGATTATAAAGTCATTAACAAACGAATTAATGCAAGCGGCGAGTAACGCAGTTAATGATTTATCGCTAATAGAAGTGCACAGTTTAATTGATTCAACTAACGACTATTTAATGAGACGTTTGCCCAATCAGGTAAAGTCGGGACAAGTATGTTTAGCTGAATATCAAAGTGCAGGCCGTGGCCGTCGTGGTCGTCAGTGGGTATCGCCCTTTGGTTCGCAAATTTATTTATCAATGTATTGGTATTTAGAGCAAGGTTTATCGGCTGCCATGGGGTTAAGCCTAGTTACCGCTTTAGCCGTTAGTGATGCAATTAAAGCGCACAGTGATGTACAAGTTCAACTTAAATGGCCTAATGATATTTATCTAGACGGTGTTAAGTTAGCAGGTATATTGATTGACTTAGAAGGACAGGCATTAGAGCCTAGCCATTGTGTCATCGGTATTGGCTTAAACTTAAATATGCCAGCAGCATCAGGCAAGTTAATAGCACAAAAATGGACTGATTTGCAAAGCCACAGTAACGTTGAAATTGACCGTAATGCTTTAAGTGCACAACTTATTTATTGCTTAAGACGTCGCTTACTTGAGCACCAACAATTGGGCTTATCACCCATGTTAGACGAGTGGCATAGTCATGATGCCTTTTTTAATAAACGTGTTAAATTGATTACCGGTAATCGCACTACTTATGGTATTTGTCGAGGAGTTAATAGCCAAGGTGCTTTATTACTCGAGGTTAATGGCCAAGTTCAACCAATATATGGCGGCGAAGTAAGTCTTAGGATGGATGAATGATTATTCTTATTGACATAGGAAACAGTCGAACCAAGTATACGCAGTTAAGTAATGATACGTTATCGGTAACGAAACAGGTTAATAATCAAGATTTTTGTGGTGATTATTTTGTTGAAAATTTCGCTGCTGCCAGCGAAATAGTCGTTGCCAATGTAGCGAATTCAAACTTAACGGATGCCTTAAAAAACTGGTGTGATTTAACTCAAATTAAGTTTACTCAAGTACATAGTGAGCAGAAAAAAAACCAGTTAACCTCGGCTTATCAAGAGCCGGCAACATTAGGTATTGATCGCTGGTTAGCATTGGTGGCAGCGACTCAACTTTATCCAAAACAAAGTGTTTTAATTATCGATGCCGGAACTGCCACCACTATCGACTTTGTTACTGGAGATGGCCAACATCAAGGGGGATGGATTTTAGCTGGTATTGACGCATTGTTTAACAGTATTTTAAGCCATAGCACCTTAGTTCATGCTAAATACAAAACTAAGGCAAGCTTAGTCTTTGGCGATAACACCACAGATAATGTTAATAATGCTTGTTGGACGGCAACTTTAGGTATGATAACTCAAGGCATAGGTCAAACAACAAAATATGGTTGTTTAGATAACATTGTTTTAACCGGTGGTAATGGCAAAGCATTAAGTGAGTTATTGCTCACGGATAAAACTTATGATGTCAGTGAAAATACCAATATTCATTATATCGATAACCTTATTTTTTACGGCTTGCAACAATATTGTCGTTAGGCAAAGCCCTTAGAACTCAGATTTTATTTTTACCCAACAGCTTAGGAATACTCATGAAAGCAGGAATTATTGGCGCAATGGAGCCAGAGGTTGCTATTTTAAAAGCACAATTAACTGATGCAAAATCAAGTGAACATGCCGGTTATACTTTTTATCAAGGGCAGTTAGCTGGCAGTGATGTTGTCATTGTGCAATCTGGCATTGGTAAAGTAGCAGCGGCTTTAGCAACGGCAGTTTTAATTGATCGATTTAACGTTGATTATGTTGTCAATACAGGCTCTGCAGGTGGTTTTGATACGCAACTAACCGTGGGAGATATTGTGGTTAGTTCAGAAGTTAGATACCACGATGTTGATCTCACCGCGTTTGGTTATAAGATAGGCCAGTTACCAGCAAACCCTGAGGCATTCATACCACATCAAGATTTAATTATGGCAGCACAAGCAGGTATTGCACAATTAAGTCAAGATGGCGAAGCTAATATCCAAGCGATTACCGGTTTAATTACTACGGGTGATACCTTTATGACCAAGGAAGAGGATGTTGCCAAAGCGCGCAAAAATTTCCCAACAATGGCTGCTGTTGAGATGGAAGGCGCAGCTATTGCACAGACCTGTTTACAACTAAAAACGCCATTTGTGGTTATTCGCTCTTTATCAGATATTGCTGGTAAAGAATCCCCACATACTTTCGAAGAGTATTTACAAACAGCATCACTCAATTCATCTCAATTAGTGCTCAATATGTTAGCACAGCTTAAAGGTAAAACCTTGAGTGCAGTTTAATTTGCTAGTGATATTTTAGTGTAGGTACTGATCATGACAATATTTAATGAGTTAACGCCTTTTAGTTATCATGTGTTAATCCTTAGCACGGTATTTGTCATTAAATACTTAGTGGATTGTTTTATCAGTACGGAACCACTGGCTTTTTTTCGATTTTATTGCCAACAACTTAGTCACAAAGTTAATAAAGCCCGCAATAGTAACCAGCAGCAAACTATTGCAGGTTTTGTGGCAATAATGGTGACCTTAGTGCCGCTGGTGATTATTTTATGGTTATTTGCCGATTTTGTTGCGGTAGATATTTTATGGCAGGGATTATTGCTATATCTGTCATTGGGCTGTTTGACGTTAGCAAAAATTAACAAAACCATTGCACAAGCTATCGTGGCAAAAAAAAGCTACTTGGCTAAGCAAACCCTTCAGCCCTGGCTATTAAGAACGACGGCACAACTTTCTGCGGTAGGTTTAAGTAAAGCGTCAATCGAGATGCAGCTACTGCGCAGTGTTCAACAAGTATATGTGGTCGGATTTATCTTTATGACTTTTGGCTCATTAGCGGCATTGAGTTACCGACTATTAGTGGAAATGCACTACTGTTGGAATACTAAATTACCGCAGTTTAAGCATTTTGGTTTTTATAGTCAGTTAGTTGTGCAATTACTACAGTGGTTACCGTGTCGCTTAATGGCGCTGTTGCTATTAATGAGCTCTCTAGGGAAAAATAATAAATTGTCATGGCGATTAAGCCGTGGACATTTTTTCAAACTCAATAATGATTTTATTCTCGCCATGCTAGCTTTTTCATTGGCAGTGAAATTAGGTGGAGTCGCTATGTATCAAGAAGAAAAGCTTAGAAAAACAGCATTTAACGACCTTGCTAAGCAGCCCGAAGCACAAGATATCGTTAAAGCTAGTCGTAAAATTAACTTTGCCATTTATACTAGCTTGTTTTTACTTATCGCACTGGCTATTTGTTGGCAACTTATTGTGCATCAGTGATAGTCAGCATTGTTTAGTTAGGTATGCAAATGAATGAAATTTTATTTTATTTAGATATATTTGGCATTATTGTTTTTGCCTTATCGGGTTCACTGATGGCAGGGCGCTATCAGCTAGATCCCTTTGGCGTTGTGGTGTTGGCTTCGGTTACCGCTGTTGGTGGCGGTACTATACGCGATGTTATTTTACAGACCCCAGTGTTTTGGGTAGAAAAGCCTTATTATCTTTACGTTATATTGATTACTGCGATACTGACGATTATTTTAATTCGACAGCCAAAGCGTATCCCCAAACGGTTTTTACTTATTGCTGATGCGCTTGGTTTAGCATTATTTGCGGTGTTGGGCACTCAAAAAGCATTATATTTAGGTGCTCCAGTACCTGTCGCAGTAGTACTTGGTACTATTACCGGTGTAGCTGGCGGTATGATTCGCGATGTTTTATGTAATGTTATTCCTATGATTCTTCGACAAGAGATTTATGCGTTGGCGGCAATGCTTGGAGGGAGTTTATTTGTCTTGTTACATTGGTTAAATTGGTCAGATACCCAAGCGATTATCGCCTCAATGGTTGCGGCATTATCATTACGTTTAGCCGCAATCTATTGGCATGTATCTTTACCTGCCTTTAATATTGCAGAAAAGCTAGACAATGAAAAAAAATAGCTTAAAACTAATCACGCTTGGGCAGATTAAACTAAGTGGTTATTGGGTAAATACTTTATTCATCGCTTGGTGGGTTTCTTCATACCAACCGTCTACGATAGTAATAGCGGGTAACGCTTCTATTTCTATCGTACCTGAAGTCGCTGTTTTATTTGATTCATCATAGATATCTAAAACATTTTTGATGACAATTGGCTGTGCTTTAAGGTTTAGCTTCTCCACCAATAATTTCGCCCCTGCTTCAAAGGGTTCTATTTTACCACTTCTCGAGCGTGTGCCTTCAGGGAAGATAACGACCTTTTTCCCCTTACATACTTTGACATCTTTAAGCAATTTAATAATGGCACGACGATCTTTTTGATCGACAGTAATATGACCGACCATATCAACAATACGTGATACCGGCCAAACATCCATAATGCCAGTACGACCAACAAAGCGGACATCATTACCAATGACTTCTTCGAGTGAGAAGATATCAACCATGCTCTGGTGATTGACAATAAGAATATCGGTATCATCATCAATCGAGCCAGTGACATTGACTTGAGCTCCTAGGCTGCGAACGATACGAATACTGAAAAAACGGCGGAAACGATTAAATCTATTACTATGGCGTTTACAAAGCGACAGTACTATAGATTCCGTCGCTATTGTAAGATACATAGTGTATTTTTTGATGTAAAAGGTAAACATGAATCAAACGTAGAAGCTAAAACTAGGCTTCAATCCCCCAGCCATCATTATAACCAGAAAAAGTAGTCGCTATTTTTTCAAATGCTTCTTCCTGCTGAACAATTGCTTGATGAGTCGGCGTCATAACCAAGGTACAATCAAGATCCCAAACATTGGGGGTTTCATCAGGATGGATATCGCATGTTACTGAGGTTAAGTGTTCTTTGATATGATCTGCCATCGCTTGAGCTTGGCTTTGCTGCTCAAATAAATGAAAAAAAACCACCTCATGAGGTTGGCTCAGATCGATACCAGCTTGATGCATCTCGGCTAATACTTGGCCTGTTTCGTCATTAGGGAAGTTCATATAAAAGTCAGATTGTTATTGATTTTGAATCGAGCATTATAATGCGGGAAATGTCGATTGAATAGATCTTAAGGTAAAAAAGTATTAGCTTTGTCGCGTTTATTTTCTTGGGTATTGCGACAACATAGCAGCAACAGCGTTAGTTATTTTTTCATTCATTACCATGCTGTTATCTTCTACTTGGTAATTTAATGGGTAAATACTGCGCCAAACAGAACGATTATTTTTAGGATCGACCAAGTCGATAATCAAGCTGCCAGGGGATACTTGCCATGGCGTAGAGCCTTTTATCCAGCTATTGGCTCTAAGACAATGTGCGCAAAATAGTACCGATTTATTGTAAGCTTTATAACTAGCAGTGCTCTGTTCAACTATATGATAAGTAACAATGATGTCAGCACTATTTAAATCACTGTAATGAAAACTTTGGGAGTCAAGGTGCTTTTCAATGGCTAGTTCAATGCGACTACGTTGTGCATAACTGAGGTTTTGACTATCAAAAAACTCTGAACCACTTTGATAAAAACTATAGCTGTTAACTTGTGAAAAGTCGAAACTATTATAATAAATTACTGGGCTGTTCTTAACGCTGCAACTAGTGACTGTCAGTAGCAATAAAGCAATTAACGTTAGGTTTGAATAAGCAAAAGGTATTAGCAATAAATTTTTAAACACAGGTAACAAGATTGAATGATAAAACGCCAGCCTAGCAAGAAGTAACTCTTTTTAATAGTAAAAATTAAGGACAAACTCATACAACAATTATAAGACATGCTTTTTTAGTTTTGAGTTATTTTGTTAAACAGCGTAGTTTATTGGCTCTTGTATTATTTTTGTATTAATTGCTTTATTCGTATCAATTTAGTCAATCATAATATTAATAGCAGGGGTTATTGCTGCATCAACAAGTAAATATAGGGAAAATTATGTTGTTAAATTCGATTAAAAAAAATGTCACACTCATCAGTATCAGCTTAGCTAGTTTAATGTCTTTTCAGGTATGGGCTGACACATCTGTTTGGAAAGTCACTAAAGGTAATGATCATATACATATTGGTGGTACTGTCCATATTCTACCACCTTCAGAGTTCCCGTTACCGGCAGAATTTGAGCAAGCTTATAAGCAAAGTGATGCCATCGTACTTGAAACTAAGCTACCTGATCCATCTGATAGTGCTTTTCAAATGAAAGTAATGCAAACCATGGCTTATAGTAACGGTAAAACCATTGCTGAATTTCTATCGGCTAAAACTAAAGCGCAATTAAGTGATTACGTTGCTAGTCTCGGAGCCGATTTTGCTATGTTTGCAAGTTTCAAACCCGGATTTTTAGTAACTATGCTTACTATGTTAGAGGCGCAAAAAGCACAATTATCCGGCGAAGGCGTCGATATTTTTTATAGTAAGAAAGCCAGTACCGATAATAAAAAAATTGAATACTTTGAAACGGCTGATTTTCAGATGAATATGATTGCGCAAATGGGAGTAGGTAATGAAGAGCGCTTTATCAAATTAAACCTTGAACAAATGCAAGATTTTAAAGGCGTTTTTTTAGGGTTATTAAAAGCGTGGCGAGCAGGTGATACTGAACAACTGAACAAATTAGCTATAGAGCCAATGAAAGAGGACCCTGAAACTGTCAAGTTAATGCTAACAGACCGTAATAAAAATTGGATTAAAGATATTGATAAAATGTTTACTGATAATGATAAAGAGTTTGTCTTAGTGGGCGTGGCTCATTTAGTGGGTGATAATAATGTTTTAGCCTTATTAAAAAATAAGGGCTACCAAATAGAGAAGTTATAGTTCATGTGCTTTAGATTATGTTAAAGGGCGCTTGGGTTAACTGATTTAAATGACTAGTTTTATCATTAAGTAAAAGGCCTGATTTCGATATTCAATCGTACTCAGGCCTTTAAAGTAAAAAGTAGCTGTATATTAACTAAGCAACTACTGTGTTATTAAAAAACATTGGCATGCAATTTTTCAGCAACATAATCAATGGCTTCTTGTGCACGTATGCTATTACCTGCAGCGTCAAGTCTTGGCGAGAACACCGCAATAGCAAAACGATTTGGTGAGACGGCAATGATACCACCGCCAACACCACTTTTGGCTGGTAGGCCGACTTTATATGCCCACTCACCACTGTTTTCATAAAGGCCTGCTGTAGTCATTACCGCTAATACGCGTGAAACGTTTTCACTGTTCATTAAACGTTTATCGGTTAATGGATGTACACCATTATTGGCAAATACTGATGCCATAACAGCTAAATCTTTTGCGGTTACCCCAACCGAGCATTGACGAGTATAAACCGCAAGGTTTAAATCAACATCACCATAAAATCTGTCATAAGAGGTTAACAACTCAGCAATGGCACGGTTATGGCCATTACTGCTTGACTCTGATTGATAGACATCTTCTAAAACAGTTAATTTGCGGTTAGCAAATTTATCATACCAAGTGGCAAGGCTTGACCATTTATCTTCTTCGCTATTACCATCAAGCATGCTGACGGTTGCCATAGCGCCGGCATTTACCAGTGGGTTTACACTACGAGCTTGATTGAGTTCAATCGCAGTCACTGAGTTAAAGGCTAAGCCGGTTGCATTAACGCCTACTTTATCTAAAACCGCTTCTGGCCCTTGTTGTTCCATAGCAAGTGAAAGACTAAATACCTTTGAAATTGACTGAATAGAAAAAGCTTGCGTGACATCGCCTTTGGTGTAAATTTTACCATCGGTGGTGACTAAAGCGATACCAAAGTAGGATGAATCCACTTTAGCTAGCGCAGGAATATAATCAGCATTTTTACCAGAATTATCATTTTTAAACTTGCTGTGTGCATCGTCTAAAATCGCTTGTATCGCTATGGGTTGGCTTGCCTTTGCCCAAACTGGGCTAGCGCACAGTAATACACAGGCTTGCAGGCAAATAATGATGTAATAGTTAAATTTCATTGTATGTATTCCTTTTAATATTTAAAGCCAATTGATGTTTGTATTCTAAAGTTGTCACCCTCAAGACCAGACTTACTTTGCAGATCGCCATATTGAAGTTCAACGCCTGCTTTTACATGGCCTTCTGACCACATTAAATTTGCAGTAGAGTAGGTACTATTCTTGATTGATTTTGCTTTTTGACTGTTTAAGTTGTCGACAGATAAATAACTATAACCAACAGCACTACTCCATTGCTTATCCCATTGCTTGTTAAAATAAGCAAAACCGCCAGTCACTGGTATTGCTTTTAAGCTACCATTGTCATCTAAACCCGCATCCACGCCACCGGTTTCCTCGCTGTAATAACTACAACAGGGATCATTAATATAACGGCCAATACCTTGTCCATGCACTAATTGAAATTGAATAGAGTGTTCATCGGATAAAGTAAACAAGCCAGAAACATTAATACCATAGCCCATGGTGGTATCTTTTTGTGTTGTGGTTTCATAACCGAGCTTTCTCACTATCATGGCAGCTTTGATATAACCGAAATCGCCGTTATGCAAATAAGAGCCGGTAAAGTCAGGTAGTTCGTTAATGTTGTCGTAACTTGGGTTAGGGATATTATTAGGCAGAGCAAAGTCACTGCTGGATTTTTCGATAGTGAACATAATCCGACCTTGCTTACTTACCGCGGTGTTATATCGAATCTGTGGTTGACGGGTGAACACCATAGAATTGGGCCCCCAATACTCGAGTGTGTTCGGGAAAGAGTTTATGTCCATAAAACCACTAAAGGTTTGACCGGCACCAAAATCGCCAATTTCTCCCCATAAATGGGTTAAATGAAAATCAGCATTACCTTGGCTATCGAACATATCAAACTCAAATCGTGTCGTCATGGCGCCATATGCTGTTGGTGTAAAGCTTTTAAAAGACAATTTAGATTGGCCGGCCGTTAATAAGGTATTATCTTTGGTGGTATTATCCTCATAAGCAATAGATGAGGGTTGAAAGCCGGCACGATTGGTCATTTCACCATTGTTGTATATAGCATCTAACCAAATTTGACCGCCGAGCTGTAGCGTGGTGTTACTGTTACTTAGTACTATGCTTTTATCCGGCGCATCAAAAGCATGACTTGACCTTTGTGCTGTTTTAGGTATCTCTGCTGGGGCTGATGATTGCGTTGTTGGTTGATTGTTGGTTTGCCTTTGTTGAACTTGAATTTGTTGCTCTAATTCAATTAAGCGCTGTTCTAAATTTTTTATACGCTCTGCATCGGTTTGCTCGCCATGGGCGGCATTAGCCATCAATATGCTCAAGGCTACAAGAGAAAGTGATAAATTTTTATTTTTGCGAAAACATCGATTTACTTTTGCTGCTTGGGTGCTTTTAATCATTATTTAGCCTCATTTATTGGTCAGAATTTATTGAGTTTTCATCTAATAAACCAGCAATAGGAGGTAAGCATAGTAAGCATAAACATCATTAGGTAACTTACATCCATGTGCATCATTATTGTTCAATACCTTACTTAACTTACATTATCTTAATTACAGTATAAAACAACCAGTTATTTAACAATTATCACTTATCAAGCATAGTTTAGTTAAAAAAAAACACCAAAAAAAACCAGTAAATTGATTACTGGTTTTTCGAATTTGCCTTTATTTAACAATAAAGAGGTGGTTTGCTGTACTTAACTTATGGTGACACGCGCAAACTTACGCTTGCCCACTTGATAAACTGCGGTTGTGCCAGCTTTGATTACTAAGCCTCGTTCGGTGACTTTTTCACTGTCAATCTTGGCGGCGCCTTGCTTGATCATCCGAAATGCATCAGAAGTACTAGCAACCAAGCCGGCTTCTTTTAGTAAATTAGCAATGGCGATTTCCCCTGCGTCGCTTTTAATTTCTAGCTCTGGCATGTCATCAGGCATTGCCCCTTTTTGAAAGCGGTTGATAAATTCATCATGAGCAGCTTGCGCGGCTGTTTCATCATGAAAACGCGCGATCAGTTCTTTAGCAAGGTCTATTTTAACATCGCGAGGGTTTTTACCGTTGGCAATCGCTTCTTTATAGCTTTCAATCTCCGCAAGGGGTTTAAAGCTTAGCAGTTCATAGTAGCGCCACATTAGTACATCTGAAATAGACATGATTTTACCAAACATCTCTGATGGAGAGTCAGTAATACCAATGTAGTTGCCTAATGATTTAGACATTTTTTGTACGCCATCTAAGCCTTCTAACAACGGCATCATTAAGACCGTTTGCGGGCGTTGTCCTTCCGACTTTTGTAATTCGCGGCCCATCAATAAATTGAACTTCTGATCGGTACCACCGAGCTCTACATCAGACTCAAGCGCGACAGAATCCCAACCTTGGGCCAACGGATACATAAATTCATGAATGGCAATTGCCTGACCGTTTGCATAACGTTTTTTAAAATCATCGCGCTCCATCATACGCGCTACTGTTTGACGAGAAGCAAGTTGTAACATGCCAGCTGCGCCTAGTTTGTCCATCCAAGTAGAATTAAAAGCTATGGTGGTTTTAGAGGGATCTAAAATTTTGAAAACTTGTTCTTTATACGTTTCGGCATTGGCTAAGACATCTTCTTTGGTTAACGGCTTACGGGTAACATTTTTTCCGGTAGGATCGCCAATCATGCCAGTGAAATCACCGATCAAGAAAATAACTTCATGACCTAGTTGTTGAAATTGACGTAGTTTATTAATTAAAACCGTGTGACCTAAATGAAGATCAGGTGCGGTTGGATCAAAACCCGCTTTAATCTTTAATGGTTTACCTGTTTTTAACTTTTCGAGTAGCTCTTCTTCTACTAATATTTCTTCTGCACCGCGTTTTATCTCCGCAAATGCTTGGTTTACTTCGGTCATTTAGAACTCCACTGACTAGATTCGTTGTGCCTAGGTGATAATAAATTGCCACAGAGTTTAGTGCTAAAATTTGCAGTAAGCTTTATTTGAAAAAGAGTGGTTTTATTGGCTAGGTAAATTTTAATTTATGCTCGAATTCTACTGTACTTTACTGACAGGTTAAAACCTTAAAATGGCATTTTTTGTTAAAGAATGCATGTTTCTGTCTTAAACTCAGCTGTTTTTAGTGGTTTATTGGCATTAATTGGCACTATCAGTGAATTTTTTCTTTTCATTGGGTATTCCTGATGGTTATAGCAGTTTTTTTTCTGTAGTTTTGATATAGTCATTAGAATGCCTGAATTTGCTATTTATTTATCCTTTTCAATATGAAATTTTCGAGCCGTATTTTGTTAAAAAAACTGTTAGCTACTTTTCAAAACCTTCCTAAGTTACACCGCTCAGTTATTATTGCTAGTAGCTGCTTTCTCTGCTTTTTACTACTACTACCAGCGAGCAATGACAGTGAAGAACACAAAGATATTCAAGTGGGCAAGCGTATATCAGTTGCCTTGCCTGAGGATATTGTTCCTACTGGCAATGTTGTGACACAAAGTGCTTTACCACAGCAAAGTTCGTTAAGAAGTCAGGACAATACCACCAAAGCGCAATTGCCTTCATTGGCTGCAGGGAAAACGTCTCAACAAGAAGGTAATTTTACCACTAGTCATGCATCGAGTGGTAAATTAGCACGTAAAGTTAAGATAAAAGACTCACTTGAACAATTAGCGCACTTAAGTTGGCAAACGGTTAAAGTACGCAGTGGTGATTCGTTAGCGTTAATTTTAAAACGTTTGGGTTTTAGTGCGCAAACAACTTATGCACTAAGCACTGCGAAAGGCCAAGACAGTAAATTACTTAAAAAACTGAATGTTGGAGATACATTACGCGTTGCTAGTAATGAAGCAAAGCAGTTAGCTGCGCTCGAATACCCACTGTCTAAAACCGATACGTTATTCATTAATTTGGTGGGTGATAGTTATCAGTCACACCGAGAAAGCAAGGAAGTAGAAATACGAGAAGACTTTAGTTATGGCACCATTACCTCCAGTTTCTGGAATGCAGGTATTAGTGCTGGACTTAATGACAGTCAAATTATTAATTTTGCCAATATGTTTGGTTGGGATATAGATTTTGCTTTAGATATTCGTAAAGGCGATAGCTTTTACATTACCTATGAAAAAAAATATGTTGAAGGCGAATATATTGGTACCGGTAATATCTTAGCGGCAGAAATTATTAACCAAGGCGAACGCTTTCAGGCGGTTCGCTTTACTGATGGTGAATATTACAGCCCCGATGGCCGAAGCATGAGAAAAGCCTTTTTACGTGCGCCTGTTAACTTTAAATATATTAGTTCTAGCTTTAAGAAAAGACGTTTTCACCCGGTACAAAAACGTTGGAAAGCACATAACGGTATTGATTATGCTGCAAAAACAGGTACACCAGTTGTTGCTGCCGGTAATGGTAAAGTGACGCATTCCACCTACAATAAATATAATGGTCATTATGTCTTTATTCAGCACGGTAATGGTATCGTGACTAAGTATTTACATTTTTCCAAGCGAGCGGTTAAAAAAGGGCAGCGTGTTAAACAAGGACAAGTTATTGGTTATGTCGGTGCGACCGGTTTGGCTGCTGGGCCACATTTACACTACGAATTTTTATTAAATGGCGTTCATCGTAACCCTAGAACAGTAAAACTTCCGGTTGCCGAGCCGATTGCTAAAAAACATAAAGCTGAATTTACCCTACTGGCGAATAAGCGATTAGCAGCATTGTCAGGCGCAAAAAATGCGTTACTTTCGAATCAAGAAAGTGAAATTGCCAGTAATGAATAACAAAACAGTTGCTCAAGGAAAGTACTATATTGGCTTAATGTCAGGCACTAGTGCTGATGGTATAGACTTGGCGTTAGTGGATATGAGCAATCCTTCGCAGCAACCTCGATTGGTGGCCAGTTATTATCAGCCCTACAGTAAGGTGATTGCTGATAAAATCACGTCACTTTACCAGCAAGCTAGCAATGAAATAGATCGGGCCTTTCAGCTTGATATTGAGTTAGCACAACTATTTGCTCAGGCAGTAGCTTTATTGCTAGAACAAGAGCAACTGAGTGCACAAGACATTATTGCCATTGGCAATCATGGTCAAACAATTCGCCATCGCCCCGGTGGCAATCATGCATTTACTTTGCAAATTGGCTGCTGTCAAACACTTGCTTCGTTAACGGGAATTCGAGTGGTGGGACAATTTCGTCGTAAAGATATGGCTTTAGGTGGTCAGGGTGCGCCTTTAGTGCCCATTTTTCATCAACAGTTGTTTCGGCATAAATTGCTAGCAAGCTTTGTCGTCAATATTGGGGGTATTGCCAATATTACTTATTTACCCGCATATAGTGCTACTGGTTCAGTATTAGGTTTTGATACCGGACCTGGTAATGCCTTACTTGATGATTGGTTCATTAAACATAATCCAGACAATAATAATTGTTTTGATGTCAATGGCTTATGGGCAGCTAAAGGGCAGGTAAGTGAAGAGCTGCTCGCGTGTTTACTACAAGATGATTACATTACCGCCAATGCGCCTAAAAGTACCGGTCGAGAATATTTCAACCTTAAGTGGTTGCAGTTACTATTGCAGGAATTTCAACTGTCATCTAAAAGCCAACTCAAGCCTGAAGATATTCAAGCAACCTTAGTCGCCTTCACTGCACAAAGCATATGCCTTGCTATCACTGATCTGGCTAAGCAAGGTCAGGTTTATTTATGTGGTGGCGGTATTCACAATAAGCTCTTGGTCAGTACAATTAAAAATATCTTACAAACTGAAAACTCTGCTTATCAGTTGCTTAGTATGCAATCACAAGGGGTAGACAGTGACCAACTTGAAGCGATGGCTTTTGCTTGGTTGGCCTACGCTTTTGACCATCATTTTATCAGTAATATGCCTGAGGTCACAGGGGCAAGCAAAAGCTGTACTCTAGGCAATGAATACTTACCATAGCGCATGTTTGAACAATCGCTAAATAAATTTAACTAATAAAGAAATAGTTAGCTTAATTTTACTCGTTCATCGATAAATTAATAAACAACTCACTCGCATTTCACTACTTCAGTACTATACTTAAAGTTTGAACGTTAAAAAATAATCTATTCTATGGTGGCAAATTCTAGCAAAACACCTTGGTAAGTCGACGTCGAGGAGGGCTTATGGAATTTAAAGACATTCATATTGGTATGAAATGTGGCAGTAAAAAAGGCAGTGGTACTGTTACTTGGGTTGATGGCTCAACCCACACCATTTATATGGTTGATTGTGAAAATAACAATAATTTTGAAGTGAATATCAACGATATTATTGATGACCCACAAGCACACAATAAAGATGATGATTACTATTAATTGCGCATGCAAAGTATTTCAACTAAACAGCAAAACCCGATAATTTTAATAATTATCGGGTTTTTACTATTCACTGAGTAAAAATATTGAATCTACTCTAGCTATTTGCCACACTGCTTGCGTTATTTAAAATCATATATTTGCAGGTTTTTATGGAATGGTTGTCAGTTTTGCCACCTTTGGTGGCAATTTTTATTGTTATTTGGAAAAAAGAAGTCATTCTTGCCTTACTTACCGCTGTTATAACTTCTGAGCTTATTTTAGCGAGTAAATCACACAGTAATGTAATTTTTCATGGCTTTATTGGCTTTATTGAACGGATTATTAGTGTGCTGAGTGCAGCCGGTAATGCACGTATTCTATTATTTAGCTTATTAATAGGAGCTTTGCTGGCCTACATCAGAGAGTCTGGTGGTGTTACTGCGACAGTGGAAAAATTGGTAAATAAAGGCATTGCTAAAAGTAAAAGGCAAGTGGGTGGCTTAACCATGTTCACCGGCATGGTGATTTTTATTGAATCTAATTTAAGTGTGTTGACTGCGGGTATTTTGTCTCGAGATTTATTTGATAAGTTTAAAATGAGTCGAGCGCGTTTAGCATTTATTATCGACAGTACCAGTGCACCTGTATGCATCTTGATATTACTAAACGGTTGGGGGGCTTATGTCCTCGCGCTATTAAATAATTATGAGTTGGGAGAGTCACCTGTTGCTATTTTATGGGGCTCTGTTGCTTTTAATTTTTATGCCATTATTGCGCTTCTAATGGTGGTTTATACCGTAGTGACGGATAAAGTTCATGGCCCGATGAAGCGCTCAGAGCAGCTATTTTATGCTAACGAGCAACTCAATGAAAAAACATATCAGACAAGCGTAAATCAGCAACCAGCACAGAGCGATAACCCATTAAATGCTCTACAACAACATATGGTACCAGCGACCAAGGCACGCTTTATGTTAATACCTTTGCTGACTATGATTTTTGGCATGTTCTTTTTTATGTATTGGAGCGGCAATGGCGATATTACCAAAGGCAGTGGTAGTAAATCGGTACTTTATGCGACCTGTTTGGCATTAGCGGTCAGCTATTTCTTGTTAAGATTTTCTAAGCGTTTTAACCATCAAGAGCTTGTAGAGCATGGCTTTAAAGGTATAGGCGAGCTTCTACCATTGGTGACGATTGTATTTTTATCACTTACCTTAGGGGCAAGTTTAAAAGAATTAGGTACAGGATTTTTTATTGCAGGGATTGTTGGTGAGCACTTACCTTTAACCTTGATAGTACCAGCGCTGTTTTTAGCTGGCGCGGTGATTTCTTTTAGTACAGGGACCTCATGGGGAACATTTGCCATATTAATTCCTATTGGCGTACCACTTATTCAAGCGCTTGGCTTACCGCCATCGCTTGTTATTGCCGCGATATTGGGCGGTGGTATTTTTGGTGATCATTGTTCACCTATTTCTGATACAACTTGTGTATCAGCTATTGCCTCAGGATGTGATTTACTCGAGCATGTTAAAACACAATTACCTTATGCCATGTTTGGTGGGGCCATAACGCTAGTTGCGTACTTTATTGCAAGTTTTGTGATGATGTAGCTTTTCAAAGCCTTATAGATATTGTTCAAATAAATAATGAATCAAAGCACTATACAAAAACACAGTGAGCTAAAAGCAAGTGCGTTTTGATTCATCCTATTTAGTTATAAGTCGTCACTATTTATTTTATTGATCTAGATCAACTTTTTCTATTTATAAGTAAAAAAATCGGCTAGAATATGCGCCTTATTTTTAGTCGATTATTTGCTGTACAGGATACTAGACCATGGCACACCACGAAGAAGATTTTAAAGATACTACCTCGGCACTCAATATCGTAGCGATGTTAGTTGCGTTAATTGCGTTGCCATTATTACCTATGCTAATGGGTTGGTTCACACTGTTACGCTAATAGAATTCGAGCAATATCATTGCCGCAATGCATTGAGTACAAAGGAAGCCTAGGCTTCCTTTTTTGTTGCGCTTTTTTAGTCATTTACAGATAAATTGTTGCTAGCAATGCTAACAATATTATTATCGCTAACGGCAACAATAGTTGGTGTTAGATAAATTCGCTTTCAAGCTTGATAGCTCTTATTATAGGTATATTGTTACAATTTTATTTTTTTAATAGCTTATAACTATGATTAAGTTACGTGATCTACAATATTTGTCCGCTATTGACGAATACAAACATTTTGGTAAAGCGGCACAGGCTTGTTTTGTCAGCCAGCCAACCTTAAGTGGCCAGATAATGAAGTTAGAAGAGCAACTTAGTTTGCAGCTAGTCGAGCGCCACCGACGTAATGTTATGCTAACCCCAGCAGGTGAGCAATTGGTCAAGGAAGCACGTAAGGTCTTACAAGCGGCTAATGATTTTGAAGCTTGTGCAAAAGCCTTACTTGACCCTTTAGCGGGTGACCTCCATCTTGGTTTAATTCCCACGTTAGCACCGTATTTATTGCCACATATTATGGCAGATTTAAATACTTGCTTGCCTAATATCAACTTCTTCTTACATGAAAACCAAACCAAGATACTGTTACAGCAGTTAGACGAAGGTAAATTAGACGTGCTTATTCTGCCTTATCTAGATGAAATGGCAAAGTTTGAGTCTTATCATCTTTTTGACGAACCTCTGGTCTTGGCGACACCAAGTAAGCATAGTCTGTTAAATAAGAAAAACTTGTCTCTTAATGATTTACAAGGTGAAAAAATATTAACCTTAGCTGATGGCCATTGTTTAAAAGATCAAGCCATGGGTTACTGTTTTGCCGCCGGGGCCAAAGAAGATAATAGCTTTCAAGCTACCAGCCTTGAAACTCTTAGGCATATGGTCGCTAGTGGTATAGGCATTACTATGCTGCCAGCGCTTGCAACAACGAGCAATGCCACCAGTGATAATATTAATTATTGCCACTTTACTCAGCCGCAACCAGTGCGAGGAATTTCATTAGTGATTAGGCCTAACTACTCCCGCATGGCATGTGTAAGAGCTATCGTCGCCAGTGTAAGAAAGTCTATCGTGGCGATTCTCTGAGGTTGTGGAATTTCGAGCAGGTAAAGTTACTAGTCGAGACTGGCCATTGATAAGCGTGCTTGCCCTGCGGCTAAGTCGCTTAATTTGAGGCGCTGATCTGAAAAGTTATCATGTCACTGTTACCATGTGAGTCAATAACAGCAATTTGCTGCTGACCATAATCTTTTGCTGAAAAGAAAAATGTTTGCTGGCTGGCTAAGGTCTTTACATAGCGACCATTATGATACCAATCGAGTTGTCCACTGGCGCCTAAGACTGAGAAATTAAGTAATGGTGGCTTGTTAGCAGTAAAGTTAATAATCTCGGTTTCTTTTGCTAAACCAATGATTTTAATATTACCGAAGTTGGGGGGACTAACTTGCGGACATTGTTCACTAATTGGCGGCAGCATTCCTGCACGAGTAAATTGTTTTGGCAACCAAGCCTCCATTGATTTTGGCCACAACGCAATATATTTTTTTACCTTTTCCCCAGGACAGCTAAAATCAGTCAATAGTCCTGTGGAAGTTTCTTGCCAGTAGGGGTGGGGATTCATCTGCCAATTATCATCATGACTTGCTTCGAGTGAATTTGGCGTTAATCCTGCTATGGTGTATGCCTGATGTGAAACATGGCATAGGGCTTTAGGGGTTTGCTGCTTACTTTTACCTAATGGCCAGCAAATCTCGGTGTTATTGACACTGTTAGGCTGTTCAATCCAGCTATGATCATTTTGATGCAGCACATCAGAGAGTGTAAATAATAATGGTGCTGCGGTTAAACTACCATAATGCCCTGGTTGCGGAGTACCGTCTGGTCGACCTAGCCAAACGCCAATTGTGTATTTTGCACTTGTTCCAATCGCCCATGCATCTCTAAAGCCATAACTGGTGCCTGTTTTCCAAGCAATATCATTGGCTGATTTTTGAATATTTTCACTTAATAAAGCATCAGGTCTTGGGTTATCAATCAACATTTTATAAGTAATCCAAGCACTATTTTCACTCATTAAGTAACGCGCAGCCTGTTTAGCGCTTGTCTTGTGCTGTGCATAATTAGTGGGCTCAATATAATAACGGGGCGATAATACTTTGCCTTGATTGCTCAGGCTCGAATAGGCTTGCACTAATTGCCATAAATTAATGCCCACACCGCCAAGCGCAATAGACAAGTTTGGCTGTGCACCACCAGGTAAACTTAACATAATGCCTGCTGATGCTAATTGGTTATAAAAATTTCTCGCGCCAAAATGTTCAAGCACTTGCACGGCAGGGACATTTAATGATCTTTGCAGAGCGCTTTGCACCGTGACAGGCCCACTAAATTGTTGAGTAAAATTTTCCGGTTTATAATCTGAGTAATAGCGAGGACTGTCATTGAGTAAGCTATGAGAGTGGATTAAGCCTTTATCAATTGCGCTGGCGTAGATAAATGGTTTTAAGGTTGAGCCTGGTGAGCGGATAGCTCTGATCATATCAACATTACTAAAGCGTGACTTATCATTAAAATCTGCTGAGCCAATATAGGCTTTGACTGCTGCTGTTTTATTCTCAATCACTAAAACCGCAGCAGAGCTTTTATCAGGTTGATTACCAATAAAACTTTTTAGGTGATCTTCAAGACTGATTTGTAAATCATAATCTAAGGTACTAATAATCTTTTTTTGTTGCGGAAACTGCTTAATTAATCTTCTTGACAGTAAAGGTGCGTAGTTAGGACGGTTTGGCTTAGCAGCAAATACTTGCTCTAGCTTAGCGCTTGCTATGTCATGGTTAGACCAAACTTGCTTGTCGGCTAAACGATTAAGTACCTTATTACGGGCTTTTTCTGCTCTTTTAGGGTAGCGATCTGGGCGAATTCTTGAAGGGCTTTGCGGCAAAACCGCCAGTAAAGCTGCCTCAGCATGACTGAGTGTTTGAGCTGATTTTCCTAAATATGCCTGACTAGCTGCTTCAACGCCTTCGACTGTGCCGCCAAATGGTGCAAAGTTTAGGTACAGGGTTAGAATTTCTACTTTTGATAAGCTCAACTCTAATTGTAATGTTCTGAGTATTTGTATCAGTTTACCGCTAAGCGTTCGACGATGGGGGTGTAAAATACGCGCAACTTGCATGCTCAGTGTTGATCCGCCGGAAATGATACAACCGCACTGCCAATTTAAGTAGAGTGCCCGTATTAGTGATACCGGGTTGATACCAAAATGAGACCAGAAATATTGATCCTCATAGCTGAGCAGTGCTTGTAGGTAAAGTGGTGAAACCGAGTCAATCGTTGCTTGCTGTCGCCATATGCCTTTATTATCAGCAAATGCACGCAGCGCACGACCATCATTGGCATAAACTACTTGAGCGAAACTATCTGCAGCACTAGGAATGTTCAGGGGGTAAGCGCGATGCAAGCCATAAAGAAGTAATAGTGTACTAGCGATAATGGCAGGGAGCCAAAATCGCTTGCTCGTGATTATTTGCTGTGGCTTATTGATTAATAACTTCAATGGTATCTAGCGTGTTACCGATAGCGTTTTTATCGGGTTGATACATATTTTCAACAAGGGGAGCAGGGACTTTATATATGCCGGGTGTTACCGCTCTGGCCAAATAAAATAGATAGCCTGTGCCTCTATAACCCATATCAATAGCGGCAACATAGCGATCGTCTCTATACTCTTGATGTAAAATTTTAGTTTGTTTTTGCCATTCGCTTGCTGATTTACCCTCAAAGCGTAGGTTGTCTAGTTTAATGGCATGATTAAGGTTTTGATTTTCTAACTCTAAACCGGCAGGTAATAAATCAACCACCAATAAATCAGGACTTCGGCGTTGTGAGTCAACACGTATAGCTACTATTACCATCTCACCAACAGGCAACTTAGTGGCCTGTATTTTTTGACCCTCACTGTTGTAGTAGTCTCGTGTAATGCTTAACTCACCCGTCGTGGCTTGCGGTTTATCTTTACTGACCCCTTGATAGGCAAAGTTAATATATAAGTGTTCATCTTGTCGATTGGTCAAGGTTAAGGTTTGTTGTAAATCTTCGCTTGATAACTTTTTAGCGAAGATGCCTGCTTGCTTTATGGTTGATTTGGCTTTATTTAACACTAAATCAGCTTGCCATGTTTTCTGTTCACCTTGCTCTAACGATATACTGGCTAGAAATAATGCATTGCGCTCTTGTGTGCTTAAATACTTTTTGTCGGCGAGTAACGACGAAAGTGTTAATGCGGTTTCAAAAGCATAATCCACTTGATAATTATGTTTAATTAATAGATGAATGATTAATGCCTGATCGCGAATAACAGAGCCATAATCGCTCAAGTATTTATCACTGCGTTTAATCGCTATTGCCTTATCAAAGATAGCCCGGCTATTGGTGTGATCACCTTGATTATGCAGTGCTAAGGCTAAATGAATCAGCGCCAATTGACTTTCGGCATGTTGGCTTTTGTGTTTTGCTAAATCGCGTAATTTGGCTAAGGAAGCTTTATTGTGTCGCGATAAAACGTAACCGGCGTATGCTCGATAAGCAAAGTCGTAATGTTTAGCCGCTTGAGACCAGCGATTGGTATAGCTACCATTGCTATTATTTAAGTAGCTTGTTAACCGCATCATGGTTTTTTGAAAAACCCCCTGGTTAACTTCAATACCCTGCGCTTTAGCATCGGTGAAGAAATCACCAACATAAGCTGTTAGCCAATGTTCTTCTTGACTAGTATTACTCCATAAACCATAAGCGCCATTTTTAAGTGCCTTAGCTTGAATGCGTGTTAAACCATAATTAATGCTGTCTAGACGTGTTTTATTGGTTGAATTTTTTAAATCAAGTGCGCTTAAAATTTCTGCATTGGCATATAGCCAAGGGTATGTTGAGCTAGTTGATTGTTCTAGACAGCCATAAGGATATTTGAGTAAGTGCTTCATTTGCTCGCGGCTGTTAAATTCAATCTTATTATTAATTGATAAAACTGCGGCAAAACTTTCTGGAATCAAGTGGTCATATTGAGTAGGCGAGAAGCTAAATGACTGATCTTTGGTTAACGTGGTTTTTTTATATTCAATTAAAGCGGGATAAGGCGAACGGACATTAATATGCCAATCTCTATCTATAGGATAGTCGTTAACCCCTTGGACACTTAATGATACTTTCGCGCGTCCTTCTTTGTTAGCAACAGCGACGGGGTAGACTAAGGTAGTTTTTTGTTGTGGCGCTAAGGTGATTTCTTGCTTACTATCAGCGCCAGTCTTTTGAATACTGACCGGTGTGGTTGCGCTTAGCGCAACCGATAAGGTTTGTGTTTGCTCAGTTGAATTGTGTAAATCAAGAGCAAAAGTTGATTGATCATTGGTTGCAAGAAAGCGCGGCATGGCAATTTGCGTAACAATCGGTGCAGCGATAGTCATTTCACTTTCACCAAAGCCATATTTATCATCAGTAAAGGCAACAGCCATTAAGCGTACTCTGCCATTAAAGTCAGGGATATCAAAAGAGGCGCTTGCATAACCTGTGCTATCGACAGTAACTAACCCGCTAAACAATGATAGGATTTGCACTTCGGCTTGCGCCTTTTTGCCTCCTCGGCTTAATTCGGCATCGCCACCAAATTTTTGCTTCGCTAAGGGAGCATCATTTAATTCAATCAACTTTTGATAGATGTCGCGGCTGTCTACTTGAAAGCGCCTTGGTTCAAAAAAGTAGTTGTGTGCATCGGGTGTTGCGAAATCCGTTAAGCTTAACACCCCAACATCAACCATCGCCAAGGTTAACTTAGCTTGTTGGTTGGCATGTCCATTGACTTTGACTTTAACTTGATATTCTTGGTTGGGGTAAACTTCTTCAGCAGATTCTATTGTGACTTCAAGTTTACGTGCCTCGCGATTAAGGGGTAAATGAATCAAGCCTATTGCACGCGTCGGCGTAATGCGTTTTTTATTATCACCATGTTGTAAATGCACTACCGAGGCGTAAATATCATGGCGCTGCCAGCTTTCATCAACTTTGACAGCAACATTAAGTCCCTCTGCAGGTACGCTGATACGCTCAGAGTGCAGCAGTTTATCTGATTCTATTAACAGCAATGCTTCACCAGCTTTCGGTGGTACTATGCTTAGCTGTGCAACATCACCGGCATTGTAAGAGGCTTTGTCCCAAGCTAAAGAGACTTTGTCTGGTCGAGCAGCTTGTGATGATGATTGATTATCTTGCCAAGCACTATACCAGTCATAACCGGCAAAAAAACGTACGCTAGTTATAGTGTTGCTGGCGGGATCACTCACCTCTAATCGATAACGACCATACTCAACTGGCAGCGTTAGCTGACTTGCAGCCTTGATATTAGTCTTGGTCGAGGTAGTGTATTCGACAAATTCACTGTCTGACCAGCGGTAGTGCCAACCTTCACGGTTGTTAAACTCCCAAAAGTAGCGGCGATCTTCTCTGACCAATTTAACCTCTAATGCTGCGTTCGCTGTTAATTGGCCTTGCGCATTGGTGGTAATCACGTCAAAAGTCACTCGACTATTATGTTTGGGGTTATCTTTAAAGTGCGGTCTAACGCCGATTAGCTTGGCTGTTGGAATGACATTACTTTGATGGCGTCTTGAAATCGCCCTTCCACCTAGTTCAAATAAGCTGGCTTGCAATGTCACTTGCACTGGTGATTTAGCCTCTGTCCAACGGTTTTCAATGGTGATAGCCGCTTTACCCTCTGCATCAAGCTTTACATCGGCCATTTTATATTGCTGCTTAAGATTTTTTTCAACGATATTACCAAACTGAAAGCCTGGTAATGTTTCAAATGGCTCACGTTGAGGAGCAAGCAAAATACGAGATTCGAAACGATTACCTGATGCAGGAGCGCCATATAAATACTCACCTAAAACCTTAACGGTAAGGGGATCATTAGACTTATAGAGCTTAGTAGCTTCGCCTTGATTAAAGGTTAGTTTTAAGCGTTCAGGTAAGAATTCCTCGACCTTAAATTGGTAACTTGTTAATAATTTTTGCTGCTGAGTAATGTCTAACTGCCATGTACCGGTTTTAGCATCTTGTGGTAGTGTGAATTGTTGGTAAAAATAACCATCAGCCTTGCTGTGCCAAGTAAAGCTTTTGACTATTTGACCACTGGTATCTTTAATATTGGCTTTGAGTGGCATTGATTTGATTAATTTACCATCTTGATCTCGCAGCAGGGCATTAAAATTAATTGACTCACCTGGTCGATATAAGTCTCTGGCACTATAAACAAATAACTCTGTGCTTGAAAAAGGTCGATGCGCGAGGCTAAATTCAGATAAATCTAATGCAGGACCACTGAGCGGAACGACTGACAGTGCTTTATTTGATTGTGCCATGATATAGCGAGCATCAGCTTTGGTTCTTAAGGTGCCTAACCCTGCTGGCGAGCTGTTCACTTGGTCTATTTGTTTGCCATGTTGATCTAATAAAGTGATTTTGACACCTGAAAGTGGCGTTTGATCAGTAAGGCTATTTAAGGCCACTTCGACCTGCCCTTTATAGACACGAACATGCATGCCTATATCGGTTACCATGAAGTGAGTCATGGAGATCTCCCTGAAAATCTCTGTTGCTTGACTCATCACCGCAAGATAAATACCTGGAGAGGCTAATGCTGCTATATTTTGAATGGGTAAGTTGAAGGTACGACGCTTGTTTTTATCGCCATTAAATTGATAGCGTGCAGAGTAAACTAACTCAGCGCTGTCGATACTTTTTTGCGCATAATAGCGATTAATTTTATCTTGAAAATAGTTTTGATTAGCTAAAAACTGCACCACTTGCTCATCGGGCACTTTAAAGTAATCAACATTTATGTCCTTGATATTGACTAACTCTATTGGTAAGCCGTTATGTTGCTCTAATGGTAAAAATGAGCCCTTGCTAGCAAAGTTATAGCTGGCAACGATTGGCCGCGTGGTTATTTTTTTAAAGGCATCTTTTTCAAGTTTTGAACTGTTATTCGCAGTCAAACCTTTATAAACCGTTAATTGATAATTAGTTGAAGGTTCAACAAAAGGAAAATAAACCACCTTATTGTTGTCAGATAGCACAATGCTGTCATCAACTTTCTCACCCGACTCTTGAGTAAGAGAAAAGTAATCATCGTGCTTGAGCTCAGGATTTAATGGCGCAGATAAGGTAACAGCAATGGCGTTACCGCCGTCAAAACTGCGTTCAGAAATATCGAGCACTGCCATTTTACGGTTACTGTAATCTAAGCTGTTTTGCGTTGTTTGTGGCGCACTTTTATCGGTAATGGCACTGTTAATAGCATTATTGGGGCTAGAATTAACTTGCGCTGCTGCTACGTGCTCTTCAGTATTAGCTTGCTGGTGTGTTGAATCAGCGGCACTTTTTGGTTTATCAGCGTCTGTTGGCTGCTCAGAGCAAGCACCTAGCAATATAAGCAAGGGTAATATTACTTTGTAGATTGATAGTCCTTTAATCATGTAGTTACCTCTATGTTCGTTGCTAGTATTTTTATTATAGGCTCTACGCAAAATGATGAGGGGATTAAATGAGCGGCAATTATATCACTTCATTATCCGTTGATTTTGTGCGTGCAGTAGTGCTGAATAGCTGAATGATAACAGTTCAAAATTTTGTTGAAAAGATAAAGCGCAGCCAAGTCAATAGCGGTATTTTAACCCCTGCAATAGCTTCTCACTTGTGCAAAGCACCAGGCTATTAATTATTGATTAAACGAGTGTCAGCTTATTTTACACTGAGTGATGGTGAGCGGATTATGAAATTTTTACCTTGCTGTTTTAAATAGTTTTTTAATTTTTGGTCTGATCTTTGCTAATATTTTACCGGAAATAAATTTCGCTCGATACTTTACGCAGTTTACAAAGGAAACAGCACGATGAAAAAATTTATTGTAGTTCTATTCACTTCACTACTCGCATTAAATGCTCATGCTACCTTGATCAATATTTATGAAAGCAACTCAGGCTTAGGCAGCATCGCACAAGCACAATCTGTTATTGATAATGCTATAGCGGCTAATACAACATTTAATAGCGACACTATTCTTTTAAGTGATACTCAAGCACATCGTAATCAATTTGATGCTTCGCCAATACCTGGCAATCATAATGCGACCTTTGTCTTAACCGCTACTGGCACTATTGATACGTCATTATACGCCGCCTTAAAGTTTCACCATGACGACGGTATTGATGTCAAAATAGGTGGCAATAACTTATATACCTTTAATAGCAACACTCCGTTAAGAGATAGTGGCTGGCAATACTTTGCTGATACTGGTATAGAGTCTTTTGATTTACTCTTTTGGGAAAATATAGGTGAGGGTTCAATTTTTGTTCACGGTTTATTAAGAAACGGTCAAACACAAGAAGTGGCCAATTTCTCAACTGCTGCGGTACCAGAGCCGACCACTATTGCCGTGTTAGGACTGGGTCTATTAGCGCTAGTATCTCGTCGAGTAAAGCCGTAAGTTATGCACTAATGCTATATAGCAACTCACTTAAGCCTCAATTATTATTGGGGCTTTTTTATATCTGCCTTTCAAGTTTTAAATACCGTTAAACTATTTTCTCTTGCCTTTGTGAGGGTTTAAAACAAATTATTAATATCGCTACGATAGGTTTTAGCTATTAATTTGTTTGTTATAATCGATTGTACGAATTAATACTCGCGTCTTATTATTACTGCGTCTTCAACGAAACACATTAATAAGTTTCATTTTAGGCAGTTAATTCATTTATTAAAGACGGGAGTTCATGATGAGCAGCACAGTTTCTAACCAATCTATTATCAACACTAAAATATTACCGTTTAATGCAACCGCATTTCACAATGGCGAGTTTGTTGAGGTAAGCGAAAAAGATCTCACTGATAAATGGTCAGTATTCTTCTTCTACCCGGCTGACTTTACCTTTGTATGCCCTACCGAATTAGGTGATATGGCAGACCACTATGCAGAGCTACAAAAAATGGGTGTAGAAGTGTATTCAGTATCAACTGATACGCACTTTACTCACAAAGCTTGGCATGATGCTTCAGACACTATTAATAAAATTAAATACCCAATGATCGGCGACCCAACAGGTGCAATTACCCGTAATTTTGGTGTCATGATTGAAGAAGATGGTTTGGCGTTACGTGGTACGTTTGTGGTTAACCCTGAAGGAGAAATCAAAATTGCCGAAGTTCATGATTTAGGAATCGGACGCAGTGCTTCTGAACTTCTTCGCAAAATTAAAGCCGCTCAATATGTTGCTGAGCATGATGGTGAAGTTTGTCCTGCAGCATGGCAGCCAGGGGCAGAAACGCTTGCCCCTTCATTAGACCTAGTAGGAAAAATCTAAATCTTGAATTGTTAAGTTTTCCTTAGCTTAGTTTAAATAGTGCTTACTCTTTGTTGCTCAGCAATCACATAGGCAAGCTATGCTCATGCTTCACGCCTCGAGTAAACGCTATTTAATTCAAAGCTAGAGTCAAACTTGAAGAGCATAAACACGACTAAATTGCTTGTTGTGCTCTCTTTAATAAAAGTCCCTTTTCCTTAGTACTTTCCAGCTCTCAACAACTTATCGCAGAGGTCATTATGTTAGATTCCAATTTACAAACCCAATTAAAAAGCTATTTAGATAACTTAAAAACACCTGTTGAGCTCATTACCTTTACTGATGAAAGTCCTAAGGCAAAAGAGCTTGCGCAGTTGGTTGCTGAAATTGCCTCTTTATCACCGTTAGTTAGCCAAGTTGATGGCAATGATACAGCGCAAGCAAATAATGCACGCATGCCATCCATGGTGGTTCGCTCTTTAGAAACAGGCAGTGAAATGGGTTTTGCTGGTTTACCTATGGGGCATGAATTTACCTCACTGGTCATGGCGTTATTACACAGTGGTTCACACCCACTAAAAATTGATGCCGAGCAAATCGAACAAGTTCGCAATCTTGAGGGCGCATTTGAATTTGAGACCTACATTTCTTTAAGTTGTCAAAATTGTCCTGATGTCGTGCAAGCACTAAATATGATGGCAGCAATCAACCCCAATATTAAACACACCATGATTGATGGGGCTTTATTTCAAACTGAAGTTTTTGATCGTGATGTGATGGCGGTGCCAAATGTTTTCCTGAATGGCGAGTCTTTCGCGCAAGGAAGAATATCACTAACGGAAATTTTAAATAAAGTTGATGGCAATGCCCAAGCACGCCAAGCTAAAGTATTAGCGAAAAAAGAAAACTATGATTTTCTTGTTGTTGGCGGTGGACCTGCAGGTGCTGCAGCAGCTATTTATGCCGCGAGAAAAGGTATCAATACGGGTTTGGTTGCTGATAGATTTGGTGGTCAAGTGAGCGATACTATGGCAATTGAAAACTTTATTTCGGTCAAAGCCACGCAAGGGCCTAAGTTAGTGGCAAGTCTTGAAGAGCATGTTCGTGACTATGAGGTCGATATCATGAACAGTAATCGCGCCAATCAAGTAAAGCGTAATGAAGCAACAGGACTAGTCGAAGTTAGTTTGGAAAACGGTGCGGTATTAAAAAGTAAGTCGGTAGTTTTAGCTACCGGGGCACGCTGGCGAGAAATGAATGTACCGGGTGAAAGTGAATATCGTGGTAAAGGTGTCGCCTATTGTCCTCATTGTGACGGACCTTTATTTAAAGGTAAACCGGTTGCGGTTATTGGTGGCGGCAACTCGGGTATTGAGGCTGCGATTGATTTAGCAGGTATCGTTGAGCATGTTACCGTATTAGAGTTTGCCGATAGTCTTCGCGCAGATGATGTACTACTGAAGAAAGCGAATTCACTTGCTAATGTGACTATTATTACCAATGCTCAAACGACACAAGTGGTTGGTGACGGTAAACGAGTAACCGCTTTACATTACACAGACCGTGTTAGCGGCGATAGTCATCAAGTAAACTTAGCTGGCATCTTTGTACAAATAGGTTTAGTGCCAAATAGTGAGTTTTTACGTGGTGATATAGAGTTAAGTCAAAGCGGTGAAGTCATTACTGGCGCTCGAGGCGAGACTTCTGTCGCGGGAGTTTTTGCTGCCGGGGATGTTACTAATATACCCTATAAACAAATAATTATTGCCATGGGTAGTGGCGCAAATGCAGCGCTTGGCGCATTTGATTATCTTATTCGCCAAGACGGCTAACAAGACAAGTATCATGATAAAAGCCAGCTTGAGTTACTGCTCAGTATGGCTTTTTCATTGTTATTGATCATCTATCACGGCTAATAAGCTTTTTGTCAGTTGTTCTAGTTTAATTGGCTTGGATATATAGCGAGTAAAGCCAAAGGAGAGTGCTTTGTCCTTGGTGCGACTATCAACATCTGCGGTTAAGGCAAAAATAGGTATATCGGCAAAATTAGGCATAGCTCTAATTTGTTTTGTTGCTTGATAACCATCTAAAACAGGCATTTGACAATCCATTAATATCACATCAACACTTCTTTCAAGCAGGTGATTGATAGCGAGTTGGCCATTTTCGACAATAACAGGTGTTATACCAAGTTTGTTTAATACATTATTAATAAGTTTTTGATTAATACAATTATCTTCGGCAACGAGGACACGTAAATTTGCTAGCTGTTTATTTACGTGTTCGTTATCAGCTGCTATGTCGGTTTTACCCTTTGTATTTAATGCTTGTTGATTGGCGATGGTTTTAAATGAGCTGTTATTGATGTCATCTACTTTAGGTTTGGTTCGGGTCAGTAATAACTTACAGGTAAATGTAAAACTGCTACCAAAGCCTTTTTTGCTTTTTACCTTAATATCGCCATTCATTAATAGACTGAGTTTTTTAGAGATTGTTAACCCTAAGCCAGTACCGCCAAAATCAGGTAAATTTTCGGCACCAGCACAGGTATCAGTTTGAGTAAAGGGGTCAAATAACAAGTTAATACTTTCTGCTGATAGACCAACACCTGAATCTGTTACGGTAATAGATAAGTGTGCTTGATTATCAACTACTTTAATTAAATCAGCGGTTATTGAAACGCCGCCAGTTTCAGTTAATTTCATGGCATTGCCACATAGGTTGATTAATATCTGCTCTATACGGGCTTGGTCACCTAAAAAGTTGACTGCCTTGGGGATGTTATCGTGTAAGTGCCAAGTAAGCTTTTTTTTATCGGCCTCAACTTCAAAAGCATTGTAAATTCGTTGTAATATTAAATGTAGATCAATAGCTTCTGTCTTTAGCACCAGTTTTTCAGATTCAATGTTAGCGATATCAAGAATATCATCAACAAGACTTAATAATAAATCGGAAGAGCTATCTATTTGTTCAAGGTAGGCTTTTATTTCTTCAGGGCTAGTAGATACTTTTGCCAGTTGAGCAAAGCCGATAACTGCGCTCATTGGTGTTCTAATTTGGTGACTCATATTCGCTAAAAATTGACTCTTAGCCTGATTAGCTCTGGTGGCTTCTTGCATTGCATCATGTAAGTCACTTGTACGTTTATTAACTAATTCATCGAGCTGTAATTGTCGGTTGTGAAGCAATAAAAGGGCAAGCACTATGGTGGTAACAATAAGAAAAAGCAACAAGAAAAAATTCATAAATTCATTATGTTGCTGTTTAATTAAATACTTGTTGTTGACGAATAAGTGCATTTTCAACACTTGTCCGGCAACATTAAAGGTATGCATGAAATGCTTATTGTTTATTTTTGAATAGCTATCGCCCTTCTTGGCATTAGATAAGAACCATTGCTTTTTATTCTGTTCGAAGACCTCATAATAAAATAGTTTATTATTACGGCTATCAATTGCATTAGAAATAAGCTTTTCTGCTAAGAATACGCCACTGGCAAAGCCGATTAATCGCTTATCGTTTGTGATTTCTGCTTTGCTTACTTGTTCAAATATGGGAACAAATAGCAAAAAGCCCGGTTCTATATTAAAAGACTGAACTACTTGTATAATGCCCGTAGCTTTGGGTTGGTAGCTTGCCATAGCATCATTGAGTATTTTTTTTCTCGCCGGATTAGAGTAAATATTAAAACCAATCGCTTTAGTATTAGTTGCTTCAGGACTAATTAACTTAACATATACCACTTTATCATCGACTGATAATGGCCTACCTCTAATGGCTAATTTCTGTTGATAGTCACTTGATAGTTGTCTTTCTTTAGCTAAGATTTCATCTGCATGAATAAGCGGGTTCCATGCCATTGCCTGAAGCGTGTTAGTATTTTGGCTAAGCCCATTAACAAATTTATGAAAGTTATCTCGGCTAATATCTGGGTGTTTTTGCAACCGTTCAGCTAATTTAGCTACCTGCTCAATACTTAAACTAATTTGACGATAAACACCATTTTCTATTGCCTTAACTTCTTTTGATATTAAATCTTGTGCTGCAATATTAGAGTTGGCGATAAAAAATCTGGTTAACACTATTGCAATAAGAAACACAGCACTCATTGAAATCGTCATAATCCATTGATACTTGCGTAATTCAGGTTTTAACGCTTTGGTGTTGAGTAGCGTGAAAATGAAAGGCAATGAAATTAAGATGCCGAGAGAGTCGCCTAACCACCAAAAAACTAAATTTAATTGAAAATTTTCTAAACTATATGAAGGATTAAAAACAGTGAGCGAACTTACGCCAATGGTGGCTGAAACTAGATTTACTAAAATACCGACAACAAAAACAAAGTAAAGGGTATTGATATTTTTCAATTGCCTAACTGGACTGCCTAGCCAATACCTAAGTAATGAACTGCCCAGCATTGCTTGGAGGCCAGCACCTAGAGAAATAAACAGATTTTGAATAATTTTTTCAGGGAATATCAGCGTAGTATCTACACTGGGTGCTACCGCAAAGTTAAAGATAAATGAGGCTAAAATTACTGCTGGGAAGAAACGCCACCACCACAAGTAACAACCAACTAATGCAATACCAGCTGGTAGCCAAATGTGGGCAATTTGACTTTGAAAGGATATAACAGAAAGCGTTAGATAACCCGCAGCAATATAGCTTAAAAAAAAGGCAATATATAACGGCCACTTTTTCGCTAATGCATATTGTGCATTTAATAAGTCTATATTATTCACAGAATTCCTTAACTGCTGATAATTATGTCCTTGAAATTAACTATAAACGATAAGTAATGATTTTCAATGTGGCAGAAGTATTTGTGATGCTGTGAAAGTTTATCAGTTAGCATAGTTTATTTTTTCAATAGAGCTATTAAAAACACTTGATTATAAAGCTTTCTGATATAATTATGACAGGGTAACTTACTGACATAATATTTTTATAAATAGTATTAAAGTTGTCAGGCTTTTATTAGATGTTATGTAGTGCCCTCATTAATGCAGGAGGTTTGATGAAAATTTTAATTACTGGCGGGACAGGCTTAATTGGTCGCCATTTTATCAGGGCTTTTCAACAGCCTTATCAATTTACTGTATTGTCTCGTGATATTGAAAGAGCACGCCAATGTTTGCCTGAAAGCGTTGAGTTTATCGACAAACTTCCTGAGCAAAATAACTTTGAAGCCATTATTAATCTTGCGGGTGAACCTATCGTAGATAAGCGGTGGACTGGGTCGCAAAAAGAAAAAATTTGCCAAAGCCGTTGGCACTTGACCGAACAAATCATCGAGATGATTAAGCGTTCAGAGCACAAGCCTCAGTGTTTAATTAGTGGCTCAGCTATTGGTTATTATGGTGATACTGGTACGAAAAAAGTAATTGAAGACACCTTGGTAGACAAGGCAGATTTTGCTCGTTCTTTGTGTCTTAAGTGGGAAGATATTGCTTTAAAGGCAAGTAAAGATTGTCGAGTTGTGCTGTTACGTACCGGTATTGTATTAGCGAATGATGGTGGTGCATTAGCTAAAATGCATTTGCCATTTTCATTGGGGCTTGGTGGAAAAATTGCCCATGGTCAGCAGTATATGTCGTGGATTCACATTGAAGATATGGTTCGTGCTATTCAATTTAGCTTGTTATCAACAACCATTACAGGAGCAATTAACTGTACTTCTCCTCAAGCATTAACCAATGCAGAGTTTACCAAGGCGCTGGGTAAGCAATTGAATCGCCCGACTTTCTTTACGGTACCGGCCTTTATGCTAAAAACGCTGTTGGGTGAAGGTGCCGAGTTGTTACTATGCAGCCAAAATGTTTATCCGCAAAAATTATTGAGTCATGACTTTGAATTTAATCATGCTAGCATTGAAAATACCCTTAAGGATTTACTTTCATAGTTAATAGCGGCCATTGTTCAAGCCAGCGTTTTGATTTAATGCGCTGGGTAAAGGTGGCTATATCACGATGAGGGTTATGGCTTAGTTGCAAATCAAATAAAGTTTTCAGCCCAAAAGCTGAAATACATTGCAATTCACCGGCCTCTAGCATACGAATAGCAACAGCGGTTTCTTTTTCTGGCCAATAGCGCATGGCGTCAAGACTACTACAGTAGGGGTGCTCGCCATGTTTATTATGCATTATCGCTTGATTTCTTACTTGCCAATTTAGTTCAGGCATTTTGCTATTGAGTGTTGCTTGGTAGTCTTTATACTTATCTAGCTTCGCTTCTTTGTTATCAAAATAAATGACATCAACATCATTTAATGGCGTTGGTTTGGTGATATTATGTAAGTCATCCCAGACGAGATTTCTGATAAAACCAGCGGCGATAAAACCTTGCGGTAAGTTAAGTGATGATAGACAGGTTAATGCATTCATACGTAGTTGATCTTGTGCAACCAATTGAATAATTTTTTGAGTCAGTGAGGGCATTAACTTGACCTAGTAAGACTAATTATTGGGGGAGGGAAGATAATAATATACGTTTGGCTCAATAATGACTTGGGTTAACTTTTGTTGCAACAATTTAACTTGTTAATAAAGTTTTTATATTGCCTTAATGCTTGCTGAGTTTTCATGGTTTGGCCATGGCCAATATTTGCGATTATAACCAAACTTTTTACCTTGCTGTTAGAAGCTTGCAATAGCTCTTGTGAAAAATTGACTGGTGTTACTTCATCGTTTTCACTGGCAAGAAATAGTAAAGGCTTGTGGTACCTCTTAATAAGCTCGATATTATTAATTTCATTCAATTCATCAGCAACAATGACAGTAGTAAATAATTTAGACCATGTCGGTGTAATATTGTCAATTAAGTCAGGCACAGTGCTAATAGCTCCATCTAAAATTAAGCCATCTATGGGTTTTTGGCCAGCCACAAAAGTTGCCAGAAGAGAGCCCATAGAGATACCGTGAACTAAGATCGGTTTGTTGTTTGAAAAACGCTGCTTAGCAAAGTCATAAACTGTCAGTGCATCTTGTTGCAGCTGGGAAACACTGAGTTGTTTATTTTTTTCACTTACCCCCATACCGCGATAGTCAAACCAAATGATATTTGCGGGTAATTGAGAGAATTGGTTAAGTATGCCAGCAGAACGACTGATTTTCATGCCATTACCACCAAAAAGCACAATATTAGCTATAGCATTTTTATGGGTAAACTCTACGCCTTTTAACTTGATATTATCTTTAGTAATCACCTCTACTTGATTGAGTGTAATTAAGGTATTGTCATCAGTAATTTTAGTCATTATTTGTGCTAAATTAACTTGTGATTCAACCGCTTTATCTTGATAGACAAAAGAGTCTGTAGTTAGGTTGACAGCGCACCCTGATAAGAGCAGTAACATTGCAGTAATGATGAAGTTTTTCATGACAATACATTCCTTTGTAATATAAATTGTTGTCAACGATATTATGACTATAGTACCTGAATTAAGTTCAAACGCTTAATCGTTTTGCAAAGCAATGACTAACATAACAAAATCTATATGCTGGTTTATTCTTGTTAAAGGTTATAGGCGTCTTTTTTATATTAATTAAGTCTAAAAAAGTAGGCTGAATCATGAATATAACCTTTTAAAACTTAACTGTTTATTATTACAGTGATATGTAGTTTGGTCGAATAAAGCCTTGTTTAGGCACGTTATGTAAAATTTAAAATGGCACGAATAAGTAATACCTGTTACATAAGTAACTGTTTCTAAGTAAACTAATTTTATTTTTAATTAACATAGCGAGCCATTTTCAGGCTCACATATTTCATGGCTCACTTTCTCCATTTAAGACTCTGTTTGAAAAGACTCAGGCTTGCTGGTAAGGTATTAAAAATATTAATAAAAGTGCGCTTATAATTTAATAAAATTAGCAGTTCATAATTGTAGAAACATGAAATGCGCACTAATAAGCTGTTAGGTTTAAAGGAATATGAGTGTAATTTCAGGGAGTGAAGCTGTTGAAAACTACATCAGTCTTAACCTCGTTAAAATCGCAACTGATAAATCCGGTTGGGATTCACTTTACTTGAATGCAACCTCAAATCAATACTGGATCTGCAAATATAAAAATGCAGGAATGCATGGTGGTGGACAACCTGAACTAAAGCAAGTTACTGAACTATTGGCTAAAAAAGAGTTTGGAGTGTAATTTACACCTAACAAGTGCATTAAGAACGGTTCTGATAACAGTTTGCTCGGTTCCGCTCTGCTTCACATTTTAGCAAACAATTATCAGCCTCTTATGCGGGCGTTAGGCTACAAACCATATTATGGAGTTTCAATGAAAGGAATATTCTTACTGTTATTTTCACTATTATTAATCTCATGTAAATCCACGGATAGAATTACAAAAGATATAGATGCTATCGATAAGCAACAAAGGTGGGGAATTATTTTGTATGAAAAGGGAGATTATAAAGGTGCATTTCATGAGTTAAGTGAATTAGCTTCTTGGGGTTATAAGGATGCTCAATATGCTCTAGCGTTTATGTTTCTTAAAGGGCAATATGTGGAGCAATCAACTTTAATTGGTATGGGTTGGTTGGGGGTGGCTATAGAATCAGAAAGAGATGATTGGGAAGCTCTTTTCAATGATCTCTATTCTAAAGCACCAAGTGAAGATAAAGAAAGATATGATAATATTATTAAAAATTATAAATCAAAATTTGGCTTAAAAGCGCAGCATATTACATGCGGTAAAACTACAAATGGTATGTCCAAAAAAATAATCACTAAATGCACTAAAAGTGATAGATTATCAAAAATTTATGAAATTGATTTAACAGAGGCAGAATTGTAGCCTGACAAGGCATTCAAGCAGGACAAAAAACAGTTGGCTTGCCTCACTTCGTTCGTTATTGTAGCTAAACTATTTTATTACCGCTTAGCAAAGTGTTAGGTACCAGTGTAATTAAAGTGTGGCATTCAAAATTAACTATAAGGAAGTAGAAATGGAAGTTGGTGTATTTGATAGAACAGAAACAACTGACAAAATAATTAGTGGTTCAACATATAATTTAATCATCGGGTTAACATTAATTTGGGGGTTTGCTGTTAATTGGTGGATGGTATTAAATATTCCTGTTGAGTCAATTAGCAGTGTTGATCCAATTTTCTTTTTTATTGGTTATTTTGCATCCTGTTTTTTCGGAATTTATCTATTTAGTAAATCTGATAGTCCTGCCATAAGTTTCATCGGGTATAATTTTGTAGTTGTACCATTTGGATTAATTATTAATTTGGTTGTCAGTCGATATGATCCAGATATTGTATTAGAGGCAATAAGAGTTACTGGTATGGTGACTTTCGTTATGATGCTTCTTGGTTCAATGTATCCAGCCTTTTTCAATAAAATTGCAGGTGGTCTCACAGTAGCACTACTATGTGTAATCGTTGTCGAATTAATTGAAATATTTATATTTAATACTCATCACGGAGTCTTAGATTGGATTGTATCGATTATTTTCTGTGGCTATATAGGATATGACTGGGCTAGAGCGAATGTTATTCCTAAAACATATGATAATGCTGTGGATAGTGCTGCTGCTTTGTATATGGATATTATTAATTTGTTTTTACGTATTCTTAGAATACTGGGTCGAAAATAGCAGATAACAAGCCAATTAAGTGCAGTATTGCTATAGCTTGGTTCATTTCCGATCCGTTACACAAGTTTAGCGAAACATTAATCAGCCCCTAAGCGGGGGGTTATACCTCAAGGTGAAAAAATGGAATTTATCGCACTATTTATCCTAGTTATTATTGCTTTAATATTTTTATCTAAAATCAAAACGGCAGAGATAGTTGAAGCTCCATATGAGTTAGCAGGACCAATATTTACACCTGCAGAACGTTCTTTTTATGGGGTATTGAGTTTAGCTTGTGAATCTCAAGCCGTTATATTTGGTAAAGTTAGAATCGCAGATATCTTAAAGCCCATTAAAGGCCTCAATCGAAGTGAATGGCAAACAGCCTTCAATAAAATATCAGCGAAACATTTTGATTTTGTTTTATGTGATCCAAACGATTTATCGGTAATCGCTGTAATTGAGCTTGACGATAAAAGTCACTCTCAGAAAAAGCAAATGAAACGCGATGAGTTCGTCGAACTAGCATGTGAAACTGCACATTTAAAACTTTATAGATTTAAAGCTTTAGCAACCTATACTGTTAAAGAAATAAAAAATGAAATTTTTCAAATTACACATGAAGTTGAGTTAACTCCAGTTGTTAAAATTGAGGTACAAACTTGTCCTAAATGTTCTTCAGAATTAGCTGTTAAAACTGCACAGAAAGGCAAGAATAAGGGGAATGATTTTTTAGCGTGTAGTAGTTTTCCAAAGTGTCGCTACACCGAAGAAATTGAGGTATAACAAGTTACTCAAAAGAACGCAAAATGCTTGGCTTGCGCTCCTTCGTCACTGATTTTAGCCAAGCTTAAACGCCCCATATTGCGGCATTATATATTTTTTAAGGAAAGTTTATGATTTATTCGACTACCGAGTTAATTCCAGGTAAAGAGATTGAAGAAATAGTAGGTATTGTTACTGGCAATGTTGTTCAAGCAAAGCATATTGGCCGTGACATTATGGCTGGTTTAAAAAATATTGTTGGTGGTGAAATTCGCGGATATACAGAAATGCTATCTGATGCACGTGACATAGCCATTTCTCGCTTAGTTGAAAGTGCTCGTGAAAAAGGAGCGGATGCAGTTGTCGGCATTCGTTTTACTACCAGTACAATTATGGATGGCTCATCTGAAATTATGGTATTTGGAACAGCTGTTAAGTTAAAAACATAACAAATCAATGATAAAATGGGCCCAAAAAAGTTGGCTTGCGCTCATTATTCACTAATTTTAGCCAACAAATTTTTGCCGCTTAGCACGGCGTTAGGAATAAAGTAGATTCCCCATGAAATATATAATACCAGTGTTAACGATGTCTGTGTCTTCATTTTGTTTTGCTTCAGATAATTCAAATTTTTCTTTAGGTTTAGGAACCGACCACGGCGGTTTAGGCGCTAAATACTCTTTTAATCATAATGAGTCAAAATATTATGCCTCTTTGGGGGTTCGCGTTCATGGAGATGATGGTACAGGGCTTGGTTATGGCCTAGGCTGGGAGCGAAAAATAGCAAATGATAAGCACACATTAGGTATTTTTGGAGGCAGTGTATCCGCAGAAATAGCTTATGGTGAAGTAGCTATATATCACGGTTTATCGGGTACTTATAATTATTACTTTTCAGGGTTTAATAACAGTTCATTTGTTCTAGGGGCTTCTGTGTATAGCGGAGTCACTTCAACAAGTGAAAATAGATTTGAAAAAAATACCAGTGGTGTAACCCTGAAGATTGCTTATCAATGGTAATGCATAACAAGTCAACAAAGCAGGACAAAAAACAGTTGGTTTTTGCTCGTGCGTCGTTATTTTAACTAGGGGCTGTTGATCTTGCGAGATTACTTTTACAGCAACTTGTTTGGTATTTAGACAAGGCAGAGTATGTGACGTGTAGCTGGCTACTCGAACATACGATAACGTAGTATAAACTTCAAACAAGTGCTGCCCTTTAGGGTTCTTTTAAAACAAATTTACTCATTGTTGCTCGCTTTTTTAATAGAATGACTATGATACAAAACTTGCGCCGCGATTAAATTCGTTTTAAATCGAATAAATTTTAACCCTGAAAGCTCAACAGCCCCTAATTATTTTCAGCCTTTTAATGAGGAATTAGGACATAAACAATGATTACATTCCAACCAACAGTCGATTTGTTAACTTCTGCTCAGATAACCTTCGATAATATGCGTTCGTATTATGAGCACTATCTAGTTGATTGGGATTTATCAACAATACGTCAACAAATCGAAACGCTAGAAAATTGGGATATTCTTTACAACAATATCGTTGTTGGAGCGATTCGTATTGAATATGACAACCAGGGTTGTTACCTTCGTGACTTACAAGTTGATACAAAATTTCAAAACAAGGGTATTGGTGCAGCTGCTTTAATCAAAGCTGAACATTTAGCAAGCAATAAAGGGCTTTCTCAACTTAGGTTGCGAGTTTTTAAAATTAGCCCTGCACATCAATTATATAAACGAGTCGGATTTATGTTAGATAAAGAAGATGATCGCTTTTATTACATGTCAAAAAATACCCTAACAAGAAACGGCAACCGAACCACAAAGCCTGAGGCATAGTGCTTGGCTGATTTAGTGTTTATTTTCACTGTATTAAGCAAAAATATCATGTCCATTAATGAGGTGTTATTTACTATTAAGGTTTATGAAATATATTAAGGTCTTAGTACTATCTTGTTATATTGCATGTACTAGTGCCAATGGTTTAAGTGAAATTAAGGATGAAAAGACTAAAGTGACAAAACATAATAAAATTAATTATATCGAAATCCCCGCACTAAATATTGAAGCAACAAAGGTTTTCTTTGCAGAAGTGTTTGGCTGGTCATTTGTCGATTACGGACCAGAGTATTGCAGTTTTGGGGCGCAAGGCGTTGATGGCGGTTTTTTTAAGTCTGATTTACTTGTTTCTACTAAAAGTGGTAGCCCGTTAATTGTCTTGTACAGTAATGAACTTGAAACAACTCAAAATAAAATTTTGAATGCAGGGGGAGCAATCATTAAAGCTACGTTCTCTTTTCCTGGTGGGAGAAGGTTTCACTTTAGCGATCCAAATGGAAATGAATATGCTGTGTGGTCAGAGTGATAAGATAATATGCTAATTTATAAACATAATTTTCACATTTTATTTGTCAGTCTTTAAGCCAACAACTTTGCATTAGCCTACTCTGTGTTAGGCGATTATCTCTTTTATTCTCATAAGGATTACCATGTTAATAGGTCGTGTTTCTGAATTAACGGGAGCAACTCGTAAAGCCATCCGGCACTATGAGTCTATAGGTTTGATTTCACCTCCCAATAGAATGGGCAACTACCGTGTTTATAACGATCATGACGTCATGGTCATAAGTATGATATGTCGAGCCAAAACACTTGGGTTTAGTCTTTTTGAAATCAAAGATATTGTTTCTAAAAAAACAGTAGAAAAAAAGCTTCCTTTTGATTTAGTTGACAAACTAATAGAGAAGAAAATATCCGATTTAAAGCAAGAAGCACAGGCACTTTTAGGTAAAGCTGAAAATTTGAAGGAATTTAAAGAGGATTTAGTTAAAAAATTCAATTGACCTTCCCCCTAAGGGCAAGGATTACAGTTAGTTTTCAATTTACTAACAGGATAGTTATTATGAAAAAATTGAATTTTTACAACACCACTATATTAATAACGGGTGCATCTTCTGGTATCGGCAAAGAGTTTGCCCAACAACTTGCGTGTAAAGGAGCTAATTTAATATTAACCGCTAGAACCCATGAGGATCTGATCAAGCTGGCGGACGAACTCATGTCAGAGCATGATAATATTTGGGTTAAGACTATTTCAGCTGATTTAAGTGAGCTAAATGCTGCTAAAGATTTATATGAAAAAGTAAATGATTTAGGCTTGTCAGTCGATTATTTAATTAATAATGCTGGCTTTGGAAAGTTTTGTGAATTTTCAAATGAGCGCTTTGAAACGTATCATAAAATGATGATGTTAAATATAAATGCACTCGTTGAGCTAACGCATTTATACCTACCAGCAATGAAAGTTAAAAATAGTGGTGGCATTATTAATGTTGCTTCTACGGCTTCTTTTCAACCATTACCTTATCAAACGGTTTATGGCGCATCTAAAGCTTTTGTTTTAAGCTTTTCAGAAGCATTAACCGGTGAATTATTAGATACTAATATTCGAGTGATGGCCTTATGTCCAGGAACTACCGAGTCTCGTTTTATGGAAAATGCTAATGCTGATACCTCTAATATGGCGTTAGCGCCAGCAAGTGAAGTAGTTAGAGCCGCGCTCATTGGTTATGATAAAAATAGAATATATACCGTATCGGGCAAAATAAATTATTTAATGTCTTTAATCCCTCGGTTGGTGTCACGTAAAAGAACGGTAAAAATAGTTGTTAATATGTTCAAAGAGAGTGTGCTTGCAAAATTAGCCTAGTTGCAAAGCTCGACTAACAACCTTTGCATGATGGACGATAAAAAGTTGATTTTTCAATTCGTTGGGAATTATAACTAATAATTATTTTCTGTTTTGACCTAGCTATGCTACCGTGTTGGCTGCAATGAAAAGTTACCACCTATAGGGATATATATGAAACGGTTATATAACTCAATACTGCTATTTTCTTCAGTATTAATTCTCTCATCATGCTCAGTTGTAGCTGAAAGAGAAGAAGTTAAATCATACAGTAATTGCGAAATATCAAATCCAAGTTGGAAAATTAAGACAGAAGATCTTGCTAAATCAGATGCTTGTAAACATCCTCATCCAGCTTGTTTGCCTGTTTTAGGAATATTCGTTCCAGCAATGACGACAATAGTATCAGGTAGTATTTATGTCGTTGGTAATTCTATTCATTGGCTCGAGTATCAAGGTAAATGCGATGCTGACACTATTGAAGTCGAGATTAAAAAACGAGAAAAAGATTTAGCTATGTTAGCAACTTAATAAGTATGCTAATGCCTTTAGTATAAGTATCAAAGGTGCTTAATAATGCGGGTTTTTACGCGATGAACATATCATCAAAACGAGTCATTAAAGCTTAGTGCTCTTGCACTGGCATATTTATGCTGATTTCAACTTTAATTAACCTAAAAGTAAGTTTATGAAGGTAGCGATAGTATTGGGGGCGACAGGTTTAGTGGGGAAAAAACTTGTCGACAGGTTAGTTATAGAGCCGTGTTTTGAAAAAGTTGTTGCTATAACCAGACGAGAGGTTGAATATACATCGCCAAAAGTGGTTAATGAAGTTATTGATTTTGAAAGAATTGAGCAATATCTGCCGCTTTTTTCAGCTGATGTGATTTTTTCCTGCTTAGGGACAACGATTAAACAAGCTGGAACGGTTGCTCAACAAAGGAAAGTGGATTTTACCTATCAGTACCAAGCAGCAAAATTGGCTGCGGAAAATAAAGTCAGTCATTATATTTTAGTGTCTTCCTATGGAGCTAACCAAGAAAGTAAAAGCGCATACCTAAAGATGAAAGGCGAATTAGAAAATGCAGTCTCTGCGTTAACTTTTAAACAGATATCTATACTACAGCCCTCATTATTAAAGGGAGAGCGTGAGTCTTTTCGTATAGGTGAGACTATTGGCAACGCGATACTACCGACGCTTTGCAAGTTGCCATGTCTTAAAAAATACCGACCCATATCTGGTGATGAAGTTGCTAGCAAAATGGTGTCGGTAAGTTTATCGCCCAGAACAGGCAAACAAATATACCGGCTTGATGAACTGTTCAATATTAAATGTGCAGATGAAAACTTTTAGCATGAAATAACCGTGAAACTGATAACTGTGCAATGAATTTGGTGTCATTTTTTCTTTAAACTCAGCTGAATTTTTTGCTACATTGGGCTTTACTTGCCAAAAGAGAGCACAAACTCTTTTTACTTAAGCAATAATGTTCTTAAAAGCGAACCCTTGCTATCTAAGCACATTAGTATACATTGGCGTAAAATTAACGATTAAATGGAATTACAATGAATAAAGCAGCCTCAATTGCTGGACAAGCGGTCTACTCAAAAAAAGTACTGACAATATATGATTTCTGGGTATTAGGTGTATCAAACCATTATTTTTGGAAATGCCCGACTAAATATATTAGTGAGCAATTTTTAACGTTAGTCTCAACTAATCACCTAGATGTTGGTGTCGGCTCGGGTTACTACCTCAAGCATTACCTTCCTCAATCAACAAAACGTATTGCACTGTTGGATTTAAATGAAAACAGTCTTGAAAAAGCCTCACAAGCGATTAACCACTTACAACCTGAAGTTTATTGTGGTGATGTATTTGAACCACTGGCTGCAAGTATTAATAAGTTTGATTCAATGAGTATTAATTATTTACTTCATTGCTTACCTGGTAGTTTACTTGATAAGGGTATTATTTTTAAGCATCTTAAAGATCATCTCCATGATGGCGGGGTTTTATTTGGCAGCACAATCCTTGGTAAGGATGTAGAAAAAAATTTCTTTGCGAAAAAGTTAATGGCTGTTTATAACAAGAAAGCTATTTTTAGTAATGAAAATGACGACCTTGAATCTTTAGAAAGGCTATTAAATAAGTATTTTTATGATGTAAAAATTAAAGTGATAGGTTGTGTAGCGTTATTCTCGGCTAAAAAATAATACAAATACATCTGCTCATCAGTAAGATAATAATTAGCCTTGCTCATGGCTGATTGAGTATTGGCTAATTTGGCCACGCCTGTTGCTTGTTGCTTCGACGTTTATATTTTTGATTGTATTAAGACGACAAGTTTGTCGTTGGCGCTTTGGTTAGTGAACATGCCATGGTATTTTCCTGCCTTTGCTCAAGTTTGCCAAGATAACTCGATGTCAATTTTATTGCCGTGTTAGAAAGCTAGTGTTGAAAAAATCAGTGTTACTTTTTTTGAGCATCTTGTAGCTTTAATATTTTTACCCTGATTTCATCAGCTTCAGCCGTTATCATTGCATAAGACTTTATATCACCTCTGCGTTGGGCATGCATTGCTGCTTCTAGTTTAGCTTCATAGAGTTTATCGAGTTTTTTAATGGGATCTTTCTTAAATAGTGAAAACATATTTTTTTCCTTTTGTTTATTGTTTAAGTTATACGTTAGATAATATTATTTGGATTGAGAGAAAGTTAACAGTTTTATGGAAAAACTAACGGTTATTAGAGAAGCGCGAGCAAGTGATCATGCATTTATTCTTCAGATGTCACCCTACCTTGCTGAAGTTGCCCAATTAGCGTGGCATAGTGATGATGACATTAAAAAAATGCAGTACCAATATATTGCACAAATGCTGGCAAAAACAACATTACCAAACCGAACATTTATCGCGGAAGTTGATCATATCCCCGCGGGCTTTATTCATGTGCGTACACATAAAGATAGTATTACGAGTGAAACCTGTGCAACTATCCCCCTACTTGCTGTCTCGCCTAAGTCACAGGGTTTGGGTTTAGGTAAAACCCTTATTGAGCATGCACAGCACTGGGCTAAGAGTTTAGGGTGTAGGTTGTTGCATCTTGAAGTGTTTGCCAATAATACCAAGGCAACAGGCTTTTATCAAAACCTAGGCTTTAAAGCGGAAACAATTCATATGATAAAGCCGATATAAATAAGTTGTAGACAAAATCATAGCACTATTTAGCTAAACCATGGCTAATTTTACCATTGACTCGCTAACTATGAGGCGGTTTGCTTTTACTTGGCGTGATTACTTTTTTAAGTTTTGCTTTAATCGAACGCCAGTGAGTTATTGGAACTTTAGGAGCGAGACTGATTAAATACTGATGATCTGCTTGGCTTAGTGTCACTTCACCGCCATGGGCAAGAATAATACTATTAGCCTTTAAGGCAAAAATTTTATTTAATGAAGCCCGATAACGATTTGGATAGAAAATGGGAAACGGTGGTATATAGCGGTTTTTTACTTTAACAATGAGATCCGCTACATAGATTTTGTTAGAGGGGAGGTGTTGTAGCGATAAGTCTCTGTCTGTATGTCCTTGAGTGGCAAGCGCAAGCCAATCATCAAAACCGGGCAATTTATCACCATCATTTAATTGGTAATCAGCGATAAGCTTACTCGAATACCAGAGGTTGTATGCGGGTTTGTTCATTCGCTTTGCGACCCATTTCGCCAATAACATATCAGTAAGATGCATTAACCTGCCATCTAGGCCAGCATACCATTGACCACTGACATTAGCCGCAGCCAGTTTACACCCGGTTAGTTTACGAAGCTTATTGGCTGCTCCAGCATGATCAGGGTGCATATGGGTAACAACAACCAAGCGTAAATCACTCAATGGTCGCTTGAGTTTCTCGGTGATAAAGTCTTTGATAATTGCAATGTCTGAGCGACAGCATCCGTCAAGTAGCAGTAGTTTATCTGGGTACTCTGCAAGTAAAATTGTTTGAATATATCCTTCAAGGTGATGGAGTTTCATAAAATTTTCAAAGCTTAACTGGTCGGATATCTTGATTATGTTAATCGAAAATATACAATTGTGCAGCTATTTTTGCTGAAAAGTTAAAATTTCGCTTTATTTTTTAGCTGCCAGCAGCTTTGCTACTAAGCGTTTGTCATGAATTCTGTCACCGGCGACGATAAATAGTACTAGTGAGCAATAGCCTATTACATTAGCCCAGCTGCTCAACAAGATAGTCTACTAAAATACGGATCTTAGGTGATAATTGCCTATTATGTGGGTAGACGGCCCAAATGCCTTCATCAGGTTCACGGTAATGATCAAGTAAAGTAATCAGTTTACCTTGGTCAATAGAGTCCTTTACGTAGTAATCAGGCAATTGCACTATACCTAAACCTTTTAAGGCTGCATCTACTAAGCCATAACCTGAATTAAAACGCACACTGCCACTGACACGGATGTTTTTACTTTTCTCGCCCTCGCTAAAGCGCCAATAATCACGAGTGCCTAACAAGCAATTATGTTTACTTAACTCTGATAAGGTATGTGGCGTGCTATGTTTTTCAAGGTAACTAGGAGCAGCACAAACAAAATTAGTCCGCTCGGCTAACTTTTTTGCCATTAAGCTTGAATCCTTGAGGCTGCCCAGTCTAATGGCTAAATCATAACCTTCATCTACCAAATCTATTTTTTGGTTAGTTAAGTGCGCGACAACTTCAATATCCGGGTGTTTTAAGACGAAATTATTTATCAGGGGCAATATTTGTTGTTCACCAAAGGTAACAGATGCCGTAAGTTTTATTGTGCCTTGCGGGGTCGCTTGAAGGTTGGTTATAGCTGTTTCAGCTTGTTCAAGCCCATCAAGCACAGCGCGACAGTGTTGATAAAAAAGCGAGCCTTCTTGAGTTAATGAGACCTTTCTTGTGGTTCGATAGAGTAGCTTAACTTTTAAGCGTTGTTCTAATGCGGTGATTTGACGACTTACTTGAGCGGTAGAAATTGTCAATTTTTTTGCTGCCATAGTGAAGCTCTCTGCTTCGGCGACATAAACAAACTCACTAATGCCTTGCCAATTCATTGATTATTACCCATATGTAAAAGTGATTTGCTAAATATTGATATTATCATTTTAACAGAAACAGTTAAAATAACTTTGGTTGCTGGCTAAGTTTTTCATGGCGCAAGCTAACGAAAACTAACGCTGTTATTTGCTTACGACTATATTTATATCAGTTACAGTCAGGGGGATATCAGCAACTATAATCATTACTCAACAAAAGTTTAGGTAAGTATTTAAAAAAGCATTTAACTAATTATTTCAATAAAAGAGAGCTGGATATGACAGATAAATTTATTAAATCAAAAGCGGCAATTGCTTGGGGACCTAAGCAGCCTTTATCGATTGAAGAAGTTGATGTAATGCTGCCTCGAAAGGGTGAGGTATTAATTAAAGTGGTGGCTTCAGGAGTTTGTCATACCGACTCTTTTACTTTATCAGGTGAGGACCCAGAAGGTATTTTTCCTGTCATTTTAGGTCATGAAGGTGGCGGTATTGTTGAGCAAGTGGGTGAGGGTGTTACCAGTGTTAAAGTGGGTGATCATGTCATTCCTTTATATACCCCTGAATGTGGTGAGTGTAAGTTCTGTTTATCAGGTAAAACCAACCTTTGTCAGAAAATTCGTGAAACACAAGGTAAAGGGTTAATGCCTGACGGCACGACACGCTTTTATAAAGACGGTGAGCCGATTTTTCATTATATGGGTTGCTCTACCTTTTCTGAATACACAGTCTTACCGGAAATTTCTTTGGCAAAAGTCAATAAAAAAGCGCCGCTAGAAGAGGTATGCCTGTTAGGTTGCGGTGTTACGACAGGTATGGGCGCAGTCATGAATACTGCAAAAGTTGAAGCAGGCGATACCGTTGCGATTTTTGGTTTGGGTGGTATTGGCCTTTCAGCCGTTATTGGCGCAACTATGGCGAAAGCATCACGTATTATTGCTATCGATATTAATGAAAGTAAGTTTGAGCTGGCGAAAAATCTTGGCGCGACTGATTTTATTAACCCTAAAGATCACGACAAACCTATTCATGATGTGATTGTTGAAATGACAGATGGTGGTGTTGATTATTCTTTTGAATGTGTCGGTAACGTTAATTTAATGCGCTCTGCCTTAGAATGTTGTCACAAAGGCTGGGGTGAGTCGGTCATTATTGGTGTCGCTGGCGCGGGGCAAGAAATATCGACGCGCCCATTCCAATTAGTTACCGGCCGAGTATGGCGTGGCTCAGCTTTTGGTGGCGTTAAAGGTCGCAGTGAGTTGCCCGATTATGTAGAACGTTATTTAGCCGGTGAGTTTACATTAAGTGATTTTATTACTCATACTATGCCGCTCGAAGATATTAATGAGTCATTTGAATTAATGCACAAAGGTGAAAGTATTCGTACGGTTATTCACTTTGATAAATAATTCATGGTGAGAAGTAATTTACACTAATGGCTTCTTGGTTTTGAATAATCGCAACATATTTTAAATATGCTTTTGATGTGTGATTGCTTGAAAGATAAAGGTTTATGGTGGTAATGATAAATTCGAGTTACCGCCATTAAGGATTGAGAATGACCCTAGAATGTTTAAGTTCCAACAAAGTTTTTGGTGGTTGGCATAAGCAATATAGCCATCAGGCTAGCACGTTAAATTGTACGATGCGTTTTGCTATTTTTTTACCACCAAAAGCAGCAAGTAATACTAAGGTGCCAGTTATATATTGGTTATCTGGTTTAACCTGTACCGATGAAAATGTTATGCAAAAGTCTGGCATTCAGCGCATAGCTGCAGAACTCGGCATTGCAATTGTTGCGCCCGATACTAGTCCTCGTGGTGAAGGTGTCGCTAATGATGATGGCTATGATTTGGGGCAGGGAGCTGGTTTTTACCTAAATGCTACTCAAGCACCTTGGAATAAGCACTACCAAATGTATGATTATATTGTTGATGAGCTACCGACATTAGTTGAAGCGACTTTTCCGGTAACGGCTAAACGAGCTATTGCTGGCCATTCCATGGGCGGGCATGGCGCGTTAACTATTGCCTTGAAAAATCCACAGCGGTATTGCTCTGTTTCTGCGTTTAGCCCAATTAGTAATCCTATTAACTGCCCATGGGGTCAAAAAGCTTTTACTGCTTACCTAGGGCAAGATAAAGCTTTATGGCAGCAACATGATGCGAGTATGTTAATGCGTACTGTTAAAAGTTTTGTGCCTGCTCGGGTTGATCAAGGCGGCGACGATAACTTCCTTGAAGCGCAATTAAAACCAGAGACATTAAAGGTGGCTGCTGTTGAAAGTGGCTATCCATTAGTACTCAATTTTCATCCAGGGTATGATCATAGCTATTACTTTATTAGCAGCTTTATTGAAGAGCATTTGCGCTTTCATCAGCAATACCTAACTCAAGACTAATTTTTATAGTCCTTTTTAATAATAGTTAATTTAGTCAAGAGTCTTTGACATAAATAAGCTATAAGGGTCTTCTTTATAGTCGACAAATGGTGAGCACTCGGTAAAGCCAAGCTGTTGGTAAAGTTTTTGTGCGGGTTTAAACGCGTTAGCCGTTCCTGTTTCTAAACTTAGTTTACTATAACCACGTGTTTTGGCCTGCTTAAGCATGTGCTCCAATAACAATTTAGCAACACCTTGGCGTAAAAAGTTTTGACTTGTGCGCATAGATTTAATTTCTCCATGCTCTCGCTGTAACTCTTTTAATGCACCGCAGCCTGCCAGTTCATGATTTTTCCAAACACTAAAAAAGCTAATGTTTTTTTGTTTAAGTTTAGATAAATCAAGCGTGTGTATACTCTCAGCAGGGGAGTGCTGTAACATATCTTGGTGATGCTCTGCTAGCAAAGTAATCACAGCTGGGTGGTCAAGTTCGCCGGTACGAATTTCCATTATACGCCTTTACCTATACACTTTAGCTTAAACTTTAGTTTGCGGTATTATCAATCAGTAGTTCTTTGAGTAGTTTAGGTACTATATTTGCGTTATCGATAAATTGAATACCGATGCTTGTGGTATCTTGGTTGTTACGGCTATTACAAACCCGTCCGGGGATCATAATTTCACCAGTAGCCGGGCTTTGTAAAGAGATAAGTATTTCTTGTTTATTAAGACTGGCATTAACACCTTTACTTTTAAATGAAAAACCGCAACCCTTAGTCGATATATTGTTAATAATACCGTTGAACTGAGTTGGTTTACTGTCACTTGAGTCCTCAACTATAATGGTGGCTGGCAAGTGAATATTGGTTCTTGGTTGCATACGTAACTGACGATTTTCAATTTGGCAGGGATATTTTATAAACAGCAATCTTTCTGGGTATTGAGAAATGTATTTTATCGTCGAGCGAAAGGCAAAACATTCGCCATCGTTAGCAGGCATGATATAACGAATAATGAGCGCATTCCCTTCAAACAAGACATCATTATATTCAGCTTTGCTGGCAACTTTTGGGTACTTTAAAATAATATATTTGCCCATTTCATAGCCAACAAGGGCAAGCTTGAGCCTCACTGAAACTGGGTGATTAATTTGTATATCTAGGTATTTGCCAGGTTCTAACTCAAATAGCTGTAGGCTTTTTTTAGTGATAGTCTCTGACATACTCGTCCTTGTAAAATTTTCATTTGCTTATGTTATGTTATAACTAATATAAACAAAGCTTATTTATTACACAATAACTGTCTTTAGCTAGACAAAAATTATGTGCGATTTTTTTTAGTTTCTTTAAGAAGCGCTTGCTCAAATTCGTCAGGAAAAAGCACTAAACCTTGGTTATTTTGGTTGGGAAAAATGACTAAAGCCAATTCATCATCTGCTAACCCGGTGCTCCAACGGCTATACCATTTAGCAAGTGGAATCGCTTGCGCCTTGCACTCATGCCATTCTTCAGTTGCCCAGCGCTGTGCAAATTCTTCATTAGGCCATACAGGTACACAATCTTCATCGTCAGTATTTAACATGACACAGCCGTGTTCATCAGCCAATATCCAAACTTCTTTGTTAGCAACTACTTGCTCTAACAGGTAATTTAAGCGTTTTTCATCATTATATTGTTCAATGGTATCGAGTTGTTCGCTGTTTATTGACATAAGTGTAGTCTTTTATAGTAAGTTCGCAGCATTTTATCGTGATATGTTATTGCTAACAACAAGCGTGATTTTTACTGGTCAGTTCGTTAAAAATTATCGTTATAGCCCGTCATTTCGACAAAACCTTGGCCTTGATGGCTCCCCTTAAACGTCACCATACCTTCAAAATACTCAATACCAAAACGCATGATTTGCTGTTTATTAACAACTTGTACAGTAATATCAATACCTTGTTGAGCTATCACTAAAGAAAACGATGAAGGGTAAGGAGAGTCAGTGCTGGCCTTCTGGCTGATAAGCTCTATATCGGTTGATGAGATAGTGCGAATTTCGCCACCGCGTAACATGATACTGGCATAGAGGTAGTCTTCAACGCTTGAACGGACACGAAAAACCATTAAGGCAGTGTCCTCATTTAGGCGTAACGAAAACCAATCCCAGCCTTGTTGATCTGGGCCTAACATTTGTGAAGCCCACTCGCGGTCGAACCAAGCGTTACCGGTAACCTTTTGCCATTGACCTTGCCAATATATTTTTCCTGAGACTTCAATAAAGGGTTGTGAGTAATAATGGCTGGCAATGGCTAACTTAGGGTGTTTTACGCTATACCCTTGTTCACCTTGCAGAAAAAATGCTTCTGTGGTCGACAAGTTTAGTTCTGCCTGCCAAGGCGTTGTTGCTTTAATGGCAGCTGCTTTGTCACTCGAGCTTACGATGAGGTTATCACCGGCTTGTTGGTTGATTGAACCAACAGCAGAGCCATAAATGAGCTTTGCTGGCAGTAGCTCAGATGATGATTGCCATAGCCAGTCGTCTATTCGCGCGGTAAATGGCTTGGTTGTTAAGCTAACATTGCCTAAGTCTTCACGACCATTACGGTATGCTGCGCTGTGAGCGTTTGTATCAGCTAATGCCGCATGAGCAAAATACCAATGTTTATCAGCCACTGAACGGCGAAAAAGCGTCCATTGGCTTGCAAACGATTGGCCTTGCTCTGTTTCGAGTGTAGCCGTTAGATACCACCACTCTTGACGATAAGCCTTTTTTGCAGCGTGAGCATTAGGAAAAATTATCTTATTGTGAACAGAAGCTTGCGCATAATGTTCGTTGTTATCAGCAAGCAGCTTTAATGGGTTATGCTTGGTTTTTACTGGTTCATTGCAACCACTGAGCAAGGCCGATAAGGTTAGTAAACTGAGCAATGCCAGTATATTGTTAGCTTTCATGATAATTTGGCTCTCAAATTGAGCTTATAAAGTGGAATAGCTAATGCAGGCAATAAAATCAATAAGCCAACAAGGCTGCTTATTGCAAAGGGAGCGACATCTAATACTAGTGGCATTGACCAGCCAAATGAGGCTGGCAAAACTTTCGCTACTAAGGCTTTTGCTAATAGAGCTGCGATCGGCCAACTGAGTAACAATACGCCTAAGGCTAATAATAGCCATTGCATTAACATATGAAAGAAGAGTTCAATACGGCTATAGCCCAAGCTACTTAGCACATGCAAGTCAGGTTTTCGGGCTAGCTCTAAACTATTTGCTGACAAAAATAAGCCAAAACAAGCAATCGTTAATAGCACAAAGGCAATGGCTTGGGTGAGTACAAAAGTTTGCTTAAATATCGCTAAAGCCAAAGCCTTTATTTGCTCGGGTACAAACACTTGTTCATCATCAAGGCCGAGTTCCTTGGTGAGTGTATTTTTATTGAGTGGATTTTTATTGTCAAAGTAGACGCCAAAACCTTGCTCCTGCCAGCCTGAAAAGTGAGTGTTGTCAGCCTGCATAGGCATTTTTACTGAATAGCCTTGGTTACCATAGTCGTAAAAAATTGCCTTTATCATACAACTGAGTGTTTGCTTGCCTTGTGTCAGTGTTAATTGTTGTTCTATTGTGAAACCTTTTCCAAAAGATAATTGCTCGTTGATGTAACAAATCAATTGGTCAGTTGGCGCAGCTTGCGGTGATTTTTCCTTAAATAATAGGCTGTTTTCTTGTTTGCTCGACATTAACGCATGTAATGTCAGAGTATCTTGCGCAATTTTCGCTGTAGTTTGTGTAAATAAGACATACTCATCAACATTTTCTTGTTGTTTTAGCCAATTTTCTACGTCATGCTTTTGTGTAGGATTATAAGCAATGAACATATCTGAGCTGAGTAGTTGGTCTAAATATACAGTGAAGGACTTTTCAAAGCTATTGACCATTAATGCTGCGGAAATACTGGCCGATAATGCTAAGTAGAATGCGGCCAGCGGTAAATAACGCCGACCTATTTGTTGGCGAGCGTCTTTGATGACAAATTTTAATCGAAATGAGTTGGCTAAGTAACTCATCAGCTTAAGTAAATAACTCAGTAGGTTAGGTAATAAAGCAACACTGGCTAACAATAGTAGGCCGTATTTAACCATTAATTGGTGCCATGAATTGTCTGCATAGCTTGCCGGCCACAAGAGAAAGACGGTTAGTAAGCTTACGCCAATCAGGCCACTGGTTTGGTAGTTAAATGATGGCAGCACAATACGTGCTGTTAGCGCAATTCTAGCAGAATTAATCATGGTAAACTGTTTGATAAGTGCTAAAAAAACCGCCGAAGCAGAGATGATTAAAGCCCAGACGCTATACAACCAATGCCATTGAAAATGTCCTGTCTGCCTAAGTTGATAAAGCTGCTCTAAGGTGATGCCTAAAATAGGCAGTAAGATTGATACCAGAAAAAAAGTGATGACGATACCTAAGATACTGGCCAGTAGCGTTAATATGATGGCTTCAAAAATCATACCCCGTTGAATACTGACCAGCGATACCCCCAGTAAGCGTAATTTTAATGCCAACTCACTGCGTTTTTGCCATGCCTGATTTGCGGCTTGAAAAGCGATAAATAAGCTGACAATAAAACCTAAAATAGCTAAGGCCATCAAGTTTAAATGAAGTGCATCAGCAAAGCCTTCACGTTCTTCAAGTGCCCATGCTTCTTGTATCGATAAATGTTCAGGTAAGGCGTTAAGTAGTCGTTTCTTTTCATCTTTACTGATAGAGGCGACCATTAAATGGCTAAAACCTTGGATATCAGGAAAGAGTTGCCATGCAAGTGATAAATCGATTAAAGCGACTTTACCCCAGTCGTTAATTTGATTGTAATTCACAGAAACCGATTGCTTATCTGCCAAAACAATAGGGGTATTGGTTGATAGTGCAGTTAAGCCAAGCGTATTTGCATAATCATCACTTAAGTTAATCGCCTGGCTCGAAAAACTTTCGGGCATGGTTAAGACCAAAGGCAGTATATCTATCGCTCTAAACGTGATGGTTTGGCCTGATGCTAGCGATTTACGAAATAGATGGCTTGGTGAAAGTTGCGGGAAACCAAGGGCTCTTAAGCGGTTAAAGTCCTTGACAGAAATATGCTTGCCGGCTTTGGCAATAATATAAAAATCTACAGGTGACTTTAATTGACTGTTGGCGTGTTGATACTGTTTTTCACTGGCATGATTTAACACGAGAATGCTAAGTAAGGTGCTAGTTGCAATGGCTAAACTAAAGATAAAGCCAAAATTTAATAATGGTTTAGTTAAGTATTCTGCTAGCTGTGTTTTGCACACTAGGCAAAATTCATCAATGGTGTGATTGGCAGTGCTTGCTCGCATTAGCTTAATCAACCACGGCATTGATACAAGCATCTTTTAAGCGGTAGATCTTATCCATTTTTTTGGCAACACTAGCACTGTGGGTGACCATCAGTAGTGCTGTGTTATTGAGTTTTGCTAAGTGGACTAATTGTTCTACCACCTGATTAGTGTTATTTTCATCTAGGTTGCCGGTTGGTTCATCGGCAAGTAATAGTTTTGGCCTGCTATTAAGCGCGCGAGCAATTGCTACCCGTTGCATTTCACCGCCAGATAACGTTGCAGGCAATTGTGTTAATAAATGACTAATACCCAGCTGATCAGCAAGTTGCAAGCCATATTGTTGCTCATAGTTGCCGGCAAGCTTGGCACTAAATTCAATATTATCTTGAACAGATAAACTCGTGAGTAAATTAAACTGTTGAAAAATAATTCCTATGTATTGCTTACGTAATTGACTAAGTGCGCTGTCATTTGCTTGTGTTAATGAAATACCAGCAATTTCAACATTACCTTGTTGAATAGGTTCTAGACCTGCGATTAAATTAAGCAGTGTTGTTTTGCCACTACCACTATCTCCCATCAGCGCGATACACTCGCCACAAGCGACAGAAAGGTTAACCTTGTTAAGTAGCTTACGCGGGTTATCGCCATCAATAATTTCATGGCTAAGTGCTTGGATAAATAAGGACAACACTATTTCCTTTTGCTCTTATGGTTAAATAACTATACCCAAGCTACTTCAGAATGCTCGTTTCAGGACGCCTGAGCGATTCATGATCAAGGCGGGTATTTAATTAATGGTTATTCCCTTAATTAACTACATAACGATGAACATGATTTGCTCCGACGTCCCACAATGGCTGGTTTAGAAACGCTTTATCTATCGTTATTGATTTTGACAATAGAATAACTATTATCTTCAACCAATGCCTCGCCTAAAGGCGTTTCTAATTCCAGCTGAATCCTGCATTTTGAGGTGGCTTGGGTATATAACGGATCTACTGACACCATATAATGCTTTGATAACAGAGTAAACGCTTGTTATCAAAGCCTTTGTAACAATATATCTACGAGCCATTTAGTTACAAGGAAAATAGCTTATTCTTCAGTTAATGCAAATTTAAAAACCACTTGATGCTCCCCAGACAGTTGTTTATTAGGCGTATATCGCCACTGCGCCAACGCTTTTTGCGCTGAGCGCTGTAACTCTCTAGTGACATTGGAGCTAAGCACAGTAATATTTTTGGTATGCCCAGTAGCGTTTATTTGATAACGCAATGTTATTTCGCCGGTTTGTTTTGCTTGTCTAGCACTTAGTGAGTATTTGGGTAATACTTTAAGCGTAGGCTCAATCGCTACTTCTGGTTCAGAGAGCTCTGGTAAAACAGCGACTGAAACTAGGCTGTTTACATCAACTAAATCTGTTATGACATTATTATCAGCTGTTATGGCTTGCGTTTGCAGCGTTTGTTGATGATTAGGAACCTTACTTTGCGGTTTAGGGGGTAATGGTTTGACAGGAATGACTGGCTTTGGCTCAGGTTGCTCGGCAGCGATTGCTATTAAGTCAATGTTTTGCGCTAAAGTTTTAACGCTTGTTTGATTCACTTTCGGGCTGGCTAGATGAGTAATAATTGCCATTACCCCAAAAGAGGCAATACCCCCGGCGAGCAGAAGTGATAACAACTTAGCGGGATGAAATTTACTCGCTAACGCTGACTTGGGAAAAACGATTGTAGGCGCAACAACCTGTGCTTTTCGTTGTTGATATAGCTCAGTAATATCTTTATCAAAATTACTGTTAGTCATAATGATGTTCCTAACAAGGTTTTAAGGTTGTTGCGAGCATAGCGTAAACGGCTTTTAACGGTTTCGAAGTTCTCATCGGTTAACTGACAAATTTCCATAACCGAAAAACCCTCTTGCTGAAAAATGAAGGCTTCTTTTTGATAAAACGGTAAAGCAGCTATCGCTTGGTTAAATTGTGTTAGCCTGTCGGTATTTTCTAATGTCTCGGCTAGCTTTGCTGAAATAAGGTCTTCCTCGTTTAACTGCTGATAATGCCATTTTTGTTGTTGTCTCAGTTCATCTATTAGCGTGTGACGAGCAATAGTAAACAACCAACTTTTGACGTTAGTGTGTGCATTGTTATTATTATTCATTACTTTTAACCAGGTTATTTGTAAGACATCTTCGGCTAATTCTTTATTAGACAGACTCAATAAGTAATGAAATAGCGGCAGGTTAAATTGCTCTACCAGTAAGCTTAAGCACTTTTGATTACCAGTAGAGACATAGTCAACCAACAATTTTTCTGGACTTACAGCTGGATTTAACCAACCTTTGATCATTGAGGGTAACTTCAAATTATTTCCTATTTTGTCTAGCTTGGTTGACTCATTTTAAAATCTAATTGCACGGTAAAATTGTGCTGTGCTACTGCTTTGCCGTCAACTGATTTAGCTTTATATTTCCATTTTTTCAGTGCTTGTTTAGCGGCTTTATCAAATACTCGCTTGGGCTGAGAGTCAACTACGGAAATATTAACGACTTGTCCAATGGTATTGATATCAAATGCCAAGACTACCCAACCTTCAATACCATCTCTTGCCGCGCCAATAGGGTATTTAGGGTTAACCCTTACTAGCGGTCTTGCATCACCATCAGATTTTCCACTCAAAGATATGTTGTCAATGGTGCCACCAGAATTCTTTATGGTTGGAGGTGAATATGTCAAGGCTGTTTGTACTTCAGCCACTTCCGGTGACTCAATAATCCTTTGAGGTACTGGTGGCGGTGTTGGCGGTTGAAGATTTGGTTTTGGCTTAACTTGCGCTGGTTGCTCATCAGGTAAGGTCATCACCGTAATCGTTACATCATCGGGCGGTACTATGATGTTGACGTGCTCACTAGTAATTAAAAACGCCATAAAGGCAAATAAACTAAAGGTAGTAACTCCCGCTAATAAGGTAATTATTGCTATTTTTCTCATTGCTTGTCCTCGCTAATATTTAGATTAAAGAGGTGTGATCACACTGTATTTCCAATTGGCATAAGTCTTTCTAATTGATGTTAGAAAAGCCTTACTTATTGGTTAAACGCAGCGGCAAAGCAAAAGGGGTTAAAAAAAAATTATTTTTAATCCGAGGTAGAGGCCTTTTAAATTTATCTTTCGGTTGAGTAAGGATCTTCTGCAAGTAAATATGCTCTCAAATCAGCTTTATTGGGTGGAAAATTTTAAAAAACTTACGTTATTTATATACAATTGTGCTAATTTATCACGAAAATAACTGTCAGGAAGATAATACCTCTTGACATAATATGTCATAAGGGTATGGTTAAATTAGCTTAGCTAAAATAATATGAATAATATGAATAATAAAAATTAACGACAATAATTATTATTTTTACGATAGCGCAATGGTTGTTAGTCAGTATTTTAAGGATGAATTATGGAAACATTGCTAAACTTTTCTGCCCAATTCCCTACCGTTATCTACTCAACATTCCTTGGTGTTGTTGTCATTTATTGGTTAGTTGGCATGCTAGGTATTTTTGACCTAGACCTTACGCCTGATGCCGATGTAGACGCAGATATAGAGCTAGACACTGACATTACAGCTAGTGCTGGTGTACTGACTGGTCTTCTTCTTACTTTCGGGTTAACAGGAGTTCCTTTCACATTGGTGATTAGTCTTGTTTTGTTGGTTAGTTGGTTAATAAGTGTTTACTTACAAATTTATGTTTTTAGTTTACTCGATACTGTTTGGCTATATTACTTAGCTGGCATGATAAGTACTGTCTTGGTTTTCTTTACTTCCCTACCTATTACAGGATTAGTTATTCGTCCACTTCGGGGTATGTTTAATAGTGTAGAAACCTCAACTAGCGATCATTTAGTTGGTCGTGATGGCACCGTTGCTACTGGTAAAGTTACCGCAAGCTTTGGACAAGCAAAAGTACTTAATGAAGGTGCTGAAATATTACTCGATGTGCGCTGTGAACCAGAGCACACATTGACGATGGGCGATAAAGTGTTACTGATAGAATATTGCCGTGAAAAGCATAGTTATATTGTCGCCCCCTTGCCAAAAGAATTGCTCTAACACCAGCGAAGCACAGCTTAAAATAATTTCTAAGAGTTACAAACCGTTTACTAAAAGTAATGTATTGCCACAAAGCCGTGGCACAGTTAAATAAGAGGATATACACATGGTAATGGAACCACTTTATATAGCGATTGCCCTAGGGGCATTGTTCGTCTTTTCAATGCTAGTTATGGTCGCAAAATTCTATAATAAGGTTGAACAAGGACAGGCACTGATTGTCAATAAATTACGTGCAGAGCCAGAAATTAGCACCACTGGTGGCATGGTAATTCCGATTATTCACAAAAAAGAAATCATGGATATCTCTACCAAGCGCATGATGCTTGAGCGTAAGGGCCGCTCTGGCCTTATCTGTCAAGATAATATTCGCGCTGATATTATTATCACCTTTTATATTCGGGTAAATGAAACCAAAGAAGACATTTTACGTGTTGCTAAGCAGGTTGGTTGTGAACGTTCCTCTTACCCAGAAACCTTACAAGAGCTATTTGAAGCTAAGTTTTCAGAAGCATTGAAAACCGTAGGTAAACAATTAGATTTCACTGAATTATTTACTCAACGTAATATTTTTAGGGACAAGATCAAAGAAGTGATTGGTCAAGATTTATCAGGCTATGTCCTAGAAGATGTTGCCATCGACTTTTTAGAACAAACTTCAATTAATGATTTAGATCCTAATAATATTATGGATGCCGAAGGTATTCGTCGTATAACTGAGTTAACGGCACAACAAAGCGTAGAAACCAACGATTTAAAACGACAAGAAGAAATTCGTATTAAGCGTCAAGATATTGAAGCTGAGGAAAAACGCCTTGAATTAGAACGACAACTTGCCGATGCCGAAGCCAAGCAAGAGCGAGAAATTGCTACGGTTAAAGCTCGAGAAGAAGCTGAAACGGCAAAAGTGGTTGAAGAGGAACGTAGTAAATCTGAACAAGCACGGATTGCCACAGAGCAAGTGGTTGCTGTTGCTGAAGAAAATAAAAAACGAGAAGCTGATATTGCCGAGCAAAATAGATTACGTGCAGTTGCGATAGAAGAGGAAAAAGTCACTAGAGCCCGACAAATTGAGCAAATTGATAGAGAAAAAGAAGTTGAAACACTGCGCATAGATAAAGAAAAAGCCTTAGAGATTGAAAAGAAAAATATCGCTGAAGTGCAAAAAGATAGAATTGCGGTTGAAAAGAGTGTTGCGCAAGAAGAAGAGTTAATTAATGACTTACGTGTGGTTTCACAAGCTAATCGTTTGAAAGATGAGCAGGTTATTAGAGCGCAAGCTGAAGCGGAAGAAGCCCTAGTTAAAGACATTGAAGCAGCAAAAGCTGAAGAGCAAGCGGCTGAATATCGAGCACGTAAGATGCAAACGATTGCAGAAGCTGAATTAAAAGCGGCAAGCAAACAAGCTGAATCGAAGAAAATATTGGCAGAAGGTGAACAAGCTGAAGCGGCCTCACTAGGCTTAGCGGAAGCACAAGTTACCTTAGCACAAGCAGATGCTCATGAGAGGCAAGGTGAAGCGGAAGCTAAATCGTTAGAGCTGAAATTAACTGCTGAAGCAAAAGGTATTGAAGAGAAATCGTTAGCGGAAGCGACCGGTTTACGTGAAAAACAAGAAGTACTCAATGCCATGTCTGAGCAAGCGAGAGAGTTTGAAACCTTTGGTTTGCGTTTAAATCAAGAACGTGAATTGACTCTGGCAAAACTTGATAACAGTGTTGATTTAGCTGAGAAACAAGCTGATGTGCTTGGTACCGCGTTGAGTGAGGCCAATATTAATATCATGGGCGGCGATGGTGATTTCTTACGTCAATTTATGAAGTCAATCACGGTCGGAAAATCACTTGACGGTTTAGTGAATGAAAGTGAAACGGTGCAAAAACTGTTCAAAGATCACTTAGCAGGTGACCGCAACATTGTCGAAGATTTAAAAGGTGTGCTTGGTGGTGCTGCAGCATCAAGTGAAACGATTAAAAATATTAGTATGACCAAATTATTATCAACACTTAACAATGCTGATGATTCACAAAAAGGTGCACTGGCTAACATCTTAAACCTTGCTGGCAAACATACCTCGGATGCTAAGTAAGCCTGCTACCAGATGCAAATTAATAACTAGAGCTAATTCAACCTAAAGCAAATAAGACAGTCATTAATTAAAGCGTTAATGACTGCTTTCATTTTATGGAGTTTCACATGGCAGATAAGGAAAGTGTCACAAATCAGGCTGTTGCAGAAGGTGGCTCGTTCGAGCTTATTAAGCGTCGTTTAGATGGCCTTGGCAGTGAGCTTAATAGCGAGCTGAAACAACTCAATACCGATAGAGTGGCAACGTTTGGCTCTACTGATATGAAGGTTGATGCCAGAGTTCGTGTCAGAACTGAGCATAATTGTGTTGCTCGTGATATTGCCGCCATTGGTGACACTTTACTTTTTGGTTATAACGTCTTTCTTGGTTTGAAACGCAATATTACCGTGGCCGATGTTTTTAGTTTGCACCAACTCAAAGATGTTGATGGTGAGGTTGAAATCATCGACTTGGCTATAGAAGGTAGCTTTTTAGCAGAAGCTGACTTTGTCCGAGATTTTGATGAACTTTATACCTATTACAAAAAAACTTTTCTTGCCCATGTTTATCGTCAGGGCAGCAAAGTATTTGCCATTTTTAGGATTGGTGAACGCATTGATGATATACGTGTATTTCGTTGGGGCATTGATGCCAATCAACAAGTAAAATACATTGATAATCGTGGTGAAAGAGATATCAAAAAAGCCGAAAATTTTGATTTTGAATGGCAAAAAGTCTCCCGTGAGCAGCAGGAGCAAGGTAAACATCCGCACTTTAATTTATTTGATACCCTATTTGTTGAGTCAATTGGTGGCTCCCTTACCTTAAAGGTTGAAAATAATACTGAAGATGGTCAGGGCATATATTCGGAAAAGGTTGAAGATGAACATCAGTCATTAGACGATGCTCTAATTCATTATGCCAAAGTCGGCGAGCTTATCTTATTAAAAATTAAACCTTACCGAGAGCAACAAACTCGCCATTTAATTTTTAACTGTAAAACTCAACAAGTGCTTAGACAAGATGCTATTGCTCATGCCTGCATACAGTTACCTGAAGATCACGGTATCATCTTCCCCGGAGGTTACTACTTACAAAGTGGTGAGCACAAAAGTTTTGAGGACAGTGCTGAAGATCTACAACTGCACCGAATCGTCAAATCCCCTAATGGTGAAGACTTTCTATACATATTTTATGAACCGAATGAAGGTCAGTATGCGCTATTTGGCTACAATTTAATAACGCGTACCTTGCAAAATCCCATTTATGGTCACGGACAAAGTTTGTATAACAATGGTCGTGCTGTGGTGTTTAATGCTGAAAGCGAGCCTTCAAGAGTGCATGCGATGCAAATTTGGCAAACACCATTTTGCAGTGAAGAATACGCCAGCGAACAACCAGAGGACAATAGTTTTTTTGGGAAAATAGGTAACCCTGAGTTAGTACGAGGTATTTCAGATCTATATAGTGTAGCCAAGCTTATTGCTGTAAAAGAGCCCAGTGCTTATCACTTTAATGATTTAGTTAAAGAGTCGGGCCAGCTACTTGATAAATACCATTGGTTAACAGATCCACAGTTAGCTACCTTAAATGGCTTACTTAAACAGGTTATCAGTACTTCAGAACTGGTACTCGATGAGTTTGAAAAAGTCAGTAGTATTAAAGCTAAATCAGATGAAGTGATGCAGCAAGCTAGTGAAAAGTTCTTACAACTTTCGCAAGTGACTAAACATGATAACTTTGATAACGCTGAGGCTTTTGTTAGCCAATTGACTGAGCTCGCTGCTTTTAAAGGAGAATTAATTTCTCATAAAGAGTTGCGTTATATCGATATTGAACAAATAGATGACATAGCTCAGCAAGTTGAACAGTTATCATTGGAGTTGAGTCAACAAACTGCCGACTTTTTACAAAAAGATGCAGCATTAGCCCCTTATCAAACCAAAATTAGTGAATTGGAACAATCGGTTGAGCAAGCCGAGTCCATAAGTGCATTAAAACCAATACGGCTTGCAATTGAAGAGTTGGTTAAGGGTTTAGAGTTACTTAATCATACTATGCTGTCTTTAGACATTGAAGACAGTAGACAAAGAACCCGTATATTAGAAGATATTTCCAGTGTTTTTAGCCAAATTAATCGAGTCAAGGCCGGTGCTGAACTTGCCGCTAAAAATGTTGGTAGTGAAGAAGCTAAAGCAGAGTTTGGTGCGCGTTTTAAATTACTCAGTCAAAGTGTTAGCAGTGCATTAAATGCCAGTGATAGCCCACAAAGTTGTGATCAACAATTATCACAGTTATTAATTCAGTTAGAGGATCTTGAAAGTCAGTTTAGCGATTACGATGACTTTTATGCTGAAATTCTTGCCAAACGTGATGAAATTTATGACAGCTTTGAGCAGCATAAACAGCAATTAATGGATGCACAGCAGCGCCGTTGTCTCAATATCATGACAGCAGCAGAGCGAATTCTAGCGGGAGTAAGTCGACGCAGTCAGTCATTATCAGATCAAGATGCGCTCAATAGTTATTTTGCTGGCGACGCTATGGTGGCTAAATTACGTCAATTAGTTGAGCAACTTAGAGAGCTAGATGACAATGTGCGTGCTGATGATATTGAAGCGCAACTTAAAAATGCCAAAGAGCAAGGAATTCGTGCACTACGTGACAAAACAGATATTTATTCGGCAGATGGTAGCTTAGTTAACATTGGTGACCACCAGTTTCCGGTTAATAAGCAGAAATTAGAATTAACCTTGCTATCTCGAAATGATGAAATGGTATTACATATTAGTGGTAGCGATTATTTTGAGCCCTTAGCTGTTGATATTTTTGCCGGTAGTCAGCACTTATGGCAACAAGAACTTATCTCCGAAAATGACACGGTTTACCGAGCAGAATATTTAGCGGCTAGTTTATTATTTGCTGCTGAAAATAGCGGACCGAGTGCCATCGAAGCATTGATAAAAGCCGAAAAAGATAATGAACTTGTTAATCTGGTGAGGAAAGCCGCAGAGCCAAGATATCAAGAAGGTTATGATAAAGGCGTACATGATAGCGATGCTGCGTTAATTTTAAGTCAGTTATTAAGTTTAAGAAGTTCGATTGGTTTACTCGCTTATGGTGCCTTAGAGCGTAGGTTAGCCGTTGTATTTTACCATAGTGAGCTTGATAAAAAATCGGCACAAGATTTAACTAACCGTTGTCATAATTTACATTTAATGGAGCAAACCTTCGGGAGTAGCGACTTACGCCAGCAACTAAATAGTGAGTTGGCCACTGCTATGAACGTCTTTGTCCTAGGGCAACAATGGCTTGATTGTGATACATCATTAGCAGCAAACTATTTAATAGCTGAATTAGCCGATGCCAAGGCTGAATTTGTCACTAAAGAAAGTAGCGATGCGCTTATTAAACAACTTCAAACACAATTAAAACATAAAAGCTTACAACAACAAGTTGATGCAGCTATTGCCGCTTGTGGATCCCTTGAGCAAAAGTATCAACTCTATCTCGCTTGGTTGCAGTCTTTTTCTGTCTCACAAGCTATGATTATCGATAAATCAGTCTTGATAGAAGCTGCTACCTTGATAACGCTGAAGGATGAAGTGAAATTTTACTCGTCAAATGCAAATACAGATAGTGTTATTGAGGGGTTATTAGGTCAACATAACAACATTATTGACAGAAAGCTGAAGCTAAATTATCAAGAGTTTATTGAGCGATTACGTCAATTTAGCTTGCACCAAGTTCCTGCATTTAAACAATTTCATTTGCAAAAACAGCAGGTGTTAAGTGAACAAAAGCAAAGATTAAAACTAACGCAGTTTAAACCGAGTGCTTTATCTTCATTTGTTCGTAATAAGCTTATCAATGATGTTTATTTTCCGATAATAGGCGCGAACTTAGCTAAACAGATAGGCTCTGCGGGCAGTAAAAAACGTTCTGATTTAATGGGCTTGTTATTACTTATCTCACCTCCTGGTTATGGTAAAACCACACTAATTGAATATGTTGCCAGTAAGTTAGGCATGACTTTTGTTAAAATTAACTGTCCGTCAATTGGTCACGAACAAGTATCTTTAGATCCTGAGCAAGCAACCAATTCAACTGCCAGAAATGAGATTGAAAAAATCAATTTATCATTTGAAATGGGTAATAATGTCATGCTTTACCTTGATGATATCCAGCATACTAATCCAGAGTTTTTGCAAAAGTTTATTTCTCTTTGTGATGGCTCAAGAAGAGTTGATGGTGTGTGGAATGGCAAAAGTAAAACTTATGATATGCGTGGCAAAAAATTTGCTGTGGTGATGGCGGGTAATCCTTACACAGAATCAGGTGAAGCATTTACTATTCCTGATATGCTGGCAAACCGTGCCGATATTTATAATCTCGGTGATACCTTAAGTGGTCGTGAGCATGAATTTTCACTGAGCTTTATTGAAAACAGTTTAACCAGTAATTCATATATTGCACCATTAGCTACTCGTGATATGGATGATTTATATCAGTTAGTTAAGATGGCCGATGGCGAACCTTTAGCGACGACAGAATTAAAACATAGTTATTCACAAGCAGAAGTAAATGAAATAATTGCTGTTATACAACGTATTCGTAAAATTCAGCAAACAGTATTACTTGCCAATGAACAATATATCGCCTCAGCTGCACAGGATGATAAATATCGAACGGAGCCCCCCTTCAAGCTACAAGGCAGCTATCGAAATATGAATAAGATGGCAGAGAAAGTAGTGCCTGTGATGACTGATGATGAGGTTGAGTCGTTAATTGCCGATCATTATCGCGGAGAGGCACAAACATTAACTGTCGGTGCAGAAGAAAACTTATTGAAGCTGGCTGAACTGAGAAAGACGCAAACCGAGGAACAGCTAACTCGCTGGCAGCAAATAAAGGCAGATTATGTGCGTCACCAAAACCTTGGCGATAATGAAAACCCTATTGCGTCTATCGCAAGTCAAATCTCTTTGTTACAACAAGGCTTGACACAAATAGGTGAGGTATTAGCACAGCCTAAATCAGAGGGTTTAGCGCAGCTAAACGAAACGTTATCGACACTTAAATTACATGTTAATGTAGAACAAACTGATGATGCTGTGCTAAAGCAAACATTAACGCAATTTAGCCAAAATTTAGAATCATTCTTGGTACCGTTAGTTGAAGGTCTACAGAGTAAAAATGTCCAGCTTGGCAAGTTGTCTGAAAATACAGGTTCAATAATGCCAAACGTACAAGCAAGTGTAAAAATGTCAGAAAACGATATTCAGAAAATAAGTCGAGAATTATCAGATAGTATTTAAAGTTCAGTTACTGAATGTTTATCTCAGTGTCTTGAAGATACTCCAAGTAGATTAAAGGCATATGTTTTTGTTTTTTTATCGATTAATTTTAGGTGAAATTACTTTAAGTTATAAAACGTCGCCAAAAAAAAACCGATAGCCTTGGCTATCGGTCGATTAGCTATGAGGAAAGCTAGAATATTCAATTATTACAACAAGCGTCCGCATAAGGGAACGAAGAGAAGTATAGAGTATCTACTCTATCTTTGCAAGGGTAAAATGTAATTTTATTTCACTTTTGTTTTTTTGTTACATTTTAGCTACATTTTCGATGACTTTTTATGCCATTTTGTTACCGCTTGTTATGTTGCAATAATAAAAAGTGCTTGGGCATTTGTTGATTAGCCATGCATACAGTAAACTATCGTTAATTATTGTATTAATATTGTTTTAAGTGAAATTAACATGTCAGCTTCAGATCAAACCCCACCAGTGAATGACACCGCGATAGGCGAGCAAACCGTGCTGGATGACCATAATGATAGTACGACTCATTTTGGTTATAAAACCATTGACAAAGAAGATAAAATTTCAATGGTTGCCGGTGTTTTTCACTCGGTAGCTAAGCAATACGATGTGATGAATGACTTGATGTCGTTCGGTATACACCGTTTATGGAAACGTTTCACTATTGACGCCAGTGGTGTCAGACCAGGTAATAAAGTGTTAGATCTTGCTGGCGGTACCGGTGATCTCACGGCAAAATTTTCCCAGCTAGTTGGTCGTGAAGGTAAAGTGATCCTCGCTGATATCAATAGCTCTATGTTAAATGTCGGGCGTGATAAGCTGCGTGATAAAGGTTTGGTACAAAACATTGAATATGTGCAAGCTAATGCTGAGTATTTACCATTTGAAGAGAATACTTTTGATGTGGTTACCATTGCTTTTGGTTTGCGCAATGTCACAGATAAAGATAAAGCATTGCGTTCTATTTATTCTGTATTGAAACCAGGCGGACGTTTATTGGTGCTAGAGTTCTCTAAACCAGAGCATGAACTATTAAATAAAGCCTATGATTTCTATTCATTTAATATTTTGCCCAAAATGGGGGAAATAGTGGCTAAAGATGGTGACAGTTATCAATATTTGGCTGAATCTATCCGCATGCATCCTGATCAAGAAACCTTAAAAACCATGATGGATAATGCCGGTTTTGAACAAACCAGCTATAAGAATTTAACTGGCGGTGTCGTTGCCTTGCATAAAGGCTATAAGTTTTAATTTATGTCTGTGTTTACCTCGTTTGCGACAAGTAAAATGGCTGAGGAATTATTATTACCTCAAGCGATTAGTGCAACGCTTGAAATACTTGTTAATAAGGCTTTATTGCTAAATCAAAATAAGCTTTTAGCTATTCATACCCTTTTGGGTAAGACATTAACAGTAAAGGTTGCCGAGCTGACATTTCCATTAAGTTTCACTGTTAATGCTCAAGCAACTCAAACAAAAGTTATCGTTTCATCGTTAACCGAGGGTAGTGAATGTACAATACTTACTAGCCTGAGTACGCTTAAAAAATTAAAGGCAGAGCAACAAATAACGCAATTGATCAAACAAGGTGAGTTAGATGTGCTGGGTGATGTTAAAATCGCACAACAATTTGCAGTGATTGCGCAGTCACTCGATATTGATTGGCAAACAGAATTAGCCAAATATATTGGTGACGTGCCGACTCATAAAATTTTACAATTTGGTGGTAAAGTTACTAGAGAACTCGCTAAACATTCAACACAAGTGCAAGCTGATGTTGGCGAGTATTTAGTGCATGAAAAGCGTTTAGTGGTAACAAGCAGCCAGATACGGGGTTTCAATCAACAAGTTTCGGATGTTTCAAATGATGTTGATAGGATAAGTGAACGTATTAATAAGTTAGCCTTGCAACTATCTACAAATAAATAGGGAATATTTACCTCTCGTGAGTAGCAAACGTCTTTATCAAATCGTAAAAACCTTCTTGAATTTTGGTCTCGATAAAATGATACCAAGGGAGTTATTGCCTTGGTATGTTAGAGTTGGCCGTGCCAGTTTATTTTGGTTAGGAAATAAACATAAAGATAAGACACCAGAACAATGCTTTCGTCTGGCTATTGAATCTTTAGGGCCGGTTTTTATTAAATTTGGTCAGATGTTATCAACTCGACGAGACTTATTAGCGCCAGAATTGGCAGATGAATTAGCGTTATTACAAGACAAGGTTACGCCGTTTTCAGGAGAACAAGCCCGACAACTGATTATTGATACTATGGGGGCTGAGGTATTTGCAGAAAATTTCAAAGACTTTGAACTTGTACCCCTCGCTTCAGCGTCAATAGCACAAGTTCATACTGCTACTTTACTTACAGCAAGTCGTGAAGAAAAAGTGGTTATTAAGGTCTTGAGACCAAACATCAAAAAAACGATTTTGGCCGATATCAAGGTCATGTCATTATTTGCAGGTATTGTTGCGCGCTGGTTACCTGATGGCAAGCGTCTACGACCTAAAGAAGTGGTTGAGGAATACCGCAAAACCATTCTTGATGAACTTGATCTCAACCGAGAGGCTGCTAATGCTATACAGTTAAAGCGCAACTTTGAGCGTGGCAGTGAATACGACAAATATTTATATATACCTGAAATTCATAGTGAATATAGTTCTAAAAATATATTAGTGATGGAGCGTATACACGGTATTGGGGTTGGTGAAGTTAAACAGTTAATTGAACGTGGCGTTAACATGACGCTACTATCTGAACGTGCAGTCGAAGTCTTTTTTACCCAAGTATTTCGCGATAGTTTCTTTCATGCAGATATGCACCCGGGTAATGTTTTTGTTGATGCGACAAATCCTGCCGATCCTACTTGGATTGCCATTGATTTTGGTATTGTTGGTACGTTAAATCGTGAAGATAAACGTTATTTGGCTGAAAACTTTGTTGCCTTCTTCAATGGTGATTATCGAAAAGTTGCCCAATTACACGTCGATTCAGGCTGGGTACCTGCTAATACGAGTGTTGATGAATTTGAATCTGCTATCAGAACTGTGTGTGAGCCGATTTTCAATAAACCACTGTCTGATATTTCCTTCGGGCAAGTGCTGGTCAACTTATTTAATACAGCCCGCCGTTTTAATATGGAAGTACAGCCGCAATTAGTCTTACTGCAAAAGACACTACTTTATGTTGAAGGATTAGGACGACAACTTTACCCGCAACTTGATCTTTGGCAAACCGCCAAACCCTTTCTAGAGAATTGGGTTAAAGAGCAGATGGGGCTTAAAGCGGTTTACAGTAAAGTTAAGGCGAATTTTCCCTTTTGGAATGAAAAATTACCTGAGATCCCTGATTTAGTTTATGACTATTTAAAAACTAGTCGTGAAAATCAGCATCAGCAAACTCAGTTAATGGAAAAAATGCTGAGCGAACAAGCTAAGCAAAATAAACGGGTTATTTATAGTGTCATTGCTGCTGCCATTATTATTGCTATTGCGCTAATGGTTAATTAACTCAGCTTCAGCTTGATAAGCTTGGCTGCCTTGTCGGTAACTGGCGGCCTTTGGCAATGCAAAAGATAGCCTGACCATCTTAACAAGCTATCGTTTGCTGAGCTTATTGCGATGTTGCGATAGTGCTATTGTTTCGCTGCCCTAGCTTTAGCCAATTGAGCACGTAAACCAGCCATACCTTGCTTGTTAGCTTGTTCAACATGCGCTGCAGTTTTTTTCTTAGTTGCACCTAATTCCCAATTTAAGTCATCTTGCGGTAATTCATGTAAAAAACGACTAGCTTCGGTTCGTGTAACTTCGCCAAATTGACGACGCTCTCGCGCGTAAGTAAATATTAACTCACGTTGTGCTCGAGTGATACCAACATAAGCAAGGCGTCGCTCTTCTTCAACACTGCCTTCATCAATACTGGTTTGGTGAGGTAATAATCCTTCTTCCATACCAATTAAAAATACATAAGGAAACTCAAGTCCCTTTGAGGCATGTAAGGTCATTAATTGCACTTGATCGTTATTGTCTTCCTCTTCATTTCGTTCCATCATATCGCGTAGGGTTAGCCGCGTTACGATTTGTGCTAAGGTCATTGGCTCTTCATCATCAGTGCCTTCGAGCATTTGTGTAATCCAACTAAATAGCTCGGTGACATTTTTCATGCGCATTTCTGCGCCTTTGGCACTGGGTGTGGTGTCATAGAGAAAATCTTCATAATTGATTTCACGAATCATCGAGCGTAAAACCGCGGCGGTATCTCCTCGTTCAGCTTGATCAGCGATATCAACTAACCATTGCGTAAAGGCTTGCAGCTTCATCAAAGCGCGACCGGTTAATGTTTGTTCTAAACCCAGTTCAAAACTTGCAGCAAACATGCTGATTTGTCGCATATTGGCATAAGTGCCTAGTTTTTCTAGTGTTGCTGGCCCTAACTCCCGTTTAGGGACATTCACAATCCGTAAGAAAGCATTGTCATCATCAGGATTAACCAGTACACGCAGATAAGCCATAATGTCTTTTATCTCTGCGCGAGCAAAGAAGGAAGTACCACCACTAATTTTATACGGGATGCGATTTTGCATCAGTGCTTTTTCTAACAACCGTGATTGGTGGTTGCCGCGATATAAAATAGCGTAATCTTTGTATTGACTGCGGTTCATAAAGCGATGACCTATCAGTTCGCCAATAACACGCTCTATTTCGTGTTCTTCATTTTTAGCTTGAACTACTCTTAATTCGGCGCCATAAGCAAGCTCGCTAAATAGCGCTTTATCATAGACATGAGGATTATTGGCAATCAGCACGTTAGCACACTTGAGAATACGACCACTGGAGCGATAATTTTGCTCTAACTTAATCAATTTAAGGGTAGGAAAGTCTTTACCTAGTAGCACTAAGTTTTCTGGTTTTGCACCACGCCATGAGTAAATTGATTGATCATCATCACCGACAACGGTTAAACGGCCTCGCTCCCCCGTTATGTGCTTAACTAATTCATATTGACTAGCGTTGGTATCTTGATATTCATCAACCAATAAATAGCGGATTTTATGTTGCCAGCGTTGCCTTACTTCTGGGTAGTTTTTCATTAAAAGCGTTGGAATAAGAATAAGATCATCAAAATCGAGCGCATTATAAGCTTTCATGTGCTTATGATAGCGTTGATAAAACTCAGCGAAATGCTGACTATCAGCATCAGCTGCCGTTTTTAAAGCATCATCAGGTAAAAACAGATCATTTTTCCAATTTGAAATCATGTTTTGTAGTTTACTGAGTAGGTCTTTGTCGCCATCAAGTTCATCAAGGGTTAACTCTTTAAGCAAAGCAAGAGTATCTTGATCATCAAACAAGGTAAAACCTGGTTTATAGCCCAAGGTTTTAATTTCACGACGCACTATGTCTAAACCAAGAGAGTGGAAGGTAGAAACGGTTAAGCCACGGGTTAAATCACGCCCGAGCATCTTTTGAATACGCTCTTTCATTTCACGGGCGGCTTTATTGGTAAAGGTCACTGCGGCGATATTTCGCGCTTTGTAATCACATTTTTGAATGAGATAAGCTATTTTTTGACAAATAACGCCGGTTTTTCCTGAGCCTGCACCCGCCAATACCAAACAAGGGCCACTGACATATTTTACTGCTTCATTTTGTCCAGGATTTAGTTTCATTACTTTAATACCAATGCCATTATCTTATTCATTATCTAGCCTTGAACAGGCCAGTATCAAATAAGCGATAGAGGCTTCTGTGCTGTGTTATATTAAGACAAGGGAGTTAATGAACTCAACAAGCCAAACCTTGATACTCAGCTTGTTAATGTCAATCAGATGAGAAAACTCACCTGTAGTGCTATTTAGCTGTATTATTCAAATAAACTTCGAGTGAACTATTTTACCTGTTTTTAGTCACCGGCAAAACAGTTACAATAACGATAAAGAAAATTTCAAGGGAAATTATTATGCTTAATGCTAAAAAAATTGAAGAAATTGCCAAGCAAGTGACAGAGTCTATTCCACCGAGTTTAAAAAACGCGGCACATGAACTGGAAGAAAAAGCAAAAACGGTGTTACAAAGTAAATTATCTCAGCTTGATGTTGTCACCCGTGAAGAGTTTGATGTACAAACACAAGTATTAATTAAAACTCGAGCAAAACTGGCTGAGTTAGAAGCGAAATTAACTGAATTAGAAAATAAATTAGCCTCCAAATAACAGTCCCTCTTAGAACATTAAGGAAGATTTAATGACAAAATCTGTAAACGTTACTTTAACTGAAGGCCCTTCTGCTATCACTTGTTTTAAAGCGTATGATATTCGTGGCAAACTAGGTGAACAATTAAATACTGATGTTGCTTATCGTATTGGTCGGGCTTTTGCTCAACATACTAACGCTAAAAATGTTGTTGTCGGTGGAGATATTCGCTTAACCAGTGAAGCGTTAAAACATGCATTAGCACAAGGTTTAATGGATGGTGGCAGCAATGTTATTGATTTAGGTTTGGCTGGCACAGAGCATATCTATTTTGCTACCAGCCACCTGCACTGTGATGGCGGTATTGTGGTCACTGCTAGCCATAATCCTATTGATTATAACGGCATGAAATTGGTACGTGAAAACTCTAAACCAATAAGTGGCGATACTGGGCTGTTTGATATCCAAGCACTGGCAGAAGCAAACGCGTTCGAACCAGTCAGCAACAAGGGGACATTAAGCCAATTCGATATCAGTAAGCCTTATACTGACCATTTATTAAGCTATATTGATAATAAAAATATCACGCCATTAAAGTTAGTGGTTAATGCAGGTAATGGTGCTGCTGGCCCTGCACTTGATGCGATTGAGAATGCTTTTAATGCCTTAAATGTTCCAATTGAATTTATTAAAGTGCACCATCAACCTGATGGGAGCTTCCCCAATGGCATTCCTAACCCCTTATTAGTAGAAAATCGTGCCGCGACGCGGGATGCTGTTATTAAACATAGCGCTGACATGGGTATTGCCTGGGATGGTGACTATGACCGCTGTTTCTTGTTCGATGAACATGGTGACTTCATCGAAGGCTATTATATTGTTGGTTTATTAGCGGATAACTTTTTAAGTAAAGTTAAGGGGGATAAATCATCGGCAAAAATTATCCATGATCCACGCTTAACTTGGAATACTATCGACATCGCTAAGCAAGCAGGCGGTCAAGCCATTCAAAGTAAAACGGGCCATGCTTTTATTAAAGAACGAATGCGCAGTGAAGATGCTGTTTATGGTGGGGAAATGAGTGCCCATCATTACTTTAGAGATTTTTTCTACTGTGATAGTGGCATGATCCCCTGGTTACTTATTGCTGAATTGGTTTGCTTACGTAAACAACCTTTATCAAGTTTAGTTAGAGCGCGAATTGCCGCTTACCCATCATCAGGTGAAATTAACAATAAAATTGCTGACCCGAAAGCGGCAATAGCGCGGGTATTAGCGTTTTATCAACAACAAGCAAAAATAATTGATAAAACTGATGGCATTAGTATGGAGTTCGCTAATTGGCGCTTTAACTTACGCAGTAGTAACACTGAGCCTGTAGTGCGTTTAAATGTTGAATCAAAAGCAGATGCAGCATTAATGCAAGAAAAAACAAAGCAAGTATTGGCTTTGTTGCTGGCTGAGTAATTTGCTGTGCTAACGAAGAGCAAGCAATATATCTATCGCGAACTTTCATTAGCAGACTTTAGTAAGCTTTTTCAACATGGTTTACCTCAGGCAAGGTTATATGAGCTAACCTTGCCTTGGTTAGCGGCAACAGCTAACCATATGGTTAATACTGAGCAAGTTATTGTGCATTGCCTGTATAAAAGAGTAAGCCAAGGTGAGGCACAAATATTAATTGCTTGGCCGTTAGTACATAATGATTTGACGAAACAAATCAGTTCCTTGACGAGTTTTTATTCTGCTATAGCAGAGCCTATATTTTTTGAAAAGCCAAACAAAATAAACCTACATCAATTGCTTAGTTATGTTGAGCAAAGCAGTCCGTGGCGAAGTTTGTTACTTGGCCCATTCGATAGCGGCTTGATGCAAAACTCAGTGAGGGATTATTTTCCCTTTCAACGAGTTTTTTCACAAAGTGACAACATTTACCAAGAGGGCATTGTTGATTACCAGCAATATTATCAGCAAAGGCCAAGCCAACTTCGAAATACGATTAAAAGGCGCCAACAAAAATTAACTCAAGTACATCAATATCGCATAGAAATTATTACTTCATTATCCGCTTTCTCTCGAGCTTTTGATGCCTATAAAACCATATATAAACAAAGCTGGAAGGGTAATGAGTTTAGCTATGACTTTATTGAAGAAGTGTGCCTGGCGGCATTAGCTGAAAATAAATTGCGTTTGGGGTTATTATGGGTTGATGATGAACCGGCAGCGGCGCAATTATGGTTTTTACAGTCGACTAGTACAGACGATAATACAACAATGAAAACTGCCTCCATTTTTAAATTAGCATACAATCCTAAGTATCAAAAGTTCTCAGTTGGCTCATTACTATCCCTTGCACTATCAGAGCAGGTAATTACTAAAGATAAAGTGACTAGTATTGAGTTTGGTATGGGAGGTGAGCGTTATAAACAAGATTGGTTAACAAGTAAAAGAACACGACAGGTTTTACAAGTTTTTAATCAACAGACTATCTATGGTAAATTAGCCATAGTGCGCCAGCTATTGATAGCGCGATTGGTTAACTTATTTAAAAGGAAATAGTTAAATAATGACTTCAGCAGACAATTCAGAGCAAATCACAATGCAACTTATTGGCTTATTAAAAGCAATCATTCCGAGTTATGACGATGATTTTTGGCAAGCTGAAACGGAGCTCTTTGGTGCTATTGCTGAATTTGATTCGATGGCATTAGTCACCTTGATAGCGGAGATGGAGGATAATTTCGATATTAGTTTTGATGATGATGATATCAATGCAGAACATTTTGCCAGTGTCGCTTCTTTAACCGCCTTAGTGCTTGAGCGAGTGTAAGTTTTCACCATAATGATAGCTATCAAAGCAGAGTTTTATCGCGGCACTCAAGGGCAGTTATTTAGATTAATACGTCGTCCTGTGCAGATAAAAAGTCATCTATTATTTGTTGCACCATTATTTGAACAAGCCAATAAAACTCGACACCATATAACCCGCTCTGCAAACAATGCTTATCATTTAGGCATAGAGAGTATTATTTTTGATCATTTTGGCACCGGCGATAGTGAAGGTGAATTAAGTCAGGTAACGCTCAGTGTATGGCAAGCAGATATCTTAAAACAAATACAAGATCTTAAGAGCAACTCATCTAAAAATATCGTGCTATCCGTACCCCTTTCTGCTGCGTTATTGTTGTCAACAGACATACTTAATCAAACTGATGCGTTAATACTTTTGCATGCTGATTTTGACGGTAAGAAGTTTGTCCGACAATTAAAGCGCTTGGCTTTAGTCGCCGATTTCAGCCATAGTCCAGCAAAAAATTATGCACAGCAAGCTGATGCTAAAACGCATCCGGAGTTACTTGATATAGCTGGTTATCAAATACCTGCGTCATTGTTGGCAGAACTTAACGAGCAACATATAACCATGTTAGCTAGTTGTAATGTCGCTTGTTATTGGTTTGAGTGGCAAAGTAGTACTCATAACAGCAGCCTAGGTAGGGTTAAACAGCAACAACACTTAGCAACTAAAACACAGCAGTTTGAGCTGCTACCGACAATAGATTTTAAGTTCTGGCAGGCATCTGAGTTGCAGTTAGCTGGTGATTTTTTAGCACAAGAACAGCAGTTATTTTCTCAGTTGCTTAACATGGGAGTTGGCCATGAGTGAGCAAGCAGTGATATTTCGCAGCGAAGACAGACAACTTGTTGCAATAGAGCATATACCGACAAGCCAATCGACGGATAGTTGTCATGCACAAGGTCTGATAATCGTGGTTGGTGGTCCACAAACACGTGTCGGTAGCCATCGTTTATTTGTACATTTGGCCAGAGCACTGGCGAAGCAAGGTATCACGGTTTTTCGATTTGATTACTCAGGAGCAGGTGATAGTGAAGGAGAATTAACCGACTTTACTGCCATTCAAGCAGATATTGCTGCAGCACTAACTTGTTTCAGGTTACGGCATCCACATATCACAGAATTTAGTTTTTGGGGCTTATGTGATGCAGCCTCAGCTATTTTACTATATTTACATCAAAATAATAATTGTTTGCTAAATGATATTAATAAGTTAGTGTTAATTAACCCTTGGGTAAGGCAAGAACACACCCAAGCAAAAGCTTATTTGCGCTCTTATTATGTCAAACGACTCATAAGTAAAGATTTTTGGAAAAAGTTATTGGCAGGTAAAGTTGCCATGAATACCGCTTTTACAGAGTTGCAGGAGTTTAATAAAAAAGGCCGCAATGACGGTGCGCTTAACACTAAAGAAAATTTTGTTGTTCAGATGCTACAAGGGTTGAGAAGCTTTAGCGGTGGTTGCCATATTTTCCTTAGCGGTAATGATTTAACCGCAGATGAGTTTAGTTTATTAATTAAAAGTAATAAACATTGGCGTCAGCTAATGGCTCAAGATAATATTAATTTAGAGGTTATCCCGAAAGCCGATCATACCTTCTCGCAGCCAAGTAAAAAGCAGCAGCTTATCGCATTAACACTGAAGGCATTGGCAGAATAATTGCGTTAATTGATTGTTAGAAAGATTTAATTAATCGTTAATTTATCTTCATTAAAACAGTAAATGCTTTACAATTGCACAATAAATTATTTTATCACCTGTATAAATTCAAAGAATTTTAAGGAAGCAAAATGAAAATAGGGATTATCGTTGGCACGCGGCCAGAAATAATCAAAATGGCGCCGGTTATTCGCGAATGTAAAAAGCGCGGTATTGCTCATTTCATTATCCATTCAAACCAACATTATTCCCAAGAAATGGATAGTATCTTTTTTAAAGAATTGAAATTACCAGCACCCGATTATAATTTAGGTGTTGGCTCAGGTTTGCATAGTAATCAAACGGGTAATATTTTGATTGAAATGGAGCCTATTTTATTGCAAGAGAAGCCTGATATTGTTTTGGTTCAAGGTGATACTAATACTGTACTGGCTGGTGCGCTTGCTGCTTCTAAACTGGATATTAAAGTTGGCCACATTGAAGCCGGTCTGCGAAGTTACGATCGCACCATGCCAGAAGAAACCAATCGTATTTTAACGGACCATATGAGTGAATACTTATTTGCTGTTGGCCCTAATCAGCATGCTATCCTAGCAAAAGAAGGGCTTGAAGCTGATAAGATTTTCACTGTGGGTAATACCGTTTCAGATTCGTTATTCCAACATCTGGAAATATCAGCTAATACCAGCACCATCTTAGCGGATTTAGGGGTAGACTCAGGAGAGTTCTTCTTAGTTACTGCGCACAGAGCCTCAAATGTTGATATTTCGGCCAATTTACTCGAGCTGTTGGCATTATTTGATAAACTGCATGCAAAATATAGTCAAACCATTGTTTGGCCGATTCACCCGAGAACGCAAGCAAAATTAAAAGAGTTTTCGATAGCATTGCCAACTTACTTAAAACTTATCCCCCCTATTGGTTATTTAGACTTCATCCAATTACAAAAGCATGCGCAACTTATTTTGACTGACTCGGGTGGTATACAAGAAGAAGCCTGTTTATTAGGTGTCCCCTGTATTACCTTACGTGAAAATACCGAGCGGCCAGAGTCTGTAGAGGTCGGCGCTAATGTACTGGTTGGTCGTGATGCCGATAAAGCGCTTGTAGCGGCAGATAAATGGTTAGCAGCAGATGCGGGTGACTTTAATTGGAAAAATCCATTTGGTGATGGCCATGTTGCTGAAACGATTATAGATATTATTACCAATAGCGTGCCAAATACCCTTGAGCAAGAGATCATTGCTAAGCATGAAAACATCAGTGTTATTGGTATGGGTTATATGGGCCTACCTATTGCTAGTTTATTGGCTGAAGCAGGCTATCATGTTACTGGGGTCGATTTAAATAGCGATAAAGTGGCAGCAATCAACGAGGGTCATTGTCCATTTGATGAAGCAGGTCTGCCGGAGTTAATTACTAAGGTGGTCTCACAAGGTTTCTTAAAAGCAAGTACTGACATTCCTTCAAGTGAAACCTATTTAGTTGCAGTACCGACACCACATAAAGGCAACAGTTGTGATCGCAGTTATGTTTTCAGCGCCGTTGATGCCATTGCTAAAGTCGCTAAAAATGGTCAAACAGTCATTGTTGAGTCAACAATATCACCTCAAACCAGTTTAGCGGTAGCGCAACGTTTTGCTGATGCTGGATTGGATATCGATGTTGTGCATTGTCCAGAACGTGCGATCCCGGGGCAGACATTATATGAACTGGTACATAATGACAGAATTATTGGTGCTACTAGCGCTAAGGCACAGCAGAAAGTAAAAGCGATTTATCAAAGCTTTGTTAAAGGGGAAGTCTTTTTAACGGACTTAACGACGGCTGAATGTATTAAATTAGTTGAGAATACTTCACGCGATGTCGGTATTGCTTTTGCCAATGAGCTAGCAGAGATTTGCCAAGAGTTAGATGTCGACGTTTATGAAGTCATTCGTCTGGCTAATCGCCACCCTAGAGTCAATGTACTGACACCAGGACCAGGAGTAGGTGGGCATTGTATTCCAATTGACCCATGGTTTTTAGTTGAAAATACCAAGTCAGGTGAATTTGTTCGCTTAGCACGCGCAATTAATGATCAACGACCAAATATCGTTGCTCAAAAAGCATTAGATTTATTAAGCCAATCAACTGATTCATTGGCAGGAAAAAAGGTTGGTATCTTAGGTGTTGCCTATAAAGCCAATGTTGATGATTGTCGAGAATCTCCAGCGGATGCCATCTATGAGTATTTCCTAAAAGCTGGTGTAGTGGTTAATTATCATGATCCCTTTGTTTCGACTTGGCATTGTCATCGTCAGGAAACATTAACCGAAATTGATAGTTGGGCCGATGTACTTATCTTGGTTACCGATCATGAGTGTTATAATAATTTAGCTTTATCAACCCCATTATTGAATACCAGAGCTTAAGACTTGAAATTAGCAAACCCATTAGCTAGATAGATAATGGGTTTTATTTTTTATGCTTTGTTAGCTCAATAAGATAGTATGTCTATTGAGTAGGAAAATAACCATAATAAGAACGCTAACCCAGATGATAGATATCATTGGTATAAGGAAAATAACATGAAATTTGTTAAAGCATCTCTTTGTTTAGGTATCGCACTCGCCGTTTCGGCTTGTGGAGAGCAAGCATCGTTAGAGTCTCACCTCACTAACGCCAAGAATTACCTTAACCAAAATAAAGTGAATGAAAGTATTATCGAGCTAAAGAATGCTATACGGCTTGATATTAATAATGGTGAAGTACGTTTTTTACTTGGTGAAATTTACTTAAATTTGGGAGATGGCCTTGCTGCAGCAAAAGAATTAGAACGTGCATACAAGTTAAAGTACCAAGATAGTAGGGTGTTACCTCTTCTCGCTAGAGCTTATATTCTGAGTGACAATGATAATGAGGTACTGGCACTAAGCACCGACAGTAAAAATTTAGATGCTGATGCCCAAAGCCAATACCTGGCCTATCAAACCTTAGCAGCGCTTCGCACAGAAAAACCTGATTTAGCAAAACAAAGTGTTAATTTAGCTGAAAAAATTGCTCGACAAAGCCAATACAGCATGTTGGCTATGGCCTATTTGCAGCTTTCAGAAAATAATAATGAAGAAGCACAAACCCTTATAACCCGTATTTTATCTGTGAATGAAAAAAATGTTGATGCTTTGATGTTGCAAGGGCAAGTGGCCATGCTAACCAAGGATTATAAGTTGGCAGTCGAGAGCTTTAAAAAGTTTTATGCTTTACAGCCTCGTGTTGGTATGGTGCAAATTTTATTAGCTAATGCATTGCTTAAAGCTGGAGAGCTAGAACAGGCTGAAGAATATGCTGATGCTATTTTAGCTAAGGTTAGCAGCCAACCTTTTGCCAATTACATCAAAGCGATGGTAGGGTTTGAACAACAAGATTTTGCTAAAGCGAGTAAGCATGCTGAAACGGCTTTATCAGCAGGCTTTAACCAATTCAACCTGAAATTAGTCGCCGGTGCTAGCGCTTTTTACTTAAAAAACTGGCAGCAGAGTCACCGTCATTTGAGTGTCGTGGTTAAATACCTACCTACTGAGCATCAAGCGAGACGTATGCTGGCTGTTACTCAATTAGAGTTGGGCTTGATCGATGAAATAAGCACTACATTGGTAGATTTTGACCCCGCAAGTGGAGGCAACTCTCAATTTATTGCATCAATGGGTTATAAGTTGCTTGAGTTAGGTGCTACTGGTGAAGTGAAAAAATTATTGGCGCAAAGTGAAGGTACTAGTGCTGGTAATGCCGAAAATAATGTTCGCCAGGGCATACTGAAACTGATGATGAATGATCCTGCAGGCATAGAGGATTTAGAAGATGCGATAGAACTAAATCCGGATTATATCGAAGCAGAATTAGCATTAGCATTTGCCGCATTACAAAGCGACGATATTGCTAAAGCTAACGCCATTGCAGAAAAATGGCAGCAAAAATACCCTGATAAAGCCGGTAGTTATAATTTATTAGCCAGTATTGCCATTAAGGAAGAAAAGTACTCGCAAGCAGAACAGGCACTTGAGAAAAGTCTTGCGTTAGAACCGGATAATATATTTGCCTTAACCGAGCAGTTAAGGATAGCGCGTTTACAAGAAAATGAAGAGTTAAGTAAGCAACGGGCAGAGCACTTAATTACCGTTGCGCCTAATAATAATAAATCCTTAAGGCACTATTTTGGCGTGTATCGTAATGAGGCTGCACTAGAAAAGTTAAAGGCAGCATATCAACTTGATACCACAAATATAAGTAAAGCTGTATTACTGGCTGAAGCTATGGTGAGTTTAGGTAAATTACAAGAAGCAGAAAACCTGCTTATACCGTTAAATAGCAGCGCAAAATTGCCGAAAAGGTATTGGCAATTACTCGTGATGATTAATAAGCAGCAAAATGATCCTGAAAAGGTCTTTAGTACGCTAGATAAGTGGCAGAAAGAAAGTCCATATCATATTGAACCCATAGTACTTTTAGCCGATATTTATGCAGGTCAGCGTAATTATGAACGAGCGCTAACTGTGGTTAAGCGTGGTTTAGATAATCAAAATGACAATTTACTTTTACAGCTAATTAAAATGCAGTTGTTATTAAATAGTGAACAGATCATGCCTGCTAAGAATCTTTATAAAAAATTAGCGGTTCGCGATATCAGTAAAGCCTTGAAAGAGGGTATGCTTGGCAGAATACTCTCACTTGAGGAAAATTATACCCAAGCGATCCCTAAGTTAGAAAACTTCTATCAAGCCTATCCTACTAGTCAAAATGCAATATACTTAACAGCTGCTTACATAGGCGATAATGATAAGGGCAGAGCAGCCCAAGTATTAGAGCAACATTTAACAAAAGAGCCTAACGATAACCGTTTAAAAACAATGCTCGCGGGTATATACCTAGAGAATAATACCGAAAAAGCGATAACGGTTTATGTTGATGTGGTAAAAAATTACCCAGATAACTTTATTGCTCATAATAACCTTGCTTGGCTATATCTTGAGCGAGATGATATTGATAAAGCTTTATCACATGCTGAGCTTGCCTTTGAGCTAAGACCAAATATAGGCAATGTTGTTGATACTTATGGTAAAGTTTTATTGCGTTCTGGTGATAAAAGGACGGCATTGAAATATGCGACAAAAGCTTCTGAAATTACTCAAGGTAAAGATATTGATATACAATTGAACTATATTGAGACGCTTATCGCTAATAGCCGTACAAATGAAGCGAAAGATAAGTTAAGTAAATTAACTACCACAACGGCTGAGCAAAAAAGTAAAAAAGAACAGTTATTAACTGAATTATAGTTAGGGTTTAATGCTATATTAACTGTTTAAAAACGACTGCAATTGCAGTCGTTTTTCTTGGTACCGATGAAGTTTTTTACTACGTAATAAAAACGGTTACTTATTTCATCTGCGCGTAATAAGCGGCTAAGTTTTCCATGTCGGCGTCTGAAAGTGACGCGGCCATGCCTTTCATTACAGCGTTATTACGTTGACCTGATTTAAAATCTTGTAATTGTTTAAGAAGATAAGCTTCTTTCTGGCCAGCAAGATTAGGGTACATAGGTATTGAAGAAATACCATTAGCACCGTGACAAGCAGCACACATTGCTGATTTAGCTTTACCAGCTTCGACATCACCAGCAAAAACAGGAGATGCCAACATAACCGTTGCTGTTGCAACAGCAAGCATAAGTTTTTTCATAGTTTCACTCTCTTTGGTTAGAAGGTTTTGTAACTTGAATAAAATGCAGGCATGATACTTGAGTTACAAAGATAAAATTCTGTTTTCAGTATATGTAAAATAATCGAATTTGTCGTTGATTTTTTTATTAAAACGCCTTATTCACCGAAAACTTTAGTCGTATAATTAGCAATATTCTTAATAATTAAAAGCTGAAAAAACATGGTCAGACGCGCTCCTGAACAAAAGATAAAAACACTAGCGAAAATTACCGATATGATCACAATCAGTTTTGAAAATGATTGGTTTCAAGATGATATTGAGCTGTTAATTTCGTTGGTTTTTAAACCATTGCTAGCGGTAAATATACAAGAAAAAATTGTTGGCGCTGATCGAGAAAATATTCGTTTTACTTGGCAGGAACATTTTTTTATTTTGAATTTCGATTGTTATAGTCAATCCTGCTGGCTTGAGGGGCAAGATAATAAAAGTACTGACTATTTAGCTTTGCTCTATCAGGAGCTAACGCTTGATGATTAGCAATGGCGATAAGCTCGAGAAAATATTAATAAGTGCTTGTTTTCTTGGTGAGCGGGTAAGATATAACGGCAAAATTAAGTCTCTGCATGATGAACTATTGATGCAGTGGCAGCAAGAAGGCCGGTTGATTTCAATTTGCCCAGAAGTCATTTCAGGTTTACCAGTACCCAGACCTGCGGCTGAAATAAATCAAAAGACGCGACAGGTAATTACCACGGAAAACATCGATGTTACTGAATATTTTGAACTTGGCGCTAAAAAAGCGCTACGCTTATGTCATGTGCATGATATTCGTTTTGCTTTATTGAAAGAGTCGAGTCCATCCTGTGGTAGCAGTAATATTTATGATGGTACTTTCACTGAGAAAAAAATCGCTGGTCAGGGTAAAACCACAGAGCTATTACGAGAAAATGGTATTCAAGTTTTTAGTGAGTCTTCGATAAAAGCATTAGCGGAGCTTATAAAGGCTAGTGATCAGACCAGTTAACGTGCATAATGGAGAAATCGTTTTAGTACAATTAAATAAAAGGTTGAACCATGACTAATCGTTTCAGTTCAGTTGTAGCAAAAATTAATAAATCCCCCGATTTTATTCGCCCATTTTTGTTGACCAAATTATTTACCAGTAAAGTAAAATTTGCTGGCACCACAGGTATAAAAATACTTGAGATAACCAATAAGCAAACTAAGCTGATACTAGCCAATAAAAAATCGGTACAAAACCATATTGGTGGCGTGCATGCAATTGCTGCTGCAGTGCTTGCTGAATCAGCAACAGGGATAGTTTTTGGTATGAATGTTCCCGATGCAAAGTTACCATTATTAAAAACTATGCAGGTGAATTTTCAAAGAAGAATGCAAGGCAGTTTATCGGCAATAGCCCAGATCACTAGTGAACAAATTCAAGAGATAGAAAACAATGATAAAGGTAGCCTCTTAATTGCCGTCATTATTGAAGATGAATCAGGTCAAGCACCGATAGAGTGCCAAATGGAATGGGCATGGGTTAGCAAAAAAAGAGTCAATAAAGCTTAGGGGCTGTTGATCTTTCGAGATTACTTTTACAGCAACTTGTTTGGTATTTAGACAAGGCAGAGTATGTAACGTGTAGCTGGCTACTCGAACATACGATAACGTAGTATAAATTTCAAACAAGTGCTGCCCTTTAGGGTTCATTTAAAACAAATTTACTCATTGTTGCTCGCTTTTTTAATAGAATGACTATGATACAAAACTTGCGCCGCGATTAAATCCGTTTTAACTTGAATAAATTTTAACCCTGAAAGATCAACAACCCCTAATGTCATCATAACGGATATAGTATAAAATATTGGCCAAGGGAATAGTGGAAAGATGAAGGCTAATGAGCAAAGAAGAGTCGGCAATAATAGCGGAAAAATTAACAAATAAAAGTGCACTAGCCAGTGCTTTTGAAGCTAAACCGTATTACAAACATTTTACGCTATATTTTATCAGCATAATATTGGTAAGTTGTTTAGCTTTATCAGCTGCTCTCTCGCTTTTGCTTTATCAAAACAACCAAACACAAGCGTTAATTCATCAACAGCTTAAGCCCTTAAATAATAAGCTCTTACAACAATTCTACTTATTAAAAGCAACGAAAGTGATTAATGAGGTATTAACTCAGTTCAACCTGCAACAGCTGGCTAACTTACATCAAGAGATCATTAGTCAACAAAAACAACTTTTATTATTCAATTCCGCTCATCGCAGTGATTATCAGCAATGGTATAGTGATAACGATGCACAGAGTGAATTAGTTACCCGTATAACTGAAAATTATAAAAAGAATGAACAACTAAGAGTAAAAACAGTCACTCAGGTAGAAAGCTTACTTAACAATATTAGTGTAGAGCTAAGTAAAAATGCCCCAGCGATACAACAATTACTCTTACATGCCCAGCAACAACTGACAGAAGTTTTATTAAGCTTGCAGCAGTTTGGCGTAAAGTCTTCCCTTGACGATTTTGAAAATTTACGAATCAGTATCGAAAATATAATATTAATGGACTTTCCTAAAAAATTAGCGAGTTGGCAACAAGCAAATGCTAATTCAGTTGATATTGTCAGAGGTTTTATTCAACTAGAAGATATGGTGTTAAACCTTGGTTTATTAACACAATGGCAAGTGCAGTTAGCGTTAAGTAACAATTATAAAAATCGACTGTCCGCTCAGCAAGTTAAAATGAAGAGTGTCATGGAAAAGTTAGCAAATGTTAACACGACAAAACTGCCAAATAATGAATCAAGGTTTGTCGATGTTGAAACGCTATTAGCGCAAAACAAGTCCCCTCGTTGGTTGTTTATCACTTTCGCTTTGGTTATTACTATTATTGTTGCCGTAGTGTTAATGCTGTGGCTACGAATCAAGCACTCTAGCAAAAAGAACACTTCATTGATTAATGAAGCATTAGAAGCTACTTGCGCTGTAGCAGAGGCGGGTGTGAGTGCTAAGGCGGGCAAAACTAAGTCAACTTTGTATAGTGAAGAAACCTATTTATTAATTAATAAAATTCAGCAGATCAATAATAGTCGGTATAGTGAGCACGAATACTCAACTTTAGCTCAAAAAAAACAAAAGATAGAAAATCAACAACGCGCGGCGCTTGATAAAATTGAGCAGTTAAAAGTAGCGCTTACTGAGGCTGAATATAAGGTAAAGTCAAGCTTCAATTCACAATTACTGGTTGAGCAAGAGCAATGTAAACGATTAAATAACTCTGCCGTTAAACAGCTGCAACTCATAGGGGCGAGTGCTTTATCGAGGACAAAACCCATCACAAGCACATATCATATCAACCACAAAGCACACTACCTATTTCGCGCCTTTGAAGAAGGTAAAGATCTTCTATTAAGCTTGCGGCAAGCTAATTTTAATCGCTATTTACAAACTGATGATGCGGTATTGACTTTAAATGATGTTGATATCATCGCCATCTTACAGGCGCAATTATTGAATTTATCCAATCAGCTCTGTGTGTTTCATAATCATCTTTCAGTGATAATTGATGAAAAAATTCAAGCAAAAGTCAATGTTGATGCCGAACTTGTTGCTGAAATGTTAGGTGTTTTTATCCGCTTACTTTTGCTAGAGCAAAGAAATTGCCATTTAACTTTGTCTGTGCAGTTAGTCGCTAAAAATGATGGTAAGCAAATACTTGCTTTTACAGGAGAAATAGCGTCTGAAAAAAGTGTTGTGCAATTACCTAACGTACTGCAGGATTTTGAGGATGAAAATGAAGAGAAAAATGAACTTACTGGATACTTTAGAGCATTACTGGCATACCAGTATGGCGATAATATTAAAACCAGGCATACGGAGAAGGGTTATCGATTAAGTTTCACTCTCCCGTTAGCTTTATCTGGCAATAATCCTCAACAAAATTATGCTAAGATGTCATTGCCACAATGCTTGCCTGATATAGCATCACGAGTAAACAATTTAGCCAGTCATTATCTGCCAATGCCAATAGAAGTGTTGCTTGCGGTAAAATCTCCCATTGAATATCAAGGTATACAACAAATAATTCAAGCCATGGGGTTACAGGTAACCTTGGTGGTAAATGAGACGATGCTAACAAGTGGTTGGCAAAGTGGTCGTTTTGCTGTGTTAATTACAGAAATAGCTTATATGCCATTTATTGATTTTCAAGTTAAAGAACTCACCAATACTGAGGGTGAAAAAGCAATACCACGGGGTGTATTTAGTTTAGATACAGTATCTACTATGCAACCCTGTCCAGGTGAATTCTCACATTGGATTGTCGGACAGCTTAGTCGGGAAATTTCGATTGAAGCGCTAGTTACCGCAATGAAACCATGGCTAAATGAAAAAGTTAGTACAAGGTCGCACGCTAACGAAATTGTTCAGGAGCAATTTCACGCCAATAAAAAGAAGCCTGCTGATGATAATACATTCGCGGCTGAATTTTTCCCTGAAAATGCCAACATTGAAAGCTTTAATTTCCAACGTTACATTCTAAATCAAGGCTCAATAGAGTTGGCTATATACATGCTGGAAGAATATATCCAAGAAAATAGCCAGTTAATGGCTGATTTAAGTGTTGCATTCAATGATAATCAACGAGATCTTGTCTTAACGATTATAAACAAGCTTACGGTAAATGGTAGAATCCTTGCGGCAAATCATTTATTGAAGCTATGTGATGATTGGCAGCAATTTATCAATACTGTAGGCATAGATAACAACTTGCAATCACAAATAGCCCTGTTAAATAAAACAGAAAACGCGGTTGAGGCGATAAATGCCTATGCCGATACCGTTGTTTAACTTTGACCATATGCATACTAACTTAAGGGTATGGTAAGGAAGAGACTATGATTGACAATGTGCTTGGTTCAAAAGATTTGGTTAACAGCCCATGTATCAGAAACTGTTGTTTAGATAGTGACGATATTTGCCTTGGTTGCTCACGCCATATTGACGAGATAATTGCTTGGACAAGCTATAATCGAGAAGAAAAAGAACGCATTATTAAAATTTGCCAAGAGAGAAAATTAGGGGCTTGATTATAACCAGCACGAACTTTATCTAAATACTTAGCAAAGTTTAAAAACATACAGTTTCCCTCATTGAACATGTATTTATTGACATTTTTATTGTAATGTAGCGGCCTAATAAGTTATCAAATACTGAGTTTAGAAAGGACTCTCTGTGATCAAAAAGAAAACGCTCAAAACAATACTTACTTTTACTGAAAATCAAAAACCAGCACCAAGTTTTATTGTGATTTATATATTGGTCTGGCTAGCATGGCACAACCAGATCTTTACTGCATTTATCGGTATAGAAGGTGATATTTTTACCAGAATAGACGCGGCATTATCTGCTATTGAAAAAAATCAATATTTTGTGGTTTTTATGATAAGTTGTCTCGTTTTTCTTATTCGCCTTGGCTATGGTTATTTAGCCTTTAAATCCCGAGAGCTATTAAATAGTAGTGATGATTTTTATATCAACGCCCGTGAGGATCAGATTCTTGAGAAAAATGACGATATTACAAATTTAATGGCGGCATTAACTAAAGCTAAGCAAAAATTAGCAGCCAGTAAAGAGCGAGAAAAAAAATTAGTCGAAGAAAAAAATACTGCGATAAAAAAACTATTAGCAGCGCAAAATGAACTCGATGAAGCAAAAGCGGACATTGCACTGCTTGAGAAATCAACGCAAAATAATTAGGCGTCTCTAGGTAAGCCTTTTTCAATTGATCGGATCAAACGAAGCGTTAAGCGGTGGTTTTTATTTTGCTTTGCAGCTAAATTATCGCTCAGCTCCTTTTTAGCTTTTTGTTGTGTTAATGCCCAATGAATATGTTCCGCGACAAGTGCACTTGCCTGAGGTAGCTTGTTAGATAATGCCAGTATAATTTCTTTACTATAGTTAGCATTACCTAGCGCAACGGCAATATTTCGTTGCCAGCTTTGAAAGCCAATGCGTCTTATCGGAGAGCCTTGTAGAGTCTTAAGAAAGTAATCTTCAGTCCAAGAAAATAGCTCGAGTAAACTAACATTATCGAGGTTATTTCTAGCTTGAAAATCTTCTGTAAGACTTAATTTGGCGTATTTATTCCAAGGGCAAATTAGCTGACAGTCATCGCAACCATAAATACGGTTACCCATTAATGGCCTAAGCTCTTCAGGGATGGCATCAGGTGATTCAATGGTAAAATAAGATATGCATCGCCTAGCATCGACTGTATAAGGCTCTACAATTGCTTTTGTTGGGCAAATTTTAATACAGGCGACACACGCACCACAGTCATTGTTTTTGTTAGGATCAGTAAACGATGAGATGGCCTTTTTACTGTATTCGTTTTGACTAACAGGCAATGGAATATCGACATATAATTCACCAAGAAAAAACCAGGAACCTGCTTCTTTGTTAATTAACAAGGTATGCTTACCTGCCCAACCTAAACCTGCTTTTTCAGCAAGCTGCCTTTCCATTACGGGGGCGGAATCAACAAAAGGGCGATAATTAAAATGATTACAGTGTTCGGTTATTTTTTTTCCCAATTGCTGCAAGCGCTTGCGCATTAACTTATGATAATCACGCCCTAAAGCATAACGACTAATGTATGCCATATTTTTGTTTTTAAGAATACTGGCAAACTTGGCGTTTTGCGGTAAATAATCGAGCCTAACACTAATGACTCGGATAGTACCTGGCACTAATTCGTTTGGTCGAGCACGCATTAAACCATGTCGAGCCATATAATCCATATTACCGTGATAGTTTTTTGCTAACCATTGCGTTAAGACACTTTCATGTGCTGAAAGATCGATATCGCTAATACCTAAGTCAGAGAAACCTAGCTCTTTACTCCAGCACTTGATTTTTTCGGCTAATTCTTGATAGTTAATAGAGGACATGGCTGTTTATATTTCGTCTGCTTATCATCTGAGTAGAGCAGACGTTGAGTTATCGGGTTAATGTCACTATGAAATTATTGCTAAGTTTACCACAAAGCCTGGCGATGACATTAGTGTATGACACTAAAGAAATTGCTAGCAATAAAATCATTGTTGTCGAACTAAGTATGTTTTCACTGGCGATATAGGTATTATCAATAACTTTTACCATGTTTTTCTTTGCTTAAAATGGCATGAGGTTAAGTTTGATAGTTATTGTTAAAAGTGTAGTTGTACAAAAAGATAATATTTTGAATGCGTGTCACTTAGCATGCTATATTCATGGCGTTACAGCTGATACTATAACCATTACTAAAGGGCAGCGAGGTTATTGGTCAGCAATATATTGCTATGCTAGTCGCTAAGCATAAACCGAGGTCCTATCGTTCTGCCTTAGTCATCACAACCAATATAGAATAGTAAAATGAAGCAATTAGAATACTTTTTATCAGATGAAACCGCCACAATTGCCATTGGTACAGGGCTAGCAAAAGTGCTGCAAAGTGATATTAAACAACAAGCACTGGTCACTTATCTGCATGGTGACTTAGGCGCAGGCAAAACCACACTAACGCGCGGTTTTGTTCGTGGCATGGGACATCACGGTAATGTAAAAAGTCCAACTTATACGCTTGTTGAACCTTATGAATTGGCGAAATGGCGTATTTTTCATTTTGACTTATATAGGCTAACTGATGCTGAAGAACTAGAGTATATGGGTATTCGAGATTATTTTAACGATGATTGTTGCTGCTTTATTGAATGGCCAGAAAAAGGGGCGGGACTCTTGGCGAAAGCTGATTTAATCATTAATATAGCTTATCAAGGTGAACAAAGAGTCATCAACCTACATGCAGAATCAGCATATGGTGAAGAAGTGCTGGTGGCGCTTGCAAAAATTATAAAGTTTTAAAAATGGTTGGGGTTAATTAAATGCATTTCAGGTTTCTCTTCTCTAGGAAGGGTATGCACTCAATTAGTGTGTTTTGTCTTATTAGCTTGTTAACGGTATTTACACCCGTTAGTTTCGCTGCAAATAGCATTGATGGCATTCGTGTCTGGCCTGCTCCTGAAAATACCCGTATTGTTTTTGATGTAAAAGAAAAGCCTGATTATAAATACTTTACCTTAAGCAAGCCTGAAAGATTGGTTATCGATTTTGCTGAGACTAAAAACGCCGTTTCACTGAAAAATCTCGCGGCTAATGACCCCCGTGTTAAACGTTTTCGTGCTAGCACAAATAAAACCAAAACACGCTTGGTATTAGAGTTAAATCAATCTTATCAACTGACAGTTTTTCCTTTAGCGCCCGCCGGTCAATATGGAAATCGCTTAGTTATCGATTTATATGATAAAACTAAAAGCGTAAAAAGTAGTATTAAAACGAAAAAACAGGCAGAAGATATCGTTATTGGTGTTGTTGCCGGTCATGGTGGTGAAGACCCTGGTTCTATTGGTAATAAAGGCACTTACGAAAAGCATGTTACTTTAGCAATAGCCAAGAAATTGCAAAAGTTAATAGATAAAGAAAAAGGCATGCGAGCGGTAATGATTCGTACCGGTGATTATTATGTCAACTTAAACCGCAGAACTAGTCTGGCTCGAGAGAAAAATGTCGATTTTTTAGTGTCTATTCATGCCGATGCTTTTCATACACCGGAACCGAGCGGCGGGTCTGTTTGGGTAGTTACTAAGCGACGAGCAGAATCTGAGCTTGCTAAATGGTTAGTCAATAGGGAAAAGAAATCAGAATTGCTTGGTGGCGGTGGCGGTGTTATTAAAAATACCTCCGATAGCCACCTAGCCCTTACTTTAGCTGATATGAGTAAAGAGCATTCACTTGAAGTGAGTTTTGGTGTTGCTAATAAAGTGATAAAAGAAATGAAAAAAGTCACTAAAATGCATAAGAAAACACCGCAAAATGGTAATTTTGCGGTATTAAAATCATCAGATATTCCTTCCATCCTGGTAGAAACTGGCTTTATTTCAAATCATAGAGAAGAAAAAAACTTAACATGGCCGAAACATCAACAACGCTTAGCTAATGCAATCCATACGGGTATAAAAGAATACTTTTTAGCTTATCCACTCAATGGTTCATATTTTGCGTCTATTGGTTATAAAAAGCATAAGGTTAGAAGTGGTGAGTCGCTATCAGTGCTAGCTAAGCGCTATAATATTTCTATGACAAAGCTAAAATCTATCAACAACTTAAAGTCTAATTCAATTAAAATTGGGCAAACTTTAAAAATTCCACGTACTGGATAAATACCGCCATGACTATTGCAATATTACCTGCACGCCTAGCCAACCAAATTGCCGCAGGTGAGGTGGTCGAGCGACCTGCTTCTGTTATAAAAGAGCTCATTGAAAACAGTTTAGATGCAGGGGCGACCAAAATTCATATTGATATCGACAAGGGCGGTATTAAAAAAATTAAAATTACTGATAATGGTCATGGCATCGTAAAAGATCAGTTAACCCTTGCATTAAGCCGACATGCGACCAGTAAAATTAAAGATTTAAATGATTTAGAGTCGATTAATAGCTTGGGTTTTCGCGGCGAAGCGTTAGCAAGTATTAGTTCTGTCGCGAGGTTAACCTTAACATCAAAACCCAAGCAGCAGTCAACAGCATGGCAAGCTATTGCAGAAGGACGTGATATGTCTGTTAACGTTAAGCCTGCGGCTCATCCTGATGGTACTAGTATTGAAGTATTGGATCTTTTTTTTAATACGCCAGCTCGACGAAAGTTTTTACGAACCGAAAAAACCGAGTTTAACCATATTGATGAAGTGGTACGTAGAATTGCATTAGCGCATTTTGATGTGGCTTTTATGTTGACCCATAACGGCAATATCGTTCGTCAATATCGTATAGCAAATACACAGGCACAATATACTAAACGTGTGGCAATGGTCTGTGGACAAAAGTTTATTGATCATGCCATAGCGGTTGATTGTCCTCACGATAATATGACACTGTCGGGTTGGTTGGCCAAGCCGAGCTTCTCTAGAAATCAAAACGATCTCTGTTATAGCTATGTCAATGGTCGAATGATGCGCGATAAATTAATCAATCATGCTATACGCCAAGCTTATGCAGATTTGCTACCAGCGGATACTTATCCCGCCTTTGTCCTATTTTTGCAGCTTGATCACAAAGAAGTGGATGTCAATGTCCATCCGGCGAAGCATGAAGTACGCTTTCATCAGAGCCGCTATGTCCATGATTTTATTTATTCGGTTTGTCATAAGTCATTGTTATCTGCCTTAGCTGGCGAAGACATACTTGAAGAATCTGATAACACTATCGGTATCTCGTCCGAGCAAGTAGAGCCTTCTGGATTTTCGTTAGCCCAGAATACGTCGGTTAGTTATCAAAGAGATTACATTAAACCGCTGCAACAGATAAAAAACGATAGCGGAAATGGAAATAACTATGCTGCGGCGGGAAAAGCCCAGGATAATGTAGGCTTAAAGGTTGCGGCTGAAAATTATCAAACATTAATGGCAACACCGATCGCGAATTCAGAACAAGCTAGACAATTAACGACCAATGGTGAGTCAAGTGATAACAGCGCTACAGATGTTGCTTCATCAACCAGGGCTAATCAGCCGTGTTTGATAAATGTATATGCTCCTGGTTTTGCTTTATACCAAGCCAAGGAGGGAGTAAGGGTTTTGTCATTATTTAAGTTAGCGAGAGTCAGCTATAGCAAACTCGTTGCGCAAAGTTGGCAGTCAGAAGGTGATGAGTCTGCTGATCGCGCTGAAGGTTTAGTGAGTCAGCCTTTATTATTGCCTGTTATGGTTACTCTGTCGGAACAACAAAAGGCCTTGGCATCAGCTGAACAAGTTTTATTATCGAGCGCAGGCATTGTATTTACAGAAAAAAGTACAAATAAGATCCAAATCCGACAGTTTCCTGCTTTATTACGAGAACAAAATGTCAGTAGTGCCTTCATTTGTATTATTGATGAATTATCTGCCCTGAAAAACAAAGAAAACCCTGAGCCGCTGACAGTGCAAAGTTGTTGTGAAAGTATTGCTGCCGCCATGGTATTAGCACAATACGATAATTCACAAGCAGATAGTTTATTAAATTTAGCTAAAAATTTGTTTAATGAGCAACTTAGTCAACAATTACTCTTGAATTCTATCCCGCTTGACCTTACATCTCATATTAAGCAGTTAGTTTAGATAAATTATGCAAATATCAAAAGAGTTAAACATTCGTGTCAGTTGAAAGTGAAACAGAATCAAAGTTACCTCCTGTTATTTGTTTAATGGGTCCAACCGCATCGGGTAAAACTGCTCTGGCTATGGCGCTGCATGAAAAATTACCATGCGATATTGTCAGCGTAGATTCTGCACTTATATATCGTGATATGAATATTGGCACAGCTAAGCCTACAGCAGATGAATTAGCAAGCTTTCCACATCGTCTTATTGACCTGCGTGATGCAAGCGAAAGTTATTCAGCCGCTGATTTTTGTCATGATGCCCTGGCTGAAATTGCAGAAATACGCAGTCGAAATAGAATACCACTGTTAGTCGGTGGAACTATGATGTACTTTAAAAGTCTAATTGAAGGTATTTCGCCCCTGCCTACGGCAAATGCTGAAATTCGTAAAGCGATAGAGTGTGAAGCAGCTGACAAGGGCTGGCAAGTTCTGCATCAGCAACTGGCTGAAATAGACCCCGTTTCAGCGAAAAGAATACACCAAAATGATCCACAACGATTAACGCGAGCGCATGAAGTGTATAGGATAACAGGTAACACTTTGACACAATTGACTGAAATAAAAGGTGCTAAGCTCGCTGGTAATGTTTTACAATTGGCGATAACGCCAAAAGAGCGTAGTACCTTGCACGAGCGAATAGCACTACGTTATCAACAAATGGTTGATATGGGGTTCGAAGAGGAAGTGGTCAAGTTAAGATCACGTGGTGATTTACATCAAGATTTACCGTCTATTCGTTGTGTCGGTTATCGCCAAATGTGGCAATATCTTGATGGTGATTTTGATCACGAAGAGATGATTTTTCGTGGTATTTGTGCAACTAGACAATTAGCCAAAAGGCAATTGACGTGGCTGAGGAGCTGGCCTAATTTACACTGGCTAACCACAGACGATGAAACTAACTTAGCACAAGTATTAACATTGCTTAAAACAAAGCAATAATGGCTAATCAAATTTAAAGCAATAGTTGAAAATTGATGTATAATTAATTTGTTAGCTATTTTATACAGCGAAATGCTGTATCGTTTTCATAGTTATTTTTTTCCGAAAACTTGTTATGGTTAAGTTGAGTTGACCAGTAACGTTTTCATAATAATAAAAGGGACCATATAATGGCAAAAGGGCAGTCTTTACAAGACCCATTCTTAAATGCTTTACGTCGTGATCGCATTCCAGTTGCAATCTATTTAGTTAATGGTATTAAGTTACAAGGGCAAGTAGAATCATTTGATCAATTTGTCATTCTCCTTAAAAATACGGTAAGTCAAATGGTGTACAAACATGCCATTTCTACTGTTGTACCTTCTCGCGCTGTAAATACAGCACCGACTCCAAGTGTGGATGAACAACCTTCAGATGCCTAAAAGCTTATATTATACTGTAAGCATTGCTCATTGTGGTGCTAAGGTTTAACGCTATTGTTTGAACGTTATCAAGCAGGTGAACAAGCGGTACTTGTTCACTTGGACTTTCCCGATGAAAGTAGTAGAGAAGACTTAAGCGAATTTAAAATGTTAGTGTCTTCTGCTGGGGTGCAAGCATTGACAGTGGTTACTGGTAAGCGCAACACTCCGCATCCGCGTTATTTTGTTGGCTCGGGCAAAGCAGAAGAAATTCGTGATGCTGTACGTTTAGTCAATGCCAATGTGATTCTTTTTAACCATAGCTTAACACCGTCACAAGAAAAAAATGTTGAAGCATTATGTCAATGTCGAGTGATTGATCGTACCACCCTAATTCTTGATATTTTTGCACAGCGAGCGAGAACGCATGAAGGTAAATTACAGGTAGAGTTGGCGCAATTGCGTCATATCAGCAGTCGCTTAATTCGAGGCTGGACACATTTAGAAAGACAAAAGGGTGGTATTGGCCTTAGAGGTCCTGGCGAGACACAACTTGAAACTGATAGACGTTTACTGCGTGAGCGTATGGTTAATATTCGCAAAAGATTAGAAAAAGTTGAAGTCCAAAGGCAGCAAGGTCGTCGTGCTAGAACACGGGCTGAATTGCCAACATTATCGCTAGTTGGTTATACCAATGCGGGCAAATCAACGCTTTTTAATACAATAACCCAAGCGGAAGTCTATGCAGCGGATCAACTTTTTGCTACGTTAGATCCAACCTTAAGAAAAATAGATTTGCAGGGAGTCGGTCGCGTAATTTTAGCTGATACGGTTGGCTTTATTCGACATTTGCCACATGATTTGGTTGCAGCATTTAAAGCAACCTTGACTGAAACTCGTGAAGCTGAACTTTTATTACATGTTGTTGATATTTCAGATGAAAGGCGTAGTGAAAATATTGAACAAGTTGAGTATGTCCTCAACGAAATTGATGCGGATCAGGTTCCTCAATTAATTATTTGTAATAAGATTGATAATCTAGATGATATTGAACCTCGTATTGATAGAGATGATAAAGGATTACCGATTCGGGTATGGTTATCTGCGCAGGTCAATGTCGGCATTGATTTGTTATTTAAAGCATTGGCTGAGCGGTTAAATATTCAAATAGTAAACCATAGCTTAAATCTTCCACCCAGTGCAGGAAAATTACGTGGCGAGTTGTACAAATTAAATTGTATAACCAATGAAGAATTTGATGAAAATGGCCATTCTCACCTTGAGGTGAATATGCCTTCTAGAGAATGGCAGCGGTTATTGACTAATGAAGATAATGAAATAACGGCTTACATTAAGCAATAAGATAGATTTTAATTAAAATAGTGGCAAAGATATATTTTTGCAAAATATAGTGGAGAACAATATGGCTTGGAACGAACCGGGGAATAATGATAAAGACCCCTGGAAAAACAAAGGCGGCAAGAATCAAGGACCACCTGACTTAGATGAACTACTTAATGACTTAGGTAAAAAAGTAACCGGTATTTTTGGTGGTAAAACCACTCAAGGTGGTTCAGGTTCAGGTAAGAGTTTTTCAAGTATTGGTTTAAGTATCCTGCTAATTATTGCCTCAGTGGTATATGCTTTTAGTGGCTTTTATACCATTAAAGAAGCTGAAAAAGGTATAGTGTTACGTTTTGGTGAATATTCAGGCACAGTCGATCCAGGTATTAACTGGAAATGGACCTTTATTGACCGCATCATCCCTGTCGATATGCAAAGTACTCGTGATATGCCTTCTGCTGGTTTTATGCTGACACAAGATGAAAATGTTGTTCGCGTAGAGATGCAAATACAATACCGCGTTGTTGATGCACGAAACTACGTCTTTAGTGTCACCAATGCTGATGACAGCTTGAACCAATCACTTGATAGTGCATTACGCTATGTCGTAGGTCATGCCAAAATGGACGATATTTTAACCAGTGGTCGTGAAACTATTCGTCAGTCGGTTTGGCAAGAATTAGAAAAAATTATTGAGCCCTATAATTTAGGCATCATCATTGTTGATGTTAACTTTAAAGATGCACGTCCGCCAAATGAAGTAAAAGATGCATTTGATGATGCGATTGCGGCGCAAGAAGATGAAGTGCGCTTCTTAAGAGAAGCCGAGGCCTATGCTAGCGGTATTGAACCGCGTGCTCGTGGTCGAGTGAAGCGTATGGAACAAGAAGCGCTTGCTTATAAATCTCAAACCGTGTTAGACGCGCAAGGTGAGGTAGCTCGCTTTGAGAAATTATTACCTGAATATCAAGCAGCACCAGAAGTAACACGTGAACGTTTATACATAGCAACCATGGAAAAAGTTTACGGTAATACCAGCAAAGTGATGGTTGATGTTGAAGGCGGAAATAACATGATGTATTTACCACTAGATAAAATTATTCAACAACAAAGTAATAGCGTTGCTAGCCCAAAAAGATCATACGCACCAGTTAATCAATCAAACATAAATACGGCACCGGCTTCATCGTCTGAGCGTGCTGATAGATTCAGCAACGGGAGAAATTAAGAAATGAAGAACTTTTCTATTGCTATAGTTGCGATCCTTTTGATTTTAGCTGTCTCTTCCGTTTTTGTTATTTACGAAGGTCAGCGAGGCATTGTATTCCAATTTTCAAAAATTAAACGAGATGCGGGTACCGGTGAAATGCTGGTTTATGAGCCAGGACTGCACTTTAAAATACCGCTTATTGAAAAAGTGCGTAAACTCGATGCTCGTATTCAAACCTTAGATGAAGCTGCGGATCGTTTTGTGACCGCAGAGAAAAAAGATTTAATGGTTGATTCATTTGTGAAATGGAAAATCGTTGATTTTTCCACTTACTACCTGCGTACTTCAGGCTCAGTTGATAATGCCCGGGCATTATTAAAACAGAAAGTAAATAATGGCCTGCGTACCGAGTTTGGTAACAGAACGATAAAAGAAATCGTATCGGGTGAACGTCTAAGTATCATGAGTAAAGCGCTAGAAAGTGCTGCGAGCAGTCGTGAAGACTTAGGTATTGAAGTGGTTGATGTGCGAATCAAAGCAATAAACCTACCGACTGAAGTGAGTAATTCTATTTATGAGCGTATGCGTGCAGAACGTTCGGCTGTTGCTAAAGAGCATAGGTCACAAGGTCAAGAACAAGCTGAGATAATTCGCGCTACCATCGATGCTAAAGTAACGGTTATGTTAGCTGAAGCACAAAAAAGTGCTTTTACTATCCGCGGTGAAGGCGATGCTGAAGCAGCTAAAGTATATGCCGACGCCTACACTAAAGATGCTGAATTTTATAGTTTTTTCCGTAGTCTTGAAGCCTATGAAAAAAGCTTTAATAGTAAGAATGATATTATGGTTGTTAAACCTGATAGTGAATTCTTCCGTTTCTTGAAAAATGGCTTTGGCGAAACAAAATAGCCAGCAAATAATTGGTGAGAAAGGCCAGCATTTTTGCTGGCTTTTTTGTTTTTTGCGTTGATAAATTATTGGCTTAAACTTTTCTTGAATTGACCAATCGCCATGCAAAAATTAGCGATTAGCAGCATTGCTTTATTTGCCATGCTACCCTGATGAGTAAAGACGTTTATATACATTAATAATAGGTAACAAGATGACAATAAAAACATACCTGCTTGCAGCGATCGTTTCACTAACAATTACTAATACGTTAATCGCTGTTGAAGCACCATTAGTCTCAATACCAACACATGACAACTTTTTTAATAGTATAAAAAAGCATTGTGGTAAGGCTTATGAAGGAAAGATCACCGTTGATAATGCATCAGATAGCCGTTTTACTGATAAGAAATTAGTCATGCATGTTCGTCATTGTACTGATCGGCAATTACAAGTGCCATTTCATGTCGGTGATGATGCCTCACGAACATGGCTCATTACCAAAACAGGCTCAGGTTTATCGTTAAAGCATGATCATCGCCACAAAGATGGTACTAACGATAAGTCAACCATGTATGGTGGCCATACACTAGATGCTGGCTGGGCCCATATGCAATCTTTTCCCACTGATCAGTACACTAAAGAGTTATTTGTTGAACAAGGAATTCCACAGTCAATAAACAACACTTGGCAAATGTTTATTTATCCAGAGAAGTTTACTTACCGTTTAATCAGACAAGGACGGGAATTTAGAGTCGATTTTGATTTAACTAAAGCTATTAGTACGCCAGTAACTCCTTGGGGTTATGAATAACTTTAGTTATAAGCTGTTAACTTTGTTGGTTATTTTAAAGGTAAGCTAAAAAGCTGTTTTTTTCTCTTGGACAACAAATAATTATTTGATAAAATCCCCGCCTAATTTTCTTTCGAAATAGTCAAACATGGGAAAAAATGTAGTTGTTCTCGGCACTCAATGGGGTGACGAAGGTAAAGGTAAGATTGTCGACTTACTTACCGATAAAGCAAAGTATGTAGTTCGTTATCAAGGCGGTCACAATGCTGGCCATACTTTAGTAATAAACGGTGAAAAAACCGTATTACATCTTATTCCATCAGGCGTGTTACGTGATAACGTAAAATGCTTAATTGGTAATGGTGTAGTGTTATGTCCTAAAGCATTGATGACAGAAATTACCATGTTAGAAGCTAAGGGCGTTCCGGTTCGTGAGCGTTTACTTATCAGCGATGCATGTCCATTAATTCTTCCTTACCATAACGCTTTAGATGCGGCACGTGAAATTGCACGCGGTAATAAGGCCATTGGTACCACAGGTCGTGGTATTGGACCCGCTTATGAAGATAAGGTTGCTCGACGTGGTTTACGTGTTGGCGATCTATTCTGTCAAGAAACATTTGCTGCTAAGCTAAAAGAAATTGTTGAGTATCATAATTTCTCATTGGTGAATTATTACAAAGTTGAACCGGTTAACTTTGAAGAAGTGTTAGCCGATGCATTAGCTGTTGCAGATGTTATTAAAAACATGACTGCTGATATTTCAGAAATACTAGATCAAGCGCGTATTGCTGGTGATTCAATCATGTTTGAAGGTGCTCAAGGTACATTGCTTGATATTGACCACGGTACATACCCTTACGTAACCTCGTCTAATACAACGGCAGGTGGTGTAGCGACGGGTTGTGGTGTTGGCCCTCGTCATTTAGATTACATCTTAGGGATTACTAAAGCTTATACTACGCGTGTTGGCTCTGGTCCATTTCCAACAGAGTTAGACGATGAAATTGGTAATCACCTAGGTACCGTAGGGCATGAGTTTGGTGCTACTACTGGACGAGAGCGTCGTTGTGGTTGGTTTGATGCCGTTGCTATGCATCGTGCTATACAGGTAAACAGTGTCACAGGTTTTTGTTTGACAAAACTTGATGTACTTGACGGTTTGAAAACATTAAAAATTTGTACCGGTTATAAAACCGAAGCAGGTGATATCATCACTGTGCCACCTACCGCAGCGGAAGGCTATGAAAAAATTACTCCGGTATATGAAGAAATGCCTGGCTGGAATGAAAGTACCGTTGGCGCAACATCAGTTGATGCCTTGCCAGATAACGCACTTGCCTACATTAAGCGTATTGAAGAAATCACTGGCGTGCCGGTAGATATCATCTCTACAGGCCCAGATCGTGTCGAAACTATTATTAAAGTGAACCCTTTTCTTTAAGGTGTAAGCCCTTTAATAATTAAGCTCAACTACTTTTACTAAAGTCCAGCTCATGCTGGACTTTTTTTTGCAAAAATTTTCATAAATATAGATGACTAGCTATAGTGATCCGATGTCTAGAATGATTCATTTTAACTTTCATAATCCGATTTTAAAAGGGATTAAGCAGGTATTATGTATCAGTGACCTTTAAAGTATTAATATAATCTATGATTGTAATTTATCACTGAATAGTTAATTAATAATAACCAATATTTATTAAATAAATGTCTTTTTTATATGTCTATTCCCCCTAATTGTTATAGCTTACATCAATGTTATATAGTAAAACGGACTTGTACTACGATATATAATTGCAATACCATATAATTAAGTTAAAGCTAGTAAATATATTGATAATAATAAAAGCTATAAGCTAGCTATAATTGAAAATACAACAAACTAACACCAAACATACGCATTAGGAATCATCATGACAGATTTTCGCCAGCAAGCTCTAGATTACCACTCGCAACCAACACCAGGTAAAATTAGCATTGCTTTAACCACCCCAGCAGAAACAAGCCATGACTTGTCATTAGCATACAGTCCGGGTGTTGCAGAGCCATGTCGTGAAATTGCGGAGAATCCAGAAGAGGTATATAAGTATACAGGGAAAGGCAATACCGTTGCGGTTATAAGTAATGGTACCGCTGTTTTAGGCTTAGGTAATATTGGCCCTATGGCATCAAAACCTGTTATGGAAGGTAAGGCGTTACTTTTCAAACGCTTTGCCAACATTGATTCGTTTGATATTGAAGTCAAACATAAAACCATTGATGAGTTTGTTGATACGGTAGCAAATATTGCGGACAGTTTTGGTGGTATTAATTTAGAAGATATTAAAGCACCAGAATGTTTTGCTATAGAAAAAATATTGATTGAAAGATGTAATATCCCAATATTTCATGATGACCAACATGGTACTGCCATAGTGACAGCCGCTGGCATGATGAATGCGCTTGATATTCAGGGTAAAAATATCGAGCAAGCTAATATTGTATGCTTGGGAGCTGGTGCTGCTGCTATTGCTTGTATGGAGCTACTTGTTAAACTGGGTGCTCAACGCGAAAAAATTTATATGTTAGATTCTAAAGGTGTTGTCCATACACGTCGCGAGGACTTGAACGAGTATAAAAAGCTCTTTGCAAATAACACCGATAAACGCACGTTAGATGATGCTATTGCAGGTGCTGATGTATTTGTTGGTGTATCTGGCTCAAATTTATTAAGCCAAGAGCAAGTTAAACGTATGGCAGATAATCCTATTATATTTGCTTGCTCAAACCCTGACCCAGAGATAAAGCCAGCATTAGCGCTAGCGGCTCGTGATGATCTTATTATGGCAACAGGACGTTCAGATTATCCTAATCAAGTAAATAATGTTTTATGTTTTCCATTCATTTTCCGTGGTGCACTAGACGTACGGGCAAGTACCATTAATGATGAAATGAAAGTTGCAGCTGTCCATGCAATCCGATCACTTGCTAAAGAGCCTGTGCCAAATGAGGTGCTAAAAGCTAGTGGGGCTGGATCACTATCCTTTGGTAAAGATTATATTATTCCTAAGCCAATGGATCCGCGTTTATGTGCAGCGGTCGCAAGAGCTGTTGCGCAAGCCGCTGTTAATTCAGGTGTTGCCTCGCAAGAGATGCCAGACAATTATATGCTCTAATAGAGTGCTATAGTCAATTTTTAGTTACAGGCAACTCAGCTTGCTTTAATAAATAAGCAATTGAATTTTTGACAATAAATATAAAAAGGGTCATGGTGTTATTTATCATGACTTTTTTATTGGAAAGTAGCAATGCAAAAAACTTTAATTTTATTCAGTCTATGTCTATTGATGTTAGCTAGTTGTTCACAGGCAAATAATAAGCCTGTTGAGCAGACTCATAATGCCAACGCTAAGGTAGAGAAAATGACAGCAAACAAAGATAAAATCTGGCATCAAGTAACAGTAAATTATTATGACATTGAAGGCGGCTTTTATGGTTTAGTCTCAAAAAAAGGTGATAAATTCCTTCCTAGAAACTTAGCCAAAGAGTATCAAGTATCAGGCACTGAGTTGAAAGTGAAAGGGCTGATTATTAAAGACATGTTAACCATACAGCAGTGGGGGCAAGTCTTTGAAATAACTGATGTTGAATTAATTAAACTAGGCCAAGTTAAGGCGAAAAATGCCTTTTGACAAAGCTATCGCTATAAGTGAATAAAGTTGTTCCATTTTTCTTTGGATAAGTGTTAATTATCAGAGTGATATTATTTGCTATATCACTCTGTCTAATCTTTTCTTCATGGTGTCAGCTAGAATAATCGATTTAAGCCATTTAATGCCGCAACACGGAAAGCTTCAGCCATGGTTGGGTAGTTAAACGTTGTCTCGACAAAGTATTCGATGGTGTTGCCACCGCCTTTTTGTTGCATGATTGCTTGACCGATATGAATAATCTCAGCAGCATTTTCTCCAAAACAGTGGATACCTAAAATTTCTTTGCTTTCACGATGGAATAATATCTTTAAAGAGCCGACTAAATTATTTGATATCTGTGCTCGAGCTAAATGTTTGAATTGCGCGCGACCGACTTCATAAGGAATTTTTGCTTCGGTTAGCTCTTGTTCATTTTTACCTACAGAACTAATTTCAGGAATGGTATAGATACCAGTAGGAATATCGACAATTAGCTTTGCTTTACTGCTGCTATCTACCATCGCTAAAGCAGCAATTCTACCTTGATCAAAAGCAGCACTGGCTAAACTTGGGTAGCCAATAACATCACCAACGGCAAAAATATTGTCAACCTCGGTTTGATAACACTCATTTACTTTTAATTGCCCTCTACCGTCTGCTTGCAAACCTGCAGCTGCTAGGTTTAAATCGGCAGTATTACCGGTTCTACCATTGGCAAAAAGTAAGCAGTCTGCGCGCATCTTTTTACCTGATTTTAAGTGTACTACAACCGAATCATCATTAGCTTCAACGCACTCTATTTCTTCACCATGGCGAATAACTACACCACTGTTCCACAGGTGATAACTCAGTGAATCTGAAATTTCAGCATCTAAAAATGATAACAAGCGTTCTCGGGTATTGATTAAATCGACTTTTACTCCTAGTCCTCTAAATATAGAAGCATACTCACTGCCAATCACCCCTGCACCATAAATGATGACATGCCTAGGGGCATGCTTAAGGCTTAAAATTGAGTCAGAGTCATAAACTCTTGAGTGATTAAAGTTAATATCATCGGGCTGATATGGCCTTGAGCCTGTCGCAATAACGATTTGTTTAGCTGAAATGTGTTCGACAGAGCCGTCATGGTGCAGCACCTTTATCGTGTGAGCATCTATAAATGACGCTTCTCCTAGTATATGTTCAACACGATTTCGGTTGTAAAATCCGCTACGTAAATTGACTTGTTTACGGATTACCGCGGAAGCATGACTTAGAATATCTTGAAAAGTTAGCTGCTTAGGTTGATCGTTTTGTTTAAACAAGGGATTTGAGTTGTATTCAATGAGGCGACTGACCGATTGTCGTAATGCTTTGGATGGGATTGTCCCCCAGTGAGTGCAACCGCCACCAACTTGGTGATAACGTTCAATAATAGCGACTTTCTTTTGGCGCTTGGCAAGGTTCATTGCTGCCCCTTCACCGCCCGGGCCTGTGCCTATGATAATGACATCATAATCATAGTTTTCATTAGTGTTGTTAGCTTTTTTGGTTTTAGTCAAAAGAGAGTCCTCAAACCTTGCTGAGTTGAATAATTTTAAGGTTAAAATTTTAACAGGGTTTGAGGCAAATGATAATAGCGTTAAAGGGCGATTTTATTGACCTATCCGAGTTTTTCCGTTAAAAGTTGCCAACGGCGATGTTGTTCCACCATTCTTAATCTTAATTCTTGGTATTGTTTCATTAACTCAGTGCTCTCAACTTCAGCTAACAGCTGTTCTCTTTTTTCATGTAATACCTTCTTCTTAACAAGATAATAAGCGTTAATTTTTTTGATTAATATTTCATGCTCTTGTTGTAAGTAATTGAGTAACTGCTCAGCATTTGGTTGAGCTAATATTTTTGCTTTAGTTTGTTTAAGCGTCATCGCTATGCGCATTTTTTTAATTTTATCTTCAGGCGCTGTACGTAAGTTATGGGTTAACCCAAACCAGTGACAACTTTTAATTAACCACTTTGTCGGGTCAAATTGCCACCAACGAATACCATTGCGATAGTCATTTTCAAAAATATGATGATAATTATGATAGCCCTCGCCAAAAGTTAATAATGCCAGGAAGCCGTTATCTCTGGCGGTATTCTTATCAGTATAGGTTTGCTTGCCCCAAATATGCGCTAAAGAATTGATAAAAAAGGTGGTGTGGTGACTTAAGACCAGCCGTAAAACTCCCACTAATAATAGACTGTTAATTACGTCGCCATGCCAAAGACCAAAAGCGATTGGAATACCGAAATTCATCAGGACACTTAACAACAAATAGTATTTGTGTTGCCAAACGACAATGGCATCTTTTTGTAAATCTCGAACATTTTTATAGTCATGGTACCTATGTGCTTGATATTCGCGGCACATCCAACCTATGTGAGAATACCAAAAGCCTTTCTTTGCCGAGTATGGATCAATATCATTATTATCAACATGTTTATGATGAATTCTGTGATCTGAAGACCAATGCAAGACACTATTTTGCAAAGCAAATGCACCGCCCAGAGCGAATATAAAGCGCAAGCTCCAATGAGCTTGGTAAGTTTTGTGTGACCAAAGTCGATGATAGCCCGCAGTAATCGACATACCACAATAAATGAAACATAACAGCGCAAAAACTATCTCCGTATTCTCAAAACCAACAGTGAAGGCTCGATAAGGCACTGCTATAGCAGCAACTAAAAAGGTTATGACAAAAATAGCAACGTTAAGCCAGATAATATCAGGTTTTTTCATTGGTCTCTCAAAGTATAGTGAAACTTGTTTAGGATTGATTTTTTTAAGCGTACGCGTGTAAGCTATTTCTAGTTTAACTTGATCCTCTGACCAGTCAAGAAAATGTTTTTAATATTTTTAAGTTCAAGTTACGGGAACTGACATTTGTTTTATATTACCGTATTATGTCAACAGACATATCGGCTATTTTAGAAAGAGCATTAACATGAGTGGTGTTAGAGCACAGCAAAAAGAAAAAACTCGTCGGCAAATAATCAATGCTGCTTTAAGCCAATTAAGTGCGGAGCGAAGTTTTTCTAGTCTGAGTTTACGTGAAGTTGCTAAAGAAGCTGGCTTAGCCCCGACTTCTTTTTATCGTCACTTCTCAGATATGGATGAGTTAGGCTTAACCTTAGTTGATGAGGCTGGTTTGACACTTAGGCAGTTGATGCGCCAAGCAAGGCAGCGAATAGCAAAAGGTGGTTCAGTTATTCAAATATCTGTGCAAACTTTTATGGAATTAATTGAAAGCAACGGCAATGTTTTTAGGTTATTACTGCGAGAACGCTCAGGTACTTCTGCAGCTTTTCGTGCAGCGGTAATACGAGAAATTAGATATTTTACCATGGAGCTTTGTGATTACTTACAACAGGCTAACCAACTGGATGCTGAAGTTGCCTACATGCAAGCGAATGCGGCAGTAACTATCGTATTTAGCGCAGGCTCAGATGCTTTAGACATTGAAGATAAAGCAGAGCGGGATCAATTAGCTCAACAAACAATACAGCAGTTACGCTTTATTGCTCGCGGAGCATTAGAGTTAAGTGATCGCCGTAAAGCTTCTAAGAAGTCTCGCTAAGCTATTTTCTTGTCAATATTACCCCTGTTTCAACATGATCTGTGTAAGGAAATTGATCAAATAGTGCGAATTTTTCAATGTTATGGCTTTTGATTAAAACCATTAAATTGTCTTTTAATGTCTTTGGGTTACATGAAATATAGATTATTTTATCAAAACGACTAACAAGCTCGACACTCTCTCTATCCAAACCAGCACGAGGTGGATCAACGAGTACTGTGTCGTAGTTATAAGCTGTTAAATCGAAACCTTCTAAACGCCTGAATTTACGCTCGCCATTCATTGCTTGGCTAAATTCTTCGCTCGACATACGGACGATATCAATATTATCGATATTATTTTTACTGATGTTTATTTGCGCAGAACGTACAGATGTTTTAGATATTTCTGTGCCTAATACACGTTTAAAGTTTTCAGCCAATGCAATACTAAAGTTACCATTACCGCAATATAGTTCAATTAAATCACCACCAGCATTATGCGTTGCTTGCTGAGCCCATAACAGCATTTTTTCATTAACGCTAGCATTTGGCTGAGTAAAGCTATTTTCAACTTGCTGATAAACAAAGCGCTTATCACCAACAGATAAAGACTCCATAACGTAATCTTTATCTACTATTATTTTTTGTTTCTTAGCCCGACCGATAATATCAACAGGGGCTAGGTTTGATAAATGTGACTTTAGCTTTTGCGCGGCTAGTTGCCAATTATCCTCTAAAGGTTTGTGATACAACATACTAATAAGTAGCTCACCACTGAGTGTTGATAAAAAATCGACTTGAAAAAGTTTATAACGAAGTTCAGGTTGATCCTTAATTGCAATGAGTAATGCTTTCATCGCGTGGTTGATTAATTTACTTGCTACTGGAAACTCATCTACCCTAAATTTTTGTTTAGTCTCACTGTTGAACATAATGTAGTAAAGATCATCACCCTCATGCCAAACTCTAAATTCTGCACGTTGACGGTAATTAACAGGGTTAGATTGAAATAATTCAGCATCTGGCAGAGCAAAATCTGCAAATAATTCAGCCATCTCTTGTTGTTTGTTAGATAATTGTTGTTGATAATTATCGGGGTGAATATGACTAAACATAAAGGTGCCTTGTAAAAGTAGGTAGAGCTAGATTAATTGTGCGAATTCTACTACTGAAAGCGCTTTTGTCTAGCCTTTAATAAAGGTGACTTATAAATATTTAGCGCTGTGGCTTAACGAAAGGCTTTAAAAGTTGAGCTAATATCGATTGTTAAATATCTTCAAATAAAAAAGCCGCTTCAATGAGCGGCTTTGTTAATGATAAACACAGTGATTAACTTATTTACTATCTTCAGCGCGCTCAGGGCGCTCTTTAGCTTCTCTAACTTTTAGCGTACGTTGTTGGAACTCCGTATCATTAAGGGCAGAAATAGCGGTATCGAGATCACTGGCTGACATTTCAACGAAGCCAAAACCACGACGTTTACCAGTATGTTTATCTTTCATTAACCTGACAGAAAGTACAGAGCCATGTGCAGAAAAAAGCTCTCTTACTGCCGCCTCGTTAGCTCTGTAAGGTAAATTACCTACATATAGGGTTTTAACATCTTCTTCTAAAGCACTTGAGTTGCTATTTGAAGATGATTGCGTTGAAGAGTTACCTGCAACAAGAGGAGCGATGAATGCACTGATGAAAACTAGACCTGCAACAAGTAAAGCACTAAGCGGAATAGCGAGAGTGACAATATAAGCGATGATAGCAAGGACAACAGCGATAATGACTGTTTGGAATGTTGGAGACTTCATATATATACCTAATTATTATTTTAATAAACTAAATTAACTGCTTGATTAAATACAAATAGCAATTCTATGTTACCCAGCTTTCAATAATGTGCAACTACGAAGTGCAAAAATTATGCAATTAATGGCTGTAATCTCATAATAAGTAATTACAGCATACCTAAAAGACTAATATTTAAACCAAGCTGTATTATAAGTAACCAAACAAACACTTTAATGTCATTTATTATAAAAAATCTATTGACCTAAAATAAAACCTCTCTATAATGCGCATCCAGATTCAGGCAGGCAGCAATGAACGTCTGATAAAGGTAGTTAACGAATGCGATTAATGCCTATCTCAACAGAGAGTTCTTTAACAATTAGTTATCATGCAATTTGTGTGAACACTCACATTATGTTGTTTTACAAGGTTTTTTACTTTTATAGTAAAAACAAAAAAAACGCTTAATGATGATGTTCATGCAAAATATATAAATACTTATATGTAATGCGATATCAGTTTGCTTGAGTAAATTGGTATCACGACAGAATTCATTGAGCAGGAACGCAAGTTCCACAAACGATTTTTAATTGAAGAGTTTGATCATGGCTCAGATTGAACGCTGGCGGCAGGCTTAACACATGCAAGTCGAGCGGAAACGATGAAAAGCTTGCTTTTCAGGCGTCGAG
>JBFONR010000090.1:0-243 GCA_040779365.1 Colwelliaceae bacterium MEBiC 14330
CAACCAAACTGTCACCGGTACCGTTATTGCCATCAGCATCGGTATAGGAATCATCGGCCACAGTAATCGTGATATCACCGTCATATTCCGCCGTCGGCGTTAACGTCGCGGTATAGGTAATGTTATCTGAACTACTAAGCGTACCTAACGTACCCCCCGTCACTGAGACGTTACCAACAACAAAATCTGTCGTCGCTTCAGAGAAGGTAAAGCTAATCGTCGCGGTGTCACCCGCCACTAAAT
>JBFONR010000091.1:0-242 GCA_040779365.1 Colwelliaceae bacterium MEBiC 14330
CCTGACGAACTAAGCCTAAGATATCAACTTGCCCAACTTCAGCGGCATTAATAACAAAGTCAAAGGTATCTTCAAAGGTATCGACAAAAATGGAGATACCGTCACTGGTATCTTTTATTGCGCTATCATTAGCTGTGGCTGGATTGCCAGCAATATCATGCACACTAGCGGTAGCGGTTACATTGCCATCATTAAACGTCGAAATATCAACTGAGGTGCTCCAGCTTAAATCATTTTCTACT
>JBFONR010000092.1:0-233 GCA_040779365.1 Colwelliaceae bacterium MEBiC 14330
ATTTAGTGGCGGGTGACACCGCGACGATTAGCTTTACCTTCTCTGAAGCGACGACGAATTTTGTTGATGCAGATATTTTGGTCACAGGGGGCACATTAGGTACGCTCAGTAGTTCAGATAACATTACCTATACCGCGACCTTAACGCCGACGGCAGAATACGACGGTGACATCAGTATTTCCGTTGCCGATAATTCCTATACCGATGCTGATGGTAACGATGGTACAGGTAAT
>JBFONR010000093.1:0-232 GCA_040779365.1 Colwelliaceae bacterium MEBiC 14330
CGACGACAGATTTTGTTGATGCAGATATTTTGGTCACCGGGGGCACGTTAGGTACGCTGTCTAGCGCTGATAACATTACCTATACCGCGACGTTAACGCCGACGGCCGAATATGACGGTGATATCAGTATTACCGTTGCCGATAATTCCTATACCGATGCTGATGGCAATAACGGTACCGGTGACAGTTTGGTTGTATCGAGTTCAACGGATACACCGACCTTGGCGATCAC
>JBFONR010000094.1:0-226 GCA_040779365.1 Colwelliaceae bacterium MEBiC 14330
GTCGAGTAGACATTAACTGAGTTTTTACTTTGGTTGATAAACACTCGAGGAGAATGTTTATCGAGGGTATTTATATCATCTGCAAGTTACAGCGCGACACTGCGCCTTGCGACATAAATACCGGTATTTATATCAGCTTTCCAGATTGTTAAAGAGCTTATCATTTGCACGCATTCGGCAACGATATGGTTTAAAAAACCAAATTTAAAGTATCAGTCGATATCTT
>JBFONR010000095.1:0-222 GCA_040779365.1 Colwelliaceae bacterium MEBiC 14330
CCTCAGATGAGAGTGATTTAGTGGCGGGTGACACCGCGACGATTAGCTTTACCTTCTCTGAAGCGACGACAGATTTTGTTGATGCAGATATTTTGGTCACCGGGGGCACGTTAGGTACGCTCAATACTTCTGATAACATTACCTATACCGCGACCTTAACGCCAACGGCTGAATATGACGGTGACATCAGTATTTCCGTTGCCGATAATTCCTATACCGATG
>JBFONR010000096.1:0-220 GCA_040779365.1 Colwelliaceae bacterium MEBiC 14330
TCAGATGAGAGTGATTTAGTGGCGGGTGACACCGCGACGATTAGCTTTACCTTCTCTGAAGCGACGACAGATTTTGTTGATGCAGATATTTTGGTCACAGGGGGCACGTTAGGTACGCTGTCTAGCGCTGATAACATTACCTATACCGCGACCTTAACGCCGACGGCGGAATATGACGGTGACATCAGTATTTCCGTTGCCGATAATTCCTATACCGATG
>JBFONR010000097.1:0-215 GCA_040779365.1 Colwelliaceae bacterium MEBiC 14330
TGAGGCATTGAGCTAACTGATACTAATTGCCCGTGAGGCTTAACCATACAACACCTAAATGGTTTTAAAGGTTGTGTAAAGACTGACAAAAGCGAAAGCGAAGACATCACGTACTTAACGTGTTACTTGAATATTACGTATTTATATCGATTTCTAGATTGTACCCTTTTTGTTTAGCGACAATAGCGCTGTGGTCCCACCTGAACCCATTCCGA
>JBFONR010000098.1:0-208 GCA_040779365.1 Colwelliaceae bacterium MEBiC 14330
TCTGCATTACTAACCGTCCATGCCCCGGCAGTGACTGAGGTATCAAAGGTCAGCGCTGTTGTACCATCGGTTACTGTTAACGTTACTGTTTGGCCATCTTCGACATTGATAACGGTACCTGTGATAGTCACCTGAGTACTTTCTACTGCATTGATAATGTTATCAACAACATCAGTATTGGTATCCACGGCAATGGTAATGGCCGCTT
>JBFONR010000099.1:0-204 GCA_040779365.1 Colwelliaceae bacterium MEBiC 14330
GGCAGACTTGAACTGCCGACCTCACCCTTATCAGGGGTGCGCTCTAACCAGCTGAGCTACAGACCTATTGTTTCTTCTCAGTTGTTATCATGTAATTTGTGTGAACACTCGTGAAAGCACCTCCAAAGAAATGCCTTCCATTATACTTTTTTACTTCAAGATAAGGAGGTGATCCAACCCCAGGTTCCCCTAGGGTTACCTTGT
>JBFONR010000009.1:0-149726 GCA_040779365.1 Colwelliaceae bacterium MEBiC 14330
CCCCCCCCCCTTTCAAAAAGTACATCTAATGAACGGGCTCAACTATCAAAAGAAAACGCTAACAAAAGTTTAAGTTATGGTAGTTTTGTTATTTATCAAGGGTATGCGCAATTAATCGAGGATTTAGATATAGACGGTTTTTATCAAACCTTCAGCGTTACCTTTGATGCCGACTTTATATCTTATAGCCCTCATAATAAGGCTATTGTTTATGCTGAGTTATATCTGAGTGAGAATGGTGGTCCTTGGCAGCACTATTACACAACAGATAGCTTTATTATACAGGGAGAAAGCACTGAAGATACCTTTGAAGTATATAGCACGCTAAGCCAGGGCTTTAATCCTAGTCACTATGATATATTAATCGACTTATATCAAGACGGTAGTTCGAATATTGCTGCTTCATATAGCAGTAATGACAGTAACGCTTTATTTGCTTTGCCGCTGGAAAGTAGTGACTATGACCACGAATATTACCAAGAGATATATGTTTATGGTGGAACTCTCTCAATCACAAGTTTAGCAATGATATTTTTCCTATTAGCTATACGAAAACTGCGTCTTGTTAACAAAGAGATTTAAGCACTAAAACTATTAACTTAAGCCCTAGGTGCTAAAGTCTATTATCGATTACTTCGATTAAGTTCTCGCTAAACTGGTTAGCTATGATAAGGCTAAAACTAAATAGCTCTTTACAAAATAGTACAGTCGCACTATTATAAAAACACAGTTGTACTATTTTGGGTAAGGATAAAGATGATGAAGTTTAGTTACTTCAATACAAGTAAAGGAAAATTTGGCCTGACAGCTGTTGCCAGAGGCTTCACAAAGTCAATGAGCGTTTTAACACCAAGGTTCAGCTCTTTTCTCGGCGAGAACGTTTTGATGAAACCATATGGGCGACGCAGATATAACTTCAAAGGTGTAGGACCTAATAAAGAACTAAACTTGCAAACATCAATGGGGAATGTCCATGTGAACCTGTTTGGTCATGGCAACAAAGTTATTATTGTAAGTCATGGTTGGGGTGATAACAGTAGAAGCTTTCAAGAAATGATCCTTGCACTGACTGCACAAGGTTATGCCGTTGCAGCTATAGATCATATTGGTCATGGCAAATCTTCAGGGAGTAAATCACATTTACTGAGCTTTATTGAAAGCCTTGAATTATTGATTGAACAATTTAACGAAGAGCGAATCCCTGTTAGTGCAATAATCGCCCACTCAATGGCGGCAATTGCAACATTAAACTTACCTAAATACTTACTTGAAAATAAGAAAATTATTTTAATTTCTTCTCCGGTAAATTTTTTCGAATTAATGTTTGAAAAAGTTGAACAGGTAGGGATATCAAGAAAATTCCTAACAGTGGTACTAAATAAAATTAGTCATAAATATGGTACGACTTGGCAGCAACTTAGAACAGAGAATAATCAAAATAAGTTGGCATTAGACATGACCTTCATTCATGAACAACATGATAAATATGCGCCTTTTTCAGATGTAGAGCGGTTTTTACACAAGCAGAGAACTAAGTTGATTGAGACACAGGGTCTTGGTCATACAAGGATTTTAAGCGATACTAGCGTTATTAATAATATTAATCAGGTGCTAGCTTCATAATGAATAAAGGTGAACGTACTCGTTTAGAAATTCTAAGACAAGGTATTATATATAGCAGCCAATATGGCTTGGCTGATATTACTATAGGTACTGTCTCTAAACTATGTAATTTATCAAGAACAGGTGTTATCTCTCATTTTGATAATAAAGAAGCTATGCAAATAGCCATACTACAATATGGTGAGGAGCTTTTTAAAGAGAGAGTGATTAAAACGGCGTGGCGTGAAGATCCGCTAGAGCACGTCATCACGTTATTAGAAAATTGGCTCGATTGGACCAGTGAAATGTTTAAAGAGCACCAAGTTAGCTGCCCTTTTATAAAAGCTGTAGTTGAATTTCAAAATAGACCGAGCTCGAAAGTAAGAAGCTTTACCATCGAGCAACAAAATAGGCTAATTAGTTATCTGACCCATAGAATTAATCGTTGTGTAGAACATAAAAAATTAACAAATCAAATAGAAAGCATAGCAATTGCCTATGAACTCTATAGTTTATATTTAGGTCACGTTATCAGCCAAAACACTTTAAAGATTAGCAGCGTAGAAACATTGTTTAAACAAAGTGTTGCCCGGTTATTGGAGCAATATAAAATATAAAGTTAAAACCAACGAGATAAAAGCCGTTTACAAATCGGAGTTCTTTTTACCACTACCCACATCGCGCCTTAACAAACATTGATTTATCACCTTCCATAAATCATTTGGGCTATAGGGCTTAGCAAGAAAACCATCCATACCCGCTCCAAAGCACTTGTCTTGCTCTAATGTCACATCACTAGCCGTTATCGCAATAATAATAGGTTTTTGCTCATGCTCTAGTTTTCGAATTTCCTGTGTCGCAGCTATTCCATCCATTACTGGCATATGACAATCCATAAGAATTATATCAAAATACTCTTGTTGCCATAAATCTATCGCTTGTCTGCCATCATTTGCAGTTAAAACCCTTGCTGCAATTCCTGATATCATACTGACACAAACCTTTTGGTTTATCAGGGAATCATCAACAACCAAAATAGATAATTTTCTCTTTTCAAGCGCTGCTTCTACATCAAGCAAGTTACTTGATAGCACTTTATTTTCACCATTAAGCATGACCTTTAAAAGTGTCTTTTGTATAATTTCAGCAGAAACAGGCACTTCTAATAAGGCTGCAATACCAACCTTTTCACAGTGTCTAATATCAGATTCGTTCGCATACGCCGAGGTTAATATTACTTTATAACTTTTTTTCAATTCACTTTGTTGAATTAACTTAAAAAGTGCAAAACCATTAAGGGAAGGCATATTTTTATCAATAAAAACCACATCAAAACCTTCATGGTTGCTTTCATTATCTTTCAGTGTTTCGATAGCGAATAAAGGATCATTGAGCACAACTACCCTCATATGCCAAGAAGTTAAAATTTCATACAATAATCGCGTGTTAAAAGGTTGATCATCAATGACTAAGACACGCTTATTAGCAAGACACTTTATATATTCTTGCGGGAATTGAGAGGTAGAGTCAGACTTTAAAAAATTGAGCGAAAAATAAAAGCGACTGCCGACATTAAGTTGGCTATCAAGTTTTAGTTCTCCCCCCATAAAGTCAACTAAACGATTAGATATTGCTAAACCTAAGCCAGTGCCGCCGAAAACTCTTGTTGTTGAATTTTCAGCTTGATTAAATTTTTCAAAAATACCACGAACTTTGTTATCTGCTATTCCGACACCTGTATCAGTGATAGCAAAATTAATTTGATAATGCTTGGTTGAAGGCTCACTTACCGAGACATGAAGAGTAACCTCCCCTTTTGAAGTGAACTTGATAGCATTACTTAATAAATTAGTAAGTATTTGTTTTAACTTAGCGGAATCACCAATCACATAATGTTCAATTTCACCCGCTAATTGTAAATTGAGCGCAAGTTTTTTTTCTTCAGCACTAGGTTTGAATAACAAGATCTGATCATCAAGCAACTCCTTAAGATCAAACTTGTGCTCATCATTTTCTAATTTACCTGCTTCAATCTTAGAAAAGTCTAATATACTATTGAGTAAATCCAACATATGGTTGGCACTTTTTTGAATGATTTTGGCAAACTCGAGTTGCTTCTTATCAAGAGGCGTTCTTAATAAAAGCATCGTCATGCCATAGACACCATTCATAGGTGTTTTAACCTCATGACTAATATTGGCTAAAAATTCACTCTTGAGTTGATTAGCTTGCTCTGCTTTTTCTTTTTCAATGGCTAATTTATAATAAGCACTAGCAAGCATAGCTCTCATTGAATTGTAAGCTTTAACAAGATAACCCAATTCATCATCAACATGGTTTTTACTGTCAGGTAATACGATATCTTGATGTTCATCAAATGAACTCTGACTTTCCGCCATAGCTTTAGCTAAGAAGGTTAAATGACGACCGATAATTAAGTAAACAATAGATAAAATAACAAAAGAAATAATGAATGTTTTTGCGCCTTGAGTAACTAAAGTCAAAAGTACTTTATCAGCTAAACGGCGGTAAAGCGGATATAGATCATTAACTACATACAACTGACCTAATAAGGTTTCTTCACCCTCATAGACATAGTTTATTGGCCAAAAGCCTTTTCTTGAGTAATCCGTATTATCTTCACCAAGTTCAACTACTGCCTCTCCATCTCTAATCAAGCTGACTAAAGCAATATCAGGCAAGTTTTTTATTCCTTTAATTTGTACATTAATTTGGTCATCATCTTCTACCCACAATGCATTTGAAATAGCGGGCATGTAGCTGGTTTCAATTTGAGATAACCGTTCATCAACCGCCGAAATATCATTATTATAATCAACTAATAAATGAATTAAGGTTATGATAAGGGTCAAAATAGAGCTGGAAAGCATGATCCATATAAGTAATTGTTTCGCTATGGAATTTCTAAACTTCATTTACCATGTTATCCTTTGCGTAAAAGTGTAGAAAAAAATCGTTATTTAGCAGTATTAGGCTAGTAAACAACTAGTTTTATTGCAAATAACTAAATATCTAACTAGATTTAAATAAAACTTTTTAGACTTAAAGGAGCAATTAATGTTCGCATTTAAAGGGTTCGTCATTTCGCTGTTATTTATTGCGACAAGTGCTAATGCGGTAACAGAAATAAATTATATGGTCATTCAAGATCAAGCTCAGCCATTTCAAAATCACCAAAACAAAAAGCAACACACCGGCATTATTACAGATATGATAAAAAAAATCTTTGCTGGTCCCGAATACAAGATAAAAACTCACACTTTACCCTTTAATCGAATGATTAGCATGTTAGAAAAAGGTGATATAAAAAACTGGATCACCTTTGGCTCACCAAATTGGCCTGGGATTCAATCTGCCAATTTATCTAAGTTACCTGTATTTAACGTACAACATTCTTTACTGACTTCAACCGAGCAGGATTTTACTATTCACTCCGCTCGCGACTTATTCGGCAAAACTGTGGTGCTTTTACATGGTTTCGATTATCCGGGTTTAGAGGAGCATATCACTAACAAAGATATAAAAGCCATTAAAGTTAAAAACTATAAATCAGCCTTTAAGATTGTTAATCGCTTGAAAGATAAAGCTGGGTTTGTTGAGATGACTATTAGGATAAAATATAACCTCAACATGCTAGGACTAGAAGAAAAAGATTATAATTTACATGATTTCTCAAAGGTTATTAGTGACTATAAGTTACATTTAGCCATGTCCCCGACATTCGATGAAACAGCTCAACATCACCTTGATGCAGAGCTAGCCAAAATACAACAGACAGGAAGTTTAGCAAAGATAATTAAAAGCTATTAAGTAGAATGGGCTGAAAAGGAGGATCAAAATTCACTCCTTTTTACCACTATCAGCCGAGTTAAACCAAATAACATCACTTTTAGCTTTTTCAGCATTTAAAAACTAAGCAACTTTTTGCTCTACCGTCTGGCTAGCAAGGTATTCATCTAACGAGCCTTGAAAGTTGACTATTTTTTTATCTTTAATATCAATAATACGTGTCGCTAGGCTTGAGACAAACTCGCGATCATGACTAACAAAAATTAACGTGCCTTCGAAGTCTTTCAACGCATTGTTTAGTGCATCAATCGCTTCAATATCCATATGATTGGTTGGTTCATCCATAATCAATACATTAACGTCGGCCATCATTAATTTTCCAAATAATAAGCGATTTTTTTCACCACCTGAACAATTTCGTGCTTTTTTATTTGCATCATCATCGGTAAATAACATGCGTCCTAACATACCACGAACACTTAAATCGTTATGACAAGGTCTGCGCCATTGTGACATCCAATCCATTAATGATAAGTCATTGTCAAAGTAAGCACTGCTATCTTGTGGGCAATAACCAATTGATGCATTTTCTGACCACTTCACTACGCCTTCATTGTGCGCTAACTCCCCTATTAAACATTGTAAAAAGGTAGTTTTACCAACGCCATTTTCACCAATAATCGCTAATTTAGCTCCTGCTTCTAACAATAAGTTTCCCTGAGAAAACAATGTTCCCTCTTCAAAACCATGTGCCAAGTTTTCAAGTTCTAATGCTTGGCGATGCATTTTCTTACCCGGAGAAAAGGCTATTTTCGGCGTGATTCGGCTCGATGCCTTTACCTCATCAAGTTTTATTTTTTCCATCTTTTTCGCACGAGAACTAGCTTGCTTAGCTTTAGAAGCATTGGCACCAAAACGATTGACAAAATCTTGGAGTTCGGCAATTTCTTCTGCTTTTTTAGCGTTACCTGATAATAATTGTTCACGTAATAAAGCCGACTGCTGCAGGTAAAACTCATAATTACCTGAATAAATGCGCAGTTCACCATAATCAATATCAGCCATATGTGTACAAACGGCATTAAGGAAATGTCTATCATGTGAGATGATGATCATAGTGCATTTACGTTTGTTTAATTCTTTTTCTAGCCAACTTATCGTATGAATATCTAAATTGTTAGTCGGTTCATCAAGTAATAAAATATCAGGGTTTGCAAAAAGCGCCTGAGCCAGTAATACACGTAATTTCCAACCTGGTGCTACCTGTTGCATTGAACCAAAATGTAATGACTCTTCAATACCGGCTTCTAGTAAAATTTCGCCAGCACGACTTTCTGCAGTATAACCATCCATTTCTGCAAATTCACTTTCCAGTTCACCTGCACGCATACCGTCGGCTTCAGTCATCTCGGCTTGAGAATATATAGCATCTCTTTCTTGTTTAACTTTCCATAACGCTATATCTCCCATGATTACGGCATCAATAACACTGTATTGTTCAAAAGCAAATTGATCCTGCCCCAAGGTACTTACTTTATTTCCAGGTGTTACAGAGACATTGCCTGAGCTTGGCGCGAGCTCACCACTTAAGATCTTCATAAAAGTAGACTTGCCACAACCATTGGCTCCGATCAAACCATAACGGTTACCGTTGCCAAATTTTGCAGAGATATTTTCGAATAAAGGCTCAGCGCCAAATTGCATTGTAATGTTCGATGTAGTGATCAATGAACTATTCCTAAGGGTTACTAACGGCTTTAGACTGGCTACTTTTAGGGCTTTACCACAGATAAGCAAAGTCAAAATAATAAGGTCGCGCAGTATACAGTAATTTCAAAATAAACCCCAGCAACTCTACAAACTAGTTATCTACAAACTCATCTCTTGCGATAAAAACTGATAATTAAATGCGGTTTCATTGAAAAATTAACGGCTGAAATAACTTACTTAATAAAGATATATAGATGGACAGTGGTTATCACAACGAAAAATCACTAGAGCAGCAAGTAGTGCTAACCCCCTATGACTCATAGCTTCGCAAGAAAAGAAATCATTCTACTAATGCTTGATAACATTAGTATATAAACGAGAAAACTAATCTTTTGAACTATGCTAATTCAAAAAATCACACCTAAATGGCGCGAGCTATGTTATTTTAACGTCAAGTTAATCCCTTAAGTACCCAAAAGTGAACAACTGAAATTGATTTAAAAAAGTTTGAATGCTTATAAGCTTAGCAGTATTTTCCTTGTAAAAATCAACTAACTCCCTTAGTGAAACAGTTTTACTTAACATAGAACAATGATAAAAAAATCGCTTTATACAATCACATTTATCAGCGTTATAGTCGTTTTAATACTTACCTTAGCCTCAATCCATCAACTTTATAGCAGTAAATTAGTTACTTTAGACACTAAGCTTAAAGAAATCTCTGGTATTGAAGTTGATAAAGCGGGAAATTTTTGGGGAATTAATGATGGCGGCAATTTAGCACAGCTTCATCAAATTGAAAAAGATGGTAAGGTAAGTAAAACCATCACCATTACCAATGCCAAAAATCGAGACTGGGAAGATATGACTCAGGATGACTTTGGTCATTTCTTTATTGGCGATTTTGGAAATAATGATAATGTTCGTAAATGGTTAACTATTTATAAAATCGAAAATCCTATCGATGTAAAAGGCACGGAAACTCAAGCAGAAATAATCAAGTTCACCTACCCTGAACAGCTAAATTATCCACCAAAAGCTTCAGAAAAAAATTTCGACCTAGAAGCCTTTGTCTTTTACAAAAGACACTTATATTTGTTTTCCAAAAACCGCACAGAGCCCTTTGATGGTGATACTAATTTATATAAAATTGGCGACCATGCTGACAATTACCAAGCGCGCTTTATTAGTAACTTCAACACCTGTACAACCTATGAAAAGTTATGCTGGATAACCTCTGCTGCTTTGAGTCCTGATAGAACAAAATTAGTCTTATTAGACTCAGAAAGATTGTGGCTATTTGAAAATTGGCAAGATGATGACTTTTTCTCAGGTGATGCCTATAAAATTGACTTAGGCATAGTGACCCAAAAAGAGGCAGTAACCTTTGTGGATGATAATACTATTATTTTTACAGACGAGGAGTTTAACGGCATAGGTCGCAACTCATATATGATTAAACTTGATCAAGTAACCAAAGAGCCCGTATCTAAGTCTAAAAATAGCACTTCTAAATTCTTCATAGGAGAAGTATTAGGTTATTTAGATAATAAAATTAATAAAGTTAAAGTATATTCCGCCAAAGTCTTTTCAGCTTTTTAGTTTGCATTGAATAGTTAGTCATTTATTACTGCCACTATTACATTATATTCTGCTTTTTAGCTCAGTTAACAAAGAGATGAGTAGCGCATATTTACACTAAGGCTATTGTGAAGTTTATCTGTTAAGTAAAGGTATCATTTAAGAGTATAAACCAATCCTCTTGCTATATTTCTCTCCTCATCCTTTTTTCATACGCGCGAATAGTTTAATTTAACTGGGTTTTAAGCCAATAGTAGCACTTATTTATGTACCCTCTTAACTATATTGAACCGGTATTTCGTCCACCCAGTGAATGGAAAAGCCTCATTTTGCAAGTGACCAATGGTTGTTCATGGAACAGGTGTACTTTTTGCGATATGTATACTGATGAAGGAAAGCAATTTAAACCTAAAAAGATAACTCAAATTGAAACGGAAATAATCAAAGTCGCAAAGTCCGGTATTCCTGTAAGACGTGTATTTCTAGCTGATGGCGATGCTATGATGTTACCTTTCAACCGTTTAAAGGGTATTCTTGAGCTAATAAACATACACCTACCACAAGTAACTCGCGTATCGAGTTATTGCTTACCTCGAAATCTTGGTAATAAGTCTGTCGAGCAATTAGCAGCGCTACAAGCATTGGGGCTAAAACTCTTATATGTCGGTTGTGAAAGTGGTGACGATGAAGTACTTGCCCTTGTGGAAAAAGGTGAGACATATCAAAGCTCACTTATTGCCTTAACTAAGATAAAGCAAGCGAGAATGAAAAGTTCAGTGATGATTTTAAATGGGCTTGGTGGTCCAGAATTATCGCATCAACATGCTATTAATTCAGCAAAACTGATGAATGAGGCACAGCCTAATTACTTATCGACACTCGTAGTAAGCTTTCCCTTAGGCGAACAACGCTTTGCTCAGCAATTTACTCAATCATCTTTACAACCTTTTAGACAACTAACACAACAAGAGTTATTTGTTGAGATGGAGACATTACTGTCTGAACTTAACTTAGAGCGAACTATTTTTCGCTCTGATCATGCTTCAAACTATCTAGTGCTTAAAGGAGTGTTAGGTAATGATAAAGAGTTACTATTGAAGCAAGTCAGGCAAGCTTTACATCAGCCAAGTACGTCTAATTTAAGGCAGGAATGGCAACTTGGGCTGTAAACTTATTTTTCCAACGCTCAACGATGATTTCCATTCATTCATCGTATTTTTATTTCTCCATTGGCATAAGATTGTTATGGTAAATATCATTTCTCCATAATAAGAATTAATAATAATGAATCCTTTAGTGAAAAAAACCGCGGTATTAGCGTTAAACCTGCTTGCTTTTACTTCCACTGAGCTTGCAGCACAAACTCAAGTTATTCATGCTGGTAACGTTTTAGCTGTGCCGGGTACACCATTATTATCAAAGCAAACCATAGTGGTTACTGACGGTAAAATTACTGAACTAAAACCAGGCTTTATACCCGCAAAAAACATAGCAAAGGATGCACAATTCGTCGATTTATCAAACAGCTATGTTATGCCAGGCTTAATGGATATGCATGTTCATCTGCAGGGAGAATTAGGACCTAAAAATGACAGTAAAAAACTGAGAATGTCTGAATCAGACAAATTAGTTGAAAGCGCCTACTTTGCCAGAAAAACCTTACTCGCTGGTTTTACAACCGTAAGAGATCTTGGTGGCAGTCCTGAACAAATTTTTGCGCTGCGTGATGGCATTGCCAAAGGTTACTTGCAAGGCCCTAGGATTGTTGCTGCCGGTAGTAATGTTGCCGTTACTGGTGGTCATGGTGATGTTGATGGTATGAGTCCTGACTTATTAGAGATGCACACAGCAAAAACAATCTGTGATGGCCCCTATGATTGTCGCCGAGCTACTCGTCATGCGATAAAGTTTGGTGCAGATGTTATTAAAATCACTTCGACCGGTGGTGTTTTATCTGATACGGATACCGGTACCGGACAACAAATGGCTGATGACGAACTAAAAGAAGTGATTAATGCTGCCCATGCTTTAGGAAGAAAGGTTGCTAGCCATGCGCACGCTGCGTCAGGTATTAATGCAGCCTTAAGAGCTGGTGTTGACAGTATTGAACACGGCAGTTATGCCAATGAGGAAAGTATAAAGTTATTCAAACAGACTGGCGCGTACCTAGTACCGACATTGATGGCTGGAGATACCGTAGTTAATTTAGCCAAAAATAGCGACTTTATGTCGCCTGCAATAAGCGCTAAAGCGATTCGTGTTGGTACTGATATGATAGCTAATTTTAAGCGCGCTCATCAATCAGGTGTAAAAATTGCCTATGGCACCGATAGTGGCGTTTCTAAACATGGCAGCAATGCGCGTGAAGCAGTATTAATGTTTAATGCGGGTATGAAGCCTCAGGATATTATAAAATCAGCGACAATTAATGCTGCAGATCTTATCGGTAAATCAAACTCTTTAGGTACAATTGAGCCAGGTAAAATAGCTGATATTATTGCTACCTATGATAATCCACTCAAGGATATTGCCGCATTGCTTGATGTTGATTTTGTTATGAAATCTGGTGAGATTGTCAAACAAAAATAATATCAAGACAGATTAAGCTAAGGCCTTTAATAAAATTAAAGCTCTTAGCTTGGATTAACTCTCAGCTATGATGGAAGAATTGATGAGCAAATGTTTGCAAAAACTTTCTTTAAATAAGACTGAGATTTACAAGTATCAAATAATCAAATGACTAAGGCGCTTTGATTGTGGTGGTAAATAACGATTTTAAGCAAGTAAGTTATGCCTTAAAACCTTAATAAAGTAGGTAGCCGCCAAAAAACAATGTATTTTCCTCACTTATTTCTGTATCCCGATTAATTTAGCCCTTACAAGCAACATTATCTGTTATTACTCATTGTTTTTGCTATACAGCAACATAGGTGAAGTTAAGCATCATTTAAAAGCCCATGTCGCAGAGAATAGAATTTCTTTCCTAATAACAACTTGTGAAAAAGACTTAAGTAATTAAGCAATAGCTACGCAAATAACAACATGTGATGGTGCTGCTCTAAGCTAAAAAATACCCCAACTACGCAAAAGTTGACCGGACTAATTATCGATTTAAGTTTGGACAATTCGATGTCGGCGATGAGGTGATAGCCCTGATGCTCATGGTTATATCAATCAATCTTTAGTTACACTGCAATAGAGGAAAATAACAAAAATCGATAATCCCCCCAATTGCAGTAGATAAAAAGATATATTTTAAACTAGCAAAAGAAAACGATAAGCTTTACATTAATCTTCAATATTGCCGGCTAAGCTTGATTACCTGGTAACACTATCAAAGTTAAATTGCTTGCGAACAATTAAAATCAATGAATAAGACCACCTATATGAAAAATATTAAAATCATCATCGTTAGCCTTTTTTTACTTACCGCTCTATCTGCTTGTTATGGTGAGGATCCCGCCATTAAAAAAGTTAACGACTTTATCGCTCAGCAAAAAGTAGATAAAACCGATAGCGCATGGAAAACCAAGCTCATCAAGCCAGAGTTACTCACTTTCTCTTCTGACAAAGATTACTTTTGGGAACTAGAAACTAATCAAGGTAAGTTATTGATTAAGTTTTTTACTGACAGTGCACCTATGCATGTATCAAGTACAATTTATTTAACTAAATTAGGTTTTTATGATGACTTAACTTTTCATCGTGTTATTCCTGGTTTTATGGCACAAGGTGGCGATCCACTAGGCAGTGGCGCTGGCAATCCTGGTTATAAATACGCCGGGGAATTTGATGGAACACACAGCCATAGTGAAGCGGGTATATTAAGTATGGCAAATGCTGGCCCCAATACTGATGGTAGTCAATTTTTTATCACTTTTAAACCAACCCCTTTTTTAGATGGTAGACATACTGTCTTTGGTAAAGTGATTGGTGGACTTGAAGAAAGTCTCGCTAAAATTGAAGCATTAGGCAGTCGACATGGTAAAACACGCGAAGCAGTAACAATTATTAAGGCTTCTATTCTTGTCGCTGATAAAGCATAAACCCAGTAACGCTAATAAAACTTTACACTAGTATCAGGCCATGTATATGATGCTTAAATTGATTAGTGACAGCAGCTTAGTTAATGCTTGCTTGTTATCATTAATGCAAGCATCAATCCAGTAACAGTAAATGATTTTATTTATGATTATTGCTAATAAATCAATAAAACTTACAAACTATTTACCCAATAAGCGGTATAATTAACAAAATAATTACAATTTATAATATTTCATGAAAAATACCTATATTGCTCGTCAAGCTATTCTTAACTCGAACATGGAAACCATTGGTTATGAACTATTCTTCCGCGATAGTCCCGATAATAAATTTCCGGAAATAGATCAAGATGTCGCCAGCTCAAAGCTTATTATCCAGAACCACATATATGGCGATATTCAGGCATTAAGTATGGGGAAAGTAGCCTTTATTAATTTTACTGAAAACTCATTAATTCATAAATACCCACTTATGTTTGGTAAAAATGAAATCATTATCGAGTTGATGGGCCACACAACTCCAACAAAAAACTTACTAAAAATTTTGAATTATTATCATAAAAAAGGTTACCAAATAGCCTTATCTGAATATGATTTAGCGACGCATTGGGATGAATTTTTTCCTTATATAGATATTATTAAAATTAATATTGAAAAAATAAATACTAAACGAATTCTTTCAGCGTTACCGAGAATAAAACCGCACAACATAAAGCTTACTGCTGAGAAAGTCGAGACTAAATATCAGAAACAAACCTTAGCTGAAATCGGTTTTAGTTATTTCCAAGGCTATTTTTATCATGAGCCTGAGATTATTGTAGATAAGAAACTCACTAGCCAAAAAACACTTATGCTACAGTTATTGAGCGAAACATTTAACACGCCGATTAAATATGATGAGGTAGCTAAAATCATTAGCCATGATGTCAACCTCACTATCGGTTTATTGAAAATGGTAAATAATGTCGCTACTGGCTCACGGTTAGAAATAAAATCACTAAAGCAAGCGGCAGTCTATTTAGGTGATGAAAAGTTATGCCAGTTTGTCGCTATTTTAGCCTTATCAAACTTAACCTCTGACAGTGCAAATGAAATATGTAAACAGGCGCTAATCACAGGTAAAATGATGTCTGAATTGAGTATTAACAATGGTTTTGAATCGGTAAATGAGTTCGCTTTTATTACCGGTTTGCTATGTGACATAGAGCTACTATTAGGCATACCAATAAAAGAAATAATGAAAACGATGCCACTCGACGCCAAAATTGAACAAGCCCTCATTAAACAATCAGGCAAGTTGGGTGAGTTATTGAAGTTAACAATTGCATATCTTTCAGGTAGTGATGAAGTAACTAATGAGCTTATTAATCATTACAACTTAGACAAACAAACATTGCATCAAGAATTTATTAATGCAAGTCAATGGTGTAGCGACTTAGGCATCTAGGTAACAAATAAATACTGCATAAATAAGAGTGAGTTCAGCGACAAACATCAATAAAAAGTTGTTGAGCTAACGCAGTTAAAACCTCTTCAGAGGGATAAGTATGGGCGTAAGTCCTTAAACCATAGATACCCATTACAAGACTTTGCACACGCTGAGTAGGTGAGCGACTATTATCGACTTCTCCTTGATTTTGCGCTTTTTCAAAGACTTGCTCAAAGTCTTTTTGCCAAGCTTCAATGTTTTTAGTGATCAATTCTTCAACTGCTGGCGCCTGCTCTGATAACTCACTTAAGGTTTTTTGTGATAAACATGTTTTTTCAGAGCCATTAAGAGTACATTGGCTAACAGTGTTATCCAAATATTTTTTAATACCAGCCAGTACCGTTTCATTACCGGTGAAGTAATGCTGAAATTCTGCCGCTCTATCTTTATTATATTGTTCAAGCGAGGCCAAGAGTAGGCCTTGTTTGTTTTCAAAAGCACAATAAATAGAACCAGGATGCAAACCTGTCGCTTTTTTTAAATCTTGCATACTGGTTTTGTTATACCCTTTGCTAGCAAAGGCTTTGATTGCCGCTCTTAATACTTTTTCTTTATCAAATTCTGCGCTTCGCATAGCTATCTCATTTGTTGACCTGTCGATTTATTATAAGTTAAGTTGAATGCTTGTTCAAAAATTACTTGAAATATCATTTAAAAACACCTATCTTGAACATACATTCAAATAAGGAATTATTATGACGATCGAAAACTTATTACAGCCCTTTTCACTGAATAAAAAAATTCAACTTAATAATCGTATAGTAATGGCACCATTGACTCGCTGTATGGCAGATGAAAACCTTGTACCTACCCAAGCCATGGCAGATTATTATGCTAAACGGGCAGATAGTGGCTTAATTATTAGCGAAGCGGTCATTATACGACCAGATGGCCAAGGTTACCCTAATACTCCTGGTATTTTTTCAGCAGCACAAATTAAAGGTTGGCAGCAAGTCACACAAGCCGTGCATAAAAATGGCGGTAAAATATTTGCGCAACTATGGCACACTGGTAGAGTCGCACATACACACTTTTTTGACGGTGAATTTGTTCTTGCGCCATCAGCAATCCAGGTCGAAGGTTCGGTACCTAGAATGCGAAATTTAACTTATCTTATGCCAAAAGCAGCAAGTCATGACGACATTACTCAGCTAATTAGCGACTATGGACAAGCAGCAAAAAATGCCCGAGCGGCCGGATTTGATGGGGTTGAAATTCATGGTGCAAATGGCTATTTAATTGATCAGTTTTTACATCATGACGCCAATAAGCGAGAAGATGCATTTGGCCAAACACCAGAAAACATGACACGTTTTCCCCTTGCAGTCGTTGATGAAGTAGCAACAAGTATTGGCTGGGAAAGAACAGCACTACGTATCTCTCCAGGCGCTTATTTTAATATGGTTGGTGATAAAAGAGACCGTCAGGTTTTCGAATATCTACTGCAGCAATTAGAACAAAGAGAGTTGGCTTATTTGCACATGGGTTTGTTTGATGATGCCATGCAATTTGATTATTTAGGTGGCGGTGCAACTGACTTTGTCCGTAAAAATTATAATAAAACCTTAATGGGTGTCGGCGGCTATACTGCAGAAACAGGTAGTAAAGCCATCGCAGAAAATCGTTTTGATTTATTAGCCATAGGTCGACCATTTATCGCCAACCCTGACTATGTTGAAAAGCTACAAAAAGGAAAACAACTGACTAAATATAGTGAAGAAATGTTAGCTGAATTATTATAACCTAATCCTCTCAATATCATCAGTTCACTCATTACTGAACTGGTGATATTCGCAACTCGCTACAGCTAGCAAACTGCTTTTAGTTGTATGGTATTAATAAATAGTCGTGCATCATGGATTGCTTTGATTATTGACTTATCTGGTAAACAATCATCATCAACATAATCGGCATAGTTTCCTGCAGAATCAAACACTAAAATATCAAAGGCTAACCTATCTAAACCATACAAACCGCGATGAATCATATCAGCAGAAAAAACTAATAAATCTCCTGCAGCTAACTTAATCTGCTTACCTGTTGAAAGGCTTTCATGACTTTCTCTGCCATTTTGCTCTTGCCTGACATTAAACTCTTCAACATTATCCCAACGTTTATGGGTGCCGGGAACTAATTCCATGCCTAGCTCATCAAATAAGGGCACTCGAAGGTGAACAACCTGTGTCTCGCTAATGACTTGCTTTTGCGCTTCAATATCAAAATCATATTGACAGTCTCGATGCCAAAAGTGTTTTAAACCAGGGTTAGCAGGATTAAAAAACAACTGGGTATTCATAAAAGCAGGTAGGTTAGGAATGACCGCGTCAATCACTGCCATCATTTTTTTAGCGCTGATGAAATTAAATAGCTTTACCCTATCTTCAGTGCTTAAATATTGACTTCCTGTAATTAACGAAGAATTAAATGCTTCTTCTAGATAAAATTGATAGTTATCTTGCTTCCATGCGCGATGAAACTTTAAGATCACGGCTCTTAGAGACAAAATTTCAGCGTCACTAAAGTAATTCCTTAGAACAAAATAACCTTGCTCATTGTAGTGAGTATTTAATTTATTGCTATTTATGCGCATTAATTGTTCTACCGTCAGCCATAGTTAATTCAGATGTTCTATCGTTAATAAGCTTTGTTGTCGCATTCTATCAATAGTTTAGCCATGCTCAAACCTAGCATAAGCGATAAAAACAGTCGTCGTCATTTATATTCATTTCAGCTAATATAGCTAAGAAGAGATAAGTCATATAACTCAAGAGCGCCAGAGAACATCAACCAGCAAGATACTTTATCCACAGAGCATAAAAACTTAGAACAAGGATTAACAAACTCGCAAGTAAAAATAGCGAGCTTTAATTTGTTTAATTACCTTGAGCCTCCTAATGCCTTTTATCAATTTGAACGCATCTATAGCGCAGTGCAATGGCAAAAAAAACAAAAGTGGATTTGTGATTATTTAGCTAACCAGCGACCTGATATCATAGGCTTTCAAGAAGTCTTTAGTATCAAATCATTAAAAGAACTTGTACAAGCGAATGGTTATCAGTTTTTTTCTGTTATTGATGAACCAGAAGTGATTGATGATTTTATCTATAAATCTCCTGTCGTTGCCCTCGCCTCACGTCATCCAATTATTGAAACAACAACAATCAAACCGGATTTAATGCTGGCTCAATCAATAGGTTTATCAAAAGAGTTCTCATTTAGTCGAAAAGTACTACGCGCGACGATAGCTATTCCTCACCTTGGCTGTTGTGATTGTTATGTTGTCCATTTTAAATCTAAACGTCCAATGATTGAGTTCAATGAGCAACAAGTAAATTTATCAGCTGAGCAAGTTGTTATAGAGCACTTAAAAGCCGAGGTAGCTGGCAGCTGGGGCTCTTCCATACAAAGAGGGAGTGAGGCGACACTGCTGCTAACAGACATGATAAGCAGACGTGAAAAAACTCAATACCCCATGGTACTCATGGGAGACTATAATAATAATTTAACCGATGGAGTGTTAAGCCAGCTACTCACCAATAGCCTAAGGTTAGTGCCACAGACAGATTACCAATTATATCTTGAAAAATACTGTTTAAATGACGCTTGGCATTTATATCATAAGGCCTTAAGCAATGAAGTAAATAGCAGCGATGAGTTACTATCAGTTAAGCGCACACCAACTCATTACTTTGCTGGCTCGGGCGAAGTCATTGACTACCTTTTACTTTCATGTGAATTTGATGCCAGTTATCACGGCAGTTTATACCAAGTCACTGACTATCATGTTTATGATAGACACCTCATTAACCCAATCTTTGAGCGTGATGGTGAAAGCACTGATCACGCCCCCATTTCAGTAACACTCACACTAAGAGCTTAACGTTTGTATATCAAAAATGCTCTTGAAAATAATCTTAGCGTCATAACCACATTGATAGTCACCTAGTCAGTGACTCAGTTCTCTAATTACGCTTTTTTCACTTTATCCGCTTTTATTAACATATCTCCATAACCATCAACTTTACAATCAAGCGGATGATCACCTTCAAGCAAGCGCTTGATTATCGCTTTGCTACCTATTTTAAGTACCATTGAGCTACCTTTCACTTTCAAATCTTTGACTAAAGTTAACTTATCGCCAATGGACAGCTTATTACCATAAATATCTTTAACAATAATCTCATCTTCAACTTCGGTAGGATCCCACTCACAATGACATTCAGGGCATATAAATAACGACTGGTCTTGATAAACATATTCTGACTGGCATTTCGGGCAAGGAGGTATAGCTTGACTCATAATTTTTTGTCTATAAAAAAGAAAATAATACCCTATTATGGTATCAATAATTGACGGTTATAGCATGAAGTATTACAAATTAGCTGCTAAATCCTTTTTCGCTATAGCGGTAATCAAATTACTGACCCTAAACAATAAACCTCGTATCGGTTTGTTATGAGCATGTAAATCTTCTACAAGTTTAGTACAGCTATCAACTAAAGCATCACTGTAAGCAAAGCCAATCAGCGCTACAATTTTAACTACATCAACCTCATCAAGCATTTTACTTGGCTCATCTTGCTGCTCATAAACGATATTAACCAGCTCGATAGTACTGACTAATTTCTCCATTCTAGGATTAAGCTCAGTTAATGATTTTGCTCGACGGCTAACAGCTTTATCAACCAGCTCTTGGCTGGCAGCAAGAGCATTACGCGCTTTATTTCGGCTTGCTTGCTTACGTTTACGAGATTTTTTCTTCACGAGTTTTCGTTCAATTGACTCGCTGTAGCTAAATTCACCATCAACAAACTGACCAATATTAGTGACACTGAGTCTTTCCGACATAATAGCAGCAGACTTAGCTGTTTTACGGGTGAAATCACGGTAATCTTCGGCAAAACCATGCGTGGAGATACATTGCGCTAGATCGAGGATTAACGCATCAGTTTTCCCTTTAAAAGCTCGAAGACAACGGCCAATTATTTGTAAGTAAAGCCGTAATATTTTAGTCGGTCTAGCTAAGACCACGCAGTCAGTTTGCGGATCATCAAAACCAATGGTTAGCATTGACATGTTAATGATTAGCTTCACTTCATTCGATTTATAGCGGCGGATACTCTCATCATTATCACTGGTTGAACGCTGGGAATGCACTAATTCATGAGGAACACCTAAGGCATGAAAAGCCTCAGAAAGAGATTCAACATGCTTGATGGAGTTGGCAAATAACATCACTTTACGACCACGTGATAAGGCATCGTCTACTGTCTGTTGAGCAACTAATGCACAGTGCTCAAGTAAAATACAATCTAAACCTGAAACACTAAAATCGCCTCGATATATCTTTACTGCACTATAGTCAATGGCTTGTGAAAGACTCGGTACTTTATAAACCGGCTTAGCGAGTTCGCCCATTTCGATTAACTTTTTAGTCGTGGTCTCTTCAATTAATTTCATTGATTTATCGATATAAACACCTAAGCGATCTATAGGTGTTGCGGTTAAACCAATAATCAATTCGGGTGACAACTCTTCTCGCATAGCAATATAGACACCACCTTTACAACCAACATGATATTCATCACGAAGAAGCACATCGCACGCTATGTTTAGATGTTTTCGCCGAGCAAAAGATTGCTCCATAACTAAAGTGACATCACCACCTGCAATATACTCATAACCTGATTTTACTACACTAACAGATAAGCCATTGATAGTCAGTGTATTTAATAATTGTGGTATTAATGCTGCGTTGCGCAGGCTAACCACAACTTTTTTATCTGCTAATGCTTGACATAATTTAAGTATACAGATGCTTTTACCACCACCGGTAGGTAGAGCGATGATAGAATTACAGCCCGCATCAATTGCCTTACGTACGCTGTTTATCTGATATTCTTTTTCTATAATTTGCATACCATACTACTCAGGATTTACTTGTATTGCTTCTTATTGTGATAAGTGTAAACTTAAGTGTTCTTTCAGCTTTTCTCACAACCAAGCTTTGTAGAATACTACTTGTTGGTGGTACATCACAAGTGTTATTGAGGGGATGCGATATAAAAATGCCTTTTGCGCTTTGCTGGCAGTCGCTAGCAGATTATTTACAGTCTCATTCAACCACCTGATATCTAGACAAATATCAAGAAGCACGACTAATCATATCAATTGCTATATCGGTTAAGTCGGTTACTTCACCTATGCCAATAGTACTGTCTAATTGTACTTCAAGTTCGTGGGCTAACTCTTTATTTAAACTCTTCAAATATGTTATCTCATCACGATAATACATATTCTGAGCTTTACTACTTTTTTTCAACTCAACCTTTAATATTGCAGGTTTACCATGATTTGTAACCTTACTCAGGTATTGATGTAGTTGCGAAGATTTCTTTAGCACTGACAAGTCTCTATACCAAAAAGAATACTCTTCATTTTCATTTTTTTCTTTCGGCAGGACAAGAATATAAAAAGCTCTAGCCGATAAATTTTGATGAGAAAGCGCTGCAATAATTGATAAACATGACTCTCTAAATTTTTTATTACTGAGCAGGTTTAAAATAATCTCTTCACTGCTTTCATTTTTGTAAATCAGGTGTTTAAGCGATGAATTGACACTAAAACTTGCGGCATTAATATACTGTTGGTGTTTGGTGGCTTTTAAGTAAAATGGTACCGAAAAATGATTGTTAGCATATATATTTCTCATGACTTTTTGTAACCCATAAATACTGCTACCACGTTTCCCACATGCTTCAATGGAGTCAATATTCTGATATAAGTACTTTCTAATTGCACGACAAGCCAAGTGTTTACTTTCAATAGCATTCATTAATAGTCTTACAGCACCATGTCCGTCATAACCTAACACAATATATTTTTGCTTTGTCAGAGTACGATCTCCCTCAGCAAAAGGCACGGTCAATTCAATTTCCACTTGTTCGCCAGCTTTAAACTTTGTTTCCTGTGAGAGCTTAACTAATAAGCCTTGAGTGGAAACATTTTTTGTCATACCGCTAATATTGGATACTGAATTCTGACAGCGAGTTATAGCCATTTTAAAGGATAAAGCAAAACGATCTTCACTTCGTGCCTCATCATTCTCCGCGGTGACTATTTCCGTGGTTGCCAGTGTATCAATAGCACTAAGTTGATACCGTTTTGGTAACAAACTATCCAATTCTCTAACTTCTTTTTGCAAAGGTTGATAAACTGTTTCATACAAACTACTTATATCCGAAACGGTTAACATTTGCTCACATTCACTGATAATATCTAAGGCCGCTTTCGGTGGAGCCCTGTTTAACACCGCCATTTTAGGATGAACATGACAAGGGAGTGCAGAAGGTACATAGGCATCTTCTTTTGAGTTAATATTTGATGATGATATCTTAATAACGCGAAATAACCCGTTTTTGAAATAACGTTCAAAAACAGCTTTTACCTTCTTATCATTGGCTAAATCATCATGCCAAATTAATGAATATACATAATCTCCCTTTATACGGGACTTCAATACTAAAGCATACTTACTCAGTGCTTTTTGCTCATTTAACGCTTGTTGAATATCTTCATTAGCGAGTAATACCGGTAAATAAAAATTTTGCTGTTTATCACTAAAAAAATCCCATAATGCATCGTTTCCGGATGTTTTCATAGCCACTTTTGCTTGCCATACAATATTGCTTTTATAACAAAGCAAAGGGATATCGTGGGTTTTGTTAAGGTATAACTGCTCATAACCTTTTGAAGTAACAGAATCAAATAAAGGCTGAATAAACGGCTCAGTTGGACCAATTAATGCGCGTTGTTTTTGCACTAAATAGTGAGCAAATAAAACCCGCATTTGCTTTTCGGTCAATGGACTAGAAAATTTTAATAAGTATTCAAAATTGGTATTTATTGAAGAGATTTGGCTGTCGATAATTTCAAAGCCTAGTTCAAGCTCTTTATCAAACTTTAATTCTTTGTGGTGATCATATAACCACAAATAGAGTTTATTGGCTTTTATATCGTCAATCTTACTTGCCGTCTTTATCACCACTTTTCTGTTATTCATTTTTTCTATACTAGCTGTGATGCCAACTTCTTTTTTTCCTTGTGATGTCATGCCCATGATTGGATTAATAAAAACTTTACACGAAGAGTTAAGTTGTTTCACTTCATGGTTAATTCTATTTTTATTAACGAGTGGTTTCGGCTCAGCCTTATCAACTTTAAATTCAGTAAAGTTTCGATGACTAGCGCTATCGCTATCGCTATCTCTAGAAACGCTAGAAACAGCTTTGCTTTGTGCTCTTTGTCGAGCATGCTCTATGACTTCTTGATAAACGGCTATAGTATAAAGGTTTTGATATGATTGGAGCTGTTGTTTAAAATACTCTTCCCCTTCTGCGTCTAGGTAATGCTTAATGTTATTATGTTGGACAATTCCACAGTTAGAAAAGAATTGACGTAAATCAATAGCTTTAGTTGCCTGTTGAGCAAGCTTTTTTATTTCATTTTTAACGGCAAGGTGCCGACCGGGACTTTCATCAGGTAGTAGTTTTTGTACGAGGAACTCAAGTCTATCGTTGCCAGCATAGGGAACTAAACTCAATATCTGTTTAGTAAACTTCACTAAATGCGGACTTATTGCACTGTTCATTAGTCGTAATACCTTTTCTTTTACATAAACCACATTTGAAAATTTTCAAATAATATAGCTAAGTTAGGCTGCTTCATGACTCTAATGGATACAGCTATAATTTATCATCCCTGTTACATGCTCGTTAATATGAGCGATGAATAATAGATATCGTTTAATAGTACTTTGATTTTAATGGACAATAAAAAACTAGCTAAAACAATTACATGTTAACTTAAAAACCAGCGCCAGTCTTAATTAAATTGTCTACTTATTGCTCTATGTTAGGTTAAGCTTTTCCTCGCTTCAGGTCAACATCTGCCCATTTAATCAGGCCATACCTAATAACGATTACTTGCGCGAAGAACGTTAGAGAAATAATTTGAGCTTATGCTTATTTAATCACGAAAGCTTCAATAAAAGTTTGCAACCCCTCTTGTACCAAGTCATAAGTTTTCGCTATATTGCCAGCAATATCACCATCAAGAACCTTCAAGCCTTCAAGTATACCCTTTGCTTCAGTAAACCCTTGCTCGATGCCGCTGCCGATAATATCGACAAACGCTGCTAGCGCGACTTCTTTTGACATTTCTGGGTGTCCTTCTTTGTAAGCACCAAAATACTGAGTACTAAAGGTAATAATCCGCTTAGCTGTTGCTTCGGGACTATAATCAATACCTGATTCGTAGGTTTTGCTAACACTGGTATCTATTCCAGTTGCATTAAGTGCTTCATTTATTCCTTGTAAAGCTGTTGTTAGTAGCAATGACAGCGGTTCATCAGATGCGAATTGACTATATTTTAACGATGATTCAATAATTGCTGCATTCAATTGCTTTTTATGGCTATCGACAATAGATTCTTTTGCTGAGGGTGTCTTATTGTTAGCTAGTTGATAACTTTGCTGCTCAACGGCAACATTTGCCCCTTTATCAGATGAGTTTGCTAAAGATCGTCTATTTTGGTCAAAGCCGACATTTGGGTTAATTGGATAGCTCATTAGACATACCTTTTTTAAAACCTGCAGATAAAGTATCGGCATATAACACTATAACTAAAGTAAAGATTAGATATTTCTTCGAATAAAAAATATCGAAGAATAAAAAATACCTTAATCATTCAGGTTTCTCTGCAAGGGTGATAGATGAGTGATTATCTTAACAACAGAGCTTTAATAGCTATAGCCAGAAACGATAATTTTGATATTTCAGAAGTTGATGAACATTTAAAAAATTCTTGCGCTGAGCATCACGATTTAACGCCTTAAAAGTCGAAGTAATAATATAGATTATCTTTATATAAAGAAAAACTATATGAGCATATCCCATTAAAGTAGCTGTATATATGTACAATATTATACTTAATAAAATATAGAGACATAATTTGGTTAAAAGCTTGCTTTTAGTACTTGAAAACTGTCCAATTTTATTTTCTTTTGCTAAGTGATGAAATTTACTCATTCAACAAATTTAAATAAAAGAGTGCCCGTTAGAATTAATAAAGTAACAAGATATTCACCTGTTACAACTATTTTTTTACAAAAAAATATCCCACAAAAAAATAGTCAAAATATAACCAAATAAAGCATTAATTATCAATAATTTAAATAACTTTTGTCTTTAAGGACATTTTTAAGTTTGGCAATAAAATGTTAATAATTGCCATTTGACAGCGCTGTCAATCACATGCTAGCTTGAAATGAGCATGAAATATATACAATAAAATACAAGTCAAGTAACAGGGAGTGTTTATCAATAAATAAGTGTCTTTCCATGCTAAATAAAAAAATAATAATTTAAAGATGGAGAAATTGAATGAAACATATCAAGCCCAATTTTAAAGGCAAAAAAACAATTATTGCTATGTCGCTTGCGGCTAGCGCAATAATGAGCACTAACGCATTTGCAGCACAAAGCTGTGAGGGCATCAATGTTTACCCTGATTTTCCACAATTAGATTGGCAAGGAAAACCTAGCCATGCCAATGGTGGCGATCTTATGCAGTATGACGGCAGTGCATACAGCGCTAATTGGTGGACTAGATCAGTACCTGGTAGCGATGGCAGTTGGTCTTTAGCACATGAATGTTCTGATGGTAATCCAACACCTGATCCAGACCCGACGCCCGACCCAGATCCAACACCTGACCCAGATCCAACACCTGACCCAGATCCAACACCTGACCCAGACCCAACACCTGACCCAGACCCAACACCTGACCCAGATCCAACACCTGACCCAGATCCAACACCTGGCCCAGGTCCAAAAGCTTACTCAGCAGGTACAGCCTATGCTACGGGAGAGATTGTCAGTAATGGAGGCAGTAACTATCAATGTAATATTGCACCTTGGTGTTCCTCAGCCTCAGCATTTCACTACGCACCTGGCACAGGTACAGCTTGGCAGAGTGCTTGGACATTAGTTGGTGATAGCACCCCTGATCCAGATCCGACGCCTGACCCAGATCCAACACCTGACCCAGATCCAACACCTGATCCAGATCCAACACCTGATCCAGATCCAACGCCTGACCCAGATCCAACACCTGACCCAGAGCCAACACCTGACCCAGATCCAACGCCTGACCCTGGTGGTCAATGTCAAGGCTATACTGTCTGGACAGAGGGCACAACCGCCAAAGGTGGCGAGATCTTCGTAAATAATGATTATATTGCTTACGCAGCTAAGTATGAAACTTCTACTAGCCCAGGCAGCGATGACACTTGGACTTGGCAAGTAAATTGTGATGGTACTGAAAAAGGTGCTCCAGCACTGCTTTCTATGCCTAATAGACCAGATCCAGTTTCCTTAATTGTTCCAGGTTGGCCGAATCAAGTAGTTGTTGCTACACCATCTTCTGCGCCAGCTATTGTTGATGTACAAGCATTACAAAGCAGCGTTAGCAGTGTGAGTGAGCTAACCAGTGCCTTTGAAGCTGCAATAGCTAAAGCTCAAAATGCGGGTAGCAATACTGTCATCATTGGTGGTGATTTACTTGATGGCATTGTTAGCGATAAAGGTGCTTCATTAGGTGATATTGATGTGCAAGCAGCATTATCGGCAGCAACAACAGCTATCAGCGCGAGTGATATCAATGCTTTAACAAACGACGCTAAAGGTTTGGTTCAAGCGTACAACTTAATATTCAACCAATTAGCACCTAATGCAGTATTTGGTTGGGAACTAACCATTGGTAGTTTTGCTAACCAATATCACTCAGGATATCGTAGCGTATGGAATGCTGCTTCTAAAGCAGCTGCAGATGCTTTATATAGTTTTGAGTTATATCGTGGTGATAATGCAGCGGATATAGTTGCCTTTGCAAAAACCACCGACACCGCAGCATTAACAGCTGACCAATGGGACAATGGTTTACGTTTTGTAAAACAAGTCTCTGATTTTGTTGATTCACCTGCACTTTTATCTGTTCCTACAAATCAAGCTGGTAGTTACTTTTTAGGGGCAACTTCTGCCGAGCGTAAGCTTCGTCATGCCGCACACCATAATGTATTTGCTGTTTTATTCGATGAAGATAATGCTAACTTAAATAGCAAGATTTCAGATTATGCTGCTGCAACTATTCCGCTTTATTACCAAGGGAATGGCAGTGCCGTTGATACTGATCTGCAATTAACTTCAATTGAATCATTCAACCAAACACTATTGAGTGTTGAAAATACAATGAATACTGAAGCTTTCTTGTATGAAATTTCACAAGGTAAATATGCACCTTCAACTGTGTATAAGTGGAATGACTTCTTGCAAGGTCTCAGTTCAATGTATAACGTCGGTATTGCCGGTAAGAAACTATGGTTATTCGACGAAAATGCTGATGATGAAACGAATGCTAAATATGCCAAAGTTGCCATCGCTGCATTCTTATCTCAAAGCATGAAGGAAACTATTCGCTACAATGCTTGTGATGAAAATAACTGGTCAATTGGTACTGGTGACCCAGTAGATTACCCACTAAGTTCTTCATGTGGTCAATTACAACAAGACTATGCAAGCTATGGTGTTAACCCGACTACTGGTGTTGATCACCCATACTCTTGTCCAAGAGCGCCAAAAATGGAAGTGACTGCAACGACTCATGCCGGTTGGTATGGAGCGCCAGCACCGCTATTTGCTGCTCCAGATTCTGTCCTTGAGGAAGCAGGTCTATTGGTAAATGGCTCGGTAGGCTACTGGAACTTTGGTGGTGGTTGGTGTGCTGAACAACCAGAAAGAATCGATACTACCAAGCAAGTTTGGGAACGTGATGAATGTAAACAATACGTTGGTCAAAAAGCTGGTGAATTTGTTCATAACGGTGCTGCTGGTAAGTCTGTTGAAGGCTGTGGCTGGTGGGGTCGTGGTGTAATTCAAACCACTGGACGTCAAAACTTTGGTACGTTAAACCACTTCTTAGGCCGAAGCCATGTAGACCCTAGTACTGTCGGTACTGTCGTTGAAGGTATTAATGTTGCACCAGCTCCTGCTGATCCGTTATATGCGAACCTTGATTTCTGTTCTAACCCACAACTAATTTGTACTTCAGAAGAGCATAAAGAGCTTAAATGGATTGCTGGTTTATTCTACTGGGTTAACGATGTTCAAGGTTATAACATTGACAGTGGCCCTTATGCCTACTGGGATTATCTAACAGAGCTTAAAGCTTATGTTGATGGTGGCTTACAAGGGACTAAGTTTGTTGACGATATCTCAGGTATAGTAAACCGTGGTTGTCCTGATGCAACTTGTCCAATCAGTGGTGATGTTGACGGTATTGAAGATCGCCGTGAAAACTTCTTCCTAATATTGGAGAAATTGGGCCTTAATGCTCAATAAGGTTAATTAAAGTGTAAATGCTATCATTTATAGCAAGTACTAGAAGCCTGTCAGTTGGTAATTGACAGGCTTTTTTATCTTAATTAACTGAGCATTTAAAATACGCCCATATCAATAAATTAAAACAATTACACTATTTTAGAACACTTGATGGTTTTAGCATGATAAGCATATTCAGCTCTTTGAGCAGAGTTTACAGCCTTGTTAAGTTTAATTGCCATAAGCCCCCAATTGATATCGACAATACAATTTAGCGATTAAATGGCGCGTGTGGTTTACATAACAGCCACAGCCTTTTAAAATAGCCAAGTTTTCTTATTCGAGATAGATATGTCTAACGCACTTTTCAAGGTTTTTGTTACTGCTATTATGTTTATTGCCTTCCTTGGACAAGGCATGGCCTTTAACAGCTCTTTTTCTGTTGATAACTCTAATAAAAGTGCTAATGAACAAGCTTATATCTCCTCATTACCTATTTCAGCAATAAGTCGGTCAGCTATTGACAATCATGAACATAAAACACTCACTATTAATAAAGGAAATAATCAAGCGACTAGCGACTGTGTCGATATTGACTGCTGTGCTATTGACTGCTGTGATATAGACTGTGTTTGTGCCGCAGGTGGTTGTTCATCATTGATGTACTTAAACAATAAACTCGTTATAACTGCTCTGTCATTAGTCAATGAATCGTCCGCTTGGCTTCTTCCAAAGCAGGCAAAAACCATTATCGGTGATCCCTACCGCCCTCCCATCTTGCAAAATTAAACCATAGTTCGACTCAGGTTCGAACACTTTATATTTTAATACAATTTTATTCATCAGCAATTGTGCTGAGCTCTCACTAGGTTTAACCGAGGTAAGTAATGTTTAAACATTTAAGTCTGCTATTAGCTACCACGCTAATAGCGGGATTTTCGTACGCTAAAGATCATCAAGACAATCACACAGAACATCAAGAAGATAAAGAACAGCATCACCATGAACATAACGACAACAAGGTAGAACGAATACAAGTAACCGCTTCACGGCTAGGTCGTATTGTCACTGAATCAGCAACCCGTACAGAAGTGATTAATGGCGAAGAAATTCAAGAAAAAGCGTTAATGCGACCAGGGAATATTTCAATGTTAGTTGCTGAAACCGGTGGGGTTAGAGTACAAACCACTTCACCTGCTTTAGGCAGCGCAAATATAAGATTGCAAGGATTATATGGTCGATATACGCAATTACTCAGTGATGGCTTACCTTTATATGGCGGTCAAACAGCGTCAATTGGTTTATTACAAATCCCGCCCACCGACTTAGCCAATGTTGAAATAATTAAAGGCTCTGCGTCATCACTTTATGGCGGCTCAGCCCTTGGTGGTGTAATTAATTTAATTTCAAGAACACCAAATGAGCATGCACAGGGCGAAGTGTTATTTAATGCGACCTCTAAAAATGGTCAAGATATTACCAGCTATTTAGCCTCTCCAATCAATGAGTCGGTCAGTGCCTCATTAACGGCAGGCCTTCACCAGCAAAAGGAGCAAGATTTAGATGATGATGGTTGGCTTGATATGGCTGGCTATACACGTGGCACAATAAGACCTCGAGTATACTGGCAGGGTGAAGATGGTGCTAATCTCTATTTAACTTTAGGATTAATGAAAGAGCAAAGAACTGGTGGCACATTAAATGACGCTACGGTTCCAGATGGCTCACCCTTTTCACAAAACCAAGATACGCTAAGAAGTGATATTGGCTTTATTTATGATCAACCTTTAGCTGACTCACTCAATCTAAATGTTAGAGGCTCGATGATGCAACAAGATCATCAACATCAATTTGGTGTTGACTTTGAAGATGATAATCATCAAAGTCAACTAATTGAATCAAGCCTATCAGGCTATATTGATGATTTTGCTTGGGTTGTTGGTTTAGCGATGCAAACCGAAAAATTTGACTCTACCAGCTACCCTGAGTTTAATTACCACTATCAAGTGCCTGGACTATTCTCACAGCTTGACTATGAAATAAGCGAAGATATCTCCATGTCATTCAGTGCTCGCAGTGATTGGCATAGTGAATATGGCACGCAATTTAGTCCACGCATATCATTACTTTTCAGTCCTGATAATTGGACGATACGCGGTGCTTATGGCCAAGGGTATTTTGCGCCAAGCCCGTTCATAGAAGATATTGAAGAAGCGGGTTTATCTCGCCTTGCTCCGTTAGAATCCCTCAATGAGGAGAGCGCAACCACAGCTTCAATGGATATTAGTTACGCATTTGATAACCTAGAAACCAGTATTACGCTCTTCGCTTCTGATATTGACAATGTCACTGAGTTACAAACCATTGATAACTATGCCCAACAAAGTACTAAACAAGTTCGCTTAGTGAATACTCCTGGTGAAAGTCAAATTAGAGGCAGTGAATTACTACTACGTTATCGCTGGCATGACATTAAATTTACGGGTAGTTACTTGTATACCGATGCCACTAAAGAAGATGCATTGGGAAATGGCAGAGTGTCATTAGCGCTGACCCCAAAACATTCTGCTGGTGGTGTCATCATGTGGGAGGAACATGGTAGTCATATGATAGGATTTGAGGCTTATTATACCGGCACTCAACATCTAGAAGATAACCCCTATCGAGAAAGGAGTAACCCTTATTGGCATTTAGGGCTATTAGCACAGATTACCACGGGTAATGTCAGTTGGTTTATTAATGCTGAAAACCTTTTGAATGTGCGTCAAACCAAAATAGACTCATTGCTTTTGCCTAAGCAGGCACCGAGTGGTCGTTGGACTACCGATATTTGGTCAAGAAACGATGGCTTTACTGTAAATGCTGGCGTTCGTATTCAGTTTGGTGGTTAGTATTTATCATGGTAACGGCTAAACTTAACTAAGTTAAGGGCGAGCTTCTCAGTCAAAAACTGAGCTTTTGAAAGTCAATTTACTGCAAAAGCACTGTGAACAAACATGTTTAGTAAAAGGGGAATAAATTTCCCCTCAACGCATTGTTGACAGAGTTTATAACGCCGGGGGATCGAATTTAATTAGCCAAGCAGTAGTCAACTTTATCGATATTATCAGCGTTAATTATCTATGCTAAACAATGAGCATCAACAAGAGTGACTTGCGAAACCAAGACACTATTGGGCGCAACAGAGCCTGGAATGCCCTTGCTGCCATAAGCTAAATCAGCCGGAATATAAAACTCCCATGTTTCACCCACTTTCATCATAGGAACCCCTTCTCGCCAACCTTTAATCATCTTAGATAATTTAAAGTTTTCCGGGTAACCACGCTGATAGCTACTGTCAATAATTTGCTTTGAACTCACTGACAACATCTTATAATGTACTTTTACCTTATAATCTTTATCAGGCTTACAACCAAGGCTCGATTCTAATACTTTGTACTGTAACCCCGAATCGGTGACTTGCACGCCTTCGCGTTTTAAATTCATTTTCAACCAATGCTTAGCTTTGATGGCGTAGGCTTCTTCTGAGCTATACAAACTCTTTGGCTTATTTGAATTGGCACAACCCACTATCACAAAACACACAGTACAACATAACAAACCACGTAATAACATCTTATACTCTCTAATGGTAAACAAACTATATTTTTAACTTTTACTAAAGCTAACTTTATCGCTAAATCTCAGTAAAGTCATACAGATCAGATAAATTATCTAGAGAAAATCCAAACCATCGCAATAAAGTCATTAGCATATTATTAACAACAATTAGAAAAGCAATACATCTGTAACTTTACTACATAAATTGCTTTTAAATGTATTTTACGCTACTTTTAGTTAGGTAATGATGAAAAAAAACCACAACATATAAATAAAGAGGCTATTTAGCGATGGATGATCAACAAGCATATACTAACGTTGAATATATAACTGAATTGTCTGGATACGATTATAGTAATGAGCATTTACCTCGTGATTTTGATATTCGTATCGAGGTAGCTGAACAACGTGAAATACTAGAACAAGTTTAAGCAAGCTCCGTTTAACCGACACACTACCGAGATAATAATGTTAAATAGCATTTTTCTTTTCAGTTGACAGCGCGCACAGTAGCTTACTATAAAAATTCAACTTCCATGTAATTGCTTTATTCTTTTAATGCTTGATAAAAGTCTTCAATATCACATGCTTGTTCAAACTCACACATTACTCGGTATTTTTCTACTGCTGGTTGATAACCTTGTAAAGCAGCCTGAAATAGCCAATAAGCGGCTTTTTCAATATCACGGAATTCTTCATTGCCATTAAATGTTAAATATAGCTCAGCTAAATTAGTTTGTCCGGGTGCGTAACCCAATTCAGCAGAGCGCTTCAATAGCTCAAAGGCTTTTTGGTATTTATTTTCAATATGAGATGCTTTAAGGACAGCAACAGCTTGCGAGTTTTCACGTTTACCCGGAATAAAAAACCACTTTTCTTTAGCGACTATTGGATTAGTGACAGCTTGGCCTGCAATCATATAAACTTTGCTATTATTACCGATATAAGCAAGTTCAGGCCGCACCACGCGGTAAATAAAACCTTGTTCAAACAAGTGATTCAATTCTTCGGGTGAGTAATTTTGTCGTTGCTTTTCAAAATAATCAAAATGAGTACTCTGGCCAAATAAAACCGCATCATTTAACGATTTTTGTAATGGATAAAAGTAATGACCAAGTGTTAACGATACTTTACCGCCAGTAATATCAACAACTTTGGCAACTCGATACTTGTGATGAGGACGCCTGTCGCCTGAACTATTTCGATAATCAAGATAATAGAAATCATTCACTTCGGGGGCATTAATATAACGCTGACTTTGTCGGTGCTTTTCTTGCTCTTCAGAAAAATAATAACTTAACAATATCATAATAATAATACTGCCAGTAAAAGTACTTAATAAACGTAACTTATTGAAAATTGATAAGGTAAAATTCGAAAAAATCAGTTTGAGATCTGCTGTATTATTAGTGACATCTTCAAGGTTATGACATTGCACGCATTGTAGACGAGTATCTCGTTTTATCGGCAAAATGGGTAAGTATTCAAAAAAATAAAAACCGTAAGTAATGACTGAATTAACGCGATGTTGTTGACAGCCACAATAAGGACACAGCAATTTATCGGTTATGCCTAAGCTCACCGTAGACTCTCGATAATCCATTATCTTACCTATAAGTAGTTACTTTTTAAAACGTCTATTCTTTATAACACTTGCCCATTAAAGACACAACAATATTATACTAAAAGCTTCGTAGATATTTATTAAGCTTAAACAGTAAGTAAAGCAATGCCTTAAAATATCCATTCTCTGGCTTTCTTATTCACTGATAAATCATTAGGTAAAATGAAAGCCGCTTAAAAGTTTAGCTTAGCAACAGGTCGTGCCAATTCAAGCACTTAACCTCGGCCATAAATTTTCTTAAAGGTTTTCAGGTTCCAACCAATCATCACTTCATCGCCAACTTTAAGCACGGGTAGCGACCGCGCTCCGATCGCGTCAAGCTCTTTCCTGCCACGCTGCATTTTCGCATTGGTTAAGCGGTATTGAATACCGTTATTATCCAAATATTTTTGTGCTTCGCGACAATGTGGACATTTATCTGAAATATATAAAACAACGCGCTTCATCAGTGATCTTTTCCTCAATGTTAAAAAGCACTATTCTACTGAACATTATCAAAAATCAAAGCTGATTCAATTGCGCTAGCCTTTGAATATATGATTTAAAGGCTGTTGATGAATTGGTTAAACTGAGCGGATATTGCCAATATATCGACAAGTGACTTCTCACTACGTAACATGAGTAAGACTAGGGTTAGTTACTTGGGTAAAATCAATATTAATTTTCTCTATTTAGCCATTGTTATCTCTGCAGAAATTAGTCATGGTATTCGTATAGGTAATTTTTATTTATCAGTTTATCCAAGGAAGACTCTGTAATGAACTTATTAAACTCCTTTGTTAGTACTATTTTAACTATTAAAAAGCTCATCCTTATTTGTTCGGTTTTTCCTTTCGTTGTCAATGCAGCTATTGCTGATAAAAACTTTCAACAATGTAAAATTAATTTAGCAAAACGTGCTGAAAATGCCGGTTTCTCCTCCTATATTACCCAAAAGGTTATTAATAATATTTCACCAATAGAGCGAGTAATTGCGCTTGATAAAAAACAACCAGAATTTACGCAAACATTTCAGCAATATATAAAAGCAAGGGTGACAGATTATCATATTCGTGTTGGCAGAGAAAAATTAATACAACATCAAAAACTTTTTGACGAGCTGGAAAAAAAATATGGCGTTCCTCGTCAATACTTAGTGTCTTTTTGGGGCTTAGAAACCGTTTTCGGTAAACACAAAGGTAAAATGCCGACATTAAATGCCTTAGCTACCTTAGCATGCGACGAGCGCCGCAGTGAGTTTTTTACTCAAGAGTTATTAAGCCTGTTCGCATTAATTGAAACGAAACAGGTAACTACCGAACAACTTCTGGGCTCATGGGCAGGCGCGGTCGGACATATGCAATTTCTGCCTTCAGTTTTATTAAAATACGCTATTGATGGCGATCATGATGGTAAAGTTGATGTTTGGCAAAGTGAAGTTGATGCACTAACTTCAGCAGCTAATTACTTAAATAAAATAGGCTGGCAAGAAAAAGAATCCTGGGGAAAAGAAGTTAAATTACCTAAAAATTTTCCCTTTGAACAAGTCGCTTTTGATCAATATTACCCGCTCAATTATTTTCAGCAGCTAGGTATAACCACAGTAAGCGACCTACCTTTACCTAATAACGATATTCAAGCAAAGCTTTACCTTCCTTCAGGTCATCAGGGGCATGCCTTTATGCTCTACCCTAACTTTAACGTCATCATGAAGTGGAATCTATCAAAAAGCTATGCCATATCGGTAGGTGTATTAGCTAATCAATTAGCAGGCGCTAGAGGACTTGAATTTTCACCACGAAACTTGCCAGCAAAAGCTTACAGCGTTGCAGCAATAAAAAAACTTCAAAGCCAACTTAACGCATTATCCTTTGAACCAGGCAAGCCAGACGGGATTTTGGGACCCAAAAGTAGGCGTGCTATCCGCTTGTTTCAACTAGAACATCAACTCGTCGCTGATGGCTACCCTAATGAAGAGGTTTTTATAACCATAAAGTCAGTGATGAATAACAATAAGTAACACTAGAAAAATAAAGCTAAGAATACTCAGCTAACTGAAGGTTAATAGCTTGCATTAACCTAATTTTTTCACAAACATTGCTTTGTTGTGTTGCTAACGGCACTCTTTTATCTTTTGCATCACAACAAATAGTTCAAGATATAACTCAGACCTATTATAACTGTTAGACCCAATTAGCTATCAGTTTAGTTAAGTTTAGTGAGTTAACAGGCCAGCGCTAAAAGAAATTTCACTATTATGGTCAATGATTGACCATCTGCATCAAAAAGGCTTTAACACTGATTGACAAATAGGTATCAAATTAACCTTGAGTTAATGACAAAATCACTGTCTGCACTTTATTTGATGGTCAACGCATTACCAAAAAGTATTAACATTGAATCCAATCTTTATGCTCTGGCTATTAATTATATTTTTCAACCTTGAGCTAATGTCCTTGTGCAAACCATCTTGACCTCGCGATAAAGCACTTGCTAAACAGCGTCATTAAATGTTAATAATACATCAAAATATTACAGGCTGGAAAATTAATCATTCCCCGTTACACAATGTAACTAATTAACTTTATGAGAGTAATATTCATTGAAATCTATTTCCTTTGTATTCTCTATACTGATTATCCTATATACAAGTAATAGCGCTGCTGCGGATTCATTAAAAGCAGTTGTACTTAAAAATGAAAACTTTCAACAGCGTTACCTGGAAATTCTTGATGGTAAAAGTCCACTAGAGATTGAAAAATTTGTCCCTAAGTCTCATGGCTCTCACCTTGAAATAGTCGAGATGATTATCTTACAGCAGGCACTTCATTATGGTGGTTTTACAGAAAATATTCTGTTTGAGCCTGACGAAGTCGCCAATTTAGGCGAAATTACCGCCATTATTGATGGGTCAATACTTATGTATGGCCGCAGCATGTGGTTACAAACAAGTGTCGACTATCAAGGCTCGCTCTATATATCTGAGCCGGTTATTAACTATGGAGAATTTGAGGCTGGTCTGTACGTTAACAGCGAAAACAAACACTTGCTTAATACTCCCATTGGCGAACTCGACAAGTTAAAGGTTGTCGCAAACCCTCGCTGGCTAGCTGATTGGCGTGCGTTACTCAATTCACCGATGACAATTGTCCATTTTATTGGTCCTTGGGAAAATATGCTTGCCATGGTTGATGCAAATATTGTCGATGTTATGTTAATAAACTTTAGTGTTAGTCAAAATTTAGAACTTAACTTTATGGGAAAAAAGTACCAGCCGATTAACAATGTAAAAGTAATTTTGCCTGACTCAAGGCATTTCGTCGTAAGTAAAAACCACCCCAGAGGCAAAGAGGTGTTTACTGCACTGCAAAAAGGGTTAAAAATCATGCGTCGAAGTGGTAAATTAAGCTCACTATACCAACAAGCTGGTGTCCTAAATTATCGTGTTAAAGACTGGCCTATTATCAACAAAGACATGTTGGTTACCCCATGAGAATCCTGATCTTATTTTTTACTGTTATTTTCTCTGCCAATGTTTTACCTAATGAAGAGGTAAAAACATTTGAGGCACGCTATGCCGAGCTCTCTAGTAGTAATCGTTTGTTATCTTCTGCCACGCTATTACCAGAACTAAACACTTATATCGAGGAAAGCACCAATCGTCATAGTAAAGTATTAGCCCTTTTGCTGAAGTCAAAAATATATTTACAATATGATGCCTACTCAGAATCAATGATAAGCCTTACGCAAGCAGAGGATATTGCTAAACAGCTTGATATGTTTACCGTAGCCAGAGTTAAGGTCGAACAAGCAAGACTTAACATTGCCCTAGAAAGGTATCGCAAAGCATTGGTATATATTAATGACGCCATCCCTCACCTTAATAGCCATAAAACTAACATTTACCCCAATGCCCTTATTTTAAAGGGTAAAGTGCTTTATCAATTAGGTAGTTTTCAACAAGCTAAGTTAGTTTTCCTTACTATCCAAAACTTAGTGTCGCCAAACTCTCATTATTTTAACCTATCACTTATACACACAGCTAAAATTGCGCTAAATCAAGGTAATTTAACATTGGCTGAAACGTCTATAAACCAAATAAAGCATAACAACCTCGAAAAAATCTCCGAAGAAAAGCAGCTTGAGCTAAAAGTATTGCGAGCAAGAATGGCCATGCAAAAAGGAGAATTTACCCGAGCAGTTAAGCAAGCAAATGAGTTATTAAAATATACACTTGATACTCGATTTTTACACCTACAAGCTGAACTTCAAGATGTTCTTGCCAAGTCTTATTTGCAGTCAAAAGATTATCGTGCGGCATACACCTATATGGAGCGGCACAATTTAACGCACAGTGCCCTCGCCATTAAGAAGAGGAATAATAAATTACTGCAGTTAGAAGCAATGAATAATTTAGCAAACAATAAACAACGCATTCGATTACTGGAGAAGGAAGCTGAGCTCAGTAAGTCCCGATTAGCAAAACAAGCGCTATTACAAAGCCACAAAGAACGGGAGCAACAAATTCAAAAAAGAAAGTGGCTGTTCATGGGCGGGGTATTCATTATTTTTTCTTGGCTAGCATACTATATCTGGCATCGGATAAAACTAACAAAGCAGCTTAAAATAATGGTTTTAGAGCGCACTAATGAATTAGAAAAGAAAAATATAATGCTCGAAAGAATCAGTAATACAGATAGTTTAACAGGCTTACATAATCGCCACTATTTGCACTCTGTTATTGACCAAGAACTAGCACACGCTCAGCGAAAATTTTTCAAGAGTAACAGTGACAATAATTTTTTAGCAATCATGATAGTTGATATTGATTTCTTCAAAAAAATCAATGATAAATATGGTCATGTTATAGGAGATATTGTGCTTGAGGAGGTTGCAAAGTTATTAAAAACAACCATAAGAGATTCTGATTACATTGTTCGATGGGGTGGCGAAGAATTCCTTATCATATTACGTGATTGCAATTTACCAGAAATGTCAAAAATAGCAGAACAAATTAGAAAAACTTGCCACGATAAGGCTATCCAAATAGCAGAGAATAAACAATTAAACCTTACCGTCTCTCTGGGTTATGCTCCATACCCGTTTGTAAGCACCCAGCCTAAACTGTTTTCATGGCAAGATGTCATGGAATTAGCAGATCATGCCTTATACCTGGCCAAAAATAATCAACGAAATGCTTGGCTAGGATACATACCAGAAAAATTAACAATAGCGCCGAAAGCATTAATCAATGACATGAGTAGTGCGATAAAAAACCAACAAATATCAGTTAAAACAAATATTAAAACACCGTTAATCTATAAGTAATAAAGTGCGATTATTAACCAGCGTTTCTAATGACGTTCTGAGGTAAAGCTTAATTTAAGTGCAGCTATTTAATAGACAATGATTATTCCTCCCGATCTCGTCAAATTTATTGCACTTTGACTAACTCGCATTTTGTAACAAGGTAAACTACAGTGTTATTGATTAGTGTTAAATTTTCTCGGAGGCAAACTATGAGTTATATTCAAGTAAAAACAGTTCACTTATCAATACTACTTTGGCTAATATTATCTTTGCTTCCATACACACCTGCTAACGCGACAAAAATAGTTACGGTTGATAATTTTGTCCGAGCAGAAACCGATATGACCTTAGTTCGTTATGTTAAACAAGGTGCTTTCGGTCACTTTTTTCATATTCGCCAACCGACCCCTATCGATCGCCAAGATGTTATCAGGATGAATCGTGACACTATATACTCTGCTGGCGTGTTTGATTTAACAGAGCCACTTACGGTAACTCTGCCAAAGACAGATGGTCGATACATGTCGATGATGCTAGTTAATCAAAATCATTCAATTCCTTCGCCTATATATAAACCAGGTAGCTACACCTTTACCCAAGAAAATATTGGTACTCGCTATTTATTTATTATTTTAAGAGTGTTTGTTGATGCTAATGATGCCAACGATATTAAAACAGCAAACCAAATACAAGATCAATTCAGCGTCTCACAAAAATCGGCTGGTTCCTTTGAGGTACCCGACTGGGATGAGAACTCCTTAAGCCAAATACGTGACGCAATTAATGTACTGGCAGCAAGTAAATCAGATATTACTGGTTTCTTCGGTGATAGACACTCGTTAAATCCTATATACCATTTACTTGGTACTGCCTATGGCTGGGGCGGGCTTCCCAAAGAAGCGGCAGTTTATGCTAACGTTGTTCCACAAAAAAATGATGGTAAAACGCCTCATTATCTCACAGTCAAAGATGTGCCCGTCGATGCGTTTTGGTCTATTACTGTTTATAACAAAAAAGGCTTTATGCAAGCTAACAATTCACAACATTATTCATTCAATAATATCACTGCCAAAGCTAACCAAGATGGCAGTTTCACTATTCATTTTGGTGCTGGTGATAAGGCTATTAACAATATACCGATTACAGCAGGCTGGAATTATATCGTGCGCATGTATCGCCCCCACAAAGAAGTTATCAATCAAACATGGACTTTCCCAGAGGCAAAGCCCATGTAGCTCTATTATCAAACTGAAACTAAATATAGTTGATATCTACTGCAAATATTGCGCTGTGCTTGCGGGTTTGAGCAATATATTTTGGCATATGTAAGAGACTCGTATTATGACATCCTGTTGAACAGCCAATTGAACGCGATTAGATTGCAATTATATAAAATTAGCAAAGTAAAAAAACTGCCGACACTACTGGTTGAATTTGCCGGTTACTCTATTGTCTACTAACATAAAATAACAAGTCTAATTTTTCAAAGGAGTATTCCCCATGGAAAATATTGATGAAAATGGTAAAAGCCTAAAGCTTTTTTCACTTATCGCCTTGTTATTTTCTAGTTTACCAGTTATTGCCAATATTGAATCCTCTGTACCAATGGCTAATAGCATTGAGCAGTTTTTTTCGCCACAAGGGCTAATTGTTAGTAAGGAGTATTATCCCCTTGCCGAATCCGCTAGACAAATACTCGAAACACAAAAAAAAGCTGGCGGTGTTAATCGTTTTGAACATTTATCTCAACTAACACCGACAAATATGCAACCTGTCGTTCGAATGAATCGGGATGCCTATTATTCTAAAGGGGTAATTGATGTCTCTAAAGGTGCCTCAATAACACTACCTAAGGTGCCTAAAGGTCGTTATTTATCGATGCAACCAGTGACTCTTGACCACAGGCCTCAGGCCATGTCTTATGGGGGCGGTAAATATGAGTTAGCGACTCATAAAGGTGATCATATCATAGTTATTATTCGCTTAGACTCAAACTTCTCACCTGAACAAGTTAAACAGTTGCAACAAAAAATTATCATCAATGCTAATAGCAACAAAAAATTTCAGTCGCCGGCTGTACAAAAAGAAAGCTTTTATCGCGTTGAAAATCAATTAAAAGCCAATATTTTAAAACTCATGAAGGCGGAGGGACCCGTTGAGCTGTCCCGAACTTTATTCTCATCACCTACTGATGAAACACGTTCATATTATAAACCAGAAAAAAATCAGACTGCGGCAGCAATAGGCTGGGGAGGCGCTTTAGCCAAAGATAATATATATGAAACCTCCCCTAATTATCCGGCTGAAGGGTGTTATCAAATGACCTTTGATGATCCGAAAAACCGTGATTTTTGGTCGATTACCGTTTACAACAAGCAGGGGTTCATGTTCGATGATAACGCCAATACCAATTCTTATATGGCTACACCGAATAAAAACGGTACTTACACCATAAGCTTTGGATGTTCCGCGGACTCAGCCAACAGAATACCTATTAAAAATGACTCTGGAGTTTTTAGCATCACAGTTAGGCATTATGGCCCATCTGAACAAGTAATGAAAAAAGGTTACCGTCTAGTGCCGTTGCTTAAACAAGTGGAATAGTTTTTCTATTGCTGTCACGTTAACTTTTATAAGGAGCAAAACGATGTACACGAAAAGACAAAAACTCATAAGCCGCCCGTTGTCAAAAATTTACACGCTAAGCCTTGCTGTTTTTCTCTCTTCATCAAGTTTAGCTGATATTGGTGATGGTCCCAGAGCTTATTTGCCGCCACCAATTGATACCAATGTTTTTACCTTATATGGTATGAAAATTTCTGGCAATTCCATGTTTAACTCAGGGCTGATTAACCCTAATCTGGATCTAGACATCGACTTATTAGTCGCCCAATATACCCGTACCATGTCTATAGCAGATCATTATGTCTCTGTTACCTTGGTGCAACCTAGCGGTAAATTAAGCTCGACCTTTTCTCTTCCTAATGTAGCTAAGTTCACCAGCAAAACCGACTCTGATGGTCTAGCCGATACGCAATTATTATTAACAGGAGGTATTTACAATCTACCTCCGTTAACACTTGAAAACTATAGGAAATATAAACCATCTTTTGCTGTAGGTGGCTTAGCTAGACTGACGCTACCTACCGGTGAGTATGATGAACAACAATCTGCCAACTTAGGAAGTAATCGTTATTCTCTTCAGTTAGGCAGTCCAATTACTTTTGGATTTGGTGAGAGCTTCTTAGATCCCCAACTTACGACGATCGATTTTCTGCCCAGCATCACCTTTTTTGGTGATAATAATGAACCTTTCAATGCCAATACCATAAAGCAAAAGCCGTTATTTAAACTAGAAAGTCATATTACTCATAACTTTAATCCCGGTTTATGGTTATCTATCGACGGGATTTACTCCTATGGTGGTGAGACGAAAACCGACGGTCAATCTAACAACAACACACAACGTTCTTTAAATATGGCTGCCACCCTAGGGCTACAGTTTTCCAAGTCATTTGGCCTGAAACTCAGTTATGGACAGACCATAGACAGAAATGACGATGGTTTGGATGGCGAATTCACCCGATTAACATTAACTTATACCCAACTTTAAAAAGGATGCCCAAAACTGAGATATACACCATGGTTATCGTTTTTACCGGCTGCGGCTTCTGCACGTAAAACAATATTTTCTTCGGGTTTTAATGCATAAGAGATCCCTAAAGCGGCCGAAGGATATAAATTATCTTGTGAAGAGCAGTTTAGCTTTTCATTGCCATCACTAAACTCTGCGTCGCCGTATAAACAAGCAATTGCCGCATAAGCCGTCATGCCCCAATGCTTAGTAAATTTAAGCCGGTAATCTACTTCAAGGCTCGTTAAATAGGGCGCTAGATATTGACCTCGGGTGTAACCTTTAGTAAATACCGAAGAATATCCTGAAGGCGGGGCATCCTTGGTCCAACGACCTGAAAGGTTAATAGCTACAACATGATTTTCGCCATGACTCCAATAATGAGTAAAGCGCATATCTAAAGTGTCAAAATCTTCATCTCCACCAAAACTTTCACGATAGGCGATATTATGCATCAAAAAATACTGCCCTGCGCTTGCAGCTCGCTGATCATTTCGTGAATCAAACTCTATTATTCCCCCTACTCCAATGGAATCAAAACCAAAAATACTGTCCTGACCTTCAAAGCCTGGCGGCTCTGTGACGATATTATTAGCATTTGTCCACAGCTGATCTAAACCTAAGATTTGATAATGTGAGTTTAAAATTTGAACGCCTAAATACCAATGTTGCCATATTTGATAACTATAACGGAAAATAAAGAAATCTAATTCATCTTTAGTTTTAACTTCAATGCCGGTACCCAAATAATCGTCATAATCATTACGGATCTCACCCTGAGCCAGAGCCGCAGTGATACGTTGCATATCCTTATCAAAATAGGTTTTCGCAAATGCTGCGGCGGTCCAAGACTTTGTATCACTATAATTGGCGCTAAGACCAAACATCGATGATGGTGACTCTGGGTCAAAAGAATGCAGGTAGCCGCCAAGCACACCAATTGATGAACTTAGCTTTGGATCGACACTTAATAGTGGCGTAATAACCCAAGGGGACGGAGATGATTTTTCATGCCCTGATTTTTCTCCTGATTGAGCTAGCACTATGCTAGGTAAAGATATCATGATAAAGACAAGCAAACTAACAAGGGTACCTTTTTTAATTGCCATTTTTTTAACTCCAATACTAAAAGGTTGCGCCTAATAATAAGTGTATATCATATTTTATCACTTAGCCTTATTGTGCACAGTTTTGAAATATCCAAGGGTTGAGCCTGGTAAGTTCTGCAACAAACAATGTCAAGGCAATACATTGACCTTAAATAACTACACGGTTCTACCTGTTAAAAAACAATAATAAAAATAACAACAATCTTACCGACAAATCGATGCGCAAGACCAAATTTCACAAAGTGGCACTAAAAACAAAAATATAACACATTATTTACAATAACTTAAAGTTTTAATGCCACTTTATTATTTCAGTACTATGTTGTGATGATGTCTAAAGCGAGGCGACAGAGTCTGTTTGTTCAATTAATTTTAGTCTTGCGAATAATTGCTCTTTGTCCAATTAAGAGTGCAGCAATTAATCATCCATTCATTGAAAAATTATCTTTATTCAACAAATGGATGAACGCATAGCACGAGAACAGGAAATTGAATAAGCGCTAAATAACTAAACTAAACAAACTAATTAGCGAATGCATTTATTCCTACCTGCGCCCATATAACAATAAAATCAAAAGTGAGCTTATAAATAGCTTAACGGGAGAGTGACATATGATAAAAAACAAGCGTAAACCGCTAAAGGCCTCAGCTTTGTTAGGCAGTCTTGTCAGTATATTCTTGTGCACAAGCACACAAGTTAATGCTGCAGTGGGTCAATTACTTTGGCAAGACAACTTTAACACTTTTAAGAATGAGAATTGGCATAAAAATGTTGGTGACGGCTGTGATAAAGGCTTGTGTGGCTGGGGTAACCAAGAATTACAGTGGTACAGCGAAAACAATATCTATATAGACGATATACCTGGTGAACCGGGTAATAAAGCATTGGTTTTAGAAGCACGAGATGAAGCAAGTAATGGCTATGCATTTACATCAGGTAAAGTAGAAAGCAGTAATAAAGTTGCTGTGCAATACGGCATGATTGAGGTGCGAATGCAAGTTCCAAATGTTGGCATAGGTCTATGGCCAGCAGCATGGATGTTAGGTACCAGCGCACAATCTTGGCCTGCTAAAGGTGAAATCGACATAATGGAAATGGGCCATAAAGCCTCAGCACGTGCTGAGGCAGGTTTTCCTGGTGCTGATATCAATAGTTATGTCGGTTCTAACCTCATCTTTTATGCTGATGCCGCATGTAGTGAAGGCAATCCAACTTGTGCCGCAAGTACTGCATGGCAAAATGATAACGCCCATGTCTCTAATGTCCCGCTAACAAACCGTTTTGTAACCTATAGAACTTATTGGACAGATACCACGATTCGATTCACCGTTGAAGACAATGGCATTGAGTACGATATGTATGATGCACCTTTTACCATTGGTGTAGAATCTAGTGAGTTTCAAGCACCCTTTTATTTATTATTAAACTTAGCCGTTGGTGGCAACTTTACTGATGCGATGAGCAATAATGAAGTAACTGCCGTTAAGCCAGCTAAAATGTACATTGATTATGTTCGTATATATGAGCTAGACGGCCAAGGGCAAGTATTTTTAGGCAATCAAACGCAACCAGAAGCAGGTACTTTTGGTATTTTCACTGATAATACGCCAACCAATAACAAGCTAGTTGCAGGTCAAGATTCTGACATTTATGTTTGGAATCAAAACGCAGTAAGCGATGGTAATATCCTCGCAGCAGAAGGAGACAATGTTATTGCTTGGCATTATACCTCATCAAACGAATGGTTTGGTGGCGGTATTAACGCCAGACAAGTAAGAGATTTAAGTAATTTTAATGACAATGGTGAATTATCATTCAAAATTAAAATCCCTGCTGATGTTTCATTTAAAGTAGGTATTGCTGATACCTATACTAATCAAAACTGGGTTGAGTTCCCTGCTAATACCACTAAATATGGTTTAGTACGTAATGGCGATTGGGCAACGGCAACAATACCTGCCGCAGATATTCGTGGTGATTTAGTTGCAATGCAATCACTTGAAGGCATGTTCTATATCGCAAGTGTTGATGGTCAACTTCCTTCAGGACCTTTTCAAATAGCAATTGATGACATTGTTTGGACAGGTGGTGGTGATGTAGCAATCACTGATGCCGATGGTGATGGTGTTGACGATATTTTTGATAACTGTGCACAGACCCCCCCAGGTGCTGTGGTTGATGACGATGGTTGTGAAATTATTATTGCGCCAGATACTGACAACGACGGTGTCGACGATGCTTTTGACTTATGCCCGAATACACCGGTAGGTACTGTTGTTGATACTACAGGCTGTCCTTTAATCGTTGCACAAAGTCAATTAATGCAAGCAGAAGATTATACTAACTTTTCAGATACCACAGCCAATAATATAGGCGGACAATACCGTACTGATGCGGTTGATATTGAAGCGACTTCAGATACTGGTGGAGGCTATAACGTCGGTTGGATTGAGGCAGGCGAAACGCTTGATTATACTCTTGAACTTGGTGCTGGCAGCTATGAAATAAGCACACGAGTTGCTTCTGCAACGCGTGGTGATTACAGCTTAATCCTTAATGGTCAAGTCATTAGCAGTGACAGTGTCGCAACCGGCGGCTGGCAGACGTTCCAAACTCATCATTTGGCTAATGTCGATGTTACTGCAGGCGAGCATACTATTCGTATTAGTGCTGACAGTGGTAATTTTAATGTTAACTGGATAAATCTTGAATTAACCATAGCGCCTCTTGATGCTGACAATGATGGTGTTGTTGATGATGTAGATAATTGCCCAACGATATCAAATAGTAATCAAGCTAACTTTGATGGTGATACTTTTGGTGATGCTTGTGATAGCGACAAAGACGCAGATGGTGTTGATAACGGTGTTGACCAGTGTGAGTTTTCACCACTTGGCTCAGCGGTAGAGCAAAGTACGGGTTGTGAAGAAGTTATCATTGTTGATGGAAAAGTAATGATCAACGAAGCGTCTAACGGTGACGTATTACTAACGATTAATTTAGATCATCAAGTGACTAACACACAGTTTTTCCTCAAGCGTAATGATAGTCAAATAGCGGCTGGCGCTGCCACAGAAACCGCTAATACTGACGGTAGTTATACCTATACTTATGTTGTTACGGCAGATAAATTCTCAACGCAAGATATTATTCAAGCACGTGTTTATTATTTTGACCCACAAACAAGTAGCCAAGTATTTGAACCTGGTCCGTATAATCCACCAGCATTTAACTGGCAAGGACCTTATATTTATGGTGATGTTACTCCTGTTGATTCCGACAATGACAGTATTATTGATAACCTAGATAACTGTCCAAATACCGCCAATACTAATCAAGCTAACTTTGATGGTGATACTTTAGGTGATGTTTGTGATAGTGATAGTGATAACGACGGTGTTGTTAACGGCGATCAGTGTCAGTACTCTCCTCTTGGTTCAACTGTTGATCCAAATACCGGTTGTCCAGTCATCATACTTGATGCTGATAATGATACGATTCTAGATAGTGTTGATAATTGTCCTATTACAGCCAATGCCAATCAAGCTAACTTTGATGGCGATGCTTTAGGTGATGCTTGTGATAGTGATATAGATAATGACGGTGTGGTTAACGGCGACCAGTGTCAGTACTCTCCACTTGGTTCAACTGTTGATCAAAATACCGGTTGTCCTGCAATCACCGCTGCTGATGGAAAAGTTATCATTGCTGAACAAACCAATGGCGATATCTTACTAACCGTCAACTTAGCTCATCAAGTCAGCAGTACCCAGTTCTTCCTTAAACGCAATAATAGTCAAATAGCCGCAGGTGCTGCCACTGAAACAACAAACAGTAATGGTAGCTTTAGCTATACCTACCTTGTTGCAGCAAATAACTTTGCTGCTCAAGACGTAGTGCAAGCCCGTGTTTATTATTTTGACCCGCTAACAAACCAACAAGTTTTTGAACCAGGTCCATACAATCCACCGACATTTAACTGGCAAAGTCATGTTTATGGTGAAGTGACTTCATCGGATTCAGATAATGATGGTATTAATGATGATATAGATAATTGTCCAAATACCGCCAATTTTAACCAAGCTAACTTTGATGGCGACGCCCTTGGCGATGTATGTGATGGCGACGTAGATGGCGATGGTGTTAATAATGGTCCAGATCAGTGTCCTGCAACGCCAGTTGATACAAGTGTTGATAGCGATGGTTGTCCATTAATTATTCTTGACAGCGATAATGATACCCTTGCTGATGCTGTTGATAACTGTCCAAATACGGCTAATACCAATCAAGCTAACTTTGATGGAGATTCACTCGGTGATGCATGTGATAACGATGTAGATAATGATGGTATTGTTAACAGCGCTGATCAGTGCGCATTTACCGCATTAGGTGCAATGGTTAACAGCGTAGGGTGTTTAGAAATGGGCAGTGTCACGCCTTTATATAATTCTGCTACTGTTTTAGAGGGAACTCATCAAATACATACTGATGAAGCTTTAATCACACGTTATGGCGATCGCCCGCGTACTCGTCATGCTAAAGAAGATCAATTTCAACGTTATGATCATTACATTGCGCAATATTTCCAACGTCGCTCTTCGAGCATGGAAATAATTGATCGTGTCGCAAAAGGCGGAGATTCTATTACACTCAATGTACGCACAGTATGGCCAATATCAACGCAACGTGAAGGTCGAATTTGGTATATGGGCTGGGGAACCATTGCTGATTATATTGATAACTCATTAATGGAGATTGACACCACTAAAGGTGATAGCCAAGGTTTTGATGGTACACACTTCCACTACACTAAAACCGTGTCTACTAACCCACGCAAATCGCCAACTAACTTAAACACACCAGGCGGTGGCGCGCTTGGCATGCATAGTGATTCGCCGGCAATAGAGATTGGTGACTTAATGGAGTTTGAAGTGAGTCAGTTTAGTGGCACCTTAAATGGTGAAATTATCGGTGGCCAAACTAACTACTATGGTTCAACCTTTTTGTATGTGGTTGGTAAAGGAATAGTACCTTGGTATACCATAAATACAGGATCTTTTGCGCAAGGCACCGCTCACTTTCAAGAAGACAGCCGTGAGTTACCAGAAAAATATCGCTTAGGTGGTGGTACTACACAAGCTTATCAATATACCCATGAGCCAGATAATTACTTTATGCAAATGGCGTTAAATATTGATTATGATAAATCGCAAAAATTCTTAGAAGGCCGCCGTGTATTCCATTCATCATTTGATGATGGTCAACATGACGAATTTGATGAAAATGGTAAGTTTGATGAAGTAACAGGTCTAATCGGCGGTAATCATGTCAATCAAGCCTGTGCAGATTGTCACGTGCGAAATGGTGCAGCACCGGTAGAGGCCAACGGTGTACCTCTAGAGCGTTGGGTATTTAAAATAGGCGATAGTTCAGGTGCTCCCGATGCTGATCGTGGTCGAGTTCTGCAACCAAGTAGCTTAACGGGTATTGGAGAAGGTAAGGTTTCTATCGCACAATGGACTGAACTGAGTAATGGTTTACGCACGCCTACTTTTGAATTTGAAAGTGGTGAGCCGGCAAAGTTCTCGGCACGTATTTCGCCTAGATTAGTTGGTTTAGGGCTATTAGAAGCGATTAAAGAAACTGATATTCTTGCCTTAGAACAAGCGCAAGCAAATGGCCATAATGGCGTTTCAGGTCGCGCTAACTTAGTGGCTGATCCTAAAAACCCAGCCTTAACACGTATTGGTCGTTTTGGTTGGAAAGCTAGCACCGTAAGCGTTGAACATCAAGTAGCGAGTGCATTAAATACTGATATGGGGGTTAAAACGTCACTATTACCAGAATTAGATTGTGGTAGTGCACAGCAAGGGTGTGATTTAGGTGCGCAAGCACTTGACGCGACCAACGTAGATAAACTGGTTTATTATGTCCAAGCATTAGCTGTACGTGCGCAACGAGGCTTAGAGTCAGGGGTTGAAGATCCCGCCATTGATGCCGGTAAGCAAGTATTTATCGATACTGGCTGTGCTGATTGTCATACGCCGTCGTTTCAAACCAGCGAATTCCATCCGCTAGTCGAAGTACGTGATCAAGCAATCCAACCATATACTGACTTATTAGTACATGATATGGGAGATGGCCTAGCGGACAGTTTAGCAGAAGGTTCAGTAAGCGGTCGTGAATGGCGTACCACACCTTTATGGGGGTTAGGTTTATCTATGTGTGTTACTAACGGTGTTATAAACCCAACTAATACACAAGGTGGGGAGATTTGTAACCGAGCACCTGGTGGCAGCTATTTACATGATGGTCGTGCCCGTACTATCGAGGAAGCAATTCTCTGGCATGGCACCAACGGTAGTGAAGCATTGCATGCAACTAACAACTACAAAATGTTATCAGCCAGCGATAAAGCTAATTTACATAGCTTCCTAGAGTCACTCTAGACTAGTAAACTCGAGGTTTAAAATAAAAAATGGAGCGATGTTGCTCCATTTTTTATTGCTATGATGTAGTGAAATCCTCTTTATTAACCTTGCTATTTCTCTGCTCTATGTGGCTTTGTAAATTAGCACTTAACTAGATAGCTAAGTAAGTTTGCTACTTCACCATAGAAATACCTAGGCAGCCTTATATCTATATGGCAAGACTTTTTTTACTTCGCCTGTACTCAGAGGGGGTATTATTAGTATATTTTTTAAAAAAGCGATTAAATGCCGATTTACTGTTAAAGCCCGAATCTGCCATGATATCTAACATGGAGCCAAGGTAGTTGGGATCACATAATAAAGATTTAGCGTGTTCGACCCGATAGTAATTAATAAAATCAAAAAAGTTTTTTTCAAAATGCCGATTGATTACCGATGATAATTGCCGGGTAGTCAACTGAGCTTTTTCAGCAATTTGCTCGAGGGTAACACTCGGATAAAGGTAAACTTTATCTTCTGTAATCAGTCGATTAACCCTTGCTATATGTTCAGCCGACACCTCTTCAGGTTCATGGTTTTCTTGAGGCTCTTTATTATCTGGTTTACTGTTAATACCTTTCAATACATTTGAATGCACCAAGCTATAAACCACCACAGTATTGATAAAAATAAACATAAAAACATTGCTTACCAACCCCATAGCACTTGCAGCGTCACTACCCCAATTAAACCAATCAGATAACCAATTAGTGACATGGGCCAAAACCTTCCAAAAACTAATGCCAATAAAGCCAATAATGATCATTTTCAACCAAGAATAATCAATATCTACTAAAGTCGAATAATTTTCTTCAAGCTTTTCTTGGTATTGATAAATAAGATGTAATGAGCAAGATGCATACAAAATGTGTAAGATAAAAGTGGCGGTCAAATGCACCTTAAATGACATGACATTAAATAAAACTTGATAATCAAACACCGCCATATGAACCTGTGCTTGAGAAAGGCTTTGCAAGGTCAAAAACATCAGAAATGGAAAGACAGATAATGGCAGTAAATGCAAAAAATCTCGTCGTGTGAACTCAAAATCACTATACAACTTCGATTTAGTATAAAAATACAGTAAGGGCCCTGTAGCATAAACCGAGAATTTAAAAAACATAAAAAACTCAATCCCTTGCTCTGCAAAAGTCGATTTCAACACTACATTCCAATACAATAAAGTATCAGCAGCAGTCACGCCGATAGCTAACAAAAATAATGATAATAATAAATTACTACGTCTAACCTCGGGTTTAGAAAAAGGTAATAAAATAGCTAACAGCATACATTGAAAAATAACTAATAAGAGCGATTGATCATGTAGGTTAAAAATGTGGTTTTGAAACATGGTTTAGGCATCTCTTGAGATAAGTACATCTTGATAAGCAGCTAGCACTAAACCTATATGTCTGCAGGTGTCCATAAGCCTAAATCCCAACAATCATACAGAGCAAAGTGTTAAGGTTAAAACTATACTTATTTTCTTACTACATCAAGATAAAACAATTATTTAGCTAAGACTTTAACTGATTAGATTGTTTTTATATTCGACAAAGTCGCTGATAAAACGATGATAGAAAATGACACTCAACGCTTTCGATGAGTTTTTAGCCACAAAAAAGCCTACTAGCATCCTAGTAGGCTGTTGTCATTTTGAAGATGGCTAATAACTAAATCCATCACTCCAAACATTATCACCAGGACCTGGTGAGAAAACTTGCCCTAATTGTATGTTAAAGCTATAAAAGCGAACATATAAGGTATCACCTGCATTATAATGACTGGCTGGATGTGTAAATTTATAAGTAACACTGCCATCGCTATTGGGAACTGAGCTTCCCATGCCTGCAGCTAATATGTAGAAATTATCACTATTTTTCTTCACGAAGAGTTGCGCTTGCGACATCGCTTGAGGGTAAGTAATGCTATAAATCACATCGCCATTTATCGCTTTACTTATATGTTGTGAGGTCGGTAATGCAGGCTCATCAAGTAACTGAAAGCTTGTCGTGGTCGCTACTGATGATTTAACGCCAGTATTATCAACCGCAACAATGGTCGCAGAGTGAATTGCTAAAGGGCTACCATTTCCGATAAAAGACAAGCCATCAACAATGTGTAATTGACCATCAATCATCACCTCGTAGTGTGCAATACCTGATTCATCCATGGCAGCATCCCAAGTTAACTGGTAACTATTATGAGTAATGTTGCTAACCGTTAAATTTGACACATTGGTTGGTGGAGTTATTGGTGCCGGTTCACCAATACTGCCTATATGATAAGCATCACTCCAAATGTTGTCTCCTGGACCTGGTAAGAAAACTTGTCCTAACTGAGGATTATGACTATAAAAACGCACATACACCTCGTCTCCATCATTATAGTGACTTGTCGAGTGAGTGAAACTATAAGTGAATGTGCCGTCGCCATTATTATTTGCAGCCCCCATATCAGAAGCTAAAATGTAAAAATTATCGTTGTTTTTACGGACGAATAATTGAGCATTAGTCATCGCTTGCTGATAAGTCACCGTAAAAACTAAATCACCATTAGCATTTTCACTAATATAGCCCATCGGTGCTGGGCTTACTTCTTCAGCAAGTTGGAAACTAGTCGTTGCCGCCACCAATGATTTAACCCCGTCATTATCTACTGCAACAACCGAAGCAGTATGGAAGGATAGTGGCGTTGCCATGCCAGTATAACTTAAGCCATTAATTTGTTGAGTATTGCCATCAATAGTGAGTTCATAGTGTTTAATGCCTGAGTCGTCAGTGGCCGCTGTCCAGTTAAGTTGATAATGACTATCGGTAATATTGTCTGCCGAGATACTTGCAACATTACTCGGAGGTGTTCTAGCATCGTCATCATTGAGTTGGAAACTGGTTGTTGCCGCCACCAATGATTTTACCCCGTCATTATCTACAGCAACAATCGAAGCAGTATGGGATGATAGTGGCGTTGCCGTGCCACTATAACTTAAGCCATTAATTTGTTGGGTATTGCCATCAATAGTTAGTTCATAGTGTTTAATGCCTGATTCATCAGTGGCCGCTGTCCAGTTAAGTTGATAATGACTATCGGTAATATTGTCTGCCGAGATACTTGCAACATTGCTCGGAGGTGTTTTAGCATCGTCATCATTGAGTTGAAAACTGGTCGTTGCCGCCACCAATGATTTAACCCCGTCATTATCTACAGCAACAACCGAAGCAGTATGGAATGATAGTGGCGTTGCCGTGCCACTATAACTTAAGCCGTTAATTTCTTGGGTATTGCCATCAATGGTTAGTTCATAGTGTTTAATGCCTGATTCATCAGTGGCCGCTGTCCAGTTAAGTTGGTAATTGCTATCGGTAATATTGGCCGTTGAGATACTGGCTACATTGCTGGGGGGAGATTCACCAGTACTGGTACATGTCACCCCATTGCCATTACCGCTCCCCATAGCATGCGCAGCAACTTCGATACACTTACCGTCACTAAAATTCACCACAAGTGGAGCGCTGGTCATATTATATGCACTGTAAGTATTGACACCATTTTTAGTAAAAACGGCCGCCATTGTATGATTAACAGGGGTAATATTGAAATTTGGCGCACCATAATCATCAAAAGTTTTTATCCAATGATAAGTGTGTGCGCGCGACTCACCAAACTCAATCCCTATGGCAGGGTCAACTTTTTCATTGCTATCTTTCCAAACATTCAATGCTGCTTGCGGATCTGCCATGGCTAAATATTCAGCACGAAGATCTTGCCATTGTTCATCATTTTTTACGGTATCACCTTGATAAGAATGTCCATCCCAAGCCGCATATGATGACATCATTGAGTCGTAATTTGATTGAACAAAGTCAGTGTCTGTCGCAAGGTATAGAGATGCTCCTGTGATAGGTAACCAGTTAATAGCATGTGTTTGGATCGGATCTTCTGTCCACCAAGTACTATGATCATAACGCCCCCCCCAAACACGAGAAGCATCCTTATTTGGATAGCCTACCGCCTCTCTATCGGCGTCTAAATCACCATAAATATTAAACCAGTAGGCATTTACCGAAGCAACTTCTGTGGTATATAAATAAATACCAAGGTCCCTAAGCTCTATATTGCCAGTAGCTTCACCCCACATAATAATTGCAGCCCAAGCATTAAGAGACTCCGAGGAAGACTCGCTATTATTACCACCAACAAGATCATTACCCGTACTTGCCGCATAATTTGCATGACCAGAAGCCCAAGTATGACCTTCATAAGGGTCAAAATTTCTTAAAAATGGATAACGACTTTCAGCGCGATCAGTACTGGCTATATCTGCAATTAATTCATTTATCATTGCCCCCCAGTTACTCGCCTCTGCCCATTGTGGATCACGCAAAGCTATTTGAGCTGCAGCATAAATGAAATAACCATAATGAAAATGGTGATCATTTAATTGTTCGTCTGAAAAATAACTTGCTGGGTATCCAATTAATGTTCCCCAGTTTTCATTATAATAAAAATAATTATTTTCTACGGCGCCATTTTCATCGTATTTGTCTGCTGTTAACCACCATTGCACATGTTTTTTTAATTCAGATAACATGGTATCAGTCATTTCAGTAACGTCATTATTACTGTCATCTAGGGTATCAGCAATAGCGAGCAAATTTGATAGTCGACCTAAATTTTTGCCCATCCAATAGGTATCCCAACCCGAATTAGAGGCATCTACACCCGCTTGGATAAATTTAGGGGATAAATTTACGCCGTAACCATAATAATCGCCTAAATGCTGCGTTAAGGTATCCATCGAGTTCTGTTCTTTCAATGGCGGCATGCTAGGTAAAATTCCTGGGTATTTACGTGAGGTAGTAAATGAATTCCCTGCCGTTGTTGTCATCATCCCGCGAATAGTTTGATATTGATGTGCTAAGGTAGTACCAATAAAAGCTCGCTGTTGGTGAGGATATAACGAAAAAATAGTCCCTGAGGCTGAACTTTCTGCTTTATTATCAGTCGCTACGGTATAGGTAGTTACCACATCACTGCTAGCGGCATGAAAATCCCAGTTCACTTGAGTATCAACAATAAAGTTATACGCATATTGTTCATATTCAGCCATATTAGCAGCTGCGGTGTTATCATCTTCAGCATCCGGTAATAACGCTACCGTAAAATAATTTTTTCCTGTCGGTAACTGAACATTGATTTGTTGTGCTGAAATACCCCAACTTGTGCCATCGGCGGCAAATAAACCATAATAATTATCTTTATTGGGTTGACTGTCCTTGTCCCTAACCTTGATCAATAAACTGCGTCCAGAAGTATTGCCAATGACGGTCATACTAGTACCGCGTTTTAAGGCAACCTGAGGTTGTGCGCCAATAAATTCATAGAATGAATAGGGGCTACCGTGAGCAATAGTGGCCTTAACACTCTTATTGCCATTCGCCATTAGAATGTCATAAGCCCAGTCAGAAATTTTATCGGCCCGCGCGTCAACCGGTGAAAATGTTGACGCTTTTATAACAATATCTGCATTGCCTTCATGAATACGCAACACCGATTTCTCTCCCATATTATCGCCATCTCTAGCTGAGGTTAACGGAGGGTTAGATATTTCAAATCCTTCACTGGTTGCCATATAGGCAGCAGGATGTGCATAGAGTGCTTCAGAATATTGATTGAATACTACTGAGCTAGCCCAATCATTGGTTTGTGTTTTATCAATATTATCTGTTTTATAAATAATCGACTGGGGTAACTTGGTGCTGCGTAAAGCAGGCTGCCAATTATATAAACCCGTGCCCACAGGCTCTAAACTTATACTGCCTAAGCCTTTCTTTTCAATCTGCCAAGGTACAGCAAATACAGAATAATGACTTGATACCACGATAGTGGTTATAGCTATTGACACGGCTTTAGTTATTTTTTTCTTAGGTGCCGTTAATGCGCTTAACGAAAAAAAACCTTGCTTTACTTTTTTGTAATTATGCATTTGTAATAATCCCCAAAACTTTTGTTTTTTTTATAATTGAGGTAATCGCTAGGAAAGATGTTTATCTACTTTATGTAACTTTATAATTTTCCTTACCCTCGTTATTACCGTTTATCCAATCCATTATCATCAGCTTTGTTTTCAAGCAGAAAATAATAATTTGCTCAACAAAATTAATGTAATAAACCAGTGCTGTCGCCTCGCTTTAAGGTAAACTCATAACATGGCACAGAATAGCTCTGCAATTCAAAAAAAACTAAGTAACTGTTAAATAAGTATTTAACAATGTGCCAGGTAGCACTTCATGTAAAATAGAGTCATAAACATTCTATTAATTAACTTTATAAAGTTACCGCTTAAGAAAAACTATTAAGGCGAGAAAAGCCAGGTTAACAATGAAGCACCAGCTCAAGTAAATAACAATTTCCATACAGTCATACCGCCCCTTAACACCTCGAAAATAGAAAAGCAAAATAGTTAACCATGCCTACAAATTTATTAAAGCGATAGCTGGCTTTAGTGTTATTTTTGCTTATCATCATTGATAAAGGCTTAAGAGAAGTAAGTTCAATGATTAATAATTGAGCATGACATATATCATACTGATATAAAAAACAGGGACAACAACAATTAATTAACAATAATTACATGATATGTTAACTTTCCAACCAAAAATAAAACAATAGAAAAAGAGGTTGTTACATGTTAATTAATACAAAAAAGGTTTTATCCTTAGCGTTAGTAAGCTCGGTGTTAATACCTACAACAAGCCACGCACTTGATTGTGCTTCCCTATCACCTTGGCAAGCTGACATTGCTTACACAGGTGGTCAACAAGTTGTCTATCAACAAAACGCCTACAAAGCAAATTGGTGGACACAAAATCAAAACCCTGCTGACAATTCGGGCCCTTGGCAAGAGTGGTCATTGTCAGGAGCTTGTAACAGTGGAAATCAAGCCCCAACAGTATCATTAATTTCGCCGTTAAATGGCGCAATTTTCACCATTAATGACAGCGCTGTCATTAATGCAGAAGCCATTGATGCCGATGGTACTATTTCACAGGTAGAGTTTTTTATTAACGAGCAAAGTATCGCTATTGATAATGAAGCTCCTTATCAAGTTAACTGGCCTGCGCAATTGGGTAATTACTCAATCACTGCCAAAGCTAGCGATAATGAAGGCGCTGAAACAGTATCAATCGCACATACAATTAGCGTAATCGATCCTGATCAAAACGCAGCTCCGGTTATAACGCTCACTAGCCCTTCATCAAACTCACAAATAAAAGTTGATGATCTCGTGACCATTAGTTCCGATGCATCAGATACTGACGGTAACATTTCACAAGTTAGCTTTTATGTTGATAATGTTGAAGTAGGTAGTGTTCAAGAGCCGCCTTATCGCGTTACTTGGCAAGCAACCCAAGGTTTACATCGTTTTCAAGCTAAAGCTACCGACAACGAACAAGCTTCTTCTTTTTCACAAACCGTTGCAGTCAATGTCGAAAACAATAGCTCAGGTGGCTGTGCAGGCATACCAACTTTCAATGCAGGTTCCAGTTACCAAGCGGGTGATGTTGTTGAAAATATAAATCGTAAATATACTTGTAAAATTAGCGGCTGGTGTTCCTCTAATTCAACATGGGCTTATGAGCCGGGTGTTGGTCTATATTGGGAAGATGCATGGCAAGATAATGGCATTTGCGCTATTGCACCTAAGGTAAGCTTTACTACGCCAAGCGAAAATGCGACAGTTCTGCTAGGCAATCCACTCAATATCAGTGTCACAGCCAATGATCAAGACGGAAATGTTACAGAAGTTAGCTTATTTGCCGCCCAACAACAAGTTGCAGTAATCTCTCAACCACCTTATGAGGCAACTTGGACACCAACTTCATTAGGTGAACAGCAATTAAAGGCGATTGCCATTGATGATGAAGGTAACCAAACCGAAATAAGCCTATTAATTAGTGTTACCGATCAAGCTTTAGTTACTTCGTTAACCAGCCCTGCATCTGGCGATAAATTCAGCCTAGGTTCAGCAATATCACTAGCAGCCAACGCGACGGCTTTAAATGGTTCAGTTGAATCGGTGAGCTTTAGCGTAAATGGTCAAATTGTAGCAACAGATACCAGTGCACCTTTTGAAGCCTCATATACGCCTGGTTCAACAGGAAGCTACAGTGTTGTAGCCACAGCAATAGATTCAAGTGGCAACAATGCAATCAGTAATGCTGCTACCATAAATATCATTGACGCCCCAGTAGGTAAGAAGCATAAATTAATTGGTTACTGGCATAACTTTGTTAATCCAGCTGGTTGCCCTATTCCGCTAAATGAGATTTCAGCTGCTTGGGACATTATTGATATTGCTTTTGCCGATAATACTCGTGAAAAAGATGGTACTGTTGAGTTTAATCTTTTCCAAGAAGATATTCGTTCTGATTGCCCACCGATTGATCCGGTGCAATTTAAGCGCGATATTAAAGAGCTTCAAGCACAGGGGAAAATAATTGTCCTCAGTTTAGGTGGCGCCGAAGGTACGCTAACACTAAATACTGATTCAGATGAAGCAAACTTTATTTCAAGCCTTTCTGCTATTATTGACGAGTGGGGCTTTGACGGTCTGGATGTCGACTATGAGAGCGGCTCAAATCTTGTTCATGGCTCACAAATACAGACTCGCTTACCCCGTGCTTTAAAGCAAATAGAACAGAATATGGGGGGAAATATGTATTTAACTATGGCGCCAGAGCACCCTTATGTTCACGGCGGTATGATAGCTTACTCAGGAATATGGGGAGCATATATACCGTTAATCAATGAATTACGTGATACTTTAGACATATTGCACGTGCAATTATATAACAACGGCGGTTTACCTAATCCTTACGAACCAGGTTCAGCGCGTGAAGGCTCGGTTAACATGATGGTCGCACACGCAAAAATGCTACTTGAAGGCTTTGACCTCGCAAATGGTACGCGTTTTGAACCACTAAGAGACGATCAGGTCGCCATTGGTTTACCATCAGGTCCACGTTCAGCCAATTCAGGGCAAGCGCCAACGCAAAATATTTATAATGCACTAGATTGCTTAACCCAAGGTCGTCAATGTGGCTCAATTGTACCCAATCAAGAGTACAAAAATTTTGCTGGTGTGATGACATGGTCGATTAATTGGGATAAATATGATGGCTATAATTTCTCAGGACCTATCGGTGAGAAGTTAACCCAAATGAATCAAGAGTAATTAACTGGATTCTCATCAAAAAAGAGCAATCAATCAGGTTGCTCTTTTTTTAAGCGATATAATATCAACTATGACTGCTCAACATAGTGATAACTAGGTTGCCAGAAGAGGCTCATTTTAAGATGAACCACAACAGCATTGCTATCAAATAACAGTTTCTTGAAAAGTTCATTATCAGGGAGAGGTTGCTGCCATAAATCCAATGGAAAAAACACTTAAGAGCATGAAGCTAAGCAACTTCATGCAAGTAACATAGCGTTAATTAAAGTAAGCGGACACGTCCTTTAATAGTTCTTGCCGATGCTCTAGTACCGCGGCCAAAAGCCGGTTGTGGTGTGCCATAAACATCCTCTTTTACACTGACACTCACGGCAATTCTTGCCGCATTATTTTGTTGCTCAAGTAGCCTTTTATCAATCAACAACGCGGTTATCGCTTGCGCTGCTTCGAGCGACTCATCATCAGCCATGGCTAGCTCTAATAATTGCTCATTGATTTTTGCTAGCTTGTTTTTTCTACTATCACGCTGTTCTTTTTGTAAGGCAACTCCTGTGTCTAAAGAATCAATAATAGTGTCTTTACGCGAGCAAGCACGCGCAATAGCATAACTTTGTTTTGCAAGTTGGCAAACACGCTCAACATCAAATTTATCAATGATGTTAGCAAAAAGTGCATCACGTTCATTTAAGCGTTGCTCAAGTTTATGGCGCTGCGCTGTTATATTTTGCGCTAAACTTTTATCAAGCAAGGTAATTGCGACAAGCTCTTGGCTCTGAATTTGCGCTAACGCCATCACTTCATCAAGATAGCGATTGACCTCAGCAGCGATTATATCAAATTCTTTCGTGTTATCAGCTTGCATAGCATAGTGGCTTTGCTGAGTATCAGCTTGCGTTGGTAAAACCAATGACACGGCAAGTGCACAAACAAGGGACATGAGTTTACTTTTCATTACTGCCATCCATATAATAAACTTAAGGTTAACATTTAGCCGATAAACCATAACTAAAGTCTTTAATAAAAACAATAACTAACACATCCGATGATTATTTCACAAACAAAGCAAAATTTTTTTAAAATAGTAAAATAGCGATTATCGTTTGATGAATTTATTGGAAAAACCACTAGCGCTCAACTCTTTCGTTTAGTAATCATGCATTGGCTTTATCATATCAACACTGAGTATCATCATCAGCTATAAACAAAATAATAACAATAACTTACTAAGTTAATCTGTTAAGCGTGTTAATTGCTTCGGTCAACTCGCACCAGTACGCCACTTAACATTGAGCTTTATGCGAGCGTCTTTGTTTTTCTAACCATTGATTCAAAATTAGCGACAGCACAATCAGTGAACCACCAAAGACGAGTCGAGTTATATCGGCATCATGATTCCAAATCACCAAGTTAACAATAATTCCCAAAGGAATCAGTAAATTATTCATAATAGCTAGCGCACCAACATTAACCAAAGTAGCCCCTTTATTCCAAGCAAAATAGCCTACACCTGAAGCGATGCTCCCCAGATAAACTAAAATACCCCATTGCAACTCAGTCGTGGGTAGTTTATTTGGATCACCAAAGATTAAATAACAAATACTAGCCACGCAAAATGCGCCAATAAAGAACCAAGCAAATATTGCTTTTTGATTGATCGCTTTGTCTAACTGCTCAGCAGCCATCAACCGTTTATAGCACACTTGTCCTGTTGCAAAACATAAATTAGCCGCCTGTACTAACAGCAAACCAAATAAAAAGTTACCATCTACAGCATTAAAACGTATAGCAATAGCTCCCGAAGTTGCCAGCAAAGCCGTTATCATGAAGTTTAAGTGAAATTTACGCTCAAAAGCATCATTTAATAAGGTGATATAAATTGGCGTCATGACGGTAAATAGTAATACTTCAGGCACAGACAAATATAAAAATGACTGATAGTAACAGACATACATTAAGCCCAATTGAATGGCGCCTATGGCCATTAAACTAAGCGCGATTTGCCAACTAACTTCTTTTATTCTTAAAAAAGGTAAAAACACTAACATAGCCAAACCAATGCGCATTAATACCGAGAACCAAGCATCAACCTGCCCCGCTAAATACACGCCAATTAAACTAAATGAAAAAGCCCACAATACAGTAACTAAAATAAGATATGACATTAAAACTTAACGAGATCATTGTTTTTCTTTATTGTAAACAACAATGATTATTAAACGAAGTGGTTTAAATAAGTAAAACTGTTTTATGCCGCCGGCTAGCTATTAACAGTTGTCGTCAATAAGCTTGCTTAGTTTACAAGTGAGCTGTGAAGGTTAGCTAAAAATCAAACATTAATAGAAAGTAAAGATGTGTAAATTATCTACTATTTTTCGTTGCACCTACCTTATAGTTTACTAAATTGTAACAGTATAACACTGTAAGGTTTTAAAACTAAAGTGGAGCCTGCACGGTGGCAAACTTACACACTGGGGGTAATAATTATGTTGAATCAAAACCTTAAAATGTCAATCTTTTGCTCTTTGTTACTACTATTAATAAGTTGTGGTGGCAGTGATGAAAAAGAGACACAGTCACTGGCATTATCCTCAGATAACTTAGTACCCGAGACTATTGCAGATAATGACACACCGATAGTTAAGGCACAGCCCAGCTATCCGGTTTTACTCGATGAGAACATTATTTATGCTCAGGGGCTCAGTCATAATAATTCAAGTAACACGGCTTTTGCAGTTCCTTTAAAACTAGACATTTATTACCCTGATAATAATGCCACTAACAGACCTGCCTTGATGTTTATTCATGGTGGCGGCTTTACCGGCGGGGTAAAACATAAACCTGAAATTGTTGAAATGGCTAATTTCTATGCCTCAAGGGGCTGGGTATTTATTTCGATAGATTATAGGACGACTGAGGAATTAGGTTCTATAGCAGGGAAAACACAAGATCAAATAATGACATTTTACCAAGGCATTGCACCACAAAAGTGGCTAGAGTTCACGCTGCAAGGCGCTGAAACACCAAAACAGTTGCAACAATCCATCGCTATGTATGCCGCGCAAAGAGATGCTAAAGCGGCGCTTCGCTGGATTAACGCTAACTCAGCTATGTATTACATTAATACCAACTTTATTACTGTCGGAGGAGCCTCAGCTGGAGCAATCACTACCATCGCCTTAGGCATTTCAGATCAAGAAGACTTTAGGGACGAAATTTCTCTCATCGAAGATCCGACACTAGCAACGACAAATTTAGCGCAGACTTTCTCAGTAAAAAGTATGATTTATTTCTGGGGTTCTAACGCAAAATTGGAATTATTTGAATCGGTATATGGACTCAATCGATATGACGGTAACGACCCTGAGCTATTTATGGCACATGGTACTGCGTATGATCCTGTCACCCCTTTTTCTGAAGCAATTGAATTGCAAGAAATATATGAAATTATTAATGTTTACAATCAACTAGTTCCCTTAGAAGGTCAAGGTCATGGTGCCTGGGACGCACAAATAAACGGCAAAGGTTTATCGCAAATGTCATTTGACTTTATCGTTGAGCGACAATACTTACAGCTTGAATAAATTGCTGACACAAGCGAGCAGTGAATGACTCACTCAAATGAAAGCTATATACCCAAGCCACCTCAAAATACAGGATTCAGCTGGAATTATAAACGCCTTTAGGCGAGGCATTGGTTGAAGGCTTTGCCAGCTATCGCTATTAAAGTAATTAATAATTTTTTTTATTTATATGTTAGCATCAGTTAAGCGTTGGTATTTGCCAAGTTACAAATCAGAGGGATTTTTTGAAATATACTATTTTAATTGTCGATGACAATAAGCTTTGTAGACAACTTTTTCTAGACATCCTATCAGAAAATTACATCACTATTGAAGCAAGAAATGGCCAAGAAGCAATTGATATTATCAACAAATCCGCTCCAGACTTAATTGTTACTGACATTAATATGCCTGTTATGAACGGCCTGCAACTGCTGAAAAAACTTGCGTTAAACCCTCAGACAGATCGCATTCCCGTTTTGGTGGTGTCATCAGTTTCCGAAGAAGATAAAGCTCAGCAAAGTCTAAAGTTAGGGGCGCTCGATTATATAAGCAAACCATTTAACATACTCAGCCTTGATCACAAAATACGCAATATACTCAAATTAATCACCTTACAGCATGGTATTAGCAAGCAAAAGGGCATAACTGAAAGTATTGTGCACGTAATACTAACTCCAAAACAGCTGTTCAATAAAAAACTTAGCTCAGTATTTAATAAAAATTACGCTGATAGTTTATTTTCCATAGCCAAGCTAGCCAAATTAATGGCTGTTAGCGAGCGACAGCTGCAACGCAAATGTAATGATTATGCTGGCAATGGCCCGTCATCTTGCCTAAAGATTTTTCGCTTAAACAAAGCTAAGCTACTTTTATGTCAAGGTAAGTCTATTGCTCAAACGGCGGAGTTATCAGGCTTTGATACTCCCAGTTATTTCGCTCGCTGTTTCAAAAAAGCTTTTAGTTTGTCACCGACAACATTTGCTGAACAATATAAAAACCAATAAAACATCAACCTATGTTGAGTAATTTGCACGGTTCTTGCTAAAGGCCTATCAGTGTAACTAACATTTAAATGTCCCCTTCTCATTAAACAACTCCTGATAAAAAATCTATTTTCTCAGGGCTATATCATTAATAGAACATCCATTAGAGTCATAGCGATATAAGTAACTACATCATTTTAATTTCAGCTAAGCGGCTTAATGTCGTTTTATTACTGTTTTTTGTCGGAAATGTAAGCGCTTCACATTAATAGCAGTGCTACCATCCTCATAGTTTCAACTTTAATCAATTAGCTATGTGCTCAATCCCTAAATTAACTAAAAATTCAAATATTATTGTGCTTGATGATGAAGTAGAAATTACCGACTTTGCAGAATTAGTGTTTACCGATTTAGGTTTTGAGCAAGTAAGTTCTTTTACTTCGGTTAAGGACTTTACTGACAGTAAAGTGATTGATAATGCAGATCTCATTTTTATTGATATCAACTTAAAAGATATCAATGGATTAATACTGTTAGCTTGGGTAAAAGCTAAACGTCCCACTGTTGCGGTGATTATGTTTTCTGCAGATACACGACTAGAGCTAATACAAGAAGCAAAGAATTTAGGCGCAATAAGTTTTTTATCTAAATTAGAGTTAGATAAAAATGTCAGAGAACTTTTCAATAAATGGCAGGTTAACTACCCACTAGTGTAAAAATTATCTCTTTTAATGGCAAAATTTTAAGGATTTGCTGATGACATTACTACTGATAGATGATGACAAAGCTTTCACTGATTTTTTTGTCGAAGCGGTAGCTGAGTTAGACCTTGCTTGTACCGCATTAACAAAGTCTTCCGATATTCTCGCTTATGATTTAGCTGATACAGAGCACATTATTATTGATTTATCTATGCCTGACTTTGATGGTTTGCAGATATTAAGGTTTCTCAAAGATATTAATTACTCTGGTTATATTTCTGTAGCATCAGGGCAATCAGGCGCTTTGTTAGCCTCTGCAAAAGAGATTTGCCAGCTTCATCAGCTCAATTTTCATACGCTTTTTGCCAAACCTTTTGAGTTAAGTTCATTGAATCAATTAATTCCACCACCGTTGAAAAACAAACTTAAACCTAATGGTTTTTCAGCAGAGCTACCCAGCGATAAAATACTGCTTAATCGACTCAGTGATGCCATTAAACATCAGTCTATTGATGTGTACTTTCAACCGAAAGTAAATCTTAAAACGCGTGAAGTGATCGGCTTTGAAGTATTGGCAAGGTGGTTTTTAGATGATGTTTTTATACCTCCGGAAAAATTTATATCGCTAGCAGAACATAATCAGCTTATGCCTGATTTAACCGGATTAATTATCGATAAAAGTTTACAGCATTACTTATTGTTCGACCAAAAGCATAACAAGCAATTTGGTTTAGCAATCAACTTATCTAGCAGTGAACTTAAACAAGAAAGCTTGCCCGATATCCTCGGCAATAAGTTGCATCAATACAATATTGCCTGTGACAAAGTTACCTTAGAAATAACAGAAACCGTTTTATTAGAGAAAAACACCACCTCATTAGAGGTGTTAACCCGTTTGAGACTGATGGGCTTTAAATTATCAATAGATGATTTTGGCTCTGGCTACTCCTCGGTAAACATGCTGCAAAACGGTCCTTTCTCCGAGCTAAAAATTGATAGAACCTTTGTTGAATCAATCAACACCAATAAACAATCGAAAATCATCGTTAAATCCATTGTTGATATGGCAATAAAACTCGGACTAGATGTGGTATCTGAAGGGATAGAGGCCCCTGAGGAAGCAAGGCAATTGCTTGAGGTAAATTGTCACATAGGTCAAGGCTACTTTATTAGTAAACCAATGCCCGCCAGTGCAGTTAATGATTGGCTCTGTCACTGGCGAAATTCAACCCTACCACAATAAAAAAATAAATTTAGACAGCAAGGATAGACATGAATAATTATAGAAAAATTAGCGAACTCATTGAAAAAAATAAATCAATAATCATCGACAATTGGGTTACTGCAATCACTGTTTATCCAAACTCGACTGAGCACAGTGAAAGGTCTGATTGCGCAGCGCTACTAGAGAAAATAATCAATTGCCTTAAAGTTAAAGTACCTGATCCTGATATTAAACGACACCTTGAATTTAAGCTACTTGAGCAGGAGTTAATATCGTTTGCTTCATATCGAGCACTTAATGACTTTACACCAACACAAACTGCAAATTACTTACTGACATTAAAACAAACGGTTTATAGTCTTATTGCCAGTGAAGTTTCTGATGGTTTACAAGCTGAATTTATCAGTTTTAATAATTTTATTGATGATGTCGCCGTGTTAGCTTTTCAAATTTATTACGATGCACGTGAAGAGGTTATTCGATCACAAGCTCATGCGCTAGAGCACGATACGCCGATAGTTAAAATTTCAGCAAGTATACTACTCATGCCAATAATGGGCATTATTGATACCCTCAGAGCCCAAAAAATTATCGAATCATTATTAACTGCAGTAGTGAGCCATCAGGCTGAGATAGCAATACTTGATATGACTGCCGTTCCAACCTTTGACACTCATGTTGCCAATAATATTCTTAAAACGATTAAAGCAGCAAAAATGGTTGGCACACAAGCAGTCCTCTCTGGTATTACGCCAAGTGTCGCCATGACCATAGTTAAATTAGGGGTGGATCTCAGCCAAGTATACACTTTTAACACTTTAGAAAATGCCATCGCATTTAGTTATAACAGCGCACAGACAACAAGTAATATTGAGGCTTAAATGCAAAAAATTCCAATTTTATCCCTAAACTCTGTGTTTATTGCATCAATACAAACGGAGTTAACCGATGATGAAATATTACTTTTTCAATCTGAGTTGTTAGAAAAGAATCATCAATTAAACCCTAAAGGGATAATTATTGATGTTACTTCGCTCGATGTCATTGACTCATACATGGCTAAAGTTATTACTGACGTCATGACCATGGTAAAACTTCAAGGAAGTGCACTGGTATTATGTGGCGTGCAACCCGCTGTTTCGTCGACATTGGTAGATATGGGAGTAATGCTTGATTCAATGAAAACATTTTTAAGTTTAGATCATGCCTTCAATTATCTGACAAAAACTGAAAACGCTGTTGGTTTTAGTTAACACAACGAGTGAAGGCCAAAATAATGAATGAAAAGCTAGCACCAATCATTAGCACGATACAAATATTAACGACTATCGACATTGTTACCGCCCGACAAAGAGGTAGAGAGCTAGCTCAACATCATGGCTTCTCAAAAGGCGAACAAACACGCTTTGCTACCGCGATATCCGAGTTAACACGAAATATAATTACCTACGCTGACAAAGGTAGGTGTGAATTTTACAGCTATGAAAAAGAAAATTATCAAATTGTTAGCGCTAAAATGATTGATCATGGTCCGGGAATTGACAACCCTCAACTCGCAATTACCGATGGCTACTCAAGTGGCTCAGGACTTGGCTTGGGTTTGCCTGGCGCCAAAAGACTAGTGCATGAGCTATTAATAGAGTCTGTACCAGGTTTAACCGAAATTAAAATAAGCATTAAACAAAAAAAGGTAATGATAAATGGCCATAACTAGCGCCATAGCGCCTCAGTTATTAGACACAAATAATTTTACCGTGGTAATAAATAAAGAATGGCAAATATCAACCGCACGTCACCGGGCAAAGTATATGGCAGTTGCACTCGGGTATAATATCAATAACACCGCTGAACTGGTGACTTCTGTATCAGAGCTTGCTTATAACCTTTTTTTTCATGCCAACAGTGGCGGTGAAATTACCTTATCAGTAATACAACGCGATAATAAAACCGGCATCAGCCTTGTAAGTCATGATAGTGGCCCTGGCATATTCTCAATTGACAATGCTTTACAAGATGGCTATTCAACCAATGGTGGCCTAGGAGGCGGATTACCTGGCACAAAAAGACTGATGGATGAATTTAGTATTGCCTCAACTCCTCATGGCACCTTAATAACGTGTATAAAGTGGCGTAGCTCATGAGTACTTTTTTAGGCACCAAACAAGGCGAATTGTTTTGCGGTGATCGTTATCTTGTTGAACATAATAGCAATGGCACCTTATATGTTGTTATCGATGCTATCGGACATGGCCTCGAAGCCAGTCGTGTTGCAGACATCGCCCTACAATCGATAAAAAGTACAATAAATATGAAACTGGTCAACATCATTGAAGCTGCTAACTCTGCGCTTATAGATACCAGAGGAGCGGTCATTTATTTTGTTTGTTATCGACCTGAAAAAAATAAGGCCTATTACTATGGCCTTGGCAATATTCGCTGCTTATTAATTGCTGCCGCAGGGGTAGTGAAATTAAGCTCTGTCCCCGGTTACTTTGGTCAAAAAAAGTTAGCAATTACGCTCAATGAAGTTGAAGTAACATCAGAGGCTTTACTGCTCATGTTTACCGACGGTGCCGATGAGATAAAGGTTGAGACTTACCCTCAGTTACAAAAAATGAATTCACGTCACCTTATCAATACCTTGTCTAGTGAGTGGTCTGGCCAAGATGATATTTGCTGCCTTTGTAGGTCTTTTTATGAGTGATAATTTAGCGGCGTATGTTGATGAGTACACTACTTATATTTATCACTACGTAACAAGTCTCGATGAACATATACTATATCAATGTTCAGAATTCGGTAAAAAGCTGGCAAAAGGCCAATATTTTGGTGAAGACTTAACAGTATTTCATCAGTTTTGTGTTGAGGCACTCGGTGACTCGTTAAGTAAAAAACAAGTCATTAAGTCCTTTGATTTACTCACTGAGTTAACCGTGCAACAAACGCTGTTTATCAGACATGAAATGGCCTTAAAAGCAGAAGCACAAAGAATGGTAAATGATGTCATAGAAGCAATGCCATTGAGTATCTACTGGAAAGATAACAAAGGACATTATTTAGGTTGCAACGACACTTATTTACATGACAAAGGAGTCAATAACTTTGAAGAACTGCTCTGTCAAAATGTTTTAGGCAAGGATAAAAGCAATAGATATCATCAAGCCTTATCCACTAAAGAGCTAGATATTATTAATAAAAAAAAGTGTTCATATCATGGAGAGCGAAAAATGATATTAGCAAATGGTGAGACTATTGCTATCAAAGAAGCAATATTTCCGTTAACCAATACTGAAAGGCAACTCTATGGCATTATTGGCTTTTATGAAAATATTACCGCACTAAAAAATGCCGAGTCAGCAAATAAAAAACTTGAACGTACATTAAGTCACAGTCAACGCGTTGAATCAGTTGGTCGTTTAGCCGGGGGAATAGCCCACGATTTTAACAACCTATTAGCAGTAATTATCGGCTATACGCAACTGATGGAGAAAGGTATATTAAGTGGTAAAAACAATAACAAATACCTCGACTACTTGCAGCGGGTTTTATCTGCTGCTGATAAATCGAAATTGCTCACCGAAAAGTTATTAACCTTCAGCCGTAAAGAATTGATTAAGCCAGTCGTCTTTGAGCTATACCATCATCTCAAAACAACCTTAACCACCTACTCGACCATTATTGATGAAGATATTTTTGTTTCAATCAACGCGAGTGAAGAATTTTGGATAGATGCTGACAAGAGCCATATTGACCAAGTACTGCTAAACCTTATTGTCAATGCTAGGGATGCGATGATTGAAAACTGTTTTTCAAAACAAAAAAGAATTGATATTACTTTACAACATAGTGCGCAAGCTGGTTTTGTTAAACTGTCAATCAAAGATAATGGCTGTGGTATGTCTGAAGAAACTAAAACACGGCTGTTTGAACCTTTCTTTACCACGAAAAAAAATACAGGTACCGGGCTAGGTTTATCAACAGTTTTCTCTATCATTACCCAGAATAAGGCCACTATCGAGGTAAATATCGCACTTGCCGAGGGTACTGAGTTTATTATTACTTGGCCCCTTGAGCTGAATAAAACAGAAACTGTCAAAACTGCACCGGCTAAAAAGTTTAAAGCCAAAAATAAGCCTTCAAGCCAGAATATTAACATCTCGATTCTTGAAGATAATAAACAAGTAAGAGAATTATTAGTATCGGTTTTAAGCGGCGCTGGTTATCGAGTATTCGGTTATGAACATAGCCATGAAATGTTCACAGAGTTAGCCAGTAAAAAGATTAAAGTCTCACTATTATTAACCGATATTGTTCTGTCTGAAAGCTTAAATGGCAAAGAGGTAAGCGATAAATTCTCCAACATTTACCCAGATTGTAAAATTGTTTTTGTATCAGGGTACAGTAATGAGGTAATTTCTAAAAGAGGCATCATTTTAGACGGAATAACCCTAATAAAAAAACCATTTAGCAATGACTATTTGCTATCAGAGATTGAAACAGCGCTTGCAAATTAAGGTGTTATGTTGTGATTAATTACTTTCTCTAAAAGCAGAGAAATCTGCGAGCCTTTAGCTTAAAAGCACGTTGCAATAAGCGCTATCTCTATCATTGATGAGACTAACATAGAGTAATAAAGCTCTCATCGATCATAGCAAAATTCACTACAATCTTGCTCAATTAATTTATATCAGTCAGTTCTATTACTGCTTTTGCCTTAATACAGGCGACTAAAATCACTTTTGCTGCCTTAGCCGACGAGTCATTGCTTCACCGCAATATGTACTTCTATTTCATTACCATTTGGATAAAATTCAAAATCAGTGGTAAAGCGTCTTTGATGTTGACAATTTACATCAGCAAAATATTGCCAAACCTCGGTCCAAGCATTAATAGCAATTTGAGGCATCTTGCCTTTGTGGCTAAATACCAGATAGTCACCACTAGCAATAGTGATTTGCTCTATATTTACGTGCGTAGGATAAGATTGCCCATCAAAACCCGCCAAAACAGTAAACATACCATTATGATCTGACTCATAGTTATAGTAGACACCATAGACACGTTCACCATTTTTATAATCGACAGGGATAGTATCGTCGAAAGATTGCCATAACCCGGGTATTTTTCCATTAGCACTCATTTCCACGGTATTATTGGTTCTAATAGCTATGCCATGAATCGTTTTTTCTAAAACCTTTCTTAATTCCATCATAGTACTCTTTGAGGTAAAAACGTCTCATTTACAAAAGCATAATTGCTGACTAAAAGCCAACTATTTCAAGCCATAATAAATTTACTTTTTATATCTAGCTTGAATAACCTAGTTTGCTAAATAAGCTTGCTAAGCAATCAAATGTCAATACCTTAGTAAAAAACGTTTAAACCAACAAGCGCTATGAATAAAAACATTAATACCTAGGGGCTATTGATCTTTCGAGATTACTTTTACAGCAACTTGTTTGGTATTTAGACAAGACAGAGTATGTAACGTGTAGCTGGCTACTCGAACATACGATAACCTAGTATAAATTTCAAACAAGTGCTGCCCTTTAGGGTTCATTTAAAACAAATTTACTCATTGTTGCTCGCTTTTTTAATAGAATGACTATGATACAAAACTTGCGCCGCGATTAAATCCGTTTTAACTTGAATAAATTTTAACCCTGAAAGATCAACAGCCCCTAAGCTGACTATCATATTAAAATGAAAACATAAAGTTATTGGCAACCACAAGAGAAAAAAACATAAAAAACAAAAAATAAAAAATAAAAAAAGCAATCAAGATAGTCGCTCACATACACTTTTGCAAAAAGGCGGAGCAGCCTTTTTATTAAAGTCGTTGTTAATTATTTTGAAACTTTCCCTTGAGATTTTAATTTAATTACCCACTTTTTTATTATTAGTGTATTGTTTTATTTATACATTTTTTTGATAAAACAGCGTTAAAATTAACCGCGGAGTTAAAAGACAATGAGTTGGACAAAATATGCGATATCTCAAATAGAAGCTGATTATATGCGTTCGGCTGATACTCACCTAATTCAATTACCACAGCGACATTTCAAAGATATTGATATCTATTTTAAAGATGAAAGTACTCATCCAACAGGATCGTTAAAGCATAGGTTAGCCCGGTCTTTATTTTTGTATGCTTTGTGTAACGGTTGGATAAGGGAAAATACCCCCATCATTGAATCTTCAAGTGGTTCAACGGCGGTATCTGAAGCTTATTTTGCCCGTTTACTAGGCCTGAGGTTTATTGCTGTCATGGCAAGAACTACCGCTAAAGAAAAGATCAAACAAATTGAGTTTTATGGGGGTGAATGCCACTTAGTTGATTGCACGACACAAATTTATAGTGAATCAGAAAGATTAGCACAGGCGTTAAACGGTCACTATATGGATCAGTTCACCTACGCTGAAAGAGCAACTGATTGGCGCGGCAACAATAATATTGCCGAGAGTATTTTTAAGCAAATGTCGAAAGAACGCTTTCCTGAGCCAAGCTGGTTAGTGATGAGTCCTGGTACTGGCGGAACATCGGCAACCATTGGACGTTATATTCGTTATCAAGGCCAAAGCAGTAAATTGTTAGTAGTCGATCCTGAGCATTCGGTTTTTTATGATTATTATAAAAGTGGTGATAAAAGCCTACAAAATACTCAGGGGAGTAAAATTGAGGGCATAGGCCGCCCTAGAGTTGAGCCCTCTTTTATTTCAGGTGTCATCGATGAAATGCTTAAAGTAAGCGATGCACAAAGCATCGAAGCCATGTTATGGCTCAGTGAAAAGTTAGGGCGTAAAGTAGGTCCATCGACAGGAACAAATTTTGTCGGTGTTTTAGCCCTTGCTGAACGCATGAAAAAGAGCAATCAACAGGGCTCAATCGTTACCTTATTATGCGACAGTGGTGAGCGTTATTTAAATAGTTATTATGATAAAAACTGGCGAGAGCAATACATTGGTGGTGATGAAAAATACCGAAAATACTTGATTAATATTGTATAAAAGCGCTCAAGTAACTAAGCAATTTTTCAGTAAACGTTATTATTATACTTGTGATAACGATAGCGATTTAAAACGTTTTTCTGTTGTTTTAATTTTTCACTCAGTGGCAAAGCGTGTCTGTTAATGGTTAAATTTTATCAGTATTGATACTTCAACAACGAGAATAATATGGCTGAATTAAGTGCAATAGCTTATAAACACATCAAAAGCGGGCCTATTTTTGAGGTTAATAAAGTTAAAGTAACTAAAGCCGTAGGCTTAACACTAGGTTTACCAAGACGCCCTGGTACTCGTCAAATAACGCTTTTATCATTAGCACAATGGCAACAAGCCTGTAAGGCATTAAATGTAAAATTACCTTGGACAGCGAGACGAGCTAACCTGCTCATTTGCGGTTTGCAATTTAATGCCCAGCACATTGGTAAAGTAATACATATTGGTCAATTACAATTGTTAATAACGGGTGAAACAGAGCCCTGCTTTAAAATGGATAGAATTCAGCTTGGTTTATCTGCTGCGCTCGATAACTTTAAAGCCGGTGTAACAGCTAAAGTATTAAATGATGCTGAGATCAAAGTAGGCGACCCGATTCACCTCACTGAACAATTACCTTTATTTTGACTTAAAAATAATTTCATGTTCCTAATAGTGTTATTTTAGCCTAGCTGAAAACTAAATTTTTCAGTGTAAAGTTAATTTTTTCTGGCTATCACTTTGCGTAAAAGTTAGGTAAACACCAGTGATTTGTCGTTAAAAGTAGCTAAAAACTAAATTTTAGCGCTTTAATTGTTAGTATCTTTTTTAACCTTCAGCACTAATAATTTAACTTTTGAACCAATAACCTTAGTAAGCCAAACCATAAAAAATTTAAAAAAAAGCTTTTAAAATAGGACAAAAGTATGTTTATATAATTTTTAACGGATTGTGGCATCGTTAGGTAGATTATCTAGCCCTTATTACACGGTAGTATTAATCTAATAAAAAAAGTGGTACCTCAAATGACGAAAAAAATCCTACTAGGCGCAGCCCTTCTTGCTGCAACAACAAGCACTGCTTTTGCAGCAACAGAAACATTTCAAGCAACAATTACTGGTTTTAGTGAACCGAGTATCTCAGAATCTAGCCCACTCAATTTTGGCCAAATCGCACTTTTCGCTTCGGCATCATGTGTTATGGACAGCGCTGGCGTTGTTACTGGTGATTGTGATGCTGCAGATTCAAATATCCAGATAGGAGAGATTACTATTACAGGGCTGGCACCAAGTTCTGCAATGAATATCACCGTTAGCGGTAGTAGCGGCTCAAATGTTAGCTTTGTCTCTTCTTCTTCAGCTACAGACGGTACAACCACTGTCAACTTTGGTGATTCTACAGCAACTGGGTTTACTACTGACAGTTCTGCAACCGATATTGCGCTAAATGTATTTGGTACTATGACTGTTGATAGCGCTTTAACCTCTGGCCAAGCTTATACTGCTGATTATACTGTTGAAGTTGTTTTTCAGTAGAACTTATAGTTAAAAAAATGCTAACAAAGTGTGGCTAAAGCCACACTTGCCTAACAATTCTTAGTTGTCCTATGCGTTATTTTCTAGTCTTAACTTTTTTATTTAGTGTGTTACTTTTTAGTCATTTGGCTCATGCAAGTTTAGCATTGTCAGAGTATCGCCTTTACTTTGATAGCCGTACCAAAAATAACGCTTTAATGATAAGAAATACTTCTAATAAAGCTCTCGATTACAAAGTCACCTTAGTGCACAAAGATATGACCGAAGAAGGCAATCTTGTTGATGTAACAGAAAAACAAGTCATTGGTCGCTCAGCTAAACCGTTACTGCGTTTTTCACCAAGACGTGGCACCATCAAACCACAAGAGGCGCAAGCCATCAGAATGATGGTGCGAAAAAAAGCTGATTTAGCACAGGGTGAGTATCGTGCGGTACTAAAAATCATTTCCTCTGAAGCCCAAGACCCTAATAGCAACACACTCAGTATTCGCTCAAAAGTCGCCTACAGTGTTCCCGTCATTGTTCGTCATGGTCAATTACAAGCTCAATCGAGTATTGTTAACCCTCAGCTAATCACACAAAATGGTCAGCCGACACTAATGTTTTGGCAAACCCTTGAAGGTGATCGTTCCTTATATGGTAACTTTAAAGTCATCAGTAGTGACGAAACCGTCATAGGTGAACTTAATAACCTAGCTATTTACCCTCCGCTTACCCGTCGCAAAGTATACATTCCACTAAGTCAAGATGTAGCGGGCCCGCTAACTATACAATACCACGAGAATGAGTCTTATGGTGGCAAGTTATCACTTATTGAAACAATCAATAACGAGTAACATTAAGCTTTGAAGCTTCACTCTGCTTTATTACTATTGTTGTTAGGATTTACGGTATTTAGCACTAATCTGATGGCCGATGAGCCAGATTATCAACTGTACAATTGGCCTATTATTGAAGATAATTTTGTTATTATAAACGTTAGACTTAATGGTCGCTCTGTCATATCTGATTTAAGCGGCTACTATAGCGAAGAAAAAAAACTACTCTTACCTATTTCCCCTTTAAATGCTGCCTTAGGCATAGAACTTAACATTGAAAATAAAATACTAAAAGGACACATAGCCAAAAGTAATTTGTCATTTACCAGTGTGATGCAATCAACACCTTACAAGTCAGGCGAGGAGCTTTTATGGGCTGAAGATGACTTTGATTACTACCTTGACCTAGACGTATTAAATTCAGTGTTAAATTTAAAGGCTACTTTTAATTATGCACTGATGCAGTTAACCATCACAACCAATTTACTTGAATCTGACATACCTAAAGAAGCTATCAAAACAGTAAAACGTAAGCAAAAAACAAGCCCTGTATTTGATCGCGAGATAGCAGATCAATTTCAACATATAACCTACCCTGTCAGTGATTACGCAATCTCCTCAAGCTATTATTCAAAACAAGAGCAGCTTAAAAATAAACTGACGCTAAATAGTTACTTTGATGCCTTTAAACATAAAGCGGAATACCGGTTAAATCATAATGATACGATTACCAATCAATTTATAAAAATCAGTAAATCATTGGAGAACCCCAACCAGGAAGGTATTTTGTCTGAGCTCCATTATGAACTGGGTGATATTCAATCGCAGCGTGATCCGCTTATTATGAATTTCAGCCAAGGACGTGGTGTGCAGCTTTCCAATATAAACAGCAAAACTTCACAAAGCTTTTCTAACATTACCATTGAAGAAGCCTCATTACCTGGTTGGTTTGCTGAACTTTATCGAAATGGACAATTTGTTGCTTCTACAGATTCTACTGATGAGAACATTGTGCGTTTTGAAAACGTTGAAACTTTCTACGGTAATAACGTCTTCGAGATAAGACTTTATGGCCCCGAGGGTGAGCAAGTAACCAGAACAAAAAAAATCTCTGTCGGTGATTCGGCCCTGTCGACTGGTCAACTGGGTTATCAGTTTGAAGTACTCGATAGCACACGCAATGTACTAAATACTCAATTCAATAATGCGACAAATTTCAGAAAATCAGTCTCCGCTAATATATCCTATGGGTTATCAGATATACTCACTTATGATATTGGCTTAAACCATTTAACCGGTAAGCAAGACAGGCAATATATATCCACAGCCTTGCAAAGTAACTCTGAGTTTGGCAGTTTTAAGTTAGCAGGCGCAAAACAATTAGCGTTAGGTTCAGCATTTTTCGCTGGTTACCGAGGCGAAACTTCATATTTTTCAGAGCAGAGTGTCAGTATCAACCTTGAATATAGCTTAATTAATAACTTTAATAGTGCTGTCTTTTTAGCACAAAAATACCCTTTAAAGTCTCGTGGCTTAATAAGCTTAAGTAGTCGTCTTAGTCGTTTTAATAATATTAATTGGAATTTTAAATTTTCAAATGAGCAAAGAGCACAGCAACAAGCACGGCAAATTAGTCAAATTGGCTTTAATTCTAGTTATTTAGGTGGTAATTGGTCGACTCGTTTTCAATATGATAGTTTGCAAAATGAACTGATTAATCAAAGTTATTGGGCAATGGATATTAACGCATGGCGCTGGACCAATTCTGTTGATTGGAAGCCACTTACCAGTAAAGCACTGGTTAGATATAAAGCAAGCTTAAGGTGGCCTCAAAGCAAAACGAGCTTCAATCAAACCCGCTTAACTTACGAACCAAACGCCCTGGCTGAATTTGTCTTAGAACATCAATATTCTTATCGAGGTGCCTTTGCCAATGTTAACCTCTCTGGCCAAGTTGACAGCGAAAATGAGTGGCAAATCACCCTTGGCTTTAGTGGCACATTAAGTTTTGATTCATTCAATAATCATGTCAACTTTTTGCCACCACGTTCGTTAAATTCAGGACAATTGGCAGTAGCATCATTTCTTGACACAAACAAAAATGGCCTGTTTGATACTGATGAAGAACCCATTACTGATATCGGCTTTAATGGTAACTATTTATGGAAAAAGCTGAGAACCAATTCACAAGGGAAAGTTATGTTACCCAGTAATGGTAGCGGACAGATTTTAAGTATTGATATGAAAACCTTATCAAACCCTTATCATCACCCGGTTGATAAAAAGGTTAAAACCATTTCACATCGAGGCGGGGAAACCAAGGTTATGTTGCCCATAGAAGTGAAAAATGAAGTTGAAGGCACGCTCTACTTCACCATAGATAACAAATCTAAACCAGCATCGAATGTAACGGTATTATTAATTGATCAACAAGGTAAAATAAAATACCAAACCACCAGTGAATATGACGGCTATTATTTCTTTCCTAAAGTTAGTGCTGGCCTCTATTCATTAGAGTTACAACAAAATCAAATTAACGAGAGTAAACTGCTCACGTTAAACGTACCTGATAAAATCCTCGCGCCAGAATATGGCGATACTATCATTCTTCGCGATATCATCTTAAAAGAAAAGAGTACATTATCAGTAGCTCAAACCAAAGAAGACTAATTAATGCGCTTCATCGAACGTTATATTACGCTTTACTGCCCCTCTTCTAGTAAACAGTAATATTAATGTCCTGATAACGTCTACTTTTTAATGGTAAAAATTATCATGTCTTGCTAGCTCAAACTTTGCTTTACCAATAACAGCGCGGTTTCATGATGAGCATGTACAAAAGACTTAATGCTTAGATTTGCTAAAGCGTCTTTTTCTGCCAATGAGTTAACTTTAACGATTAAACGCGCTTGTGGGTAATACTTTAATACAGCTTCACAGATTATTTGTTTGTTTTTTAATGAATTGACTGTAAGAATAATATTATTAGCTTGCTCTACCTTTAAAGACTCTAACACGGGTAACTTATCTAAATGGCCAAAGTATGCTTTGTAACCTAACTCTCTTGCCAGTAGCACATGTTGTAGATTGTCTGAAATAATAACAAAAACAACATTTTGCTTAGCTAATTCTTTCGAAACAATTCTTCCTAATGTATCAAAACCACAAACAATGGCATGATTTTGTGCCTTAATTGGTGATATTTTATCTGCTTCAAAATATTCAACGACAAAGAACGAGGCCAATTTATAAATATTATTGACAATAAAGGGGGTTAATAGCATTGATAATACCGTGATTAAGATTAAAAAATTTCCTAGCTCACTTTGTATAATGTTTTGATTTATCGCTAAGGCAAAAATAGCAAAAGAAAACTCCCCTACTTGGCATAACGCCAGTGCAGACTTTGTCGCATCACTTCGGTTAGATTTTTGTCTGATAAGAAAATAAATGATGATTGCTTTGATTGCCATAACAAGTAATAACACCGCCATCACCAGATATAAATGACTAGCAAAATAATAAATATCAATCTTGGTACCAATAGAAAAGAAAAAGGCGCCTAATAATAAATCTTTATAAGACGATATGTCGGCCTCAACTTTTATACGAAAATTAGTTTCTGCAATAATCATCCCAGCAATAAACGCCCCTAATGAGTAGGTAAAGCCCATTTCGTGGGCAAATAAAGAGGCACCAATCACAATGGTAAAGACAGAGCTTAAAAATAGCTCCTCCATTTTAGCACTGGCTGAAAAGTGCAATAACCAAGCGATTATCTTTTTTCCTATAGTGAACATCAAGACAATAATGATTAATGCATAAAGTGATGTTTTTAATGCAATATCACCTATCGACAATTCTGTATTTGCTAAAAAACTCATTAACAAAAGGATAGGTATCACAGCCAAGTCTTGAAATACCAAAATAGCCATCGACTTTTCGCCATAAGGGGTAACTATATCTTTAGATTTTTTTAAATAGGGCAACACAATTGCGGTTGACGACAAGCTAAAAGCAAGCGAAATAATGAGCGAGGAGGTAAAATCGAGTGAAAATCCATAATAAGCAAGACAAAATACCAGTAAAGAGCTTACTGCCATTTGCAGAAAACCGTTAACAAAGATCAACGATTTCATTTTATCTAACTTTGAATAAGACATTTCTAAACCAATAGTAAACATCAGAAATACAATGCCAAACTCGCCTATTAGTTCGAGTGAATTGAGGTTTTCGCTGCCATTAAAATTATAAAGGTTACTAACAATAATACCTGTAACAATGTAACCAATAATATGAGAAATTGAGAACTTAGCCAGTACAATATTTAAAATACTCGCCAGCGCTAAGGATATAGCAATAATAATGAGTGTTGAGTACATTATGGCCCCCTTAATAAAATTTAACGCGAATTAATGACAGATAGCCACTAAAAAGCGCCATCCATTGACATAGTTAGCAGAGTTCATGCCATGTATAATGGCTGCTTAAAGAGGGCTAAATAAGCCATATTTACTGGTGAGTGCGTAAAAAACCAGCTTATCAAACGATTTTAGTGACTATTTTCGCACTTGTTTGGTGCGCTCTATGTTCCATTTGAAAAGATTCACCCAAACTGAACAGCGTTTTTGCGAGTAAACCTTCATTGTAGTTATGCTAAATAACGTGCTTTTTTCTTATCGGTAAATTTAGTGATATCCACTAACACTAAACCATCTAAGCAATCATTAAAGTCAGGATCGATACCAAAGGCTAAAAACTGTACTCCGCCAGGGTGGCATAATTCACTATATTGTTTGTACAGTGTCGGTACACTCACGCCCATATTAGCTAATAAATGTTTTAACTGGGTAAAGTCTTCTTTATAGTTATCGCCAGAAAAGCTTTGCTTTAACAAGTTAATATCAGCTTGATAATATTGATAGGGTTGGTTAGATTCCGCCATTTTGCTCTGATTGCCAAAATATAACTTATAAAAGTAGACCATTAAATCTCTAGCGGCTTTTGGGTAGGACTGTGAAATACTGACTGGACCGAATAAGTATTTAAATTGTGGATTAACTTTTAGAAATGCGCCAATACCAAACCATAAATAATCTAAACTACGTTTACCCCAATATTTTGGCTGTACAAAGCTTCGACCAAGCTCTAGACCTCGCATTAAATAGGGCTGCATCTCTTTTTCATATTTAAACAATGTTTGCGTATATAGCGCACTCTTGCCCTGCTCTGCCATGACTTTTTCGGTGTCGGCAAAACGATAAGCACCTATTATTTCTAATTCTTCTTTATCCCATAAAATTAAATGATGATAATAGGCATCATATTTATCGATATCACGCTTTTTGCCAGAGCCTTCACCAACCGCCCTAAAAGCAATTTCCCTTAATCGACCAATTTCGCGTAAAATTGGCGAACTTTCATGGTAATTATAGATATAAATGTCTTTTCCATCATTTGTGCTACCAAGGTGCTGGCATTTTTCTATCGACTTTTTCAGGTTTTGTCTTGGTTCAGGTAACGCAATCGCTGATTGAGTTTTAAACACCCCCGATTTCTGACTACCTATGCGATATAAATGTTTATGGAAAAGTTTAATTTTAGTTTTTAGCGGCAAATTGTCATTAGCGTAGTTCTCATAGGGGATCCCTTCACCAATACGCAAATTAACCGACTTTTGTTTTTGTTTAAACATCTCACGCATCAATAGCATGGTAGCGAGTGGCTTATAGATCATTGAGGCGGAATAAAACATCGCAGAATTTCGGCCGTCAACATAAATAGGTAAAATTGGCGCTTTGGTTGCTTTCGCCATACGGTAAAAGCCACTATGCCATTTGCCATCCTTAACACCATTGGGTTTAAGTCGAGAGACTTCACCGGCAGGGAATATAATCACAGCACCATCGTTATTTAAGTATTGAAATATATTGTTAAGGTTTTCTTTGCGGGTGTTTCCTGACATATTGTTAACAGGCAGTAATATTTTTTCAAGTGGCTTGATAGTGGTTAAAAGGTCATTAGCAATCGCTTTTACATCGGGGCGAATTTCACTGACAAACTTTAATAAGGCTAAACCATCAAGCGAGCCAATAGGGTGATTGGCGATAATAACCAATTTACCTGTTACAGGTATGCGTTGTTTCTCTTTATCGACAACCGCATAACTAAAATCAAAATAATCAAGCACTTGCTCAACAAAATCTATGCCTTCAATATGCGGATATAATTCAGCAAACTTTTGACATTCTTTTTCATTTAATAAATAACTCAACAGCGAGCGTACCGGTTTATGAAGTAGGCGATTATTTTTTAAATGAGGTAACTGCTCTTCAATTACTTGGTCTGTTGTAAACATATTATTTTATCATTTATCGTTACGTTTCAACGACCAAGATAAAACATCAATATGACTATTTTGTCGCAATTTTGTGCTATTTTTATGACAAAACAGTTAAGCGCCCATACGATTAAATTGTCCTTAATAGCTGATAATCATTTGCCTTTTCACATTATCAAGCTTAAAAAATCGTCCTATCTGTTGAGTAGTTCGCTTACAATTAAAAATAACGATGACACAATCATTGACCTTATTGGTAGCCGTTATCATTTTACGCTTCTTGCGCATACCAATGAGATTAAAAAATGAACTTGCTCATTATTTAGCAACGAAGGGCAAGTGCTAGTAGCGGCTATCTTGCAAAAATAGCGATTAAAAAAGCCCTTAGGGCTACATTAAGCGTGCTGTACTAGTAATTATTGCAGCGAAGAAAAGCAGTATGATTTAATTATAGCTTTATCTATATCTTCATTTGTTTGGCTATTGATTGAATTACAAACTCCATCTTAAGCCTATTTGCCAGCCTTGCTGTTTAACGTCATAAGTAAGTTCGTTGTCTTTAAAATCAACATCAAACAACCTGTAACCCAGGGTGGTACCAATGGCGTTATTCCATTGGTACCCTATTCCCGCAGTAAATTCATAAAAAATATCTGAGCCAGCTCCTAGACCTCCAAGCCCCCCACCACCCTCTAGGTAGAAACCAGAACTCCCCAGCGGCTTAAAACCCTTAATTCCTATTGCTGGGTCGACCCATGATTTATTGTTGGTAATACTTTTATCTGAAAGAAGTCCTAGCCCGCCACCAAAGTCGAGCTCTATATCAATATTCCAATACCGAGCCCCTATCATCAGATCAACAAATGCGTCATCACTACGGTAGAATTCATATTGATAAGCTAGCGAAAATATGCGGGTTTTGGAAACAGATTGCAGTGATAAATTGACATTTGGCAAAAGCTCGTTATTTGATTGAACGTCAGTATAGATAGCATCAGCAAAAAAACCATGTTTGCCACGCTTAGCATCTAAAAATAGCATTAAACTCGCTTCGGTGTCCTCGAACGCATCGCGTGAAGAAACATCAATTGGCACACTTGGTACCGCTGGCGTTGCAGCGACATTACCTTCTAATCCGGCTAGCCATATATATGGGTTAAGGCGAAAATCCCAGTCATTAGCCAAGGCCAGTTGTGGAGCTGTGACTAATAATATAGTCAAACATAAAAAAAGATATTTAATCATTTGTTTTACTCCAATCAGCTATATCTGGCGTAATTATTAGTGCATGCCACTCTTAATCGAGCTTCTACTGTTTAGCGGTATACATAAGGTTTATATTCCGATAAAGCAGAGATATTTATTGTGATACTGCTAGGCCACATATTTGATTGCCAAACAATAATGTAGAATTAAGTTCTACTTCTAAAAAATATAGTATTGGTTTTTAAAATTGCCAAGTCAGTCACATAATTCATCATCACTTTTGTAGACATTTTCGCGACTAGCTTCTTTCTCTATCGTTAGGAATTATAGAATCACCGTGAGGCTTCTATTTATTTATTGCATTTTTATTATGAGCCATTGTTACTGAGCCTTAAGGCTGTGCGCTGTAGCGATTAAGTTTTTATGAAATAGCATGGGTATAGTCGACAATATCAAGATGTTGGACTAGCATAAAAATAACTGCCACAACTTGAGTATATTTTATGAAAAATTTATTTTTGCTCACGATTATACTGCTAGTCGCTTTTAATGGCGGCTGCACTAATACGAATAAAGCGCAACTTGAGGCATCATCCGATGCTAATGCCCCAAACGTTGAATTAGTTAAGTTGACAACGCAAGCATATATATATGCCTACCCAATGATGACAATGCATTTTACCCATAAGATCTCAGCGAATGTTGAGCAGGATAATGGCGTCGGTAAGGCGCCAATCAACCAATGGGGAAATATGCGAGCGTTTCCAAAGGCCGGTTTCACTGAGGTTGTTCGCCCAAACCTTGATACCTACTATAGTGTCATTTATGCCGATCTTGCCGATGGTCCTCTTTATTTATATATTCCGCCCACTGAGCGCTATTACCTCATGCCCATCTTAAATGCGCATGGTGATGTGATTCACTCGGTAGGAACACGAACAACGGGTCAAGCGGGTTTAGACATAGCATTAGTTGGCCCTAGCTTTGAAGGCAGTGTTGATGACGACTTATTGCTTATCCGTTCTCAGACTAACCTAAATTGGATGTTAGGCAGGGTCGCGGTAAAGAACGATACTGATGGCCAATCAGAAGTTGCTAATTTTCAGAAGAAATTAATCGCTAAACCGCTAGCTGAGCGGAGAAATGATCAGTATGTTTCGTCGAAGGGTGTTATCGATTCGCAGTTTTTGGGATTGGTTCCGATGGATGTTGTCGACACCATGGATATTGCTGATTACCTTACATTAGCAATGACATTGCTTGAGCAAAACCCTGCCTATGCTGAGGATGCTCCCCTGATGAGCCAGTTGAGTAAAATTGGTTTTCGACCTGGCGGTCAATTTAACATTGAACAGTTTTCGCAAGCGACCCAACAGGCCATGGCAAAAGTTCCGATGCTAGTCCAACAACAATTTGCCCAAATGACGGCAAAACCACCGACACAAAATTTACAAAATGGATGGAATGTAATAACCACAGGTTTAGGAGAGTATGGTACCGAATACTTTTTACGTGCGTACGTGACAAAAGTGGGTTACGGAGCGAATCAGGCCGTCGATGCGATATACCCCAATGCTGCGGTTGATAATGAGGGTAACAATTTTAATGGTTCTTATCGGTATGTGTTACATTTTGATGCTGATAACATGCCACCTGTAAATGGCTTTTGGTCGCTTACGCTTTACGATAAAAAAGGTTTTCTCGTTGATAACTCAATTGATCGCTATAACCTTGGCAGCATGAAAGACCTTGAATACAACCCTGATGGTTCGCTTGATCTTTATATTCAAGCCGAGCCGCCCCTTGATAAAACCGCTAATTGGTTACCAAGCCCAGGTGCTGGAAAGGAATTTGAATTGACTTTTCGAATGTATTATCCAAAGCAAGCTGTGTTAACTCGACAATTTATTATGCCTGGCGTCGAGCGCGTTAAGTAACCGATGGTAAATTTAGTGAATTACTATTCATTGAACTAACCGGTATCTTAAGATTGAGACTAACTAAAAATCAGTCACTTATAATGCTCTCGTTTAAACTCTTAACCATCTGCAACAAAGCCCTGTGGTTAAGAGTTTCTTCATGTAGAATGCCCAAAAGTAATTAATAATTCTAGTAGGCACGTTTACCCTTACCCCATGGTAAGCTCAATTGCTAGCTAAATTATCTGCAACGACCCTTGTTTATTTGCCTTCTACACTTCGACAGTGAAAAAATAAAAAAGCGACCTAGTCATTGAGTAGGTCGCTGGTCATTGATGATAACACTGCTGAGATTCAGTGTTTTTATCGCTATACTCGCTTAACCAGTATTGCGCATACCAATAGCAATACCGCCAATCGTCACCATCATCGCTTGCTCAATATTAGACGGCGCCATTGATTCACTCTCAGCCGCTCTAATTCTGCTTAATAACTCGATTTGTAAATAGTGTAACGGCTCAAGGTAAGTGGCGCGAATTTGCATAGACTCTTTGCCACTTGGATCTGACTCCATCACTTGCTCTTGTCCAAGCAAGCGCAACAATAAGCTTTCGCTGTCTTTAAGCTCACTACGTAATCGCTTACCAATCACTTTAAGATCGCCATTAACTAACCGATTATCAAAGGCTTCACTAATGCCAGCATCGGCTTTACTAAAGACCATGTCTAACATAAGTAAACGAGAACGGAAAAAAGGCCATTGTGCTAACATTTCGTCAATAATCTCTTGATTACCTTGTTGTAGATAAGACTCTACTGCTGGCATAACGCCCAACCAAGAAGGTAATACCAAGCGTGTTTGCGCCCAAGAAAATATCCAAGGTATAGCACGTAAGCTTTCTACCCCACCCTGGGGTTTACGTTTTGCTGGTCGGCTACCTAACGGCAATTTACCTAATTCTTGCTCAGGAGTCGCCATTCTAAAATAAGGGACAAAGTCAGGGTTTTCACGTACTAAGGCACGGTAATTATCACGACCATTACCTGCCATTTCAGTAATGGCATCACGCCATGATTGCTGTGGCTTAGGTGACGGAATAAGCATAGCTTCTAAAATAGCACTCGCATAAATCATCAAGTTTTGATTGGCTAACGCCGCGGTACCAAACTTATGACGTATGGTTTCTCCTTGTTCAGTAATACGGAAACCTCCGTCGAGTGAACCGGGGGGTTGAGAACGAATTGCTTCATACGCAGGTAAGCCACCACGGCCAATAGTACCGCCACGACCATGAAATAAAGTTAACTTAATTTGATGAGACTCAGCCAAGGCCACTAACTTTTCCTGTGATTCATATTGTGCCCAGCCTGCTGCTAATGCGCCAGCATCTTTGGCAGAGTCAGAATAACCAATCATCACATGTTGCTGACCTTGAATTCGACCACGATACCATTCTATATCAAACAACTCGGTCATCGCTTGTTCGGCATTATTTAAATCATCTAAAGTCTCAAACAGTGGTGCAACTGGCATTGGCCATTCTACCCCCATTTCGTCCAATAATAATTTAACCGCCAAGACATCTGATGGCTGACTTGCCATAGAAATAATATAAATACCAAAGGCGTCAGCATCATTTTTTGCGATGGTTTTACAAGTATCCAGTACTTCTTTTACTTCATCTGAACATTGCCAGTGTTGAGGAATTAACGGGCGTTTTGATGCCAGTTCACGCAATAAAAACGCTTGCTTTTCTGCTTCAGTCCACTGGTCGTAATCACCAATGCCTAAATAACGGGTTAATTCGGCAATAACATCCGAATGACGCTCTGAGTCTTGACGAACATCTAATTTTAATAAGTGCACGCCAAAACAATGAGCGCGACGAATAGTATTTAATAAATGATCATTAGCAATATTAGCCATACCACAATCAAGTAATGATTGATAACAGAGCTCTAATGGCTCAATAAGCGCTTTTTGACTAACAACAAGCGGTGTCGAGTTTTGTTCAAGATTTTGTAAGCTCTGCTGTAAACTTGCCTGACTTAGCGTTAATTTTTCAACCAAAGGACTCAATAATGCACGGTATGGCTCTTTGCTGTCGCCGACTAATTTAAACACTTCATCATTACAGGTGTTCATCGACAGTTCTGCACAAAGTTTTTCGATATCTTTAGCGAATAAACTCGCAGCTCTGTGCCTCGCATACCATAACACTTCTTGAGTCACTTTTGCCGTGACAAAAGGGTTACCATCACGGTCACCGCCCATCCAAGAATTAAACTGCACTGGCACAAAATCTAGCGGTAAAGTTAATGAGAATTGGCGCTGCAATCGCTCACTCAGTTCACGCACAAAATCTGGCACCGCTTGCCATAGGCTATTTTCGATTACCGCTAAACCCCATTTAGCTTCATCAACAGGCGTTGGTCGGGCAGATCGTATTTCATCGGTATGCCATGCTTGAGTGATTAATACCGCGATACGCCTAGTCAGTTGCGCTCGCTGTCTATCATTAAGTTGTTCCTGGTCCAGTGCTTTTAAGCAATCGGTCAACTCAGTATATTTATGAATAAAGGTACGACGAATGACTTCCGTTGGGTGTGCCGTTAAGACCAAATCAATATTCAACTTAGCTATAGCCTGCTGTACTTTTTCTAGATTGACCTCTTCCAGGGATAATTTATCAAATAAATCATTCAGTACATCAGAGAGTTGATTAACGCTATTAAATTCTTGCTCTGCGATATTAGCGAGATTAAGAAACTGGCTAAATGCACGCGCAACGGTTAACAAGCTATCGTTATCTAAGCCCTGAAATTGTGCAATTAATTTATCAGTTGCACTAGTCTCGCCCAGTGCAGAAGCGCGACCGGCTAAGCGAATATCTTCAATACGTTGTAACCATTCATCACCTAATTGAGCGGCAATGGTTTCACCTAATGTAGCACCGAGATCTCTGACACGTTGCTGTAAAGCAGGGTTGGAATAAGAAGTCAAAATCTTCTCCTAAAACTATCTTTTTTGAATAATCATTCTATTTATAGCAAAAATAACTACATTTAAAAAGTAATATAATTACACTAAGGTAATTAAATTACACAAAAACAAAACAAAAACCCGCTATATCTTTTATCTTCCCTAAAAAAATGTTATTAAATTTCAATTGCTGCGTTATATCGTTATTTAACTATATTAAAATAGTATTCACTATTACTTGTTGTCCATGCTATAAATAATGGTGTAGGTAACACCACAAACAAGGCAATGATGATGAGATACCACATAGACTAGTGTGTTGTATCAGACAGATGTTATAAAATTAGCAACCTAGCTGATTTCCCCCTAGCTTTATCGCCATCACAGGGCGTCACAATCCGCTATAAAGCTGTTTATATTTAAAAATACTCGCCTAAGCTATATAGAAAGATTAATGACAGAAAGCAGTTATTGAAGAAAGTGGCTTACAGATATAATTGTTAGTTATCCTAACGTCTATATAGTGACTTATAGTTTAAGCACTATTGATAGGTTGGTGTAATAGCAGAGGTTATGATTTTGGTAATAATTCATCAAGAGCTTGGTTAAATTAATGTTAATTTTAGTAAGCCAATATAATGGATTAAATAATGAATATGTCGACAAATTAACCCCCCTGAACAAATCAATAAGATATTTGAGCCAAATAAATAATTTAGCTGGCGACAATCCCTCACTCTAAAAAACAACTTTATTCATTATTTATGAAACTAATGTTATTTTTTTATTACCCTTAATCTATAAAAAACAATATTAACAGATAGATAAAAAAACAATCATGAATATTTATTCAAAATAAGCTTTACATCGTTATCAAACATGATATTTTTATACTAAGAAGTACGCCAATAAATTATTAACAATTTTTTAACCTGAGGCGATAATGCAGTTTTTAAAATCCCTTTCTATACGCTACAAAATATTACTTATTCCTATGGTTGCCGCCTTAGGCTTTATATTCTATCTACTCATTAGTTTTTACAATGTAGAGCAAGCAAAAAACAATTTAACACAAGCACAGTCGGTTGATTTTCCCCTACTGCAAATATCTCAAGATGTGCTAGTAAAACTCGATAAAGTCAAAGAGGTTTTGGGCAATGCAGCTACCATGGGCGAAGCTGATTTACTAGTTGAAGCGCAAAATATTGCAACCGAGCTAAGCAATCAATTAAAACTGGCTGCTAACATTGATAAAAACTTGGCCGCAGAGCTCAATGCCCAAACACGTAACTTTGAGCAATACTTCCAACGAGCATTCAGACTTTCTCAATCTATGGTTGATGGCACTGCAGATTTCTCGGTAATAGGACAACAAAGCCAAGAAATGTCGGAAAAACTGCAATTACTACAAACCTCACTAATCGAATTTAAAGAGCGCCGTTCGCAGGCTTTTGAAGCAGCCTTTGTTAATGTCGAGAGTCGATTAAATTCTACTAACAAAATAGGCGTTGCTGTTGCGCTTATCACTATTACCATTTTGATGTTAGTTGCTGTGCCCGTTGCTAACATAATAAGAAAAAATCTTGGCGAAGTAATAGAATCAATGAGAGCAATAGCTCAAGAGAATGGAGATCTCACTGTGCGTTTATCAACCACCAGTGAGGATGAAATAGGAGAGTTAGTGCTTTGGTTTAACAACTTTATCGAGAAACTGCAAAATGTCATTAAAGATATTGTTGAAACCGCTGGCCCTTTAGCGAAATCAGCAAAGCGTATTGAGAAGCTGTCTGGCTCTGCAAGTAATACAGCCGAACAACAAAAATCATTAGTATACGAATCTAAACTTTCAGTAGAACAAATGAGTGCTGTAGTATCTGAAATTTCATCAAATGCGGCTGAAGCGGCAAGTGCAACGCAATCAGCTAACGTCGAATCTGACAAGGGTAAAGAAGTAGTAGAAAAGGCTGTTACAAGCATTAAAGCATTACATGAAAATATTGGTACATCATCTGAAATGGTGCATCAGTTACAAGATGATACTAATAAGGTTAATGTAGTTTTAGAGGTTATTAGAGCAATAGCTGAACAGACAAATTTACTAGCTCTTAATGCTGCGATAGAAGCAGCTAGAGCTGGTGAGCAAGGACGTGGATTTGCAGTAGTTGCTGATGAAGTAAGAAGCCTGGCATCGAGAACTCAAGATTCAACACAAGAAATTAATCAAATATTAGGGCAATTACAAAGTGCAGCTGAAAATGCCGTTGCCGGCATGCAAGCCAGTATTGATGAAGTTGAAACCAGCGTAACCAATACTATCGCCGCAGGTGATTCTCTATTAAGTATCAAGGACACTGTTGATACTATCACTCGCATGAATGAGCAAATCGCAACAGCCACCGAAGAACAACAGCAAACCTCAGTTTCTATGGTAGATAACGTTGCACAAATTAATGAAAAAGCAGAAGCAGCATCTAAAGGCTCTAATGATTTAAACGACGTGAGTGTTCAGCTCGCTAATTTAGCCTCGGAATTAGAGTTGATAACACAACAATTTAAAGTATAACCATTTTGCATTCTGCTCAAATATTTCAAATACAAATACTCAAAAAATAATATCAATGTCAACTTCAACACCGGGGAACCCAATGGAAAAAATGTTCAAAAAAACAATCTGTGCATTAGCTTTATCCACATCTTTTATTGGTAGTGCAAATGCTGAAATTACTCTAAATGGCTTTGCAACTATTGGTACTGGCCAGGTATTGAGTGGTGAAAGCTTATATGGTTACGACGATACTATAGACTATAAACCTGATAGTCTTGTTGGCATACAAGTAAGTTCAGAACTAGGCAATGGCCTCGGCGTCACGACACAAATCATTTCTCGAGGCAGTGATGAGTGGGATGCAAGTTTTGAATGGGCTTATCTTAGCTATGATGTCAATGATGATTGGCGCTTCTTATTCGGACGCCAGAGAGCTCCGCAAAAACTTTACTCGGATTTTGTAGATGTTGGTTATGCTTACCCATGGATAACTCCACCAACTGGCTTATATTCGCCTTCGTTTGATTCTTTTGATGGTATAGGTTCAATATATAATTTTACTTTAGGGCATTTTGATTCAAACTTTCATGTGATGGTAGGTCGCACAGCTGATAATCCTTTTGGTGATGATGTAGTCGAGTCGATCGACATTAGTAACTTTATGGTTGGGGCTTTAACTTTAAGCGATGGCTTTATTACTGCACGTGCCGCAGTAGGTTCAAGAAAAGCTGACGTAGTTATTCCTGGGATTGATACGGTTGATGGTCAGCCAGGCTTAGTTGCTCAGTGGGAAAGTTTAGCACTTAATCCTGATTTAGCGGCAACGGGGATAGACTTCGCCAAAATAGGTAATGATATTGCGATCAATGATAATACTATGTTTTACACAGCGGCTTTGAAAGCTGATTTTAGCCATGGTTTTGCCGTTGTTGAGTGGGAAGGAAATGATTACGGTGATAGTTTGCTCGGACAAAGTCAAAACTGGTATATTTCTGGTGGCGTCAATATCACCGAAAAAATCGTTATGTTTGCTACTTACGGGGAAAATATTACTGAAGTAGATAGCTTAGAGTCGCCGGATCAAGCTGCTGGCTTAGGCTTAGATTTGCTTATTATTGGCTCTAAAGCGGCTATGTCAGATCAACTCATAGATGAAAAATACTATACCTTAGGTGCTCGTTGGGATTTTCACGACTCTGCTGCTTTGAAAATAGAATATACGCAACTCGACGACAATCAAGTCAACCCTTATGTCGCTAGTGATACAGAAGCTGACGCAAAATTAGTACGTCTTGCTCTTGTAACCGTGTTTTAGTTGGAGGTTAACATGAAAAATACATATTATTGGTTATCTGTATTAGTTGCACTGTTGTTTTCGATTAATTTAAACGCTGCGCAAGTGGTTGTGGTAAACCCTTCAAACAATACGACTGTTAATAAAAATGAAATATCGCGTATTTTCTTAGGCAAATTGAAGGCATTTCCAGGCGGAGGAAGCGTGGTCCCGGTTAACCAAAAGTCTGGCTCTGCTGGTAAAGTAGAATTTGACCAAAAAGTCGTGGGTAAATCGGCGTCGCAAATTAAAGCATATTGGTCTAAATTAATGTTTTCAGGTAAAGGAAAGCCGCCTAAAGAATTAAACAATGATAATGCAATAAAGTCATTTATTGCCAACGAGCCAAATGCCATTGGATATATTGACGAAGCAAATATTGATAGTAGTGTTAAGGTAATATTAAAATTATAAGTAAAATAAATTAATAGTTTTCAATATTAATAAACATCAATTAAAAGCGCCAAAGGCGCTTTTTTTTAACATTAAAGCGAAGCACTTGTAAATTTTATTAACACGACTAAAGTTTTTCTGACTAATAACGACAGTATTATAAAAGAGCATATACCTAAGTTAATCTGTTCTTAGAGTATAGCTTTATTTATTAAATGGGGGATTATGCTTATCGCGCATAAGAGTTTACTAATATAACTAGACAAAATTTCATAATTGTCTAATTAAAAGCGCTCAATTAAGAGCTTTTAATATTAGCTTTTAGTACTAAAATTACTATCGCATTTAAATCTATATAAAAAATCACCAGCCTAAAGATTCAGGTTGATGGTTTTTTATTAATTTTAAACAATGAAGATAGCAACCTTTTCGTTTAATTGCGATGCTTGTAAGTTCAGCGACTCTGATTGCTCTTGACTCTTATTGGCATCTGTCGTGATTTCTTCTGCAATATCCTGTATTGCCGTACTGTTTCGCATTATTTCTTCAGTGACTAACGTTTGTTCTTCCGCTGCAGTTGCTATTTGTGTAGTCATATCATTAATAGTATTAACAGACTCACTAATTTCATCAAGCGATAAGGCCGCCTTATCAGAATCTGTTACCGCATGATCAGCAAGCTTAGAACTGGTCTCCATCAAATCAACAGCCTTAGTTGTTGATTGCTGCAAGGTATTTATCATCATTTGTATTTCTTCGGTAGATGAGTGCGTTCTTTGTGATAAAACCCTTACTTCATCAGCGACAACCGCAAAACCTCGCCCTTGCTCGCCCGCTCGTGCTGCTTCAATGGCTGCGTTTAATGCCAGTAAGTTAGTTTGTTCAGCTATCCCCTGAATCGTTGATAAAATACCATTAATAGCCTGAGCATGTTGATGAAGATCACTAATGACTTCTTTTGCTTTTACCATTTCATCGGCAAGATTATTAATTGATTTACGCGAATTGATTACCAGGCTGCGACCACTCTCGGTCTGTGTTGAAGATGAATGCACAGTGTCAGCAGTTTGTTCGGCATTAAAAGCAATTTCCTTAGTTGATGCGGCCATTTCAGAGACGGCGGTAACCACTAAGGTTATTTCTTGCTTCTGCTGTTCTAGATCACCTACTGCTTTATCTGAACTAGTATTGCCATATTGAGCTAACTGCTCTAACTCTTTTGATTGACCTCGCATGTGCAAAATGAGTTCTTGAAGGCTGCCAACAAAGGTATTGAAATTATTAGCAAGCTCACCAACTTCATCATCGGTTTTGACATTTATCCTTTGGGTTAAATCCCCGCCTCCTTGCGCTATTAATGCGAGAGCATCAGAAACATTCGCTAACGGGGTAAACAAAATACGGCATAATAGTGTAATTAAAAAAGCAAATACGGCAATCGCGATAAAAGCAACGAACAGCTGACTATATAATGCGTCATACAAGGGGCCAACTACAGAGTCATAATCTATAAATATCACCGAATTTAACCTAGTTCCCTCTATGGGTGCGACATAGACATAAAGATCATCTCCTGCCAAAGTTTCTCGATAAATAGTATTACTTTGCGCAAGTCGACTTAAGGTAGATAAGGTAAACTCTGCATTAGTTTGGTTAACAGCTTTGTTTAATAATGCAGTATTTTCATGAACAAATATTGTTCCTTCATTTGTGGCAAGAAACATTTCAGATTCACCGGGAAGAATAACGCGCTCTAACTGTTGAATAATATCAGTAAGTTCGACATCTGCGCCTAAAACGATTTGTTCGCCATTGATATATTGAGCTTTACCGAGGGAAACAACATTTGCGCCAGTTGCTGCAGCGACAGTAGGATTATCCATAAAAACCCGGTTAGGCGCTGACATCGCATTTATATACCACCCCCACTGTCGAGGGTCGTCATTACCCGGAGGTAAAACCACGCCATTAGCGTTTTTATTTGAGCCATCTGCAAAGGCCATGAAAACATTATCGAAATTAGCAGACTCTTTCATTTGGATTAAATGCTTTACCATTTGCTCAGGCTCTGCATCACTGGGAATAGAAGATAAAGCTGCACCTTTTGCCGAAATCCAATCAACAACATAATTATTATAAGAGGCAGTAACGTTTTTCAAACGGCTTTGCATTTCATCATCCAGCCGAGTTTTAGATGACATAAATGAGAGTATGGTTACTAGTAAACAAGCAATGGCAATAGCGATATTTGCAGAGATATTAATCTTTTGTTTCAAACTAAGTTTTAACATTCAGAGGCCTTTTATAGATCGATTTTGATATAACTTTTCCTTTACTCAATATATGTAGTAAAAATGACAATGTAAATATATTAACCCTTTATTGTTTTATATATATTAAATTTATTACTGCAATACCTTACTATCGGCATTAAAACTTTAATCTTTAAATTTTATAAGAAAAACAGATATAAAACTCACCCGACCTCTTGTTTACAAGAAAAACTTACCCCATAGAAATTAGGAAAACCAATCAAAGAACAATGAAAAGTTAACAATATAAGTAACAGCCTAGTTAAATTGCTTAACAGATTTATTAAAATGATAGCCGATATTGCTTTATTATTCTTAACTATTGCATTAGGCGCTATTTATGTTAATGAGTAACTAGCGTAATTTGGTTATCGCAGTGATAGTAATTTAATGTCATCGTTTGAGGTAGAGCAATGAAAGAAATAGCAACAATAGCTGAGCTTAAATCAAGGTTAGCTGCGCAAAAAAAGTTCTTTAGTCAAAACATTAACCCGAGTTATCAAACGCGACTTAATGACTTAGCAGTATTGAAAAAATTACTACTAGATAACCAAGAAAAATTTATCACAGCATTAAGTGTAGACTTTGGACATCGAAGTGAAGACGACAGTAAAATTGGCGATATACTTACCACGGTTTCAACGATTAACTACACCTCAAAAAACTTGAAGCGTTGGATAAAGCCACAACGTAAACAAATAGGCATATTATTTAAACCCGCTAAAGGAAAAGTCATAAACCAACCTAAAGGTGTCATTGGTATTGTAGCACCGTGGAATTATCCGCTGTTTTTATCTTTGGGACCGCTTATCGCAGCATTAGCAGCCGGTAACGTCGCCATGGTTAAAATGTCAGAATATAGTCCAAATACAAGCCGCTTATTAGCGAAACTTATTGGTGAGAGCTTTTCAGCGGATAAAATAGCCATCGTAGGCGGTGATGCAAACATGGCCGCTAAATTTTGTTCGCTACCTTTTAATCATTTATTTTTTACTGGCTCTGGTGCTGTAGGTAAGTTGGTGATGAAGTCGGCGGCTGAAAACCTAGTACCGGTAACGCTAGAATTAGGCGGTAAATCGCCTGCAATTATTGATAGTACTATGGATATTGCCAGCGCAGTTTCTCGCTTTATACTCGGGAAAACCCTCAACTCAGGGCAAACTTGTGTTGCTCCTGATTATATTTTTTGTCCCAGAGAAAAGTGTCAACAACTGATTAATGAAATTTCAGTACGGTATACAAAAATGTATCCAAACCTTGGTAATAATGATGATTGCACCAGTATCATTAATGATGAGCAATTTAATCGATTAAATCTTTTGCTCAGTGATGCAAAGCGTAAAGGTGCTAAGGTTATTTCTTGTTTAGCAGAGACATCGACAACAGATAAGCAGCGCTTATTAAGAAAATTCCCATTAACTTTAGTTTGCGATACTCAAGATGATATGTTGGTAATGCAACAAGAGATCTTTGGTCCGATATTACCCATTATTGCTTATGACAATATTGCTCAAGTACTCGATTATATCAATGCAAGACCACGGCCGTTAGCGCTATATATTTATAGTTTTAATCAATTATTTCAGCAGCAAGTCTTACTAAATACTCACTCTGGCGGCGTCTGTATTAATGATGCTTCAATTCATGTCGCCAATGATGACTTACCCTTTGGCGGTATTGGTGCTTCAGGGATGGGGCAATACCATGGTGAAGAAGGTTTTAAAACTTTTTCACATCAAAAAACAGTATTTACCCGAGGACGTATTAATTTCACGCCAATGTTATTTCCACCATTTAATAAGCTAATTCATCGCATGATTTATAAAGTTTTTATTCGATAGCAAGCTTTTTAGGCTTTATTGGGAAGCAATGGCGATTAACGGCATTGTTAGTAAAAACGGGAGCAGCCAATCAACATTGCTTCATCTGATAGTCGGCTAATGACGATAGCCTGTTGCCTAGGTTCACATCCCAAAATTTTCAGGCACCAGAATTACCTAGCCCTAGTGAAATTTGAAAACTAAAACGAAGACTCGGTATTATCATAGAAGCTCGGCTAATTATTATGGATGAGCCTAACAATCCTTTAGGTGACGCTCTATCAAAGCATTGAGTCGGCGCTGAACAACTGTGCTTTAGGGCTACGACTAGTGAGTCACGATAAACGACTCTTGAGTAAACGGCTAAATACCGACTGGCAACTAACAGAGTCTGCAGTTGACTCTGCTAGTTTACTGGAGATAAAAACTTTAATTTAACCGTTAACAAGAACAATCACTGTTTGAGCTAACTCAACCAGGCTGCATAAACCGAATAAATAGTATTTTTCAAGAAAAAATACTATTTATTTTTGAAATTTATCATCCACTATTCAGTTAATTAGCTGCGACTGTGCTTATTAATTTTCTCCAGCTAAACCATAAAAGTTCTACTCTATATATATCTGCTCTTGCAGCAAGATATTATCTGAAGCATTGCCAACCAAAATAGTAAACTGGCCAGGCTCAAGTAACCATTGATGGCTTTCATCGTCATAATATGAAAAGGCAGCTTTATTTAGTGATAGCGTTACAGTCTTTTGCTCGCCTTTTTCAAGCCAAACTTTAGTAAAAGCTTTTAGCTCTTTTTCCGGTCGCACTAGGCGACTTTTTTTATCATGAACATAAACTTGTATCACTTCAGCACCCGCTAACTCACCGGTATTTTTAACCGTAACGTTAATATTGACCGTTTCATCAGCGGTGTAACGCTGCTGATTGCTCGTTAACTTGTCAAATGAAAATTGTGTGTATGATAAACCATAACCAAAGGCATATCGGGGTTTTATTTTTGCTGTATCCCAATATCGATACCCCATGAATAGTCCTTCACCATAAAAAACCGCTTTATCATTGTCATCGTCGAAATAATGGTGATAGCTTGGGTTGTCTTCAATATTGACTTCGAAACTAGCAGGAAGTTTTCCAGAGGGGTTGGTTTCTCCAAAAATAATTTCAGCAATCGCTTGGTTACCTTCTTGCCCAGGATACCAAGCCATAATTAAGGCATTAATATCATCAATCCATGGTTTCATATCGAGATTTCCGCCGGCATTCAAGACAACAATAACATTGTCATGCTCTGCACTAATGTCTTTAATAAACTGACTTTGCTGATAAGGTAATTCAAAACTTCTATCGTAAGCCTCCCCCTCTGTTTGGGGATTAAAGCCAACCGCTAAAATCACTAAATCAGCCTTTTTAGCAACCGTTATCGCTGCTGATTTAAATTCACTGGGAGGAGCGTTTAATAGGGCTTTTTTGATTCCCTGATAAATTAAAGCACCACCGCCGGCTTGATAATACTCAGTTACTACCTTGTATTCTTGTCCGGCATTCATAAATATTTCTTTTTTTGCCGTCGTCGGTCCCTGATCACGCCAGGCAGAAATTACTTCAATATCATCAAGCAAAATACGATAACCGTCATCACCTTGCCCCGCCAGACTATAATAACTAGACTCTTGCGGGGTAAAATAACTGGTAAAACGTACCGAAAAATTTGTCTTAGGAATTGCTTTATCAGCCCATAATTGTTCATTCTCAAGAATGACTTGCGGGTATATTTTTTCTAACAGTTTTTCACCCAAGAGCTGCTTACCTAAATAAAATTCGGCTTTAACCCCTTTTACTTTTTTATCGCCGTCATAAATATAAAATGGTGAATGTTGCCAAATATCTTTTGGCATTGGGCTACCGGTAAAAATACCGGCATGATGAGACACTGCAATATTTTGTCCTGCTATCTCCTCTACCGCCGTCAACAATGACTTCGGATGCAAAGGCTCAGTAAAAGAACTACCACCACCGCCACTAACCACAGGATCAGCATTTGGTCCAATAACCGCTATACGTTTAATACTGTCTTTTTTAATCGGTAAAACATTATTGGCGTTTTTAAGTAACACCATACCACCACGCGCAGCCTCTAGGGCTGTGTGACGTACATAATTTTTGTCTAGGGTAAAATTCTGCTTGAGATTTGCTTCGCTGAAGTAGCCAAATTTATCATACGTTGTCAGGATACGACGAATTTTTTCATCAATGGTTGCTAATTTTACTTGTCCTGATTTTATCGCCGGCAATAAGTTTTCTTGATTCATCCATGCCCCTGATGGCATTTCTAAATCAAGTCCACCATTGGCTGCTGCAATGGCATCATAAGTCGATACCCAATCTGAAACAATGAAACCACTAAAACCCCAGTCACCCTTAAGAATTTTATTGTTGAGATGATCATGCTCAGACATATGCACACCATTAACAAGATTATAGCCTGTCATCATGGTGGCTACACCAGCATCGACGGATGCCTTGTAGGGCGGTAGATAAATTTCATGAAGTGTCCGTTCATCCATGTCGGAAGAGGTATGATTTCGATCAAACTCTTGGTTATTAGCAACATAATGTTTGGTATTAGCCATCACTCTTTGCCCTTGCATCCCTTGAATGTAGTGCTTTGCTAATTCACCAGCAAGGTATGGGTCTTCCCCCATATACTCAAAATTACGACCGGTGATTGGTAACCGATAGATATTAACACCTGGCCCTAACATTAAATGAATATTATGAGCACGTGCCTCCATCGCAATAGCTTGACCAACCTTATAAGCCATAGATTTATCCCAAGAAGCTGCAATAGCAATACTCGCTGGGTAAGCGGTAGAGGGGCCAAAATTTCGAATACCGACTGGCCCATCAGCAATATGTATTTCCGGGATACCTAAATGCTCATAGCCTCTAATGTTAAATTGTTGATAACCACCAATGAAGTCAATTTTTTCTGCTAGCGTCATTTTTGCAATTTTAGCTTCTATCGCCTTTGAGCCAATTTGCTTAACCGTGCTTTTATCTGCAGATGAAGCAGGTAATGCGGTAATTACCGAAAACAAGGCAATAGCAAGAAAAAAGAAGGTTGTAGTAGTTATTTGCTTCATAAAGTATAAATTCATTGTCTCTTTTTTAAGAATATTCGTTTAACCGTTGTTAGTTAAAATTGCCTAAATCGTACTTGCTAAAAGTGCCATAAATAAATAGCAAAGATATGTGCAAGAAAAACTAAAAAGGTCAGTTGGCAGCGCATAATCATATAGTGTCGTTTTTGAACTAATTTTACAGTCATCTTGTATTCAAAAAATAATATTAACGGATAACTGCTTGCCAATATAATAAGCCCGACAAGATAATTAAGACACAAAGCAATAAACGCGATTAATGAGAATATATTGCTGATTATCTGTCGATTTTTATGCGCATTGTTATCGTCTATTCGCCAAAGACTACCAGCAATAAAACTTAAAATTATCGCACTGTAAGCAATGAATACTTGCTGGCTATTAAAGCCAAAATTGTCGATATATGCGCTTAAGTTTAAACAACCGAAAAAAGGAATTAAACCAGCATAGCCAAGGAATTTCCAGGTACTCATAAATCTCCTAGGAATATTAAGAAAATATTGAAAGAAAAAGCGATAAAAAATTAAGGCAAATAGCAGCCGGTAAAGTTTTCATTGCATTACAATAGCACAAGCTAAATAACCACTCAAAACTTGTCAAATAACTACTGTATATACTTAAAATTGACTAGTAAATACAAGTAAAGAGGTATGCAACGCCTATTAAAAAAGCTAGCTGTGTTAGACTTGATACTATTGTATGTGCAGCTTGATAACTTTGAATCTACTGCTGTTGAATAATTTGCTCTTGTTGTATAGCAAAATCGTCTGCCTGCTCAACTGAAAAATTACGTTCAGCTAATTCTATTTTAAAAAGCAGGTAGTCACTTATATCAATTTTTAATCCTCTATGTTAAAAAGAAGTTACAGTACGCTATTCAATAGTGTTGACTAAGTTACAACCCGTTTGCGTAATTCACATAATTTATGAGCTTAGAAACATTGAAGCTTCTGTGAAAGCGGTTTGTCTCACTGTCATAATAGCTTCATAAACCTTTTATATATTAAGAAGTTTTGATTTACCTTTTTAAATTTTGAGTCTATTTATGTCAATCAATTTTACTAAATCAGAGCGTTTTTTTCCAAAAGAAATTAGTTGGTTAGCCTTTAACGAACGGGTTTTGCAAGAAGCCGCTGATATCAACAACCCTATCATTGAGCGCGTTCGATTTTTAGGTATTTATTCTAATAACATGGACGAGTTTTACAGGGTGCGAGTGGCCAACATTCGACGCAAAATCATTTTTGCTGAAAATAGTGATTCACCTCAGCATTCAGAAGTGATAAAAGCATTAATGATTAAGATCCAACAAAAGGTAGAAGAGTTAACCAAGAAGCTAAATGACACCTTCAAACAGGTATTTAGCCAATTAAAAAAGCATGGTATTTTTCTGGTAGAAAAAGAAGAACTGACTTGCGAACAAGTTAATTGGCTTAAAGATTTTTTCCAAAACAAGATTTTGCGACATATCGCCCCTATATTAGTGGAAAAAAAAGTTGATCTAGTAAGCCGATTGAATGACTCAGCAACATACTTCTATGTAGCTATTGCACGTGAAGGCAAGACAACTAAGTATGCAACTATTGAAGTGCCTACTGATAAAATGTCGCGTTTTATTATCTTACCTGGCATAAAAGGCAGCAAGAAAAAGCAAATTATGCTCTTAGAGGATACCATTCAGCTGTTTATAAAAGACATATTTCGTGGTTTTGTAAAATTTGATGATATTGAGTCTTTTTCTTTTAAAATGACCAGAGATTCTGAGTACGCTATTAATGACGATATTGAAGACAGCTATTTAGAAAAAATGTCTGACAGTATGAAGCAGCGATTAAGTGCTGAGCCAGTGCGCGTTATCTACGACCAAAGAATGCCCGAAGAAGTATTAAAAAACCTCAAAAAACATCTCAAACATAGTAGCAAAGATAACCTAATTGCAGCGGGCCCTATTCGTAATTTAAAAGACTTTATAAAATTTCCTAATGTCGGGAGAAGTGCTTTAGAAAACAAGCCGCTTCCCGCAATTAATACCAAAGAATTCTCGACACATGACACAGTCTTTCAAGCAATAAGTCAGCAAGATATTTTACTCTACTATCCTTATCATCGTTTTTTGCATTTTACTGAGTTAGTCCGTCAAGCGGCATTTGATCCGCACGTAAAACACATTAGGATAACTATTTATCGTATTGCCAGTCATTCGCGCATTGTAAACTCTCTTATTGACGCTGTTGATAATGGGAAGATGGTTACCGTTGTCATGGAGCTTCGCGCCCGATTTGATGAAGAGGCAAACATTGCTTGGGCTAAAACGATGACAGACGCCGGCGTTAGAGTTATTTTTGGTAACCCCTCTTTTAAGATCCACACCAAATTATGCGTCGTCAGCCGTGAAGAAAAAGCTCAACTGGTTCACTATACACATATCGGCACGGGTAATTTCAATGAAAACACCGCTAAGATCTATACTGATTTTAGTCTATTTACCAAGTCAAAAGCGATTTCAGCAGAGGCAATAGGTGTATTTGACTTAATTCAGCTTCCCTATCGCCAGTTTAAATTTGAGCACTTACTCGTCTCTCCATTGAATGCCAAGGCTTCTATTTTAAAATTAATCGACAACGAAATACAATTTGTTAAACAAAATAAAAAAGGCGAAATAATACTAAAACTAAACAACTTAGTTGATCATGACTTAGTCGACAAGCTCTACGAAGCTAGCCAAAAAGGTGTCCATATCAAAGCGATTGTCCGTGGAATGTGTACGCTGCGATCTGGCATCAAGGGTTTGAGCGAAAATATTAAAATTATCAGTGTCGTAGATCGCTTTTTAGAGCACCCACGCGTTATGAAATTTCATAACGGAGGTCAACCGCGTGTCTATTTAACCTCGGCGGATTGGATGCGCCGTAATATGAAAGATAGAATAGAGGTAGGATGCCCAATATATGACCCTAAATTAGTAGATAAGATCAGCCATTTACTTGAGCTTCATTTTAAAGACACCTTGAAAGCTCGAGTGATAGACAAAAACCAGACAAACGGCTATGTTAAACGAGGTAATCGGAAAAAACTCCGTTCTCAACAAGAAACTTACCAATATCTCAAGCAATTAGAAAAAGAGTATGAGCAAAATAAAAGAAGCATTTAACGATTTAGACATTCGCGATTCAAAAAAAATCGCGGTGTTAGATATTGGTTCAAATAGCTTTCATCTTGTTGTCGCAAGAATTATCTCGGGTACTGTACAAATAGTACATAAAATGAAGCAAAAAGTCAGGCTAGCTGAGGGCTTAGATAAAAACAATTATCTCTCAGAAGAAGCGATAGAAAGAGGCCTGCAAGCTTTATCAGTAATTAAGGCATCCTTACAAGGGTTTGAACCAAAATCTGTACGCATTGTTGCAACATTCACACTAAGACAAGCAAAAAATGCTAATCACTTTATAGAAAAAGCCAAATCTGTCTTCCCTTTTCCTGTAGAGATAATAGCAGGTCAAGAAGAAGCTCGTTTAATCTACAACGGTGTTGCCCACACTAATAATTTAGAAGGAAGAAATTTAGTTATTGACATAGGTGGCGGCTCAACAGAGTTTATAATCGGCGAAAAGTTCCAACCCATTATTCTGAGAAGTTTAGACATGGGCTGTGTCAGTTTTACCAAGCGCTTTTTTCAAAGTGGAAAGATTAAAAAAAAACAATTTGAAAAAGCCATAACAACCGCTCAACAACAACTCGAATTAATTGTAGATAAATACCAAACCATAGGCTGGAACACAAAGATTGGGACATCAGGTACAATTGAAAGTTTAGCTTTGCTATGCAAACAAAATGAAAACCTGCAAATAGGGCCGATTACACTCGCGCAATTAGAAGAAAAACGTCAATATTGTATTAATGCAGGTCACGTCAATGACCTGCAATTAGGGGAAGTCAATGAAGATCGAAAACAAGTTTTCCCCGCTGGTCTAGCTATTCTCATTGCAATTTTTAGAAGTTTAGAAATTACCGAGCTTAATTACGTTAGCTCGGCACTAAGAGAAGGGGTTATTTATGAAATGGAAACCTCCTTGACTCACGACGATGTCAGAGAGCATTCTGCGCAAAGCTTAGCTACACGTTATGACGTTGATACAGAACATGCCAAACTCGTTTTAAAGACAGCGTTAACATTGTTCCGACAAGCGAAAGTTAATTGGCAATTAGATAACAAACGACTTAAGCCTATTTTAAGTTGGGCAGCTATGTTACACGAGATTGGTATTCATATTCACAGTCGTGGCGTGCAACGTCACTCTGCATATATACTTAAAAATGCTGATTTACATGGATTTAATTACGAACAACAGAATTTGTTAGCCTGCCTAACTAGGTTTCATCGAAAAAAAATAAAACCGGACGAAGTGCCTAACTTTACTCAGTTCACACAATTTGAAGTTTACCAACTTATTGCTATTTTACGCTTGGCTGTTTTATTAAACGTAAAACGTCAAAAGAATTGTTTACCCGACATTCGACTTGACGCAAGCAAAGCAAGCTTGACGCTTATATTCCCTAAAAATTGGCTGTCAGCTCAACCGGTATTATTAGCTGATTTGCAGCGCGAACAATCACAAATCAAAAAACTAAATATACAATTTAATTTCAATAGTTAGATGACTCAGCCATGAGTAGGAAGGCAAATTGACAGTCGTTAACATACCATGTAACTCATAGTACCTCAGAGGGCATCTCCTGACACAACGACGTAATCTGCCGTTGAAAAACCACTATTATATCGTTAACTGACAGCATATTTATATGTCCTTTAACCCTATAAAGGACGACTTTTGTTTATACCCGTTTACTTCCTGTTATCACACGTTACTTGCCTTTATTTATTTTATCGAAATCTGCGGGATTTATGCCAAAATCTTTTGGCTGAACCCATAACTTTTGTTCACTATAATTATCGCTTTGAGTAAATAATGAATTTTTTAATGGAATGTAAACATCGTGGGATTCATTAGTTAGAGGGAAAATAGCTGCCGTCAGTGGGTGTTTTTCCATAAAGCTTTGTATAGCGCCTTTATCGGCTAGCTGCTCAAGTCCCTCTTCAATCCAACTTGCCAATGCTTCGTTAGTTTTATTCGTATAAAAATAAACGGCAAAGGGGTAATGAAGCAGTATACCGCTATACTTAATTAAGTCAGGATACTGCTGGTTAATACTGAGCAGCTCATTGTCTATGTCATGGTAAGCTCGCGGGAAATAGTCGCAACGTTTGGCATCAAGCATTTTAAATAAATTTTCATAAATAGTACTGGTTATCACCGGTAAATTTGAGGATTTTAGTACTTGGGTATCTGGCCAATGACTGCCTTGACAAGCAATAAATTGTCGTAAATCAGCTACTGAATTCACGTCATCAAAATCATCGATAGCGCTATGGTGAATGATAAATTTTCGAAAACCAATCAACCCCCGGGTTGTTGGCACCCTGATAGCTCGTAATTTTTTATCCGTTGCAATATCAGAGCCAAGCCAATAAATATCAAGCATTTCTCCTTTTACCAGTTCAGCCATCGCTCGGCCTTGCGACATTCTGCTGGTCATCACTTCAAGTTTGGGCACTGGCCTACCCTTCGCTGCTTCTACAAGGGCCATATTTAATAGCGTGATATGATAATCATGTGATATATCAAAACTTGACCTTGATTTAGGCACTTTTAACACTTGCAGCGGCTTAAAACTTTCAGCCTTGACAAGCGTCAAGCTTAAAAAGTAAACAATTAAAAGTATTATAATATTAAATGACTTCATATTGAGTAAACTAAACTTCATGTTTTCACAATGTAAATTCTATCAATGAAAGTCTCATATTTATAACAAATGAGTCAAGTAAATGCACAATTAACAGGCCATTAAGCTTATTATTAATTTACATACCGTCAGCCAAATAATAAGTGCTATGTATTTTTTCTAGGCAAACTATTAGGCTTATTAATAGCAAAAGTGACAGTTGCACAAGTTTTCTCAAGGTAGTTCAAAGACAATATTTGTGCTAACGATTAGCGTATATACCCAAGCCACCTCAAAATGCAGGATTCAGCTGGAAATAGAAACGCCTTTAGGCGAGGCATTGGTTGAAGATAATAGCTTGAGTATAAAGGTGAAGTAAAAGCAGCAGTCACTCCTATTATTTGAAGTAAGGGTGACTGCCCTTATTTAACCTGATGTGAAATTAATAATTTGCGGCGATATCAACGCAGAGTATTTTTTGGCCATCATTGCTATCAAAACACATTGACATGGTCACACAAAGGCCATCTCCTGTTATTGATTGATAGGGTGCTGAGATATAGAGTTGCTCAGGTTGCCTTAACGCATTGCGAACGTAATGCTTTCGATACCAATTGGCGTGTTGGCCAAACTGTAATTGGTAAAATTGCCCACTCGGGTTTAACTTGTCTTGATCAACAACATAAGACTCTTCTATTTGTTGACCATGATGATCAACCAAGAAACAACGAATAACCTTGTCTAAACCCATTAGTGGACCAAGTACTTTATTTATCATATTACCGGCCTTAACTGACTCTATAACCTGCAAGAACCTTTGTCGGTAAGTTTCTGAACGATGCAAGTCGTTATGTAACTGCGCTTGATCTTTAGCAATAGTTTGCGCCATTATGCGATCAAACAATGGCTGAATGTTCGCTTGGTGGATATTAGCAGGTTGAGGTTTTGAAAAATAAAAACCTTGTACAAAATCAGCATTAGCATTTGAGGCAATTAAGGCCTGCGCTTCATTTTCTATGCCCTCCATAACCACTAAACAACCGGCTTGATGCAAAACTTGGACAATACTTGATAACATTTCTTGAGTATGAGTCGAGTTAATTGCTCTTAACAACATTGACCTATCTAACTTAACGATATCTGGCTGAAGGTTCCAAATCCGTTCAAAGTTTGAATGCCCAGCACCAAAATCATCAATAGCAATAAGGCATCCAATCGACTTATAGTAATTACACGTTTCTAATAATTTAGCATTATCGGTACAATGATCTTCAACAATTTCAACCACGACACGTTCAGCTGGCATATTAAAGTAATTTAATAAATCAGAGAAAAATTGACCATAATCTCTGGCTTTCTCACAGGCCATACTTGAGACATTGACAAATAACCAAGCATCTTGATCTGCCAACTTTTTAGCATTAGCAATATGGGTATAACGACATAAACGATCGAGATATACACTTGCCATTTCATCGCTTGGTTTGTCAAAAATTATATCAGGACTTACTGGCTCATCATTTTGATACTTACCTCTAATTAATCCCTCATAACCGATAACTTTTTGATGATCAATGCTGTAAATAGGCTGAAAGTGACTGGTTAAAATTAAATCGTCAAACTGACTGATTAAACCCTCTTTTGTTGCGCGAGTAGCATCTTTAACTTTTTCAAATGTGAGTAAAGGTGAAGTTATAGGCATGGAAATATTAGCCTCACCACCAAATGTTAATATTGTCATCGAGTATTCCTAGCAATTAAAACCCTAACCTAATGTTATTTTCAATGTAAAATAGAGCATTTGTGTTAAATAACGCGATAGACTTACGCCTTAGTTGACGATAGTCCCTTAATCAACTCTGTAATCAAGGTCATTTCTTCAGTCAAAGCAATTAAGGCTTGCTTATATAGTGGCTTTAGTGCCTAAAAACCTTAATGAATATTCTAGCGATAGAAAAATAACCATAATGCTCCCTATAAACTTAATTAAATTTCACATATTTATTAGCAATATACACGCCAAAAATTAAACTATTGTTTTCCTTAATATTTATATAATTAACAATTTAATTACAAATAAAAAACATAATACAATGGTGCGATAGCACTAAAATGATAAGACTGAAACGCTCGCTAATGCATCTGTGGGAATCAAAAAATTTAATTATTTTTAACGATTACAATTAAACATCTACAATAATCAGACGGGACACTTTAATAATGGAATATGATCCAATTATTGAGGTGTTAAATGACAAACGAACGAACAGAAGTTATATAGCAGAATTTAAACATGAAGCTGTGCCATTGGTAAGCGAGCAAGGTATAACTTTTTCAGCTAAAACTTAATGCTGCTATGCAAGTTTAATAGGCCTTACTACAATCTGTTAGTTGGCACCTGTCGGCGGTGGTGGCGGGTTATTGTCTAGGCTATGGCCATGCTCGTGTTCATGGCTTTTCACCTGTTCATGTCCATGGCTTTTAGCTGAAATGTAGCGACCATCTCTTTGCTTTTTTGCTGGCATTGGCGGCGGCGGTGCCGCTCTGACATAAGGTGTTTGAGCAACAATGGCATGGTTATCAATGTTTAACACCTGTGCTTGAGCGACTTTATTTGGCTCTTGTCGATTTGGGGCTAATTTAGATTGTTGCACTGGTTGTGGTCGCTGACTATTTTCTTGTACTTGCTTGCGCATTGTAGACTTGTCTTCACTGGCAAAATAGCTATAACTCAAAGCCACTAAAGCGGTTAGTAAGGTCGTTATTAAAAGTACTTTTTTCATCTTGAAACAGCCTAAAGTGTATATTGAATACAATTAAATTAACACGGGACTGTGATGAAAATCAAGCGATAGCAGTTCAAAATACAACCACCACCGGAAGAAAGTAATAGCAATGACAACAGTACTGCTATAAACATGTTAACAAAAAATAAATGAAACATTTTTTTCACATCTAAATGTAAAGAAAAAATTAATAATAATCCTATAAATTACAGTAAATTGAAGTTTAAAGCTCTAAATAAATCTTGCTTTTACTCCCCTACTAAAGACTAAAAAAAACAAAAAAACGAATAAAAAGTATACAAATTATTAACTATACAATATATTGGATACAACATTTAAAAAATGTTACATATTTGTTAATGTTTGATTTCGGCTTAGGTTGAATAGCAAAACAAATGAAGCTCATGCAATGCTAGCGCTTTTCTAGCGAGAAGAGTTCATCAGCTCTTCTAAAGAGCCCGCTCAAAAAAGCAATATAAATAATAATAATAGGAGAGGGTTGCATAGCCTTACTCCATAAAAAGAGTGGAAAGACACATGTCAAATTCTATTAAAACTAAATTACTCGCCTTTGCGACCGTTTTTGGTGCTTTAGCATCAACTAACGCTAGCGCAAACCAAGAAGCTCTGTGTGGTGGTACAACGACATCAGGTGGAGCACTAACCATAGCTCAAAAAGAATGTATATCAGGTAACGGCTTATACTTTTATATTGATGTTGAAGCGGATAACACCCAATTAGAGTTGAAAACCTCGGGTGGTAGCGGTGAAGCAGATATTCTAGTCAGTAGCTATAGTTGGGCAACACAAGCAAACTATCAGCAACGAACCAATAACCCTGGTACTGAAGAAACATTGGCGGTAACAGCGCAAGCTGGCCGTTTATTTGTCAGTGTCTTTGGTATTCATCAGCAAGTAACATTAGATGTTATTGATGTTAATGCTGGCGGCAATGATCCCGACCCTGATCCAGATGATGGTAACGGTGATGGAGATACAGCACCATCATTATGTGGTGGTAATACATTATCCGGTTATGCCTTAACACTTGGCTCGCTAGAATGCATCTCAGGTAATGGCCAATATTACTTCATCGATATCGAGGATGATAACACACCACTCATTATCGAAACTATGAATGGAACAGGTCAAGCTGACATTTATGTCAACACGGGTAACTGGGCAACGCGTAGTGACAATATTGCTTCTTCAGTTAGCGAAGGTACCAATGAAACTTTAAAAGTAACCGCTGATACTGGCCGTTTATATATTAGTGTCTTTGGTGCCAATCAAGAAGTAAGCTTCAAGGTTAGTCTTGATAACGGTACTGTTACAGATCCTGATCCCGACCCAGATACTGGCAACGGAAATATACCAACATTACCAACAGACCTTGGCATGTGTGGTGATGAAACACCGATTGAAGGTCGCGTAGAGTTCAATAAAGTTGAGTGTATTAATACTGTTTCTGGCACTGCATCTTATGCTATCTATGTTCCCGCTGACGATATCGATGTTGTTGTTTCAACCGGTGGTGGCACGGGTGAGTTTGATTTATTAACCAGTCAACAAGGCTGGGCTTCCTCAACAAGTTATGAGCAAATTTCAAATAATGCTGGGACTGAAGAGTCAATTAGCTTTGTTGCTAACGAAGGCTGGTTATATATATCACTCGACGGTAACTCAGCGGCTGAAGTCAGTTTATTAGTGGCGATAGATCCAAAAGATCTGCCCAACACAGGTGGTGGCTCTGTCACTATTCCTGATGATGGCTTTCCAACCGATGCGACACGGTTTATTGGCTTAAACGGCAGCGCTTTAGTCGACAGAATTGCATTAACTCACCCGCAAAATGTTAGCCCGGTTTATAATATTAGTGGTGCTGATGCTACCGCGCTTTTCTCAGAAGCAAATATGATAGCCATTGCTAATGCCATTAATGCCCGTGCACCCTCTTACAATGGTGAAGACACTAGCGGTTTAGAAGCCTTATTTTATTTTTTCCGTGGTGCTTATTATGTGCAGTATGCGCATCCAGATGATGTCGGTGAATACACGCCAGCAGTAAAAGCAGCAATAAAAACCGCCTTACGTGCTTTCTTTAACAACTCGAGTACGTGGCTTGCTAATGACGCTAACGGCAGTGTGTTAAAAGAAGCATTAATCACGGTTGATTCAGCAGGCTTAGGTGCAGACTTTAACGATATCACCCTGCGAGTATTGAATGAATATAATGCTGATTGGGCTTCAAGCTTTAACATGAACGCCGCAGCAAACGCTATTTTCACGACAATATTCCGTGCGCAATGGGATACAGATATGCGTGCCTTGTACGCGACTGATTTCAGTATTCTTATGGCATTAAACAACTTTCAAAGCAATCAACGTAACTTAATTGGTACTAACGCTGAATACGTGCTAAATAATGCCGCTCGTGAGCTTTCACGTTTTTATCATATCCCTGAAATGAAAGCGCAAGTCAAAGTGCTAGTAAAAGGGATGTTAGATACAACCAGTAAAGATGATAATACTAAAAGTATCTGGATAGCGGTTGCTAGCATGGCAGATTACTATGACCGTGCCGATTGTGGTTACTACGATATTTGTGGTTTTGCTTATACCCTAGAAGCTGAAACACTGGCGTTTAACTACAAGTGTTCTGAGAGTTTAAAAATTCGTGCGCAAAGCATGTTTAATGACCAAGCAGCATGGATTTGTCAAGTATTAGGCAATCAAGAGATTAACTTCCACACACTATTGGGGACTAACTATCAACCCGTTGCTGACGATTACAACGAATCATTAGAATTAGTTATTTTTGACTCTTCAGAGGATTACAGAACTTATGCCGGTCAATTCTTCGGCATTAATACCAACAACGGTGGTATGTACCTAGAAGGCGCCCCCATCAATCCTAAAAACCAAGCTCGCTTTATTGCTTATGAAGCAGAATGGATGCGTCCAGACTTCCATGTATGGAACTTGCAACATGAATATGTGCATTACTTAGATGGTCGTTTCGATATGTTTGGTGATTTCCAACTTAATATGACAGTCAACACTGTTTGGTGGTCTGAAGGTTTAGCTGAGTATCTTTCTCAAGGTGATGGCAATGAGTCTGCAATTTCACTGGGTAGAACACAAGAAGTACCACTATCTGAAATATTCAAGAATGATTATAATTCAGGCCAAGCACGTGTCTATCGTTGGGGTTATCTAGCGGTTCGCTTTATGTTTGAGCGACACATGAATGACGTCAATCAAATATTAAGTTTAGTACGCACTGGACAATATAGTGAATACCAAACCTTTATGGATAGTCTAGGGACAAGATACGATGCAGAATTTAACGATTGGTTAGTTAATGGTGTGGTATTGGGCTCTAGTAACATTGTTGAAGTGGGTCCTAATGACACTGATTCTGCAGCCTCTGGAACAGCGGGTAACTGGGCAGGTGAGCCTGTTACCATTAGTACTGATTTCTCTCCCTGTGTCGTAGACAATCCGAACAATGCCCATGACACTGATAATAATACAGTGACAACCAATCAAGTCATTGAGTGTATTAATTCATCAGCAGGTAGTGCTACCTTTAATATCCGTAACGATAGTAATTCAGCGACTCGTTTTGAATTGAGAACTACCGGTGGTTGGGGTAATGCTGATATCCTCTTTAAAGCTGGTGGTTGGGCAAGCGCACAAGATAATGACGGCTATGCTAATGGTGACGGTAACTTCGACAGTATTATTGTTGAATTAGATCCGAACACTTACTGGCACTATATTACCCTTGATGGCGAATTTGGCGGGGTAAAGTTGACCATTACTGAGCTATAATGGCTGACTAACTCGACTTAATCAAGGCACTTGCTGGTTAAACTCAATCAGTGCCGATTTAATGACAACGTGTAAACATCAATTTATGCCCTAGTTTTTTACCTAGGGCTTTTATTCGCTTTTCTGATAATTCTCCAGTCAATAATACTCTGCGCAGACTAGCTAAAATAACGCTAACAAAGCAGTCGAAAATGCCCTGCTCTATATTAGATGTACTTCAATGCTAAATAGGCTTGTTAATCAAACAAGCGTTTAAACAAGCAGTACACTATTTTAAAAACTCAAGTTCTAATTAAGCCGTAGTTTCAATTTTTATTAAGGTTTCTCGTTAATGGCAAAAGGTTTTATTAGCGCGCAGGAGTGATTAGAGGATTCTTTTCACGTCGCCGTCAAGGTTTATCAAGACGGCTTTCGTGCGCAATTTTTTGTAGGTATATGGCAGGGCGTTGCTCCTATCTGTATTGGCGTGCAAGAGTATGTTGATTTTAAAAATAGAAACCGATCACATTGCGGTGCGTACTTCATCGTATCACGGTATCAATCACCAAAGTAAAGAAATAAAAGTGCATGGTCTGTATTATATTATCGAAAATGCTGACGCCGAAGATGGTGTATTAATTGTTGGTGATGTTTTTGATTCAGGCTGCAGTATTGATGCCTTAATATGAGATCATTGCCGGCAAAAAAGATTTAGCCAATATTCACGATATAAAACTTTAAAGCCCTAGATATATTTCAAGGTAATACATGAAAAAGCATGTCGTTCTGACATGTTTTTTTAAGCTATGTTATTAGCACAGGCAAACCATACTCTGGCACTAGCTACCTTGACCAAAGCTGTAATTCTGTCAAATTACAATCAGCGCTGGACTGGACATGTAAATACGATAGTTAATCCCCTTAACAAACTACTCGCATCAACCCAGTGAAAGAGAGCCTGATGTCATTAATAACAAAATAAAGGCAATTAATACTTGATTTATGTCAGCAGAAGTTTAAACTTTCAGAAAATACTGAAAGTTCAGAACGCTAATATGATCATTACTAAAAAAATTGAATCTTTTGTTATGCATTGCGGTGAAATGGGAAGCCGCTGGGGCTTTAACCGTACTATCGGCCAGATGTATGGTTTATTGATCATTCACCAAGAGCCGCTAAGTGCGGTCGAAATATCTGAAACCCTCAATATTTCCCGTGGTAATGTCAGTATGGGCATTAAAGAACTGCAATCTTGGCGTTTAGTACAAGTGAGACATAAACCAAAAGATAGAAAAGAATACTACTGCCCCGCAGGCTCTATTTGGGAAATGGCTATCCGTGTATTTGAAGAGCGTCGCAAGCGTGAAGTTGATCCAACCTTATCACTATTGCGCGATAACCTTCTAGAACAGCCAGCCAATCAACAAGAAGAATATGCACAACAACAGATGAAAGATATTCATGATTTATTAGAAACAGCAACTCACTGGGCTGCTGAACTGCAAAGCATGAGTCCTGAAAAACTTAATACATTGATGAAGTTAGGCTCAGGAGTGAGTAAAGTGATTAATCTAAAAGATAAACTAATCACTAGCCGTTAACTGCAACTTAGCCATTTTTTTATCACAAGTACTAAGTGATATTGTACACACAAGGATATAATCGGAGTCCATTATGCTTGAAACATTAATGCTGTCTCGTATTCAATTTGCTGCGAACATCAGCTTTCATATTCTCTTTCCGACAATAACAATTGCGTTAAGTTGGTTTTTATTTTTTTTCAAATTGCGTTTTGATCAAACCGGAGAGCCGGTTTGGATGCGTGCCTATCGATTTTGGGTAAAAATATTTGCCATTACTTTTGCGCTGGGTGTCGTTAGCGGAATTACTATGTCATTCCAGTTTGGTACCAATTGGCCTAAGTTTATGGAAACAGTCGGCAATATTGCGGGACCTTTATTAGGCTACGAAGTATTAACCGCTTTTTTCCTTGAAGCAGGCTTTCTCGGCATTATGTTATTTGGTATAAAAAGAGTCTCGGCACGAGTGCATACCTTATCAACTTTGATCGTTGCCATTGGAACGACCTTATCTGCTTTTTGGATTTTAGCACTTAATTCCTGGATGCAGACTCCCCAAGGCCATGAAATGCGTGACGGTGTTGCTTTTCCAGTAGACTGGTTAGCGATAATTTTTAATCCGTCATTTCCTTATCGTTTATCACATATGCTTATTGCTTCATGTTTGACCGCTGCCTTTTTTATTGCCGGTATTAGTGCATACCGGCTACTAAAAGGTGATGATAAAAAAGCGCCAAAATTAACCCTAAAAATTGCATTAACCGTGGCAATGATATTAACGCCGATGCAAATTTTTATTGGTGATCTACATGGTTTAAATACTTTAGCACATCAACCACAAAAAATTGCTGCTATGGAAGGGGTTTGGCACACTGAAAAAGGCGCGCCATTATTATTATTTGCGCTGCCAGATGAAGAAGAAAAAACCAACCATTTTGAAATAGCTATTCCGAAAATGGCCAGCTTCATTTTAACGCATGATATTAATGGTGAAGTAAAAGGCTTGAATGAATTTAAAGACAACCACCCACCGGTAGCGCCAGTATTTTATGCATTTCGTATCATGGTTGGTATCGGCATGTTAATGCTGATGATTGCTTGGTTTAGCCGTATTCAATTATGGCGTAAAAAACCTTTGCCTCCTTGGCTATTGCGCACCTTAGTTGCCATGAGCTTTTCTGGCTGGATAGCCACCTTAGCAGGCTGGTATGTCACAGAAATAGGCCGACAACCTTGGCTAGTGACCGGTGTATTAACAGTTAAAGACGCCGCGACAGATATTGCACCAGCGAATGTAGGGGTTTCACTTATGATGTACCTCATTTTATATGTTGTCTTACTGATCGCTTATTTACACACCATTTTCACCATGGCTAAACGTGCCGTTGAGATTGAAGAGATCACCGATGATGAGCGAGTGAAACCTGTCGTTTATCGTCGCGCAAAGGAGAAAAATTATGTTTGAAGCTAATTCACTGGCGGTAATTTTTGTTGCATTGATGGGTTTTGCTGTCTTGTTATATGCGGTTTTAGATGGCTTTGATCTCGGTGTTGGTATTTTACTACCGTTAGCGCAAAAAGATGATAGTGATACCATGATTGCCTCTATTGGTCCTTTTTGGGATGCCAATGAAACTTGGTTAGTCTTAGCAATCGGTTTATTGTTAATTGCTTTTCCTGTGGCACATAGCTACATATTTAAGGAATTATATTTACCAACGGCCGTGCTATTAATAAGCTTAGTGCTGCGCGGGGTTGCTTTTGATTTTAGGGCTAAAGCTGCCTTTAGCCATAAACCAACCTGGAACAAGGTTTTTAAAATCGGTTCTTTACTGGCGGCAATGAGTCAAGGTTATATGTTGGGCATGTATGTGATGGGCTTTGAAAGTACTTTAGCGGCTTATGCATTTAGCCTGCTCAGTGCCTTTGGTGTAGCAGCCGCCTATGCCTATATTGGCGCATGTTGGCTGATCATGAAAACTGAAGGTAGCTTGCAAGAACAAGCAGTCCACTGGGCGCAAAAGTCAGGTATTATTTGCTTTGTTGGTGTCCTTGCCGTCTCTGCGGTCAACCCTTTGATTAACCCTGATGTTTACCTTAAGTGGTTTACTTGGCCAACAACGTTATATATTTTGCCGCTACCTTTATTATGTTTTGCCTTATTTATTTTTAGTCAGATACAGCTGAAAAAATTACCCGCAGTAAATGATAAAGGTTGTTGGCAGCCCTTTGTTGGCGCAGTGATGATTTTTTTCTTGTGTTTTTTTGGCTTAGGTTTTAGTTTCTTCCCCTATATCGTTCCAGGTAAACTCACTATTTGGCAGTCAGCGGCGGCGCCTGAATCGTTAAGTTTTATTCTTTGGGGTGCTATTTTAGTAGTCCCGGTAATTATGTCATATACAATATTTTCATACCGAGTATTTTGGGGAAAAGTCCAGGAGTTACGCTATCACTAATAGGCAATATTACTTGCTGAATAATTTGCTAGCAAAGCAATTAAAAAAGCACAGTCAATAATTCACTGTGCTTTTTTAATAGACAAGGCCACTAAATTCACTCGTTGATTGCCAATAGCTCGACATCAAAAATGAGCAAGGAGCCTGGGGGGATTTTTCCGGCAGCACGATTGCCATAACCTAAAGCGGCAGGAATAAAAAAACGTGTTTTTTCACCGACAGCCATAAGTTGTAAGCCTTCAGTCCAGCCTTTAATCACTTGATTTAAAGCAAAACTTAGCGGCTCTCCCCTCTCAATAGAGCTATCAAAAACACTGCCATCAAGCAACGTCCCGTGATAATGCACCTTAACTTTAGCGCTGGCATTAGGGTGCTCTGTACCCGTACCTGGTGTTAGGACTTTATACTGTAACCCTGAAGCGGTTGTCATCACACCATCCGCTGTTTTATTACTCTGTAAGAATTGTTCAGCTAATTTGATATTCTCTTTAGCAACGGCTTTATTGGCGTTTTGGCGCATAATAAAGACGATAAACAAACCAATAATTATCGCTAGAACGATATATTTACCCATAACAATATTTTCCTGATAACCATGCTATAAAGCTGTATCTTACTGAATTAACTAAGGTGTTACTACAGCAAATCACACTAATTGATGACATTGCTTAGTTTATTGCGCAGCCACTCACTGCTGCTAGATGCAGTCTTGGGTATTAAAATTGATACTGTTTGGCTTTGCTTAATAACTGCTCTGTTGATATTTTGCTGTTAGCACATGAATTAATATCTTTTATTGCAAAAACATAGACTTCATCACGATAATTACTGCCTTGTTCGCTACCCGCGCCTCGAAAAATTAAACTAACATGTTCACTAGTCGGTATCGCTTTTAGCCCATTACCATATAAACAAAGTGTTTCTACTACTATATTATTGAGTTTTGAAAAGTGGGCCTTTCTCGCTTTATGTTGCGCTAGTTTTTGTTGGCTGATTACTTGAGTTAATTGTGCTGATTTTTGTGCCAACTTAGCTTGTTCTTTAGTTAAGGCAACACGCTTTTTTTCTAGGTCTTTCAGTGAATTGGTTAACTTTTCTTTTGTCTTTTTTTCTGCATGTTTGAGTTGATATTGTATGTCCTTTACTTCACGAGTGAGTGCACGTAATTCATAATTAACCTCACGTTGTTCACTGCTTAACTCTCTAAAACCTTGCCTTTGTTGCTCAAACTCTTCAAAGGCTCGCTCAAACTGAGCTACTCGCTGCTCTGACTCTATTTCTTCATAAGCTCCCCGCCCTATATTAAGGTGCTCCTTAGGAGGTATTGGCGCAACTGGTGGCATAGGTGCAACCGTTGGCATCGGCTCAAGCATCTGAAAAAACTGTTGACCACGAGAATCACCATAAGCTGATTTAATAGTAAACAAAGCACCTTGTTGATGCAGGTAAACACTATCAATTGAACGGATAAGAGATTGTCTTGAGTTTTGTTGTACTTTAGCTGAGGACAACATAATATTATTCATAATATCGAGCTGCTTTTGCAAATTATCGTAACTTAGCTCTGCACTTTGCACGCATAACGTTAAAAACAAGGTTGCGCTAGTTACCATGACTTTGGCTATGCTATTGACTGTTTTGCTCCTTATCTTGCTTAATCTAGTTGTCTTTAATAACACTATTTTATTCATAACTTTTCCTCTACTGATTTGTTGCACGTTAGGACATAGCCTTTCACTAGTCTCTGTTATATCGTTAACCTTTATAATTGATAATCTTGCTTGTATTGCTATCGCTGTTTGTCGGAGCTTGGTAATCAAGTTTTTGAAGACTGATTTCTCTTTCAAGCTGTTGAAACTTCATCCGTTGCTCAAGCTGCTCATCTTGACGTTGTTCATTGATAAATTTAAAAAACTCCTGCATATCTTCATTTCGCTCCTGCCGAGAGGCGCCAATAATATAGCTCGCTAAGCTCAAGTTATTTTGTTGTTGCTCTGCGCTCATATCAGCACGGTAATTGGCGAGGAGTACTTGTTGTTCAGCTGCAAATTCTCTTAATTTTAACTTGACTAATGCTTCAACTTTTTCATTGGTTTGTTTGCTAAGCTCAATGGCAACTTTTTGTTGCACTTGTTCATCAATCTTTGCCATCAGTGCCTGATTATCTGATGGTTGGCCTTGCAACAAAGTCATCACTAGCGTAACGGCTAACGCTGAACATGCCATTGATAAAGCGGGTACGCCAAACCACATAGTCCAATAAACAGATTGACTCCATGATGAAGTTTTTTGCTCAGCAAAGTGCTGTTCAAAGGCTTGTGCTCTGTTCCAATTGGGCACATCCTCTGTCACGACCGAGCTTACTTGTTGATTGAGCTCTTCAGCAAAAATGGCTCTTTCATAGTCGGTCATTTTTACCGGTTCTGTTTTATCTTTAGACATATTCCACCTCTGATTTATTGATTAAGCCATCACTCAACTTTGCCTTTAATTTATCTAAGGCACTATATAACTGAGATTTGGCCGTGTTGGGAGAGATCCCCAACTGTTGACTAATATCTTCAAAAGTACATTGTTGAAAGAACTTCAATTCAACCACTAATTTTTGTTTCACCGGCAAATATTGCATAGCTTGCATGAGCGCACTATTTTGCTGCTTGATAAATAGGGATTTTTCAATACCATTGGCGCTATCATCGTCCTGTTCGGGTACCTCATCAAGTGATTGCATTGGCCGCTTACGACGATAAAACTCTAAACATCGATAATGCGCGATTTTAAAAAGCCAATTCTTAAAAGGGCACTCACCTCGAAACGAAGACAAATTTTTAAATAATGCTATGAAGATATCTTGCATTAAATCCATAGCATCGGCAGGGTCATTGACCATACGTAGAGCATAATTATAAATTAGCTTCTCATAACGCTTTACCAGTGTTAACCATGCTGACTTCTTACCTTTTAGCGCCTTGGCTATCAGTGTTTCATCGCTTTTTTCAAACACAAAAGCTCCTAATTTGTTCCGTAATATGCATAAGCTTTGTCACGCTTGCTGACACTCAAGTTTCATTGTTATTTAAAGTCGATCAATGAACTAAAAAAGTTTGAAAAAAGTTATCTTTTTTTAATTATCTTTATCAACGCATTATAAAAAACGCTTTCAAGCATAAAATACCACGAGTAAACACTTATCATTGCGACAAAGTTAACGAGATAATGATCATGACTAATTTTTATTATTGGGTAATGATTAAAAGATAATTAAATAAGTTATTAACAAAGCATCAAAAGTATGATTAAAATAATATTAATAAAATATTGTCCTCATAGTTTAACTGGATAAAACTGCGGCCTCCTAAGCCGCTGCTCTGGGTTCGAGTCCCGGTGAGGACGCCAGCAAAGCATTAATGCAACTTATGTTTTGAAATAGTCGATAAAATAAAAAGCCCCGGTACTTGTCTAACCAAGTACCGGGGCTTAATTTTTAATAACAACTAGCAGAGTAACTCGCGGTTATTCTTCTAATTGTGATGTTTGTACATCCATGTCATCAGCTACAGAGTTACTACTCAAGATAGCGCTAACAGCCATAATAATTACTGCAAAAATTACGGTTGTTAACTTTAACCCTCGCGAGGATGAATTATTCATTATTTTACCTATATGTCTGTCTGCTTAGCGCATTACATTTATTGTTTATCTGTACTTTTTTCGAGCAGGCCAATAGAAAATATATGATTAACCAGTAATTTACAAGTCATTTTTTAATTAATTACATTATAGTTACAAAAGCACTATTCCATTAAATCAAAGGTTAAGCCTTGTTGGCTTTCTTGCTGCTCAAGTGAAGAAATAACCACGCGAATTGAGGCACTTAGCACACCATGACCTGAACTTAACGTACCTAAAGTAGTATCCCCTTTTAGTAATTGACTGTATTTAATTGCCATGGCCATTGCCGTGCTATTAGCATTAAGTTCGGTGTGAACTTTTGCTTGAGCTTCTGGTGCAATAGGCTCTCCAATCAACGCATTTTGTGGGGATAAAGTAAAAAATAGACTGGCATCTGCTAATTTATGTTGATGTAACTTGATTGATAAACGTAAATCAGCGGTTTGTAACAATTGGTGAGCACTATCTATCAGTGCATTTAATAGCTTTTGTATGTAGAGTTCATCACTATTAATATAGTGTGGTACGCTTTTATCAATGAGAAAAAATATTGTTTTCCCTTCATAAGCATTACTTGCTTTAATTACAGATTCAGTCCTTTGTAACAAGCCATATAAATCAAAACAATCTTGTTTAGCGATAACCTTTCCCGATTCAATATTTGAAAGGTCTACCATGGTATCTAGTAATAACGCGACATTATCCCCCGCATGGCTTATACCCGTTACCTGTTTATTGTTAATCCCCCTTTGTTTTAACTGCTCGACCAACGCTTTGATAGCCAATAATGGAGTCCTTAATTCAGAGTTTAATGTTTGTAAAAAGTGACTTTTTGCTAAGTTTTTTTCCTCTGAATCTTCTTTGGCTAAAATAAGTGCTCTGGTTTTATTATCAACCTGCATACTTAACTCACTTGAATATGCCGCCATCATTAAAACTAACATTTGAAATAAACCCGCACCTAAAGTGCCACCAATAAGCACAGCCCATGCTTGCCAGGTTTTAGCCTGCTCAAACCAGGATTTGCTTTCTGCAATACTTAATTGCCAGCTTCTAGACCAAATTGATAATTCAATAGTCTGTGAATAACGGTTAGCTGTTACTGTAGGTTGACCAAATAATGTATAGGGTTCACTGCCCGATACATCTTGAACAGAGAAATTAACTTGTTTGCGCTTTTCTTGAGCAAGCTTTTCAAAAAACGGATCAAACTGAACCACCGCAATAACAAAACCGATTAATTGTCCTTTCTCAGCCAACGGCAATTTACTAACAGTATTTTCAGTTAAATTATCAGGTATTCCCTCTGAAAATATAGCTTTACTGAACAATATACCGGGGTTAGCTAGTTCATCTTGTAGCAGTGTTATTGGACCACTGGCCATAACATTTTTGCTATCAACAACCTTCTGCATTGGCAATATGTGATCAGGATTAGTATAAACATCGAGACCTAAAACACGATGATTGCCTAACTGAGGATAAATATAGAACAAAGGAGCATAATAGTTACGTTGCTCTGCAACAACTAATTGCCCACTATTACTTCGCTGTTTAATTTGAAAACTTGATTGAACAAGTTTTTCAGCTTGTTGCTCAAAGATATCTCGCTGTGCAAATGGGATTATTGGTGCCCACTCTAGTGCCCTAACACTGGAACCCTCATTGAAAATACTTTCACTAAATAGGGTAAACTCTCTGAGTGAAACATTGGCATTAGCTTTAAATAATGCAGATAAGCTATTCACTTGATTAACAACTTCATCAACCTCTTCAATAATTAAGCGCTCTATTTCCATTTTCGCTTGGGAAAATTCCCCTTGTCTTATATGTTGTTGTTCTTGTTGCGAAGTTTTGAGTAGAAGTAAAGTGGCACAAAACCCTAACATGGATGTGAAAGCAACAAAAACCCGCTTGGTTAATCTAAGTTGCTCTGCATTTCTGGCCAGTAATAATAGTGGGATAAAAAACACCGCTACCAGCATACTTGAAGACCAAGTACTGGCGAAAGTATATAAAAAACACCCGTAAGTGACTTTATTATCCAGTATCGACAGTATTATTACAGAGCTTGCCGAGACTAAACTAGCAACCGGCCCGACACGTAATAAGAAAAAAAATAGATGTTTTCTTGAGGTAAGCCACTTTTTATACACAATAAAGCGATTAACGAGCTGTCTTGTCCATAGCCCCTGCAAAATAATTGTCATGGCAGCAAGCGTCATCACAGAAAGATTTGCATCATGTTGAAAATAATAACTCAGTGCTAGGGCAAGTAGTGGGCTAACGAATAATACCCCTATTATAGGAAGCATTCCCCAGATGAGAATTAGGCCGCTAACCAAGGCTGCTGCAGGGCCAACAAAATTAATAAACGCTTGCGGTGTTATAATCCATGTTGCTAAGAAGCTGACAGCAAAATACAGCCCTGCAGAAATCAAAAAGCGCGTTAAGTAATTAGATATCATAAAGTGTTTATAAATTCTTCACAGTGAAGTCATTTAAATTCATCGTTAATGAGTAAACATACTCATATTACCCCGAAAGTTACCTTTCAGCGAGAATTAAAAGCCTTATTAAAAACTATCAGTAAAGGAGAATGCCTATCTGCTTAGCCAAAGGAATACCAGGATAGCTCGGTCTATTTTTGTCATAGATAATCCCACTTTCTGAGCACTTTACTACAAAGCCATCATTAAGATGGTACTGAGATTTTCAACTACCATTTTAATAAAGTTTCAAGTGATATTAACAGTATATTATGGGAATTATGAATCGCTGCACAAAATAATATAAAGAATTGTATGATTTAATTTGCGCTGTGTGCTTTGGTGAGCGAAAATAGCGACAATTTTTATTCTTACAAGACTATAAGATCTGGAGCAATTATGTCATCGCGTCAAGAGTTAGCAAATGCTATCCGTGTATTAAGTATGGATGCCGTTCAAAAAGCAAAATCAGGCCACCCTGGTGCACCTATGGGGATGGCAGATATTGCCGAAGTATTATGGCGTGATTTTTTAAAGCATAATCCAACTGATCCTAACTGGGCTGATCGTGATCGCTTTGTTTTATCTAACGGCCACGGTTCAATGCTTATATATTCTTTATTACACCTTTGCGGCTATGATTTATCAATTGATGATTTAAAGGACTTCCGTCAGTTACACTCAAAAACACCTGGTCACCCAGAATATGGCTACACTCCTGGGGTTGAAACAACTACTGGACCTTTAGGTGCTGGTATTGCTAATGCTGTAGGTATGGCCATTGCAGAAAAAACCCTCGCAGCACAGTTCAACCGCGAAGATCATGCTATTGTTGATCACTATACTTACTGCTTCTTAGGTGACGGCTGTTTAATGGAGGGGGTTTCTCACGAAGCCTGTTCATTAGCCGGTACATTAGGTTTAGGCAAGTTAATTGCGTTTTGGGATGACAATGGAATTTCTATTGACGGTGAAGTTGAAGGCTGGTTTACCGACAATACTCAGGCGCGTTTTGAATCATATGGCTGGCATGTTATCAGTGTTGATGGTCACGATTCCCAAGCAATCACTCATGCTATCGAAGAAGCCAAGAAAATATTAGACAAGCCAACCATGATTTGTTGTAAAACCATTATTGGTTATGGTTCTCCCAATAAGTCAGGCACACATAACTGTCATGGTGCACCCTTAGGTGATGAGGAAATTGCAGCAACACGTGAGTTCTTAAACTGGTCTCATGCGCCATTTGAAATTCCTGCCGATATTTATGCGCAATGGGATAGAAAAGAAAAAGGCCAGGCAAGCCAAACAAGCTGGAACGATAAATTTGCTGCTTACCAAGCGGCTCACCCAGTGTTAGCAGCAGAATATGAACGTCGTGTAATCAAAGGTGAATTACCCAGTGAGTTTGAAGCAAAAGCCAATGAGTTTATCCAACAATGTCATCAAGCCAGTGAAAATATAGCATCACGTAAAGCATCTCAAAATGCTATCGAAGCATTTGGTCATGTATTACCCGAAATGCTTGGTGGCTCTGCCGATTTAGCGGGCTCAAACCTAACATTGTGGTCTGGCTCTAAAGGTATTGAAACGGACCCCGCGGGTAACTACATTTTTTATGGTGTTCGTGAATTTGGCATGAGCAGTATTATGAACGGTATTTCTCTGCACGGTGGCTTTATAAACTATGGTGCAACCTTCATGATGTTTATGGAATATGCACGTAATGCAGTTCGCATGTCTGCACTAATGGGTATTCAAAATATCTTTGTTTACACCCACGATTCTATTGGTCAAGGTGAAGATGGCCCAACACATCAACCTATTGAACAATTAACTAACTTAAGAACCACACCTAACCTAACGACTTGGCGTCCATGTGATGCCACTGAGTCTGCTGTTGCCTGGAAAGCCGCGGTACAAAATCAAAAAGCGCCAAGTGCGCTAGTATTTTCTCGTCAAGTTTTACCAGCGATAACTCGTACTCAAGAGCAAGTAGCAGCAATTGAAAAAGGTGCCTATGTACTGGTTGACTGTGATGGTAATGCAGACGTTATTTTAATTGCCACAGGCTCTGAAGTAGCTTTAGCTGTCGATTCAGCTAAAGCATTGACAGCACAGGGCAAAAAAGTAAGGGTTGTCTCTATGCCCTCAACCAATGTCTTTGATCAACAAACTAGCGAGTACAAAGAGTCAATCTTACCTGCTAGTGTCACTAAACGTGTTGCTATTGAAGCTGCTCATGTTGATTTTTGGGTTAAATATGTTGGCTTAAATGGTGCTGTTGTTGGTATGACATCGTTTGGTGAATCAGCGCCAGGTAATGTTTTACTTGAGCACTTTGGCTTCACTGTAGACAATGTTATCAATACGGTAAACCAATTGTAAAAAAGCGAAACTGCTAGCTTTGACTATTAATACATAATCAAAGCTAGCATTAATATTTATTAGCTATGATGTTTATCAAACATAGACGTTATAGCTAATAATTATTGAAAACTTACCCTCAGTTCATCACTTGGTAATGACTTAATATCACGCGTAACAATGTAGTAAAATTATGACAATAAGAATTGCCATCAATGGTTTTGGTCGTATAGGTCGAAGCGTAGTTAGAGCTTTATATGAAAGCGGTAAAACTGACCAGTTTACCTTAGTAAGCATTAATGAATTAGCCCCTGCCTCCGGTATGGCACATTTATTAAAATATGATAGTACTCATGGTCGTTTTGCTTTTGATGTCAGCCAAAGTGACAATCACTTAATTATTGACGGTAATGAGATAGCCTTAACGCATATTGATAACTTAAATAGCCTACCTTGGCAGCAACAAGATATTGATATTGTGCTAGATTGTACCGGAAAGTATGGTAATAAAGCTGATGGCTTAAGTCATATTAATTGCGGGGCAGAAAAAGTACTTTTTTCACACCCCGGTAGCCAAGATTTAGATGCGACTATCATTTATGGCATCAACCATCATACCCTAAAACCAGATGATCTTGTTGTTTCAAATGGCTCATGTACGACAAATTGTATCGTACCTGTCATTAAAGTCATTGATGAAGCCTTTGGTGTAGAAAGTGGCAGTATCACCACCATTCATTCTTCAATGCATGATCAACAAGTCATTGATGCTTACCATAAAGATTTACGTCGGTCACGAGCTGCTAGCCAATCAATAATCCCTGTTGATACCAAACTTGCAGCTGGTATCGAACGTATTTTACCGTCATTAAAAGGTCGCTTTGAAGCAATTGCAGTGCGTGTGCCAACCGTAAATGTCACAGCAATGGACTTAAGCATTACCGTCAATACCGATGTAAGTATTGAAGAAATCAATAATATAATTCAAAACGCTGCAAAAAGTAGTCAATTAACCCGCATATTAGATTATACCGAAGCACCATTAGTATCTGTTGATTTTAATAGTGATTCACACTCATGTATTGTCGACGGTAACCAAACTCGAGTAAGTCACAAACGTTTAGTCAAAATGCTTGTGTGGTGTGATAACGAATGGGGTTTTGCAAACCGTATGCTCGATACGGCGGCAGCAATGTATCAAGTAAAAAATTAAAAACATGTGCAGAATTTAACTCACTGATAGTGAAAATAGGAGATAACAATGTCAATTATCAAAATGGCTGATTTAGCGTTAGCCAACAAACGCGTATTGATTCGAGAAGACTTAAATGTCCCGGTTGCTGAAGGTAAAATCACTTCCGACGCGCGCTTACGTGCTGCATTACCGACACTTAAACTTGCGTTAGAAGCAGGAGCAAAAGTGATGGTGATGTCGCATCTAGGCCGTCCAACAGAAGGACAACCTGAAGAGAAATTCTCACTACAGCCTGTTTGTGACTATTTAAGTGCAGCATTAAATTATCCAGTACGCCTAGAAACTGACTACCTAGATGGCGTAGAGGTTGCGGCTGGTGAGTTAGTTATCTTTGAAAATATTCGTTTTAATGTCGGCGAAAAGAAAAATGATGATGTACTTGCTAAACAACTAGCCAAGCTTTGTGATGTATTTGTTATGGATGCTTTTGGAACAGCACATCGAGCACAAGCCAGTACACATGGGGTAGCAAAATTTGCTGAAATCGCGTGTGCCGGCCCACTATTAACTGGCGAATTAGATGCTTTGGCTAAAGCAATTGAGAGCCCTGCCCGCCCCTTAGTTGCTATTGTTGGAGGCTCTAAAGTTTCTACTAAACTAACGGTATTAGATTCGCTGTCAAAAATAGCTGATACCCTAGTGGTAGGCGGAGGTATTTCAAATACTTTTGTCGCCGCTGCCGGCAACGAAGTTGGGAATTCACTTTATGAAGCAGACCTAATCCCAGAAGCACAACGTTTATGTCAAGCAACCGAAGTGATTTTTGCCAATGACGTAACCGTTACCCGTGAAGGTTTTAGTGACTGGAAACATGATTCCGCCACAGAGATTAAAGCGGCGAATAATGTCTTAGCAGACGATGACATTATTGATTATGGTCCAGAAACTGCAGCAAAAGTAGCCGAAATAATTAAATCTGCGGGCACTATTTTATGGAATGGCCCTGTAGGCGTTTTTGAAATTGATGCCTTTGCTAAAGGTACCGAAGTTGTTTCAAACGCCATCGCCGACAGCAGTGCTTTCTCCGTTGCGGGAGGTGGTGATACCTTAGCCGCGGTTGATAAATACGATATTGCAGATAAAGTGTCTTATATTTCAACAGGTGGCGGTGCGTTTTTAGAGTTTCTTGAGGGTAAAAAATTACCTGCTGTCGAAATATTAGAGCAACGTGGCCAGGATTAACTTTACTCTAGTATGAACACGCTAATCAGTATTTTGATAAACAACGTGTAGCACATAAAATCTCAAACGAGTACTTAATGCTAAGTACTCGTTTTTTGATGGTTAAACTCAGCTAAGTGCTCAACAATTTTTCGCGATAAATATTTATCATCATGGTAAATACTGCACTCTTTATCCATTCTCAATTCCAGTTGATAAAACAACATTAAGCCACGACCTCATACAACCACAGTTAAAAGCCTAATGCTGTTGTACTTATCAAGATAAAATAATTACCGAGCAATGAAACTGGTCATTATAAATCTTAAAAACCCAACATAAAAGTCAACCTGTAAACCGTCAACCAATAATACGCAAAGAAAATAGATAAAAGTAAAATCCTGCCATTAAATAACTTTCAAAAGTTAAAGACAAACATAACCGAAAGCTATTTACGACAACAAAACAACAAATAAAGAACAAAACAAAACAAAAAGAAAGAATAACGAAGCAATAATGAAACCAAATAAAACTTAACATAGAACCAATGTAGTAAAATTACATTAAAAATTTAAATAATCACGAAAAACCCTCAAAAAAAACAAATAAAGTAGTAATATTAAAACAAAAATCAGGAATACAAAGAAATAACGACAAAAATACAAGTTTTACCAAATTTACCTGTAAGATAAGCAAGTGTTTTGTTACAATTCCGTCGTCAACATAAAAACTTCCAAACCAAGCAACAAAAACTTATCCAGGAGTAAGTAAATGGCTTTAATTTCAATGCGCCAAATGCTCGATCATGCGGCAGAATTTGAATACGGTATTCCAGCTTTTAATGTAAACAACTTAGAGCAAGTACGTGCAATTATGCTTGCCGCGAGTGATACTGATAGCCCTGTTATCATGCAAGCATCTGCAGGAGCCAGGAAATATGCTGGCGCACCTTTTTTACGCCACTTAATTTTAGCTGCTATAGAAGAGTTTCCACATATTCCGGTAGTAATGCATCAAGATCACGGTACTTCTCCAACTGTTTGTCAACGTTCCATCCAACTAGGCTTCTCATCTGTAATGATGGATGGATCCTTAATGGATGATGGTAAAACACCGAGTAGCTATGAATACAATGTTGATGTTACTCGCCGCACTGTTGAAATGGCGCATGCTGGAGGTGTTTCAGTTGAAGGTGAATTAGGTTGCTTAGGCTCACTTGAAACAGGAATGGCTGGTGAAGAAGACGGAGTAGGTGCTGAAGGCGTGTTAACCAAAGAGCAAATGCTAACGGATCCAGAAGAAGCAGCTGATTTTGTTAACAAAACGCAGGTTGATGCACTTGCAATTGCTTGTGGTACTTCACACGGCGCATACAAATTTACCCGTCCTCCAACGGGTGATATTCTTGCAATTGATAGAATCAAAGCAATTCATGAGCGCATTCCTCATACTCACCTAGTAATGCATGGTTCTTCTTCTGTGCCACAAGACTGGCTAGCTGTTATCAATGAGTTTGGTGGCCAAATACCTGAAACATATGGTGTACCCGTTGAGCAAATTCAACAAGGTATAAAAAATGGCGTGCGTAAAGTCAATATTGATACTGATTTACGCCTTGCTGCAACAGGTGCCATTCGTCGCTTCTTAGCACAAAACCCAAGTGAATTTGATCCGCGAAAATTCTTGCAGGTATCAACTAATGCCATGTATGACATTTGTAAAGCACGTTTCGAAGCATTTAATACAGTAGGTAATGCAAGTAAAATCAAACCGGTAAGTCTAGATACTATGTTTGAACGCTATCAATCAGGTGAATTAAAAGCCATTATTAAATAGCAAAATAAATACTTACTTGATAAAAGTAAGGCAATTCTAAAGGGCTACGGCCCTTTTTTTATGCTCGAAATAAATATTTTTCTTAGGTATAATCACAAAATTATTCCATCTCCTCTGTAGTAAGTTGTATTAATCAAAAATGTTTTCTTCTCGGATGCTTTTAACTGTCTTAGCGATATTGGTCGCTGTGTCTCTACCTTTAACTGCTCAAGAGCAAAAATCAGATAAAAGCACAGCCGATGCCTCAGATATTTTATTTAGCCTTGAAAAAGCTGATGAGTCGCAACAACCGTCATCTGGCACCTTATTTACCGCATCAGCACAACTGGGTTTGCTTTACTTAACAGGAAATACCCGTAGTGCCGATATTAAAACAGGCATAGACTTACGGTTCGAAAGGGACTTATGGCGCAGTTTCTTTATTTTTGACTTACTGATAAAAAAAACCGAGCAAGAACAAGATATTGAAAGTTCACTTGAAACCACAGATCAAAAGTGGAGTGTACTCTCGCAAACTAACTTTACCCTAGACGCTGCCAATCAAAATTATCTTTATGGTAGTGGTTATTATGAAGAGAATCGCTTTTCCGGTTTTGATTCACAAGCTTCAATCTCTTTTGGTTGGGGACGACGCTGGCTTGAGAACAAAGAATCTAGCTTTGATGCTGATATCGGACCAGGTTTTAAAAGGGACATACTTCAGTTAACCACAGAAGAAATTTCACAGGGCTCAATAGATAGAACGCAAGATACTCTGATATTACAGGCACAAGCATTATACATTAGAAAACTAAGTGAACATATTGAATTTAAACAATTAATGGTTGTTAAACATGCCATTGAAAAAGGACAAAACAGCATTTACAAAGCTGAAAGTTCAATTACTAGTAGATTAATTGACTCTCTGCAATTAAAGCTTAATTTTATTATCGATTACAATTCAAAAGTTGATGAAGATAAAGCAAACCTAAATACAGAAACCTCTGCAGTGCTCATTTATAGTTTCTAGGTCATTAGTTGATAACTATCAGTTAGCTTTCCTCAATAGTGAAAGGTTGCTTTAGTCGCTGCAAATCGTCAGATAAAAAATCAAGACTTTGTCCATCAATCAAATAGGTAAATGTACAGCGACCAAATTCACGAAACTGATAGCATATCCGCATATAGGGTTGGCCATTTTCTCCATTTATTAAACCAAACTTAAATGTAACCCCCTGCATCCATTGTGAAACATATTCAGCAACCGGTTGAGTTTGAGTATACGTTACTGGGGTTTGTTGTGCTTGCCATTGGCGATACTTATCAATAGCATATTCAACCTCAGCCACTTCAGACTCGTTAACCCACAAGGGGAAAACTACATTATTTTGTTTATTCTCTGCAAATGATAGCGGCTTATTGCCATTGGCTGAATACAACAAGGTATTACCAGAGACCAAACCTGTTTTCGCGACCTTTAATGCTGTTGATGTTTTTAAGTAACGATGACTACCTGCGCTTTTTAGGTAAAAACTAACCTGAGTTTCTAGCTTACTTTCCGTATAAGCACCGATAGTGCTACAACCAGAAATCAGTATTGTTAAAATAACAATAGCAATGGTGGCTTTCATTTTGAACATTCAATTTTGTTGATTAACAGGTAAGGCCGGCGACTATATTAGTAACCGTAAGCTAATAATTCTTAGTGATAATTCTATCTCTGTTAGCAAGACGAAAATGTTGAAAGTCGTAAAGGTTAAGTTATCAAGTGTAATAAATGACCACAAAAAGCTAGGTATGCCTTGTCAATGACACTGGTCAAAAAGGAACTTATATCATGGTAAATTATGCGTTTTGACCAAAATGTAGCGAATAATCACATTATTCATACCGAATAACGCCAACAACGGGAGCTGATAATTAACCCCCTCTTCATTATGACTCTAACCAATTGATATTTAAGGGTATTAATAATTGGCATAGAATTAGCTAATAACTAAGAAACGAAAAACAGTACAAGCATAAGGAAATTACCATGAAAGCTATTAAAACACCTTTTAACACGATGGCACTTGCATTAACTTTATCAGTCAGTGGTATGTTACTGAGTTTATCGGCACTGGCTATTGCTACTGATAATTTTGCTCAACCGCAAACCAATGAAGAAATCGTGGTAGAGTCAAAGTCGATACCAACATCAAAGTAGCACAATATTTTATATTCGATTATTAAGCGATACTTAAACCATGTCAGTATACATTTTAAAACTGATATTTATTGTTTGTGTTAACCATAGATAAACGCTTAGAGTTATTAACTTCATGACAACGCATAACAAAATTATACATTGAATAATGCCTAAGCCATCCTTTTGCTAAAAGATTAGCGTGTGAAGCAACGAGCTAATAATTTCATCAATGCTCTAGCTCTCTAGTTTTGACGAAAATATCAGCGAACAGAAACATACGTGAAGCCGACATTGTCTATATAAGCTTTGCTTTCAATGCATTTCCCTTTCAAGCCAGTCAACAAGCTCGCTTATCAAAAGCAAACAAGGCGCACTCTATGACAACGCACCTCGCTAAACTTTTCTTTTAACAATATAATTTGCTTAACAAAGCTTAATTACTCTAAAATGAACGTAATTTTAACTTATCCTAAATAGGTATTTACATGGCTCAGCCGTTACCCGACAAATTCATCATGTCGATGAATCGTGTTTCAAAGATTGTTCCACCGAAACGTACTATTTTAAAAGACATTTCATTATCTTTTTTTCCTGGCGCTAAAATTGGAGTATTAGGTTTAAATGGCTCTGGTAAGTCGACGCTACTTCGTATTATGGCAGGTGTTGATACTGAGTTTGAAGGTGAAGCTAAAGCGCTCGCAGGTACTAACATAGGCTACCTTCCGCAAGAGCCGGAGCTAGATGAAAGCAAAACGGTTCGTGAAGTTGTTGAAGAAGCTGTCGCTACGGTAAAAAATGCCATGGCGCGTCTTGATGAAGTCTATAACGAGTATGCTGAAGAAGGTGCTGATTTTGACGCCCTTGCTAAAGAGCAAGGTGAGTTAGAAGATATCATTAATGCCAACGATGGACATAACATTGATAATGTACTTGAGCGTGCTGCAGATGCACTGCGACTCCCTGCCTGGGAGCAAGAAGTTAAAGTATTAAGCGGTGGTGAGCGCCGTCGTGTTGCTCTTTGTCGTTTACTACTACAAAAACCTGATATGTTGTTACTTGATGAACCAACCAACCACTTAGATGCTGAATCTGTCGCTTGGTTAGAGCGTTTCTTACATGATTATTCAGGAACTGTGGTGGCAATTACCCATGATCGCTATTTCCTAGATAATGTGGCCGGTTGGATATTAGAGCTTGATAGAGGCCATGGTATTCCCTATGAAGGTAATTATTCTTCATGGTTAGAACAAAAAGATGCTCGCCTCGAAGAAGAAGCTAGGAGCGAAAGTGCTTTACAACGAACTATCAAACAAGAACTTGAGTGGGTTCGTTCAAACCCTAAAGCCAGACAATCTAAAAGCAAAGCCCGTATGGCACGCTTTGAAGAGCTGAATAACCAAGAGCATCAAAAGCGCAATGAAACTAACGAACTATACATTCCACCTGGTCCACGCTTAGGTGACAAGGTATTAGATGTTAATAATTTAACGAAATCATTTGGCGATAGAGTCCTTATTGATGACTTAAGCTTCAGTGTGCCTAAAGGGGCAATTGTTGGTATTATCGGCCCCAATGGCGCAGGTAAATCAACCTTATTTAAAATGATGTCAGGAGCTGAGCAACCTGACTCAGGCACTGTCAGCGTAGGTGATACTGTTAAACTTGCCAGTGTTGATCAGTTCCGTGATGATATGGACAACAGCAAAACAGTTTACCAAGAGATTTCTCAAGGCCATGATATTTTACAAATTGGTACTTTTGAAATTCCAAGCCGTGCTTATGTAAGTCGCTTTAATTTTAAAGGTAACGATCAACAAAAGATTATCGGTGAGTTATCTGGTGGTGAACGTAATCGTGTCCATCTAGCCAAATTAGTTCAAACAGGTGGTAACGTCTTGCTACTTGATGAACCAACCAACGACTTGGATGTTGAAACCTTGCGTGCGCTCGAAGAGGCCTTATTAGAATTCCCGGGCTGTGCTATGGTTATTTCGCATGACCGATGGTTCCTTGACCGTATCGCTACACATATTTTAGATTACCGCGATGAAGGCAAAATAAACTTCTACGAAGGTAACTTTACTGATTATGAAGCATGGTTAAAGAAAACGTTAGGTCCAGCAGCTACCGAGCCGCACCGTATAAAATATAAAAAAATTGGATAATAACTAAATAAACCTGACACTCACTCTTTACAGCGTAAATTTAGTTTCGCTAATTTAACAATTAGAAGCCGGTTAAAATTATGATTTTAACTGGCTTTTTTGTACTAGCTAACTTTTTACTTTTCAATAAAAGGCGGCTATGCTAAAGGAACAATAAGCTAAGATATTATAATTAAAATGGAAAATAGACGACAATTTACCCGCATCTTATTTTCAATTAAAGCTGAACTAGATATTGAAGATAAAACATATCCAGTATCGATTCACGATATATCGCTTAATGGAGCTTTAGTCAGTGCCATAGATAGTGATTCATCATTAAAAGGTAAGCTCGGCATATTACACTTCCTTTTGTCAGATAAGGTATCTGAAGTGATGATGAATGTGGCAGTGGTACATGAAGAAGAGTTTGAAACGGGTTTACAATGTAATGCTATCGATATTGATAGCGTTACGCATTTACGTCGATTAGTAGAACTTAACCTAGGTGATAGTGAACAACTTAACAAAGAATTATGCCAACTATCACGAGTCAGCTAAATTAACCATTATCTTTCACCCACTCACTATTATCCTTTAGGAGTCTAAATGAATCATCTTGTAATCTCTTGTATTGGCCCTGATCAAACAGGCCTTGTGGACACCTTATCTAAAGTTATCTCTAAGCACCAAGGTAACTGGCAAGTTAGCAGCCTACATCATTTATCTGGTTTTTTTGCTGGTGTTATTGAAGTGGCTGTTGCCAAGGAACATAGCGATAATTTAATCAATGAATTAAAGAAAATAAATGGTTTAAGCTGTCAAATTGAAGTCGCTGAGCCAAACGTAGCCAAAGCTGAGAGTAATGTATTATTAGAAATCACTGCCAATGACAGAGCGGGCATCATACAAGAAGTATCCTCTGTTATTCATCAGCAAAGTGGCAACTTAATTAAGCTGGTAAGTTCTCAAGCAAGCGCAGCAGACAGTGGACAAAATATCTTTAAAGCCAAAGTTCAAGTGTCGATTGAAGAGCAAAACGTTGATGAGTTAATTACTGCCTTAGAACAAATTTCAAACGATTTAATGGTCGATATCTCTCGATAAAGTTTGTTTCTTTTAAAAAGTTTTGAAAAAACGAGTGTGCACTCACTCGTTTTAGAACAACCTTAAAGGCTCTGTAAGAACTCGGTTGCTTTTAATACATCTCTACTTCGTTTCATATCAGGTAGGCTTTTTAAGAAGGTTTCGCCATAAGGTTTATTGACTAATCTATCATCACAAATAACTAAAACACCTCGATCACTAATATCTCTAATAAGTCGCCCTACCCCTTGTTTTAAGGCAATAACCGCCTGTGGCAATTGAATTTGACTAAAGGGCTCTCCCCCCTGTCGCCTGACATCCTCACATCGCGCCTGTAAAAGAGGATCATCGGGTGAGGCGAAAGGAAGTTTATCTATAATGACACAGGTTAATTTATCACCACGAACGTCAATACCTTCCCAAAAGCTCGCCGTTGCAAGCAAGACTGCATCATCTTTTTCAACAAACTGCTCTAACAATTTCCGTTTTGCCATCTGCCCCTGCACTAATAACGGATTATTGATAGTTTCAGACAAGTTTTCAGCGACCTGATGCATGACACGATAACTGGTAAATAACATAAAACAAGCGCCTTTACTTGCTTGAATTAAAGGCTGCGCCAGCTCGGCTAATTTGTTAGCACGGTTTTTATCATTTGCTTGTGGTAAATACCTAGGAACAACAAGCTGGGATTGACTTTGGTAGTCAAATGGGCTGTCTAATAATAACTGCTTAGCATCTTGTAAACCGAGATGCTGAGCAAAATGATTAAAACTATTATCAACGGCAAGGGTTGCTGAAGTAAAAATCCAACCGGCGGAAGATTCTTTAACAAAAGCATTAAACTTATCACTGACATTTAACGGTGTTTGGTGTAACACTACACTTCGTGGTGTGGTTTCATACCAAAAGCTCATACCATAAGCTTCAACATTCGCCATGACTTCATACTGAGCCAGCAGGTTTACCGTTCTATCAAAACAGTTATCTATTGCTTCATTACGCGAGACACACAACTTTATTACTTGATATAAAAAATCTAAATCTATTTTTAAATTAGCGAACTTTTGTTGAAAATGAGGCTGTTTGTGCTTTTCCCGCCAGTTCCCCCGCTCAGGATCATAATTAAATAACAACCTAAATTCTTGACAAGTTTTTTGGAGCTTTTCCGCCGCTAAACCTAACTGTTTCACATCAGTTAGACTGCTGCGGTGAACCTGTAGTACATCAGTGCATAAGTCAATCAACTGCTTGCTAGAGAATACTTCGCCAAAATATTCACTGGCAATATCACCTATTTGATGAGCTTCATCAAAAATCATCACTTGTGACTTAGGAATAAGCTCACCAAAGCCAGTATCTTTTAACGCCATATCAGCAAAAAACAAATGATGATTAACAACAATGATATCGGCATCACTCGCTTTTTGCCTTGCTTTAACTAAATGACAGCCTTCATAATCTGGACAATCTCTTGCTAAACAATTATCAAGTGTACTAGTGACAAATGGGAAGATACTTGAATCTTCACTAACATTAACCAGCTCACCAATATCACCACTTTGGGTACCATTGGCCCAGCTTTTTATTTTAACTAGATCCTGCAACATTTGTGCATCAAGCTGACCGCGACTATTTTGATATTGCGCTAAACGGTAGTTACATAAATAATTAGCCCGCCCTTTTAATAGCGCAACTTGAGCATTACTAGAAAGCGCTTTTTTGATCAAGGGAATATCTTTATGAAAAAGCTGCTCTTGTAGGTTTTTTGTCCCCGTTGACACCATAATTTTTTTAGGTTTCTTAGGGTCTAATGACAAGAATGCAGGAATTAAATAAGCGAAGGTTTTCCCTGTTCCAGTGCCTGCTTCCACAATTAATGAGGCTTGTTTATCAATAGCATCAGCGACATCAAGTGCCATATCTGTTTGTGCTTGTCGAGGAGAAAAACCTGATATAGCGTTAGCTAAAGCCCCATCATGTGCAAATGCCTGACTTACGCGCTCAGCAAAGTTTTTATTTGTCGCAGGGGTGGTTGTCATCTATGTAGGTAACTATCGATACTTTACTCAAGGAAATTAGTTTACCTTAAGTGATAATGAATAACCTCAGATTATACTCGCATTCACTGGCTTTGCTAGCACTGAGAAAGATAAAGTTAATAATTTCAACGGAATTAGGCCGCTAAATGAAGGCTATCAATTCAATGATAGTCGCTTATATTTAAATATTGTGGCAGTTAAAAGGAGTTAATAAGAGTATAAGCTCACCAAAAGCTTTGATTTTAGTGAGCTAACTTTATTGCATCTTGTTAGTAGGCTTTATACATATATGTCTAGATGGTTAATATTTTTGTCTGTTGTAACGTCTTTGCCAGTTGGTTTTTCATTTATCGGCGTTTCTTCTGCTGGTATTGCAAGTAAAGAGTTTTGCTTGTTGTTAGCTTCTTGCTCGGTGTTTTGTTGTTGTGACTGACTAGCGTGATTGTTATCTTCTTCACTCGTGAAATAATAGTCATGATTTTCTAGGTGATCAGGGTCTTGGGTCAGCTTAGCGTTAGCTGACTCTTTTAATAGCGCCTTTACCTTTAAACTAGCAGGCTTTATAGGTACAGGCACTACACGTGTTAATTGAGTAGTAAAAATATCCATCTTTTGTCCCGACAGTTATCTAAGTTGTTAAATTTCTGAGTATCTAAGCTGTTATCGGCCAAAAATATAATAGCTTTAGTTATCAAATTGTCTCTGCAATAGACACAGTATATAAACTCATAACCTTAACAATGACTAATATGTCAAATAGTAATAAAAAAAAATTATTTATTACTTGCAGCCGACTTCATTAACCAGTACTGTAAGCATAATTAAATAAACCAGACTGCATCACTGTTAACTTAATTTTACAACAGCTTGTGCAGTTCGGCAAATTTGCTATTTTTGACTATATTAAATAATCACATAGAGAAATTAAACATGACTATTAACCTGAATCGCCGACATCACCACCATTACAACATTTAGCCCATTCAGCGTTAGTAGTAAAAAACACTGAATGGTAAAGGCCTTTCAGTGTATAGAAGTAAACATTTCTAATAAGAAAATGTCATTACTAAACCCTCGAAAGAGTCTTTACTCTCTCGGGGGTTTTTCGCATTTTAGCGCACTAGAAATTGTATATACATGAAGAATTTTAAGCATTACTAAGACAGGAAATTACACTATGACTACTTCAGAGCCACGTTTACGCATTGCCATGCAAAAGTCAGGACGCTTAAGTGACGATACTCAAAAGCTTCTTAAGCTTTGTGGATTAAAGTTAAACCTAAGCGATAGAAGATTATTAGCCCATGTCAGCAATATGCCTATTGACATCATGCGTGTTCGCAGCAGTGATATTCCTGGCCTGGTGATGGATGGTGTGTGTGACTTAGGCATTGTTGGTGACAATACACTAGAAGAAGAAGAGTTAGATCGTCAGTTAAAAGGTGATAACTCTCAATATATCCGCACAACCGCCTTGGATTTTGGTGGTTGTCGTTTCTCTATTGCCATGCCTGAAGAGTTTGAATATACAGGTTTAGACTGCTTAAATGGCTTACGTTTCGCAACGACTTATCCTCAATTATTAAACCGTTTCGCTAAAGCTAACGGTATTAACGTTGAGTTTTGTTTATTAAAGGGTTCGGTAGAGGTTGCGCCTCGTGTTGGTTTAGCTGATGGTATTTGTGACTTAGTTTCTACCGGTGCCACACTTGAAGCTAACGGCTTAAAAGAAGTCGCCGAAGTATTTCGCTCAAAAGCTTCACTTATTCAACGCGCTGATGCACTCGGTGACGGTAAACAAGCTATTCTAGATACGTTACTGCCAAGAATACACGGCGTAATGAAAGCTAAAGAAAGTAAATATATCATGTTACATGCGCCGAAAGATAAAATTACTGAAGTAAGTAAACTCATGCCGGGCACTGAAACACCAACGGTTTTACCATTAGCGGAAAGAAATGATATGGTTGCAGTGCATGTAGTAGCAACAGAAACATTCTTCTGGGAAACTATGGAAGAGCTAAAAGGTTTAGGTTGTCACTCAATACTGGTGATGCCAATTGAAAAGATGATGGGCTAATACGCTTCATACTTGCAACTTCAGCGGCATTGTCGGCGTTGTTCCTTACCATCACATAGAGAACTAAGCTCAGGCAACTCACAACTTGACGGCTTTGCTGCAGTCGCAATTATTTAGCGTATATCCACTGCTTAATTTAGGCAGTAAAAATTGAAATATTAATACCGAGAAGAATTATGATTAATCAACTAATCAATTGGCAAGAGCTATCAGAGCAGCAGAAAAAATCAGCTCTTGCGCGACCAGCGATTGCTGATAGTGCACTGTTATCAACGCAAGTCGCTAATATTTTAGCGCAAGTTAAAAATCAAGGTGATAAAGCCATTATTGCCCTAACTGAGCAGTTTGATGGCATAGCTTTGAGTACTTTGGCTGTCAGCCAAGAGCAAGTAGCGCAGGCAAAACAAGCATTAACCGCTAAGCGATTAAAAGCAATTGAAAAAGCCTATGCACAAATTTATGCTTTTCATAGTGCGCAAAAGCCTAGCGATATCACTGTTGAAACAACGCCAGGTGTAAAATGTACTTTGAAAACTGAGCCTATTGAAAGTGTTGGTTTATATATTCCTGCAGGCTCTGCACCTTTACCATCAACTGTGTTAATGCTGGGTGTGCCAGCAAAACTTGCTGGCTGTCAACGTGTCGTCTTGGTTTGTCCACCTGATAAAAATGGTCAATTAGCCAATGAAATTTTAGTGGCTGCTGATCTATGTGGTATCAGTGAAATTTATACTGTCGGTGGCGCACAAGCAATTGCGGCTTTAGCATACGGCACAAAAAGCATTAACGCAGTAAACAAGGTGTTTGGACCTGGCAATAAATATGTCACTGAAGCAAAAACTCAGCTATCACAACAAGTAGCCGGTTTTGCTATTGATATGCCAGCAGGCCCTTCAGAAGTATTAGTCATAGGTGATGCTCAAGCAAATCCAGCCTTTATTGCTGCTGATTTATTATCACAAGCAGAACATGGCGCGGATAGCCAAGTGATCCTGCTTAGTGACAGTGAATCATTAATTAACAAAGTTTCAGCTGAACTCGACAAACAACTAAGGTTATTATCGCGAGGTAAAATTGCTAAACAAGCACTTACCCAGTCAAGATCAATTTTAACCAAGGACTTAGACCAAGCTGTTCAGGTATCTAATCGATATGGACCAGAGCATTTAATCATTCAAACTGAAAATGCACAATCATTGCTAGCTGATTTACGCAACGCAGGTTCTATTTTTGTCGGTGCTTATACACCCGAATCTGCCGGTGATTATGCCAGTGGCACGAACCATGTATTACCCACTTATGGTTATTCAAAAGTCATTTCTAGTCTGTCCCTCGCTGATTTTTCGCGTCGCTATACTGTACAAGAAATCACTAAAGCAGGACTGACAAGTTTATCTGAATGTATTATTGAATTAACAGACGCAGAGGGGCTAGATGGTCATCAGCGAGCAGTAACTATTCGTTTAGAAGCAGGAGTTGAGTCATGAGTAACTCAGAACTTTCGCTAACCACTGCTCAGCAACTAGCGCGAGCAGAGTTAATTGACATGGTACCATATCAATCGGCAAGACGCTTATTTTCCAGTGCCGGCGCAAGCGATGAAAAAATCTGGTTAAACGCCAATGAGGCTCCCGGTCATGGTGAGTACCAATTATCGGCTGAGAACGTCAATCGTTATCCTGATTTTCAACCGAGCAATTTACTCAATGCTTATAGCCAATACTGTGGCTTAGCGAAAGAGCAAATATTAGCAACTAGAGGCGCTGATGAAGGTATAGAGCTAATCATTCGCAGTTTTTGTAAAGCTTATCAAGACAGTATTTTAATTTGTCCTCCTACATACGGCATGTATGCTATAAGTGCTGAGAACCATGGCGCCAACATTGTTAAAGTACCGCTGAATTCTGCCGATTTAAGCCTTGATATAGCAGGGCTAGAACAACAAGTCGGAAAAGTTAAAGTGGTATTTTTATGCTCTCCGGGTAACCCAACAGGAAACTTACTACCACATAGTCAAATCATTGAAGCGGTTAAATTGTTTCAAGGTAATGCTATGGTGGTGATTGATGAAGCCTATATTGAGTTTAGCCCTGAGTATTCATGTGCAAAATTACTTAAGGAATTTGATAATGTTATTGTGCTAAGAACCTTGTCAAAGGCATTTGCCCTAGCAGGGTTACGCTGCGGTTTTACCTTAGCTAATAGCGATGTCATTTCGTTACTAAGTAAGGTGATTGCCCCTTACCCTATTTCTGCGCCAGTTGCTGAACTTGCCAGTAATGCATTAACCAAGGGCTTAAAAAAAATGCTGCTCCAAGTGCAATCAAGTAATACATTAAGAGCTCAGTTAGCAACTTGGTTAACGAAACAGTCGTGGTGTAAACAAGTTTTTTCCAGCAATGCTAATTTTATTTTATTTCGCTGTCATAGTGAACAAGATAAAAACCACATTTTTGACTTACTCGTCAGTCATAATATTTTGATCAGAGATCAATCTAAACAATTACAACTAGAAAATTGCTTGCGTATTAGTATTGGCAGCGAACAAGAGATTACTAAACTACAACAAATATTAGCGGAAGATTAAAGCAGCGAAGCGGAATAGCTAAGTCCATATTTAAGCAGAATAAATTGAAGAGCATTTTATGAGTAATACCCAAGAAAAAATACTATTTATCGACCGTGACGGTACCTTAGTTGAAGAGCCAGCCATTGATAAACAGCTTGATAGTTTAGAGAAATTAGTTTTTGAACCTAACGTCATTCCTGAGCTATTAAAATTGCAAGCAAAAGGCTTTAAATTAGTCATGGTTTCAAATCAAGATGGTTTAGGGACAACGAGTTTTCCGCAGGCTGATTTTGAGTTACCCCATAACAAAATGATGGCGATATTCAGCTCTCAAGGTATCGTATTTGAAGATGTTTTATTATGCCCGCACTTTGAAGAAGATAACTGCAACTGTAGGAAACCAAAACTAGGATTGGTGAGCGATTATTTACAACAAGGTAGAGTTGATTTCACAAATTCCTATGTCATTGGTGACAGAGAAACCGATATGGGACTTGCTGCCAATATGGGTATTGTTGGCATCAAGTATGATCGAGAAGCACTAAACTGGTCAAAAGTAAGTGAACAAATCATTGCACAATTAGAGCAACCTAGAATTGCCTCGGTAACACGAACCACCAAAGAAACAGATATTACCGTTAAGGTAAATTTGGATAAAGCTGGTGATAACAGCATTGATACAGGCTTAGGTTTTTTTGACCACATGTTAGATCAAATAGCTACCCACGGCGGCTTTAGCTTAAACTGCAAAGTCAGCGGTGATTACCATATTGATGATCATCACAGTATCGAAGATACGGCGCTTGCTTTAGGCCAAGCTCTAAAAGAAGCACTTGGAGGTAAACGAGGTATTAATCGCTTTGGTTTTGTCATTCCGATGGATGAATGTCGTGCTGAATGTGCGATTGATTTATCTGGTCGGCCATGGCTTGAATTCGACGCTGATTTTACCAGTGATAAAGTGGGCACTATGTCGACACAAATGGTACCGCACTTTTTCCGCTCCCTTGCCGATTCAATGCTAATTAGTTTACACCTATCAACGAGTAAGGGTAACTGTCACCACCAAGTTGAAAGTTTATTTAAAGTATTTGGCCGTGCATTAGGACAAGCAATTAAGGTCGATGGTGATGCAATGCCTAGCTCTAAGGGAACGCTATAATGACTAAGTTAAGTAAAAATGTCATTGTCGATACCGGCTGCGCAAACTTATCTTCGGTCAAGTTTGCAGTACAGCGCTTAGGTTATGCTGTGACGATCACAGATAATGTTGATTTAATCAAACAAGCGGACAAGGTTATTCTCCCTGGCGTAGGCAGTGCTATACATGCCATGGCTAACATCAAAGCTAAAAATTTGGTCGGTGTTTTACAGCAATTAACTCAACCAGTACTCGGCTTTTGTTTGGGTATGCAGTTAATGACAGAATCTTCAACGGAAGGCAAAAGCTGTGCAGTGACAGCAGCCAACGACACTACTATTGCCTGCTTAAACCTAATCCCAACAAAAATTGAGCCATTGAAGGCGCAAGGAAATCGCTTACCTCATATGGGCTGGAATACGCTTAAAAGTGTTGCAAATCACCCAATATTTAACGGTATAACCGAAGGTGACTATTTTTATTTTGTGCACAGTTATGCTGCGCCTATTAGTGAGTTCACTATTGCAAGCTGTGAATATGGCAGTGAATTCTCAGCGGCAATAGCAAAAGACAACTTTATTGGCTGTCAATTTCATCCCGAACGCTCTAGCGCATTAGGCAGTAAGATTATTCAAAACTTTTTGGAGATGTGATCACATGATGATCCCCGCAATAGATTTAATCAATGGTGAGGTAGTTCGTTTATACCAAGGCGATTACGCTCAAAAAACAAACTATCAATACACAGTACAAGAGCGTCAGCAAGCTTATGCAAAATCAGGTGCTACCGTAATGCATTTTGTTGATTTAGATGGCGCAAAAGATAGCACTAAACGTCAACTAGAGACGTTAAAAACAGTAGTTAAACACCCTTCGATGATCATTCAAGTAGGCGGTGGCGTGCGCTGTGAAGATGATGTAATACAACTACTCAACTTGGGTGCTGATCGTGTCGTCATTGGCAGTCTGGCAATTAAACAACCAAAGTTGGTTGCTCAATGGCTCAAAACTTACGGCTGCGAAAAAATTGTTCTAGCCCTAGATATTAAAATAGATGCTCAGGGTAATAAGACCCTACCGACACATGGCTGGATTGAAGATAGTGGTATAAATTTAGAGGATTTACTTGCTCAGTACCAAGATGCAGGTATTAAACACGTTTTATGTACCGATATCAGTAAAGATGGCACCCTTTCGGGTACCAATGTTGGTTTATACAATGAACTATGTGGCAAATACCCAGAAATTAACTGGCAGGCATCAGGTGGTATTGGCTCACTGGAGGATATTAAAGCGCTAATTCCTACGGGTGTTAGTGGTGTGATTTTAGGGCGCTCACTACTTGAAGGGAAATTTACCCTTGAAGAAGCCATTGCTTGTTGGCCAAACCAGGAGGCTGAAGATGTTAGCTAAACGGGTTATACCTTGCCTTGATGTGCGAGATGGCAAGGTTGTTAAAGGCGTGCAATTTCGAAACCATGAAATTATTGGTGACATTGTTCCCTTAGCACAAAAATATGCTGAAGCAGGTGCCGACGAATTAGTTTTTTATGATATTACCGCAAGCAGTGATGGACGCGTGGTTGATAAAAGCTGGGTAAGTCGTATTGCTGAAGTCATTGATATTCCTTTTTGTGTTGCCGGTGGCATTAAAAGTGAAGACGATGCCAAAGAAATTTTAATGATGGGTGCTGATAAAATATCCATTAACTCACCAGCTTTGCAAGATCCACAGTTAATAACTCGCTTAGCAGATGTCTTTGGTCAGCAATGCATTGTTGTAGGTATAGATAGTTTCTATAACAAAGAAACTGATCAATATCAGGTTTATCAATTTACCGGCGATGAAACCCGCACCCAAAAAACTAAGTGGACTACGTTTGACTGGATTAATAAAGTCGTTAACTTAGGCGCTGGTGAAATTGTACTTAACTGCATGAATCAAGACGGTGTGCGTCAAGGTTACGATATAGAACAATTAAAACAAGCTAGAGCCGTTTGTAATGTGCCACTCATCGCATCAGGTGGTGCTGGTGCCATAGAGCATTTCAGTGAAGTATACCAAGCCGCAGATGTTGATGGTGCGCTAGCAGCTTCAGTATTTCATAAGGGCGTCATTGCTATAAGTGATTTAAAAACCCACCTAAAGAATCTGAACATTGAGGTAAGACCATGTTAGTAACTAAAGATAATATTGCAGAATTAGCGTGGGAAAAGATGGATAACCTTATTCCCGCCATTATTCAACATCAAGCAACGGGGGCTATCTTAATGCAAGGCTATATGAATCAAGATTCATTACTTGCGACACTTGAGACTGGTAAAGCGACATTTTATAGCCGCTCAAAAAAAGCACTTTGGATAAAGGGTGAAACATCGGGAAACTTTTTAATTGTTAAACAAGTACTTACTGATTGTGACAGTGATAGTTTACTGATTGCATGCCAACCTATTGGCCCAACTTGTCACCTTGGTACAGAGTCTTGCTTTCCTGAGCAAAAATTATCTCAACAAAATTTTCTTAGTCAATTAGAGAATGTCATTCAAGGGCGTAAAGGTGATAAACCTGAAGAGAGTTATACTGCACAGTTATTTTCTCGCGGGACAACAAAAATAGCGCAAAAGGTCGGTGAAGAAGGGGTTGAAGTAGCACTTGCTGCGGTAGCAGAAACTAAAGAAGAGCTATTAGGTGAGTGCGCAGACTTATTTTACCACACCTTAGTTTTGCTTGCCGATAAGGACATTGAGCTAAGTGAAGTGATGGCAGTACTACAAAAACGCCACCAAAAATAACCCTATTGTATATACTGAAAGTTATAAACCTTACTTTGCTATATATAAACATCCTTGTTATCTTTATATAATAAGGATGTTTTTATTTTTACTACAGTGAAGTAGCTGACATTCAGATTACATTCTTTTATGACCATTTTAACTTCAGGAATACATCTTAAACCTATCATTCAAATCCTATTTATAGTGATGATTTTATGCACGACAAAAGCTGTGCTGGCGCAAAGTGATAGTGTGCTTATTTACATTAGAGATGATGTCTACGAAGACTATCTAGAGTTTGTTGCAGGTCGAGATATTAATAACATCGAGAACTTTTCAGGAAAGAACATTCGTCGGGATGTAGTCGATATGATCATCGCGCAACAAGCACTAAAACTCGGTGGGTTTAACCATAGCTTTAATTATGCACCAGGAAAAGTAAACTTTAGAAACACTAAAATGCTGCAAAGTGGTAGTCTACTGATTAGTTTTGACTCATACTGGCAACAAGATGCAACCCCTTTGGCTGATAAAGTTTATATTACTGCAGAAGTGATTAGAAAAGGTGAATATGTCGCAGGTATTTATACCAGCCCTAAAAATACTAAAACGCTATCTTTGAGTAAGCTAGATGATTTTAAAGAATTAACAGGTGTCTCAACACCTAAATGGCGTACAGACTGGCAAACCCTAAAAGAACTGCCACTAAAAAACTTAATACATGAGGATTCTTGGCTTTCAATGGTAAGAATGGTGAATATACAATGGGTAGACTTTATCCTAATGCCTTTTAACTCAACACCGGATCAAAGCTTTACCATGGATAAAGTGCATTTAGTACCCGTTAAGGGCATAGGTGTTGTCCTTAAAGACTCTCGTCATTTTGTCATCAGTAAAAAACACCCAAAAGGCAAAGAAGCATTTGATGCTATTAACAAAGGGTTAAAGATTCTGCGCCAAAAGGGAGCCATTGTTAAAGCATATACTCAAGCAGGTTTCTTTATCGATAAAAGTGCCATTGAAATAATCAATCCCTAAGACTTATTTTCTATTGAACCAATGCCGTTAGAAAATAATATAAATATTATTGAACCTTAACAAAGCTTGATTATAATAATGTGTTGATTGGAAAAGTACCATTAAGTATTACCTACCAAGGGGTGTCATGTTTAAACGACGAGCAATAAAAAAGTACGGTAACCAACTACTACCAACACTTCAAAAACGCTATGGTGAACAAACTTTTTATAATGCTAGCCAAGTAAGGGCGACTGTTTATCAATGCAACTTTAACCCAAATTATCTTCCGCTAGGTTACTTACTTTTTCTAGATAATTATGCCTTGCAGCAAGTTATTTCCATCGAATTTCCAACATTATGCATACGACAATATAAACAAGAAATGCAAGACTATCTTGATAAGCGTAAATACTACGGTTATTTAAAACTTCTTAACCTCTAATTAACAAATATGACTAATATTACTTGGCAAAAGAAACATTTTTCTGATTTATCACTAGAGCAACTCTATGACATGTTGAAACTTCGCATAGACGTATTTGTTGTTGAGCAAACCTGCTATTACCCTGATTTAGATGGTGTTAAAAATAAGCTTGATAGACACCCTGAAACTATTCATTTATTAGGCTATCAAAATGCTAACCTTGTTGCTTATTTGCGAATTCTACCAAAAGGTGAAAGCTATTTAGACAAAATCAGCATAGGAAGGGTTGTAATAGCTAAAGCCGCTAGAGGTACTGGCTTAGGCAACGAACTCATGAAAGAAGCTTTAAAGCTTTGTCATCTCAACTTTGCTAATGAAGATATTAAAATATCAGCACAAGAACATTTAAAAACATATTATCAGCGACATGGCTTTAAGCAAGTAAGTGAAATGTACCTAGAAGATGGAATACCCCATATTGGTATGATAAAAACTGCAGATTAATGCTATGCAACACTTTAATTAAAAAAACTCGCCTTAGCGAGTTTTTTATTTTGATAATATTAAATTAACTCAACATTAAGAAAGCTGAGCGGATAAAAGCTCATTTACCTTTTCAACTGCTTGCGTACCATCAATAGTTAAATAGCTACAGTTACCTAATTTAGCTTCGCCTTGGTAAAAGTCTACCAATGGTTTTGTTTGCTCATGATATATTGCTAAACGTTTGCGAACCGTTGCTTCTTCATCGTCAGGGCGAATCGATAAATCATCACCAGTAACATCATCCTTACCTTCAACTTTAGGTGGGTTATAAACAAGATGATAAACACGACCTGAGCCAGAATGAACACGACGGCCAGCCATTCGCTCAACAATCACTTCATCAGGTACATCAAATTCAAGTACATGGTCTACATTAATACCATTTTCTTTCATCGCATCGGCTTGTGGGATTGTACGAGGGAAGCCATCGAGTAAGAAGCCTGATTTACAATCATCTTGAGCAACACGCTCTTTAACTAGGCTAATAATAAGCTCGTCTGAAACTAATTGACCTGCATCCATAACAGCTTTGGCTTTAATACCAAGCTCAGAACCAGCCTTGATTGCTGCACGTAACATATCACCAGTAGAAATTTGTGGGATGCCGAATTTAGCCATTAAAAATTGTGCTTGTGTACCTTTACCAGCGCCTGGAGCACCTAATAAAACAATGCGCATATTATGAAACCTTAAATTTGGGTTGAAGTATTAAAGAAATTTTACCTTTGTTTGATAATTAATTTTTACTTTTGATCAGACAAAGGTAATATTTCTTCGCTTTATAATAAAGTCGGCAGACACTATACAAGCTAGCCTATAAGCAAACAAGTAGCATAAGCCGACAAACATAAAAAAAGGGGATTAAATCCCCTTTTTCAGACTAAAGTATCAACTTTCAATAAGTCAATGCTTATAACTTGACTAGTTAGTCAGAGTTAACATCAATTTATTCAAACGCGCGACAAAACTAGCCGGATCTTTCAAACTACCACGTTCAGCTAACATGGCTTGTTCAAATAATACTTCTACCCATTGCGTAAATTTGTCATCATCCTGTTCATCAGCAACATGTTTAACAAGCGCATGTTCACCGTTGATTTCAAATATAGGTAATGTTTCAGGAACCTCTTGACCAACAGAGGCCATTAGCTTCGCCATTTGACTACTCATGTCGTGTTCATCAGCAACTATACATGCTGGAGAATCGGTTAGACGTTGTGATAGCTTAACTTCTTTAACTTTGCCTGCTAAGCTTTCTTTAATGCGCTTAACAACAGAGTCGTATTCTTTTTCTAGCTTTTCTTGTGCTTCTTTAGTTTCTGCATCATCCATATCGCCAAGATCTAAACCACCACGAGTGACTGATTGTAGCTGTTTAGAGTCAAATTCAGTTAAGTGGCTAACTAACCACTCATCGATGCGATCTGACATCAGGAGCACTTCAATGCCTTTCTTTCGGAAAACTTCTAGATGCGGGCTGTTCTTAGCCGCTTCAAAACTATCAGCTACAACATAATAGATCTTATCCTGACCTTCTTTCATTCTTTCGATATAAGATGCTAATGAAACATTCTGTGTGGCAGTATCTTCATTAGTAGATGCAAATCGAAGTAAACCAGCTACTTGCTCTTTATTTGCCGCATCTTCAGCAGGGCCTTCTTTTAATACTTGTCCAAATTCATCCCAGAAACCCTGGTATTTCTCGGCGTCATTTTTACCCAGTTTCTCTAGCATTTTTAATACACGCTTGGTACAACCTTTACGAATTGCTTGCGTGATCTTGTTATCTTGTAAGATTTCACGTGATACATTTAATGGCAAATCATTTGAATCTAATAAACCTTTAACAAAGCGCAAGTAAGTTGGCATGAACTGCTCTGCGTCATCCATAATAAATACGCGTTGAACAAAGAGTTTTAAGCCATGCTGTTTCTCACGGTTATACATATCAAATGGTGCTTTGCTAGGGACGTATAAAAGCGAGGTATATTCTGTTTTACCTTCTACTTTATTATGCTCCCACAATAAAGGATCGGCGAAATCATGCGAAACATGCTTATAGAACTCTTTATATTCGTCATCAGAAACTTCTGCTTTTTCACGTGTCCACAATGCCGTCGCTTTATTAACCGCATCCCATTGTGCAGGAACAGCATCTCGCGCTTCTACAGCAGGTGTAGTTACCTTACCCTCTTCGTCTTTAACTTCTTCAATAGCCTCTACAGCAGGCACTTCAGGGGTTAGCATCTCGACAGAAACAGAAATGTGGTCTGAATATTTAGTTACGATTGACTTTAGACGCCAATCATCAGCAAATTCTGACTCATCTTCTTTTAAATGAAGGATAATATCAGTACCACGGTTTGATTTTTCAATTTTAGCTGTGGTGAATTCACCTTCACCAGCACTAACCCACTCAACGCCTTCTGATGCAGCTTCACCGGCTTTACGTGTGCGAACAGTTACCTTATCCGCGACAATAAATGCAGAATAAAAACCTACACCAAATTGACCGATAAGTTGTGAATCGGCTGCTTGGTCACCAGATAATTGCGAGAAGAACTCGGCAGTACCTGATTTAGCAATGGTACCAAGATGTTGTATAACGTCATCATGGTTCATACCAACACCATTGTCTGAAATGGTAACGGTGTTACTTTCTTTATCGCAGCTAACACGAACACGTAAATCACCGTCATTTTCGTATAATGCGTTATCTGATAAAGCTTTGAACCTTAGCTTATCGGCAGCATCCGCCGCATTTGATACTAACTCACGTAAGAAGATTTCTTTATTAGAATAAAGTGAGTGGATCATTAATTGTAACAATTGTTTTACTTCGGTTTGGAAACCATGCGTTTCTACTTGATTAGCTTCAGACATCTGAAACATCTCCTCTGTTCAATACGTAATTAGATATTTGATATGACTGATGTGGGGGTAAGCAGATAGAATTCAAGTAACACGGTCAATTAATGTAAAATATACATTAAAAAATAAAATATAAAACTAAAATTCAATGACTTAATATATTAATGAGTACTGATATTTTAAACTTACTTTTAACAAATACTCAAACTCTCATAGCTAGGGTAGCATCACACAGTTTTAAAAGTAGGGACATAAACCTGAGATAAAGTAACAGTCGTTAGCACAGCTAATTTTTCTAGATGCTGAGTAAAAAAATCCCTAGGTCTAGCTACGGTATATTCTAGCTCTTTCGAGCAACATAGCAGTTTAGCAAAAAACTACGCTCACATGGGCTTATCCTAACATGAGTCACACTGCCATCGGCGTAACTGCGTTTCACTCAACTATGAGCAAGCCAGACAGCAAAAAGCCCGACGCTTTCACATCGGGGATTTCTTAAATAACAGTTTAGCAATGTCCCAGGCTCACATGGGCTTATCCTAACATCAGTCACACTACCATCGGCGTAACTGCGTTTAACTCAACTATTATAGAGCCAGAAAGCAAAAAGCCCGACGCTTTCGCATCGGGCTTTGCTCTAATAGCAGTTAAGCAATGTGCTTGGCTCACATGGGCTTATCCTAACATCAGTCACACTAGCATCGGCGTAACTGCGTTTCACTCAACTATTATAAAGCCAGAAAGCAAAAAGCCCGACGCTTTCGCATCGGGCTTTTCTCGAATAGAAGTTTAGCAATGTCCTACTCTCACATGGGAACTCCCACACTACCATCGGCGCAACTGCGTTTCACTTCTGAGTTCGGAATGGGTTCAGGTGGGACCACAGCGCTATTGTCGCTAAACAAAAAGGGTACAATCTAGAAATCGATATAAATACGTCATATTCAAGTAATACGTTAAGTACGTGATGTCTTCGCTTTCGCTTTTGTCAGTCTTCACACAACCTTTAAAACCATTTAGGTGTTGTATGGTTAAGCCTCACGGGCAATTAGTATCAGTTAGCTCAATGCCTCACAGCACTTACACACCTGACCTATCAACGTTGTAGTCTCCAACGACCCTTTAGGGAGCTTAAAGCTCCAGTGAGAACTCATCTCAAAGCCTGCTTCCCGCTTAGATGCTTTCAGCGGTTATC